>NZ_JBHVUY010000005.1:230284-306303 GCF_042883865.1 Paenibacillus sp. NPDC058174
GCGAACCTGTCTACGCAAAATAGCGAAACAGGTTCGCTCCAACCAACATTGGAGCGAGGTAAAGCCCCGCCCGATCCCGCCTACTCGCCCGGGTCCGGCGACGGCTGGAACCGGTAAGCGCGCGGGCTGACGCCGTGAAAAGCGCTGAAGTGGCGGGTGAACGGGTGGATGGAGGTGTATCCCAGCCGTTCAGAAATAGCCGTTACTGAAAAATTCGTTTCCACGAGCAGATGAGCCGCGCGTTTCATTAACAATCTATGGCGGTAAGCGTTTGGCGTAAATCCCGTTTCCCGCAAAAACAGCGAATGGAAGTAAGAGCGCTTCAAGCCGCACATCGCCGACCATTCCTCCACCGAGGTTCGCGTCTCGGGATGCTCGTTCAGCTGCGCCAGCAGCTTGACGATGCGGAAGTCGCTAGGCTGATGGGTATGGATGACGTTGTACCAGCTCAGCATCCATGCATACAGCAGGCTGTTGACCAGCTCCGCGTGGTAATAACGCGTATCGTCAAACTGCTTGGCGAGCGTGACGAAGGAGTCGAATAGCCAAGGATAAGGCTGGAGCGAGAAGCGGCTGGGCAGCGAATCCAGCTCCGGGCATGGCTCGGTAACGGAGAGGGTATCGAACGTAAACGGCTCCGGCGCATGAATAAACATTCGGTTGAGCGACACCGGGCTGGGAGCGCCCTCCCACATATCGCAATAAAGGTTATAGGAGGACAAAGGTTGTCCTTTCTGAACATGGAAAGCATGAGGCTCGCCCGGGCGCAAAAAGATAAGCGTCCGGCGGTCGATTGGATACAGTTTCCCGTTCACTTCCATTTCGCCGGGTCCGTCCACAAACAGGTGGAATGCATAGACATTGCAGACTCGCAGTTTTTCGTTGATGCCGCCTTCATAGAGGTAACGCATGGAATCGCCGACGTAGGGCTTTAATTCATTGAGTGGTTTCATGTTCGGTTTCCCTGCCTTTGCTTTGCTTGACCGCTATACGCTATATAGGTAAATTATTTCGAAAAGTTTACCGGACTAATCGTCAACTAATTGGACTAGCGAACAAATACGTCTTTTTTTATCAATGTTACAATAATGGCGCGATTTACGAAAGGGCTTTCACCGTCAATACGGACGATTAAGCCAACACCGGAGAGGATGATTACGATGAAAATGACATATACACAGCCGGCAAGCGGCTGGAAGCAAGGAATTCCGCTCGGCAACGGACAGCTTGGTGCGGTTCAGCACGGCGGCATTGACAGCGAGACATGGAATATGACCGAGGTGACCTTCTGGTCAGGCAAGCCGGAGCGCTTCGGCGGATCGCCGGATGCAAGAGAGAAGCTGGCGGAGATGCGCGAGGCCTTCTTCAGCGGCGATTACGTCAAAGGAGACAAGCTGGCCGAGCAGCATTTGGAGCCGAGGAAGGGCAACTTTGGCACAAATCTGTCGTTATGCGACATTCTAATCAGCTATGGAGATCAGGGCACTGAGCTGGTTCGCGAGCTGGATCTGGAGCGGGCAGTAGCAGCGGTATCCTACCGCAGCAGCACTGGAGCTGCCATTCGCCGCGAATCATTCGCAACGCATGCGGATGGCGTTCTCGTATCCCGCATTAAGGGTGATCGTGCGGGAAGCGTGTCGTTGAAGCTGCGCATGCAGGGAAGAACGAATACTTTCAATGCTTGGCTGGAGGAAGAGGGTAAGCTCGTTTTCCGTACACAGGCGACGGAGGACATTCATAGCGACGGAACTTGCGGAGTATGGAGCGAAGGTGCGGTACAAGTTGCCGTAACAGGCGGAACGCTGCAAGGAGCAGATGGAGAGATCAGCATCGAGGAAGCGGACGAGGTCGTCATCTATTTCGCCGTTGCCACCGATTATGGCCGCAAGGATGACAGCTGGAAAGCCGAAAGTTCAGAGCGGCTCAATGCTGCACAAGCGAAAGGCTTTGACCGGCTCTTGGCCGGTCATTTAACAGACTATCAAGCGCTCTACAAGCGCGTTAATTTAGATCTGGGAGAGACGGCTGAATTCGCCGAACTTCCAACGGATGAGCGGGTACGCCGCTTGCGGGCGGGCGATTCTCGTGACACTGGCCTTATCGCATTGTTTTATCAATATGGACGCTATTTGACGATTGCCGGATCAAGGGGCGATTCCAGGCTGCCGCTGCACTTGCAAGGCATCTGGAATGACGGCGAAGCCAATGCGATGGCTTGGAGCTGCGACTATCACCTTGACGTCAATACAGAGATGAACTATTATCCGACGGAAATTAGCAACTTGGCAGAATGTCACGTCCCGCTTATGAACTATATCGAGAAGCTGTCGGAAGCGGGCCGGTCGGCAGCGGAGGATTTCTATGGCTGCGAAGGCTGGGTCGCGCATGTATTCTCCAACGCATGGGGATTTGCTTCGCCGGGCTGGGGAAGGTCTTGGGGGATGAACGTAACGGGCGGCCTCTGGATCGCGACTCATCTGAAGGAGCATTACGAATATGGCAAGGACCGCGATTTTCTATCCCGTCAGGCTTATCCGGTTATGAAGGAGGCCGCGTTGTTCTTCCTGAATTACATGGTCATCCATCCGAAGTACGGCTGGCTCGTAACGGGGCCGTCGAATTCCCCGGAGAACAGCTTCTATCCGGGTCCGTCAGAGCAAGGTGAGCAGCAGCTTTCCATGGGCTCAACGATGGACCAGATGCTGGTTCGTGACTTGTTCGTCTTCTGTCTGGAATCAGCAGAGCTGCTGGAAGCCGATCCGGAGCTGCAGTCGCGGCTTAAGGCGGCGATCGAGCAGCTGCCGCCGCTCCAAGTCGGCAAACGCGGCCAGCTGCAGGAGTGGCTGGAGGATTACGCGGAAGCGCAGCCGCAGCACCGGCATTTCTCCCATATGTACGGCATCTATCCGGGCAACCAGATTACGCCGGAGCATACGCCGGAGCTGAGCGCCGCGATGCGGCAGACGCTGCTTGGGCGCATGCTGGTTGACGAACTGGAGGATATTGAGTTCACCGCCGCGTTGTTCGCGCTGGGCTTCTCCAGGCTGCATGACGGCAATCAAGCGGTGAAGCATGTCCGGCATCTGATCGGCGAGCTTTGCTTCGACAATCTGCTGTCCTATTCGAAGCCGGGCGTAGCCGGCGCAGAGACGAATATCTTCGTCATTGACGGCAACTTCGGCGGCACGGCGGCGATTGCCGATATGCTGCTGCAAAGCCATGCCGGCTCTATTCATCTGCTGCCTGCTTTGCCGGCAGACTGGGCCAACGGGTCATACGAAGGACTGCGGGCAAAAGGAAATGCCGAAGCTTCGGTCGTATGGAGCGGCGGCAGCTTGACGGAGGCGGTCATCACGGCGTACTCCGATCTGGAGACGGTCGTGCAATGCGGCGGCAGCCAGATCAATCTGCAGCTGGAGGCGGGCAAACGTTACCGTCTAGACGGTCAATTACAGTTGATCGACATCTCAGCCGCCTAACATAACGAAACGAACGAGTGGCCATTCAAGCCGCCAAAGGGAGAGCTGCACCGCAATCAGAGGGTGCCAAGCTCAAACTTTGGCGGTTTGTCGTATCGTTCGTTAAATATTGGGATTGTTCCGGCCCCTTCTCTGTTTTACATTGGAAATGCACTTTGTAAGCGCTTTACTATTTTCAATAGCGAACAGGAGGCATGAAGTAATGAGAAGAAAACATTGGGCATTGTCCGGCAAAGGCTTGTTCCTTTTGCTGACGGCAGTGCTGCTTGTCCAGACGGCGTTTTTCACTCCGGGCCAGTCCGGGCGTGAAATTCATGCGGCAGGCGCAGACACCGAAGCGGCGGCAGTGGTACAGGCCGCAGCCGGAAGCTATTCGTATGAAGCCGAAGCGGCGGGGAACACGCTGACTGGCAAAGCGGAGATTAAAGCATGCAAAGAGGCAACCGGCTGCTCCGGAGGCCAAGTGGCCGGCGGGCTGTGGGGCGGTTCTTCGTTGACATTCAATGATATTACTGTGGAGACAGCCGGCGTATATACGCTGACAGTCCACTATATTTCGGGTGACCCGAGGTCGTTTGGCGTTAGCGTCAATGGCGGCACGAAGGATCACTACGATCTGCCGAAGACGGCGGACTGGGATACGCTTGGCGTTTATGAGCTTGAAGTGGAGCTGAAGGCGGGAGCGAATACGATTCGCTTCGATGATGAGGGCGGCTACTCGCCGGACATCGACCGGATCGACCTCCGCTTATCTGATAACGGCGGTCCTGGCGGCCCTGTTACAGGTACCGTCTATGAGGCGGAAGCTGCCAACAACGTACTGACAGGCAATGCTGCGGTAAGCGGCTGCGCTGCTGCGACGGGCTGCTCGGGCGGCCGCAAGGTAGGCAATTTGTGGGGCGGCTCCACGCTGCAGTTCCGCGATATTATGGCGGAGAAAGCCGGCGTGTACAAGCTTAGCATCTACTACATTTCCGGAGACCCTCGTCCGGTATCGATCTCCGTTAATGACGGCGCATCGGAAAACTATGCGCTGCCAAAAACAGAAAACTGGGATACGCTTGGCGTATTCACGCTGGAGATCGAATTGAAAGCAGGAGCGAACACAATTACCTTCAACGATGACGGCGGCTGGTCGCCGGATATCGACAAGCTGGAGATCGCTGCTGCTGGAGGCGGAGGCGAAGATCCGGGTCCGGTGGACAACATCGGTGTAATCGGCAAAGCGCTCGATTCGGACAAGTATGGCTCCATTAAAGTAACAAAACACGAGAAAGGAGCAACGTTCGTTTCCCGCTCCTACAGCATTACATTCAATACGGAGTCCGGCCTGGCTGCCTATGCCTGGAACGGCAAAACGCTTGTGAAGGGCGCTTATGCCAGCGCGCAGCTTGAGGACAAGCTGCTGGACAGCCGTCAATACACTGAGCACAGCTTCAAGCTGAAAGATGTGGAGAAAATTAAGGACGGACATGGCAAGGGCGTCCGCATTACGGTCGAGAACCGCAGCGAAGGCTTGCCTGTAATGAAACAAATCTATCAGCTGTATGAGGATCAGCCTTACTTCCTCGTATCCCAGCAGGTAGTCAGCAGCGGTGCTGCGGTTAGCTCCAATGATATGGCTCCACTCGTCGTAAACGCTAGCGGCGGCGTTGATATCGGCACAGGTGGAGACAATCGCGTACTGATTACGCCTTTCGACAACGACATGTGGTCGCGTTATCAGGCCCGTACAATCAATACGGCGCTGAACAACAACAACTACATCAGCTCGGAAATGACGGCGATCTATGACAACACCAGCCGCACCGGGCTTGTTATCGGCTCTGTTACGCATGATGTGTGGAAAACCGGCATTTACTGGAGCGGCTCGAACGACAAATTGAACAAGCTGAAAGTATACGGCGGCTTTACGTCGCTTACTTCGACCCATGACACGATCGATCACGGCAAAGTGTCGGGCCAGACGATTACTTCTCCGCAAATTGCAGTCGGTTATTACAACGACTACCGCGACGGTCTGGAGAATTACGGTGAAGCGAATGCGGCAGTTGCTCCGCCGCTCAAGTTCCAGAAAGGCGTGCCTTCCGGCGTACCGGTTGGCTGGAACAGTTGGGGCGCGTACGAAAGCTCGCTCAGCTACGATAAAGTCGTAGAAGTATCCAATTTCTTTAAAGAGAATCTGAAAAAGTCGTTTACGAACGACGGCACCGTATATATTAACATGGACTCGTATTGGGATAACCTGTCCGAGCAGCAGCTTCGCGATGCGGTGAAGGTTATTCGTAAAAACGGGCAAAAAGCAGGCATCTACTACGGCCCATTCGTCTATTGGGGCGATAATATGTCGCAGCCGGTAGAAGGCACTAACGGCAAGTATACGTACGGTGACATCGTGCTTCGCGATGCAGCGGGCAACATTTTGCCGAAGGTGGACGGCGCTTATGCGATCGATCCTACACATCCAGGCTCTCAGCAGCGCGTCGAATACGTATTCAAGAAGTTTCTGGACTACGGCTTTGAATATATTAAAATCGACTTCCTGACGCACGGTTCGTTCGAAGGCAAGCATTATGATCCGAAGGTGCAGACAGGCATTCAAGCGTACAACCAAGGAATGGCGCATATCAACAAGACGCTTGGCGGCAAAATGTTCATCAGCGCCTCGATCGCGCCTATGTTCCCGAGCCAATATGCGCATGCGAGACGCATCTCCTGCGATATCGACGGCACGCTTGGCCGCACGGAATACCAGCTTAACAACCTGACTTACGGCTGGTGGCAGAACGGAACGATCTACGCTTATACCGATCCTGACTATATGACGCTGGCCAAAGGCGGCTCGTATAATGCAGCGCAGACGCGAGTTAATGCCGCAGCCATTTCCGGTACGGTGTACATGAACTCCGATGACGTTAGCAATGTGGAAGCACAGAAGCTTATGAAGTCGCTCTTGACGAATAAAAGCGTGAATGAAATCGCGCTGATCGGCGAAGCGTTCCGTCCGGTTGAAGGCAACACAGGAACGGCTGCAACTGACGTATTCGTCCTGCAGGACAAAAAGGACTACTACCTGGCGGTATTCAACTACACGAACGAAGCAGCGGTGAAAACGATCGACCTGAAGCGGGCGCTTGGCGTTTCTGCAACTGCGAAAGTTGAGCTGACAGACGTGTGGACAGGTACGAAGGCAGAAGTGAAGGACAGCCTCCAAGTGAATCTGGAAGGCGCACAATCGAAGCTCTATAAGGTAAAAGTGAAAAAGTAACATGAATGAAAAAGCCAGCAGACCGAAAATCGGTTTGCTGGCTTTTCTTATTAACAGCCATAACATCTTACTTTCCCGGTATGCGAATCGTAACCGTCGTTCCGATGCCTAGACGGCTGTAAATCGAGACGCCGTAGGAGTCGCCGAACAGCAGCTTGATCCGGTTGTCAACGTTGCGGACGCCGTACCCGGATAGCTTGTCCTCGCTTTGCGGCAAATCCCGCTCGTTCGGCATTCGCATGCCCATGCCGTCGTCGATGACTTTTAACAGAATGTCCTGTCCATCGCGGCAGGCCCTGATAATAATGTTGATGCCATGCTCGTGATCCCAGATCGCATGGTTGATGCAATTTTCCACAAAAGGCTGAAGCGTGAGCTTCACAATCGGGCACGGCAGCACGGATTCATCGATATCATAATGGACCCGCAGCAGATTGGCGAATCGCACCTGCTGAATGGATACATAGTAGCGGGTGAGCTGGATTTCCTCATGCACCGAAAGCGTGTTTTTGCCTTTATTGAGCGAGATGCGGTAAAACTTCGCCAGGTCGGTTACCATCTTGTTCATTCGCGGATCGGCGTTCCGAATGGCCAGCGAAGAGATCGAAGCGAGTGAGTTGTACAGAAAATGCGGATTGATCTGGGCCTGCAGAACATTGAGCTCCGCTTCCCGCTTATCGATTTCTTTCATGTACACATCGGAGATTAAGGCACTGAGACGCTGACCCATTCTTCGCAGCGCATTGCCGATTTGCCCGATCTCGTCACGTCCGAGCGGCCGGATGTCAGTCAGCTCGAAATCCTCTTTCTCGATGCGCCGCATCATGCCGACGAGCGTTTCGACCCGTTTCGTGAACAACCGTGCAGTGACATAAATCAGAATGGCCATGACGGCAAGGCTGGCTACTGCATAGATCAGAATCCGCTTAGCGGTCAGATTCGCCTTGGACAGGAAGCTGCTGTACGGAATGACCGACACGCTCTTCCAGCCGTATTTGGTCGTATTGTAGACGACTAGCACCGGCTCTCCGTTATACGTGCTGTCGAACTGGCCGTTCATCTCCTGCGGGAACTTGTCCGGCAAATCGATGGGCTGATTCAACAGCGTCTTGTCTTTGGCGGACATGACGATGCCGTCATCATTGATAATCAGTACGGTTTTGTCCTCCGACTCCTTCTCCATCAGCCGGAAAATATCGGACTCCAGAATGTTGATTGTCAGCACGCCGTAAGGATTGTTCATGCTGCTAATATTCAGCATTCGCGATAGCGTGAACATCGGCGGCAGATCAGGCTCCGGCGGTGAAGTTACAAAGCGCACGTCCCCATAGCTGTCCCGCAGCGACTTGTAAGCCAGAGAATCACGGAACTTCTCGCCCATTCTTTTAATGAACATACCGTCGGTAGGAAGCGTTTCATTATTAATGTAGATCGTCATGGAATGGATATCCGGATTCGTCGTCAGCATGTTGACGAAGGAGTTGTTGATATATTTGTACGCATCGACGAATAGCGCCGGGTCTACCGAGTAATCATTCGTTAAATAGGCGCGCATCGTAGAATCCAGATATAGTGTGGCAGAAAGCTTCGTATACGTATCCAGCTTGTTCTCCAGGTTGGAGTTGATTTGCGCCACAGTAGATCCGGTATTCGCCACCATCTGGGCGGACAGCTCGCCGCGAATGGTCGTATAGGAATATAAGGCGAAGAAGAGCAGGGGGAGAATGCCCCCAAGCAAGAACATGATGAACAGCTTCTCCCGGAGCCGCCAATTGTTTAAAGGGTTGATAAGCCAAGCGGCCAGTTTTCTCATCCGTTGATCACTCCAGCCTAAAGTTGCATTTTACGATATTCGTTTGGCGTACTCCCTTTATGCTTTTGAAAAACCGAACAGAAATAGGAGACGTTCTCATAGCCGACCTGATGGGCGATTTCTCGAACCTTTAGCGAACGGTTTTTGAGCAGCTCCGAGGCATGATTCATGCGGACACGGGTCAAGTAATCGAGTATCGTCTCGCCCGTCTTTTCCTTAAATATAGTACGTACATAATTCGGCGACAAGTAGACCTCCTTCGCAATATCCTCCACCGTAATCGGAAGATGATAGCGCTCGGCGATCAGCTTCGTAATCTGCCCGGCGACCGACTGATAGCGGTCAGCATCGCGAGCTCCCGCAGCCCTCAGAAGCGCGCTGCAGAAGCGCTGCGCATACGCATTATAGTGGGCGATCGACGGCAGCAGCGACAGCTCCTTCCAATGATCGGCGAGCAGCTGGTCGCGAAGCGGGCCGGCCATCAGGGAAGTGAAATGCTGCTCAAGCGCTGTAAGCAGCTGAATGACCGCTCGAACCGCGAAGTTGCGTTCGACCCGTTCTTGCCGCATGGCCGCGAACCAATCGTCCAGTGTTTGCCCGGTACGCTCAGCATCCGTGCTCTGAATGGCGGCGATCAGCGCTGCAGTGGCTTGCTCCACAGGCATGTCGGTCTGCTTCATCGCTTCCTGGCTTCCTGGCATAATAACCGAGCCTGCCTGCCGGTAGAGCTTTTCATCATTGCAGCGCTGTGACTGCTCGAAGGCTTCCTTCAGCAGATGGAAGCCTTTGTATGGGCCGGACAGGCCAATCGTCACGAAGGATTCGCCCTCCACTGTAATCGCCAGCAGCTCTTCCCGAAGCAGCTCCCAATAGGCAGGGTCCCATTGCTGCGGTTTACCTTGAAACAGGACAAACAAAGTATTAATCCCGGTCTCCAGCACAATTGCAGTATCCAGCCGCTGCCTGAGCAAGTCGCGTGCAGCTTCAGCTGCATCCGACACCAGCGCTCCTGATGAAGCGGGCAGTGCGACTGCGTCTTCCTCAGGTTTGCCTCGCGAGGCAGGAGGCTCAAATGTCATGTAAGCGGCTCCAAAAGATTGCTGGGCAGAGAAGCCGGATGCGCTTTTTTCCCATTGGCTAATCCATTCCAGCCTGCGCTCCTCTACAGGCTCGCGTACGATGCGAAGCAGCAGCTTCTCCAGCCGCCAGCCGCCGCCTGCGCTGGCAAGCTGCTCTTCCTCGCATTTCTTTTTTACCTTCTCCAACAGTACAAGCAGCTCTTCCATATCAATGGGCTTCAGCAGATAGCCTGCCGCTTCGATATTGAGCGCGGACTTAATATATTGAAATTCGTTATGCCCGCTTAAGTAAATGATTTTGACACTTTTATCGATCTGCTTCGCCCGCCGTCCAAACTCCAGTCCGTCCATAATCGGCATGCGCACGTCCGTCACGACAATATCCGGCTTTAGTTCCGTGAGCTTACTGAGCGCTTCCTTGCCGTTTCGGGCCGTCCCGACGACCCGGATGCCGGCCTGCTCCCAGGGAACGTATTGCTCCATCATCTCCAGCTCGATTGCTTCATCATCTACCAGCAGCACAGTGTACATGTTGGCACCCGCCTTTTCTAGAAGAAATATAACTCTATGATGTCTTTTTTATTAGTGTAACGGTAATGCCGCTATTCAACAATGGAGCAAAAGTAAGAGTGTGCGTTTCGAATATGAATCGTTAGATCTTATTATAGAACAGGTATTTTGCCAGGCCTATAATGAGAACACGAAGCAAATGAAAACGCAATCAATTCACGGGAGGCAACACGATGAACATGCAACCTAAAGCGCAACCTCAAGGAAGCGGGACGCTGGCCGTCAAGCGGAATAGAGGCGGACTGCTGGACAGATTGAAAGAGCAGCGGCTGCTTTACGTACTGATGCTGCCCGCGATCATCCTGACCTTGATGTTCTCCTACGTACCGATGTTCGGGCTGTATATGGCGTTCATTAATTATCAGCCGGGCGGCGGAACGTTTTTCGAGCAATTTTTCACGACGGACTTTGTAGGGCTGCAATGGTTTGAATACTTCTTCACGAACGGCGACTTTGTAAGGATCATGCGCAATACGCTGGCACAAAGCTTCCTGTCGCTGCTGTTCGGATTCCCAATGCCGATCATTCTGGCGCTTATGATCAATGAAATGAGAAACGGCTGGTTCAAACGGACGTTCCAGACGGTATCTTATATGCCGCACTTTATCTCTTGGGTTATCGCGGCGAACATCATTATTACGATGCTCTCGTCGGGCGGGGTTATCAACAACATCCTGACCGGCCTGCATATTATCGACGAGCCGATTCAGTTCATGCAGAAGGGACCGCTTTTCTGGTGGATTATCGCCCTATCGAATGCCTGGAAGGACATGGGCTTTAACGCGATTATGTATCTGGCTGCGATCTCGGCGATCAACCCGGAGCTTTATGAGGTGGCGAAGGTCGATGGCGCAAGCCGCTTGAAACAAATGCTGCACATTACACTTCCTTCCATTAGACCAACGATTATCATTTTGGCTATACTTGCAGTCGGTGGTATTCTCAATGCCGGCTTCGACCAGCAATACCTGCTTCAGAACAATACGGTTATGCAATATTCAGAAGTCATCGATACGTACACGTACAAATACGGTCTGCAAAACGGCATGTTCTCGTACGGTGCTGCCGTCGGTTTGTTCAAATCGTTGGTGGCGTTCATACTCGTCATCAGCGTCAACCAGATGGCTAAAAAAATGGAAGAACAGTCACTGTTCTAGAACAAAACGGAAGAGGAGAACACGCCATGGTGAAAGACAAAAAAGATTTTCTCTTTATGACGGCCGTTTACACATTTATCGTTGCGATATTTATTGTTACATTCTATCCGTTCTGGAATATCTTCATTATTTCTTTGAACAGCGCGGAGGATACGCTGCGGGGCCATTTATATTTGTGGCCGAGAGAGTTCAGTTTGGCGAGCTACAAGCAAATTTTGACGGACAGCGAGATCTGGATGGCGATTCGCATCACGCTGCTCCGGACGCTTATCGGCACGCCGCTTGCTGTCATTACAATCAGTATGCTGAGCTTTGCACTTAGTAAAAAAGAGCTGGTCGCAGGCCGTTTCTGGACCTTGTACTTCGTCTTCACGATGTACTTCGGCGGCGGACTTATTCCTTACTACATGGTGCTCAAAAGCTATCATCTGATCGACAATTTCATGGTTTTCGTCGTACCTGGCTTAATGAACGTTTTCTATATGATCATCGTTCGGACCTTTATGCAAGGACTGCCGCAGGAGCTTGATGAATCGGCGAAGATGGACGGTGCGAACTACATCCAAATCTTCTTCCGCATCATTCTGCCGCTGACGACGCCGGTGCTGGCGACGATCGGATTGTTTACGGCAATCAGCCACTGGAATTCCTGGTTCGATTCGTACGTGTTCACTTACAATCCGGATTTGAAAACGCTGCAAGCTGTACTCGTCAAAATACTGAACCAGTATCAGACGGGCTCCATGGTCGGCGACGCACAGGCAATGGCGAACTCGGCCAAACGCATGGCCGTATCACCGGATACAATTCGTATGGCCGCGACGATGGTCGCAACGCTGCCGATCATTATGGTATACCCGTTCCTGCAAAAATATTTCGTGAAAGGTATGACGTTGGGCGCGGTTAAGAGCTAATCTGCCGCCCAACCAGATTACTTGCGGGAGGTGTTGCGGTCGGCCGGATGAATGCCGAACAGTCTTTTCGATAAGCATACGATTATGAATAAGGGGGATTTTTGGATGAACGCAAAAAAATGGATGCTGTCCCTGTTGACAGCCGTAATGTTGATTTCCTTATTGTCTGCTTGTGCTTCGAATTCATCGAATAAACCGAACAACACCGGTACGGAAAAGCCGAATAGCGGCACGGAAGGCACGAAAGAGCCAAGCACGGACCCGATCAAGATTACATTCTTCGATAAAAACACAGGAGATAAATTCGATAACGCTATCGCGAAAGAAATTACAAAACGTACCGGCGTAACGATCGAAATTCAGCAGCCGACAGGCAATCCGACGGAGAAGCTGAACCTGATGCTGGCGAGTGAAGACTTGCCGGACATGATTATGTTCGACCGCTCCAGTGATCTGGTTGCGAAATACATTGAAGCGAAAGCAATTATTCCGTTGAATGATCTGATCAGCCAATATGGTCCGGACGTAACGACTATGTATGGCGACGTCTTGAACAAAACACGTTACAAAGACGGTAACAACTACTACCTCTCCAACTGGTACGGCCTTGAGCATGAGCCGGTATTCGGATTCAATATGCGCAAGGATATCGTGAAGGAGCTTGCACCGGACAAAGCAGAAGGCGGCGTTCCGTTCACACAAAGCGAGTTCAAGCAGCTGCTCGTTGATTTCAAAGCGAAATATCCGCAAATCGACGGCAAGAACACGATCGCTCTGACGATGGACGGCGAGAACTGGGGCGGCACGATGGGAACTTTCAAAGGCATGTTCGGCTTGTCGGGCTACTATGAGCATGACGGCAAGCTCCAATATGATGTGAAAGATCCGAAATACAAAGATATGATTCTGTTCATGAACGATCTGTACCGTGCGGGTCTGATGGATAAAGAGTGGGCGATCAACAAACGCCAAGTATGGGAGCAAAAAATCGCGACGGGCACAATCTTATCGTCGACAGGCGCATACTGGGATCTGGGCAACTCCAACACGATCCTGAAAAAAGACAAAGGCGAGGAATCGCAGCTGTTCGCTTATAAAGTTGTTGCAGACGGCGTTGACCCTGCAAAAACAACATTCGGCGGCCGCAGCTCCCTGGGCTGGGATGCAATTGCAATTACGAAGAAGAACAAAAATCCGGAACGTACGATGCAATTCATTAACTTCCTTGCAAGCGAAGAAGGCCAATACCTGCTCATGTGGGGCATTGAAGGCACGCACTGGGATATGAAGGACGGCAAGCACGTTCCGCGTCCAGAAACGCTTCAAGCGTTCAAAGACGACTGGGCTGCTTACACGAAAGAAACAGGCATCCGCAAATGGACTTGGTTTATTAAAAACGGACCAGGCGCAGACGGTACGCCATACGACCTTCCAGGCCGTTACGAGCGTTCGCCAATCGACCAAATGGCAATCAAAAACTTGTCCGACACCATATATGACACAGCGATCTTCGACGGCCTGAACCCGCAAGGCGGAACACCGGAAGCGCTGAACGAGCAAAAAATCAACGACATCACGAAGCAAGCTTTGACGAAAGCAATCATGGCTCCTTCTGCTGAAGAAGCAAGCTCGATTTTTGACAAAATGCTTTCTGACATGAAAGCTGCAGGCGACGAGAAGGTTGAAGCTGTCTACTCGAGCAACTATGCAGCACGCAAAGAGCTGTGGAACTAATCGTATAACCGGATTTAACGAGGAGGCCAGCTGAGCTGGCCTTTTCCTTTCATTGGATAATTGAGCGCGGTAAAATAACGATGTGAACCAATAGCAGAATGGGAGCGGATGAAATCATGACGACCGATATTGGACAATTCAAGCTGGAGCAAGCATCCGGGACGTTTACGGCAGACAATGGCCTGCTGCAAGTGACGGCGAATACGGCAGAGGGCACGCTGGCGCTTGCCTGGAAGGACGGGCAAACGATGTCCGGCCTCTATGCGGAAGCTCGTGCGGGCGCAGAAATCGTCCGTTCATCCTACTACGGCTCGCATGCCGTACCGGAAGCATCGGTGCAGGCAATAGAGGACGGCTTTGGAGAAGGGCTGCGGTTCAGCTTCGAGCATACGGAACCGGGCAAGCCGGTGCTGCGGCAGTTGATTCGTCTGTATAAAGATCTGCCTTATGCCCTGATTGAGCTGGAAGCGGAGGCTGAACAGGAATGGGAGACGAATGAGCTTACACCGTTAGCCTCCTACCTGAATGATGACGGCTTGCTTGATTTCGGAGACGGCTCCAAGGAAGAGATCCGCTCTCTGTTTATTCCATATGACAATGACAAATGGGTCCGGTTCGGTTCCCAGGCGAATCCCGGCAGTGTACGCAGCTATGAAGTAACGGCAATTTACCGGGCGGAATCCCGACGCGGCTTCGTCATTGGTTCGGTTACGCATGATACATGGAAAACGGCAATCGACGTGGAAGGCACCTTCTCCGAAGCGATTGGCCGCCTGCGGGTATTTGCCGGTGCAGCTGATCTGCAAACCCGCGATACGGTACCGCATGGCTCGCTGCGCGGAACGTCCATTGTATCGCCGACGATCTTTGTAGGTGCGTACGCTGACTATCGCGAAGGCATGGAGGCTTACGGCGGGGCTAATGCGGTCATTCAGCCTGCGCTGACATGGTCCGGCGGCGTTCCGGTTGGCTGGAACAGCTGGTCGGCCGTTATGACGAAGCTCGATTATGAAGTATACACCTATACATCCGATTTTTTTGCCAAAGAAATTCAAGGGGACGGCTTCGCTGATTTTGAAGGCAGCCTGTACGTCAACTTCGATGCGTTCTCGGACAATTTGAAGGAAGGCCAGCTGGAGGATGCTGTTCGCCGCGTGAAGGCAAATGGCCAGAAGCCGGGGACGTACTACACGCCGTTTGCATTCTGGGGAAGCGACCCGGATACACCGGTGGAAGGTACGGACGGTACTGTACTCTATCGGGAAATATTGCTGAAGGATGCGGCAGGCAAGCCGCTGCCAAAGCTGGACGGCGCATTCCCAATCGATCCGTCACATCCGGAGGCGGTCGCGCGCATTATGCGCAAGCTGGATGAAGTCACTTCAATCGGCTTTGAGTATTTGAAAATGGATTTTCTGGCGCATGGCGCGATGGAAGGCGTGCATTACGACCCGTCGATCCGCACCGGCATTCAAGCCTATAACTACGGCATGGCAGCCATTGCGGAAGCGCTCAGCCCTGAACGTCTGGGCCGTCCGTTCCTGATCAATCTGTCGATCGCGCCGCTGTTCCCGCACGGCTATGCGCATAGCAGACGCGTTTCCTGCGATGCGTTCGGCACAATCGCCGATACGGAATATATGCTGAACGCGCTCACATACGGCTGGTGGATTAGCGACAATCTGTACCGCTTCAACGATCCGGATCACATCGTGCTGTATAAGAGCGACAATCAGCGGGCAATCTCTGAGCACGAAGGGCGCAGCCGCTTGAACTCGGGCGTTATTTCCGGCACATCGCTGCTGCTCGGCGATGATTACCGGATGGAGGAAGCAGCCAGTCGAGCGAAGGCATGGATGACTAACAAAGAGGTGATGGCGCTGGCGAAGCGAGGCGAGACGTTCCGTCCGGCGGAAGGACGCAGCGGCACAGGCGGCGAGGATCTTTACTCGCTTGATGGCGATGGCGGAACCTACGTTGCTGTCTTTAATTTCGACGAAGCGAACGGCAAGTCAAAGGCAATCGGCTTGTCACGAGTTGGCATCAACGGGTCGAAGGGACTGACAGTTCGCGACCTGTGGAGCGGCGAGTCCTACAGCCTGCAGCCGGGCGCAGCGGAGCATGTTTTGGCGCTGGAGCCTGGCGAATCCAAGCTGTTATTTTACGTCTAGCACGTTATCCAAATCCTTATGCATACGAAGAGACGGTTCCGTCCGGCCGGCAATAGCCGGAAGGAGCCGTTTCTTTTTTTATTTTTAAAGGCAGGGAAACTGTATTATAATACAACCATCTTTACACATGAACGAATGTAAGCGATTAACTGTTGTCTCACCAAGCTCGGGGAGAAAGGGCAATGCAGACGGTTAGGCAGGGAGGGTCAGACATGGGACACAGGATGAATTCGGGCAAAATTGTACCGCATACGCTAAAGGGCCGGCTGGCTCTCGTGCTTGTGCTGGCAACGGCTATTCCAATCGTATTGATCGGGCTGGTGTCGTATTATTGGATTTACGATATTCAGATCGGCCGCATCGGGCAGGATATACAGAATCAGGTGGAACGGGAGCAGCAGGAGATGGAGAAGCGGCTGGACGAGCTTGGCCGTGTATCGCAGCTGCTTGTGGGCGAAGGCGGGATCGGACAGGACGTCATGACGTTCATTTCCTCCAAGGACGCCTATGAGAAGACGAAGCTCTACGATAAAATATTGCAGTCGGCCTCGAACATTAATTTTGCGAATCCAAGTCTCGGCGTTATGCTCTACTATGCTCCAACATATAAGGACCCGTTTTTATTTCCCAATATGAAGGTGGAGCAGGAGCTGCTGCTGCATCCGGGGCAGACGATGTATTCCAAAAACAAGTTCGAATATTACGGCCCCCATCCTTCCGTACGAGTTTACAATAAGGTGCTGGTGCTTTCGCTTTGGCGGGAAGTGGAGAATGAGGAGGGCATGCCGCTGTCGATCTACATCGAGCGGGATATTTCGGACTTGATGATCGCAAGCCGTCCGGGCGACATTCTCGTCAGCAGCTCGGGACAAGTGCTGTACAGCCATAGCGGCTCCAAGTATAAAATCGGCGATGCCTATGGCGAGCCCCCGGAGGAGACGAAAGCTTTTGCCGCGACAAGCCGGAACGGCTGGACGTATATTCATTTCGTTCCGCTTGGCGAGTACAACCGGGAAATTAATAAATGGTTTTATCAGTTTATAGCGATTGCCCTGCTCTCGCTGCTGATCGGCTTTCTGCTGGCCTGGTTTATTTGGAAGATGGTATACGGCCCGATTCGGGTCATCAATCGCGAGATTCATCATTTTCAGATCGGGCAGGGGAATGAATCGCGGAAGCTGGCAACGACAGGGACAGTCGAGTTCGATAACGTCTTGAACAACTTTGAGAATATGAAAAACCGGATTAAGGAGCTTATTGCGGACATCGAGGAGAAGGAGAAGCGCAAGGGCCAGCTTGAGGTGGAGAAGCTTCTCGTGCAGATCAATCCGCATTTTTTGCATAACACGCTCAATACCGTGCAATGGCTTGCCCGGATGAACGGGCAGAAGGATATCGCGAACCTCGTCGCTGTGTTCACAAGGGTGCTGCATTATAATCTGGGGAAAAAGAGCATCATCGTGACCGTCCGGGACGAGGTGCAGGCGCTGCGCGACTATATCGAGCTTCAAAGCATCCGGTATGACCATAAGTTTCAGGTTCACGTTCATGCGGAGGAAGCTGCTGATCCCATTGCGATTCCCCGGTTTATTATGCAGCCTTTGGTGGAGAACGCCTTGTATCATGCTTTTGACAATGAAGAAGGGCAGATTGATGTGACGATCCGGCTGGCTCCAAGGGGACGTATGCAAATAATCGTCAGAGACAACGGGCAGGGCATTCCGCCGGAGCGGATGCATGAGCTGTTCGAGCTGGATGAGCAGCGGCAGCGAAGCGGTCTTGGCATCGGATTGCGCTATGTAAAGAAGATGCTGGAAGTATACTACGGCTCAGAGGCGCTATTCTCCGTTCACAGCGCACCGGGAGAAGGAACGACAATCACGATCGACATGCCGGATCAGGTAAAGGTGGAGGAGCAGCGATGATTCAAGCCTATATCGTAGATGATGAGAGTCTCGTTCGCAAAGGGCTGAAAATGATTTTTCCGTGGGAGAAATACGGAATTGAAATTATCGGCGAAGCGGCTTCCGGCGAGCGGGCGAAGCTGTACTTGGAGGAGCATCCAAATACGGTGCAGCTGCTCGTAACGGATATTACGATGCCTGGTATGACGGGGCTGGAGCTGATGCATTGGGTCAAGGAGTTTGACGCTTCGATCAAGATGGTCGTCTTAACCTGCCATCAGGATTTCGACTATATTCAGGAGGCGCTGCGCATCGGCGCGATTGACTATATCGTCAAGACGCAGCTGGAGACGCATAATCTCGATGAGCTGCTGGAGCGGATTGCAGCTAAGGTGACGGAGGACAAAACGGCTGCAGCGGCATCACAGCCCGCTCGTGGCGCGGTGAATACGGTGTGGACGCGGGAGGCTTTCGAGAAGGGCTGGCTCCATCCCTTATGGGTATGGGAGGACGAGTCCTTCCAGCGGATGATGGACATGCTGGCCGGCGAGCCGGCATTCGTGGCGGAGGATTGGACGAAGCAGGCTTTGCAGAAATGGAAGGGACTGTTCCCGCAATTTCCGGGCTGGGGGCCGCTGCCAAGCGGTGCTTCAGCTCTAAGGTCATGGCTGACCGATACCCGCTCCAGGCTGCAGCAGTGGCTGCGGCAATCCGGCTATTCGGAGGATATGATTCACGGTATCTTGAAGGCGCTGGCCTACATGGATGCACAGGCGATCGAAGACCTGTCGCAAGGTGATATTTGTGCGCAGGTGAACATTAGCAAAAGCTATTTCAGCCGGAGCTTTAAAGATATTTTGCGAATCTCCTTCGTCCGCTACGTACAGATCCGCAGCATCGAGGAGGCGAAAAGGATGCTGACCGCGACGAATCATCCTGTCTACTGGATCGCCGAGCAGTGCGGATTTACCGATACGCGCTACTTCGGCAAAATGTTTAAGGAAATGACGGGCATGCTGCCTACGCAATACAGGCAAAGCCAGCATGGTGATGCTGATTCCGGACTGTCCTAAACAGGCTCCTCTCTTAATGAGCTGTTGAGGCTCTGGATCAATGACCGTTCCCGTTCATGCAAAAGGCGACATTAACGCTGTCGCCCTTTGTATGAACAGGAGCGGTTTTTTTGTTGTAAAGGTATGTTATTTTTGCACGAAAGTCATACTTGGACAAAAACGTCGCAGGTGTCCGGCAAAAAATCCGCACACGGCGGAGCAGACGCCGTTGCTATAATTAAAGCAGAAAGAAAGTGCTTACAATCCACTTGAAAGAGAGCGATACAACATGGGGATGAAAAAATGGGGCTTGCTAGGCAGCACGCTGTTAATTACAGCGCTGCTCATGAACGCTTGCAGCAGCGGCGGCAATAACAATCCGGCAAAACAGCCGGAAGGCGACAAAGGCAATGGCGGCACTCAAACAGTTGATACAAGCCCGCTCGGCAAGTATGATCCGCCGATCGAGGTAACGGCTGTCCGGCCGATCTCGGAAGGGATGGAATTTAAATCGGGCGAGTCGCTGGACAACAATGCGTGGTCGAGAGCGTACGAATCGGATCTCGGCATCAAGATCAAATACCTGTGGACAACGCCGGATGCGCAATATGCACAGAAGATCAACATTGCGATCGCGTCGGATGATATGCCTGACATTGCTGAGGTGAACTCTGCACAGCTGAAGCGATTGATTGAGGATGATCAGCTGCAGGATCTCACATCCATCTACGAGCAGTATGCTTCACCGCTGACGAAGAAGATTTTGTCCGAGGATGGCGGCAATGCAATTAAGTCCTCGACCTTTGACGGGAAAATGTACGCTATTCCAAAAATGGGCTCCGGCATCGGTCAGTCCCAGGTGCTCTGGGTGCGGACGGATTGGCTGAAGAAGCTCAATCTGGAAGAGCCGAAGTCGATGCAGGATGTTCTGGCTATAGCTGATGCGTTCGCGAAGAAGGACCCGGACGGCAATGGAGCTGCCGATACGTACGGACTCGGAATCAACAAGGATCTGTGGGGCTTTTATGCAGGGCTGGAGGGCTTCTTTAACGGCTTCCACGCTTATCCGAACATTTGGGTCAAGGATGCGTCCGGCAAGCTGGTCTACGGAAGCGTGCAGCCGGAAATGAAGCAGGCGCTGCAAAAGCTTCAGGAAATGTACGCCTCTGGCGTGCTGAACAAGGAATTCGGAACGCGTGACGCTTCCAAAGTGAATGAGGATGCAAACGCAGGCAAGGTCGGCATGTTCTTCGGCTTCTTCTGGAACAGCGGCTGGCTGCAGGACGGTAAAACGAATAATCCGGACATGGAGTGGAAGGCAATCGAAATTCCTTCTATCGACGGAGAAGCGGCGAAATCGCAAGTGCCATTTGCTATCAGCACGTATTACACCGTGAAGAAAGGCAGTGCGCATCCGGAAGCAGCCGTTAAGATGCTGAATCTGGCGCTGGAGAAAATTTACGGCGAAACGGCGGAGCCTGAAATCTATAACGTCGACAAGGACGGCATGTCTGCATTCAGCTACACGCTGCTCTACGGCGAGGCGCCGCGTAAAAACCTCGATGCAATGCTGCACATCAAGAGCGCGCTGTCGTCGAATGACCCGTCCTCGCTTAATTTGGAGGAGAAGGGCTATTACGACAACATTATGAAATACCGCGGCGGCGATGCTGCTTTCTGGAGCGCAGAGAAAATGTACGGACCGGAAGGCTCGCTAAGCGTGCTTGATGCCTTTATGCAAAAAGGGCTGACGATGGACAATCAGTTTTTCGGCGCGCCGACGCAAACGATGGTGGATCGCGAGGGCACGCTGCAGAAGCAGCAGGTGCAGACGTTCACGAGCATCATTATGGGCGGATCGATCGATCAATTTGATGCCTTCGTATCGACCTGGAACAAGCAGGGCGGAGAGCAAATGACGAAGGAAGTCAACGACTGGAGTCAAAACTAGAGAACAAGTCTGGCAGAGAGAAGGAAGCGATTCCTTCTCTCAACTAAATCATGCTGGCGGAGTGGAGGAGCAGATGGAGAATAGAAGATTTTTACGTGAGATACCCTTTCACCTCATGCTGCTGCCGGGCATATTGATCGTACTTATCTACAATTACATTCCGATGGCAGGCATTGTCGTCGCGTTCAAGCGGTTTGTACCGTCCAAGGGCATGTTCGGCTCGCCGTGGATCGGATGGGATAACTTTCAGTACCTGCTCAATATGCCGGACATTTATCAAGTGCTTTGGAACACGATTTATATATCACTGATGAAAATCATTGCCGGCGTTGTCGCGCCCGTGCTGTTCGCCTTGCTGCTCAACGAGGCCAAGAACCGGCTCGTCAAACGCAGCGTGCAGACGATTGTCTATTTCCCGCACTTTTTATCCTGGATCATTCTAGGCGGTATTTTCATCGATATTCTGTCGCCGTCGACCGGGATTGTGAATCATTTTCTAACTTGGCTTGGACTGGAGCCGATTTATTTTCTAGGACATAACAGCTGGTTTCCCGTCACTCTGGTAGGTACGGAAGTATGGAAAGGCTTCGGTTACGGCTCTATCGTCTATCTGGCCGCGCTAACCGGAATCAATCCAACGTTGTACGAAGCCGCTGTGATGGATGGAGCGGGACGCTGGAAGCAGACGCTTCACGTTACGCTGCCGGGACTGATTCCGATGATTATGCTGATGACGATTCTAAGCTTAGGAAATGTATTGAATGCGGGCTTCGACCAAGTATTCAATTTATATAGTCCTCAGGTGTACCAGTCGGGCGATATTATCGATACGCTCGTCTACCGCATCGGGATGCAAGACGCGCAATACGGGGTAGCGACGGCAGTTGGCCTGTTCAAGTCGGCCGTGTCCTTCCTTTTCATCGGCATCTCCTACGGACTCGCCACGCGTTATTCGGACTACCGTATTTTTTAAGAGAGGAGACTGCATATGTTCAGGAAAGCTACAATGGGCCGAAAGCTGTTCGTCATTGGCAATTACGCGATTCTTATTGGCGCAGCGCTCATCTGCCTGCTTCCGATCATCAATATACTCGCGATATCCTTTAGCTCAAGCTCGGCGGTCGGCTCGGGCCGAGTACAGTTCTGGCCGGTTGAATTTACACTCAAATCGTATGCTTTCGTGCTGGAGAAGCCGGAATTTATGACCTCCTTCATTATCGCGGTAAAGCGGGTGCTGGTCGGCATGCCGATCAACATGCTGCTGACGATTCTGATCGCCTATCCGCTGTCCAAGGAAAAGCAGCAGTTCAAATGGCGGGGCGTGTATGTCTGGTTTTTCGTTATCACGATGCTGTTCAGCGGCGGACTGATTCCGTGGTACTTGACGATCAAAGCGACCGGCCTGATCGACTCCTTCTGGGCGCTCATTATTCCGGGAGCAGTACCGATCTTTAACGTCATTCTATTGCTTAACTTCTTCCGTTCCTTGCCCAAGGAAATTGAAGAAGCGGCGTTTATGGACGGGGCGACGCAGTGGAAGGTGCTGTGGAAAATATTCGTTCCGCTGTCTGCGCCGGCGATTGCAACCCTGGTATTGTTCTGTATCGTGACCCATTGGAACTCCTGGTTTGAGGGGCTAATACTGATGAACGATCCTAGCCACTACCCGCTGCAATCGTATTTGCAGACCGTCATCGTCAACCGGGATATGTCGCTTGCGACATCGACGGATTGGAAGGCGCTGGCGCTCGTCTCTGACCGGACGACGAAGGCGGCGCAAGTATTCGTAGCTACCGTTCCGGTGCTGTGCGTCTATCCGTTTTTGCAAAAATATTTTACCGAAGGCATCGTAATGGGCAGTGTTAAGGGCTAATCAGCATCGGCATTATATCTAACTACTTTATAAAAGAAAGCGGAGGCTATCATCATGGCAGCTAAAATTGTATTTATTGGAGCAGGCAGCATCATTTTCGTCAAAAACTTAATCGGGGACTGCTTGCTGACCCCGGCACTACGGGATGCGCATATCGCGCTGCTGGATATCGACAAGGAGAAGCTGCGCTTGTCCGAGCAAATGCTCAAGCAGCTGAACAACAACATCAACGAGGGCAGAGCGGATATTAAAGCATACGACGATCAGCGCGAAGCGCTTCGGGATGCCGATTTCGTCATCAATGCGATTCATGTAGGCGGCTACGACCCTTGCGTCATTAATGACTTCGAGATTCCGTTGAAGTACGGGCTGAAGCAAAGCTATGCGGATACGCTTGGCATGGGCGGCATTTTCCGGGGACTGCGCACAATCCCTGTTATGCTTCAGATTGCGAAAGACATGGAGGAAGTATGTCCGGACGCTTGGCTTCTGAACTATACGAATCCGATGGCGATTGTGACCGGCGCGATTCAGAAGGCGACCAGCATTAAGACGGTCGGCCTGTGCCACAGCGTGCAAATTTGTGTCCGTGATCTGTTCGAGGGACTGGGCATGGATCATACGAACGTGAAGTCGAAAATTGCGGGCATCAATCACCAGGCATGGCTGCTTGAGGTTCATCGCGACGGCGAGGATCTGTATCCGGAAGTGAAGCGCAGAGCGCTGGAGCGGCAGGCGGCGGAGCAGCATGATGATAAAGTCCGTTACGAGATTATGAATCAATTCGGCTATTACGTTACGGAATCGACACAGCATACGGCAGAATACGTGCCTTATTTTATCAAGAATGCTTATCCGGAATTGCTGGATGAATACGGCGTTCATACGATGATGTACAAAAACTGGGGACAATCGCAAGCCGACTATTGGCAAAAGGCGATGGACGAGCTGCTGGGCAACAAAGGACTGTCGCATGAGCGTACACATGAATACGCGTCCTACATTATGGAAGCCATTCTGACGGATAACATCTACAAGATCGGCGCCAATGTGATGAACAACGGACTGATTACGAATCTGCCGGACGGTGTCAACGTCGAGGTTCCTTGTCTGGTCGACGGCAGCGGCATTACGCCTTGCTACATCGGGGACCTGCCGCCGCAGCTGGCTGCACTCAACCGTACCAATATCAATGTGCAGGAGCTGACGATCGAAGCTTCGTTGACGGGCAACAAGGAGCATGTGTATCACGCTGCTTTGCTGGACCCGCATACAGCGGCTGAGCTGAGCATTGCCGACATCCGCAGCATGGTAAGCGAGCTGCTTGAAGCCAACCGCAGCTACTTGCCGCAGTTTGAAATCTAAGCCAGTTCGATTATAGCGTGAAGAAAGGCCGCTTTCCGATCATCGCGATTGGAGGAGCGGCCTTTCTATTTCATGTAAAAGGGGAAATGCTACCGTTAACGTCTACACTTTTTCGTCCCCTTTTTCTGCCGGATAATGAACGCAGAGCGGGAATATCCGAAAGGGGAAATGGCGATGAAGGATCATTACTACGCGGCAGAGAAGCTTGCCGGGTATAGACAAGCGGAGCTGGAGGAGCGGGCGCGCAAAGCGGTACTCATTCAGGAGAGCAGAGCGGCCGCTTGCCCGTGCGCAGCCTGTGTGCAGCAAGCGTCAGCAGCTCGGGGCACGGGATGGCGGAGAGGACTGCGTATACTTATTGCAGGTTTGTTCGGAAAGAGGTGAAGCGGCGGCCGCATGGCTTGCCGCTGTTTTTTTTATTTAAGTCCGCCATATTTCTTTGAAGTCAATCCAGCCATGCGCATTGATGCCTACGCCCCGGTAGGAAGGCGAGGAATAGGACTGGAAATGCGAATGAAGCAGAAACAGGCTATGGGCGTCGTCCCTCAGCCGGGTTTCGATGTCGGTTAAGAGCCGCCAACGCTCGGCGGAGCTGTCGCAGTTCAGCGCTTGATCGACATGCTCCCTGACGTATTCATGCCAGTCCGGCGTTTGAAATTGCTTCGTGAAGCTGCCCTCTTGCTCATAATTTTCAATCATGCAGATTTCTTCCTCAGGAAAGACGACGGCATGAAGGATGACGTCCATCTCATTCATGACCGCGATTTCTTGAATATCATCCATCTGCTCATAACGAATATGAAGCGGAATGCCGACGGCAGCGCACTGCTGCTGAACCCATTCCGCATCCTGCAGATGTTTGCCGTAGGTGCCTAGTGTCAGCGGGGTGCCGTCATAATCGATGAGAAGCCGCCGCGCCTCCTCCAGATCATATTGGTCCACACTGGCCCCGGCTTGCTCGGCATGAAAAAAGCTTCTGGCGGCATGCAGCCGATAGCCGCCAAGCTCGCGAAGCATCCGGGTCCGGTCGATAATGAGATCTACGGCGCGGCGAAAGCCGATCGACTGATGCGGGCCCCGCTTATTCATATTCCAGGACAGCAGACTGGTACAGCAATGCTTGGATACGGTGCTTTTCCAGCTGTCTAATTCCTCCTCCTGCTTGCCGGGGTCGTAGAGCAGCTGCTGCCAGAGCGCTTGATCGGCTGCCGCCTCCTTCGGCATGAAGACGATATGGACGCTGTCTAGATGCGGTCGGCCTTGATAATAGCGGGCATTGGCATGCAGGACGAAGCGTTCGTCCGACCATTCCGCCAGCTGGAAAGGACCGGTTCCGAACGGTTTTGTCCAAAACTGCTTCTCATGCTCGCCCCCGTAATCAAGCGGCAGAATCGATAATGCGTTCAGACAAAGAAAACGCGGGAAAATCCGATTCGGCTTGGCTAGCCGAAACCGAACCGTCCGTGCAGATACGGCCTCTATGCTGAGGAGGAAACGGAGCGGCCAGCTGTTGCGCTTGCCCGTCTGCATCCGCTGGAAGGTGAAGACGACATCCTCGGCAACCAGTTCTTTGCCATTGTGAAAAAATACGCCCTTGCGCAAATGGAAGGTCCATACAGTCGCGTCTTCGCTGGCATCCCAAGTATGGGCAATTTGCGGAAGGATCCGGTCCTCCGCCGCATCGTAGCGTACGAGCGGGTCAAAGAGGTGCTGTACCATATGCGATTCCAGGCTGTAGAAGCATTCCGAGGGGTCCAGCGTCAATATCGGATAGGATAGAGGGAGGCGCAGCGTATCAAATGCCTCATTCCCTTCTCCGCGGCTTCTGTCAAATCCGAAGCTGCCGGAGAGCCATTCCGTGAACGTATCAATCGCTTGTGTGCCAGCGTCATAGTGCTGTAAGAGCGCAAAGGCTTGCTTGTATTCTTCCTTTCCAGCGTATTGGCGGGCCAGCTCCAATAAAATAGTGATTTTGCCGGCGAGAAAAGCCAGCTTGGAACGGTTGCCCCTGCCTCGGCCCGCCTGCCAGGTAATTAAGCCGGCTTCCGTAAGTTTGCGTAAGACAAGCTTCGCGTTGCGGGGCGTACAATGCAGCGCAGCGGCGACTTGTTCCAGAGTGACTTCGCGGGAGACCTCTAGCTGCTCATGGGTATTTAATTGATGGGCCAGCATGATGTAATGCTCAAAGGGCTGCATCCGGTCGTCCTCCAGTTCTCCGTATAGTCAGGTCAGTTTTCTTCTTATTCTACAGCCAACCTGGTGTTCTTGCTATCCTGGACAAATTCCTGGTTTATTCCACAAAAAATACACCTGCTGCAGGTCGGAAGAGGCTGGCAGCCCTCCGCCTTGCAGCAGGTGTATGAATGTGAAGCCGGCTATTTTAGTTCGTTTTGCGCGATGCTTCTTCGATGTGTCCGAAAGCCCAATGGGAGGACGTTACATCCGTCCATGTTGGCTTAACGGATGACGGCAGCGGCTCTCTGCCCAGCACACGGTTGAATATAGCGACCGCTTCTGCGCGGGTTAAAGCTTGAT
The DNA here is from genome assembly GCF_042883865.1 of Paenibacillus sp. NPDC058174. NCBI lineage: Bacteria > Bacillati > Bacillota > Bacilli > Caryophanales > Paenibacillaceae > Paenibacillus > Paenibacillus sp. NPDC058174. The sequence continues at coordinate 257,150 of NZ_JBHVUY010000005.1, forward strand.
TCGGCTTGAAAGCTCCGTCTGGCATGCCGGTCATCATGCCCGCTTCAATGACAAGACGGATCGAATTCTCCGCCCAGTGGCCTTGGATGTCTGCAGCTGATGCTGCACTGCCTTCGTTGGAAAGCTTCAGCCAGCGGCTCACAATGACCGCCATTTCGGCACGGGTAAGCTCGGCATTTGGCTTGAACGTACCGTCTGAGAGACCCTTCATTAAGCCGGAGGTTTGAATAAGCGAGACGGCTTGGAAAGCCCAGTGACCTGAAGCTACATCTGAGAAGCTTGCAGCGGCAACAGTATTTTCCTCCCCGGCACCGATTCGCGACAGCATTGCGGCGATTTCGGCTCGGTTTACGCTTTTCTCCGGCCTGAATGTGCGGTCGGCATATCCGTTAATATAAGAGCTGTGCTGCTTCTGATACAATGACCAGTTGCTCAGATGAAGGATCGTAAAGGTGCTGAATTTCGTAACGTTAAATTGCAGACGGGTTTGGCCGGCCGCATCGGTTGCGATTTCCGGCTTAATGACGACCCGCTCGCCGTCGCTATGCTCAATGAAGACGGCAAGGTTGTCCAGCCATTGCTGGCGTTCTTTCTCATTAGCAGGAATCTGTGCAGCTGGCACCGGCAGCGACAGGCTGACAGCGCGGGAGGACAAATTGGTCTCAATCGTCATCGGACGTCCAATGACTTGGAGGCTGCCGTCTCCCAGCACAGTTTTGACCGCTTCTTCTTTAACAGCACGTTCCTTGACTTTATCTTGTTCCGCTTGCGTCTTAATTGGAATGATGCGGAAGTACGTATCGCTGGTCAGGTCTGCCAGCGAGGCGTAGGGAATGATCAGACTTGCATCTGCTGTGCGAATTTCCAGGTTAATATGACCATCCGCCAGTTGCTGCACAGCACCGGCAGGGAGGTTTACGTTAATTTGGGCAACTTCGTCCTTCGTATCCGGAATAACGACACGAGCGATATGAAGGCCGGCTGCCGAGAGCTTCTCTACAATTTCGCGTGCGTTGTTAGAAGACAGCGTAACCTCATCTTTTTTCTTTCCGTCAGCCCCAGTAGTACGAACGATAGTCGCGGCTGAAATTTGATTGTTGTCGCCGCCATCTACCGGAACTGAAATCTGTTCCGTTTGGCTGGAAGGAGCGGAGCTTCCTCCCGTTCCGCCAGGAACCGGAGTTGGAGTCGGTTCTGGAGTTGGAGTCGGCGTCGGTTCGGAGCTAGGCTCCGGCGTTGGCTCCGTGCTAGGCTCTGGTATTCTAGGCTGATTGTATACTTTAATTTCTTGAAGATCCGGCCCCATGCTGCCGTCTTCACCTACGGCATGAATCACAATCTGAATGTAGCGCTGTGTAATCGCTTCGGGAAAAGAAACGGATTCTGTCGTAAAGCCGTTATAGGGCCCTTCTGTATGAGTAACAGGAGCGGCGTAAATTGTACCCGGGATCGTTGCGAACGGTCCGTTCGGGCTGTCGCTGACCCTCACTTCATAGGATTGCAGGTAGACGGAATCGGTAACGAGGATTTCGTTATAGATCGCGTTCTCTCCCATATCGAGTGTAATCGTCCATGGCGCATCAGTTGGACTGCCGGTCCAGCCTGTATGGAGCGAATCGTCGGTCAACTGAGTAATTTCACCGCTGATAGTTCCCTTGTCGACTGTAACCGGAACACCGTAGGCCAGGTTGGAGCTGTCTTCATTTACAATGACGGTCCGCGTCACTGCAACTGCTTCATTGCCGGCTGCATCAGCGGCAGAATACGAAATCGTATACGTGCCCGGGACAGCCGTATCGATGGCTGGCAGTGTATTTCCGTTCAAGCTGTAAGCGGCTTCCGCTGTCAGGTTGTTGTCGACATTATCCGTTACCGTTACGCCAGGATCATGGAAAGGCGCACCCTTTCTGATAAGCATAGTTGATGCGCCGATAAGCGTAATGACTGGTTTTACCGTATCGGTAAGCTGTTCATCAAGCTCAGGGAATTGACTGACTGATGAGCCGTAAGCTTTATACGCTTTGCCGTTTGGCAAGTATGTCATGCCGGTTGTTTGAAACTGAACATTTTTATATTGCTCAAGCTGGGAGGCATCTACGGTCCCAGCCGCTAGATGCTCGCTGGCAATTCGAAAGATTTTGTTGCTTCTATCGTCCGCAGCATATAGATGGCCGGAAGGACTGATCGTTATTCCTTGCAGTTCGGTCGAGAGGTCATCGATGACTGTTGTTGCAGCCGATGCTCCAGGTGCGAGCTTGTAGATGCCTCTGCTCGAATAGTCTGTGAAATAAAGGTTGTCTGCAGCGTCGAAAGCCAAGCCATATACGAAATTAAAGCCCGTATTGTAGTAGGGGGTTGCGCTATTTGCAGGAAGGGGGAAATCGGTGAGCTCACTGCTGCTGATTTTATATATATTTTGATCATAGCTGTCCGTTGTGAAGAACAGATCTCCGGCCCCGTTAAGGGCAACCGTCATAATATAACCTCTGTTCAGCACTTTCGTGACTTCGCCTGTCTCGACCGAAATGCGAAAGATCCCGCCCGGCTCCCGCTGTGCGGCATAGATATAGCCGTCATGGTAAGCAAGTGTTCTTACATCTTGAATCGGAACACTGATGAATTGGCTTGGTGCCGGGGGAACTGCCCAAGCTTTGGCAGCAGGAAAGCTGGCAAGCAGCAGCATTAACGCCATTAATAAAGATAAAGAACGTTTCATATGATAGTTCCTTTCCTATTCAAAGTTTTGAAATAGTTCCGGTACTATTTTATTAAAACGTTCTGAACCAATTCTGAGCAATTTCGACAAAAAACTTGCTCTTTAATACAGCAGTCTCCATAGGTAAAAGGTGGCGTAGGACTGCCAGTCTGTCCAATTAGCAGACAGCTTCACGATTTCTTCCTTTGTCGGCTTCCGGTCCATTCCAAGCACATGCTTGATTGCATTATGCAGGCCAACGTCATCAATCGGAAAGGCGGAAGGCATCCGCAGGCAGCGCATGAGCACATAATTAGCGGTCCATGGTCCGATCCCGCGAATGCTGACGAGCATTTTTTCTGCTTGCTTCAACCCTCCGGCACGGAGCAGACTGTTTTTCGTTAATTGCCCGCTTGAGATGAGGCCTGCTGTGCCGATCAAGTATTCGCTTTTTTTCGTCGTCATCTTCAGCTCGCTCAGTTCTTCAACCGGCAATACCGCGATGTCCTTTGGGGAGGGGAACAGCCAGTAGCGTTCGCCGTCATATTCAATTGCTCGTCCGTACCGCTCGACGAACCGCCGCTTCAGCGTGTAGGCAAACGGCAGGTTGATTTGCTGGCCGATAATGCCCCAGCAGAGCGCTTCGAATAAATCGGGTATGCCGATCGTACGCAGGCCGTAATATGTTCGGACGGGCAGCTCCAGCAGCGGGTCCTTGCATGCCACCTGATAGAAGGGTGCCAGATCGGTATCCAGATCAAACCACTCTCTTGTATAGAGGGCCACCGCATCGCGTACCTGCTCAGACGGCGGCTCTTCGGGCGCAAGAAACCTAACGCTCAGCTTACCGGGCTGTTCGGCGAATACCTCGACAACGACGGACAAGGATCCGTCCCCTTCGATTTCCCTATCTACCGGTATAGCTTTGCGGATTCGTCCGTCTATTACCCGGTGCATACATTCGCCTGCAGCACGCGCTAAATAACTCACGTTTTCTGTAAAGCTGAAAGGCTCGGGAAGCGGCAAGTATAGCTCCCGGCCATCCGGCGAGACTGTATAGGAAAGGCTATTGTTCATCTTAATCCTCTTCTCTGCGGACATTTTTATATAGTAGTTTTACCATAAAAAAAGCTTTCGCAGTTTCGATATCTTGCTGTCTTATTATGAACGTTGTGAGGGAAGCCGATTATTTTGCAGCCAGTCCCGGGTGCATTCTATTCGTATCAGGACTAGAAACCGCTTCTGGCTTTTTGAACGAAAGACTTTGACGGCCGGTGACAAAGTGGTATACCACGCTGACGGCAAGGATGAGAAGGACGAGATAGTCGTAGAGATGAGTGGCCGGTGTGTGGCCGGTGAAATTGAGAAAGTTATGCAAGCCGTGAAAGACGATGCCCGGCCAAATCATGCGATGCTTCACAACGAGCAAGGCGAGCAGCAGCCCCAGCAGAAAGGCATAAGCGATTTGCAGCATCGTATCTTCGGCAGATTGCCCGCCCAGCGCTTGCAGAGCGTGAGTCACGCCAAAGAAGAAGCTGGAGAAGAGAACGGCGAAGCCTGTTCCTTTGGACAGCAGCGCGCGCAGCATAATGCCGCGGAAGAGCGATTCCTCGACAAAGCCGACCAGCGGCAGCTGGGATAGAAGCATGTAAACGAAATAAGAGGAGGGGGCGGCTGCAAAGCCGCGGTTGGCAATGAGCAGAACGGCGAGAATAAGCAGCAGCGGCGCAAAGTCCAGCCACTGTCTGGCTGTAAGCTTCGTTAAGCTGCCGCTGAAGAAAAATTGCCGCCCGCGTTGTTTAATAGAAAAGAAAATGGCAAGGAATACAGCAATCGGGATAAAGCCGAGAAATGGAGCAAGCGGGTGGGTCCATTCAGCAATCGAAGCGTACGCACTGCCTCCGGCAATGAAAACAATGAGCGCCAGTTCGATGAGAACAATCGTGAGATAAGGTCTTTTCCATTTCAATTCATTCAAGTTTTCCATCATTACCATTCTCCCTTTTCGATCATTTTGCTGAAGAAATCATGCTCCATCCGAAAAAACTGCAAGCCATAATGCATGACAGATACGCGGTAGTAATAGTCGTCTTTGTTAGGAATCTGCTCCAGCTCCTTTGATACGATGCCTTGAACGGCTTCCATCTGGGCGATGCCGCTTCGCAAGGTGTGCTGGAAAGCCTGCAAGTTTTGCAGCCGGGTGGATTCATCTAAATAGTCATAGAAAAATAGTTTGAGCAGATGCTCCCGTTTATTTGCCTGCAGCGGCTCACGCAGCCAGTTCATGAAATAGCTCCGGCCTTGCTCGGTAATCGCGTACAGCTTCTTGTTCTTGCTGTCATTTGTTTCTTCTTCAATTAAGTGTCCGGCGGAGACGAGCCGCTTGAGAGCGGGATAAAGACTTCCGTAGCTCATTTTGATAAAAAGGCTAACCGATTGCTCTGCTATTTTTTTAATATCATAGCCGCTCATTTTGCCCTGCATCAGTATGCCTAGGCTAACCGTTTCAACCACTTTAGAACGCCCCTAACATATATCGATTTGATATATCAATTTGATATATGTAATTTAGCATTTATTGGATTTGTCGTCAACGGTTTTTTTTGAAAATCGTCTTAAATCGGCGCCGGCGGCATAAATTGGCTAAAAAAGGAGAGTGAGCGTTAGTGGACAAGGCCGTGAGGCGATATTACCAATTGAAGCAAAAGCAGAAAGAGCTGGAGCAGGAGCTCGGCGAGCTGCGGGCGGAAATATTGAATCATTGCGAAGAGCAGCAATTATCCGAGCTGGAGACGAAAGGCTATAGAGTGAAGCTCGTCTTGCAGGAGCGGAAGGAATATGATGACGACAAGCTGTACGAGGCGCTTCCCGATCCGGAAGTATGGCGCCTGCTATCGAAGGCTGATGCCTCCAAGGTTGCAAGCCTGATCAAGCTGAACGTCGTTCCAGAGGACAGAATTAAAGATACCTATGCGGTGAAACGCGTGTCGCTGCTGCATGTAGACAAGAAATAAAGACCATAGCAAAGCCCCTTTTCCAGGCATAGGACTTGCACTGCCGAAAAAGGGGCTTTATTCGTTTATAAAGCATTATTCGTAATAGCCTTCGGTTGATTTACGCAATTGGCTGAATTGATTGCCGTCATGTCCGAACCAGACTTGCGAGTTTGTCCGGTTGGCCAGCGTGCGGATTTTTTCAACAGAATTCCGGTAGCCGACCGAATCATAAATGACCCCCGGAGGTTTGACAGGCGGACCGTAGCTCTCCGCTGTATAGATGGTATCGGAAGCGAGGATGATCCCGCCTGTTTCCGGCATTTCAATGTGCAAGCCCAGCATGCCCCAAGCATGTCCGCTGCCGCAGTTAATGATTTGGATGCCTTCAGCCAGCTCCAGATGATCCTCATGCCGCTTGACCGTTCTCCACTGCAGCTGATTTTTAATCCATGCATCGATATCTGCCCATACGTAGGCGCCTTCCTTTTCATTGCGGGCATAGCTCTGCAGTGCGCCGTTCAGCTCATCTTCGTGGACGATAATGGTAGCATTCGTGAACATCTCGAGGCATCCGGCATGATCCATGTGCAAATGAGAAGCAATGACGTACCTGATTTCTTCAGGCCTTACACGAAGCTGCTCCAGCCGGTTATGCAAGTAGCATTCCTCGCCGGCGACCCAAGGGAATGATTTCTGGGTTGTATCGGTCCAGCGCCCTTGAGGGCCCATCGAATTCGGATTGCAGGCGGTATCGAATAAAATTTTGCCTTCCGGATGGTCGATAAGCACGGTATATATGGGGAATTCAACAAATTCCGCAGGCAGGTTAGGGTTGTTTACTGTTGCCGGATTATGCATAGCGATCAGCCAGTTTTTATCCATACTCATCCGGCCGTTGTCCAGCACGTACAGTTTTGGACGAGGTTTGATAATCGTTGACATGTGAAGCAGCCTCCCTTGTATTTGACGATGATATAGCCCTACAATAATGCATAAGCTAAAACTACGTAAGTAGGCACTTTAAGGTGTACAGGGAACTTTAAAGTGCGCAGGAGGGAAAACATAATGACAGTTTCGGCAAAAACAAAACAGCCTGACATTTCATTGGCCGTATGCGGCTATACCAAAGTGATTGAAATTATATCGAATAAATGGACGGCACTCGTGATCTACGCTATTGAAAACGGAAGTATCCGTTACGGTGAAATCGAGAGAAGAATTGCAGGCATTTCCAAAAAAATGCTGACACAAACGCTGCGGAAGCTGGAGCGTGACGGCGTGGTTCAGCGCCATGTTACCCCGTCCGTACCGCCGATGGTCGAATATTCCCTCACGCTGCTGGGGCAGACTTTGCTTCGCCCGATGAGGGAGCTGCGGCAATGGGGAAGAGACAATTATATACATGTGGAGGCGGCCAGAAATCAATATGATGTAACTTACAATAATGATTCGCTGGAGTAACGGTACTAGGAATGGAATCGCATTCTTCTTCCATTGAATGCGATTCCAGCCGTGGAGGGAAAAGTAAAAAATCCCCTTGTCAATCGAATGGGATTCATATTATAATGGTCACAAAGTTTAACCGCTTTAACTTTCGCGAAAGTATTAGTAACCGCATTCATAATCGAAGAAATAGGCATTATTTTTTTGTCCTATAAGTTAAAGCGCTTAAACTTATGGGGCGGAGCAGGACACCTACCCGTACGAAGAAGGGGGACCCTTGAGTGAGGTCAACGAAAGAAAGCCGGCGTGAGGGAAGGAATTTTTATTTTTTCATTTCACCGTGGTTAATTGGATTTGTCGTATTTGCGCTATTCCCGGTTCTGGCTTCTCTTTATTACAGCTTCACGGAATATGATATTATCCACGCGCCGAAGTTTATCGGAGCAGGCAACTATCAGGAGCTCTTCCAAGACGAGCAGTTCTGGAATTCCATCAAAGTAACGTTGAAGTACACATTCATTAGCGTACCGCTAACACTTCTGCTTTCTTTGTTTTTTGCAATTCTTATCAATCAGAAAATTCCGTTCCGCGGTTTTTTCCGGACGGCGATGTACTTTCCGAGCATGATCTCCGGTGTATCCATGGCATTGCTGTGGTTCTGGGTATTTAATCCGCAAGCCGGGCTGTTCAACTACGTGCTTTCTATTTTCGGAGTAGAGCCAATCGCTTGGTTTCTCGATGAGAATTATGCCATTTGGGCGCTGATTATCATGTCGTTCTGGGGAATGGGAGCAGGCATGCTTATTTTCCTGGCCGGACTGCAGGGCGTACCTGGCAGCTTGCTGGAGGCTGCCAAACTGGATGGCGCAGGACGGCTTCGTTCCTTCTGGAACGTAACGCTGCCGCTAATCTCGCCGGTATTTCTGTTTCAGCTTATCATGGGCTTGATTGAATCCTTCCAAGTGTTTACGCAAGCGTACACCATTACACAAGGCGGTCCGAACTACTCGACCTGGTTCTACGTTTATAACATTTACGTCAATGCGTTCAAAAACTTCCGTTACGGCTATGCATCGGCGATGTCGTGGATTCTTCTGATCGCGGTCATGATTATAACTTACGCCATTATGAAGCTGTCGAACCGTTACGTTTACTACGAAGGAGGGAGCGAACGATGAGCCAGCCCGCATACGCCGGTCAACCGAAGAAAAAAACGAAATTCGACATCGCCCCGATTATCGGGTTCATCATTTTGCTAGCTGTTACGATCGCCATGATCCTGCCTTTTGGTTTTATGATATCGACCTCATTGAAGACGACGAAGGAAATGCTCGTCTTTCCTCCGACCGTTATTCCGGAGCAATTCGCTTGGGGGAATTTCAAGGAGCTGTTCATTAATGACGAGATTAAATTCGGCAGGCAGTACGGCAACAGTCTGATCGTTGCAATAGCTACTGTTATCGGTACGGTGCTTTCCTCTTCCTTCGTCGCATTTGGCTTCGCCAGATACCGGGCTAAAGGAAGCCAGCTGATGTTCATGCTGGTGCTTGGAACGCTTATGCTGCCTTATCCGGCGATTATGATTCCGCAGTTTTTGCTGTTTACGAAGCTGGGGCTTCATGACTCGCTTCTCCCATTGATCCTGCCAGCGTTTTTCGGTTCCGCTTACATGATCTTTTTGCTGCGGCAGTTTTTCTCCAATCTGCCCAATGAGATTTATGATGCGGGACGAATCGACGGCTGCCGGGAGGTCGGCCTGTATTGGAAGCTGACGCTTCCGCTTGCAGGTCCAGTACTTGCTACGGTTGCGATCTTTTCCTTCATCTGGAGCTGGAATGATCTGCTTGCGCCGGTTCTTTATCTGGATTCGCAGGAAAACTTCACCCTTCCGATCGGGATGGCAGCCATGCTGTCGTCGAAGTTCCGGATTGCGCCTTGGAACCTGATGATGGCAGCCTCATTGCTGTCGGTCCTTCCGATTGTCGCGTTGTTCGCCGTCGCACAAAAACGTTTTGTCGAGGGCATCGTGCTGACTGGCATCAAGTAAAGTCCACATAGAGCTTTAAGCCAATTAAAAAACAAGGGGGATACACAATGAACAAGAACAAAGGCAAGCTTTTACTCGGTCTCATTCTCGTATTTTCGATGGTTATGTCCGCATGTACAGGCGGGGGCAAGGATGGCGGCAAAGACGGAGACATCGTGACAATTACGCATTACACGATCGATTCGCCGGACCGCACATTCGTGGAAAAGCTGATTCCAGACTTCGAGGCGAAGCATCCGAATATTAAGGTTAAGGTAACGAAAGCGCCTTACGAGCAATTCGATTCCAAGCTTCAATCGGCGATCGCAGCTAAAAATGCGCCAGACGTGACTTCGCACTGGGGCTATGGCGGCTTCATGGAATATTACAACAAAGGCATGCTGATGGATCTGTCTCCTTACCTGACTGACTTCAAAGCATCCGACTACAACATTCCGGAAGACGTTATGAACATTTACAAAGTAGACGGCAAAACATACGGCATTCCGGTCAACAGCTATGTAACCGTAATGCTCTACAACAAAGATTTGTTCGACAAAGCCGGCCTTCCTTATCCGCCATCGGATTACGAGGACAAAAGCTGGACGTTCGACAAAATGGTGGAGTACGCCAAAGCATTGACGGTAGACTCCAAAAACTTGAACGAAGCGCAATACGGCGTTGACTTCGGCTTTGGCGAACGCGATCAACGGCCGCAATACTTCGGCGGCAACGTCTATTCCGAGGATACGTGGACGAATGGCGGCAAGCCTTCCGAGATTAACCTGACGAAACCTGAGGTTGTGGAGGCGTTCAAGAAGGTTTACGGCCTGATCTATGATCAAAAGGTTTCCCCGACGCCGGCATTCTCGAAGTCGGTATCCGGACAGTTCGGCGACCCGTTCCTTTCCGGCAAAATCGGCATGTCCGTAGTCGGCTCGTGGAGCTTGGCCGCTTCCAGCGACTTCAGCTTCAACGTAGGCGTAGCTGCTGTACCGCAAGGCCCGAACGAGAAAGTAAGAAGCGTGCTGTATGTTGATCCATTGTTCGTACTGAAGGATTCCAAGCACCCGAAAGAGGCGCTGGAGTGGATTGAGTATCTCGTGACAGCGGAAGTACAAGAGAAATCCATCGAGCTTAGCGGCGGCAACCCGCCGGTCAACCAGCAAGCGGCTGAGAAATATTACAGCAACTTCGAAGGGATCGATCCGGAGCAAATCAAGCAAGTATTCGATGGCGCTTATAAATACGGTTTTGAATCCTATAACCACCTGATCTCCAACTATTCGCAAATCAACGAGTTGTTCATCAACGAGCTGGCTAGCGTGGAGAATGGAGACAAGAAGGTAGAGGACGCATTGCCGGGCATTGAGACGAAGCTTAAAGCACTGCTTGAGCGCTTGAACAAATAAAGCAAGGCGAAATCGGGGGAGAAACGGGGTTTGATCCGGGTCTCTCCCGTCCTTGCCTATTTGCTGTTTTGGCTCAAATATGGTATTCGTTAATAAATACTTTTTTTATTACAGGAGCTAAAACGATGAAAGTCAGTATCTTTGATGTAGCCAAGAAGTCGGGCTTGTCGGTCGTAACGGTATCAAGAGTGCTGAATAATTCGTCTTCGGTTCGTCAGAAAAATAAAGAGAAAGTGCTGCAAGCGATGCGGGAGCTTGACTATCATCCCAACGCCTCCGCCCGAAGCCTTGCGCGGGGCAAGACGGGGATTATCGGTCTGACGCTGACGACGCTGCATGACTCTTTCTTTGATGCGGTCGTTAATGAAATTAATGACAGGCTGGCAGAGCATGGCTATTATTTGGCGCTTTCGATCTCGAAGAGCTACGAGGATGCTTTTCACCGCTCCTTGTTTCAAGAGGATCGCGTAGACGGCGTTATTCTGCTCTCTCCCTTTGATGAAGACGAATATGTGAGCGAGCTGAAGAAGAAGCAAATTCCGTTCATCATGATCGATAATTCGAAAAAAAATCCGCAAGTCACTTCCATAATCGTAGATAATTTCAGAGGCGGCTACGAGGCGACCAAGCACTTGATTGAGCTGGGTCACACGGAAATCGCCCATATTGCCGGGCCCGATCATTTCCTCAGCAGCAGGGAACGGGAGCGCGGGTTTAAAGCTGCGCTGGAGGAAGCCGGCCTGCAGCCGTATTGCATAGAGCGCGGCACGTTCGAAATCTCGACCGGCTATCATATCGCCAAGGATTGGATTGCCTCGGGCAAGCTGCCGCCGGCTGTCTTTGCCGGGGACGACAACATTGCGCTTGGCATCATGGACGCCTGCCTCAATGAAGGGGTACGCATTCCGCGAGACATCTCGGTCGTGGGCTTTGACGATCAAATACTAGCCTCTGAATTCCGTCCGCTGCTGACAACCATTAGACAGCCGGCCGACAAAATCGCCGCGATGGGCGTAGAATTGCTGCTGGCTGCTATTTCCAATACCAGCACGAAAAATGCCACGGTACAGATCGAGCCGGAGCTAATTGTTCGGGAGTCGACAGCGCCGCCTCAAAAATAACTTCATCATCGTTACGTTATAGGGATGTATAAGAGAGAGTTTCAGCCGAATGCCGGCTGGAACTCTTTTTGCGTTTTTTGCAGCAGCAGGTATGAAGCATAGTGCAAGGTGGTCAATTTTTTTCCGAATCGGTCAAATCCGTTTCTTCCGGGAGCTGTCTCAACACGGTTAAATAGGAAGTAGAAACGAAGATACCAGCTAGATGAAGAGGTGACTGCACATGCAAGGAAACGAAGTTCAGCAGCAGAGGCTGCCTAAGCTGAAGCGCAAGCAGCGGGAGGAAATCGCCGGTTATTTGCTGGCGGGACCTATGCTGCTCGGATTGTTTATTTTCACCGTGATCCCGACGCTTATCTCCCTGGTGCTCAGCTTTACGGAATGGAGCTTTATTGCCGATCTTCAGAAGATGAAGTTTGTCGGTTTAAGCAACTTCAAGCAGCTGTTCGACGATCAGGTATTTCTAACTTCCATGAGAAACAATTTGATTCTGCTGCTTGTCGTTCCGGTTCAATTGATCGTCTCGCTGGTGCTGGCCGTCGTGATTGAACGGTACGTATACGGCAAAGGTTTATTTAAAGTAATGTTTTTCATGCCGTATATTTCAAGCATGGTTGCCGTCGCGATTGTGTTCCAGCTGCTGTTTCACCCGTCCTACGGTCCGGTGAATGAGACGCTTCGCTCGCTGGGCATCGCCAATCCGCCGAAGTGGCTTGCTGATCTGCATTACGCGCTGCCTTCGGTCATGATTATTCTGATCTGGGTCGGCATCGGCTTCTGTATGGTCGTCTATATGGCGGCGCTCAACGCCATTCCGAAGGATCTTTATGAATCGGCTGACATTGACGGAGCCGGCATATGGACGAGATTCCGCCGCATTACGCTGCCGCTTGTAACGCCAACAACCTTCTTCCTGCTCGTTACGGGATTGATCAGCTCGTTCAAATCATTTGACGTCATTAAGGTGCTGACGGAGGGAGGCCCATCCTATTCAACCTCGGTCGTCACCTATTATTTGTACACGACGGCATTCGAGAATTTGAAGACGGGCTATGCCTCTTCCATTGCCTGGATGCTGTTCGGCTGTGTGCTGCTCATAACGCTTATCCAGCTCTACGGGCAGAAGAAGTGGGTTCACTATTAAGTACGGAGGACTGAATATGCGAACAACGATGAATGCGCGAATAAGAAGAAGGATAGGAAAAGCGGCGGTCACGCTGGGTATGCTAATGCTTGGGATTGGCTTCCTGCTGCCCTTCATCTGGATGATATCGGCCTCCGTGAAGCCGGAAATCGATGTGTTTAAATATCCGATTCAATGGATTCCAACGAATTGGCAGTTTTTCGAGAATTATAGGGAGGTATGGGTGGGGGATCATCCATTTGCTCTCTATTACTGGAACTCGATTAAAGTGAGCGTCGTGACGACGATCGTATCGGTGTTTGTGTCTGCGATGGCCGCCTTTGCTTTCTCCCATGTCGAGTTTCGCGGAAGAAAGCTGCTGTTCGGAGTCGTGCTGATGACGTTCATGGTGCCAAGCTACTCCATTATGGTGCCTCAATTCATGATCTTCCGCTGGCTTGATCTGTTCGACAGCCATCTCGGACTCATTATGCTCGGCTCCTTCAGCGCGCTCGGCACATTCATGCTGCGCCAGTTTTTCATGGGACTGCATAAGGATTATCTGGATGCTGCCTTTATTGACGGAGCCGGCACGTTTACGACCTTTGTCCGTATCGCATTGCCGCTCGTCCGCCCTGCGCTCGCGACCTACGCGATCCTGCGGTTTATATGGACCTGGAACGACTACGCCAACCCGCTTATTTTTCTAAGAAGCGACCGGCTGATGACCGTCCAGATCGGCATACAGAAGTTTGCATCGGAGAGCGGAGCCTTCTATTCTTTAATTATGGCAGGCACCGTGTCGGCGATCTTGCCGCTGCTCATCATCTTTATTTTCGGACAGAAGCAGGTTATTGAAGGAATTGCCCTTGGCGGCGTGAAAGGGTAAAAATAGTTTCGAATCGGTAAAAATCGTTACTGTGAGCGCGAAAAACGGAATGGTAAGTTTAAATAGCAAATGAAACCGCTTTATTATAAAGGGAGGCATAGAGATGAAGAAGAGATGGATGTCTACGGCAATATCGGCTATTGTGCTGACGACGCTGCTTGCGGGCTGCTCCGGCGGGAACGGAAATGGCGGAAGCGCAGCAACGGAGAAGCCGGATAAGAGCGCAGAGACGACGAATGCGCCGCAGGTGAAGATCAAGTTCTTGAACTGGGAGAAGGCTGAGGTGTATCAGCCGGCAATTGATGCGTTTGAAGCCAAGCACCCGAATATTAAAGTCGAGTACGTGCCGGTCGTCGAGAATGACTCCAATGAGACGATCAAAAAAATCGACATTATGTATGCATCCGGAGAGCAATTTGACGTATTCTCGCTGAACTCGGTGCCGAATTTCAGCCAAAGGGCGGTCAACGGCATGCTGGAGCCGCTTGACGATTATTTGGCCAAAGAAGGCGTGAAGTTCGAGGATGAGTACAAGGCGGAGCAGATGAAGCTGGACGGCAAGCGCTATTCGCTTCCGGGCAAGTTCGGGCCTTGGTTCATTCTGATGAACAAGTCGCAGCTTGATGCGGCAGGGCTGGAGGTTCCGCAGAGCTGGACGTGGGATGAATTCCGCGAATATGCGAAGCAGCTGACGAAGGGGGAAGGACCAAGCAAGCAGTACGGCGCCTTTTTCCATACGTGGAAGGACTACTTCCTGCTCAAGCAGTACAGCTCGGCTCAGGATCAAGGCATTATGAAGGATGACGGCATCCACTTGAATGCGGACAATCCGCTGATGAAAGCGTCGCTGGAGCTGCGTTATGCGATGGAGCATGAGGATAAAAGCTCGACGCCGTATCAGGATATCGTGACGCAGAAGATTCCGTACCGCGACGAATATTTCCAAGGCAAAGCAACGATGCTGCCTACCGGTCCTTGGATGATTGCTGAAGCGGGCGGCACGGACAAAATTCCTGCGACATTCGTCTCGGCGTTTGCGCCGTGGCCGACCAATGCGAAGGGCGATGAGAACTATTCGTTTGGCGGAGCGGACTCGCTCGTTATTTCGTCCAAGTCGAAAAACAAGGAAGCCGCTTATCAGTTTATCCGTTTCCTGTCGACGGAAGGGATGGCATTGACGAAGCAGCTTAGCGCATGGAAGAAAGCTGATGTAGCAAGCGAGGTTGATGCCATTGTAGCATCGACGATGACGCCGGATATGATTGATAAAGCTTCGCTGTTGAATACGCTCAACGTATCGAAGCTGCCGCAGCCGGCTAATGCGCCTTCCTACGCTGCTGATATCGAGAAAGCGTATATTTCCGAAGCGGAGAAGTACATTTTGGGTACGGCGGATATTGACGCGACGATCGCGGCCATCAAGACGAATCTCCAGAAAATTATCGATGCAAACCAGAAATAGTTTCCTTATAATGATCTAGACAAGAGGATGCCTGCGCGCAAGCGGGGCATCCCTTTCACCTTTTAGAAGAAAGGGGCCTTCGCGATGAGCTTATCTTCCTTCGGCTGGCGCAAGAAGCTGATTACGTCCGCACTGCTGTGCCTGTTCATTCCATCGCTGCTTACGCTATTGATTACCGGCTTGAATACGAGGAATGAGCTGAAGGAGAAGGCGGTCGTCAAGGCCGAGCAATCGCTGGAGGTAGCCGATCTTTACGTATCCAATCTGGTAACGGATATGCTGAAGGCGTCCAATACGCTGCAATACGACAGCGAGATGATGACGGCGATGCGTACCGCTTGGAGCAGCTACCGGAAGAGCGGAGACGGCAAGCTTGATTTTTTTGCCTATAAGCCGGTTGCGGAGAAGCTGGATCAGCTGACGTTTTTTGGCGGCAAGACATATGTAACGATTCTGCTGCCGGGCGGATTGATCTTTACCAACTATTCTACGTATCGCAATGATCTGACTTATATGTATAAGGAGCCATGGGTAGATAATATGACGTTGGAGCCGGTCAATACGACGTATTGGCTGGGTACCCAGCCTAATTATGTCCATGGGGATGCGGCTGACAGCCCGAATGTTGTGACGATTATTCGCAGCTTTCAGCTGTTTGCCAATACGGGCAAAGCCTATATCGTACTGAGCAAGCCGGAGGAGCAGTTCCATGAAATATTCAGCAAATATGCAGCGGATCAGAAGATGATGCTGATGAACGGAGAGGACCGCATTATTTCGCATCCGGAAACCTCGGCCATTGGCGGTACGATTGAGGCGTCGTTGACTCCCGAGCAAGAGGGTGAAGCTTCACCCGCTCCTGCGCTGCGAGATTATATCCGCGTCGAGCATAGTTTATCCTATGCGGGCTGGAGCATCGTCAGCCTGACGCCGTACAAAGCGGCAACAGGCACTATTAACGGCTTTCTTAACGATTTGATTATTTTACAGGTGCTGTTTTTCCTGTTGTTCTCGGCGGTATTGATTTATCTGCTGCGGCAATTGACGAGACCGATCGTACAGCTTGCGAAAATTGCTGAGAGAGTCGATGCCGGCAACTTGAATGCCCGTTCCCGGTTTGGCGGCCAGGATGAGGTAGGGCGGCTTGGCGCTTCATTTGACCGGATGCTGGACCGGATCAAGGAGATGATCCATCAGATCAAGCGTGAGCAGGACCGCAAGCGGATGGCGGAGCTGGAGCTGCTGCAGGCGCAGATCAACCCGCATTTTCTGTTCAATACGCTGAACTCTATTCGCTTACGGGTATTGATGAAGGGCGAGAAGGATATCGCCGAAATCGTCGGCTCCTTGTCGACACTGCTGCGCATGACGATCAACCGCAACAATGAATTCATTACGCTCTACGACGAAGTTGCGACCGTCAAGGAATATATGCGGCTGATGAACTTCCGCCATGTGGAGAAGGTGGAGCTGACGAGCAATCTTGCTTCCGACACGCTGCTCGCGATGCTTCCCCGGTTCACGCTGCAGCCGTTAATCGAGAACGCTTACATGCACGGATTGAGGCAGAAGGAAGGGCATATCGATGTGCAGTCTTGGAAGCAGGGGCATCTGCTCTTTATTTCGATTCAGGATGACGGTATCGGCATGACGGAGGAGGAGCAGGCAGCGCTGCTAGGCAGGCTGGCTGAGCAAGTGGAGCCGCCGGAGCAATCCGAGCAGCGGGAACAGCATGAGCAGCCGCTTCGGCAGCAGTTTGCGAATGACAGGCCGCAGACGTCCGGGCAGCGGAACGGGGAGAGAAGTCCGGTTAGCGGAATTGGTTTGAAGAACGTGCATGAGCGGCTGCGGATGATTTACGGCGAGGTATATCAGCTGCAGATTGAAAGCCCGCAAGGCGGGGGCTTGAAGCTGGTGCTGCGCATTCCGATTTCGATGGGACAGGAGGCGATAGAAGATGAATACCGTAGCGCTGGTCGATGATGATGTCGCTGTGCTTGAGTTTTTGGAGAAAATGATTCCTTGGAGCGATTATGGCTTTCGCGTTGCGCATACCAGCACCAATGCATTGGAAGCGCTCGATGCCTGCGCTGCGCTGATGCCGGATCTGATCATTACCGATATCGGCATGCCGGTGATGGACGGCGTCGCATTCATTCGGGCGGTGAAGGAGCTTAGCCAGCAGCCGCGGTTCGTCATCCTGTCCTGCCACGATGATTTTCGCTATGCGCAGCAAGCGGTCCAGCTTGGCGTGCAGGATTACATCCTAAAGGAGACGATGGATCCTGAGGCGTTATCGTCACTTATTGCCGGCATGCAGGAGAAGATTGGTGCGGAACGGCGGCTGCACGATGAGCTGAAAATGCTGCACAGCCGGGCGCATCGCAGCAACTCGGTGCTGAAGGAGCAGTGGCTGCGCGAGCTGCTGTCATCGCCTGTGCCGGACAGCCCGGCATGGACGGACTCGCTGCAGCCGTTTGGCTTCCGGACGGTGCTGCCTTATTTTATCCCCGTCGTTGGTCGGCTTCATGAGGTCAATGCAGCCTGGAAGCGCTATGAGAGCGAGGATATGGTAAAGTTCATCGTCGAGAACATGGCGGAGGAGCTGTTGGGCAGCGAGGCGAATGCGCTGTTCATTAGCGTGTCGGCAAGAGAATTCTGCATCTTGTTCAACTGCAGCAAGGAGCTCAAGCACAGTCCCTATGAACGCATTCGGTCGCTCGCGAGGCTCGTACAGCAGAAGCTGGAGCAGGTAGTCAAGCTGCGTTACTCCATTCTCATCGGCGGCATCGAAGCCGAACGATCGGGCATTAGGCGGCAGATGGGCGGCATGCTGCAAGCGACGGACCGGTTCTTTTATTTGCGGGACCCTCAGTTCATGACGCTGGAGGAAGCGGGCAGACTGACTTTTCACGAGGAGGAGCCGTTAACCTTTTACTACGAATATGCGGAGCGGATCAACCGGACGATCATCGAAGCGAACATCGATGTTCCTGATGCCGTCGAACCGTTTATTCACTTCATTTCGATTCATAAGTTCGAGCCGAAGGCAGTCAAGCGGTTCGTCTTCAAGCTGGCGCTGGATACGATGATGAAGCTAAAGGATACCCGGCACTATACGAATGAAAAGGTGCAGAACGAACTGGATCAGCTAGGCAACATCAGCGAGCTTCGGGAATGGCTGATCGGCTTCGTGCAGGAGGCGGTCGGCTTGATGGAGCAAATCGCCAAGCAAAGCAAGAAGGTTGAAATTGTCGACGCGCAAAAATTTGTCCGGCAGCATCTCGACCGGAAAATTTCGCTAGAGGAAGTAGCGGCGCATTTGCATCTGAATCCCAGCTATTTCAGCCGTTTGTTCAAGAAGGAGACGGGTCAGAATTTCATCGAATATGTGACCCGCAGCAAAATGGAGAAGGCACGGGAGCTGCTGAACGGCTCAGACCGGACGATGGAGCAGGTCGCGCAGCAGCTCGGCTATGAGAACAGAAGCTATTTCGTCAAATTGTTCAAGGAGCATTACGGCGTATTGCCAAGCAAATATGTGTAGCTAAGGCTGCTTCAGAGCTTTTCTCTGGAGCAGCTTTTTTTGTATAAGAACCCTCCGCAGTCAGACGCTATTCCAAAGTGTACCTCTGTCTAACTCTGCTCTGCTGATGTAACATGAAGACAAAGCCAGTTTCGTTATCTTGCTATTCTACTCCCGAAATCACACATTCGGCTGTTTTCGAGGCTATACTATAGGCGAGGTGAAGCCCATGAGCGAGAATGAGCTGCCGTTGACGGAAGAGCGATGGCAAGCAATCGTAAGCAATGACACGGCGTATAATGACCAATTTATTTATGCGATTAAGACGACAGGCATCTTTTGCAAACCGAGCTGCAAGTCAAGAATACCCAATCGCGAAAATGTCAGGGTCTACGCGAATGCAAAGCAGGCGCAGCAGTCGGGCTTCCGTCCTTGCAAACGCTGCAAGCCGACGGGGGCACGGCTGCCGGATCAGGAATGGGTAGCTGTTGCGGCACAATTTATCGGCAATCATTATAAGGAGCCGCTTCCGCTCCAGACGATAGCTGATGCTTGTCATGGCAGCCCGTATCATTTGCAGCGAACGTTCAAGCGTATTATGGGTATTTCGCCTTCCAGTTATGTTCAGCAGTTGCGAATATCGAAGGCGAAGCAGCTTTTGAACGAGACGGATCAATCGGTAGCAGGGATTGCAGCAGCGGTCGGAATGCCGAATACCGCTTATTTTATAACGCTGTTCAAGAAGACGACAGGCCGTACGCCTGCAGAATACCGGCTGCACCGCAGCCGAAATGAGATCGGATAGGTGATGGATAATGGAACTGGCAAATGAACGGAAAATTTATTGGGCTTTTTTAATCCATGGACAATGGAGGTTTTACGTGGCGGCAACGCCAGAGGGACTATGCTATGTCGGTTCGCCTGGCAAGCCCTATACAGAAATGAGCGAGTCGGTGAGCCGCCGTTATCCCCGCTATGAATGGGAGCAGAATGATGTGGCGTTGCAACCGTACATCGAGCAATTGAAGCAATATATGGACGGGGGCCGCAGGGAATTTACAATCCCGTTTGATTTGGGCGGAACGCCATTCCAAAGTGCCGTATGGGAGGCCTTGCAGCACATACCTTATGGCGGGACGTGCTCATATTCCGATATCGCGGAGCAAATCGGCAAGCCGTCCTCTGTGCGGGCAGTAGGGACAGCAATTGGCGCTAATCCCATTCTGATTACCGTGCCCTGCCATCGTGTCATTGGCAAAAATGGTGCGCTGTCCGGTTATCGCGGCGGCATAGAGATGAAGACCGAACTGCTCCGGCTGGAGCGGGAGAATCTTGTTGCCAGCAGGGGAGTTCAGCATGTCTGATCAGCTATCTAAGCGGCTTGCACATGTCGATTGGCTTCGGCTGCAGGAGGAGTTGGACGAGCAGGGGTTCGCCGTCATCCCTGCATTGCTGGACAGCGGACAGTGCCAGAAGCTGATCTCTGCTTATGAGGATGAGGCTTTGTACCGCAAGACGATTCGTATGGAGAGATACTCATTCGGAGAGGGCGAGTACAAATACTTCTCAGCTCCGCTGCCGGACCTGCTGCAGCAGCTTCGTGAAGGACTGTATCCTGAGCTTGCGAAAGCGGCCAATCGCTGGCAGGAGAGATTGGGCCGAGACTCGGATTATCCAGAGCAGCTTTCCGGGTTTTTGGCCCAGTGTCGGGAGCAGGGGCAGCTGCAGCCGACCCCGCTCATTCTCAAATATGAAGCGGGCGGCTATAATTGCTTGCATCAGGATTTGTACGGTGATGTCTATTTTCCATTTCAGACCGTTATCGCTTTAAATCAGACAGGGCAGGACTATACAGGCGGTGAATTTATGCTGGTGGAGCAGCGGCCAAGGGCGCAAAGCCGAGGACATGTCATTCGTCTCGAGCAGGGAGAGGCGCTTGTTTTTCCGACACAATACCGGCCTGTCCAAGGGAGCCGCGGTTATTACCGGACGACGCTGCGCCATGGTGTCAGCACGATTACTGCGGGAACCCGCTACAGTTTGGGAGTGATTTTTCATGACGCAAAGTGAGATTCTGTACAAAAATGCGAAAACGCTGCTTAATAAAGGAACCGGCTTGCTGTCGGGCTATACCCATTCTTTGAATCCCTATGGAGGCTGTGCCTTCGGCTGTTCTTATTGCTATGTCAGGGAGATGCCGGTGGCGCTCTTTCACGAAGGAGAATGGGGCTCGTGGATTGATGTGAAGCAAAATGCCGCTGAGCTTCTGCGCAAGGAGCTGCGGCGCGCAAAGGGGAAAGGCAAAGTAACGATCTTCATGTCGTCCAGCACCGATCCGTATCAGCCGATCGAATATAAGGAGCAAATTACGAGGTCGCTGCTGGAGGCGATGATTGAGGAGCCGCCTGATTTCTTGCTCGTGCAAACGCGCAGTCCGCTCGTTAGACGGGATATCGATCTGCTTCTTAAACTGGGCGAGCGGGTCAGAGTCAGCATGACGATTGAGACAGACCGTGAGGACATTCGCAAGCATTTTACGCCAGGTGCGCCGCCTATTGCCGCAAGATTGGAGACGCTGCGGCTGCTTCGCGAGGCGGGCGTAGCTGCACAAGCGACAATCGCTCCTGTACTGCCGAGCACGGAGCAGTTTGCAGAGCTGTTGAGGCCGCTCGTTCACCGTGTATGCGTAGACGATTATTTCATGGGAGACGGCAGCGGAGGCAGGCGGACGAGAAAGCTGGGCATCCGTTCCCTATACGAGGAGCTGGGTTTGGAGGACTGGTATAGCCCTGCCGCCTACAGAACCGTATACGACAGACTGCTGCAGGTATTTGCTGCTGAGCAAGTATATGTCGGACAGCGAGGGTTTGAGCCGTGATGTCCGTTAATCGATAACGACCCGAAGCGAGAGGCTGCTTCGGGTCGTTTGTACGTTTAAGGCTTGTTTAATTGCCTTCTTGTGTCAATCGAAGGATTTGCTCTCTAACATTGTCTTGGCTCAAACCGCCGTGATAGCAAATCACGTTCTCGATATCGAGCGCCAGAAATTTAGACAGGGAGCGGATTGCAGTACCCATATCTGGTGTATTCTGCTCGGCAGGTCCGTGTAAACGGCCTTCGGAGGATACCATGGCATCTGCGGCGATAAGCGTCTTGCTCTGTTGCAAATAGAGGCTGATGTGGCCCGGCGTATGACCAGGCGTGAATACGACTTGAATGCCGCCGAAATCCGGCAATACCTGACCGTCCTCCAGAAGCTGATCTACTGGAATCTTAGGTTGATTTCGAAAAATTTCGAGTGCTTTGTCAAGCTCTTCTTCCGGCAGATGGGACAACAGCTTAGCCATCCGTTCCGGATTGGATTTCACCAGCGGAAGCTTGCCTTCGATATAAGGCTGATCGAGCTCGTGTGCGTAGACGGGAACCGGTTTGTCGGCTGCATGAATGATTTCCAGAACGCCTCCGGTATGATCCAGATCCTGATGTGTAACGATAATCGCCTTCAACTGAGAAGGTGTTATACCAGCCTTGTCCATCGCATCCACGATGAGTTGGCTTTGGCCTGGCATACCCGCATCGACGAGAATGGCCGAATTTTCGTCATAAATGAGTGTCGGGTTGAGCACCATAGGTCCACGAGGGCTTGTCACATGAATCTCCAGCATTTCGACTCCGTTTGCAATTTTCATTGCCAGTCAGCCTCCTCTTTCGGTTTCGGTTCCATATTGACTTGAAATCATCTATAGTTATCTCATATTTCGAAAACAAAAGTCAAATGTAAAATATTAAATTATATCATAAAAATAATTATTTGTCAATAGTCTAAATTTGAATATTCGGAGGGAATATACAGGGCATCCCAGTTTGCGTATGCCCATATTTTGCCCCGTTGCAACATAGTTAGCCGGTCCAAAGTGTATTGCCCCGCCGTAACAATGCTAGATTTAAGCAACACTGTTTCTCTAGACCCACACGTACCCCCATTTGTATAATGGTCAAGTGTCAAAAAAAGCTATAGGTCAGCGAATGAATAAAAGGGGCTTACGCAGCATGAACCAAAAGAGCAATTCAACAGGCACGTTTGCAATTGCAATCAGCCTGATCAGCAATTTACTATTGACGATTCTAAAATTGGCTATCGGCCTGATGGTAGGCAGCCAAGTGCTTCTGGCAGACGGCATTCATAATGCCGGGGATGTGGTAGCAGCGGCCGCCGCCTTGAGCGCGACGATTATCGCCAGAAAACCGAGAGACAATGACCATCCATACGGTCATGGCAAAGCTGAAGTGATCGGCTCCGCAATCGTTGCCGTTATTATGATCATTGCGGCCTTTTATATCGCTTATCATTCCGTTGAATCCTTCTTCCATCCTGCTGTACAAGCGAGCTATTTAGCGCTCGGCGCGGCTGTGCTGTCGCTTGTGTGGAAGCAATGGCTGTATGTATATTGCATGCGTCTGGGCAAACAGATGAATAATAAAAGCTTAATCGCTACGGCTTATGACCATCTGGCCGATGTCTATGCATCCATCGCAGCGGTTGTTGGTGTCGGAGCTGCCCTCGTCGGTGATCATTTTCACATCGCTTTCCTCAGCTACGGTGATCCCATCGCCGGAATTATCGTCGCTTACTTTATTCTGAAGCTTGCTTACCATATGGGGAAAGAAGCGATTGATATCCTTATGGATAAAATGGTGGAGCAAGAGAAATTGGATCTGTATGAAAGCCTTGTCGTTTCGGTGCCGGAGGTAAAGCGCATTGACCGTATCCGTGCAAGGGAGCACGGCCACTACATCATTATCGACGTGCGTGTCGGCGTCCCTGCGGACTTGAATATTCAGGAGGGCCATGACGTCTCGAAAAAAATAAAAGCGACGATTATGGAGCAGCATGATGACGTCGAGGAAGTGCTTGTGCACTTAAATCCATGGTACGAAGATGAGGACGAGGAATTGTTGAAATAAAGGCAACGCTACTCACCTTTATATGATTTCGGGGTTCGCTTCTGCTGCCAGAAGTAGAGTATAGTAGAAGTGGTTGGAAATATATAATTTTCAGGAGGCTGCAGCCATGTCACAGGAAATTTGGATTAACCTGCCGGTCAAAGATGTTCAGAGGTCAACGGCCTTTTTCAATGAGATTGGATTTCATGCGGATAGCGTTGGCGGCGAGAGGGCCAAGCTTGCCATTGGCCAAACAACGATTCTGTTGTTCCCGGCTGCGGTATTTGAGAAATTTACAGGTGCAAAAACCGCAGATACTTCTCATAGCGCAGAGGTGATATTTTCCATTGGCGCCAACAGCAGAGAAGAAGTAGATGCCTTTATTCAAAAGGCAGAGGCTGCCGGAGGAAGCATCTTTGGCAGGCCGAGTGAAACGGACGGCTGGATGTACGGCGCAGCATTTGCCGACCTCGACGGTCACCGCTGGAACCTGTTGTACATGGATGAGAGCAAAATGCCGAAAGGCTAATAAGGCAACGCCGGTCACCTGCTTAAGGTTGCCGGCGTTTTTTTTACATATCGCCATTTGCAACGGTATATGAGCAAAAAAAGAACGGCTGAATGTTCAGCCGTTCCTTGCGCATTGATCATGGCAGGCGCAGCCTTATACCATGATTTTGCAAATATCGTTTGTGAATTCAACCGGATCTTGTACCGGCAGGCCTTCGATAAGAAGCGCTTGATTGTACAGCAGGCTCGTATACAGATCGACCTTCGTTTTATCCTGCTCATAAGCGGCTTTCAATGAAGCGTAAACCGGATGGTTGACGTTGATCTCAAGAACCTTCTCGGCTTTAATGTCTTGATTGTTCGGCATCGCCTTCAAAATTTTCTCCATCTCGATCGTCACTTCACCCTCAGTGGACAAGCAGACCGGGTGAGACTTCAAACGTTTCGAAGCTTTGACCTTCGTCACCTTGCCCGACAGCAGTCCAGCCATATGCGCGAACAGATCCTGGTTCTCGTTCTCCTCGGCATTGCTGTCCTTGTCGTCCGCATCTGGCTCGATGCCAAGATCGCCGCTGGATACCGATTTGAATTCCTTCTCCTTGTAGCTTGCGATCATTTTCACCGCAAACTCGTCGATATCGTCCGTGAAGTACAGAATTTCATAACCTTTGTCCGATACAATTTCCGTTTGCGGAAGCTTCTCGATGCGAGCGATGGATTCGCCTGCAGCGTAGTAAATGAACTTCTGGTCTTCCGGCATCCGGGAGATGTATTCGTCCAGCGTGACGAGCTTCTTCTCCTTCGAGGAGTAGAACAGCAGCAGATCCTGCAGCGTATCTTTGTTTGCGCCGTAATCGCTGTATACGCCGTATTTCAGCTGGCGGCCGAACGACTCGTAGAACTTCTCGTATTTGTCCCGCTCGTCCTTGAGCAAGCTTTGCAGTTGGCCTTTAATTTTGTTTTTAATGTTTTTCGCGATCAGCTGAAGCTGGCGGTCATGCTGCAGCAGCTCACGGGAAATGTTGAGCGACAGGTTTTCCGAGTCGACCATCCCTTTGACGAAGCCGAAGTAATCCGGGAGCAGGTCTGAGCATTTGTCCATAATGAGGACGCCGTTCGAATACAGCTCCAGGCCTTTCTCGTATTCTTTCGTATAGTAGTCAAACGGAGTGCTTTCTGGAATGTACAAAATCGCATTGTAGACGACTGCGCCGTCTGCACTGATATGGATATGCTTAATTGGCTTGTCGAAGCCGTAGCGCTTCTCGAAGTAGAAGTTGTCATAATCCTCCGGCCTCAGCTCGGATTTGTTTTTGCGCCAGATCGGAACCATGCTGTTGACCGTCTGTTCTTCGGTAAAGCTCTCGAATTCGTTCTCTTCGCCTTCCTTCGGACGGGAGCTAGTGATGTCCATCTTGATCGGGTAGCGGATGAAGTCCGAATATTTCTTAATAATCGATTTCAGGCGGTACTCGTCCAAATACTCATCGTATTGGTCGTCTTCGGTGTTTTCTTTAATTTTCAGCGTAATGTCGGTACCGATAGCTGCTTTCTCGGCAGGTACGATCGTGTAGCCGTCTGCACCAGTGGACTCCCATTTGAAGGCTTGCTCGCTGCCGAGCGCCTTGCTGACAACCGTCACTTCATCAGCAATCATAAAGGCGGAGTAGAAGCCTACGCCAAACTGGCCGATAATGTTATGGCCGTCCTTCGCTTCGTTCTCCTTCTTGAATGCGAGAGAGCCGCTTTTTGCGATAATGCCGAGGTTGTTCTCCAGATCCTCTTCGGTCATACCGATACCTGTATCGGAAATCGTCAGTGTCCGGTTCGCTTTGTCAGCTGTAATTTTCACAAAATAGCTGTCACGGTCGAAGTTCAGCTGATCGTCAGTGAGCGCTTTATAGTATATTTTATCGATGGCGTCGCTTGCGTTGGAAATGAGTTCGCGCAGAAAAATTTCCTTTTGCGTATAAATGGAGTTGATCATCATCTCGAGCAGTCGTTTGGACTCGGCTTGAAACTGTTTCTTTGACATGAAGGAGCTCCTTTCGATTTGGGGAAGCTTTCGATTTAGTTTAGCACTCATAGCGTTCGAGTGCTAATTCTTTCTTTTATATACCATATCCCAATTTGCACTGTCAATGTTGGGGCTGTGTTCGGGCGTGGAGGAAGGGGCTGCTGGAAGCACTTAGGGAGCTCAAAATGCAAAAGTGCATGCTGTTATGGGGAAAAAGGCTGCATTTGCGCTTCAAAATGTAAAAGTACATTTTGATTTGCTCGATTGGGTTGATTTGAGCGATTATGCGGCACCTAGCCTGCACTTTTACATTTTGAAGTCGTTTTTTGACTAAATAGTGGAAAATGAAATGTGCTTTTGCATTTTGTTGGCGGTAGGGAGGCTTAAGGTGCTGCTAACTAGACCTTTATTTGATCGGATTCTTCGAAATTGCATACTTCATAGATCAGCTTTTTAAAAGAGTTCGATAGGCTGACCGATAGATGGGCGAACAACCCATGGAACGTCTTCCGTCCGCCGAAGCTCCTTGCTCAGACTGAACAAAGCAGGCTGCTAATGACACGTCTTGCGCGCACAGCAGTGGTCG
Source organism: Paenibacillus sp. NPDC058174 (assembly GCF_042883865.1). Classification (NCBI taxonomy): domain Bacteria; kingdom Bacillati; phylum Bacillota; class Bacilli; order Caryophanales; family Paenibacillaceae; genus Paenibacillus; species Paenibacillus sp. NPDC058174. Next base: position 283,897 of record NZ_JBHVUY010000005.1, read on the forward strand.
TCACCGCCGCCAGTGGCATATTTTCTGCATCTATCGATGGTTGTCACTGCGCTATTGCCGCGTCTTGCATGCACAACAACTAACTGCCCGCAATGCGCATCCGAACGATCTTTATTGTTTGTGCGTGGAGCGTACCGATCTCCTCCATGAGCCGGTTTGCTTTATCGCTGTATTGGCGGTTCAGCTCGGCATCCTTTAAGCTGTTCAGATTGATTTGAACGGTCAGCAAGGCGGATTCGGCTGCCGCTTTCATCATGATGGCTCCGATGCCCAGGTCGGAGATGACATTTTTGTTGGCGGCATCAGCGATACTGTTGGTACTTTCGAGGCCGTTTTTGCATGCCTTCATCAATTCCAGAGGCACATCAATTGCTTTGATGGCGGCTAGCTGGATAGCCTGCTTGCGCAGCGTTTTCTCCTCCTCCGTCCCGGCGGGCAGTTTAATCGCGTGCATATACGTATCGAAGGAAGCGATGTCGGCGGCGAGCAGCGCCTCGCATTGCCCGATGAAATGCTGCATTTTCGCCAATGTCTCGGTTACTAGCGGCTGGATGCTGGCATACTTCTCGCCTTGCGTCAGATTGCACGTCATGGAGGTCATGGCGGCGCCAAGCGCTGCGGCGAGGGCGGCTACGCTGCCTCCGCCTGGCGTAGGGCTGGCGCTGGACGATTGCTGAACAAAGTCACGGATGGAATGCTCCCAGTTTATTTGAGTCATTGCGGTTGAACCTCCCTTTGTTGCGCAGCGAGTGCTTTCATGAGATTTTCGAACAGAACGGCAGTTGTCAGCGTACCGACGCCTCCGGGCACAGGAGAAACAGCGGCCGCAATATCTCCGATATCGCTTGCTGCGTCACCGGTGATTTTACCGTCTGCCCGTTCATTTATTCCCGCATCGATGACGGCCAAACCCTCATGCACCATCTCTTTGCTAACGATGTTTGGCCGGCCGACGGCGACGAACGCAATCTCGGCATGCTGCAGATGCGAGGCGATGTCCGGTGTGCGGGAGTGGCAGACGGTCACAGTAGCCTGTTCCCGCTGCAGCATATGGAACAACGGCAGGCCAACTGTCTGGCCTCTGCCGACAAGCGTTACATTTTTCCCCGATAGGGAGTAGCCGTAATGCTTGAGCAGCCGGATGCAGGCTTGCGGCGTAGCGGGATATAAGCCATCCTCACCTGTGACTACGGCAAGCTTATTGGCTGGCGTTACGCCATCGATGTCTTTTGCGGGGGAGATTGCATTCTCGACAGTACGGGCTGATATCCCCTTGGGCAAAGGAAGCTCCAGCATAATGCCGTGAACGTTGGCGTCTGCATTGAGCAGGCTGATTTGTTCCAGCAGTACTTTTTCGCTTGCACCGGCAGGGAAGGCGTGGAGCTGGAATGCAATGCCGAGACGGTCGGCAAGCTTGCGTTTGGCCTCCGCGTAGTAGGCGGAAGCGGGATCGCCCTCCACCAGCAGCGTTGCGATGCAGGGGGGAATTCCTCGTTGCTTCCATCCTTCCACTTGTGCAGTGATTCCGGCGTAGACGAGCTCCGCCGCTTCCTTCGCTTTCATTATTAAGGCCATTGTTTGTTCCTCCTTGTGTGGGATAAAATGCAAAAAAAGTATCCGCGGAGCGCTCGTCAAAAACGAGCACCCGCAAATACTTTCCCCCAGGCGAACGGCACGGTGCAGCCGCATGCTTCCTCGTGGTTCATTCCACTCGATTCTCGCCAGTCGCATGCGGTGATATTGGATTTATTTTACCAAATGGATACCGGAAAAGGAAGCTATGGAGTCAAGGATTCTGCCGGAATCATTGCTATTGTTCGCCACCTATTGGTACAATACTCCTTAGTAGATTGCGATAGACGAGGAGCTGTAACGATTGACCAAAGGAAAAAAGAAAAGCGGCATCGGGCAAGGAACGGGTAAAAAAGGCTGGAGCCGTTGGGATAAAGCAGCAAAAGCGAAAAGCGCGAAGCGCGTGTTCAGCAAAAATGCCAAGCCTGGCGCAGCCGGCAAGAAGGCGGATGAAGGCGGCGAAGGCGCTCCTGCAAGCGCCAAGAAGGATTCGAACTAAACAAGCGAAGGGCTGTTCCCGGCAAGCTGAGGGGATGGCCTTTTTTTACGCAGATAGATAGGGCTGTCAGGGGGAGGCTGCAATGAAACGCGCATTTATATTTCAAAGCGGGCGGTCGAATAAATTTTGGCGCATTTCGTGCAACGGCCCGGTGTATACCGTTCATTTTGGACGGATCAACACGAACGGCAGAATGCTGGATAAGAGGTTCAGGAGCGAGGAGGAATGCTTGCGCCAAGCGGAACGGATCATTGCGCAAAAGCTGAAAAAAGGCTACTGGGCAGACCCGTCATTTGATCGCTGCGGGTATTACTATGACGATCCTATTGAAGGGCTGCAGGCCCGAACCTCGCACCCTCGTTTTAGAGAACATTTCACTCAGTCAGTTTATTATATGGCGGACGACGAGACCGCTCCGTTTGGCACGAAGGAAAGTCTGGCAGCGCTTCGGGCATTGGAGACGTTTGTTCAGCAGCAAGAGGGCGGGGCGGGGGGAGATAACGCAGATATGACGGCGATATTTCCGCATTTGCTGATCGAGAGGGACTGGGACATGCTGTATGTCCCGGCGCATCGAAGCGATGAAGCTTTTGTGAAAAAGCTGCTGGAGGGACCAAAGCTGGACCGGATGAGCAACGCGGAGCTTCTGCTGCTGAACGATCGCGTAATCGTAGCTTCGGCGCTGGGCGGGATTAAGATTATGGGCGAGCTGAGCCATGCCCTGAGAACGGAGGCGCTCCGGTCGCTGGAACGTATGAACGTGTTGATGCGGCTGACTGGGGGCACGGAAAAAGGAAGGCAGATTCGAGGGCGGATAGCCGAGGACTTGGTTAGTTTTTAAGTTTTTGAGACGGATGAACTTTAGAGAAAAGTGGATGATGGCTGCAGCTGTTTTTCACGGTGCAGTAAGTTTGGAAGGAGCAGCACGGATGCTCAACCTACTGCTAATGCCACGGCTTCTCTTGTTCGGATTCTTTTAAACTAACTTCGCTATTTAACTGAACTTTTTTCTTTAATTACTGGCCGGAATCGAGCAAAATGCAGGTTTCTGCGGTTTTAAGTGAACTTTTTTCTCTATATGGAAATCAAATTCCGCTGCAGTGAACTTTTCGACGTTAACGGCTCGTTATCGTGTAATTGAGCGGGAATTAAGGTAGATTGATTACGTAATAAAGAAAAAATTTACCGAACCGATTTGGCAGCTAGCAGCGATGAGGGCTTGGGAACTAACTTCGCTATTAACTGAACTTTTTTCTTTAATTACTGGCCGGAATCGAGCAAAATGCAGGTTTTTACGGTTTTAAGTGAACTTTCTTCCCTATACGGAAATCAAATTCCGCTATAGTGAACTTTTCGACGTTAATGGCTCATTATCCATTAATTGGATGGGTAATAAGGTAGATTGACTACGTAATAAATAAAAAAATTACCAGAATAAAGAAAAAAGCTATCAAACCCGATTCGGCAGCTTGCTGCTCAGCAGCTCCTGATCTGAATTTGCTCGTATTGCCTAATAGAGATTGATCAGTTATAGTATTGGTGATAAATCGCATATGAAGTGCGGGTGCTGGATGAAGTCCGGCTGAGATAGGCAACTTGTTTGCCTGACCGTTAATCTGAACCAGGTAATGCTGGCGTAGAGAACATTTCGAATTGTAAGCCATTCGTCTATTCTCGAATGGCTTTTTGTTGTGTTTCGAGCGCCTTAGCTTACGTTACCGACGGTTACTAAGCAAAGGAGTGCAGATGAAAAATGGTAAAAATGCATGTGAAAGAACGATTCAGCGACAGGTTGTATGAGGGCTCTAAGGACATTTGGGAGCAAAGCCACCGGCATCCGTTTTTGGCGGAGCTTAAGGCGGGAACGCTCGATCAGGAACGCTTTAAATATTACCTCATGCAAGATTATGTCTATCTGATCGACTATGCCAAAATGTTTGCTTACGGTAGCATCAAGGCCGGCGATCTCGAGATGATGGGCAAGTTCTCATCGCTTTGCGACTCGACGCTTAATGTGGAGATGGGGCTACACCGGTTGTATGCTGAAAAACTCGGCGTAACGCGGGAGCAATTGGAGTCGACGGAGCCTGCTCCAACGACGGTTGCCTATACGAAATATTTGCTGGATGTTGCAGCGCAAGGAACGCTTGCCGAAGTGACGGCGGCCGTACTGCCATGCATGTGGAGTTACCGGGAGATCGGCGTACTGTTTGCACAAGATCCGGCAGCGCTGGAGCATCCGCTATATGGTGAATGGATACGAATGTACAGTTCGGCTGAGTTCAGCGAATTGACCGATTGGTGCATCGGCGTGATGGATCAATTGGCTGAGGGGCTGAATGAGTCCGAGCTTGCCAAGCTGGAGCGGCATTTTCTAATCGCATCCAAGCTGGAATATATGTTTTGGGATATGGCGTACCGCCTGGAAGAGTGGCCGGTGTGAGCAAGCCGCTTACAGAGATAAAAGACCCGCATGGCAATGCGTTGTCCGTTCAAGGCTTGTGTTATGGCTTTCCCGGTGAGGAGCCGCTGTTTCGCGACTTGAGCTTTACGGTCAACAAAGGCGAGTTTGTCAGCATCGTAGCTTCTAGCGGCATGGGCAAGACGACGCTGTTCCGGCTGCTCGCCAGACTGCTCGTACCAGACTCAGGCGTGATCACAGTGAGTGGCGACACACCGACAGCAAAATCCAATGCTGTCGGCTATATGCCGCAGCGCGATTGCCTTATGCCATGGCGCACGGTGCAGGATAATGCCGCAATCGGGCTGGAGCTGCAAGGTGTCTCCAAGCGTGATGCGCGTCAGCGGGTGCTGGAGCTGCTGCCTGAGCTGGGCCTGGAAGGAACGGAGCTGAAGTATCCCCATGAGCTGTCTGGCGGAATGCGCCAGCGGGTATCTTTCCTTCGTTCTTTGCTTGGCGGAGGCGATTTGCTGCTGCTGGATGAACCGTTCAGCGCTCTGGATGCAATGACGCGCACCGGAATGCAGCAATGGCTCCTTCAGGCGTGGGAGAAGCGAAAAAAGACGATTCTGTTCATAACACATGATATCGATGAGGCGCTGCTGCTGTCGGACAGGGTGCTGGTTGCCGCAAGAAGACCGATCACGCAGCTTCAATCGATCACGATTGAACTGCCTCGGCCGCGCACTTACGAAACGGTGCTGGACGCCCGGTTCGTCGCGTTGAAGAGAGAGCTGATGGAGCAGTTCGGCCGTCTGAAACCTGCCGCCGACACGGGGATAGAACCTGCTGATAATACCGGTACCGGTTCAAGCCGAAGTGTCCGGTTACAGGAGGGAGCTTCTATATGAAAAGCAGCTTGAAAGCGAAACTGCCAGTGCTGCTGTTCATCCTTCTGCTAGCGGCGTGCTGGGAGGCAGCGACGAACCTGTTCGCGATACCGCATTATATTTTTCCAAAGCTTTCGGCCGTTCTGCAGTCGATCTTCGACAATGCCGGCGTATTGGGCAAGCATTTCTTCGTTACGCTGGGGGAAGCGCTTCTTGGTCTGGCATTCTCTATCGTTTGCGGCATTTTGTCCGCAATTTGGATCGACAGCTCAGCGTTGGCCCGTAAAACGCTCTATCCGCTGGTCGTAGCGTCGCAGACGATTCCGATCATCGCATTGTCGCCAATCATGGTGATGTGGTTCGGCTATGATCTTGGGAGCAAAATAGCAGTCGTTATTTTGTTCACCTTTTTCCCGATTGCTATGAACACAGCGGACGGCTTTCGGTCGGCGGATAAGGAGATAGGCGATCTGTTGCGCACGATGGGGGCGGGCAATAGGGATTTATTTATCAAGTGGAAAATACCGTCTGCACTGCCTTCGTTTTTCACCGGCTTGAAAATGGCAGCGGCAATCAGCGTCGGCGGAGCAACGCTCGGCGAATGGCTGGGCGGAGAATCAGGCCTTGGCATGTTTACGAAACGAGCGGCGAATATGCTGCGGGGCGACGATGTTTTTGCCGGCGTACTGCTGCTGTCGCTGATGGGAATCATACTATTCGCAGCTGCCCAAACAATTGAGCGGACGATGCTCGGTCATCGCGGAACGACTAAATCTTAAATGTTATTTCAATGCACGAGATAGAATCAACGGGAGGAAATTATTCATGTTATATCGTCAACGATTACAAAGGCTGTTTGCCGTCGGCATAGCGGCAATGCTGCTGCTGACAGCAGCGGCTTGCTCATCCCCCTCTAGTGGAGGGAAAGAACCGACAGCAGAAGGCAAAACTGAAGAACTGACGGTGCTGCTGGACTGGTATCCGAATGCTGTTCATACTTTTTTATACGCCGCAGAGCAGCAGGGCTATTTCGCTGAAGCAGGCTTGAAGGTGAAGCTTCAGACTCCGGCAGATACGAGCGATGCCCTGAAGCTAGTCGCAACAGGCAAGGCCGATTTGGCGCTCAGCTATCAAATGCAAGTAGCGGTGTCGCGTTCGGAGGATATACCGGTCGTATCGGTTGCGGCGATCGTCCGTCATCCGCTAAATCAGCTTTTTGTTCCAGCTGCCTCGGGTGTAAAGACGCCTAAAGATCTGGCTGGACGTAAAATCGGCTATCCGTCCCTTCCGCTGGATGAAGCGATGGTCAATACGATGGTCGAAGCAGACGGAGGCGACCCTGCTAGTCTTGGTTATGTCGATATTGGCTGGGATCTGATCCCGGCTCTGGCAACGAAGAAGGTAGATGCTATCATCGGCGGCTATATCAATCACGAGAAGCTGCTGATAGAAAAAGAAGGTATCGAGCTCGTCTCCTTCAATCCCGCTGATTACGGTGTGCCGGACTATTACGAGCTGGTGCTGACGGCAAGCGAGAAAGGGCTGGAGCGCAAAAGCGGCGCAATTAAGAAATTTATCGCAGCGGCAGCCAAAGGGCAAGCCTATACAGTGAGCCATCCGGACGAAGCGCTGGGACTGCTGCTGGATCAGCAAAGCAAGGACTTCCCGCTTGATCCGGACATTGAGAAGCAAAGCCTGGCTGTACTGCTTCCTTTGATGGACGCCGGCTCCGAGCCGTTTGGCAGTCAATCCGAGCAATCGTGGAATTCGGTCATTGACTGGCTGAAGGAACGCGGACAGATTCGAAAATCATACGAGGCGAAAGATGTCTTTCGCAATTTATAGAGGTTCAAAAGCCATGGTTGATTCCATGCAAAAACGATGAACGGAGGCAGACCGCATGGAAGAGCATCAAGGACAACGAGAAGAGCAAGAGCAGCAGGGCCGCCCGGAACGGTACTCCCGGCAAATGCTGTTTGCCCCCATCGGTGAGAGCGGACAGCATGAGCTGAGCGAAAGCGCCGTACTTATTATTGGAATGGGCGCGCTCGGCACGGTGCTGGCCAACCATATGGTTAGAGCAGGTGTTGGGCGAGTTCGTTTCGTAGACCGGGACTATGTGGAAAAAAGCAATCTTCAGCGGCAGATGCTTTTCGATGAAGAGGATGTTGAGCGAGGCTATCCGAAGGCGATTGCCGCTGAAAAGAAGCTTCGCCGCATCAATTCTGAGGTGCGGATCGAAGCGATTGTGGCGGACGTTACCGTCCACAATATCGATGAATTGCTGGACGGCATCGATCTGGTGCTGGACGGCACTGACAATTTTGAAACCCGTTTTCTGCTCAATGACGCCTGCTTTCGCAAAGGCATTCCCTTTGCCTATGGAGGAGCGGTTAGCTCGCGGGGGATGAGCGCTATTCTAGTGCCAGGACAGACCCCTTGCTTGCGCTGTTTTTTATCCTCAGGGGAAAGCAGCGGACAAACCTGCGATACGATCGGCGTCATATCGCCAGTCGTTGACATTGTCGCCTCCTACCAGGCTGCCGAGGCGCTTAAGTTTCTGGTCGGTGCGCATGAAGCAAGAAGACACAGTCTCGTGACGTTTGATGTGTGGAATAATCACTATTTCGAAATGAAGCTTGGCGAGCCAAACCAGCAGTGTGCCTGCTGTCAGATGAAGCAATATCCTGCCCTGCAAATTACCGAGCGGGATTCTACCGTATCGCTATGCGGACGAAGCACGGTGCAAATATCCGGACGAGGCCCGCTTTCGCTGGAGCAATGGCGCAAGCGTCTGGAGCCTGCGGCAGTTAAGGTGGAGATGAACGCTTATTTATTGAAGGCGGAGCTTCCAGAGGGAGAGCGCCTCGTGCTGTTTCCCGACGGACGCGTTCTTGTGCAAGGAACAGAGGATATCGTACGCGCCAAGTCGATCTATGCCCGTTATATCGGTTCATAAATGAATAGAGGAGCGTGAACGTATGAAGGATTTTCGCTTATATGCCATTACTGGAGAGCAGTTTCACCCGGGCCGTGCTTTGCTGGAAGTGATGGAGGAAGCCATTGCAGGCGGTGTGGAAATTATTCAATTGCGTGATAAAGACAGCAGCCGGGAAGAGGTGCTGCGCAAAGCGCGGGCGCTTCGCGAGCTGACTCGCAAGCATGGCGTAACATTCATCGTCAACGATTACATTGATATCGCATTGGAGGTAGACGCTGACGGCATTCATCTCGGTCAGGACGATTTGTCGCTGCAGGAAGCTAGGAAGCTGGTGGGGGATAAAATAATCGGCATCTCCACCCATGCGATCGAAGAAGCGCTGGTTGCAGAGGAGCAAGGTGCCGACTATATCGGCGTCGGACCGGTGTTTGCTACGAAGACAAAGGTCGATGTCGTTGATCCAGTGACGGTTGCTTACGTACAAGAAGTAGCAAGCCGGATTCGCATCCCGTTCGTTGCCATTGGCGGCATTAAGCTTAGCAACGTGGACGAAGTCATTGCCGCGGGAGCGACAAGAATTTGCGCGGTCAGCGAAATTGTCGGCAGCGCAGACGTCGCCGGCACTTGCCGGGCTTTTCTAAGCAAACTGGAAGGACGGGAATAACGGAATGGAACTGATAGTCAACGGACAAAAGCAGGAGCTGGAAGCCCGCACGATTGAAGAGGTCGTTATTCATTTCGGACTGGAAGGCAGACCGGTTGTCGTAGAGGCTGATGGGACTGTGCTGACGAAGGAGCAGTGGGCGACCGCTGAGGTTCGGCCCATGATGAAGATCGAATTGGTTCATTTTGTCGGAGGGGGCTGAGCACATGAAGAAGGATACATGGCAAATTGGAGGACATGAGCTGCATTCGCGGTTTTTTATCGGCACGGGGCTATTCCCCAATCCTTATGTGCAAAAGGAGGCGATTAAAGCTTCCGGGTCAGAGGTGCTGACGTTTGCGATTCGCCGCGTCAATCTGGCCTCTGCGGAGGATGATTCCATTCTTCAGCACGTAGAGGGTGAAGCTTTCCGTTACTTGCCAAATACTTCCGGTGCGAGTACCGCTGAAGAAGCGGTGCGTATAGCAAGGCTTGCCCGGGCATCGGGACTTAGCGATTGGATCAAGGTGGAGATCAGCGCCAATGAGCGCACGCTGCTGCCAGATCCGCTGGAGACGCTGAAGGCGACGGAAATACTCGTAAAAGAGGGCTTCACCGTGCTGCCTTACACCTCGGATGACCCTGTGCTGTGCAAAAGGCTGGAGGAAGCCGGGGCTGCGGCGGTTATGCCGGGGGCAGCGCCAATCGGCACGGGACTTGGCATTCTCAATCCCTATCATATCGGACTTATTGTAGAGGAAGCGAAGGTGCCAATCATTGTCGACGCTGGTCTGGGCTCAGCCGCTGACGTTGTACAGGCGATGGAGCTAGGTGTCGCAGGCGTGTTGATGAATACACCTGTTGCGAAAGCGAAGGACCCGGTAGGTATGGCAATGGCGATGAAGCTAGCGATTGAAGCAGGCAGATTGTCGTATTTGTCAGGGCGCATTGCGAAAAAACGCTATGCTTCAGCAAGCAGCGGTCACGAGCAGTTTATATTGAAATAATTTCTACTGATGCATATATATATCTATCAAAACTAGAAAGAGGCCAGCAATGGCCTGCAAAATTAAGGAACAGAAAGCTGGAACTGTGATGGGGGAAACGGTAGTCATTATGGGCGGAGGCGTGATCGGCCTCTCCTGCGCCTTCGAGCTGCAGCAGCGCGGGCATCAAGCGATCGTGCTTGAGATCAATCGCTGCGGCGGTCAAGCATCGGGAGCGGCTGCGGGCATGCTGGCGCCTTTCTCGGAAAATGTAGAGGGGCCGGATGCTTTTTTTCATCTAGGCAAGGAAAGTCTGCGGCTGTATCCGGAATGGAGGGATATGATCCGGTCGATCTCCGGACGAGATTTCGAGTACAGCGATTCCGGATGTCTCTATATCGCGTATCACGAGGCGGACCGGCTGGCGCTGGAAGGGCGTCTTTTATGGCAAAGGGAACATGGCTCTGGCGGTATTCTGCTGGAGGGAGATGAACTCTTCCGTAAGGAGCCGCTTCTTTCCCGGCAAGTAAAGGCGGCATTGTATACACCGGCAGAAAGCCATCTTTATGCTCCTGATTATGTGGAGGCGCTGGAGCAGGCATGCCGGCTGACGGGCGTTCATTTTCATGAGCAACTGGGCAGTCTGGAGATTACGGAATGGCAGAATACGGTCGTTGTACAAGCAAAGGACGGCCGGCGTTTTGGCGGCGACCGGCTGGTCGTATGCACCGGGGCGTGGGCGCAGGAGTTAGAAGAGACACTGGACATCCGCATTCCGGTCTATCCGATTCGGGGGCAGATTTGTGCCTATGAGGCGGAGATCAAACCAGTTCATCATATGGTGTTCAGCAACCAAGGCTATCTGGTGTCCAAAGAGAACGGCACTTTAGTATGCGGAGCTTCTGAGGATGTAGCAGGCTTCGATACGACGGTTACGGAACGCGGCATCGAACGGCTGCGCAACTGGAATAAGCAGGCGTTCCCGTTTCTTGCGGAACAAACACCGTTCCATCGGTGGGCGGGCCTTCGCCCTTCGACGCAGGACGGCTATCCGCTGCTCGGACCGCTGGAGGGCAATGATCGCGTTCTGATGGCGGCAGGTCACTACCGCAACGGGATTTTACTTAGTCCGATGACGGCAAAAGTCGTAGCCGATTACATCGACGGTAATAAGGTTCCGGATATGCTGGAGGCTTTTGCTCCTGGACGATTTACTTATTAATGAAGAAGAGAAATAGGAACGGGGGACAAACATGGAGCAGATAGAGGGCCGTGTAGCGAGGGCCTTGACGATAGCCGGCTCCGACAGCGGAGGAGGGGCAGGCATTCAGGCCGACCTCAAAACCTTTCAAGAGCTTGGCGTTTATGGCATGTCTGCGCTGACAGCGTTGACGGCGCAAAACACGTTTGGCGTACAGGGCGTTTTCCCCGTTGCCGCAGAAGCTGTTACTGCGCAAATTCATTCCGTCGGCAGCGACATCGGCGTGGATGCCTTGAAGACAGGTATGCTGTTCAGCGCCGAGATTATTACTGCAGTGGCAGAGGCAATCGCTTTCTTCGGCTGGACGAAGGTTGTCGTTGATCCCGTCATGATTGCCAAAGGCGGCGCTTCACTGCTGCAGGCTGAGGCCATTCGAGCTATGACGGAGAAGCTGCTGCCGCTTACGGCTGTCCTTACGCCCAACATTCCGGAAGCGGAGCGGCTGGCAGGCATTCCGATTCGCACCAGCGCCGATAAGAAGGAAGCGGCTAAACGGCTTGCCGGCTTTGGTGCAAAGCATGTCATTATTAAAGGCGGGCATGAGGAAGGCGAGGAAGCGATTGATTTGCTGTTTGACGGGAGCAGCTTCAGCGAGTTGTCAGGCAAGCGGGTGGAGACCGCCCGTACGCATGGTACCGGCTGCACCTATTCCGCCGCGCTTACGGCTGGTTTGGCGGCAGGGCTTAATATAGAGGCAGCGGCGAGACAAGCTAAAGATTTCATTCAGGCGGCAATTGAGGATGGAATCACCATTGGCGGCGGTCATGGGCCGACCAACCATTGGGCTTACCGCCGCAGTCTAGTCAGCCTGTCTTGAGATTGGCCGCCGTTCATGCTACCATGTGCTCGAAAGCGATTCTGTAGATGAGGTGAGGAAGCATGGGACAAACAGCGCAGAAGATCAATCCGTTTCTAATGTTTTTCGGACAGGCGGAGGAAGCGATTCAATTTTACACCTCGATATTTGACGATTCAAGGATTGATAAATTAACCCGCTTCGCCGATGTCGGCATCCCGGTGGGGCCAGGTGAAGAGCAGAAGGTGCTGCACGCGATATTTACATTGAAAGGGCAGTCCTTTATGTGTATTGACAATTTAGACAAGCAGCATACACATGCATTTACGCCGGCACTTTCTCTCTTTGTCACTTGCGATACGGAGGAGGAGCTGGACCGCGTATTCGTCCAATTGTCTGTTGACGGGGCCGTGCTGATGCCGATCGCAGAATCCCCAGTTAGCGTAAAATTCGGCTGGGTGCAGGACCGGTACGGCGTGTCATGGCAGCTCAATCTGCCTAAATAAATGAGAGTTATTCGATAAGGCTTTGTCGTAACCGGCAAAGCCTTTTTTATAAGCTGATCTCGATGCAATAACAGGAAATTTACACCATTTTGTCGAAATGGTAGCCTTAATGGGAGCAAGATCGAATCCGAAGATTGGAGCTGCACAGCGATGATGAACGAGGGGAAGAAGCGCATTCTGGTCATCGAAGACGAAGAAGCGATAGCGCGGGTTATTAAAGATTATTTGACGGTCAACGGCTATGAGGTCAGGACGTTCGGAACCGGGCGCGAGGGAAGAGAAGCGATTGAGACGTTTACGCCGGATTTTATTATATTGGATATTATGCTGCCTGATACCGACGGGATGGAGCTGTGCCGCCATATTCGTGAGAAATATGCGACTCCGCTTCTATTGTTAAGCGCCCGCAGCAGCGACACCGATAAAGTGCTGGGACTCGGCTTCGGGGCTGACGATTATATGACTAAACCTTTCTCATTAAGCGAGCTTGTCGCGAGAGTTCAGGCACACTTGCGCCGGCTGGACGGAATAAGCCGCATCCAGAAGGAGCAGGAGGATTCGCTGCGGCGCGGTGCAATCACAATTGATAAGAGGGCCTACAGAGTAACATTGAATAACCGGGAGATTTCGTTGTCCGCGAAGGAATTCGAGCTGCTGCTGCATCTGGCGGAGCATCCGGAGCAGGTGTTTTCCAAAAGCCAGCTGATCGACGCAGTATGGGGATACGGCGTATACGGCGATGAGAATACGATTACCGTCTACATTCGCCGGCTTCGCGAGAAGCTGGAGGCAGACCCTTCCAAGCCAGTCTACTTGCGAACCGTTTGGGGCGTCGGCTATAAGTTCAGTACAAGGGAAGATGCTCAGGATGATCAATAACGGTTACTTGAGCGTCTGGCTGAAAAGATGGCTGGCAGCGTCATTGCTCATCTTAATCGGCATAGCGGGCATTGGCGTCTATTTGCTTGCAAATTCGCAGGACAGTCGGACAAGGGCCGGCAGTTTAGTCATTAATCAGGTGAGGTTAAAAACGAATGCCGTGATGCTGGAGCTGGAGAAGCGAGGCGCCTTAACTGAGCTTCGGCAATCCGGGAAGGACAGCGTGATGCTTCAATCCAAGCTGGAGCTGCTGGACATTGGACTAACGGTTGTCCTTCTCGACGGCACGGTCATCTATTCATCGGAGGAAGAGCTGTCCAGCCTCAATCTTCGAACCTCGCTGCATTATGATCTCTATGCGGCAAACAGCAGTAACGGCGAATACCGGATTGCCTTTCCCGTTATCGAGGAAGAGACAAATGTCCAAATTGCCAATGCGATTTTTACGGTGCCTAAGGAGGTGCTGGCGAAGCCAAATGTCCAGTCATCGCGGCAAACCACTCTATTAATCCTTATATGTATATTATTCTTCGTGATGCTAGCTTTGCTTATCGGATTGAACCGGAAGCTGAAGCGGGATGCGATAGCCCCGATCAACGATTTGAAAAACCATTCGGAGACGATGCTGAAAGGCTATTATGAGCAAAAGATTGAGCGACTTCAAGCTGATGAATGGGGCGAGCTGTACGTGATGCTTGATCAGCTGCGGCTGGAGCTGCAGCATCTTCAGCTCCGCAAGCAAGAGCAGGAGCAGGCGCAGAAGGAGCTCATTACGAACATTTCGCATGATTTGAAAACACCGCTCACGACGGTCAAAGCCTATATCGAAGCGATCCGGGCAGGCATATGTCCGGATCTCCCAGCGGTGATGGCTTATATGGAAGTTATGCAGACGCAGGCGGACACGATGGCCAGGCTGATTGACGACTTGCTTCTCCATGCGCTGAAGGAATTGGGGCAAATCTCGGTCGTACCTGTAGACAGCTACAGCCGGGCGCTGCTTACAGGGATCATTGAGCCGAATGCGCATTACGTGCGAACGGCGGGTATTGAGGTTGATGCGCCTCTGGCAGAGGAAATCCCGGATGTGCTGATCCTTGCGGACGCTGTGCGAATTGAGCAGGTAATTGTCAATCTGGTAGCGAATGCGCTGAAACACACGTCGCCCGGCGACCGGATTACGATGCGCGTGGAGCAGGCCAGCATCCAAGGCAAGGAGCAGCTGCGGATCACGGTAGCGGACACCGGATCCGGCATATCGCCGCAGGACATGCCATTTATATTCGAGCGTTATTATCAAGGCAAAGCCGGACAGAGCGAGGTGAGCGAAGGAAGCGGCCTGGGATTATCCATCTGTAAGCATATTGTTGAGGCTCACGGGGGCTATATTGATTTCCAAAGCGCGAGCGGCAAGGGAACTGCTTTTTCATTTACACTCCCGCTGGTCTAAGGGCTGTAAGGATTTATTCATAATTTGATAAGCGTCTATATAGATTGGCCCGCTAGAATGAAGTCAGATTGACGTGACGGAGGGCTGAAGGATGGCTAAGCAAGCGATAATAGAAGCCCGCAACCTGTGCAAAACCTATTCGACAGGGAGCGAGCAGTATCATGCAATTCGCAATATTGATCTGGAGATTTATGAGGGAGATTTCACCGTAATTATGGGTAATTCGGGGTCCGGGAAGTCCACGCTGCTGTATATGCTGAGCGGCCTTGATGGCTTGACGGCGGGAGAGGTTCAGTACAGAGGAGAGAGGATTGACGGCTATAGCGAGAAGGAAATGGCGGCGTTCCGTGCAAGCAAGCTAGGTTATATTTACCAAAGCATCAACCTGGTGCCGGATTTGACGATTATGGAAAATATCGCTTTGCCCGCCTATGTTGCGGGCGGCGAGCCCAAAGCGGTGCGGGAGAAAACGCAATCGCTGATGAAAGCGATGGAAATTGACGGCCAGCGCAACCGGCTGCCTTCCCAAACCTCCGGCGGCCAGCAGCAGCGGGCTGCAATCGCCCGGGCTCTCGTAAATTCCCCTGATATTATGTTTGCCGACGAGCCGACTGGCAGCTTGAATTACGAGCATGGCATGGCGATTCTCGATATTTTAACGTCGAGGAACCGTCAGGGGCAGTCGATCGTGATGGTTACCCATGACATCAAGGCGGCTTGCCGGGCTGACCGGCTTATCTATATTCGCGATGGCAAGGTTGGCGGCATATTGGAGTTTGACAAATATGAGGAGCAAGCCGTGCAGCAGCGAGAAAGTATTATTTTCGCCTATGTAACGGGGAGGGAGCAGCAATGAGGGCGGTATGGGCGCTTTGCCGCGCAAGCTTGTACCGGAAAAAGCTGCAGAACGGTCTCATTGCGCTGCTCATTTTGCTCGCTGCACTGCTGCTTGGCACATCGGCAACAGTGCTGTCGAATACGGACAATTTGTTTAATGATGTGCACAAGCGGACGAATGGCGCACATCAGATTTTGACCATAACGAAAGGCCTGCATGATCCGCAGCAGCTTTATCAATGGTGGAACGAGCAGGAGGGAGTGGCGGCATCGGAGCCTGTTGCGTTCCGCTATTTGTCGGGAGTCAGCTATAAGGGAGAAGAGCTGCCTAATTTATACGTAATGATGATGGATACGCCTGCGCAGCCTCCTTCCGTAGACCGGCTGTTATTTGCAGCTGGAGAAGTCGAAGAGGCTCCAAAGCCCGGAATGGCTTGGATTCCTACATCCTTAGCCTATACGCAAGGGATAAAGGCGGGAGATATGCTGTCGTTTAAGACTGGTACTGGGGTGTTTGAGCTCCGGGTATCTGCTGTCTTCATCGATCTCCCGTTCGGTGCGCCATTCGCGACTACCTCGCGCATCTGGATGAATCATCATGATTACATGCAGATCATGGAGGAACAAGAGGGCAGGGACAGCTATATGCTGGGGCTGCGGTTTCAAGACTATGAGCGTCAAGGCGAATACTGGGAAAGCTTTGAGCGGCACTTCGACATGCCTTATCTGGAAGAGAAAGTGGAGTTCGAGGAAATATCGGCCTTTTACTTAATATTGAACCGGATTATCGGTTTTGTAATGATAGGCCTCGGAATCGTCATGATGCTGATCGGGTTGTTTACGATTGGCTATACGATCTCGGATGCGATTCTATCGAATTACCGGACCATCGGCGTCCTGAAGTCGACAGGCTTGACCTCCGCTCGCATCGTTGGGGCTTATGCCCTGCAATATGCTATTCTGGCGACGGCTGCTATTATTCCGGGACTTGCAATTAGCCGTTTCGCATCGGCGCTTATTCTTAACAACTCTTTATCGGTTCTGAAAACGTCGGAATCTAATGCTGCGGCTCTTCATGAGGGAGGAGGGCTCGCGGTTGCCGCGGGATTATTCCTGCTGCTGCTTGTAATCGGTTGTTTGCTGAGCTTCAGCGGGAAAATCAAGTCGGTCCAGCCTGCACAAGCGATTCGCTATGGCATGTCGGAGGCGCAAAGCGGCCGTATGGCCCGCCGTCTTGGAGCCGGCATAACGTTTGGACGCTGGCCGATTAAAGCTGTTATCGCTTTTAAGCATATCGTCAAAAACGGAAAAAGCTCCTTGCTCGTTGCAGCGCTGGCAGCTATGACAACGGCTGTCCTCGTATTTAGCTGCGTCTTGCTTAACAGCATCATCTCCATTAAGCAAACTGCCGCAGAGTGGGGCTATGATACAGCCGATATTTCAGTATCGTTTTATAATAAAGAAGCGTATTCCAGCGATGAATTTGAATCGGTTGTGCGAGGAGACGCCAGAGTCAAAGATGCAGGTTGGCTCACTTTGCTGAATGGTGTTTTGCCATCAGAAAAAGGAGCCTTGGGTTCGGCAAGCATCTCTCTGGGAGCACTGGACGGCAGCTATGATCAACTTGGCTTTACCGTCCTTAAGGGAAGTAATCCGGTTCATCGAAATGAGATTGCTATAGGCATTAACGTTGCCAGCAAGTTTGGCAAAGAAGTCGGGGATACGCTGGACATTTACATTGAAGGCCGCAAGCACACGATGCTGGTGAGCGGGATCTACCAGGCAATTGCCAATATGTCCAACTCGGCTAGAATAATGGCTGATGCATTGAAGGTGAGCGGTGAGACGGGTAATCATGCCGCAGATGTCGCTTTTATTAATTTGCATGATTACGGGGACGCGGAGCAGATTGTCGCTGAATTAAACGGCAAATATCCGCAATCCGTCACGGCAGCAACACAGCAGGCACTGCTGGATTCGGAATTTAAAGAAGCGACTGCTGTGTTGATCGTACCATTGGGAATGCTGGCATTACTATTCGTGGGCGTAACCTTTATGATTATCTATAGCGTTTGCCGTATTGCGGTATGGAAGGAAAGCGGAACTTACGGTATCTACAAATCGCTGGGCATGACGAATGCATCGATTCGAGGTGCAATTACGCTAGGCGTCGCCGTTCTGACTCTAATTGGAGCGGGACTAGGCATCGTGATCGGCATTTTCGGCTTGCCGGGCTTGTTGAAATCTTTGCTGCTGGATTACGGTATCGCCAAGCTTCCGCTTATTTTACCTCCAATTAGCATTGCAGTGGCGTCAGTCGTTAGTGCGGCTGCTGCGAGCTTTGGGGCATGGCATGCATCCCGCTGGCTGGCCCGGACTTCTCCGCGAATATTAATTGTTGAATAGAAGGAATACGAGTTATTGAAATAGAACTAGACATCGTTCCAATAGGGGGCGAGGTTTGGTTCTATTTTTTATGCAACATGGCTTCTCAACATTTATACTATTAACAAACAAATCGGGTATCCATTACATTGAAGGAGAGGATGCGCTTGTTCGATCCTACCGTGTTCGATAATTTGAAAGTGGCCATCGAAAATTACGCCTATGATCTGGATAATCTCGACAGTACGATCCGGATTACGCACCGGGTTGACCGGCTGGAGATGGCCGTTATGTCGAGGCTGTTTGCCCTTCGGTTTACATTAGCTGATTCAAGCGATCTGTCTGCAGAACTGCAGCTGGAGGCATCATTGAAGGATTTGGCGTCTGAGCTGCTGGCGGTGGAAGGCGAGAATCCTGCCTGTACGCTGCGTTTGTTTTTCCATATGCCGATAGAGAATGTGGACAGGCAGTGTGAGCAAGTTGAGATGATCATCCAGGATATTTGGCAGCCCGAAGAGCCGCCTGTTCAAACTTTGTCATTCGCATACGGGCAGCAAATTCCGCAATATTCGAATACAATCGAGCTGGCGTTCCAGCGTAAAATCAATGAGGATCAAATGGAGGACATTCCGGAGCTGCTGGAGCATATGGTGAAGACGCTGTCGGCTCTCCTTTCTGTGTCTGAGGTTTGAGTGACAGGGAAGAAAAGAGGAATGAAAGGGGCGTTAAGCTCCATTCATTCCTCTTTGCCTGTTTATTCGTTCTCCAAGCGGTAGTCGTCGACCTTCTCGCCGTCTTCCCATATCTCCACGAATAGCGCATCGCAGTTTTCGAAATCGGCCGGTTTGAATGCGAGCGCTTTTTCCTCGTCGTCGCCGACGTACACATTGTCCATCCCTTCTTCATTAAATGAGAGAATGACATAAATTTTCACCTTAAAACCCTCCATATACATGTTTATTTTGCAGTATATCATAAAGCGGCTGACTGCTGCTTCTGATCGGGGGGATGATGGCTACTTGCCTTTACGCGTTAATTCAGAAAGAATGTCCCATTGCTCCGGGGTTACATCTGATAATCCGTTGAATTGCCCAGCGCCTTGAAGCCATTCGCCTCCGTCGATGGTGACCACTTCTCCATTAATGTAGGAGGCATAGTCAGAGATCAGGTATGCGGCGAGATTCGCAAGCTCCTCCTTATCCCCGGTACGCGCAAGCGGAATGCGGCCAATCATCTTTTGCTGGAATTCAGGTGTTGGCGACAGTCTCGACCATGCGCCTTCCGTAGGAAAAGGGCCTGGAGCTATTGCAGCTTGGCGAATGCCGTAACGGGCCCATTCTACAGCAAGGGAACGGGTTAGAGCCAATACGCCGGCTTTCGCTGCAGCGGAAGGTACGACATACCCGGACCCGGTGGAGGCGTAGGTCGTCACAATATTGAGCATCGTACCGTGATGCCCCTGCTCGATCCATCGTTTGCCTACCTCAAGCGTCGTGTAAAATGTGCCGTGCAGCACAATGTTCAATACCGCATCCACTGCGCGTGGAGAAAGCTTCTCCGTTGGGCTGATGAAATTGCCTGCCGCGTTGTTCACAAGCACATCGATCCGGCCAAAATGTTGCTCCACTGCGCTGATCAACGCCTCGATTTGAGCGGGATCACGAACGTCGCAGCTTTTATAGAAGACCGGGTTATGTTCGGTGCTCATCTCCATTGCTGCTTGCTGCAGTGTCTCTTCACGCCGGCTTGCAATAGCAAGCTTTGCTCCAAGTGCTGCGAATTTTTCCGCCATTGCCCGTCCTAGCCCTGTTGCGCCTCCAGTAATCAGTACGACTTTGTCTTGCAGTAAATCGTCTGCAAACAAACCCATATCAGCAGCTCTCCTTTCGTTAGTAACGAATGTCCTAATCTTTCTATTTATATAGAGAGAAGCTGAGGCTTACGACATCTTCTTCTATATATCGTACAGTTGCGCTGACGTTCCAAAACCGCGTTATGATATGATGAGAACAAGGCTATTACATAAGAAGGAGAATGACAGATGGCACTTGAGATTGAACGGAAGTTTCTGCTGGCACAGCCGCTCGACGCGATAGCGGACAAGCTGGTTAAACGGTCGGAGCAGCGGATTGAGCAAACATACTTGGCGCTGGACGCCAATCAGGAGCTAAGAGTACGGCGGATAACGGATCTGGCAACAGGTGAAGTGACTTTTACTCATACATTCAAAAAAGGAAATGGCCTTGCCCGCGAGGAAATCGAATATTCCATCTCGGAAGGGATCTATGCGCAAGTCATTCAAGCATTTGGCGCCGTACCGCTTACGAAAAACCGGATTACGGCAGAGTGGAACGGAATCGTCGTTGAAATCGACATCTACAATCAAATTCAATTAACGGTGGCTGAGGTGGAATTTGATTCTGTCGAGCAGGCGAACGCGTTTGCAGCACCGGATTGGTTCGGACAGGATATTAGCACGGAGAGGCAGTACAGCAATAAGGCAGTGTGGAAGCAGCTGCAAGCCGGGGGCGGATTCGCATGACCCGCAAGCTCGTATTTTTCGCAGGCGGAGCTGGAGCGGGCAAAACAACGCTCGCCAAAGCCCTCGCCGGAAAGCGGGGCATGGCGCTCTTTGATATGGATACGTTGCTGCAGCCTGCGGCTAAAGCAATTATGACGGCCGCCGGCCTTGATCCTTACGACCGTGATTCTGCGGAATATAAAAAGCTTTGCCGTGATCTCTGTTACCGGATTACGATGGATGCTGCCTTGGAAAATGTCGACCTTGGAACCGATACGGTTGTCATAGGGCCGTTTACGAAGGAATTAAATGATCCGCAATGGATCGAGCAGGAGCTTGCAAGTATAGGCGCTTCACTCCAAGACGTGGATGTGAAAGTCGTCATCGTCTATCTTCCCGATCAAGAGAGCTACCGTGGCAGAATCAGTCAGCGGGGGCTGAAGCTGGATGAGTGGAAGCTGGAGCATTGGAGTGAATTTAGCCGGTCCTTGGAGCGAAGGGAACTTGCCTGGAATCTTCCGGAGAGCTCGGTTCTGCAGTTCGACAACTCCGAACCGTTTAGCGAGTCGGCGATCGTGCGGCTGGAGGGTTTTATTGATGGCGAAGGCTGAATGGATTTACCATGAGAGACTCGGGCTGTACGCAGACTTGAGTTCTCTTTTTATGAGAAGCTTAATGAGGGTAGAGGTGTCTTGTTCTTGAGTGAATATATAGAAGCATTAGAACAATGGTTGAGGAAGCATGCCAATCCCGAACAAGCCGTTCCGATGCAGGCGTACATGCGCAATCAATTCCCATTCCTGGGACTGAAGTCGCCGGAGCGGGTAGAACTGGTCAAATCATTTTGGAAAGAACATGGAGTACCGAAAGGGGAGGAGCTATTAACTGCTGCAGTAGAGCTGTGGAGTTTACCGGAGCGTGAGTTTCACTACACGGCGCTGAATTTGCTGGATAAACGCAAGAAGACAGCAGAGATCTCGGACATTGCAGTATTGGAAAAGCTCATCGTCGAGCATTCGTGGTGGGATACAGTAGATATTCTTGCAGCTCATCCTATCGGCAGCCTCTTGCGTAAATATCCGGAGCTGGTGTCGGACTACACCGAGAAGTGGATTCAATCGGACAATATGTGGCTGCGCCGGACGGCGCTGTTGTATCAATTAAGGTATAAGGAAAGTACGGATGCGGAGAGATTGTTCCGTTATATGGAAAGCTGCAAGCATGAAGAGGAGTTTTTTATTCGGAAAGCGATCGGGTGGGCGCTGCGTGAATATGCGAAAAGCGATGAAGAGTCCGTAGTAAACTATGTACAGGGTGCTGGGTTGTCTCCATTAAGTGTGAAGGAAGCCTTGAAGCATATAAAGGCTTAATCCTTCTATAAGGGGGTTCAGAGGCATTGGTTTAACTTTTTTTAAAGTTTTTTTGAAAAACAGTTGCATTGTATTGTTCGTATGTGGTATATTCTAATTCCGGCCGAGAGAAACGCGGTTGGCGAGGTAAGCGAAGAGAGAGGACAAGCTGAACGGCTTGAAACTTTCATAAAAAAGCTTGCATCGAGATAACGGATGTGGTAAGATAACATTCGTTGTCACAAAAGAAATTGTTCTTTGAAAACTGAACAACGAGCAAAACTGCCCTTATGAATGGTTCGCCATTCGTAAGAAAAAGCGATAAAACAAGTAATGAGCAATCAACATCCTCGACTTCAATGAACCGATTTACTCGGCCAACTGAAAGCTCGTATAATGGAGAGTTTGATCCTGGCTCAGGACGAACGCTGGCGGCGTGCCTAATACATGCAAGTCGAGCGGACTTGAAGGAGTGCTTGCACTCCTGATGG
>NZ_JBHVUY010000006.1:0-217741 GCF_042883865.1 Paenibacillus sp. NPDC058174
CGAAGCGAAAGCCGAGTCCGCTCTGACTTTTCGCAGGTTCACTCCATCAATCGCAGCAGCGATTGCATGGAACCAAGAACGGCAGAACGGGCCGGCATTCGCGCAGCGCCGATAAAGCTTGTTCTATTGCACCCTTGTCCCGAATAGTTTGGGAGTGAGCGCCAGTGCGCGCTCTGCGACAATAAGTCCGAGGAGTGGATAGATCGATGAAAGTTTCGAATGTCACATTGCGACGTCGTCTTTTTGCAGTGCTGATCGTTGGGATTATTGCTTTCGCAGCGCTTGTGCTGCGGTTGGCATATGTACAGTTGTGGGAAGGGGAGCAGCTTGCTTCCAAAGCGGAAAATTCCTGGCGGCGGGACATTCCTTATATGGCTAAGCGGGGCGAGATTTGGGACCGGAACGGCACGAAGCTGGCGTATAACGTCAGTTCGCCTACCGTATGGGCTATTCCCGTGCAGATCAAAGACAAGCCTGCGGCGGCAAAGACGCTCGCTCCATTTCTGGATATGACGGAGGATGACCTCTTAAAGCTGCTGAACAAGAAAAAAACGATGCTCGTCCAACTAAAGCCCGGCGGCCGGAAAATGACGCTGGAGAAAGCGCAGCAGGTGCGCGAACTGGCGATTCCGGGCATCGTTGTGGCTGAGGACAACAAACGCTTTTACCCGTTTGGAGACTTGGCTGCGCATGTCCTTGGCTTTACCGGTATTGACAATCAGGGGCTTACGGGCGTAGAACTGAAATATAACGATATGCTGACGGGCATCAAAGGGAATGTGTCTTTCTTGTCCGACGCGAAGGGCCGTCAAATGCCGAACTCTTCGGATACATATGTTGAGCCGAAACAAGGGCTGACGATGCAGCTGACGATAGACAAGCAAATTCAGTCGGTCATGGAGCGTGAACTGGATCAGGCGATGGCGCAGCTGCAGGCGGACAATATCATTGCCATAGCAATGGACCCGAACAACGGCGAGGTGCTCGGTATGGCAAGCCGTCCGACTTTTGAGCCGGATAAATACAATGAGGTGCCGGCGGAAGTATACAACCGGAATTTGCCGATTTGGATGACTTACGAGCCCGGTTCGACTTTCAAAATTATTACATTAGCCGCAGCTATTGAAGAGAACAAAGTCGATTTGAAAAATGAAAGATTTTTCGATCCAGGCGCGATAGAGGTGGGCGGCGCGAGATTGCGGTGCTGGAAAAAAGGCGGCCACGGCAGCCAAACCTTCCTTGAGGTTGTGGAAAATTCTTGCAATCCGGGCTTCGTAACGCTGGGGCAAAGGCTTGGCAAAGACAAGCTTTTCAATTATATTAAAAACTTCGGATTCGGTACAAAAACCGGCATCGATATTAATGGCGAAGAGAACGGCATTATGTTCAAAATGAATCAAGTTGGTCCGGTCGAGCTGGCAACTACAGCTTTCGGGCAAGGCGTATCGGTTACACCGATTCAGCAGATTACCGCGGTGTCGGCAGCGGTCAACGGCGGCACGCTTTATAAGCCGCATGTGACGAAGGGCTGGATCAACCCCGAAACGGGGGCGGTCGTCGAGCGAACCGAGCCGGAGGCGGTGCGTACGGTCATTTCGGAGGAGACATCCAAGCTAGTCCGGGAGGCGCTGGAGAGCGTTGTAGCCAAAGGCACCGGGCGCAATGCGTTTATTGACGGCTACCGCGTCGGTGGCAAAACCGGTACGGCGCAAAAAGTCGTCAACGGCCGCTATTCGCCGAATGAGCACATCGTGTCGTTCATCGGCTTCGCGCCGGCGGATGACCCGCAAATCGTCGTCTATGTTGCCGTCGACAATCCGCAGGGCATTCAATTCGGCGGGGTCGTTGCGGCGCCGATCGTTCGCAACATTATGGAGGACGCGCTGACGATTCTTCAAGTGCCTGCCAGAGACAAGCAAATTACCCGTAATTATAAGCCGGGCGAGACGCCGGTTGTAACCGTGCCGAATCTCGTTGGCAAGACCGTCTCGGATATCTATGAAGATATGAATATGAATTTCAATCTGACGTCCGCAGGGTCCGGCAATACCGTCATCCGTCAGGCACCGGCCGCGGGAGCGCGTGTAGACCGCGGCTCGACGATACGGATTTATTTGGGCGATGAGGATGATATATCCCATTCCCATTGACTATAATGGTAGTTGAAGCAATATGACTAGGAGGCATGCAGCATGCTATTGAGTGAATTGGCTGAACTTCTCATAACGTCCCGGCTTGTTGGCGCCGGAGACACCGAAATATCGGGATTGGAGACAAATTCCCGCAGCGTCCAGAAGGGCGACTTGTTTATTTGCCTGCCCGGCCATACGGTCGACGGGCACGATTATGCACCTCAGGCTTTCGAAAGCGGGGCTGCTGCTTTCGTCACCGAGCGCAAGCTTGATATCGATGCGCCTCAGCTGATCGTCAAGGACAGCCGGGTTGCGATGGCCGTTCTGGCTGATCATTTCTACGGCCATCCCAGCCGTTCGCTTAGCTTGATTGGCGTTACAGGTACGAATGGCAAGACGACGACAACTTATTTGATCGAACAAATATTGAATGACAATGGCAAAAGCGCAGGCGTTATCGGTACGGTAGAAATGCGATATGCGGGCAAGTCGATCCCAATGTCGGGCACGACGCCTGAAGCGCTGCAGCTGCAGCGCTATTTGGCGGATATGCGCGACGCGGGGACGACCCATAGCGCGATCGAGGTATCCTCTCATGCGCTGGATCAAGGGCGGGTAAAGGGCTGCCGGTTCCGTACAGCCGTCTTTACGAACCTGACGCAGGATCATCTTGACTATCATGGCACGATGGAAAAATATGCAGCGGCCAAAGGACTTTTTTTCTCACGGCTGGGCAATGAATATCCGGCGCGGGAGCAGGACCGCTCCTTCGCAGTTCTCAACGTTGACGATGCGGCCTCCAATGAATTTATTAAAATGACAGCAGCCGAGGTCATCACTTACGGTATCGATAATGATGCAGATGTGCGTGCCTCCGGCATTTCTATTACAGCGCAGGGAACCTCATTCCATGTGAGCACCTTCCGCGGCGATGCGGATATTACGCTGCAGATGGTCGGCAAGTTCAACGTCTACAACGCGCTGGCTGCCATTTCTGCCGCTTTAATAGAAGGTGTGCCTCTGGAGCAGGTGAAGACGAGTCTTGAAGCTGTTCCTGGCGTGCCAGGGCGGGTAGAATCGGTGCAAGCGGGTCAAAGCTTTGCCGTTATCGTCGATTATGCCCATACGCCCGACGGCTTGGAAAACGTACTGCGGGCAGTAAAGGAGCTTGCTCCGCCGCGCATCATCTGCGTGTTCGGCTGCGGCGGAGACCGCGATAAGACCAAGCGTCCGCTTATGGGGTCGATTGCTGCCAAATATGCTGATTATGTTCTCGTTACTTCTGATAATCCGCGAACTGAGGATCCTGCACTTATACTTAAAGATATTGAAGCGGCCCTCATTGCCGACAAAGTGGCACCAGACCGTTATGAGCTGCAGGTCGACCGCCGCGCGGCAATTGAAAAAGCGGTTGAAATGGCAAGCCCCGGCGATGTAGTATTGATTGCGGGGAAAGGTCATGAAACGTATCAAATCATCGGAAGCGTAACACATGATTTCGACGATCGTCTCGTGGCGAAAGAAGCGATAAGGGGATTACTACATTGATTAATCGAAATTTGGAGCAAATAGCCGGCATGTGCGGTGCCAAATGGAATAAGAAGGATGCCGACGTCCGTATTGCAGGCGTTGGGACCGATTCGCGGCGTGTTCAAGCTGGACAGCTGTTCATTCCGCTCGTTGGCGATAATTTTGACGGCCATCAATTTGTGGAGCAGGCGTTGAAAGACGGAGCTGCAGCTGCAATGTGGCAATCGGGGCGCGAGGTGCCGGAGGCTTTAGCCGACGCTCCGCTGCTTAAAGTGCGGGATACGCTCAAGGCGCTGCAGCAGCTTGCCTCCTCTTACCGGGAAGAGCTGTACGTGCGGGTAATCGGCATTACCGGAAGCAATGGCAAAACGACGACGAAGGATATGGTAGCTGCCGCACTTGGCACGTCATATCGCGTTCATAAGACAGAAGGCAATCTGAACAATCATATCGGCTTGCCGCTGACTGTACTTCAATTGGATGAAGAGACGGATTGCGCCGTTCTGGAGATGGGAATGAGCGGATTCGGCGAAATTGAGCTGCTGACGAACATTGCCCGTCCAGATATTGCAATCATTACGAATATTGGCGATGCCCATCTGCTTCAGCTTGGCTCCCGCGAAGGAATCGCAAAAGCGAAGCTGGAAATTGTGCAGGGGCTGCAATCACGCGGCCTGCTGCTGTACAACGGCGACGAGCCGCTCCTTAAGGCAGAGCTTGCAACGATGGAGCTTCCTGAAGGGCTTGAGCTGCAAACTTTCGGGCTGGAGGACACAAATGACTGGTCGGCTGCGAATATTGATATAGGTGCCGTATCGTCCTCCTTTACGGTCATTCGTCAAGGGGAAGCTTCCGATGCGCCATATGCAATTCCGGTGCCGGGCCAGCATAATGTGAGCAATGCGCTTGCTGCGATTGCAATTGGACGCCGTCTTGGCGTATCTAGCGAGCAGCTTCGTACCGGCTTGGCCGGGCTTGCGCTGACCGGGATGCGCATTCAGCCGGTTCGAGCGTATAATGGGGCGATGATTCTCAATGACGCCTACAATGCGAATCCGACGGCCGTACGGGCCGCTATCGATCTGGTAGAGAAGCTGGAAGGCTTCCGGAAGAAATGGATCGTGCTCGGCGATATGCTGGAGCTGGGTCCGGAGGAGGAGTCGCTTCATTACGAGGCAGGCGCTTATGTTACACCGGAGAAGGCGGATGCGGTGCTGACGCTCGGCAAGCTGTCGGAGCGGACGGCAGAGGGAGCGAAAGCGGCTCTCGGAGCCGATTCTGTCGCTCATTTTGCGGATAAAGATGAACTTGCACAGTGGCTGAAGGCTCGGCTGGAACCTGGCGATCTGGTGCTCGTCAAAGGGTCCAGGGGCATGAGAATGGAACAAATCGTTCAAACTTTGGAAGTGGGGTGAGGAAATGGATATGATGGTCATTTTATTTTCATTAGGCGCATCATTTCTGCTAGCGTTACTGCTCGGACCATTATTCATTCCTCTGCTCAGACGGATGAAGTTCGGACAGCAAATCAGGACGGATGGCCCGCAAAGCCATTTGAAAAAAAGCGGAACGCCTACGATGGGCGGCATTATCATTATGCTGGCGCTGCTCATTTCTTTTCTGAAATTTTCGGATAAGACACCTGAGTTTTGGGTGCTTCTGACAGCCTCCATCGGCTTTGGACTTGTTGGTTTTCTAGACGATTATATTAAAATCGTATTTAAACGGTCGCTTGGACTGACGGCCCGTCAAAAGCTGTTCGGCCAGCTGCTATTCTCCATCATCGTATGCGCGCAATTGTACAATATGAATCATAGCACGGTCGTATCCGTACCATTGACTGGCTGGGGCTTTGACATGGGCTGGTTCTATTATCCTTTCGTCGTTATCATCATGTTTGCCGCGAGCAACGCGGTCAACTTTACCGACGGGCTGGACGGCCTGCTGTCGGGGACGAGCGCTATCGCCTTTGGCGCATTTACGCTAGTTGCGCTTCAGGCTTCGGCGCATGAATCGGCGATTTTCTCCGCAGCGATGATCGGAGCAGTGCTCGGCTTCCTCGTCTTCAACGCCCATCCGGCGAAGGTGTTTATGGGGGATGCAGGGTCGCTTGGTATCGGCGGTGGCATCGCGGCGGTTGCCATTCTGGCCAAGGCGGAGCTGCTGCTCATCGTCATAGGCGGCGTGTTCGTACTGGAGATGCTGTCTGTCATCCTGCAAGTCGGCTCATTCAAGCTTCGCGGCAAGCGTATTTTCAAAATGAGTCCGATTCATCATCATTTCGAGCTGTCGGGCTGGTCCGAGTGGCGGGTTGTCTCTGTTTTTTGGACCGTTGGACTTTTATTCGCCCTTGTGGGACTGGCGCTCGCACGCGTATTCTAGCAGCAGCATCACACAAATATGCAGGACAACAAAATGCGAACATACATTTTGTTGTCCTTAATGCTTTTTATTAGGTATCATCTATATATAAATATGCAGAGGACAAAGCCATGCATTTTAGCTTTTCTACATACAAAAAGGAGCTGCTGAATGATGAACCATCCGGAATCTTACCGGGGCCGCAAGGTGGTCGTACTGGGCCTAGCCAGAAGCGGCGTTAGTGTGGCAAAGGTATTCCATGCCCTCGGAGCGGACGTTGTTGTCAACGATAAAAAAGAACGTGAATTATGCCCCGAAGCGGATGAACTGACTGCTTTGGGCATTTCTGTGCTATGCGGATATCACCCGGACGATCTTGTCACGGAGCAAACGGCGCTGCTTGTCAAAAATCCGGGCATCCCTTATACCGCTGACCCGATCCGCCGCGCGGAGGAGCTTGGCGTAGAAGTCGTAACCGAGGTAGAGGTCGCCTATTGGCTGTCGCCTGCGCCGATTATCGGCATTACCGGCTCTAACGGCAAGACGACGACGACAACCTGGATCGGCGAACTGCTTAAAGCGGCGGGCAAAAACCCGATCATCGCCGGCAACATCGGTACACCGCTTTGTGAAGCGGCCCTCGTTGCAAGCGCCGATGACTGGATTGTCGCCGAGCTTAGCAGCTTTCAATTGAAAGGGACTGGCGCTTTCCGTCCGAAGGTGGCGCTGCTGCTCAATATCGCAGAAACCCATCTGGACTATCACGGCGGCATGGAAGACTACGTCGCATCGAAGGAAAAGCTGTTTGCCAATCAGAGCAGCGATGACGTTGCTGTGCTGAACTGGGATGATCCCGTGTGCCGCGGAATTGCTGCTCGCGTGAAGGGCCGTGTATTGCCGTTCTCGTTATATGAGAAGCTCGAGCAAGGCGTTTGCGTAGAGCCGCCATTTACGAAAGATGCAGACGCAGAGAACGATGCTGTAGCTAGAGAAATCGTATGGCGACGTGAGGATGGCGCGGAGACGGTTATTTTGCCAGTGGATGAGCTTGGCATACCGGGCCGTCACAACGCGGCTAACGCTTTAGCTGCGATTGCTGCGTGTCTAAGCGCAGGCGCAGACCCGCAAGCGCTTGCTGCCGCCCTGCGCGGCTTCAGGGGCGTAGAACACCGCCTGGAGTACGCTGCCGAGGTGAACGGCGTGAAATACTATAACGACTCCAAAGCGACGAATCCGATCGCAACCACGATGTCCGTTGGCTCGCTCAGCGCGCCAATTGTGCTCATCGCGGGAGGACTTGACCGCGGCTCCGATTATATGGAGCTGCTGCCGCTGTTTCGCGACCGGCTGAAGGGTCTGGTCGTGCTTGGCGAGACGAGAGCGAAGCTAGCCGCTGTAGCAGAGCTCGCGGGTTTAGCGAGTGTCCGAATGGTCGAACCTGTAGAGGACGCCGAGTCCACACTGCGGGAAGCTGTGCGGCAAGCAGCTCTGCTTGCCGAGCCAGGTGATATCGTATTGCTGTCGCCTGCATGCGCAAGCTGGGATATGTTTGAATCCTATGAGCAGCGCGGGCGCATTTTTAAAGATTCGGCGCATACCTTGTAAGTAGGGGGCTCGTCCCTACTTACGCAAGCTAAGAGGTGTGTTGAATATGGCCAAAGGCAGGTCCGCCCCGGACATCTGGATGATAATCTCGATTGCGCTCATTCTCTCCATTGGATTGGTGATTGTATACAGCGCGAGCGCCGTCCTCGCTTTCCATGAGTTCGGCGATAAGTTCTACTATGTGAAGCGTCAGTTTATCTTTGCTCTATTAGGCATTGGTGCTTTGATCTTTACGATGAATGCGAATTATCAAATTTGGAAAAAGTGGGGCAAACTCGCGCTGATCGTCTGCTTCGTGCTGCTTGTCATCGTACTTATACCCGGAATTGGCGTCGTACGCGGCGGAGCGCGAAGCTGGC
The DNA here is from genome assembly GCF_042883865.1 of Paenibacillus sp. NPDC058174. Classification (NCBI taxonomy): domain Bacteria; kingdom Bacillati; phylum Bacillota; class Bacilli; order Caryophanales; family Paenibacillaceae; genus Paenibacillus; species Paenibacillus sp. NPDC058174. Next base: position 7,988 of record NZ_JBHVUY010000006.1, read on the forward strand.
TCGGCATCAGCTCCTTCGGCATTCAGCCTTCGGAATTTATGAAGCTCGCGATGGTGCTGTTTCTGGCCAAATGGCTGGCGGAGAAGCAGCAGACGATTACGCTGTTCACGAGAGGACTGCTTCCGCCGCTTGGTTTGATGGGACTAGCCTTCGGGCTAATCATGCTGCAGCCGGATCTCGGCTCGGGAGCCGTTATGGTTGGCGCTTCGCTGCTGCTCATCTTTACGGCAGGGGCTAGAATCAGCCATTTGGGTTCACTTGCGCTGATTGGTGTCGTTGGCCTTGTTGGCCTCATTATTGCCGAGCCTTACCGGCTTGACCGGATTACCGGCTTTTTGGACCCGTGGTCGGACCCGCTCGGCAAAGGCTATCAAATTATTCAATCCTTATATGCAATCGGCCCGGGAGGACTGGTAGGACTGGGGCTTGGCATGAGCCGGCAGAAGTTCAGCTATCTCCCGGAGCCGCAAACTGACTTTATTTTCTCCATTCTCTCAGAGGAGCTTGGTTTTATCGGCGGTGCGGCGTTAATTACGCTGTTCGCTATTCTTGTATGGCGGGGCATCCGGACAGCAATCGCTGCGCCGGATACGTTCGGAAGCTTGCTGGCGGTCGGCATTACCGGCATCGTCGGTGTACAGGTACTGATCAATATCGGCGTTGTTATTGGCGCGATGCCTGTAACGGGCATTACGCTTCCATTAGTGAGCTACGGCGGCTCATCGCTGACGCTGCTTCTGACGGCGCTAGGCATTTTGCTCAATATTTCACGCTACTCCAGATGAAGCAATACGAAGCAATACACATCCATGGTCGACATAAGCTTCAATGCCAGATAAAATGGTAGAGTCTTGTTTATGCTTTATTCGATACGGACCCGCGCCGATTCGCCGCCCTTGGGCGGCAGCGTGTCCGGTTTGGGCGTTCATGACGCCCATTTTGTGTTTGTAACCGCAGACACATCCATACGCATAGCCGCAGCTTCATGCTGCTGAAACTTATAGAGCCAATTATATCGGCCATGCCAGAAAGATTAATGAAATGAAAGACCGCTTTCCGCAAGGGGAGCGAAGGGATGGGCTGCTGTCACACTCGGGCTGCGCTGGGCATAGGATACTCTATAAATCGTGACCATCACCCGTTCGGGCCCGGTTACTGTATACGCAGCCCGTATTCAGCGGCATTCACGCCGCAGAAGCGGCAGCGAAATCCATCCTTCATCAAGGAAGCATAAGGAGGTACGACCCCATGAAAACATTTATAGCCGAGCTGGAAAAAGCCGGTTTAGGCCAACTGCTATTCGATGAGCCGCTGGCCAAACATACAACGTGGAAAATCGGCGGTCCCGCCGATCTGATGCTGATCCCGGCAGGAAAAGACGAACTCGTGTCGGCCATCCGCTTGCTTCATAAGCATGGCATTCCGTGGACCTCTTTAGGCCGCGGCTCCAACATGCTGGTGAGCGACAAAGGAATTCGCGGCGTTGTCATTAAACCCCGCGACGGACTCGATTATGTGCGCTTTGACGGAAATCTTGTTCATGCTGGAGCAGGTTATTCCTTTATTAAGCTTGCCGTAATGGCCAGCAAGGAAGGGCTTAGCGGACTGGAATTTGCAGGGGGCATTCCCGGCACGGTAGGCGGAGCCGTCTACATGAACGCAGGCGCGCACGGATCCGATGTATCACGTATTTTTAGATCAGCTGAAGTAGTAACGGAAACAGGTGAAGTTATTCGTTACGAACGCGAGGAAATGCAGTTTGCCTACCGTCACTCCATTCTTCATGAGAAGAAAGGGCTGGTTCTTGAAGCGGCCTTTGAGCTTGCCCCAGGCGACCGGCTGGCAATTTCTGCAGCGCTGGCAGAGCACAAGGAAAGACGGCTGCGTACACAGCCTCTGCAATTGCCTTGCTGCGGCAGCGTTTTCCGCAATCCGACTGGCGATCATGCCGCTAGATTAATTGAAGCGGCCGGATTGAAAGGGGCTCGTTTTGGGGGAGCGGAAGTTTCGGAGCTGCATTCGAATTTCATCATCAATACCGGGCAAGCGACAGCTGAAGATGTTCTCACCCTCATGTCACATATCCAAGTAACGATTCAGGACCGGTACGGCGTTTCGTTAATACCGGAAGTATTGGTGGTGGGTGAGCGGTAATTCGGAGGTGATACATTGGACAAATTGGTGATTGAAGGCGGGAAACCACTCTCAGGATCCATTGTTATCCAAGGAGCGAAAAATGCCGCTTTGCCGATATTGGCAGCCAGTCTGCTGGCGGATGGCACAACGACGATTGATCATGTGCCTAAGCTGCTGGATATCGAGGTCATGCTTAACATTTTGCGCGAATTAGGATGCCGCGCCGAGCATAGTGGGGATACGGTCGTATTGGATACGGAAGCCGCTCATACCTCTCATGTGCCGGAGTCGTTAATGGGACAGATGCGATCTTCTATTTTTTTAATGGGTCCATTGCTGGCAAGATTCGGAGAAGTTCAGGTATATCAACCCGGCGGCTGCGCAATTGGCGAACGAAAAATCGATCTTCATTTGCAAGGGCTTGAGGCGCTTGGCGCTGAGATTGAGGAATTGGGCAATCGAATTATTTGCAGAGCGGATAAACTGTACGGCGCTGACATTCATTTGAGCTTCCCGAGCGTGGGTGCGACGGAGAACATTATGATGGCTGCCGTGCTGGCTGAAGGAAGGACGACGATCAGCAACGCTGCGAGAGAGCCGGAAATTCAAGATTTGCAGCGTTTTCTGAACACGATGGGCGCGAAAATTATCGGGGCCGGCACAGATACGATTACGATCGAAGGGGTACAGTCGCTTAAGCCATGCAGGTATAAGGTTATTCCCGATCGAATCGTTGCCGGTACGATCATGGTGGCCGCAGCGGCTACACGCGGTCAGGTAACGCTGCAAAACACGAATCCGGCGCATTTGACTTCTTTAATTCATGTGCTTCGGCGCGCAGGTGTTCAAATTGTCGTAGACGGTGATATAATTAAAGTAGGCAGTGCGTCAAGACCGAAAGCGGTCGAACGGATTGTTACCTCTCCGTATCCTGCATTTCCGACCGATCTTCAGTCTCAGGTCATGGTGCTCTTGACTCTTGCCGACGGCGTCAGCATCCTGAAGGAAACGATCTTTGAGGGCCGGCTGAAGCATGTCGACGAATTGAACCGGATGGGCGCTGATATTCGGGTGGATCTCAACGCAGCGATTATTCGCGGAGTTCCCCGGTTGTACGGTGCCACCGTCGAAGCGACGGACTTGAGAGCGGGAGCTGCGCTTGTCATCGCAGGATTGGCTGCGAACGGCAAGACGGTTGTGGAGCAGATTCATCATATCGACCGCGGCTACGATCGTATTGAGTCTATGTTATCCCGGCTTGGAGCAAGAATTACCCGGAATTCCCCGGTACCTAACAATCTTACGAACTAGTTTTCGAAATGATCATATACCGGATCCCGCCAAGCTGGGGGACCGGATGTTTTTATGGAAAGAAGGGACAAGCTGTGAGTGTTCAGATGCCTGTGCTGAAACAACCGGAACGCCCGAAAAAAGGCAGCCGAAAGCTGCTGTCTGTTCTTTTATTGCTTTTTGTGGTCATCTTGGCCGTCTTGTTCTTCAATTCTTCGATTAGCAAAATTTCATCGATTGAAGTTGCCGGGGCACAATATGCAACCATTGCTGAAGTCGAGCAAGCTGCTGATATTGAAGTGGGCGAAGCTTTTTTCGGCGTTTCGAAGGAAAGAATTGAAAACCGGGTTCGCGCTTTGAAGCCGATTGATGAAGTAACTGTGGAGAAGCGTTTTCCAGGTGCTGTGAAAATCTTGGTGAAAGAGCATCCGGTAGTCGCGTTCGAAATCGGCACGGAAGGAAATATGACCGCGATTATGTCCAATGGTACGAGCGTAACGGCAATCAGCAATGATGTGCTGCTGGACAAGCCTGTGCTGTCGGGTTGGGCGAAGGACGATCCGTTCCGTATGGATCTGACTAAGCAGCTGGGCAAAATTTCGGCCAAGCAGCTTTCCGATTTATCCGAAATTATTCCGTACCCGTCCAAGGCGTATCCCGACCGGATCAAAATTTATACGAGAACCAAATTTGAGGTCGTGACATCGATTTCTGTTCTGGAAAGCAAAATCGAGGCACTGAATGCAGTCATTGAGACGCAGGAGCCAGGCAAGATCACGATGCTTTTGGCGGACACATATGTTCCGTTTGATGGAAACTCTACTGAAAATATGGAAACAGATCAAAAATAGACTACTCAATAGCTTCAAAGAATGGTAGAATTTTAGTTGTCAATCATTTTAATGACAGACTTGACACCAATGGGATCGAGGAGCGCTATGAATGCGCTTTTCGGGCATTAAAATAAGAGTTATGAAAATTTTGTTGAAAAAAGAGGGAAAATATCAACTACGTTGAATATGTAGAAAGACGTTTAGGCTAGGCCATCTATTTGAGGCTAAATTTTATTTGTTGAAACGGAGGTGCCGCGGGTTGAGCAGCAACGACATCATCGTCAGTTTGGACATCGGTACATCCAAAGTTCGTGCTATTATTGGCGAGATTAACAATGGAGCCATTAATATTATTGGAGTTGGATCTGCCGACTCGGAGGGTATTCGCAAAGGAGCAATTGTAGATATTGACCAGACCGTTCAATCGATACGCAATGCCGTAGAGCATGCGGAGCGAATGGTAGGCATTCAAATATCAGACGTTTATGTCGGCATTCAAGGCAATCATATTGGCCTGCAGACAAATCGTGGCGTCGTTGCCGTATCCAATGAGGATCGCGAAATAGGCGAAGAAGATATCGAACGCGTCGTTCAGGCAGCTAAAGTGGTCGCGTTGCCACCTGAGCGAGAGATTATTAATTTGGTTCCGAAGCAATTTTTGGTCGACGGACTTGAAGGCATTTCTGATCCGCGCGGCATGATCGGCGTACGTCTGGAAGTGGAAGCGACCGTTGTAACCGGTGCGAAAACGGCCATACATAATTTAATGAGATGCGTGGAAAAGGCCGGTCTGCGGATTAAAAACGTCATTCTTATGTCGCTTGCGTCGGGTGTCATGTCGCTGACGAAGGACGAGAAGACGATCGGTACAGTATTGACTGATATCGGTGCAGGATCGACGACGATTACGATCTATGAGCAGGGCGGACTTGCGGCCACTGCTACGCTGCCGATTGGCGGCGAATATGTGACGAACGACATTGCTTACGGTTTGCGTACGCAAACCGATCAAGCGGAGAAGATCAAACTGAAATACGGCTGTGCATTTGTGAGCGATTCCGCTGAGGACGTGAAGTTCAAAGTGACGCGCATGGGCAGCAACCTGGAGAAGGAATTTTCCCAGGTCGATTTGGCGAGCATTATTGAACCGCGCATGCAGGAGATTTTCCAGCTGGTACGGCAGGAAGTTGTCCGTCTTGGCTATGGCGATAAAGTGAACGGCTATGTGCTGACAGGCGGCTCGGTATCGATGCCAGGCACGCTTGCGCTGGCACAAGCTGAATTGGAGTCTACCGTTCGCATCGCGTTGCCGGATTATATTGGCGTTCGCGACCCGGCTTTCAGCAGCGGGGTAGGTATGATTCAATACGTCTCGAAATATATGGGAGCACGTGGATCAAGTACAGTGAAGAAAACGACTAAAAGCAAGACGGGTTCCACCGCTTCATCCAAACCCGGTATGTTCGAACGGATAAAAAGCATGTTTAACGAATTTATTTGATCGGGGGAAATGATGATGTTGGAGTTCGATTTGGATTTGGAGCAGCTTGCCCAAATCAAAGTAATAGGTGTTGGCGGCGGCGGAAGCAATGCCGTAAATCGAATGATCGAGAACGGCGTCAAGGGCGTCGAATTTATAACGGTTAATACGGATGCTCAAGCGCTGAATCTGGCAAAATCGGAGCATAAGCTGCAAATCGGCGATAAGCTGACTCGCGGCTTGGGCGCTGGCGCAAATCCGGAGGTTGGCAAGAAAGCGGCTGAAGAATCCCGTGAGCTTGTCATCAGCCAGCTGAAGGGCTCGGATATGGTATTCGTAACAGCTGGTATGGGCGGCGGCACCGGTACAGGCGCTGCGCCTGTTATCGCGGAAATCGCCCGCGAATGCGGCGCTTTGACCGTTGGTGTCGTGACTCGTCCGTTCACCTTCGAAGGCCGCAAGCGTTCCGCTCAAGCGGAGCTCGGCATTGAAGCGTTGAAGGAAAAAGTCGACACGCTGATCGTTATACCGAATGACCGCTTGCTTGAAATCGTCGATAAGAAAACCCCGATGCTGGAAGCATTCCGCGAAGCGGATAACGTGCTTCGTCAAGCCGTACAGGGTATTTCTGACTTGATTCAAGTTCCTGGTCTGATCAACCTCGACTTTGCCGATGTGAAAACAATCATGACGGAGCGCGGCTCCGCCCTGATGGGTATCGGTATCGCAACTGGTGAGAACCGCGCAGCGGAAGCGGCGAAAAAAGCGATTATGAGCCCGCTCCTGGAAACATCCATCGATGGCGCACGCGGCGTCATTATGAATATTACAGGCGGCAGCAACTTGTCCCTGTACGAAGTCAATGAAGCGGCTGAGATCGTTATTTCGGCTTCCGATCCGGAAGTAAATATGATCTTCGGTGCGATCATTGACGAAGAGCTGAAGGATGAGATTAAAGTAACGGTTATCGCTACCGGCTTTGAACATAAGCCATCGGCGGCAGTACGCCGTGCAGCTTCTCCGCAAGCGGAGCCTGAATCGCGTCAGGCAAGCTCGCAGCCTTCGACTTCTGCGAACAACGTAAAGCCGTTTGGCTCGAACACTTCGAGCGATCAGCTTGAAATTCCTGCCTTCTTGCGCAATCGCCCTCGCAACGACCGCTAGGCGGCGAATAGGAGCTGTCTCAGCTTGAATACACTATGAATTAGACGTCTCGCCATCCATTGGGTGGAAGGCGTCTTTTTTGTTTTTCATCGTTAGCTAGCTGGGCAAGCAGCCTCGCCATTGACACTTGGTCAACATAAAGCGTTGCCATCGAGCCTTGGATGAACATAAATTTCGCTAATAACTGCCGAATTTTCTTTATTCATGTGCCAGACAACTCCAATTAGCTCGATTCCGCCGAATAAGTACATCCCTATTAAGAAATAGAGTTCCTCCAGTATGAACTTTCTTACCTTATGACTCACAAATCTAGCTTTTGAGCCGAAGATAAAGAAAAAACTTCGCGTATAGCGAAATTATGTACCGGTTAGACCTCCTCGTAAGTTACCTCGCAATTCCGAGCCGTTAGAAGCAACATTAACAAGGCAACTGAGCATATCAACCTGTGCGGCTTTGTGCGCGAGGATACAGTGGAACATGGCCTATCAGGTTATACAGCTTTGCATACCTCCGGTTAGTGTAACTCAGCGCAGCGGCTTGTGTACTGCGAGTCACCAAGCAGTGGAATAAGCGCATCAGTTTGTCCATATTGCGTCACCAGGCAGGGATATATAGTTCGCTGTATTGCGAGTCACCAAGCAGCGGACTGATGGCTGCAGTTTGCGCTGCATTGCACAAGACTAGCAGTCATTTTGAGATACACTGCGCTTTCTCACATTCTTCGTTCAATCTTCCCTCTCCCAATCGACATAACACGCATCGTCTCTCCGTCTAAGTTCGGCAATAACGCGCCCCTTCCTGGCGTCGATTACCATTCTGCACGAATCTGCAGAAGTGCTCCAAGCGGGCATACCGCTATTATTTTCGCAGCCTTTCACTATTTCACGGAAGGTATCTCATCTCTTATCGATTAGGAAACTGTCGGATCAGAGTAGAGACGATGATGCTGACGATGTTAATCTATGCCGTTTTTTATATGGAGGATCGACAAAAAAAGTTCTATCATCTCGTCATGATTAGACAGACTTTGAAATAGGATTTGAATATACTGATGTCAATCGTTCTCTCCGGGTGCCGGCCATTCGCTAGCGGCCGGAATCGCAGGAAGGTGACGCCGTGGCTGTTTATGTCGATGTAATGTTTTTGCGAGAGCTGCTAGTGGACGGCAGCCTGCTGTTGACGACGGCTTGGGTACGTCATATGAGAGCGAGCCCGTGGCGGGTGCTGTCAGCGTCGGCTATTGGCGCCAGTTACGTTGTTATGATGCTGTACCCGCAGCTGTCGTTTCTGTTTACGCTTCTTGTGAAGGTATCCGTCTCGCTGCTCATGTTGTGGGTCGCTTTCCGTTTCGTCTCGCTGCAGCATTTTTTACGAAATATCGCAGCCTTCTACACAGTTAATTTCGTAGCAGCCGGGGCGATTATCGGCATTCATTATTTGTTGATGCAAGGCTCGGGCGAGGTATGGCGAACCGTCAATTTCATTAAAGGCGGCATGCAGGTTGAATTAAAAATGGGTTTCATCTATTTGTTGGCAGCGTTTTGTATCGGTCTGTATATATACCGCACCGTGTTGACGCAGCGCCGGGAAAGGGAGCTGGTGCAAACTCATCTAGCTGAAGTGACGATCTGTATCGATGAGCTGGAACAGCGATGCATCGGACTGGTCGATACCGGCAATCAATTGTATGATCCGCTGACTCGAACGCCGGTTATGGTCGTGGAGGCCTCGCTCTGGTCGGAACAGCTGCCGCCATCATGGCTGCAGTGCATCCGGGAGGAGCAGGTAGATCGGCTGGTAGCAGGACTGGGCGGGGAGCATTTTGAATGGCAGGACAAATTGAGGCTCGTTCCCTATCGGGGAGTAAACCGCGGGTCGCAATTTATGCTCGCTTTGAAGCCGGATTTTGTTCGGATCGAGCGGGAAGGACAGGTGTTTGTCAACAAGAAGGTGCTCGTTGGTTTAGATGGCGGCAAGCTTACGGCAGACAGCGCTTATCAAGCGATTATCCATCCGACTCTCGTTCAGAACAACCAATGATCGATTGTTGCATGAGAAACCTACAACTTACCGGGGAGGGATGGGCCGGATGCTCGTCAAATGGAAATTAGTCCTGCAGTTATATTATTATAGAGTTTTGATTTTATTCGGATTAAAAGGTGAACAGATTTACTATATCGGCGGCAGCGAGGCGCTCCCGCCGCCCTTGACCCGCGAGGAAGAAGAGTATTTGCTGGATAAGCTGCCATCTGGAGACTCGGCGATTCGTGCGATGCTGATCGAACGCAATCTGCGACTGGTCGTATATATTGCGCGCAAGTTCGAGAATACTGGCATTCATATCGAGGACCTCGTCTCCATTGGGGCGATCGGCCTGATTAAAGCGGTTAATACGTTTGACCCGGAGAAAAAAATCAAGCTCGCAACCTACGCATCTCGATGTATCGAGAACGAAATTTTGATGTATTTGCGCCGCAACAGCAAGACGCGTACGGAGGTTTCTTTTGACGAGCCGCTTAACATCGATTGGGATGGCAACGAGCTTCTGCTGTCTGATGTGCTCGGTACGGAGAATGATACGATTTACCGCAATATCGAGGAGCAGGTTGACCGCAAGCTGCTTCACAAGGCGCTGGATAAGCTGTCCGAAAGGGAGCGGATTATTATGGAGCTGCGCTTCGGATTAGCGGACGGCGAGGAAAAAACGCAAAAGGATGTTGCTGATTTGCTCGGCATTTCCCAGTCCTATATTTCCCGCCTGGAAAAAAGAATTATTAAGCGTTTGCGCAAGGAATTTAATAAAATGGTATAAAAATCAAGCAGGGCGCAGGGTAGGGCGGCATTGTCAGCGGAGGAATAAAAAAGGGGTCCAAGGAGATAATGTACATTAATGTTTCTCCTTGGGAGGTAATCACGTTGACCCGAAATAAAGTCGAGATCTGTGGAGTGGATACTTCGAAACTGCCTGTCCTGACCAATGCCGAAATGCGGGAGTTGTTCACCGCGTTGCAAACCCGAAATGAGTGGGCAGCAAGAGAGAAATTAGTTAACGGCAACTTGAGGCTTGTGCTTAGCGTTATTCAACGGTTTAACAATAGGGGAGAATTTGTAGACGATTTATTCCAAGTCGGCTGCATCGGACTTATGAAGGCGATCGATAATTTCGACCTTAGCCAAAACGTAAAATTCTCCACCTATGCCGTCCCGATGATCATCGGGGAAATCCGCCGTTACTTGCGTGACAATAACCCGATTCGCGTCTCGCGAAGCCTGCGGGACATTGCTTATAAAGCGTTGCAGGTGCGTGACAGCTTAACGAATCAGAATTCCCGCGAACCGACGATATTCGAAATTTCGGAGGCGCTGAATGTGCCGAAGGAAGATGTCGTCTTCGCTCTGGACGCTATTCAAGACCCGGTATCGTTATTCGAACCGATCTACCATGATGGCGGCGATCCGATTTATGTGATGGATCAGATTAGCGACGATAAGAACAAGGATGTATCCTGGATTGAAGAAATCGCGTTAAGAGAAGCGATGCACAAGCTCAATGACCGCGAAAAGATGATTTTGTCCATGCGGTTTTTCGAAGGCAAGACGCAGATGGAAGTGGCCGATGAAATCGGCATTTCGCAAGCTCAAGTATCGAGACTGGAAAAATCAGCGATACAGCAAATGCAGAAGCATGTGAAGACGTAAGCACATGAAAGACGAGCCTCGAAGCAGTACGGGGCTCGTCTTTTTCATTGAAATTTACTAGTCGATTATATAAAATATGGAAGAAAGTCAATTTGCTGCCTAATCAATAGCATTACATTTCATGGGTTAAGATGGAGGAACAAATGAGACAAAGTAAACAGAAGAAGGCAAGCCGAACTTATTTATCGTTGGTTTTCATGATGCTGTGCTTTGCGATCTGCATGCCTATCGGCACTGCAACCGCTGCCTCGACTGTGGAGAGCAGCCTGCACAAACCGCTGCGCTCTGACGCGGTGCTGAAGCTTGGAAGCACTACCGCAGTAGTGAACGGCATGGAGATGAAAGTTCAACCTGTCTACGAAAAGAACGGTATTACGATGGGTCCTGCCAACGTCCTAATTCGGATGTTCAGGCTGGATTATAGCTACGACAAGGAGGATAAACGCTTCTTATTAAAGACGAGGTTATACGAAAAGCAGTGGTTTTCCTTCGTGATTGGCCAGCGTAAGGGGCAGGAGGGGAATGTGACGAATAAGACGGAAACATTCGAGCTCTCCACTGCACCGGTGGAGAAAAAAGGTTCTCTCATGGTTCCCCTTAGAGAATTTGTGGAGAAGCTGGGCGGGAAGATCGCTTACGACGCCAAGACCAAAGAGATTCGGATTACGGGCGTGAATCGACCGGTCGTCGACAGCAAATATCGAATCGGTGATAGCAGCAAGGGCTGGTCCATTGCGGCCCCTAAAGGGTTTACACCTGACTTGCTTGAAAAAGCAAGAGAGGGCTGTGAGAACTGTTATTTCGTTGAGGGATTTACAAAGGATCGCCAGTATTCTGTCATATTCAGCGTAAGGGAAAGCGAGAAGAAGTTAACCTTGAAGCAATTGCAGGAGCAACAAATAGCAGAACTCCATCCTTCGAAAGTAGTGATGGAAACCAGATTCGCCAAGGTGCCGGCAGGAGAATTCAGCGTGGTGTCCACTTCGCAGAATTATGCATTCTCCATACTGTACGATGAATATTGGAGCATTCAAGTTGGCGACCGCATTTATCAGATTACATTCGGTACAGACAATAGCGGTAACGGCAATATTGTTGGCGAGCGGGATCGTGTTATCTTAGCTTTCATGGAAACGTTTAGGACATCCTTTGATATGAACAACACGAATCAGCTTGATTTGTACCGCGAGAACTAATAACTAAGCTTCAGTTCCAAATAAGCATCCGAATCCCTCGCAACAGGCGGGGGATTTGTTTTTTTCGCAGAATCGGACATTTTGGGCAAATCCCACATATAAATATAGAAGAGGGCGGCAAACGCCCATTCAACCCGACTCCGCTGGAAAAGTGGTGAAGCGAAATGAAAATATCCGATTTTCAAACGAAGGATGTTATTAATATTGTCGACGGTAAAAAACTGGGGCAGGTGAGCGATTTGGAGCTCGATCTGCGTCAAGGCCGCATTGACTCCATCGTTATCCCGCAATATACAAGATTTATGGGGCTGTTCGGGAACGGCGGCACAGAAGTCGTCATTCCATGGCGCAATATCGTTAAGATCGGTACAGACGTTGTGCTGGTTCGGATGGACGATACGAAGCCGCGTATTGAAGAAGAAGATTTGCACGCCCGCTCATAACACGGTAAACTGCTATCAGAGGTGAGTGCCGGATGGAAACATTTAGAGCTGTACAATCGGCGAAGGGACCTTCGCTTTTTTTGTTGTCTCCATGGCTGGAGCAAAATGAACGGCTGACTGCAGGATTTACAGGCCGTGACGGAGGAGTAAGCGGGGCGCCATGGACCTCGCTAAACTTAGCGCTTCATGTTAATGACCGCGACGAGGATGTCGTCCGCAACCGGAGCCTGCTGACGGAGGCGCTGAATTGGCCGTTTGAAGCATGGACTTGCGGGGAGCAGGTGCATGGCTGCGAGGTGCGGCATATCGGGCTGGAAGACCGGGGCAGAGGCCGGCTTTCCCGCGACTCCGCAATTCAGGATACAGATGCGATTATGACGGATGTGCCGGGCGTGCTTCTGGCTTCTTTTTATGCCGATTGCGTTCCGCTGTATTTCTATGATCCGGAGCATGAAGCGGTTGCGCTTGCTCATGCGGGCTGGAAGGGGACTGTGCTGGAGATCGCGGCGAAGACGGTTCAGGCGATGACAGATCGTTACGGAACGAAGCCGGAGCAGGTGAGAGCGGCAATCGGCCCGTCGATTGACGACTGCTGCTATGAGGTGGATGGAATCGTAATCGATCGGTTAGATGAGCTTGCCAGCCGTTTTGCAGCGTATGGAACGGCCGCGGAAGCGGATGATTCCTTGATGAAAAGGATGCCAAATGGCAAAGCTATGGTAAACTTGAAACAATTTAACCGACAGATTATGATAAAAGCAGGAATTTTGCCGATTCATATCGAATTGTCAAAGTGGTGCACGGGATGCAATCGGGAAAAGTTTTTTTCCCATCGTATGGAAGGCGGCTCCACCGGCCGGATGGCCAGCTGGATCGGTATCCGGGAGAGGTGATGGTTGATATGACACAATTGACAGACAGAATCCAAGAAGTAGAGAGACGAATTGCAGAGGCCTGCGAACGAAGCGGGCGGAAGCGGGAAGACGTTCACGTTATTGCGGTGACGAAATACGTCTCGCTGCAGACAGCCGAGGAAGCTTACCGGCTTGGCCTGCATCATCTTGGCGAGAACCGCTGGCAGGATGCCCAGCGGAAGTGGGAAGCGATCAGCGGACCAGAAGCCGAAGGACAGAATGGACAAGCGGTATGGCATTTTATCGGCTCGCTGCAAACGAATAAGGCGAAGGACGTCATCGGCAAATTTACATATATACATTCGCTGGACCGGCTGTCGCTCGCACAGGCGATTAACAAGCAAGCGTCCCAGCTCGCCATCAAGGTGCCGTGCTTTATTCAAGTCAATATTTCGGGTGAGGATTCCAAGCATGGATTGCCTCCGGAGCAAGTACGGGATTTCTTGGCTGAGCTTCGCAATTACCCTCATTTGCAGCCGGTAGGTCTAATGACGATGGCGCCTTATGAGACGGAAGCGCAAGCGACGCGGCCAATCTTTCGTGCGCTTCGCCAATTACGGGACGAGCTGAACGAGCAAGTAGAACTGGAGCAGCCGCTTACGGAGCTGTCGATGGGCATGTCCAATGATTTTGAAGTAGCGATTGAGGAAGGGGCAACATGGATCAGACTTGGTACAATATTAGTGGGAAAAGAGGGATGATCTGATGAGCGTTATTAACCGGTTTATGAATTATCTCGGCCTCCAGGATGAAGAAGAAGTCGTCGAACGGGAACGGGTTACGCAGACAGAAGAGCAGGAGGTTGAAACCTCGCCCTTCGAATCACGTAAAAATACGAAGAACACCAACAATATCGTCAGCATTCATTCTCAGAAAAATGTCCGAGTCGTTCTGAATGAGCCCCGTTCCTATGATGAAGCGCAAGAAATTGCCGATCACTTGCGTTCACGCAGGGCGGTCATCGTTAATTTGCAGCGCGTGCGGACTGATCTGGCCGTTCGGATCGTCGATTTTTTAAGCGGAACAGTATACGCGCTTAACGGGAATATTTCGAAGCTTGGCCCGAACATTTTTCTGTGCACACCGGATTCGGTAGAAATACAAGGGACCATCACGGAAATGCTGGCGGAGGATAACGATTACAATAAAATGAGGTGACCTTGAATTGACCGTTTCTGATGTAATAATGGGTCTTCAACAGATCTACTGGTTTTTAATTATCGCTTACGTATTGCTCTCTTGGTTGCCTAATGCAAGGGAAAGTTTTATCGGCCAAATGCTCGGCAAAGTCGTAGAGCCGTACTTGGGCATCTTCCGCAAATTCATTCCTCCTATCGGAGGAATGCTGGACATCTCTCCAATCGTGGCGATTTTCGCTTTGCGCTTTATCGCACTCGGCGTAGTTGCCGTAATTGAGTTTTTTATCGGTTTATTCTAGACAAAGGATGACTTTGGTATGAAACCAACGATATATGAACATTTCCACCCGGACGAGAAAGCTTTTGTCGACCGGGCTTGGGAATGGATTGAACGGTCCGCCCAGCAGCATGAGCTGAAGCGGACCGATTTTTTGGACCCGAGACAATCTCAGATTATTGAGGCGCTGGCCAACCGCAATCCGGATGTACAGATCCGGTTTGAGGGAGGCTATCCGGAAGCGGAGCGCCGGCGGGCGATCATTGCTCCTGAATATATGTATCTGGAGGATGAGCCTGCCGGACTATCCGTGCTTGCGGTGAATGGCGGCTCCGCTTCCCTCGAAGGTCTGGACCATGGCGATTATTTGGGTGCGCTTCTAGGACTTGGCATTAAAAGAGACCGGATTGGCGATATTCATGTGCATGAATCGTTTTGCCATATCATTATTCTTGATACAATTGCCGATTACTTAAATATACACCTTAGACAGGTGCACCGTGTCAACGTGATGACCGATGTCATTCCGCTGGATCAATTGCAAGCTGTCGTGCCGGAGCTTCAGGAAATGACGTTTACAGTGGCGTCTATGCGGCTGGACGGCATTGCAAGTGATGTACACCGGATAAGCCGGACAAAAATCGTCGATCCGATCCGCGCGGGCAGATGCCGAGTGAATTGGAAGACGGTAGAGAATCCTTCCGAGCAGCTTGGGATGGGGGACGTCGTTTCGATTAAAGGGCTTGGCCGCTTCAAGGTTTTGGAAACGGACGGCGTGACGAAAAAGGGCAGAATCCGCGTGCGCATTGGCAAATTTATTTAGCGGCTTTGAAGGATTTTGGTAACAACTGTCGAATCCTTTGCACATCGAGTATATCCGAATTTAGGCCGGTTTCCGGCTAATACGTTAAGGAGGTGCGCCAATGCCGTTGACGCCATTGGACATACATAACAAGGAATTTGGACGAAGATTGCGCGGCTACGACGAAGACGAGGTTAATGAATTCCTCGATCAGGTCATCAAGGATTACGAGTCCATCATCCGTGAGAATAAAGAGCTCCAGAACCAAATGCTCAACCTGCAAGAGAAGCTCAACCATTTCTCCAACATCGAAGAAACATTGAGCAAGACGATCATTGTTGCGCAGGAAGCAGCGGATGAAGTCCGCAACAACGCGAAGAAGGAAGCGCAGCTCATTATTAAAGAATCGGAGAAAAACGCCGATCGCATTATTAATGAATCGCTTGCCAAGTCGCGTAAAGTATCGCTGGAGGTCGAAGAACTGAAGAAGCAGGCTTCGATTTACCGGGCACGGTTCCGGACGCTTGTGGAGGCTCAGCTTGAGCTGCTCAGCCAAGACGGCTGGGATACGCTGGAGAACCAGCAGCCGGCATCGCAGATTTCCTTCAACGAGCAGCTTCAACGCGGCTAATGGGCTGAAGCCCGAATGAGGCAAAGCCATTTGACAACCGTTCGGCGATAAGCTATAAATATAAATATTAATATTAACAATTGCAATAGAACGAAACTTCATTGACGAGAACGAGTACGCTTAATCTGTTTGTTCCCCAGAGAGCTGGCGATTTGCTGAAAGCCGGCGTTCGAACGAAAGCGGAAAATCATCTCCGAGAAGCAGTGCTGAAACTTGCTGTTGTCAGGTGAATTAACGGTTCTACAACCGGTTGCCGTGACTGTACAAGGACTAAGGATTGACGGACTGTCCTCCGTTACAGGGACCGCGAATAGGCTATATTCGCGCCAGAGGTGCCGCAAGCGGCTGGAGCATGTCCAGACTCGCAAGCGGAACGAGGGTGGTATCGCGAGCACAAGTCTCGTCCCTTTTACAGGGACGGGACTTTATTTATTTTTCAGGGGGTATGGATGATGCAACGCGTAGATGTGAAGGAAAAGGCAAGAGCGCGCGAGCTTCGCGTGCTGAAGCAATGGCAAGAGAATGATACGTTCAAGCAATCAATCGAGAACCGGAAGGGCAAGCCGAACTATGTATTTTACGAGGGGCCGCCAACAGCGAACGGCGCTCCGCATATCGGTCACGTACTGGGCCGCGTAATCAAAGACTTTATCGGGCGTTACAAAACGATGTCCGGCTACCGCGTCGTCCGCAAAGCGGGCTGGGATACGCATGGCTTGCCAGTCGAGCTTGGCGTGGAGAAGGAGCTTGGCATCTCCGGCAAACAGGAGATCGAGAATTACGGCGTTGAAGCGTTTATTAAAAAATGCAAAGACAGCGTATTCGTCTATGAGAAGCAATGGCGCGAGCTGACAGAAGCGATCGCCTACTGGACCGACCTCGACAATCCGTACATCACGCTGAAAAACGAATATATCGAAAGCGTATGGCATGTGTTATCGACGATTCACAGCAAAGGGCTGCTGTACCGCGGACATCGCGTCAGCCCGTATTGCCCGAGCTGCCAGACGACGCTCAGCTCGCATGAAGTGGCTCAAGGCTACGAAGATGTGAAGGATCTGAGTGCAACAGCGAAGTTCAAGCTGCAGGATTCCGGCGAGTTTGTTCTGGCGTGGACGACGACGCCTTGGACGCTGCCGGCTAACGTGGCACTTGCGGTTAATCCGGAGCTGGAATACATCCGCGCTTCCAAAGACGGCGAAGTCTATATCGTGGCGAAAAACCTGGCCTACGATGTGCTGAAGGAAGGCTACGAGACGCTTTCGACTGTTAAAGGGTCGGAGTTGGTCGGACTTAGCTATGAGCCGCCATTCCGTTATGTGCCGATCGAGAAAGGCCACGTTGTTATCCCTGGCGATTTCGTCAGCGACACGAGCGGTACCGGTATCGTCCACATTGCACCAGCACATGGTGAGGACGACTACAAGGTTGCCCGCCAGAACGGCATCAGTATGCTGAGCGTTGTCAACAATGCCGGCCGCTACATCGATGAAGTGACGGACCTTGCGGGCCGTTTCGTGAAAGACTGCGACGTTGATATTGTGAAAATGCTTAGCGAGCGCGGACTGCTCTTCTCCAAAGAACGTTACGAGCACAGCTATCCGTTCTGCTGGCGCTGCAAATCGCCGCTTCTCTACTATGCGACAGAGAGCTGGTTCATCGAGACGACGAAGGTTAAGGATCAGCTGATCGCCAACAACAACGGCGTTGACTGGTACCCGGGCCACATCCGTGAAGGACGCTTCGGCAAATTCCTTGAGGATCTGATCGACTGGAACATCAGCCGGAACCGTTATTGGGGAACGCCGCTGAACGTATGGGTATGCGAAGTGACAGGCAAGGAATACGCCCCAAGCAGCATTGCGGACTTGCGTGAGCGGGCAGTTGGCGAAGTGCCGGAGGATATCGAGCTGCATAAGCCATATGTCGATGAGATCAAATTGAAATCGCCATTCGCAGAAGGTGCAGTCATGACCCGGACGCCGGAAGTTATCGACGTATGGTTCGACAGCGGCTCCATGCCGTTTGCACAGCAGCATTATCCGTTCGAGAACGCGGAGCAGTTCGCGGATCAGTATCCGGCGGACATGATCTGCGAGGGCATCGACCAGACGCGCGGCTGGTTCTTCAGCTTGCTGGCTGTATCGACGCTGTATAACGGCAAAGCTCCATATAAAGCTGTTATCTCGACTGGACATATCCTGGATGAGAACGGGCAAAAAATGTCCAAATCCAAAGGCAACGTTATCGATCCTTGGGAAATCATCAACGAATACGGTACGGATGCATTCCGCTGGGCGCTCCTGTCGGACAGCGCGCCGTGGAACAGCAAACGCTTCTCGCGCGGCATCGTAGGCGAAGCCAAGTCGAAAGTCATCGATACAATCGTCAACACGCATGCGTTCTACGCCTTGTATGCATCGATCGACGGCTTCAACCATGAAGAGCACGCCGAGGCGCAATCCGGCAACAAGCTGGACCGCTGGATCGTATCCAGACTGAACAGCCTGATCCAGAATGTTGTCAAAGGTCTTGAGGTCAACGACTTCCTGAATCCGGCGAGAGCGATTGAAACTTTCGTTGACGAGCTGAGCAACTGGTACATCCGCCGTTCCCGTGACCGTTTCTGGGGCAGCGGCTTGACGGCCGATAAAATCGCCGCTTACCAGACGCTGCGCCAAGTGCTGCTGACGCTCTCCCGCGTCATTGCGCCTTACGCGCCGCTGCTTGCGGAAGAAGTATACGGCAATCTGGGCGGAGGCGGAAGCGTCCACCTGGCTGATTATCCTGCAGCAGACGCATCGGTGATCAATGAGACGCTGGAGCGGGATATGGCGAGCGCGATGCAAATCGTCGAGCTGGCGCGCAGCGTCCGCAACGAGACAGGCATCAAAACCCGTCAGCCATTGTCCGAGCTGATCGTATCGCTGGATCGTGAATTTGAGCTGGCGGAATACGAAGAGATCATTAAAGACGAGATCAACGTCAAATCGATCATCGTGCAAAACAGCGACAGCGGCCTTGTCGATTTCACGCTGAAGCTTAATTTGAAAGTAGCGGGTAAAAAATACGGCAAAAACGTCGGCCCGATCCAAGCCTATTTGAAGTCGCTGACTGCGGATCAGACCCGCGATGCCGTCAACGGAGGCAGCTTGACCTTCAATTCCGCCGATGGCGAAACGATCGAGATTACGGTTGACGAGCTGCTGGTTGAGAAGCAAGCCAAATCGGGCTTCGCTTCCGCTTCGGGCAACGGCGTGACTGCCGCGCTGAACACGGACATTACACCGGAGCTTGAGCAAGAGGGCTGGGTACGTGAAGTAATCCGCGCTGTTCAGGACACGCGTAAAAAGCTCGATCTGCCAATCGAGAAGCGCGTAGATCTTGTGCTTGATGTGGACAGCGAGCTGAAGGCTTCGCTTGATGCGTTTGGCGACGTGCTTCAAGACAATGTATTGCTAAGCAGCGTAGCCTTCGAGTCGGCCCCTGATATGGAGCGCGTACAGCTGGGCGAGAAAGAAATCGGAATTCTCATCCGCGGTTAAGCATACAGGCAATGTGGTTAAGGATATAGTATAAGGAAAACAACAAACGAGTGCCTTCCAGCAAGGCCTCGTTTTTCCTTTCTATATGCCAAGGGGGAAAGCCGCATGAGTATGAAAAAGAATGATAACGGCCGCAATAAAGGCAATGAAGCTTCAGTATCCGGGCATGAACATGAGCATGAAGGAATTGAACGCTCGCTTAACCGCGTTCAGGAGATGCTCAATAAAATCGCCATCGATATGGAAAAATCACAAATCGCCGATTACGTCGATTTGGTGCATCATCCATTTAAGCTCATTTGGCGCAACGTGCTTGCAGGGACGGCAAGGGGCGTCGGCATCGCAATCGGGTTTACTTTTTTTGCAGCGACGATTCTGTATGTGCTTCAAATATTGGGGGCGCTTAATTTACCGATTATCGGGGATTATATCGCGGATATTGTACGAATCGTACAAATTCAGTTGGAGGGTAAAACGTATTAAGGCGGCCTAGTCATGAATGAAGCTGCTGAGCTATGCCGCCCTTTTGGCTAACGTTAATTTTA
The DNA here is from genome assembly GCF_042883865.1 of Paenibacillus sp. NPDC058174. Lineage (NCBI taxonomy): Bacteria > Bacillati > Bacillota > Bacilli > Caryophanales > Paenibacillaceae > Paenibacillus > Paenibacillus sp. NPDC058174. The sequence continues at coordinate 28,082 of NZ_JBHVUY010000006.1, forward strand.
GTCTTCAAAATTGTCCTCTAAAAGAGGATCACCTTCGCCGTTCTCGATATAATTGCGGTATTGGCGATTTCGGACAACCGACACCTCTCGGCCTGTAATATCGGTAGCGAGAAAGCTTTCCAGCGACTCGACAAAGCCGTCATTTTCCTCCGCTTCCGTTCCGATATGCTCATAATCATCGGCATCGGGATTTTCGGACATGGCTGGAGAATCGGCATTGCCCCATTGCTCGACGATTTGCCAAGCATCTTCACCGTCAAAGCCGTTGTAGGAATCATGCTCATCCAGATTGGTTCTGCCGAATGGGGGAGCAAGCACTGATTCTTCTACAGGGCGGTCGGTTGAAATTTGCTGCCGCGGCGAATGTTGTATACAGTAGAGACTGTCCGGCAAAGCCTCCAAGCGCTCTGTCGGAATCGGCTCGCCGCAAGTGCGGCAAATGCCGTAAGAGCCGTCTTCAATCGCTTGCAAAGCGGCATCTATCCGGGAGAGATGAAGCTCCTCCTGCTCAGTAAGCGCGATATCTTTGCCTCGTTCGAATAGCTCAGTTCCAATATCGGCCGGATGATTGTCAATTGGCGAAAGCTCGCCGGTCTGATCGCGGAGCGATGAACCGAGACCGTTATGGTCGGTCTCCTCCAGCCTTCGTTCGATGTTGCTTTTGTCCGTTTCCAGCCGGGAGCGAAATTGCGCAAGCTGCTGTTGCGATAAGGTCGTCATTTACGCTGCACCTTCCTTTCCTCAGGTGGCATTAGCTTTTGCCATAGCGGTTGTTTTCATGAACGCATCGCATTGGGAAACGAGTGGAAGAGGCTGGCTGTGCCCTATGCCGTTATGCTACAATAGCTTGGGACAAACTAGGAGGGATAAGATGCGGTTTTATTATTATTGGATCGCTGTAATCGTATTTGCCATCGATTACATTACGAAAAAAATTGTGGCGACCCAGATGAATCTATACGATCAAATCAGCGTCATCGGCAATTTCTTTCTTATTACTTCGCATCGGAACCGCGGAGCTGCTTTTAGCATTTTGCAAGATCAGCGATTGTTCTTCATAGTCATTACGGTCTTAATCGTCGCGGGGATTATATGGTATGCCCATGCGAATCGGAATTCAGGCAAAGTTTGGCTGCTGACAGGGCTTGGACTTGTACTTGGCGGAGCCCTCGGCAATTTCCTCGATCGTGCCCTGTACGGAGAAGTTGTCGATTTTCTGATGTTCAACTTCGGCAGCTATACGTTCCCTATTTTCAACGTAGCGGACTCAGGCATTTGCGTCGGTGTTGCGCTAATTCTTATCGATACACTAATTTCGGCTAAAAATGAAAAATCAGATAAAGCAAGCCACGGAGAGGACAAGGAAACTAACGAGCATGAGCAGCAACCTGTATAACGAAAATGAGAACGAAGTCGAAGTAGAGCTGGTATTGGAGCATGATGAGCTTGAGGAGCAGTTGACGGTCATTGCTTCTGAAGAGCAAGCCGGCGAAAGAATTGATAAATTCGTAACGGAAAGCTTGAATGATCCTGCAATTTCCCGTACGCAAGTACAGGATTGGATCAAATCGGGAGCTGTTACAGTCAACGGTGCCGCTGTAAAGGCCAATTATAAATTGAACCCGGGCGATGAGGTTGCTGTAAGCGTTCCGGAGCCTGAAGATGCAGAAATCGTTGCGGAAGCGATTCCACTGGATGTTGTGTACGAAGACGGTGATGTCATTGTCATCAACAAGCCCCGGGGGATGGTTGTTCATCCTGCACCGGGTCATTCGTCCGGCACAGTCGTCAATGCTTTGATGCATCATTGCAAGGATTTGTCCGGCATCAACGGAATGCTGCGCCCGGGTATTGTTCATCGTATCGATAAAGATACGTCTGGACTGCTGATGGTTGCCAAAAACGATTTGGCGCATCTGTCGCTGGCAGAGCAATTGAAGGAGCATTCCGTCACCCGCAAATATATTGCCCTTGTGCATGATAATTTGCAACATGATCAGGGTACTATTGATGCACCTGTGGGCCGCGATTCGAAGGATCGGAAAATGTTTGTCGTGACCGACCGGAACAGCAAGCATGCGGTGACCCATTTTATCGTCATGGAGCGGTTGAATGACTATACGCTTGTGGAGCTCCAATTGGAGACGGGCCGCACGCATCAGATTCGCGTTCATATGAAATATATCGGGCATCCGCTTGCCGGTGATCCGGTATATGGAAGGAACAAGACCGTTGCACTAAAAGGGCAGGCACTGCATGCTGCAGTGATCGGTTTCTCTCATCCGCGAACCGGAGAGTACCTGGAATTTGAAGCTCCGATTCCTGCTGATATGGAGCATGTGCTTAACTCGCTCCGTTTACGTTAATATTCATCTATCCCAAAGACGAGAACTTGCGCAATAATGCAAACATTTCGTTATATTCTTCATTATTAAGAGCCGGAAAGTATATTATTCTTATTCTAAAGCTTAGATGGATGACGATTAATGAAGAATAAGGATAGGTGAACGTTCATGACGAATATTAACCATAATTATTTGGAGCTGCAGGGCAGCTACCTGTTCTCTGAAATTGCCAAACGCCGCAATAAATTTATTCAAGAAAATCCGAATGCTGAAATTATCAGCTTAGGCATCGGCGATGTAACGCGCGGTTTGCCGGATGCCGTTACGAAAGCGATGCATGCAGCTGTGGACGAGTTGGCATCTCCAGGCTCCTTCCGCGGATATGGCCCTGAGCAAGGTTATGATTTCTTGATTAATGCGATTATCGAGAATGACTATAAGGCTCGCGGCATCGATATCCAAACGAATGAAGTGTTCGTCAGCGACGGTTCGAAATGTGACGTCGGCAACATTCAGGAGATTTTTAGCGAGAACAGCATCGTGGCTGTACAGGATCCGGTATATCCCGTATATGTTGACACGAACGTTATGGCTGGCCGTTCCGGCAAGTTCAACAAAGAGACGAACCGGTATGAGAACATCGTTTATCTGGAGTGCACGGCGGAAAACAACTTCACGCCTAGCTTGCCGGACCGCAAAGTCGATCTCATCTACCTCTGCTACCCGAACAACCCGACTGGCATGACACTGTCGAAGGACGAGCTGAAAAAATGGGTTGATTACGCTAAGGCGAACAACTGCATCATCCTGTACGATTCGGCTTATGAAGCGTTCATTCAGGAAGATGACGTGCCGCATTCGATCTATGAGATAGAAGGAGCGCGTGAAGTTGCAATCGAATTCCGCAGCTTCTCAAAAACTGCCGGCTTTACCGGCGTTCGCTGTGCGTACACAGTCGTTCCTCGCGACCTGAAAGGCTTGGATGCGAATGGCGGCGAAGTGCTTATCAATGATCTGTGGAACCGCCGCCACACGACGAAATTCAATGGCGTATCCTATGTGACGCAGCGCGGCGCGGCAGCTATTTACTCGCCTGAGGGTAAAGAGCAAATCGCATCTCTCGTCGATTTCTACATGACGAACGCCCGTATTATCCGCGAAGGCCTGGCTTCAATTGGTCTGGAAGTATTCGGCGGCGTGAACGCCCCTTACATTTGGCTGAAAACGCCAAACGGCCTTGATTCATGGGCATTCTTCGATAAGCTTCTGTCGGAAGCGAATATCGTAGGCACGCCGGGTGTCGGCTTCGGCCAAAGCGGCCAAGGCTACTTCCGTCTGACGGCGTTCGGCAGCCGCGAGAATACGGAAAAAGCGGTTGAGCGTATCCGCAATCTTTCGCTGTAGGCGAGTGAATAAGAGTTCCGGCAGGGGTGAGGCCCTTGCCGGAGCTTTTTTTATTGAGCGAGGGCGAGTTGGGGAGTTAAATTAGCCCATTTGTTTAAGCAGCGGCTGTGGCTGTAAAGCAAGCCGCAGCTCAAAAATAGTGAGCTTGCTTGTTGAACATGGATTAGCGAATCGGATTCGCTAAAAAGCGAAGCTGGATTCGCAGTAGAAGGGGCCGGCAGCTGTCTGCCGATGGATAGCGAACTTTTCTTCGCTATCCGTGAACGCAGGTTCACCAGTAGCGAAACTATGTTCGCAGTAGAGTGGGGTCGGTCCGTATGCGACAGCTGCAGCGAAAGTTGGTTCGCAAAATAACGAAGCAGGTTCGTTATTTTGATAAGGCCGCAGTGAGGTAGGATTGGGGAGCCTGGGAAGACTGGTTAGAAATTTACTCAGTAGAGATAGGCAGGCTTGATGCGCAACTTAGATCCTTTCGAGTACAACGTCAAACGCAGCTTTTACGCCAATTATTCTTTACAAACTAAACAACGCCTTTCCTGCTCGTAACCATTCATTTTTTCCACTGCATGAGGTTTACCGACGAAGTGTGCTGCCCGGTCATTCATGCTGCGCTCTGCGCTCATCTACTGCTTTAGCAACAGTAACAGCCTTAGCTCATCAACTACTTTACAGCTCATCAACTGACTCACAGCTAAGCAACGTTCTTTTTTCACCAATGGGAGCAAATGACCTTGACATCTTTTGTCGAATGTGTGATAATTCCTTTGATATATAGCAGTACCTTTAACTCAGCCCTGTGAGGCTGGCAAGGTAGCGTGAATAACAGATCGGGCAAGCACATGTACGGGCTTTGTCGAACCGCGTCCAGAAGGGACGGCTGTCGGCAAATCCAGCCTAATGTGTTCTGACGGTCTCAGGCTCCTTGCGTCAATCGCTAGGAGTTTTTTTTATGCTCTGCCTCCTTAGCGACAACGCAATGCAACACAGCTACAGCACGGAAGATCAGCAAGCACAAGATGGAACGGACGGGAGGCGGCTTTTCGAATATGGAAGACGAGCATCTGGTCATCATGGATGAAACAGCGATCCGGCGGGCGCTAACGCGTATTGCCCACGAGATCGTGGAGAAGAACAAAGGCATAGACAACTGTGTTCTGATCGGCATTCGGACAAGGGGCATTTACTTAGCCAGAAGAATCGCTGAACGCATCCGGGAAATCGAAGGCAAGCCGGTGCAGGTGAGCGATCTGGACATTACCTCTTACCGGGACGACCGGAAGACGGTGGCAGCAGGATTAAAAGCCGATATCGAGATTGCAGCGGCAATCGGCGATTTGAACTTCAGCGTACAGGATAAGAAAATTATTTTGTTCGACGATGTTCTTTTTACGGGCAGAACAATCCGCGCAGCGATGGACGCACTGATGGATTGCGGAAGACCGCAAAGCATTCAGCTTGCGGTGCTGGTGGACAGGGGACATCGGGAGCTGCCGATTCGGCCGGATTTTGTAGGCAAGAACGTTCCTACCTCAAAGCAGGAGCAAATCGCAGTATCCCTCACCGAATTTGACGGCAAAGACCAAGTAAAGATCATACATCAGAGGGGGCAAGCCGGATGACGCTGACGCAACTGAAACAACGGAGTTTGCTCGGTTTGAAAGATCTAGGGAAAGATGAAATCGAATCGATTCTGGACCGTGCCGCTTATTGGGAGCAGCACCCGAACAAGGTGCACACGGTCATGCAGGGGAAATTCGCAGCCAATATGTTTTTCGAGAACAGCACGAGAACAAGGTTCTCGTTCGAAGTAGCCGAGAAAAGACTCGGAGCGGAAGTGCTGAACTTCTCAGCCGCCGTATCAAGCGTACAGAAGGGCGAATCGATCTACGATACGGTTCGCACGCTGGAATCGATGGGCATTGATGCCGGCATCATCCGATTGAAGCCAATCGGCGTACTGGCAGAGCTGGCAACAAAGATTAAGGTGCCGCTTATCAATGCAGGCGACGGTAACAACGAGCATCCTACACAAGCGCTGCTTGATCTTTACACGATGCGCAAGCAATTCGGCAGCCTGAAGGGCTTGAACGTCTCCATCATCGGCGATGTACTGCATAGCCGGGTAGCGCGCTCCAATCTGTATGCGCTGCGGAAGTTCGGAGCAAATGTCCAATTTTGCTCGCCGGGCAATATGAAGGCAGATGAGCTTGATGCTCCATATGTCTCCATGGAAGAGGCGTTGAAAGCCGATGTCATCATGATGCTTCGCGTACAGCTGGAACGCCACGAGAGCGGCATGCTGAACTCGGCGGAAAGCTATCGCGAGCACTTCGGATTGACTGTAGAGCGCGCAGCCAAAATTGCAGAGCATGCCATCATCATGCACCCGGCTCCAATCAATCGCGGTGTAGAGATCGACGACGAGCTCGTCGAGCACCCGCAATCACGCATTTTTCCGCAAATGGAAAACGGCGTGCCAATCCGGATGGCGGTTGTCGAACGGGCACTAAGCTAACGAAAACGCCCGCTCATAAGCGGACGGATAGAATGCGAACCGAATAAAACCGGAGGGGGAACAAACAATGACATTATGGATTCTGAACGGCAGCGTATGGGATGAAGCTTCTGGCAGCTTGCTGAACAAGCATGTGCGTGTGGAAGACGGACAAATTGCCGAAATTATAGATGGAGTTAATGCACCGGATACGGGGTCTGCTGAAGTGATCGATGCGGCAGGCAAGCTGCTCTCCGCAGGCCTGATCGATATGCACGTGCACTTGCGTGACCCGGGCTTTGAATATAAAGAGGATATCGCAACGGGCACCCGCTCGGCGGCGAAAGGCGGCTTCACAACGATCGCCTGCATGCCGAATACGAGACCTTCAACGGATACGCCGGAAACGGTGAAGTACATTTTGGACAAAAATGCGAGCGAAGGCGTTGTGCGCGTCCTGCCTTACGCGGCGATTACGAAAAACCAGCTCGGCCGTGAGCTGACTGACTTCGCAGCACTGAAAGAAGCTGGCGCAATCGGCTTTACGGATGACGGCGTAGGCGTGCAAAGCGCGCAAATGATGAAAGATGCAATGGCGCTGGCGCAATCGCTGGATATGCCGGTCATCGCACACTGCGAAGACAACACGCTCGTTGAAGGACTTTTCTTCAGCGAAGGCGAGTTTGCCCGCAAAAACGGCCTGAAGGGCATTCCGAATGAATCGGAAGCCATCCATGTCGGCCGTGATGCGCTGCTTGCGGAGTCGACAGGCGTTCACTATCATGTCTGCCACGTAAGCACTGAGCAATCGGTTCGCCTGATTCGTCTGGCCAAGTCGATTGGCGTACGGATTACCGCTGAGGTTTGCCCGCATCACCTGGTGCTGTCGGACGAAGATATTCCGGGCTTGGATACTAACTGGAAAATGAACCCGCCGCTTCGCACGCCTCGCGATGTGCAGGCTGTTATCGAAGCGCTGGAGGACGGCACGATCGATATGATCGTAACGGACCATGCTCCTCACAGCGCGGAAGAGAAAGCACGTGAAATTCAACTGGCGCCATTCGGCATCGTTGGCTTCGAGACAGCTTTCCCGCTGCTCTATACGAAGTTCGTACTGACAGGCAAATGGACGCTTGGCTTCTTGCTGCAGCGCATGACCAGCGATCCGGCTCGCGTATTCCGCTTGCCGACTGGACGGCTGGAGCAAGGTGCACCAGCTGACCTGACCCTGATTGATCTGGACAGCGAGCGGGCAGTTGATCCATCGACCTTCGCATCGAAAAGCAACAACACGCCATTCGGCGGCTGGAAGCTGCAAGGCTGGCCGGTAACGACAATTGTGAACGGAGCTGTCGTGTACAGCGAATCCGCTAACTGATACATTACTGAGAATTAAGATGACCTGAGGAGTGATACGGATGCAAGCAAGATTATTGTTGGAAGACGGAACGTTGTTCACGGGACTCTCGTTCGGCGCAGAAACGCAAACGTTGGGAGAAGTCGTGTTTAATACAGGGATTACAGGTTACCAAGAAGTGCTCTCCGACCCGTCCTACTGCGGACAGATCGTAACGATGACTTACCCGCTCATCGGCAACTACGGCATTTCACGCGACGACTTCGAGTCGATCAGCCCAAGCATTCACGGCTTTGTTGTACGCCGTCATGAGCCGGTGCCAAGCAACTGGCGTGCGCAATATTCCCTCGGCCAATTGCTTAAGGAATACAACATTCCAGGCATTAGCGACATCGACACTCGCATGCTGACTCGTATTCTTCGCCAGCACGGCACGATGAAAGGTATCCTGACAACGGGTACAGAGCGTGTTGAAGAGCTGCAAGAGCGTCTTGGCCTGACACAGCTTATGACCGACCAAGTTGCCCGCACATCGACGAAGCATGTATTCTCGAGCCCTGGCAACGGCGAACGTATCGTTCTTGTTGACTTCGGCGCGAAAAGCGGTATTCTGCGCGAGCTGACAAAACGCGGCTGCGACGTGGTTGTCGTACCTCATGACACGACTGCTGACGAAATCCGCAAGCTTGCTCCAGACGGCATTCAGCTGTCCAACGGCCCTGGGGACCCGAAAGATGTACCGCATGCGGTTAAAATGATTTCCGAGCTGCTCGGCGAATATCCGATCTTCGGCATCTGCCTTGGTCACCAGCTGTTCGCACTCGCTTGCGGCGCTGACACAACCCGCCTGAAATTCGGCCACCGCGGCGGCAACCACCCGGTTAAAGAACTGGCGACGAACAAATGCTACGTCACTTCCCAAAACCATGGCTACACGGTTCTGGAAGAGTCGATCAAAGATACGGACTTGTCCGTTACGCATATCAACAACAATGATAAAACAATCGAAGGCTTGAAACATAACAAATATCCGGCTTTCACGGTACAATACCATCCGGAAGCTGCGCCAGGTCCATTCGACTCCAGCTATTTGTTTGACGAGTTCCTTGAGATGATTCGTACACATAAGCAAAATAACCCGCAGAAGCCTCGTCAAGCTATACTTGCGGCAACGTTGAAAGGAGAGCTTCAGTATGCCCAAAAATAATGAACTCAAAAAAATTCTCGTTATCGGCTCCGGCCCGATTGTCATTGGACAAGCGGCGGAGTTCGATTACGCCGGCACACAAGCTTGCCAAGCGTTGAAGGAAGAAGGCTATGAGGTTGTTCTGATCAACAGCAACCCGGCTACAATCATGACTGATACGAACATGGCTGATAAAGTATACATCGAGCCGATTACGCTGGACTTCGTATCTCAAATTATCCGCCAAGAGCGTCCTGACGGCTTGCTGCCGACACTGGGCGGACAGACAGGCCTGAACATGGCTGTTGAGTTGGCACGCGCAGGCGTTCTGGAAGCTGAGAATGTGAAGCTGCTCGGTACGCAGCTGACTGCTATCGAAAAAGCAGAGGACCGCGACTTGTTCCGCGATCTGATGCGTGAGCTTGAACAACCAGTACCAGAGAGCGTTATCGTAACGACGGTTGACGAAGCTGTCACTTTTGCCAACGAAATCGGCTACCCGATCATCGTTCGTCCTGCCTATACGCTTGGCGGCACAGGCGGCGGCATCTGCTCCAACGAAGAAGAACTGCTTGAGACGGTTGCTTCCGGTATTCGTTACAGCCCAATCAACCAGTGTCTGATCGAGAAATCGATTGCTGGCATGAAGGAAGTTGAATATGAAGTTATGCGTGATGCGAACGACAACTGTATCGTTGTCTGCAATATGGAAAACTTCGACCCGGTTGGCGTACACACAGGCGACAGTATCGTCGTAGCGCCTTCCCAGACGCTGTCGGACCGTGAGTACCAAATGCTGCGCTCCGCATCGCTCAAGATTATCCGCGCCTTGAACATTGAGGGCGGCTGCAACGTTCAGTTCGCGCTGGATCCGTTCAGCTTCCAATACTATGTTATCGAAGTTAACCCGCGTGTAAGCCGCTCGTCGGCGCTCGCTTCCAAAGCAACTGGCTATCCGATTGCAAAAATGGCAGCGAAAATCGCGATTGGCTACACGCTGGATGAAATCATTAACCCGGTTACGGGTCAAACTTATGCGATGTTTGAACCAACTCTTGACTATATCGTATCGAAAATTCCGCGCTGGCCGTTCGACAAGTTCGTCAACGCCAACCGCAAGCTCGGTACGCAAATGAAAGCGACTGGCGAAGTTATGGCTATCGGCCGTACATTCGAAGAGTCGATTCACAAAGCGGTTCGCTCGCTTGAAATCGGCACACACCGTCTGCATCTGAAAGAAGCTTCTTCCCTGGATGACGCTGTATTGCGCGCCCGCCTTGAGAAGCCGGACGATGAGCGGATGTTCCTCGTAGCGGAAGCTTTCCGCCGCGGCTACAAGCTGCAAGAAATTCAAGACATTACGAAAATCGACTGGTGGTTCCTGGACCGCATTGAATCGATCGTCCAATTCGAGGATCGCATCCGCCGCGAAGCTACCTTGACGCGCGACACGCTCTATGAAGCGAAACGCAAAGGCTTCTCGGACCGTTCCATCGCCGAGATCCGCAATGAAGGCTTCCCGAACGGCAGCCATACGAATGAGCATGATATCCGCGCATTCCGTAAAGAGCTGAACCTTCTGCCTGTATACAAAATGGTAGATACTTGCGCAGCCGAGTTTGAAGCGACTACGCCTTACTACTATTCAACATACGAAGTTGAGAATGAAGTGACGAAATCGGATAAAGAGAAAGTTCTCGTACTCGGCTCCGGCCCGATCCGTATCGGCCAAGGCATCGAGTTCGACTACTCGACGGTTCACGCGGTATGGGCGATCCAAAACGCCGGCTACGAAGCGGTTATTATCAACAACAACCCGGAAACGGTATCGACGGACTTCAGCACATCCGACCGACTCTACTTCGAGCCGCTGTTCTTCGAGGATGTTATGAACGTAATCGAGCAAGAGAAGCCAATTGGCGTTATCGTTCAGTTCGGCGGCCAAACGGCGATCAACCTTGCTGCGCCGCTGACGAAAGCAGGCGTTCGCATTCTGGGCTCCAGCCTGGAGAGCATCGATGCTGCGGAAGACCGCAAGAAGTTCGAAGCTTTGCTTCGCAAGCTGAACATTGCACAGCCGGAAGGCAGCACGGTCACTTCGGTTGACCAAGCGGTTGAAACGGCACAAAAGCTCGGCTATCCGGTGCTCGTTCGTCCATCGTACGTCCTTGGCGGACGCGCTATGGAAATCGTCTACTCCGATGAAGAGCTTCTGAGCTACATGGAAGTTGCGGTAAAAATCAATCCGGAGCATCCGGTACTGATCGACCGTTACATGCTGGGTAAAGAAGCCGAAGTCGACGCAATCTGCGACGGCGAAACAGTTCTTATCCCAGGCATCATGGAGCATATCGAGCGCGCAGGGGTTCACTCCGGCGACTCCATCGCAGTCTACCCGCCGCAATCGCTGTCGGATGACATTAAAAACCAAATCATCGATATCACGACCAAAATCGCGAAAGAATTCGATGTTATCGGTCTGGTCAACATCCAGTTCGTTATTCATAACGATCAAGTATACGTGATCGAGGTTAACCCGCGTTCGTCCCGTACAGTACCGTTCTTGAGCAAAGTAACGAACGTGCCGATGGCGAACCTGGCAACGAAAGCGATTCTCGGTACTAAGCTTGCTGATCTTGGCTATGTGGACGGCCTGTGGCCGGAAGACAGCTATGTATCGGTAAAAGTGCCGGTATTCTCCTTCGCGAAGCTGCGCCGTGTCGATCCGACACTGACGCCGGAAATGAAATCCACTGGCGAAGTTATGGGCCGTGACGAGCAATATGCCAAAGCGCTGTACAAAGGCCTCATTGGCGCAGGCATGAAAATTCCGATGACTGGCGCGATTATCGCGACAGTAGCGGACAAAGATAAAGAGGAAGCGACAGAACTCTTGCGCGGCTTCTACGATCTGGGCTACAAAATTATCGCAACTGGCGGCACAGCCGACACGCTTGAAGCGGCAGGCTTGCGCGTAAGACGCGTGAACAAGCTTAGCGAAGGCACGCCAAACATCCTCGACCTTATCCGTGAAGGTGAAGCGCACTTTGTTGTCAACACGTTGACCAAAGGCAAAACACCGGAGCGCGACGGCTTCCGGATCCGCCGTGAAGCGGTAGAGAACGGCGTAGTCTGCATGACCTCGCTCGATACGGTTCGCGCCCTGCTCCGCATGCTGGAGACGATCAACTTCTCGTCCCGTGCAATGCCAGTGCTGCAGCCTAAATAATAGCAAGTGAAAGCACGGCCAGCGCTGTTGCTTCGCAAGTCCGGGCCGATATGGCATCGGTCTTGCGAAGCCGGCGGATGGCCGTTTATTACGGGTAAAAAGCCGAAAGGGGCGAAAAATAATGGGATTAACGCGTGAGCAAGCAGCCGGCAAAATAATGGTTGCGCTAGATTATGCTGATGCCGCAGCGGCCGAGCGGCTGCTTCAGGAGCTGCAAGGCATTCCGTGCTATATGAAGGTAGGCATGCAGCTGTTTTACGCAGCCGGACCGTCCTTTGTAGAGGAGTTAAAGAAAAAGGGCTATCTGGTCTTCCTTGATGTGAAGATGCATGATATTCCGAATACGGTCAAAGGCGGCGCGAATAGCGTAACGAAGCTGGGCGTCGATATGTTCAACGTCCATGCGGCTGGCGGAGCAGCCATGATGGAAGCCGCTCTGGAAGGCGCAGATGCTGCGCTTCATTCCGGACAAGCCCGTCCTGCGGTCATTGCGGTGACGCAGCTGACCAGTACGAGTCAGGCAACGTTGAACAATGAGATCGGAATTGCTGGAACGGTGGAGGACGCAGTTATCCGTTACGCCCAGCTTGCGAAGCAGGCAGGGCTGAACGGTGTGGTCGCTTCTCCGATGGAAGTTGAAGCGATTAAGGCCGCTTGCGGTGCTTCATTCCAGACGGTTACGCCAGGCATCCGGCCAAGCGGCGCAGCGCTTAATGACCAGTCCCGAATTATGACGCCGCGTGAAGCCTTGAACCAAGGCACGGACTACATGGTAATCGGCCGTCCGATTACGGCTGCTAGCGATCCCCGTGCTGCTTTAGAATCCATTATTGAGGAGCTGATCTAAGATGAGTGAAGTGACATTGACGAATCTGCCGGCCCAAATTGCGGCCAAATTGCTGGAGATCGAAGCGGTGGCGCTTCGTCCGAATGAGCCGTTCACATGGACGTCGGGCATTAAATCGCCGATTTATTGCGACAACCGGCTGACGATGTCTTACCCGGCTATTCGCGACCTGGTCGCAGAAGGCTTTGCAGCCGTTATCCGTGAGAACTATCCCGATGCGGAAGTCATTGCCGGAACTTCGACGGCAGGCATTCCTCATGCGGCTTGGGTATCGCAAAAGCTGAACCTGCCAATGGTCTACATTCGCGATAAAGCGAAGGGACACGGCAAACAGAATCAAATTGAAGGCAAGCTTCTTCCGGGTCAAAAGGTCGTCGTCATCGAAGATCTGATCTCCACAGGCGGCAGCTCGCTCAAAGCGGGCCTGGCTGTTCGTGAAGCCGGAGCAGAAGTTCTTGCTGTTCTCGCAATCTTTACGTATCAATTCGAATCGGCTTCCGCCGCTTTTGCAGCAGAGAATATGCCGCTTGAGACGCTTTCGAACTATACGGCACTGATTCAAGCCGCACTTGAAGCTGGCAAGGTTGAGAGCGGGGACGTTGAATTGCTGCAATCCTGGCGTCAAGATCCTCATTCCTTCGGCAAGTAAAAGCTGCTTGCGAACATTTCCAGTTATCCGGACAGACCTTTCATTCAGAAAGGTCTGTTTTTGTCTTTTTCGACAGTTTTTTTGCAAAATATGATTTGATTTCATGTTGGTTTCAACCTGATTTGCCGATATATTATCATGGAAACTTTCAATCAGACATGGTAAAAAGGGGCGGAATACGGATGAGATTTAACTTGAAATGGAGACTGGCTTTAATTGGTGTGCTGCCGCTTTTTTTCTATGTGTTCTCGGGTTTATATTTGTTGGGGGAACTGGAAAAGACGAATACGAGAATGTCACATGATGTTTACGGGGTGTCTAACCGGACGACTACACTCGTCTTGAATGCAGACCGCGACTTGTATCAAGCGTTGTCGGCTTATCAGTATTTGACGGAGGACGAGATCAGCAGCGCGGACAAGGAAAAGTGGGATAAAGATCTTGAGCTGAATATTAAAGAAGCCAAAGAAAGACTGACCGCTGCAAAGGAAATTATGGAATCAGGCGGACTGATGGAATTGACGGATGAACAGACAGGCTTGTCGATTGCCGAGCTGGCTGACAAATTCAGCGTTGATTTTACAGCATGGTCGGATTCCATTATGAAAGCGGCAAAGTCTGATTACGATAGAGCTGTAGACTTAAAGTTGCGTGAGCAATTCAACCAAACCCGTTCTGGACTCGATGCAATCGGGAACGTGCTGAATCAATTTGCGGAAGATCAGATCAACAGCAGCAAGCAGCAGTTTAAGGGAACGCAGATCGGAAATCTGGCGGGAATGGGATTCGTATCTATTGTATTGATTCTGCTGATTTTCTTCTCGATACGGACAGTTATGCGCACGGTTAATACCGTTATGAGAAAGACGCAAATGGTAACCGACGGCGATCTGACTGCTGAGACGAGCCTGAAGTACAACAAGGACGAGCTTGGCGACATATCGCGTTCAGTGGATCGCATGATCGAAGTGATGAAGCAGCTCATTACCGGGATTGCTGCCAATGCGCAGGATGTCAGCTCCTCATCCCAGCAGCTCAACGCTGTATCTAAGGAATCGGCTGCAGCCTCTCATCATGTTGCAACCAATATTCAAGAGGTTGCTAACGGTACTGAGGTGCAGGCACGCAGCGCCGAGGAGACCGCGAAAGCGATTGAGGAGATGACGATCGGCATTCAGCGGATTGCAGAAAATACGACAACTGCGGCGGAGCAATCCAAGTCGACCTCGGAGGAAGCCGGTCAAGGGCAAGAAGCGCTGGAGCGTCTTGTGGAGCAAATGGGCCTGGTCAAACAGGTCATTGGCCAACTGTCAGATGTCATCGGCCATCTTCAAGTTCGCTCCCAGCAAATCGGCACGATTGCCGAAAACATTACCGTGTTTGCGAATCAGACGAATATTTTGTCGCTTAACGCTTCTATAGAAGCGGCTCGTGCCGGCGAACAAGGCCGCGGCTTTGCCGTTGTAGCCGGTGAAATCCGTAAGCTGGCGGCGAATTCCCTGGAATCGGCGGACGGCATTCATCAGCTGGTAGCAGAGACAAGAAGCGATATTTCGGGCGCTTCGGATTATATGTCGCAGACGCTGACGGAAGTAGAGCGCGGAAATGACCGGGTTGCCGAGCTTCAGCAAAGCTTGACAGTTATCGTGGCCGCTATCGACAATATGACGGAGCAGCTGCAGGAAAATTCGGCGATTACGCAGCAAATGTCGGCAAGCTCCGAGGAAGTGAACGCTTCGATGGAGCAGTCTGCATCGTCGGCAGCCTCCAATCTAGAGCGTACGGAGAGCGTTGCGGCAGCAACGGAAGAGCAGCTGGCGCTGATGGACAACATCGCTTCCGCTGCAGTTCACCTGGATGATATCGTTAGCGAATTGAACCGCGCGATCCATCATTTTAAAGTAAAATAGAGGTTTGAAAAGTGTACTGAATTCGCTTGTTTCGTTAGGAAAACGGGCGAATTCAGTTTTTTTATTTTTACGGAAGAAGATATTGCATATTGATGTAACTTTTTCACCTCGTCCTGCGTCTAATCGTGTAAGATGAGAATTATGAAAAGGGTAAGGGGAGGTATGGCAGCAATTCATGTTATTCAAGAAGCGGGTTAATGCAGAAGTGGAGCAGACGGAGCAAGCAAAGCCAATAGAGCAAAGCGTACAGCCGCCCGACAAAAAGTTACATAACGGCAAGCTGTTGGAGGTTATAAATGTAGAACGCGTATTCCAAGCGGGCGGCGCTCCTCTGAAAGTGCTGAAGGGTCTGAACATGGAGCTCAGGCCTAATCAGCTTGTCATGCTCCGGGGACGATCCGGTTCAGGCAAAACAACGCTGCTCAACTGTCTGGGAGGACTCGATACGCCAACGAGCGGGGAGATCTGGTTCGGTGGACGGCCTTTCCATAAAATGAGCGACGATGACCGGACGCTGGTCCGCCGCAAGGAAATGGGCTTTATTTTTCAGGCGTTTGCGCTTATGCCGCTGCTGTCGGCATGGGAGAACGTCATACTGTCGCTCCGCATGGCGGGCACGCCGCGAGCGCTCTGGAAGGACCGTGCTGCTCATTGCCTTGAGCTGGTAGGACTGGAGAAGCGGATGCATCACCGGCCGTTTGAGCTTTCGGGCGGCGAGCAGCAGCGGGTTGCGATCGCTAAGGCCATCGCGCATCAGCCAATATTGCTGCTTGCGGACGAACCGACAGCGGAGCTGGATTCAAATATGTCAGCACAGATTATGGCAGTCTTTCAAAATATTATTCGCACCGAACAAGTTACGATATGTATGACTACACACGATCCTACGATTTTGGAGGTTGCCGATCATGTCTATGAAATGGTGGACGGGAAGTTTATTTAAACGAAGTGCAATTATTATGTTATCAGCATCCATTATGCTAACGAGCGGCTGCTCGCTATTGCCGAAGGAAAGCGAGGAGGAAGTGCTGCCTTCCATCGCTCCGCCGCAAATTGCGAAGAAGCCTGAATACGAAGTAACGACAACTACGCTGTTATCGACAGTGCAAGTGGTCGGGAAATTGATCTCTATGCAGGAAGAGACGCTGTTCTTTACACTGGGCGAGAAGCATTTGAAGGAGCTTAATGTGAAGGTTGGCGACAAGGTCGAGAAAGGCAAAGTCATTGGCGTGCTGGACGTCGATCTGATGCAGCGGGATTTGAGAAACGAGCGTCTGGCCTTCAAGCGTGAAGAGAACGCAATGAAGGATACGCTTCGCCAGAAGGATGAGATGGACCCGATCGAGTTTGAGGAGAAAATGATCGCGTTCGAAGAGAAGAAGCAGAAGATTTCCGACCTTGCGGAAGAGATCAACAAAGCGACGCTCGTTGCGCCATTCAGCGGCACTATCGTTACGCTGAAAGTGAAAAAGGGCGATATGATCAAAGCTTATGATCCGATCGTCGTTATTGCCGATACGAGCAAGTTGACGGCTGCAGCGAAGCTGTCGAAGGATGATTTTGCAAAAATCGCCGTCGGCATGCCAATCTCTGTGGAGATTAATAATGCAGGGAAATTCAATGGCACAGTAAAAACCATGCCGATTGTGAGTGACGATCAAAACAACGGCGGTAACGGTGGAGGAGGCGGCGGCAATCC
This sequence comes from Paenibacillus sp. NPDC058174, assembly GCF_042883865.1. Lineage (NCBI taxonomy): Bacteria > Bacillati > Bacillota > Bacilli > Caryophanales > Paenibacillaceae > Paenibacillus > Paenibacillus sp. NPDC058174. The sequence continues at coordinate 45,205 of NZ_JBHVUY010000006.1, forward strand.
CAATGGCCAGCCGGAGCAGGAGCGTCCGGAGGACTTTATGCTCGTCGAGATCAAGGATATGCCTAAAAACCTGAACCGTGGAACTCCGTTATCGATTACAGTCATTACGAAAAGGAAGGAAAACGTTATCGTTATTCCGCCGTCAACGCTTCGTACGCTTGGCCCCCGCACCTATGTACAGGTCGTGGATGCAGAAGGCAAACGCGAGGTGGATGTAGAGATCGGTCAGCAAACGCCGACACAGATTGAAATTGTGGCAGGGTTGAAGCCAGGGCAGAAAGTCGTAGGTCGATAGCTAATGGGAATACCGTTATTCCGGTTTCTATTTCGTAAAATGTGGAATACCCGCTGGATGACAATCAGCACGCTGGCGGGTTTGACGATGGCTGTTGCATTTGCAACGAGTATTCCGATGTATGCGGACGGCGCCTTGAAGCGGGTAGTCGCCCAGTCGCTTCAGCAGAAGAGCACAGGTCTTCCGGCAGGCTCGCTGCTTATGCGGTATCAGTCACAAGGCGGGAAGACGGATCTGGCTGCCTTAACGGATGTCAGCTCCTTTATTACTGAAGAGGTGCCAGGCAAGATCGGCTTTCCTTACAATACGGCCGTTCGCTCGTACTCTATCCGCAGCGCGGATGTTATTCCTGAGGATCCTTCTAAGGTAGATGCAAGCCGAAGCAGGCAGTTGACGATGATGTCGATGTCGGGCCTAAAGGATAAAGTGGAATTGGCTCAAGGACGCTGGTTTGTTGATGCTCCTTCTGATGGAATAATTGAGACGGTCATGTTCGAGGAAGCGATGTTCCGTAATGATGTCCATGTTGGCGATGTGTTTGAATACCCGATCTATGGCGGGCTTAATCTGACGCTTCGCGTCAAAATCGTCGGGGCGATTAAGCCTTTGAACGAGTCCGATCCATTCTGGTATCAAGGGCTTGAAGGGCTGATGGGCACGTTCCAGATCAGCGAGCAGGCGATGACCAAATCCTTGTTCGAGAAAGCGGGCATTCCGCTTCACAATGCAAGCTGGTACTACGCTTTCGATCTGTCCAATGTGAAGACGAGCCAGCTCTCGCCGCTAGGACGTACGCTGGAGCGCTTGAATATTGAGCTCTATCAGAAGCTGAAGGAAACGAGAGTTGAGATTTCCTTCGCCGATACGCTCAATGAATTCAAAAAGCAAAGCCTGCAGCTGCAGACCTTGCTGTTCACGCTGGCAGCGCCAATGATTGCGATGGTCTTCTACTTCATCGCGATGAATGCACGTCAGTCGCTCGACAAGCAGCGGAGCGATATCGCCGTACTCCGGAGCCGTGGCGCGGGGACGAGGCAGATTATAGGGATCTATCTGCTGGAGGGCCTAATCTTAGGCGGCGTTGCTATGGTGATAGGTCCGATGCTGGGCTGGTATATGGCCAAAAGCATCGGTTCGGCGAATGGCTTCCTGTCATTCGTCAACCGCAAATCGATACCGGTCGGTTTTTCGACTGAAGCCATTATTGCAGGCGGCGCAGCTGTACTGCTGGCGATATTGTCCACAGTCATTCCGGCCATCATCTATGCAAGATCGTCGATTGTCAGCTATAAGCGGGACTTGGCCCGTTCGGACCGCAGTCCGTTCTGGCAGCGCTGGTTCTTGGACGTCTTGCTGATGGGCGCAGCAGGCTACGGCTGGTATCTGTTCAATCAGCGTCAAATGCTGACGTTCCAGACGGGAATGACGACCGACCAGCTGAATGTGCAGCCGTTTCTCTTCTTCGTTCCGGCGCTTGCGATATTCGCATTCGGATTGTTCTGCTTAAGGCTGTTCCCATGGCTGCTCAAGCTGTTTAACTGGCTCGGACGCAAGTTTTTGCCGGTGCCGCTTTACTTGACGCTGACGCAGCTGTCCCGTTCATCCAAAGGCTATTATCCGTTGATGATTCTGCTGATCTTAACGCTGGGCCTTGGCGTGTACAACGCGTCGGCTGCACGTACGATCGATTTGAACTCTACGGAACGCACGCTGTACAAATACGGCTCTGATGTCATTATCCAGACGTCTTGGTACGGTACGCCTGAATTTAAACAGCCTAGCGGGGGTAATGGCGGCGGTGGCAACGGTGGAGGTAATGGCGGAGGCGGTAACGGAGGCGGCCCAGGTGGCGGCGGAAACGGTGGTGGCGGCGGTGGCGGTCAAACCCCGCCAAGCAAAATATTGTACACAGAACCGCCGTTTGAATTATTCCGCAAGCTGGAAGGCGTCGAGGCAGCGGCCCGCGTGCTCCAGACGAAAGGCAATGTTGTCGTATCCGGCCGTTCCATCGGCCAAGGAACGGTAATGGGCATCGACAATGTCGATTTTGCCAAGGTGGCCTGGTTCCGCAACGATTTATTCCCTACGCATCCTTACAATTATTTGAATTATTTGGGGATGTATGAGCAAGCAGCACTTATTCCTTCCAAGGTAGCGGAGAAGTATCAGCTGAAGCCGGGAGATCCGATTTCTGTAGGCTTTGCGGAAGGCAAGCTTGATTTTGTCATCGTAGGCATTTTGCCATACTGGCCGAGTCAATACCCGGATCAGTCGCCATTTGTCATTACGAATCTGGACTATCTGTACGATCAGCTTCCGATTATGCCGTACGAGGTCTGGCTGAAGATGAAGCCGGATGCGAAGGTTGCTCCAATCATCACAGCACTGCAGAAACAAGGCTTGGAGCTGGCGTCTGTGAAGGACGTTCGAACCGAGCTGACGATCCAATCGAAGCATCCGACCCGCGGGGGCGTATTCGGTATCCTATCGCTCGGATTCCTCGTGTCGGTTATCGTCACGCTGATGGGCTATGTGCTTTACTGGTTCTTTAATTTATCCGGCCGTGTCGTTCAATTCGGTGTGCTGCGGGCGATGGGACTGTCCCGCAAGCAGTTGACCGGCATGCTGCTATTGGAGCAGCTGTTCACGGCGGGGCTGTCTATCGGACTTGGCGTTGCAATCGGCAAAGTAACGAGCTTGCTGTTCCTGCCGTTTCTGCAGACAGCGGAGAATATAGCGGAAACCGTTCCGCCGTTCCGGGTCATCTTTGATTCGAAGGATACGAACCAGCTATACGCTGTCGTCGGCTTCATGATGCTGACAGGCGCGATGCTGCTTTTCCTGCATATCCGCAGGCTGCGTGTGCATCAAGCGGTCAAAATGGGAGAGGAGCGGTAATCAACAATGATTGATTGCGAAGGTCTAGTCAAAATTTACAAGTCAGACGATCTTGAGGTCGTCGCTCTGCAAGGCTTGAACTTGAAGGTGGAAGACGGAGAGCTGATGGCCATTATCGGCAACAGCGGCAGCGGCAAATCAACTCTCCTGAACATATTGGGTGGTCTTGACCACCCTTCCGCTGGTTCCGTACGTGTAGGACCGTGGGATTTGCTCAAAATCACCGATGATGAGCTTGTGAAGTACAAGAGGGAAACCGTCGGCTTCATTTGGCAGAACAATGCCCGCAATCTATTGCCGTATTTGACGGCTCTAGAAAACGTGGAGATGCCGATGATGCTCTCCGGCAAAGTAGACCGTCCTTATGCAAAGCAGCTGCTGGAGTGGGTCGGTCTGAAGGAGAGGATGCATAACAAGCTGCATCAGCTCTCCGGCGGTGAACAGCAGCGGGTAGCGATTGCAATATCTTTGTCCAATCGTCCGAAAATGCTGCTTGCCGATGAACCGACAGGTTCCGTCGATACGGCAACCTCTGATCTGATCATGGGCATTTTCCGCAGGCTGAACCGCGAGATGGGCATTACGATAGTCATCGTAACCCATGACCTGTCGTTAGCCGGCAAAGTAGACCGCGTCGTAGCCATTCGCGACGGGCTTACGAGTACGGAATTCATTAAGCGGAATCCGAATATGACTTCGGGTGGAGGTGAGGAAGAGCATACGGGTACAGGGCTGCAAGCCGTACACGAGGCCTATGTCGTGGTTGACCGGGTAGGCCGGCTGCAGGTGCCGAAAGAATATTTGTCGGCACTCGAGATCAAAGACAAAGCAACAATGGAATTTGACGGTGAGCGTATCATCATTACGCCGCCTAAATCACTGGGGGGATAGGTCAATATGAATAAGGGGAAAGCGGTTAGAAAATGGGTAGCTATCATCATGACACTAACGATGGTAATCGCTCTTCTGTCAGCATGCAGCGGAAGCGGAGGGAATAGCGAAGCGGAAAAACGCGTACTTCGGATTGGGGTATTGTACGGAAGCGGAGACAATGATCAATATTTCCGTCAACAGTACACGGATATGTATGAGATGACACACAAAAACATCGAATTCGAAATCGTTAATGCGATTGACTGGAACGAACAGCGTTTCGAAACGCCTAATCCAGAAGGCGCAAACAATCAGCCGGACCCTTATGAGAAAATGAAAGAAATGCTTACCGGCAAAAACCCGGTAGACGTTGTCGTAATTGACTACAGCATGCTGCGGAGATTGACGCAGGATAACCTGCTCAAGCAGCTTGATCCGCTCATTCAGAAAGCGAAATTCGATCTGAGCGACTACGTTCCAACGGTTATCGACGGCATTAAAGCGGCAGGCGACGACAATCTGTATGCGTTGACGCCAACATTCTCATCCTCCGCTCTTTACTATAACAAGAAGATCTTTGCAGACGCAGGTGTTGAGCCTCCAACGGACAACATGACATGGGACGATATTATTGCCAAAGCCCGTCTGGTAGCTAACGGCACAGGTGCGGACCGCAAATTCGGTCTGTCAATCAACCGCTGGGGAGGCGACGGCTTCAGCGACGCACAGACCTTTGGAGCTGCGCTGCAGCTGAAAATGTGGGATGACAAAGGCGAGAAAATGCTCGTAAATTCCGGTGACTGGGAAATGGCATGGTCGACGGTTGCAGGCTTGTACAAAGAGAAGATTTCTCCGACGCAAGAAGATATGCAGAAAATCAACGAAAAACAAGCATCAGGTGATGTAGGCTTTAACCCGGTTTCCGGTGACTTGTTCATTAGCGGTAAAGTGGCTATGACGGTAGGCGATTATGGCTACATTAACGAAATTAACAATACAATGAACAACGCATCGAAAATCAAAGGCTTTGAAACGTTTGAATGGGATGTTGTTACACCTCCTACACATGCGACAAAACCAGGTGTCGGCGGCAATATCTATTACAGCCAGCTGATGGGGATTAACCAAAACGCTCAAAATCCGGACGACGCTTGGAAATTTATCGAATTCACGAACAGCAAAGAATGGGCTGAATTGAAAGCACGCAGCACATATGAGCTGGTGTCGCGTAAAGAGTTCATTAAGCCTAAAAACGGCGCAAACTACAACATTAACGCGTTCACGACGCTGAAGCCGGTACCTCCGACTTCGACCGACGCTGATGCGCTGTGGCGGACAAAACCTAACCTGTGGGAAGCGCAGCAGCCTGGCTATGAGTTGTTCCAGCAAGTAGTCAAAGGCGATAAGACAGTTAAAGAGGCTCTGCAGGAATGGGAAACGAAAGGCAATGCTATCCTTGAGAAAATGAAGAACAATCCGACCGGCGGCGTTACTGACGGAGGCGGAACGATCGATGTGAAGCCTCTCAATGACGAAGCGGCTTTGAAAGCAGCAGCCGGAGAGTAAGCGTTAAGCAGCAATACAGGATGAATATCAAAACGAGCAACGCGTATGGGACGTTTAGAGGTCCTGTATGCGTTGCTCGTTTTTGTTGGGGGCAGAAATTCAAGCGCGGAACTGGAACGACTGATAGGCGGTCCAGAAGCCGTTCTCCGTCGCATGAAGCAGGTGTATCCGGTCGATGACCGATTCCAGACTCACATCGGACATCCGGAGGTTGCCATACAAGTCATGCAGCTCGCCTGGCTCCATCTGCTGGCCGATCGTAACATGCGGCGTGTAGACGTAGTTAGGAGCGGGTATAGCTAGCGGCCCGCTGCATATTGCCTGCTGAAGCTGCTGAACGGGCAGCGGGTCTTCCAGCGCCAAATAGAGCACGTTGCTGACCGGGAAAAAGGTGGACACGCGATTAAATCGGATCGTGAACGGCGATAAAGCGGAAGTGACCGTGTCCAAATGTGCTACTGCTTCTTTCAATTGCTCTTTGGACAGCTCTTCCTTGTCCCGGAGAGTCAGGTGAGGAGGGATCGCATTATATTTGGGATCATGGCGGATCCGCCAGCCGTTGGCGAAATCCTGTACCTCTTTTGACGGAAATGCAGCAATGCCGAATTGCATCATCATGATCAGCTCCTTTTTGCTCCGTGGGAGCATCTTTATATTCTGCTAAATTAGGGTACTCTAAAAACCAAGGAGGGATACGACAGTGAAATGGATATATTGGGTTAGGCTGTACGAAACGAAGTTTCAGGCAGGCGTCCTCGTTCGAAGGATGGAGAATGACTGGTGGGTATACGGCTACGATTGTCCTAGGGAGATCGAAGTGTTCCGCTCGCGTAAGGGAAGATACGGGGTCCGTTTCTTGCCGTAAAGCTTCAAAAATGGCGTTGTTCATTTATTTTCCTTAGCAGAGAAAAAAATGCTTGACTATGTAATAGCGTATGTTGTATATTAATTGATGTCGCCATTACGATGTTTTACCAAATGGAACTGTCGCGGGGTGGAGCAGCTCGGTAGCTCGTCGGGCTCATAACCCGAAGGTCGTAGGTTCAAATCCTACCCCCGCAACCAACCTTTCGATTAAATGTCGCACGGACATTTTTACGAGGGCCCTTAGCTCAGTTGGTTAGAGCGGTCGGCTCATAACCGATTGGTCGGGGGTTCGAGTCCCTCAGGGCCCACCATTTGAAACATCAACCATGCCGGGGTGGCGGAACTGGCAGACGCACAGGACTTAAAATCCTGCGGTGGGTGACCACCGTACGGGTTCGATTCCCGTCCTCGGCATACTAAAAAAACCTTGAACTTATTGGTTTTTTACGATGTACATACTTGCAATAAAAACATAGTTCTGTGTATTTGAATAAAGTATACAGGATTTGAATGGAAATGAAAAAACCTCCTTTGACTTATCTGACTAGCTCAGGTAGTTGAAGGAGGTTTTTTTCGTTGCTGATAAAGGATGAACGGGAGTGAAGAAATCTGCACCAGCAAGGATGGAAGAAGCATTTATATAGTTCATCAATTGGAAGAAAGCGAATAATCTTAGTGAACAAACATTGTGGCGAAGGTTCTTTGTGGATCCTACTGATAATGGAATTTAGAAAAGAGAGTAGAAAGAGCAGGACACATCAGACTGTGTATGAAACCTGTGCGATAGGTTTTTTGCTAGAACTGCCTATAACATATAAATATTGGGGTATAGTATATAATTTATTTAGTTCATTTAGTAACTATTAAAAAAGGGTAATCAAGGAAAGTGTCGAATTTTAGTTCTAATAGTTTTTGATATGATAATGGTATTGTGGCCTAAGAATTACTATGGACATATTAATAACCATTCTTTTGAGCCGGTTTAGGTTCATCTTTTGTGGTGGTTGCAAATTATCCCGCAACCGCACCAATTTCTCAACAATACAAATTACCGAAAAGTAACGTAATCTATTGTATAAATCTGCGGTGGATAAGGAGAATGTTTTTATGTACTTGAAATATTTACAGGTAGTTAATTATAAAAATTTGAAATCGGTAAAATTTAACTTTTCTCAAGGTGCCAATACGATTATTGGTGAGAATGATTCCGGAAAGTCTAATACTGTTAATGCATTAAGACTTCTATTAGATGATTCTTATTATTATAATAGTAAAAAACTAAAAGATAGTGACTTTTCATATGATCTGAACGAATGGCGTGGACATTGGATTATTATATCTGGTGTTTTTGTGGACATTACAACAACAGACAAGGAGAATGAAGTCTGTGCCGAAATTGTTCCAGAAGAAGAAAATGAAAATTTCCTTAAATCTTATATCAATAGCGGTAATGAGGATATTGGAGTAGTCACTTTATTTATTCGACCTCAGAAAGCTTTAAGAAAGAAACTTTATGAGGCGGATTCAAAAGCAGAATTTGATGAATGTATTAGATTGGTTAAGCTATCTGATTATGAGTTTTATTATACATCACGTTCACAAACTGATTTTACAGATCCAGAGGTTTACAGAAATATTGTGGGTGATTTTGAACATGGAGTTTATTGTAACCCTGACGATGATGACGCAGCGGTATTAGGAAGTAAGCTGAATATTACAGATGTTCAGGAACATATCTCAGTAATGTTTATAGATGCGCTAAGAGATGTTGCGAATGAAATGCGTAAGCCCAGAAATCCTATTCGAAGGATCGTAGAGGTGGTAGAAGCCCAGATTAAGCCAACTGATATTGAAAGGATAAAAGAAAAGATTAGTGAGTTGAATGCTTCTATTTCTGAAGTAGAGCAGATTGGAAAAATTGGCGAACAAGTTAATTCTAAGCTCATGGACATGATTGGAATGGTCTATTCTCCTGAAATTGCATTGGAATCGCAGCTTAATGATGAAATAAACGCGTTGTCTCGTTATTTATCAATAAAGCCATCTAATCAGAATGATATCGAATTATTGGGACTTGGTCATTTAAATATGATCTATATGGCGCTTAAATTAGTTGAATACAAATTCAACCGTACCCGTGAACTTATTAACATAATGATTATTGAAGAACCTGAAGCACATATTCACACTCATATTCAGAAGACCCTATTTGACAATTTAAAACTTACGAAAGATTATACTCAAGTTATTATGACAACTCATTCAGCCCATCTTTCGGAAGTTTCAGAGATTAGCAAGATAAACGTTGTAAAGACTATCGGAAACGTATCGCATGTAATGCAACCCATTTTAAATTTGGATCAATTTGGAGAGGATAACCTTAAATTGAAAAATTTAAAGTTATCTGAGTGTATTGAAAGATACCTTGATGCAAAACGGTCTGTCTTGTTATTCTCAAAAGGAGTTCTTCTAGTCGAGGGTGATGGAGAAGAAATCTTAATTCCTAATATGGTCAAAATTGGGTTGGGAGTGACACTCGATGAGCTGGGGATAGGATTAGTAAATGTCGGGAGTACTGTATTTGAGTACATTGCATGTTTGTTTGATAATGACAGAATTCAACGACGTTGTTCCATTATTACTGATAGAGATATTCAAGCAGTTGAAGTTAGCAGTTCTTTTTATAGTGAAAATGCTGAGCAAAGAGGAATTAGTAGACAAACTAAGCTTAATCGTTTATTTGAGAATAACCCTTGGGTCTCAACGTTCTATGCTGAAAATACATTTGAAGTTGAATTTGCGAACAGCAATGATAATTTAACTTTTATAAGTGAAATTATTGACATTAATTACTCTGATGCTGCGACAATACAGAGGCATAAAAAATCTTTGAAGGGAACAGATCAAGAACGTGCAAATACTGTATTAACATTGGCTAAATCAGTTGGTAAAGGATGGTATGCGACATTACTTGCTAGTAAAATAGATGAATCCGTTCAGATACCTGCTTATATCTTATCTGCAATAGCATTTGCTTGCGAAGAAATTATTACGACAGAAATCAAACTCAAAATGGTGTCTTATTCTTTATCTGCGTATGGCGTAAGCAATGACGAGATGCTTTCAATAATGAAAGGAGCAGTAACCGTGGAAGAGAAGGAACAGGCAATATCTAGATTTTGTGAGGCTTATCCCTCAGATATAGTCTCGTTGTTTTTAGAAAAAATGGACAATCTTTATCTAGGGTGAAAACAATGAACGTAGAAGAATTATGGTTTTTAGCTGATCTGAATCCCAAGCAAAGAGCAGTTTGTACAAGTGATAAAAATGCGATTTTAACCGCTTGTCCTGGTAGCGGAAAAACTAGAACACTTACTTATAGACTAGCATTTCTTTCAATAATGCATGCCGATTCAAATAATTTAAATATTGCAATTACATATACAAATCGTGCGTCTGAAGAAATAAGAAATAGACTTTTAAGCTTTAATATTGATCTTTCTAAAATTTGGGCAGGAACTATTCATCAATTTTGTTTGGAATTTATTATAAGACCATATTCTATGTATTCAAAACGTATAAGTCGGGGATATCGTATCATAGATGAATTTGTCCAAAAAAGGTATATTAAAGAAATATGTGAGCAGTTTCAAATTAGATTAGGGTTCAATGAAGATCCGTTCGCACACCCTAAAATAGATAAAGAATATAAAAGAAGGCTGGAAGAAAATAAAGAAATCGATTTTGATATAATTTTAGATTTATCATTTGAATTGCTAAATAATAATGCTTTTATAAGACAAAATCTTTCTAACATACTGCGAAGTATTCATGTTGATGAATATCAAGATACTAATGACATACAGTACAAGATATTGGGGCTCATTGCTTGTGAAAATAATAGAATTAAATTCTTTTTTATAGGCGATGTTAATCAAGCAATATACGGTGGGATAGGTGGCATAGCTAAAAGTAAAACTGAATTGGATGAAATATGTGGTACGAATTTTGAAGTGGAACAACTGGATGGTTGTTATCGTTCCACTCAAAGAGTCATTGACTTTTATTCTAACTTTCAAGTAGCTTCATCAGATATCTCATCTGAATCAAATTTGAAAGATGAATTAGGGATAATAACTCATGACAAAACAATAGATAAGGATGATCTTCCCGTAAAAATCGCAACAATTATCAACGAACAATTAGAACTCGGGGTTCCTGAAAAAGAAATCTGTATCATTGCACCACAATGGGCACTTTTATATCCTGTCAGCAAATCGCTGCGTGCGTTGTTGCCTAATGTAGGGTTTGATGCTCCGGATGTAACGCCCATCAAATATGATCCAATGAATGTTTTCTATCTTATTTCTAAACTCAAGTTTTCAGTAGCTGGAAAGAACACTAGCATGAGGAAACGTATAGCGAATGAAATCATTTCAATTTTAACAGAGGATTATAAAATACATCTTCCTATTTACGTTGATTGTTACTTTATTTTAAAATGCATTAATTCTGCAGAAGTATGTGATGAGAATGGGGTAGAAACGTTAACAAATACATTAGATTTTTTGTGCTCTAGTTGTGTAATTGATTTAGAACAAGAGAACCACTTAAAAAAAGCATACACTGATTTTATCGATAAAATTAATCAGAGAATTACTGACTATAGTTTATCTGCAGACATGAATACTTTCAAAAAAAGTTTCCAAGAAAAAAGTGGAGTGGTTATAAATTCTTATCACGGAGTGAAGGGTGAAGAATATACAACTGTTATTGCTTTTGGATTTTTAAATGGATTAATACCGAATTGGGATCTTATTATTAATAAAAAAGATAGTAGAACTACTGAAACACTAAAATTACTTTACGTTGCATGTTCACGTTCAAAAAAAAATTTGTATTTATTCTCGGAACAAGGGAGAACTACGAAAAGAGGAGATTCGCTAACTCCAACAGACGAATTAATCAATTTATGCAACATGTTCGATTTGGATTAGTTTTTTGCATTTCATAGGATATGTTAAGTAAGGGCTGATGCCGTTCCATGAAAGTTGAGATTGGGGGCTCAATTAATGACCGATAAAGCCGCATTGAATAATATGAAGGAAGCAGAATATCTAGTTTTAGAACTTCCCTACTGTCGCATTATTATGCGCTTCTTTTACCGTGAACATAAAGCCCATATTCATTACATTCATTCAGATAGGGTTCTTAATGCAGTTCGGTTGGTTTATCCAGACTATGATGAATTAAGTTGTCGGCGAAATCTTGATCAATTGGTGAAGTGGGGCTTGATTAGGTTGGTTCCTACGCAAAGCAAGCCTGCTAATCTTCGGGAACTCAAGAACTTGCCTCGTATTTATCAAGCAGAACGTGTTGCTCTAAAACTGGAGCAATTAAGAGTAGAAGTAGAAGAAGAAGGAGATAAGGCGGCGGGTCTTAATCCAACGGCGCTCGAACATTTTATTCAGAGTCTCGCTGAACTAGTTGAGTGGACTGCCAAGCATGTAGGAAAAGGTTACCGTGTTGACTGGGAGGATACTTATCGACTTTGGCATTCTACGTTAAGAACATTTACTGACTTTGCTCGTTCAATGGAGGACTACCTGAGCGATCTCCCCAGACACCGTCCGAAGGACGTAATTGATTTATCTGGCTACCGGGACTACAGGGATATTATTACAAAATATCTTTCTCAAAACATTGAAAAGATATATCAACGACGAGAATACATTCGGTATAAACTTCAAGTTCTTCAACCGTATACGGAATATATTTCTGAAGAAGTTGCTGCTATTTCAAGTGAGCAAGTAAGGTCAGATGGTACACGTCTTGATGAGGGCAGGGAGAAATTACAGTGTTTACGTGATATACAAGGTATAACAGCTTATTTTGCTGAAAATGGTGATATCACAGTAATGTTGAAACAGGCTGAGGAGTGGATTGAGGATATTACTGGTCACGCGAGGCGCTTAAGTGAACAGCATCTATTCAGTAGCACTGTACGGGAACAAACATTCCTTGAATTAGCTGATACGTTCATAAATCTATCGCCAGATAAAGCACATTGGCTAGGGCAAGTGGCTTTCGGTGCAACTCTACCTTTTCATTGGAAAGGGGAAGCGAGTCCTGACTTAGGCATATCTCCTTGGGAAAAGAGACCAATTGATATTACCTTACAAGTAGTAAAGAGAGGACCACGTCAAAAGACTCCTCTCAGTACTACCAGAGATCGATCTTTTGAACAGATTGAGCGAATGGCAAGAGAATATATGCGGAGAGAAGAATCTGCACGAGCGCTATCTGAATTGTTTGGTTCAAATGGTGTAATTGACATTAATGAAATAAGTTGCAATTCTTCAGATGATCGCCAGCAAATCCTCAAACTCGTTTACCGAGCTCTTTCTGAGGAAGGCAGAACCAGAATTGGATATGCAGATTGGTATATTACTTTGGAGGCACCAAAAGTAGAAAAGCTCGGAAATATACATGCACCAGATGGACGGCTTACAATGCCAGCATTTACTCTTAAACTGCATCGAGAGAGGGATTGAAATTGGGTTCTCCAAATATATTAGAAGAACGTCGAATGGCACTCCATGACTTATTAGACAGAATAATTATTAACCAGTCAGAACAACTAGATGCGTACAAAAGAATATTTAAGCATGAGATATATCTGAGAGAGTGGTTTGATGAAAGACCTGATTGGAGGTTATTAAAAGGTCAGGGATTTTATCGGCTTGAACGTCTGCCGAGTCAAGTGCTGCTAGAAAGAGGACTTCCACGCCTTAAAAGACCTATTGATTATGCGTGTCTATGTTGGGCACTATGGTATGCAGAGCGACGATCAGTGCAAAGTATAGGCTGGTTTGTAATATCTGAGCTTGCTGAAGAGATAATAATGATTTCCAAAGGTAACTTTAAAATAGAGGATAGGACACATCGAGAGGCGTTAGTTTCAGCAATGTCCCTTTTGGTAGATTTAAACATCCTATGTTATAACTCCGGGGATGCTGTGCAGTGGGTGCTTGGAGTGCAATCGGAAGAAGCAGACATTTTATATGAATTTGTTCCTGACGCGCCCAGACTTTTAGCCAACTTCGATCCAAAATCAATTAGTATAGTGTCTACTACTGGCGGAGATTCCAAGCTACTACCTTATACAGGTGAAACTACCTCTCCTATGTCGAGAGCTTGGAGAAGCCTATTGTTAGGGCCAGCTTTTTGGAAGGCTGATGATTCTGAAGCCTTTGATTTTTTATGTTCCAACATATCCAAAGTCCAGCAAGAGCTAGAGCAGTTATTGGGGTGGCAACTTGAAATAAGTGAAGCATATGCTCGGATTCAAAGATATAGTACGGCCCAACGTGCCTCTTCACTACTAATAGATGTTGTTCCAGAGCCTGGAGAAATTGATAGATCACGCGTAATAAAGTACATTTACCATCCTGTTCTTCTACTAATGTCAGAAATAAGATTATTAGTAGAGAGTAACCGCCTGAAAGTTTTAAAAGATGGATCAGTTCAAGTAGATGAGGGTTACTTAATGGATATTTTAGCTCAATTATATCGTAATTATAGGCGCAATTGGGGAGTGGAAATGGGAGAGCAGCTTTCTCTGAAGGAGTTGTGTAAGAATATCTTCTCCCAAATGAGACGGATAGGTTATCTACGGGGACCAAATGAACACGGAAGTTGTTATCTTCTCCCTGTGTCAGCCGAAATAATAGGACATTACAATGTTATGGAAATTGTACAGAAAAAAAATGATAACAGCATTATGCAAGCTAGTTTATTTGAAATGGAGTGATATATGTGATTCTCAACTGGACCAATCTAGAAAAGGATTTAGAAACATTAAGGAATAATATACCTGGTGGTTCTCGTGGGTTTATACCTGAAAGAATTATTTTCAGGGATTGGTTTATGTGGAAGAATCATGAGTTAGGCTTTGCACATGGTCATTTAGCCCTCACAGGGCAGAATCGTGGAGGGAAATCCGCCTTACTCGCACTCCTCCTACCTTTGATAGACGGTGATACAACACCAATTCGTCTTGATCCATCATTGTCTAGGGACCGATCTTTAGCATTTTATTTACTTGGAGATGAAAGTGCGGATCCAGAAAATCCAGATGCATTTGCATACACTGCTCGAATCGGGTACTTAGCCCTTGAATTTCGTCATGGTAGCACTGGTAAATATTTAACTATTGGAATGGGAGTTAATGCTGCAAGAAATCACCCAAGAAAGATAAAGGAATGGTGGGGCTTTACCATAGAAGAAAGTAGAATCGGACGTGATTTTGATATTCGAAGTTCCAATGAGAATTGCAAGGGGCGACGCGATTTCGAAGATTTAATAAGCGTTAAAAGTGGAAGGGTTTACACTGAACATGGTAAATACGGAGCAGCGGTAAATGAGTTGCTGATGGGTATGAATCCTGATCAGTTTAAAGCTCTATCAACAATGTTGATTCAAGCTAGAACACCTAAAATTGCCGACCGTCAGGGACCTGATGAAGTCCTTGATAACTTACGTGGATGTTTGCCTGGAGTCTCCGATGAACGGTTTGAACATACAGCAGAGGTTATACGTAATATTGAAGAGCACAAACGTAATTTATCAGAAGTTGATAATATTATTGATTGTGTAGAGGCTCTTGATGAGTATCTCTGGTCACTCTCTCAGGTTTTAGTGCAAGATGCTGCAAATCGATGGCAAAGTGCCAATGGGTCATTGGGAAGTGCTACTAGAATATTAAAACAAGCAAGAGAGAATAAAGATACTGCGATGGAGGAATTAGAGAGACTTAGACTTAGAAATGAGAGTAGGCAGCAGCGATTAATTGAAATTGAACAGAAACTTAAGTTTCTTCGTAAAAACGATAAGTCAGGCTTAGCTATTGAACTTAGTGCTGCCAAAAAACAACTTGAAGATATTCAAAAAGCACTACAGCGTACGGATGATCGACGCGAAAACCAATCTAGAAAGTTATCTCAGATTGATGAAGAGATTGGAGGAATTGTTGAAAGCTTTAATACTCAAACTAAAGAATTAGCTACTCAACATATGAGGTTTGCACAGCAAGCATCAACTATACATTGGCTGGACTTTGCAACGGAGCTACATGAGATAAGCAATGAATTAGTTACTATTACAATAGATGAGCCTATAGAGATCATAGAATCACTGCAACCATCTTTGACTTTGGTTGACACAGGAAAAGAGTTGGTGAGTAAATATGAAGAATTGATGAAACATCAAATAGATGTCGAGATTGCTCAAGAGGAATTGTCGATTGTGCAAGAAGAAACTAAGATTCTCCGTAATAATCATAATGAAGCAGTTTTCACTGAGCAAAAAGCAGAGGATGCATTAGAAGATACAAAGGCGGACATATACGCGGAACTAACCGATTGGCAGGTAAAAAGTTTAGCTATAAATGTACCAGATCAGATCATTAATGTAGTTACCTCTCGAATCAATAATTTACAAGCAACTCCTTCAGATGGAGCCATTACTTTGCTCGATCCATTAATTACCTATGGTCAGGATAAAAAAAGCGAAATGGAGAGCCGATCAGAGACATTGGCACAGAATTTAATTCGCTTTAGGCTCGAAAATGAAGCTCATGAAAAATTAATGAAAGAGCTTAAAGTTTTGGGAATTCAACCTAATCGAACTTTACTTAGAGCGCAAAATAGAAGGGATAGCGGCTTAGATATTCCTTTGTACAAGTATATTAAATTTAAAAAAGGTATACCAAGAGATACAGCGATTAAAATTGAATTGGCTGCACTTGAATCAGGCTTGCTCGATTTGCTTTTAGTTAACGACAAGGCTTCTACCGCTAATATGGACGCATGGGCAGTACCTAGCCCACTTACTTCGGGTCAGACGATGGAGGATATTTTTGAGCCTGAAGATGGGGCAACAGAAGAAGTAATAAAATTATTATCTTCTATTGGTTTAGGTGAAGGTAATGGGGATCATTGGATAGATATCAATGGAGCATGGCAACATGGATTAGCTCGAGGCCAGGTTAGTTTATTGCATGATGAGGTTAATTTAATAGGTTCGGATCGACGGCAAAAGGCTTTAGATCTCCGAATAACATTGATAAATGCTACCATTGAACAAAACAATGGGATGATAAATTCACTGCGGGCAGAGCAAGTCGATTTACAGCTTTCTTATAGAGAGATAGAAAATGAACTTAACAAATTGCAACAGCTTTCTTGGCAAACATTATTTGAATCATTTAGTGAAGCTAGAAGGTGTCGAAAGGAAGTTGGAGAGGCATGGAAATTACTTGAAGCTAAGCGTCCTCAACTTGAAATGGCACTACTGCAGTTACAAGAACTTGAAGGACGTTATGATGAATTTATTAAATTACTTCCTTCGGCAAAAGGATTAATTAGTACAGAGCTTGCAAGTCGTATCCAGCAAATCTCAAATTTAACTGAAAATTTATTTGCCTTAGTAAGTCGCTTTAGAGGTCTATCTGATGCAATTCGTTCTTATAGGACAAGAAAAGCAGATTATAAAGAAGGAGAAGCATATCTACAATCACTTGATATTGAAAAAAGCGAAGGGAATGTAATTCTCACTGAAATAACTGCAAAATTAAATGTAATTGCGGAGGAAATGTTGCGTCCAGAAACCCAAGAGCTACATCATGAAATTGATGCTTTAGAAGTTGAAGAAGGTGTACTTAAGAAACAAAAAGATGCAGACCTTGGTGAAAATGAACAAATGCTTCAGCAAAGGGCTGGAGCAGAAGCAATTATTACTATTCAAGAGCCAATTGAGAAACAACATCGAGAGGAGTCGGATTCTCGCTTAGAAGAGTTTAAACTGGCGTTATTGTTACATCCAGGACTTCAAGAGCATTTAGATTCATTTAATAAGCAAGGACCTGTTAGTGCTGCACAGAAACTACCACGGATTGTTGAACCATCTATGTTATCTACAGAAATTGAAACACGTCGTGACAAAGTTTCAGATTTTCTTCGTCGTAACATGCATACTCTTGGAGATTACCGTCCAAGTAGAGATCAGTATACTGTGCGTTTTCAATATAATCGAAAGCCTGTCAGTTGTACAAGATTACATGAAATACTAACTGAAACAAGTGAACAATATAAAAATCTTCTTGCTGAGGAAGAAAGAAAACTTTACCAACGAATTTTATACCATGGATTGCTTGATGAATTAAGAAAACTAGTATATCAGGCAGACGAGTTTACAGATAACATTAATCAAAAGCTCAAAAATGCAAGAGCGGCTGACGGAGAAATACTCCAACTTAAACTAGTGCAAAAATCTATAGAGGACGTTACAGGTGCAGCAATAGGAGAACTTTTGAAGAGTATGGATCAAGGTGCACTATGGCTGGCTGAAGATAGACGAGAGGTTCTTTTGGGTCTAATACAGAAGGAAGTTGAACGGGTAAGTAGTGAGGCTGAGATGAAAGGAAGTATGTTAAGTTATTTCGAAGCAATACGGACAGCTCTTGATTATCGCAATTGGTATGAATTTCATCTTTTTGGTAAAAAACCACAAGAAAACTCAGTCCGAATTAGAAATAAAGGTTTCGGGAAAAGGAGTTCATCTGCTAAAGCATGGGCTTTAGTCGTTCCATCTGTTGCAGGGGTAGCTTGCCGATATGACGCTGCAAAACATGGAGATGCACCTCGAATTGTAATGTTAGATGAGGCATTTGCAGGTTTTGATTCGCTACATCAAAAAATATACTTAAGATTCCTTGATGAATTGAATCTGCACTGGATAATTTCATGTCCAGATGAATTGCCTTACAGTGACAATTTGTCGGCTGCAATGACCTACCGCGTATCGTTAGAGGGCAATATCCATGTTACTTATCCTATTCTTTGGGATGGAAATACCTCCCACGAGACTCTAGCTCAAATTGCAATTGGTTTAGAAGGTGGAGAGAAAGTATGAACAATGCTGTTGATAATGCAGTAGCCCAATTAAGAAACTTGAGGTTATTGCACCTATTGGATGCTGCAAGAGAACACATAGAGAAGAGAAGTAATACACGAGGGAGTATTTCAATTATTTGTGATGAAGCTCAAAAACAAGAACTCATTAACTTAGTAGGTTATCGAAATGTTAAATATATCAAAGACGGAAAGTTACAAATATCCCTCGAAAAGCTTGATGAAAAGCTAGAGGAGAGTTTTTTACAAGTAAGATTGTTACATGTAATTGAAGCATATTCAGGTCCGATATTGATGCGTAAAGATAAGAAGCTTCAAGAAGAAGAAGCGTGGACGAAGGGATTAAAACGAGTTCTCGAAATGGCACCAAATGATGGAAGGGTTCAAAATTGGATAGAAGCACTTAATTCTGATGGGTTAAGCGGGCGTCGATATCGTAGAGCATACAATAAAGATTCGGAAGCGGCAGAACGAGCAGCAAGAATGGTGGTAGCGGCGATTAAGAAGCTACCTCTACAAAAACCGGAGTTGCTTGCTCTATTTGCAGCACATCTCACAGGGAACCCCCACGCATTTGATACCAATCAACTTGCTGGTCGTCTCTTGCTTGCCGTTATAGAAGAACAATTTTGCAAAGCACCGAGTGATCTCTCTCATGCTGAAATTAGAATAGTTTTACTTGGTAGTGTGGGCTTGGAAGTAGATGGGCTTTCTTCCACTGTTCTTGTAGCTTATTTAACTGGTACTAAGCATCCAGTACTTGAGGTAATGGCTTCAGATGATATGGGATGGCCTGTACCACTACACGTTATACGTACACTCTCAGTTCCTTTTCAACCGCAAAAGAGAGTGTTTGTGTTGGAAAATCCCCAAGCTTTTGAATATTTAACACACTCATTAATAACTATTAAACGGGAGAAAAGGCCAGTTTTGCTGTGTACAGGTGGTTTCCTAAGTGCTTCTGCATTGATTCTTCTAGATCGACTTAATGATGCGGGGTTCAGTATCTATTATGGTGGTGACTTTGATAAGAATGGCCTGGCAATTGCCCAGGGACTAATGGCTCGCTATAAGAACATCGTTTTGTGGAGAATGAGTCCTTCTGATTATAAATTGGCCTACGATCCAAATATAGAGAGTGTACTTTCAATAGATGACAAGGTTTGGCTCAACAATGTTTCTAACGATTTAGCGGAGACAGCAAATGAAATGATTGTGTTTGGAAAACCAGCTTACCAAGAGAGGCTATCAGAATTGTTGCTAAATGATTTATTGGAATTGAATAGTTAATGCTGTAGCAAAGAAGTACTATTTAAATAATGATCATATTAATCTCTTTCCAATAAAAAAGGGCAGAAATGAAAACTTTCTGCCCATCAGTTTGCTAACATTTTTGCTAACATGGCTCCATATGCAACTTCCTGAACGCAGAGTGCATGGAACATAAAAAAGTGCCTTTAACCCGCATGGTTAAAGGATTTGTGCTCGATCTTTCTGTGATATAGGAGAGGGGCCAAGAAGGCCGTTTCAAGACTTAAAATCCTGCGGTGGGTGACCACCGTACGGGTTCGATTCCCGTCCTCGGCATACTAAAAAAACTTTGTACTTATTGGTTTTTTACGAAGTACATACTTGCAGTAAACATAGTCCTGTTTCTTTGAATAAATTATACAGGATTTGAGTAAAGATGAAAAACCTCTTTTAATGTATCTGACTAGATCAGGTAGTTGAAGGAGGTTTTTTCGTTGGAAATGCCTGTGATTAATTAGAGCAGAAAAGTTGCTTAATTGTACGTACATAATGAAGCATTTTTTTATTTTATCGTAGTAAATTTAATGTTTTCAGCTGTTGGATAGAAGGTCTTTGAAGAATAAGCTTCCACTGTAAAAAGTGAAAAGAGATTATTCAGAACAAGAAAAAGTAAAGTCTACTTGACATTTTATATTATTGTAAAGTATCCTTTACGTAAAGGTAGCTTTACATGAAGGGCAGGGATAGCATGAAGCATCGATTGAAGGAGCTAAGGGCTGCAAATGGATGGACGCAGGAAAATTTGTCTGAGCAAGTTGGCGTTTCTCGGCAAACGATCATCTCCATCGAAAGCGGGCGGTACAATCCATCCTTGGAATTAGCCTATAAGATCGCTAAAGCATTTCGCTGCACAATTGAAGATGTGTTTATCTTTGAGGAAGGAAGTGAGTACTCATGAATACGGATCAGCTTGTTGGCTTGGCAGGTATACTGGTCGGTGTTTTTTTTGGAGTTCTTGGGGTATGGTGGGGGATTAAAAAAGCAGCTAAAAACAGAGGGATCGATGAACGTTTAAAAGCTATTGTGGCGAAATCGCATAGCAGTTCCTGGATTATTACTTTAGCAGCTACCTATTCTATATTTATTTTATATGCATTAGGCGTTGCGTTTTCCGTCCCGGCCGCGCTAGGCACTCTTTTATTTATTCAATTAGGGGGCTGGAGTCTTTCTTTCTTTTTCTATAATAAGAGGTACTAGAGAAAAACCTCCTTCGGCATATCTGACTAGATCAGTTGTCGCAGGAGGTTTTTAATTAAATTGTAATCTGGATCAAAATGATTTCTTGCTCATAATGGACATCGATATCACCATGATATTTTTCAACCGTTCTTTTTATAATCGATAATCCGTTGCCTCGTACCCCGTCACCATTCCCCTTCGTTGTAAATCCAGTTTGGAATAGATTCTTTTGCTCTTTTACAGAAAGCAGGGTAGGATTTTCAATCGCAAACGTATACTTTGAACCAACCGTTTTGCAGATAATACGAATTAACTTAGGCTGTGAGCCTTCGTATATATCGGCAGCCTCAATAGCATTGTCTAAAAGGTTGGAGATGATTTTCACCATATCCATTGACTCCATCCGACTAAAATCACTTTGGTCGATATCAAATTGGATCCGTATATTTTTGGATTGAGCCAGCTCCCACTTGCTTTGGAACAGAACCATTAGAATGGGGTTCTTTACTTGTAATGATAAATCCATCGCTTTTGAATCCATTGTAATTTGCTTTAAATAGTCGCTTGTTTTATCATACAGCTTCAACTGCATTAAACCGTTCAGAACTTGTAAATGATTCATTAAGTCATGCCTGCTTGATTTTAAGGTAGCTACAATATTACCAAGCTCTAAAATAAATGTTTTCTCTGAATCCTTTAAGTCCTGCTTTAAACGAAGTCTGTACCATTTATTTAGAAAGAAAACAACGGTGATAAGAGCAATTGCGAATAATACATCAATGGCAAAAGTGATTTCACTGCTTTTTATAACTTGAAGACTGACTTGCTCTAAGTCTTTGGCGTCAATATCAATTCCGATAACCCCTAATATCTCGCCATTCTCATCATAAAACGGGACACCGACTGAGAAATAGGCTTCATCGCGGTCTCCTTTAATAATACTTGTGAAGTAATTCTGACCCTTCTTCGCTTGGGTAACTTGAGCAGGAGGAACCGTACATGGCGCGCCAATAGGCAATTCCTGTAAGGCACTTGGCACTGCTGCAACCATTGTTTTCGTGACGTCACTTTCATCCAATAATAAAGCGTAAACGTATAACGCATTTATACGGCTTCGGTATTCTTCCAGATATCGTTTTGTTGTTCTAAAATTTTCGTCATCTTTAGTTTTGGTTAATAAAAATTGTTGATAAGCATCTTTGTCCAGACCATTAGCTATTTTCTCAGCAATAGCGAGATATTGCTTCGCAAGAGCAATTCGTGCGGATTGTTCAGTTGAGTAGTAGGATATTAATATTTTTGAACTTGTTAAAATGCTAAGTATGATAAAAGAAATAAGTATGAAGATAAGGACACGTTTATTAGGATACATTCCTTTGAGTTTCAACATAGATTTCCTTTCTACAAAAAATAAATTGCGTTGACGATAAATATAATTATAAAGACTGGATATAAAAATGTAAGCTATACATTTCAGATGAAAGCTTTCGTTTTCGAAAATATATGTATACTTTTGTATTTTAACATGATAGAACTCTGTATTTATCCAATCTATTTGTTTATTTGATGCTGTTTGTAGTTTTTGAAAAATTTATGATTCTTTCCTATTTGCTCTAAGCATACTACTTCCTCCAGCGGACCTTTGTCAAGAAAGTGAACGCTAACCCTCCTCATGCTATAATAACATCAAGATTCATACAGGAAAGGCGATCGCATAATGAGAAAAACTTTGGTGTGGGACAAGCTAAACATAGAAGGCCGCGAGTGGCTGCTGCTGGCCACTGAACGCGGAGTATGCCGCATTATTTTTCCGCATGAGGGGCTTGAAGATTTTCGGGGCTGGATGCAGCGGATAGTGCCCGGCTCTGAGCCGCAGCAGGACGCAGCTGTAATAAAGGCGACAGGAATCGGCGAATGGCTGCAGTCTTATTTTGCAGGGGATGAGCCTGAGATTTCCAATATTCCGCTCGATCTGATCGGCACGTCGTTTCAGCAGCAGGTATGGAATGAGCTGGGACGTGTGCCTTATGGGGAAACGAGGACATATGGTGAAATTGCAGCTGCGGTTGGCAGGCCGCAGGCAGTACGTGCCGTTGGGGCAGCCAATGGCGCCAATCCGATTCCAGTTCTCCTGCCCTGTCATCGCATTATCGGGGCGAACCGCAAGCTGACAGGCTTCCGCGGCGGACTGGAGATGAAGCGTAAGCTGCTCGATCTGGAAGGGATTCAAGGTGTGGAGGATGGCGGTTATTCCAGATTCCTTTTTTAAGGTATAATGAATGTGTCGAATATTCAGCACAGATGGAGGCTTCTGACATGAACACTAAACTATACTTGGCTCGGCACGGAGAGACGGAATGGAATGTCGTTCACCGCATGCAAGGCTTCAAGGATTCCCCATTAACCGATCTTGGCAAGCAGCAAGCGGAATGGTTAAGAAGTGCAATGGATACTGTCCCTATAGATGTGATTTATGCAAGTTCCAGTCCGAGAGCCTTGCAGACCGCCCAGATTGTGCGTGGTGATAGAGAGATTCCTCTTGAAATCTCAGAAGCTTTTATCGAGATGGGATTTGGGATTTGGGAAGGACGGCTGCAGTCGGAAGTTCAGACGGAATATCCGGAGCAATGGGATCATTTCTGGAACAACCCTGACAAGTTTGAAATCGAAAGCAGCGAGACATACGCTGGGATGCAAGCTAGAGTTATAGATAAATTACAAGACATTCTAAACAATCATGCAGGGCAATCGATCCTTATTGTTACGCATACCGTCATTATTAAGCTGCTCATGGTTTATTTCGAAGGAAAAGAAATGAAACAGCTCTGGAGCCCGCCGGAAATTCATCCGACCAGTCTTTCCCGAATCGACATTGCCGATAATGTGCCTAAGGTTGTATTGCACGGAGACATCAGCCATTATCAATGACTGTAATCTAGGATTGCTGGAACTGCCCTCTCCCGTCTGCTATAATGGGATCAGAGCAAGGGTACATAACGATGAACTATATCCTCCTTCAGGGCGAGCGTTGAAGGGGGATTTTTATTGCCGCAAATAAGGGGTGTGAATGATGGCAGCAAGCAAGTATTATGTCGTTTGGGTTGGCAAAAAGACAGGCGTATACGGAACGTGGAAGGAATGCCAGGAGCAGGTCAACGGTTTTCCCGAAGCGAAATATAAGTCGTTTGAAACCAAGGCGCAGGCCGATCAGGCGTTCAAAGAGGGCTGGAAGGGCTATTGGGGAAAAGGCAGCTCAGCAAGCAAGCCGGGCAGCAGCAGCGCGTCTGCGGCGAAAGGGAAGCCGTACGCTAAGGTGGCAAGCAAAAGCACAGCACCTGTGCCTCAGGCCGCACTGGAAATCGATTATGACAGTATCTCGGTGGACGTAGGTACACGGGGGAATCCGGGTCCTGTAGAGTACAAAGGCGTGGATACGCAGACGGGTGACATATTGTTCTATGTGGGTCCCATTCCGAATGGAACGAACAACCTCGGCGAATTCATCGCTGTCGTTCATGCGCTTGATTATCTCAAGAAGCAGGGCAGCGGCAAAACGATCTACAGCGACTCCAGAACCGCGCTGGCATGGCTGCGCAACCAAAAGATCGCTTCCTCGCTAACGCGTGACGAATCGACGAAACGGATCTGGGAGCTTGCAGACTGGGCGCTGGAGTGGCTTCGCTCGAACTCGTACAGCAACCAGGTTGTGAAATGGAACACGGAAGAATGGGGAGAAATCCGGGCTGATTTCGGGAGGAAATAAGGGGGAAGAGAGCATGGAATTGAACAATGATTGGGGAGAACTGCTGAAGACCGAACAGGAGCAGCCTTATTATAAGAAGCTGGAGACATTTTTGAATGAGCGTTATGCATTAGCCAATGTGTATCCCGAACGTTCTGAGCTGTTTACAGCGCTGCAATATACGTCGCTAGCGGAGACGAAGGTCGTCATTCTCGGCCAAGATCCGTATCACGGGGAAGGGCAAGCACAAGGGCTAAGCTTTTCTGTTAAGCCAGGGGTAGCCATTCCGCCGTCCCTCCGCAACATTTACAAAGAATTGAATGACGATATTGGTTGTCCGATTCCAGCGCATGGCTCGCTGCTTTCTTGGGCCAAGCAGGGCGTACTGCTGCTCAATACCGTTCTATCGGTAGAAGAGGGGCAGCCTAATTCGCATAAAAAAGCCGGCTGGGAGCGCTTTACGGATCGGATCATCACCTTGCTTAACGAGCGGGAAAGACCGGTAGTGTTTATTCTATGGGGCAAGCATGCGCAGAATAAGGCATCATTCATAAATACGGCCAAGCATCCGGTTATCGCTACGGTACATCCGAGTCCACTGGCCGCGAGGAATGGATTTTTCGGCAGCAAGCCGTTTTCTAAGGCGAACGAATACCTTCGCGCCATCGGCAGCGATGAAGTTGACTGGTCGATTGAATAAGGAACTGTTGGTATGAAAATAAAAAGCGCCGATCTTCCTGTACTAGGAGGATTGGCGCTTTGTTGTTTTATCCGGAGATAGGGAAGCCGGTGGAGCCGCTTGCGGAGCCGCCTTCTTCAATCGGGAATCCAGTAGAACCATCAACCGATTGACCCGGTGCCGACAGAATTGGCTTCAGCTTCGCATCAATATAAGTCGATACTGATTTTTCCGTTACAACTTGCGGATAGATTTTATCCGGATCTGGCTTTCCAACTTCGACATGAATAACCGCTTGATCGCCTTCAAAGGAGATGGAGGTGATATGAAGTCCATAGCCAGGATGAGGAAGCTGCGCGGTGATCGTCACTTTTGTGATGTCGGCATTGACCTTCTCAGTCGTCAGCTTGTAATCCACAGCCGGCGTTGGATCTGTTACAGGAGGCGTATTTTGCACGAATTCTATAGCATCATACAGCCAAGCTGCTGATTCTCCACGGGTAATTGCTGTTTTTGGATTGAAGTTTTGTTTCGCATCCAGGCTGGCGATTTTCAGAATGAGCAGCTTTTGAATGCTGTCCATGTACTCGGCATTGACGCTTTTCTCATCATTCAGCACAACATACTGTTTGGTGAAGGCGAAGTCGCCTTTTGTCAGGATTGCTTTGAACAAATGATGGGCGAATTGCTCGCGGGTCATTTCGTCTTCAGCTTTAACATCGACAGGAATGTCGAGTCCGTTGTATTGAGCGATAATAACAGCATTGGAGTACCAAGCGTCATCTTTAAGGTTTTTAAAGTGGTCTGTTACCTTTGGCGCTTTGATAAAACGGATGTTGTCGATGTTCAGTCCCAAGCCTTTTACAATCATCGAAATGCCGGCAGCATAAGTAAGCTTGCCATTCGGATTGAACTTGCCGTCTTTTTCCCCGCCGATGATGCCTTTTTTCTGGAGCGCTTCGATCTTGCTTTCATTCGGATTGTTCTTCGTATCGCTGAAAGCCCATACTGATTGACTTAAAGAAAATACGAGCAGCATCGTTAACGCTATTACGATTAACGGTTTTTTTCTCATGGGATCATCTCTTTTCTTCTAGTATTTGCTATAGCATAAAGTTTGACGGAGAAGTCGGCTGCAATGTTGCAGTCACGAAAATAAAAATAAAAAACGGTAACAAAGTCCCGAAAATCGGGCTGTTACCGTTTAATTTTTGCCAATAAAGCGGGGTAATAACCTAATTAATTAGTGCAGAGTTGCGGCTGGCAGCTCGACGGTCGTTCTTGGATATTTGTAATCGTCGCGGAAGCAGGTCGTGTCGCTGTCGTAAGCGGACTGGGACAGGCGGTGAGATATTTCAAATACCGGCAGTTTCGGGTTGACGTGAAGCGCAGAATCGTAAAATGAGCATCTATTGAAATCGAAGTTTAAAGTCGTAATGATGATGACACAGTTCGTAAAGGTGCACCCGATAAAATGGAATCCGTCAAACGCGATCGTTTCGCTGGTGAAATGTTCGTTCTCTATTACTTTCATTTTTTCACTCTCCTATACATGGTTGAGACAGCATGGAGATTATTGTAACAGATGACGGATACAATATTTGTCATAATTTGAATCTGCAATTGGATTATTTATCGACATCATTAGCTCACAAAAAAAGAAGGAGGCTGAACGCCTCCCCCTCCTCGGATCTTGCCAAGCTTAGCGATGCTCGACTAAATCAATCGCACCCAATACAATATGGGCCAGACCAAAGCCAAGAACACCAGTACCAATAAGCTTATACTTGCTTTTGAGCAGTGAAGCACCAGAAGCTGTAACTACGGTTCCAAGAACGGCAGGAATCAAGCCTTCGCGCATTTTCAACACTCCTTAGGCATAGTTTGGCAAGACAAGGTAGTTATGCTTCAAAAGGGCGGATTTCATTCATTGGATAATTTTCATCCTTCTTTTATTAGTCTGCTTGAAGAGCCTTCGTCCACTCCACATTTATTCCACGTACTGCTCTTATGTACAATGTGTCTTCTTTACCTTTTACGTGAACATCCATATCAATGCTATCTATATTTGTATCGTTAAGGACATACTGAGCGTAGTCCAAAGCAGAATTTTCAGAGTCAGAGTCAACCATATATTGAATTGGAATATATACAAATCCTTTTACAACGTGTTTCATTTTATTCTCCTTATCTTAGATGTAGTTTGATTTTCAGTAAAACATATAAAAATTACTTAAGTTGAAACTTACTTGCTGGTAATCATTATCGCTATATTATTAGATTGTGATGATGTTAATCAATCCTTTCAGGTAAAAAGTCATGCCTACAATCAAATAGTAAATGGAGAGACCTATTTTTTCACTACCAAAGTATAGTTTTTTTTGGCTTTACAAATATATGGAGATGTGCAGAATGTGTTTGATTTGATGAAATATGTCGAAATTTAGGGAATTATTAGTTATGTTATCGAAATTTATTAGGATATTTCATCAAAAACATTGCGTTTTAATATATATTTTGAATTCTTCTTTGTTAGTTTATAGGCTAGGTCATTTTCTACACCGAGAATGGCCCTAATCTTAGGCGCATACTTTGAGTGCATAAAAACAGTCGGAACGTTTAGCTGCTTTGCTTCCTGCAGACTTGTCACATCAGCAAATATGATGCTGTTTAGACTGCTATGAAGCTTTTTCATTTTATTAGTGTTGACGAATACATAGCGGTCAGAGGCTGTAAATTCATACTCCTCTATAATTTCCTTCAATCCGATTTCAGTGATAGGCAATAATAGCTCATATTTGTCCGAACCCACCCTGGTAAAACTATCATTATTAAATACAAAGTACAGTATTTCGTTAATGCTAATTAATTCGTATTTTCCTGTATTCGGATTCTTTACTCGCAACATATCAGTCACTTCAATTTCCTCCCTAGATATTAATATATAGAAGAAGGGAAATTCCTTCTTGTAATTATAATTTTACTAATACATGTTTGATAAATTTTAGTTCCTAAATCTAATGTGTCTATACTTTGTTTATTAAATAGAATTTTTAACTGATTAATGTTATTGCATGATTAGATTAAGACCTGGGCTGGTATGTTAAAGTACTTGATACTTATCCTTTAAAAGTGTAAAGTTTCATTATGTGCAGTTTATAGGATAAAACATTTCAAAAGAGGGTGTTTATTATTAAGAAAAAGCTAAATCAATACTATGTTTATAAAATTAGATCATCAAGACTAAAAAGTAATAATTGGAATCTTAATCTTTCGCCAGAAGAGGCTAGGTGCAATAGAGAGGTTGTTAAGCTCGCGGAAAGCCAGGTTATTCGTTTTATTAATCAAATTACTCACAATAGCTTTACTTACGAGGATACTCAAAAAATTAATAGAGAGATTAAAACAATTAGCAGACTGCCTGACACCCAAATAAATCGTACTCGAATTAAGCAGCTCCGAAATTTATTGGATGAAAAATTATTTTTACAAGATTACATAATGGTCATCATGGATTCAATGAAAGATTACGATGTTGTTAGTAAATCATTTGTATTTAATGGGCTTCGTTTTTATCGTTTGTTTGCTACTGCAGGGGGAGCCAAAAAAGGTGTTGTTGTCTTCGCTAGCGAGAGAGTGTACGAGCAGTTGAAAGCAAAATTAAATAACGGAAGGGATCAAACAAAACAACTGGTTCCTGCCAAGTTTGAAGCTTACAAGTCTCTTGTTAGCAGCGCCAGTATACCTGTTTCTTTGATTCATCCCAAAAGTGTTGCTGTAATTGAAGATTATAGGCATAAAATATATAAAGACGTTACATTAATCAGTAACGATGAGGAACTATCAATTAAAGAAATAAAAAATTTTGAACTTGAGCTCAATATAAATGATGGTTATGGATTTATTAGCTATCGACTAGCCGAGCATTGGCGGAAGGAATTAGGGCTGGACTATGTTCCTAGCGGTTTTTGCATTCGTTTTGGCTTTACCAAAGGAATGCTTTTTGTTTTTGATTACCATCTGTTTGCTGAAGAGGAAGCAAAGACGAATGTTTATACAGATGTCTGGGGTAATTCACATTCTGATTTAAATGATATCGATATGGTGTTGACTGCTTCAATGGCAAAATTGTGGTCTAGCTACAGTGATATCAATCAATTCATGGAATGCAATTGGAAGAACGGTTACACATTCTCTATTACTAAAGTGATGCCTCAAAAATTAGAGAATGAACGCAATCTAACTTATCAATTTATTCAATCGTTGGAATTATCGGACGAAGACATAGACAATCTAACGAAACCAACTGTAAATTTCATTAAAGATGCAATGGGAGGAGATTGGAGGAAGAGCCTATTATTTCTTAAAGGTATCCATTTAACAGATAAAAGTGTTGATGATTTGGAGTATGATTTCGCTCATGCTCTTATGCTGGAGCCAAAAATGATTGACGATCCTTTTGTAGCAGGCAACATAAAAAAGATGATTCGTAAAATGATTAATGATGCTAAGCTTGGCAGGCTCAGAGTAAACGGCAATTATCAAACAATCGGTGGCGATCCTTATGCCTTGTCGCAGCATATGTTCAATATGCCTGTCACTGGCCTGCTAGGCGAGGGGGAATTCTACTCAGATTATTGGAATGAAAGAAATGTAGAAAGGATTGCAGGCTTTAGAGCGCCGATGTCCTGTCATGAAAATATCCGTATTTTGAAATTGAATAACGATAAAAAACTTAAAAAGTGGTATAAATATCTTGATACAGTTATTATTTTTAACGCATGGGATGCCACAACTCATGCATTAAACGGTGCAGATTTTGACGGTGACCAGCTTATGACAACTAATAATCCTATCATACTACACAGCATTGTAGAGTCGAATGCAATTATTTGTGAACAAGGAACTGCAATTCCAAAAATCATTGAGGAGATTGATCTTATACGTGCAAATAAACAAAGTAAAGGTGATGATATTGGTGTTATCACGAATAAAGCGACTGCAATGTATGATATGTTGTCTTTTTTTTCAAAGGACAGTCAGCAGTATAAAGAGTTGTCTCAACGGATAAAACGTTGTCAAAAGCTTCAGCAGGACAGTATTGATCGTGCAAAGGGCATCGAAGGGCAGAAAATGCCTAAAGTCTGGTATGATGCTAACGCTAATATAGTTAGAGATTTTGATTCCAAGGAGATCCTCTCGAAAGATGAGTTTAATCTAAGTATTGTAACGGATAAGAACCCTTATTTTATGATTTACAGCAATGATGAGATGAAAAAAAAGCATGATACCTATATGAAAAATTCAAATAAAAGCGCTATGAATCGTTTTGGAATCGAGTTGTTTGAATTACTAGCGAAAGTGAATCGCACAGAAGAAGAAGAGAGCTTTGTTCATTATTATAATCAGATGAATCCTTGTACGCATGGGGAAAGTACGATGAATAAAATATGCAAAAAAATTGAGAATGAATTTAAAAGATCTAGAACTAACAATCAGCCATTTGATTATTCAATTCTGAAGTCAGATGCAACTTATGAAAAGCCTGTATTTGATGAAATGAAAAAATTGTATGATGAATATGTCTTTGCAGTTGCTGTGTATGAGCAAGCGCTTGAGCATGCAGCTGGAGAGGAAAACGGACGTACCAGTCAAAGAGATGTGCTTAAAGACCGATTTAGGTTTCTAGCCTTAAATATTTGCAGCAATGAAGATGTACTATGTAATATTGTTATTGATATGCTTTATTCAAATAATAATTCGAAACAGTTTGTGTGGGATATAGCAGGAGATACGATTATTCGTAATTTAAGGAAGCGCTCCAATTACATGATTACTTATTTAGAATTGGATATGCAGGGCGATGTTGAATTTGCAGGAGAAAGATTTAGTGTGAAGAGGAAACGAGTGAAGGAGGGCGATATAGAATGAATTTTTTGCTAAACGAAAGAATGTTGCTGGAGGAAGCACTGAAGCTGAGAAAGATTAAAGACGAGAAGCCCACACATACTTTTCAAGTTCTAATTAAACACTTTTTTAAAGAAGGGCTAAATAAAACCGAAGTGTTGTTAGAGCTTGAGAAGTTTCTGCAAGGGAATTATAAATATAATTTCGTAAGATTAGAGAGTCTGCTTCGTAAGATGATAAACTCTATTCATAAGAACTACATGGAAATCGCGGACGACTATAAGTACCGTTTGAATGAAATTACGCAGCTGTCGATTCCAAAAAGAGAGTTGGATGTGATTACCGCCTTGAAAAAAACGAATGGTGAAGAAGATTTAGAGTTGCAAAAATTTGCATTTAGTATTTTAGTTACAGCTAGATTGAAAAATTTACTGAGGGTCAACGAGGAAAAACTGGATCTATTTGATGATCATAGAGAAATAATAAAAGATGCTCAATTATCTAATGAAGTTAAGACACGTAAAAAACGAATGTTATTTGAGCTAAAAGAAAAAGGCTTGATTGAAGTTCCTTTGAAAATAACGAGTACAAAGTGTAAAGCGCTATTTATAACTAACGATACCGATAAAGAGATCACCATAACGGATTTTAATAACTCTATTTTATACTTTTTAAAATGGAAAGGTGAAAAAGGAATTATTGATTGTGCGAAATGCAATGCAATAGTAAGAAGAAAGACCAATAATCAAAAATATTGCAGAAATTGTTCGGTTGATGCTGATCGAGAGTTGGCACGTAATCGAATGAAAACGAACCGGATATTAAGTTCGATTCAGAAATGAGAATAAAACATATAAAAAAACTATTCAATATTATAATTTGCGTTAAACCTCTAATGTGATAGGGAATACCAGGTCACATACATGGCATAAGCTAATCAAATGGAACCTGGATTCATTCCAAGCAGGGCAGAGAGATACACTCTGCTCTTTTTCATGTTTACCTATAAGGAGGTGATGGGGAATGCACAAGTAGTGAAGGTTAACGATGATTAGTCCGTTTAGAAGTTAAGCAAAGCAATAGACTGTAGGACTAAGGTTATAATCGCAGATTATACTGCGGTCTACAAATTAGGTGATGCGAGTGTCGAATGAACTCAACTATCTTTCAGGTTTGCCCGTCCATATTAATGAAATTCCGATCTATCCGCTATCTTTGAAAGAAATTGCAGGACTAGGCGAACCGTTATTTAACATTTACTTAGGTTGTCTTTTAATTAACGATAACCATATTCCTGAGCTTAAAAAACTAAATATTGATGTATTCGATTATCTATGTGTGCTTAGCACATTGAAATATGAAGATGGTCTGATATTTAAGTCGGCCTTAGAGCTGGTTACCAAATGTAAAATCGAGGTCCAAATAATAGATGACAAAGTGCATATGTTATTGGATGAAAAATTCATTTTGGACCGTAAAACATTCTCCTTAATACAACTTGTCATTCGGGAGCAATATTTTCTGTCTGATTCAACTCCGAATCATAAATTTAATCCAGCAAATGACAAAGCCAGAGAGTTGAAAGAGAAACTCGACAAAATTAAGAATAAACTTAGTAAAGACAATAAAGATAATCAAATTAATTTAAACGATATTATTTCTATTGTTGCTTCTTATACGCCAAACCTTAATATCCTTGATGTATGGAACCTAACGGTTTATCAGCTTTATCATTTGTACATTCGGCTTATTATGAAAGATACATATGAGTCTGAATTTCAACAGCTTTTACAAGGTGCTGATCCTAAGAAGCTGACTCTTAAACATTGGATTGCAAAAGTAGAAGGAAAATAAAATCAAATTATTTATATCAGGAGGAATTATATATGGGTTTGCAATATGGAATTAAAGAGGTACTGAATCTTTCTATCGTGGATTATGCAACAAATAAGCCTGTACTTTACTCGGATTATGCAGCGGTTAGCTCTAATGCAAATACTGCGGAGAGACTGAAAATCAAAGGCGGCTGGGGCAATGTCGACCAGCTCTCGTTTGATCACTCCCGTGAATCGACAATTAATGTGACGATGCCGTTAGTTGATCTGAAGGCTGTTGCAATGCTTACCGGCGAAGACCTGGTTACAGGCGCATCGGATATTTTCAAACGCGAAGTACTTGTTGTTGCAGCTGATAACACAGTAAAACTTTCTGCAGCACCACTTGCAAATAGTCTTTTTGTAGCTGATCTGGCAGGTGTTCGCGATTATGGTAAAGAAATTACGCTAGGTTCTGCGACTCCTGCGGCTGGGCAATATGCAATTAACGATAAGGTGATCTCGTTGAATGCTACAAGTCATCCTGAAGGTTCGGAAATCGTCGTTACTTATCTGTATGCATCGGCAACTACAGCAAAGAAAATTTCGATTCGCGGCAACAAGTTTCCTAAAGCAGTCAAAATTTATGGCACAGGCCTTGCACGCAATCAAGAGGATGAGAAGGACTATCCTGTTCATGTGACGGTTCATAAAGCGCGGCCACAGGCAAACTTTACATTTACTATGGAAGGTACAAATGCAACAAATCTTGAAATTGTGTTTGATACATTTACAGTGGTAGATACAGAGGGTCATCAGCAATTGGTTGACTATGTTTTTGAATAAAAATAAACATGAGGGAGACTTCGGTCTCTCTCTTTTATTTATGTCCAAACATAGTTTTATTAAAGAGCTATTGTAATTTATCTACGTTTGAGGCGTAAAACTCAAATGATGCAAGAACAGGAGAGGTTAATAATGAATCAAACCAATAATTTAGATATCGATCAAATGGATGCAGTCTATCGCACTACAGCGAGAATTCAATTGAATGAACAGACACATATTGATGTATACCCTCACTTTGATCCAATTCAGCGAATGAAAACGGTCAATGAGTTTATGAATGTGTATACTAAAAAGCTCCTAGATATAACTAAAAAATCAAAACTCAAAAAAAGCGATCAAATGGATAAGGATAAATTTGATAAACTGTTTAATCAATTATTAGGGGTCGAGAAAACGACAACGATTGCGGTCGCTCTTATTGTATTAAACTTTACAAGCATTATTTATTCTTCGAGAACCTATGATGGTCTTCTCAATCTTATTGCTAAAATTGTGGATTTGAAATTCGATGAAGCGATCCTTTCTGCATTCGATCAAGCTTCTTTCAGTACGCTAATGCAAGAAATCTCTGACGGCATTAACAGTCTTACTGATCAAGTTGCAAAGACGGCCCAAGAGCAGGTTCAGACTGAAGTTCCTGGATCAGAATGATTCCTTCAAAAAAATGAAGCTTAAAAAAGGAGTGATAAGCTAAACTCGCGTCTTTTTAGGCTGGAGGTGTATTGAGATTGGATTTTGAAAGCAAAAAAAAACTTTTGTTTGAGGAAGGGCAATTTCTTTCCTTTATTCGGGAGACAGCTGGAATTACGTTAGAAGAATTATGTGGCGAAACTAATATATCTTTCGAAAAGCTATTAGAATTCGAAGACGGTTATATGAAATCAGTGGATGAGTATAACCTGGTTTGTGAGCATTACTTGAAATCACTTTTAAAAGTGTCGAGAAAAAAAGGGATAAATATTATTAAAGTTATACAAAAGCTAGCTAAAACAGATTTAGAAATTTATCAATAGTGATCCACTATTACATAAATATATGGAAGAACACCTAATAGCGGACATCTAATGTCCGCTTTATTTTTTTCATATTAGAGAGAGGGTTAAATTATGACGCAAAATTTACAAATCAAAGCAGGAACAGGTCTTGGCTCCAAAGAGGTAACTGCAGAACTCAATAAGACGCTTAAGCTTTATGAGCAGATTGCAAAGCTTAGATTCGATAATCTGAATAAAAGCTTTTCTGAATTGAACAAGCAAATGAATGAATTAAAGGGTACTATACAAGGTTTCACAAGTTTTGAGTCTATACTTCAACGAAGTATAGCGATGTTGAATAATCTGGGGCAGACCATTTCGACAATAAATCATTCAAGGATTGAAATTGCTATCGAAGGTTTTGATGAACGCTATGCTGAACTATCGGCCACAGCGGCACAAAACGTACCAAGTATGCCTTCCAGTGAAGCCATTGACGCGATTACAACTGCATTGGCTGCGCTGAATAAGGAAGGCGATAAAAGCGCATCTTTTTTTGATCATTTAAGTGCCCTTGACTCCGCATTTAGTATTGCGACTGCGGTAAAAGACATATTAGGCTTTACTGGTGTTTTAAATATTGCAACGCTATCTGTTGCTGGATTAAAAGCTGCATTGAAGGGACTCGCATTGACCACAGGGGTAGGAGCAATATTAACAGTTATTAGTTTTGCAGCAGATAAGCTAATTAATTCTTTTGCTAAATCAAAAGATTCTAGTGAGGCATTTGAACAATCACTAACCACTTTATCTGATCGCATGAGTGAGTTAGTAAGATTGAGAGAATTACAAACTGAATATCAAAACTTGGCCCAAAGTTTAAATCTCACCTCGCAAGAGAAAAGTAGGCTCTCGAAGGTTGAAGAGGAATTAGGTTCTAAATATGGTGTTGTTTTTAAACATCTTGGAGATCAAAAAGAAGCCTATGATAGCAACAATAGAGCAATTCAACAGAGAGTAGATCTTTTAAATGAGGAAATTCGATTAGAGCGGGAGAAGCTCTCCTTAGAATATCATGAGGACGAATCTTCAATTGATAAAAATATCAAAAAAAATAAAAAAAAGGTAGAAAAAAACAAGCAAGCTTATGATCAAGTTAGAGAGAAGTATGATGAATACAAACAGAATGTTGAAGATAAAAAGGTTTTGAACAGTAGTGATTATAATTATTCGGACAAGTATAATTTTTTTGCAAATGCTGGAAGTGATGACAAACTTGAAAACAATAAGGTAAAGATGATAGGCGAGGAACTTGCGAGACAACTTAACGATGCTCGTGAGAAATTCCAAACTTCAAATACTGAATTACAAAAAGTAGTGAAGATTGCGGATGTAGCTTTAAAAGCAGATTTTGCATCTTATGTTGAAGCAATGCGTGCATCGGGTGTTGAGGTTAAGAATACGACAAGTCTTATGTTTGATGCACTTGCTTCGACAGCTTCCTTGAACGGAATAAAACTGGATAATTCACAGCTTAGGGACTTCTTTGATGTTGTTAATACAGATCAGATTAGTAATTTAGAAGATGCTCGAATGGTATTTAGAAAATTACCAGAATCAATTGGTTTGAATGAAAAGGCGTTTAATGATCTAAATGTTGCTTTAACGAATCTCTCTTATGAAGATGCAAAAAATGGGACGAATGCGTTTAAAGAAGTCTTAGATAGCTCCTCTGGAAATACTGAAAGATTGCGGGAAGCTTATGCTAGTTCAGCAAATGATATTAAAAAAGTGAACCAAGCCATACATGATTTAAATAGTGGTCAATTGCTATCTTCTGAGACAGTAGCAGATTTGATACTAAAATATCCAGAATTAGCTGCGCAGTCCAAACAAGTTGCTGGTGGCTGGGAGATTGAAACAAAAGCACTGGAGAAAGTTAGAAAAGAAGAGAATGAAAGGTTTTTAAATAAAGTTAAAGGTGATAAGGAAATAACACAATCTACCATTAATTCAATAAGAACCAGGATAAAATTGTATGAGGTTGAGTTGGAGACGCTTCAGAAGTTTACTAGCAAACTGCCGAGTCCGTTTCTTGGTGGAACAGGAATTAATAATGTTATAAATCCACCAACAGTTAAAAAACTTCCTTCTAAATCGGAATTGGAAGAAAAAATACAGTTGGAAAAAGATAAACTAAAAATTGAAGAAGATAAACTAAATACCCAACTAGCACAAATAGATACTATTGAAAAGACGTTTAACGACAAAAATTTCGGCGTATCTTCGTCAAATTCATCAAATCCATCAAATCCATCAAAATCTTCTTCTTCACAAGACAATGACCTGCCTAGGCTCCAAGATGCTACCCAAGCCAGAATCAATGCAATGAATAAGCTGGCAGATGAGCAAAAGAAGCAAAATGAGAAATTAAAAGCAGGCGCCACTATTGCGGCCAATAGTGGAGATTATATGAATGCCATATTAAATGCGAATAAGTTATACGCTGGTCAAACTGCCGAAATTAATAATCTCACTTCAGCAAATTATAAGCTAGTGGCTGCACAAAAGGAGGTTCAGAAATCTAATCAGAATGATATGTCTGAATGGATTGATGATAACGGCGAGGCTACAGAGGACTATATTAAACTGTTTAATAAGACAAAAAGTGGTAGCGCGCAGGATGCTCTTCAAAAGCAATTTGATCAATACAAAATGTTAACAATGGCTATTCGGGAGAATAGAAGTGAAAGAGAAAAACTGTACCAAGATCTTCCGGAGACTAGTAAGTTGATGATGGAATATATTAAAGCTTCTTCCGATAGTTTGACCAGCAAAGCGGAAAGAAAAATATCTTTGTTGGGAAGTATCAATACGCAGGAGGAGAAAAATAAGCTAGTTAAATACAGTGAAGAAATCTCTAATGCATTAAAGCAGGAGAATAATAGAATTTGGGCAGAAATTGCTAAGTTTAATAAAATCATCAATGATCCTAAAGCCTCTGCCGATCTTAAAGCTGCAGCCAAGCAATCCCTTGAAGATTACAAAAATTATGCAAATGAATTGAACCTGGAAAGAGTAACTCAAGCAGAGAAGTCTGGTCAAATTCAAGCAGATGCTATCGTATTTGGCTTTAACAAGAAAATTGAAGATCTTCAGTATAGGAAGTCGTTGCTTGGAAATTCTGAAGAGGATGTTAAAAAGGCGAAGCAAATTGATGCTGAAATGAATCAAGTCCGATTGGCAGCTCAAGCTAAATTCAATGCTCAAATTATTGAGCTCGAAAGAAAACTTACTACAGATCTAACAGAAACAGAGCGGATGAGAGTGCAGACCAAGCTGGATGGTTTGCGGGAGGCTAACAAAGCTTATGCAGTAGAGCTGGCTAATTATCAAAAAGCAGAGTACGAGGCCAGGGAAAAGTTCGCAGATACCGTAATCAATAATTATAAAAAGGTGCTTGAACAAGAGAGAAAGCTTCGGGAGGACGCGCTTAAAGCTGAAAAGAAAGCGGAAGATGACCGTCATGAAACCGTAATGAAAAATCTCGATGAAGAGTTGAGCGGTTATGAAAAACAAATCAACGCTAAAATTAAAGCGTTAGACATAAACAATAGCGAAGAGGATCATAACGAGCAATTAGATAAGCTGTTGAAGGAAAAAGCAGCGATTGATAATAAAATTAGTGTATTAGCATTAGATGATTCCTTTGAAGCGAAAGCAAAGCGAAAAACTTTAGAGGAAGAGCTGGCACTAAAGAATGAAGAAATTGTTAAATTCCAACGGGATAGAGAACGGCAGCTTAAAAAGGAAGGTTTGCAGGATCAGTTAGATGATCGTAAAGCGACCATTGAACAAGAAAAGAAAGCAGAAGATGAAAAGAATAAAAGCAATATTAAAAATATTGAACAACTTATTGAGAAAAACAATTTAAAATATAAAGGCCTTTTAGAAGATGAGCAAAGCTTTTATCAAATGAAGCAAGATTTAATGAGCGGAGATACAGCAAAAATTCAATCTCAGCTTTCTATCGTGAACGAAGCATATGGACAATTATACAAAAATATTCTTGCGAATTCCGAACTTTATGGTGAAATGATCAACCAAAATCTTATTAATGCTTTCAAACTCGATCAAGATTATGCTAACTCAGGCGCTGGAATACCTAAAAACACAGCAAAACAATCTGCTTGGCAGGAATATTTGAACAATAAAAAAGAAGCAGAAGATCTGGGCAGCAAAAAAGACGGGAGATTTCAAGAGCTGGCTAAAAGAAATGCAGAGCTTAGAGAGATTTGGAAATTCCAGGACGGCAAATATGAATCCTTGAAAGATGTTAAAGTTTTTCACGAAGGCGGAGAGGTCGGAGAAGAAGGCACGAGTACTCAAAAGTGGTGGGACCGTCTCAAAAATGATGAGGTCCCTTCCATTCTCAGAAAAGGCGAGGTCGTGCTTGATAATCCGTTAGAGTTCATTAGCAGAATGGCCCGCAATGCGATGTCCAATCTAGGCAATAGCTTGAATTTCATCAATAGTGCTGCTCCCGCGGCTGCTGCAAATTATTATTCAGTAAATATTGATAAAGTGATGGGTGACGAAAAAGGTGCCAGAATGGTAACCGATTATATGCTGGATGCGTTAAATAAAATGAATCGAAAAGGAAAAAGGGTATAGGAGCCAGGCTTCTATACCTTTTTTATTGAGGAGATAGATATATGCTTGGAGACATAAATTATTTAAGGAAGCCTAATAAACCGACACTTTTCCTGGCTAAACCAGACAGGACAATCATTGCTAAAATTAGCGATGCTTATGGCATTAGTTCACAGAGCAGCGTAAATGATCTTGACCGTATATCCTTTAGTGTTCCCTATTATACCGAGGAAAATAATATTCCCGTAAAAGTGAGATATATTGATGGTATTAGAGAAAACTATTTAATTCAATTTAAACTGGGGCGCGTAGTGAATTGGTTTATTATTACCAGTATTAATGATGTAATGGGTAATGACGGTGATCAGAAAGCCATTCAAGCTATAGCTTTACCGCATGAGCTCTCTTTTCGGAACATAAAATCGTATACCGCTGAATCTAAAGGCGCTATTTATGTTCTAAATGAGCTATTGCATAAAACGAAATGGGCAATTGGAACGGTTGATCCGGATTTTGAATTATCGAAAAGGACCTTTGATTTTCAAGATAATACGCTAATAGATTGTATCTATAAAATCGCTGAGACCTATAATGCCATTGTAGAGTGGAATAGCGAAAAGCGAACAATTGATTTTATCAAACCTGAGGTTCATGGTTTTTATAAAGGGCTGAGCTTCAAATATGGAAATTTGCTTAAAGGCTTTGACAGAGAATCTAATTCAAACGAACAAGTAACAAGACTGCGGCCCGAAGGAAGAGACGGACTAACGATTAACTCGATTAATCCAACCGGGCAAAGCTATATCGCCGATTATAGCTATTTCATGTATCCTTTCGCACGCGATGAGCAAAAGAATGTATTAAAGCATAGTCAGTATATGAGTGACAGCTTATGTCATGCGATCTTAGATTATAATAAACTCATTAAAGCGAATGAGACTGCATTTGCAGCGCTTCGAACAGACAGGGATGCAGTCGCTTCTCTTATACATACAAAGGAAGCCCAGTTGAAAAATCTAAAGATCGCATTAAAAGTTATTGAAGATATTGAAGGAAATCAATTAATCAATAACAATCGCCCTGTAATGTTCATTGATAACTTCTCTTATAGCGGTAATACGGCAACTAGAAATTTCAATTCGCTTCAAACGATTTATCCCTATGTCGTGATGTGTAAAGCTGTACATACCTCGGATATTCAAGTAGGACTAAATGGAGTAACAAAAACGTTGCCATCCAATAAATGGACAGTTCTAGGCAAGCTGAAGGGTGTAACTGGCGCAAGTGTACAGATTACAGGTGCAGGATCGGCGGAAGTCAGTATTCAAATTGCGAATATTTCATTAATGGAGCATGCGTCTGTCAGCAATGAACAAGAAATTATTGAACGATATTGCGCCAACAATAAAAGAATGCAAATTGAAGCGAAGCAAGCAGAGATCGACGCGGAGAAAATTGCTTTAAACTCTATTTATGCTCAAATTAAAAATTTACAATTTAAGCTGTCTGAGCAGCAGAATTTTACGAATGAGCAATTGCTCGAGTTAGAGGACTACATTCGCGAGAAAGATTTTAAAGATAGTAATTATGTTGACGTTGAGGATTTGTTTCAAGCCGGGAAAGATAAGTTTGTTGAAGTTCGAACGCCACAGCTGGCAATGAACGTGGATGTGGTTGATTTTCTGCAAGTGGTAGAGGAGCAAGGAAAGTGGGATAAGCTCATTCTCGGCGATGAAATTAGAGTGGAGTATGACCGCATCGGTGTCAAAGTTACAGCCAAAATTATCGGGATTGATTATAACTTCGAAGAAGCGGACATTAAACTGACAATTGCAAATGTCACTGACATTAACAATGAGACTAGCCAGATTGAGAAATATTTTGCGAAGTCAACGTATGCTTCAACTACTTTGGACGCCAATAAGCTGAAGTGGCTTCAGGCTTCTGTTGACACAAGCGATATGAGCCTACTGTTTAAACAGTTTTACGATAGAGTCACAGAACAAATTAATATGAGCATCAATAACACCGTTGATATTAATAATTTAGGAATTATCATTTCAGATCCCAATGATCCTTTACGATTCATCCGGTTAAACTCTGGCGCAATTGGACTGACTAAGTCTGGCGGGCAAGTGTATGAAACGGCTATTACAGCTGATGGTCTTATTGCGGAAACGCTTTATGGAAAAATCATCTTGTCCGAACGGGTAATCGTAGGAGATGCTAACGGTGTCTGGCTAATGGAAGGACCGAAAACGACGATTACGGATGCCTGTCAGCGTCTCGCAATGGGAATTGGATTAATCGAAAGTAATCCGGATTTGTATGGTATTGTAGTCAATCGTTACAGTGATGAGACACCTTGTTCGACATCAGTAGTCAATAAAATATTACTGACATCTAAAGACGGCTTGAAGATTCAGAAAAAGGATGGAACGGGCTTCAAAGATGTATTGTTTGCTGATCTGAATGGCACGCTGAAGCATATCGGGCATTTTCAATCCGGTGAAGGCGAGAAAGTATTTACCATCGATGACAAAGGGCTGGCTTTGGGTTCAAGTGTCTGGGGACAAGCTCCATTTCACGCTGATTATTTCGGGAATGTATGGATGAATAAGCTGTTTGCTGATGATGCGGATATTAAGAACAGTATTTTCAAGGACGGTCATATTGAAGGGTCTACGATAACGCTGCGCAACGGCGGCGGGGTAATGAAACTGAATCCGGCAGTCGGCTTTCATGCAGGTGCAGAAAATTTTACCGATGCGATTGCCTCAATCGCGATGGATGGGACTGCTAAATTTAAGAAGATGAAGGTTACGGATGGGAATAACCAGCTGATGATTGATAGTCAAAATAAATTTATTGATTTTGGACTTTTTGATCT
Source organism: Paenibacillus sp. NPDC058174 (assembly GCF_042883865.1). NCBI lineage: Bacteria > Bacillati > Bacillota > Bacilli > Caryophanales > Paenibacillaceae > Paenibacillus > Paenibacillus sp. NPDC058174. Next base: position 87,674 of record NZ_JBHVUY010000006.1, read on the forward strand.
TAGAGGTGCTGGGGCCATTTACTCCGATTTGCTTTCTGCAAATTTTGTTAGCGCAAATTACGGATATATCTCTGACCTGACTGCAGGTAAATTGTCAACATTAACAAATGCAGCTGAAACAGACTGGACCAATTACATTCATGTGGAAAAGAATTATATCAAATTAATTACGGGCCAGATTAGCGGTGCTGGCGTGCAGCAAAAAGATTCACAGAATAGATTGCTGTACTGGGCCAACGCATCGAAGACGGGGCAGTTTGGAACAACTGTAACACCTTATCCTGTAATGAAATATCAAATGAATGAAAAAGTGAAAATGCTGATGGACTTTAAAGGATCAGGCGATGCGGCTTTTCCTCGTATTGCATTCGGACTAGGGGATGGGGCGATTAGCGATTCTGCTGTGGCGGATGGAATGGGGAACAATAAAAGCAGCAGAGGCTTTATTGAGAAGCCGGTAGGCAGCTTTGACATTAACTATTTTGCCAGTAATAATGCCAGAGAAAGAAGTATTAAGCTTAAAGATGATGGCATTCACTTGAAATCTGAGGACGAGAAGATCAGTCAGATTGCAAAAAATTTTGAATTTGGAATTACGACAGGCGGTTCTCTGAGCATCAAGCATGTCAACGGCTGCGAGTTGGAGTTTACAGCAGCGGGTCGTATCAAAATGAAAGCAACGGCGGGATTAGATTTTGATGCGCCTAGTTATAATTTTTCTTAATAGGTGAAATAGAGAACTTTGGAGTTAAGATTAATTGATCTTAACTCCAGTTTTTTTGTAACTTGAGATTAACAGACAGCCTATACACAAAAGAAAAACCCTTGCTGCACAAGGGTTTGGAATGTCTATTATGGTAGGACGGATGGGGATCGAACCCATGACCCCTACCCTGTCAAGGTAGTGCTCTCCCGCTGAGCTACCGTCCTGCGATAGTTAATATAATATCACAAATTAAATTGAGAAATCAAGTATAAATTTAAGGAAATTATACTTGTTCTTTTAGTAATGGCCCCCCCATTAAAACTTCACAACCGGCTCGGATGGCTGATGCGCCTCTTTTTTACTTCTAGTGCCGATACGTTTGCCCCACTTGATGGCCGGTACTTCGATATAGTTGTAGGACGCTGCAGCTGCGAGGATGGTCCAGAAGAAAGCCAGTACATAGATGATGGAAAGCGGCAGCTTGCCATGAAACAAGTAGATAAAGCTAAACAGCACGAGCAGATGGTACAGGTATATGCTATAGGAAATATCGCCGAAAAAGGCAATGATCCGAATGCTCAGGAATCGCGTCACGCGAGCCGAGCCAAGCGCGATGACGATCAGTAAGACGCAGCTGGCAGTTGTTGTGTAATCATTAACTATTTCCTGGTAGTCAATTAATCCGATGCGATTCCCTACCGCCATGGACAGCTCCGAGTAAGTGAAGAGAATGTAGGCGAGGCCAAGCAGGCACCACTTCCAAGCTTTTGAGCTTTTCACGAAAAGGCTGACAATGTACTCTCGATGTTTGGCCAGCAGTCCGCCAATGAGGAATATGGAAGCGTAGTGGAGAGTATCCACAAAGCCGGTGTGGAATCCATAGCTATGATCATAACCGAAGATGTTTTTGGTGCCGCTAATAGCAGAGAGTGCCAGACATAACCCAAGCACCGTTTTCCAATTCCATTTCATAATGATGAGAGCGAGCAAGGGGAAGATAATCGAGATTCGCATCTCGTGCACCAATGACCAGATGACATTGTTATATAAGTTGGAGTTATAGTTCCCGATGAGAAGCAGGTTTTCGATTACTGATTTTAGTGTTACCGGCTCGTTCCATGAAGAATTGAACCAGCTGCTAAGTGCAGCTATTCCGCCGGTTGAGAGCCATGAGCAGAGAAGGATCGCAAGCACCATCGCAAACCAGAATGGAACATAAATTCTTAGTATTCTTTTTAATAGAAAGGTTTTGTAGGAAATCGCGCTGTTTTTCAAAAACGGGAGCATAAGAACGAAGCCGCTAAGCAGGAAAAATAAAATGACAGCGCCGTGCCCGTTTTTGATAAACCCAAGGGGCGAGAATTTAAACAACAGGACGGAGAGGGCCGGCTTGACCTCGACTTGATAATAATGACTGAAAACGACAGCAATCGCTGCCAAGCCCCTCATAGCGTCCAACTGTCCAATCCGGTTTTTATTCATCACTCTCATCCTCAATTTCTTTTATTGATACGAATTGTATCATAATGTTCGGAAATTGAGAAGACTTTACTGGTATTTTTATGGGTCAGCGAGCATAGTTGCCCGGGAGCCGGCATACATATACCAATCAGGCTTGCAGCTTGCTGGGCAAGTATGCAGCGGAAACCTACCTTTGAGGAGGGCGTTCGTTTGGCGGCGGAATATGCCCATTTGGCCATATGGTTAATTGGTCTGTTTGGTATTGTCATTACTGTAAGCGCTTGTGTTCTCAAGCTTGTCGTTGAAGATTCCTTCAATTATGATCAAACCTTTCTCTGGAGAAGGAAACTTCCTGCGGAATGTCTCGAAAAGGAATAATAATGGCCCTCTGCTGGGCATGCTACTGGAGTGTTTGAATTTGGGCAGCATATGAACTTATAAACGCTGTCTACAAAAAGGAGAGTGCAAGCATGAGTCCAGCAGACGGAGGGCAGCGCGAGCATATCGTAGCAGTTCAGAAAAACGGAGACGGTGATTTGACGTCGTTCAAGACATCGTCAGGCCGTATTCTTGATTATGCTGCCGCGCTTCAAGAGGTTCAAGAGGGGCATATTGCCGGCGTGAATGCCTTTAAAGGAAGAGACGGGGAGCTGCATATTCGCGGAGATGCGGATGGCGATCCGACCAATAACTTGGATAATCTCCCTACTTTTTAAGTTTCAGATACGGAAAGCAAAAACAGCGGCAAGCGCCTTGTATGTTCGAGCGCTTGCCGCTGTTTTTTTATGTATACGAATAGGCTTGCCGCTGTTTAACGAACTGCATCAGTCCTGTCCGGCCGATATATTCTTCCATTGTATCCCCATAATGCATCAGCATGACTTTGGATTGAATGTCATCCGGAAGCGTCAGCAGCTCATCCAGCGAGGCATGGACAACGCCTGGCGATTGCAGCTGGCAGTCATGGTAGATCGTTTGAACACCCTCATCAACGAGACGCTTGAGCAGCTCCCCATTGAACTTCATATCTGCGGAATAAAAGAAACGGCCATTAAACAGGAAAGAGTAGCTCAGCTTCCCCGTTATATGATCAGTCTGAATCAGGCGAACGTTAAGACCCGGGTGCAATTCATAATCGACGCCTTCCTTAAGCGGTCTTACCTCGAAAAAATCACTCATCGCATTGAGCGGCTCCTGCGTCAACCCGCCCCGGAGCGTCTGCTCCCATAACGTATCGACAAGACCTTCCGCAATATACATAACCGGCTTTTTGCCGTATAGAAACATCATTTGGAACGCATATTCCTCTAAGCCGCCTACATGGTCGGCATGGATATGGCTGACCAGCACGGCATCCAGATCGTTGAACGAAAGTCCGGCTGCATGCAGGGAGCTTGGCAGCGTAATGCCGCAGTCGACGAGAAGCTTATAACCGTCCAGCTCGATGAGGCCGTTGTTGTTGTCATATTTTTTGGCAAATGCGCTCCCGGTTCCGAGCATCGTAATATTCATGGTTAACTCCTCCAATTGTTACGGACTTCTCCTCACTTTATCAAAAGTTGCTTAAACTGACAAACCAAGATACACATTTGGCCCGATCCACATATAATGCATCAGCATAACGGTGGAAGGGGCGGAGATTGGATGAGCAAGGGCAAATCAAAGGTAATTAAGAAGAAGACAGCAAGCGAAAGAAAGCAGTACCACTATAAGCTGGTGTTGTCCAGCACCTGCGGCGTGTGCAAAACACCATGCGCGCGAGGCATGAAGTATTGGGAAAGAATGCAGGAGCCGGGGGCGCTGGGGAAAGGCGTGCCTTGCATTTTAACCCGCACATACGGGTAATAAAGAAGAGCATAATTTCCCAGGCAAGGGCGTAATTCTACAGCATTTGACAGCCGGAACCGGCAATGATTTCCACCCTAAGACTCAAGTGAAAAATATGCTTTATTTACCGCAACTTTCATCTATAGGCCGAGTATAACCTTACATCCAAAGAGTAACCGGATGGAGGGTTTTCATCGATGAAATTCAGTAAAATTGCTATCCTTCTTGTCGTGCTGACACTGTGTGGAGGAACGCTGATGTTTGCAGATGCGGCGTCGCAGAAGGTGCGCGTCATATTGAACGGCAGCGAGCTGGACGACAGCGGACTGATTGTAGACAACAAAACTTATTTGCCGCTCCGGCAAATTGCGAACGGACTGCAGGCGATTGTGAGCTGGGACAATCAGACCAAGAAAGCAACGCTGTATAAGCCCAATGTTCATATGGTTCTATTCCAGGACAAAGTTGTGTTCGGCAACGTGGACAAAGGCAACCGCTATACATTCAATGTGCTGTCTCAAATTGACAATCTGACGACGGAAGTGTCCGCTGTTAAAGTTTCGATTACCGATCCTAACGGAACGGAAAAAGTCATACAATCGCAGTCAGTCAACATTACGAAGGATAATTTCTGGTACCGGACCGAGGATATTAAATATAATTTTGAGTATTCCGGAAAATACGCTGTCCGCTTCTATATGAAGACAAGCGCGTCGGATGAGTGGACGGTTGTGTCGGAGAAGCTGATTACTTCACAATAATTTGTGAATAAAGCTAAGTTTCGAATGCCCTTATTCTCGAAGGAGAATAGGGGCTTTTTTAGCTTGTAATCTGCCCTTTATGCCGTCATTATGGTTTGACCGCTTTACCGTCTCATGGTACGATACGAGAGTATGTATATATCATTGAAATGGGGTATTCTGCAATGAGCGAGCACCAGCACGGAGACAACTGCGGCTGCGGACATGACCACGATCACGATCATGATCACGAAGAGCATGTGTTCATAGTAACAGACGACGAAGGCCAAGAACGTGAAATGGTTATGGTCTATACGTTTGAATCGGAAGATAAAGCTTATGCTGTATTGCTGGATCGCAATGATCCGGAAGCGGACGGCGTTATTTTCCGTTTTGAAGAAGAGAATGAAGAGACTTTCCTGGTCGGCATCGAAGATGATGCAGAGTGGGATCGCGTAACGGCGATTTATGAAGAAATCGCTCGTGTGGAGAATGAATCCCAGCAGTAATCGGGAGACATTGGTGTATAACATGTAAAAGATAAGGGACTGTCCCAGTGGGCCAATATCATTAAGTTAAGCCTTAACTTAATGACATTGCCCAAAGGGCAGTCCCTTTTTATGCCGTTCATTTGCGAGGATTATAATAAATCGTCCGTCCGTTAAAGAGCTGAAGCTCCGCCTGCAGCTGCTTTGCCAAATATTTGCATAGCTCGTTGGCTTTCGCTTTGTCGCCATGAGTGGCTTGCTCGGGCAGCACAGCCTGTATCGTGGTGCCAGCTTCGTCTGTTCCGAAAATAATGTACTTGTAAGAGGGATGAGTGCCTTTCAAATAAAACCACCGGTCGTCCTGTTTCGTCTCGATCGTATACGGGAATGCTGCTCCGGCATAATCCCAATCCAGCTGCTGGCCGGTCAGAGCTGTCTGATCGCGGTAATGAAGCAGCTTCTCCTTTAATTGAGCAAGCGACAGTTCACCTTCGGCGGAGCCTTGCACCAGCTTAATGTAAGCGCTTTGACTCATGTGTCCCACCTCCAAGCCCATCATAGCATGCGTCAGCTTCCTTTTACAATAAGTGGAACAGGTAGGGTCGTCGAACTGTCGGTAGCGCTTCTCATTCCTGCTTGGAATTTCACGATTCAAAATGCAAAAGTGCAGGTAGATTTGTTGGAAACGACTATTTTTGCCTGTCAAAATGCAAAAATACATTTTGATCTGGCATATTTGCTTGAAAGAGGCTGTTTCTGCGCAATCAGCCTGCACTTTTGCATTTTGACAGGCATTTGGGAGAGAAAAAGCAGAAACAAAATGCAGTTTTACATTTTGTTTGTTTGAAGGTGTACAGCAGGTTCCGATTGGAGCCAATGACAAACGCCGGTTACGCTGTCCTGATAATCAGGCTGCATAACCGGCGTTTCTTTTCGCTCAGAAAAACTAGAAAATCGCGTTTTCCTCGACGATCACTTTTACAAATTGAATGCTGCGGTCCTCTGGCCCCTTAACCGGCAAGCCTACCTCGACATGATCGATGATATAGTCGATGTTGTTTTGCGAGATGACCTCTCCCGGCAGAAGAATCGGAATGCCCGGCGGGTACACATAGATGAACTCGGCAATAATACGTCCAGCCGACTCCTTGAACGGAACGACTTCAGTTTCCCCGTAGAATGCGTCACGCGGCGTCAGCGACAGCTGCGGAATGTCCGGAATTTTAACGACCAGTTCACGCGATTCCGCGCCTTCGTGGAACGCTTCGGACAAGCCTTTCAGCGCTTCAATTAATTTATCGACCGAATCGGACGTATCTCCAGGGGTAACTAGGCAAAGAATGTTATACATATCGCTCATTTCGATCTCAAGGTTATAATGCTCGCGCAGCCAGTTCTCCGTCTCGTAGCCTGTCAGGCCAAGATGGCGAATATGAATCGACACCTTCGTAGGGTCGTAGTCATAAGTGGCTTCATCGCCCAATATTTCTTCCCCGAAGCAATGCAGGCCGGGAATTAGATTAATCTGCTCACGCGCATATTGGGCCAGGCTGATTGCCTTTTCGGCAATATCATGGCCGTTGATCGCGAGATTGCGCCGTGATGTATCGAGCGACGCAAGAAGCAGGTATGAAGTTGATGTTGTCGTGAGCATGCTGATAATCGTCTGAATGCGATGCGGATTAACGCGGCCCTTGCGTACATTCAGCACCGAGCTTTGTGTCATCGAGCCGCCAAGCTTATGAACGCTGGTCGCAGCCATATCGGCGCCCGCTTCCATTGCGGACATCGGCAGCTTCTCGTGGAAATGGATCAGCACGCCATGTGCTTCATCGACGAGTACTGGAATGTCGTAGCTGTGAACGAGATCTACGATTTCTTTCAGGTTGGCGCAAATGCCGAAGTAAGTCGGATTGATGACCAATACCGCCTTAGCATCGGGATGCTTGTCCAGCGCACGTTTGACGGAGCGCGTCGTAATACCGTGATCGATGCCGAGGTTGGCATCGCGTGCCGGGCTGATGAAGACCGGACGTGCACCTGCGAAAATAATAGCGGCCATAATCGATTTATGCACGTTGCGCGGCACGATAATTTTATCGCCTGGTGCGCACACCGTCATAATCATAGTAATAATGGCTCCGCTTGTTCCTTGAACGGAAAAATAAGTGTAATCAGCGCCGAAAGCATCGGCTGCGAGCTTTTGGGCTTCTTCAATAACGCCGGTCGGTTGATGCAAATCATCCAGCGGGGCTATATTGATCAAGTCGATCGACAACGCGTTGTCGCCGATAAACTCGCGAAATTCGGGATCGCTGCCTAGGCCTTTCTTATGTCCCGGAATATGAAACTGTACCGGGTTCTGCTCCGCATGGCGGCGGAGTGCGCTGAAGAGCGGGGTTTGGTTATGGTCCATCGCTGTAATCCCTGCCTTTCGGTATCGTCAAAAAGTGCAAACAAAATTGAGTATAGCAAAAACAAGTCGGAATGCAAGCAGCATTTTTAGATTATAGAATCGGAGTGTACCAGCTATGAACCAAATCGAAACGCCGGTGAAGCGCAAAAGCCCCGTGTGGAGCTCGCCGTTTGTTATTCAGCTGCTTATTATCATGCTGCTTGTAGAATTTGTAAAAGGGGCGCTGATCGTATCCATACTGCCCGTTTATATGGGTACAGTGCTTGGCCTGTCCGCTTATGCAATAGGCTGGTCGCTCGCGCTTCTATATATAGGAGACAACGCGTTCCGCAGTCCGCTGGGCTGGCTTATCGAACGGATTGGCTACCGGCAGACGATGCTGTTCGGCATCATCCTTACCTTTGTCGCCGTATTGATTGTTACGTTTATGCATCATGCCGGCTGGCTAATCTTTGCCTGCTTGCTGCTTGGCGTCGGCACTTCGCCATTATGGCCTTGCGTCATTACAGGAGCAACCGCCGGCGGGGAATCAAGCGGCACCGTCATGAGCGTCGTCTATATGTCCTGGCTGATCGGGATCGGAAGCGGGCCGATCGTCATCAATTTTTTCATTGCGCATACGTATACCCGCGCTTTCCGGATTTTGATTGGAGCCATGACGATCGCGGTCATCGTCACGCTTTTGCTGCCGGGAAGGAAACAATCGAGGGCGATGGAATCGGCATCTGCAGATACAGAAGATGCTGGTACAGGAGGAGGCATCGATGGCAAGGTGACGGCCGGGAGAGAACCTCTTTATAGTAGAGCTGTCGAATATGTGAACCGGCTTCGCCGATCTCTTCATGTCAGCCGTTTGTTGTATCCGGCAATGTTCGCGCAAAATTTCGCCCTTGGGCTGCTGACGCCGATACTTTCCCTTTATGCGCGAACGGTGCTGCATCTGTCGCCCCAGCAATACAGCTACTTTCTAGTCGCTGGAGGGGCTGTTACGGCGCTGGGTCTCATTCCCGTCGGCAAAGCCGTTGATCGCTGGGGGACCCGCTGGCTGCTGCATATTGGCTTCCTGCTTGCTGCCGTGTCATTGCCATTGCTTGGGATGACCCGATATCTCCCGGCGGTTCTCGTCATAGTAGCAATCGTAGGCATCGGCTACGCTTGCATTATTCCGGCGTGGAACGCCTTTATTGCCGAGCAAATTCCGAAGACGGAGCGCGGGGCGGTATGGGGATTTTTTCTGACGATTGAAGGGACGGGAATGGTGCTGGGCTCCATTATGTCCGGCAGGCTCTGGGACAGCTTTGGCCCGCATATGCCTTTTCAGCTTAGCGGTATCGTTATGGTCGTGTTATTTGTTCTTCATTTGTTCATAACTAAGCGGCAGCGCGTTATGGTACGATAACGGATGGAGGCGAATCGGTTATGCGAGACAAACGACTATTAATTGTAATGGCTATTCTAATGACAACCTTCCTTGGGTTCGGGATCATCATTCCCGTCATGCCCGAAATTATTAAGCAAACAGCCCACCAAGGGTTTGAGAAGCATACCGGCTATATGCTGGCCGTGTATTCTCTCGTATCATTCTTGCTGTCGCCTTATTGGGGAGGCTTGTCCGACCGGATCGGCAGACGTCCGATCATCCTGACCGGCGTTGTCGGTTTTGCGGTCAGCTTCGTCCTGTTCGGACTGGCGTCTGGCAACCTGCCGCTTATGTATTTATCCCGCGTGCTTGGCGGCCTGTTCTCTGGTGCTGTAACTTCCGTTATCGTTGCCTATGTTGCGGATATTACGCCTAAGGAGCACCGGACGAAAGGGATGGCTCTTGTCGGCATGTCCATCGGCGCAGGCTTTACGTTCGGACCGGCATTTGGCGGCTTCCTCAGCGTCATTTCGCTGGAAACACCGTTCTATGTGGCATCTGGCCTAGCTCTATTTACATTTGTATTGGCTTTCTTGAAATTGAAAGAGTCGCTTGCTCCTGAGCAGCGCAGATCGGCATCTGAGCCTCGCGTGTCGCGTTGGACTGCTTTTACAGGGTCTCTGAAGTACTTGTATGTGCTGGCGTTTTTCGTCACCTTTACACTCGCGGGTCTGGAGGCAACGCTGCAAATTTTCGGCATGAAACGGTTTGACGTGACGCCGCTTCAGGTTGGCGTATTGTTTTTTGTATGCGGCTTTGTCGGAGCGCTCGTACAGGGCGGCTTCGTGCGTCGCCGTATTAAGAAGGGGGACGAGCCAAAGTATATCGGTATCGGACTCGTCATTTCGGCAATCGGCTTCTTCATGCTGCTTGGCGCGCATTCACTCTGGTGGGCAACGGTGTCGCTGGCTGTATTCGGCATCGGCAATGCGTTGATCCGTCCATGTGTAACCTCGCTGATTACACAGAAAACGACCGTTGGGCAAGGGGTAGCCTCGGGTTTAAGCTCATCAATGGATAGCCTTGGCCGTATCGTCGGACCGTTGTTCGGAACGTTTTTATTTACGGTCGGCGATAACCTTCCATACGTATCCGGCGGTGTCCTCTGTCTTGCCGCGCTGCTGCTGCTTGTCCAATTCCGCAAACTGGACAGCCGTCTGCAATCAAGCTCGGAAGCGAGCAACGCTTAGTTTAGTAGTCTTGTAACGACGATAAATGTACATTTGGTTCCCGCAGCTAAGGCCGATTTCCATTCAGGAAATCGGCCTTTCTGGCGTCTACAGCCGGCGGTGCTTCTTGAGGGCTATTATATTCAGCAGCGCAAACAGCAGCGAAAAGGCCGCCAGCACATAGACATCGTTCTGAAATTCGGCCCAGCCTTCACCTCGGATCATAATGCCTCTCATCGCGTCTGCACCGTAATACAGCGGCATGATGTAGCTGAGTTTTTGCAGCAGCGGATTCATCGCATCGAGATTGAACAGGCCGGAGAAAAACGCTTGCGGTACGATGACGATCGGAATGAACTGAATGATCTGGAATTCACTGCTCGCAAAAGAGGATAGCAGCGTGCCGAGTGTAAGGGCGGTTAGGGAGAGCAGCAAATTGATCACCAGCATGTAGAGAATGTTTCCGACCATGTAGAGCCCTAGAACATCAACGGAAAACCAAGCGATCAGCGTCGCTTGCGCCAACGTGAACAGGCCAAAGCCAGCCAAGTACCCGATGACAATCTCGATGCGCCGAATGGGCGTTGCCAGCAGTCGCTCCAGCGTTCCGCTGGTCCGCTCTCTCAAGAAGGAGACGCCTGCCAGCAGAAATACGAAGAAAAAAGAGAAAAAGCCGATGAGCACCGGGCCAAAAGAGTCAAATGAGGCCATATCAGCTCCCCCGTGCAGATAGACAACATCGAAAGAAGGCGACTGCTGTCCGGCTTGCAGTGCAGTCTGCAGCTTCAGCAATACGCTGCGGCTGATGGAAGGGTCGCTTCCCTCCAGCGTCAAGGAAGGCTTGACGCCATCCCAGTGAACGATAGCATCCAGTTTCCCGCTGTTTAGCGCAGCTTCGGCAGCTTCGGCATCCGCCCCGTAAGAGGTAATGCCCGAGTCCTGCAGCTTAGCGAACTGTTCGGTAATGCCTGCAGGCGCATCAACCAGACCGATGTTCGGCACGATCGCTTGACCGTCAAAGACGAGCTTCATCAGGCTGAGAATAAGCAGCGGGGCAAGGAAGAGCAGCGCCAGCGTTCGTTTGTCGCGAATAAATTGCCGGATGATGCGCAGTGCAAGCGCTCGAATTCTCATGCCATAACGCCCCCTTCGCGGCCGAATGCGATAAAGGCTTCCTCAATCGTAGTGCCGCCTGACTGCTGTACAAGCGCTTCGGGTGTATCTGCTGCGATAAGCTTGCCGCCGCGAATCAGACCCAGCCGGTCGCATTTTTCGGCTTCATCCATGACATGCGTCGTTAGGATGATTGTAACGCCCTGCTTGCTTAATCCGGCAAGCTCCCGCCAGATAGATTGGCGCAGGAGCGGATCGATGCCAACCGTCGGTTCGTCCAAGACGAGCAGCTCCGGTTCGTGGAGCAGCGAGATGGCGAGCGACAGCCTTCTCTTCATACCGCCGGAATAGGCTCCAGTCTGCTTGTTCAAATCGGCTTCCAGATCGACAAGTTCGGCGACAGCCCGAATGCGGTCCTGCAGCCGTTGTCCTTTCAAACCATACATGGCTCCGAAAAACGCCAGGTTTTGCCTTCCTGTCAATTCATTATAGAGCGCATCGGATTGTGCCATATAACCGATTCGGGCCAATAGGGCGAGCTGGGGCATTTGCTGGCCCAGTACACGAACACTTCCGGAATCCGCGCGGTCAATTCCCGTAATCAGCTTAATAAATGTCGTTTTTCCAGAACCTGAAGGACCAAGCAGTCCAAACAACTCTCCTCGCGGAATCGATAGAGTAATATCGTTCAGCACGGTAACGCCTTTGAACTGCCGCTGAATCCCCGAAACCTCTACCGCCAATACAGCAGAACTCGCCTCGGACATCGGTTCACGCTCCATTCCTAAATGGGAATTGTATCATTCTTCTTTAATATAACGAAAAGAAGGTTGATGCGGAAGATACTTGCTTCCTCGACTATGGTCGGAGCTTGTTTCCGACTAAGGTCTCAAATCAAGAACAGTCTCTAGACGTTTTTGAAGATTTTTCCTTCCGGCTATGCTTAGTTATGACAAAAACAAAGATAATCCTGGAATGGAGAAGGAGAAGAAAAGCAAATGAGCAAATTAACGGACTGGTCATTCCGCAATAAAGCGGCAGTCATCCTGATCGTCATCATGGCGCTGGCTATGGGGGCAGTAAGCTACTTTCGGCTTCCAATGGAATTTCTGCCTGCAGCGGACAATCCGCAAATTACGGTAACAGCTATCGGCCCCGGCTATGATGCAAAAGCGATGGAGGTGCAGGTTACCGACAAGCTGGAAGAGGCGCTTATGTTTACAAAAGGGAAGACGGCGATGTTTTCCTCATCCGGTACAGGCTATGCGCAAGTTAATTTGAATTTTGATTCGAAGACGGACATGAAGGAGGCTAAGCTTGAGGTGGAGCGGGCGGTCTCTCAACTGCCGCTTCCGCAAGGCGTCATGCCGCCGTTCGTCACCCACTACACTACGTCGATGATTCCGATCGCATGGATTACGCTGACCTTCGACGGCGAGTTAAGCGAGCAGCAGAAGGGCGAGAAGCTCAAGCAGTTTCAGACGGAGCTTCAGAAAACCGAAGGAGCAGGCGTCATTACGACGATGGGCCAATCCGCGCCGGCCATCCATCTGACCCCTTTGACTGACAGGTTAACTGAGCTGGGCATTCCTCCGCAATCGTTGATGGGCATTCTCCAAGGCCGCGGCATATCGGCTTCAATCGGGGAGCGGAACATTGACGGTGCTGCTGGCAATATGAAGGTGTACGATGAAGTAACGAGTCTGGAGACGCTGCGCGAGCTGCCTGTAGCGAATGGCATTAAGCTCGGCGACGTCGCGATTGTGGAGTTTGATAAGGAGCAGGAGAGCATTAGCCGGATGAACGGCAAGGATGCCATCCTGTTTACGGTATCGAAAGCGGCGGATGCTAATGCCGTTACGGTCGGCAAGGGTATTAATGAGACGGTTAAACGGATAAAAGCGGACATTCCAGGCATAGAGCCATCCGTCGTTCTCAGCACGTCCGATTCCATCGTCACATCGGTCAACAGCATGCTTCGTGAAGTGCTGCTTGGCGCGCTGTTCGCTACAATCGTCATTTTGCTGTTCATGCGCAACGTGAGAGCAACGATTGTAACGATCGTTTCAATTCCATTATCGCTTGGCATTACACTTTATTTGCTGCAATTGTCCGGTGTATCTCTCAATATTATTACGCTGGGCGGCGTCGCAGTCGCCGTAGGGCGATTAGTCGATGACAGTATTGTTGTCATTGAAAATATATACCGCCGCTTGCAAAAGGAGCCCTTCTCGCTTTCCGTCATCAAAGATGCGACGAAAGAGGTTGCCGGTGCTATCACGGCTTCTACACTCGTAACGGTCGCTGTATTTCTGCCGATGGGACTGCTTCGCGGCTCGCTGCAGGCATTCCTGCTGCCATTTGCACTAACGGTTGCATATTCGCTGCTTGCTTCTTTGCTGGTCGCTTTGACAGTAGTTCCGCTGCTGAGCGGGCTGCTGCTGAAAGGAACGAAAGAGAAGCCGCATGAGGGCTCGCCGAAAATCTCGGCTTTCATCCGCTGGAACTTGAAGCATAAAGCTGTCGCTCTAACGATTGCTGTCATCCTGTTCGCGGGTTCAATCGGCGCTTACGTCGCAATGCCGAAAGGCGCGCTTGATTCTTCCAGCGCGGAGAATGTGACAGCTACGCTTGCCTTCCCGAACGATACGCCACGCGAAACCGTCGTGGAGGCAGGGAAGGAGCTGGAAGCATTTATTATAGCTGACAAGTCAGTCGAATGGGTGCTGATGAATTCCGGCAACAGCGCCGATATGGCGAAGCAGGGGGCGGTATCGTCACCAACTCAAGTGAATTATACAATTGATTTGAAGTCTGGTGCCGATGCAGAGCTCTTCATGGCGAACGTTAAGGCGCAAAAAGCACACTACGAGGATGCCACGCTCACCGTTAATGCCATCGATTTGATGATGGGCGGCGGCTCCTCCACGATCAATGTCGATATTACGGGCGGGGATGCCGTCAAGCTGGATGAGACCGCCAAGTTGTTAATTGCTGCAATCAGCAAGGTGGACGGCGTTCTGAAGGTGCAAAGCAACCAGGAGGAGAAAAAGCCGGTGTATGCCTTCAAGGTAGATCCGGCCCGGGCAACAGGCCAGGATGTGGCGATACAGCTGCAAAGCTTGCTTAATCCGGTGCCAGTCGGATCGATTCAAGTGGAAGGCGCAGATACGCCTGTCATGCTGCAGCCAGCAGCCAATCCGGAGACAGAGCAGGCGCTTGAACAATTGACCATTATGACCAGCAGCGGTCCGCAGCCCGTATCCTCCGTTGCCAAGCTGACTCGTACGGAAGAGCCAAGCCTTTATTATCACAAGGACGGCAAGACGTATGTCCGGGTAACAGCAGAAGCGGAGCCCAGCAAGCTGTCTGTTGTAGGAGCAGATATCAATAAAGCTGTAAATGAACTCACGCTTCCTGATGGCGTAAAGCTGTCGGTCGGCGGTGCTTCCGCCGATCAAATGAATGATTTTGCCGATCTGGGCGTAACGGCGCTCATCTCGATCGGGCTGGTCTATCTCATTATGGTACTGGCGTTCAAGACGCTGCGTGCGCCACTGGCCATAATGTTCTCGCTGCCGCTGGCCGCAATTGGCGCAGTTATCGGCTTGCTCATATCCGGGATTACGCCGGACTTCACAGCTATGTTCGGAGCATTGATGCTGATTGGCATCGTCGTCACGAATGCGATCGTGCTCATTGACCGGGTGAAGCAGAACGAGACAACCATGCCGATTCGCGAAGCGCTGATCGAAGCGGCGACGACGAGAATGCGGCCGATCGTAATGACGGCTGTGGCAACCATCTGTGCTATGCTGCCGCTGCTGTTCGGCTCGCATGAGTCCGGAAGCATCGTATCGCAAAGTCTGGCAATTGTCGTTATCGGCGGTCTGACAGCGGCGACGCTGCTGACAATCGTCATCGTGCCTTGCGTCTATGAGCTGCTGTTCTTCCGGGCTTCACGCAAGCAGCGCCGCGTTACTCAGCAGGCACTGGCTCCTCAGTCGGTGCATTAATTGACGAAGCCAACTGTAAAAGAAAGAAGCCGGCCCGTGGCATCACTGCCATGGGCCGGCTTCTTTCTTGATTATGAATTCGCCCGTTACGAACGCGCGAGCCGGTACAGCGGCATTAGCGTCTCGAACGTTGAGGAAGCAGCCTGCAGCAGCGCTTTGCCGTCGCTGAGCAGCGGATCGCCGACCGGGATATGGCGGCCAATAAGCAGCTCCGCTTTCTGAACGTCACGGAAGCGTACGAGCGCTTTGCTCCAATCGTCTCTGGACATGCTGGCCACCGGAGTCGATTCCTTTTTCATATGATCAAGGGAAATTTCGAAGCTTTTCGGCACAGCGGCAATGACATCATCAAGCTGATTCAGGTAGGTTGCGGCAATGTTTTTCTTGTTCGGCACTTCATAGATCAAGGCGAGCCAAAGGAACAGATGATCGTCGAACAAGCCCAGCTGAAAATGCGGATGCGCTTTGTAGCCGCGCTTATTGTCGCAGATCGACATCCACGTATCCTTCGGAGGATTTACCGTGCGGCGGGCATGCTTGGCAATATGCAGAAACATCTCGTTGCCGGCATGCAGCGCAAGCTCCTGCGTCAGCTCTTCGCCGATAATTTGAAATTTTGGCCGGATTCTATCTTGAATAGCAGCCATTCTTTCTTCTAGTCCTTCTATGTGAAAGACGTCGAAATCGGCTTGCTCGAAGCCGTGAAACGCCTCAGCGGCAGCGGTAGCAGCAGTTGTTGGTGCAGTCATCAAGTCCATCTCCTTATGAACGGGCGTTTAGCCCGGAAGTTTTAAATAGAAAATTGCGAGTTGCGTACGGTCCCGAAGCTCCAGCTTCCCCAATATTTCCGATATATAGTTTTTTACCGTGCCTTCACTGAAAAATAGCGCAGCAGCGATCTCCTTATTGGACAGCCCGTCTGCAATATGGCGGACGATTTGCTGCTCCGTCGGCGTTAGGCCGTAGGCGCCCAGCTTGCCGGAAGAATCCGCGGGTGCCGGCGCAAGCTCTGCGGCCGGAGAGGAGGGGCGATCCAGCATGCCGGCCAGCTTGCGGGCAATAGCCGGATGAATGAGCAGCGATCCGTCATGGACGGTTTTGATGCCGGCGATGATGCGGCCCGGCGATACATTTTTGAGCAAGTAGCCATTGGCTCCGTTTCGGATCGCTTGCGCGATGTACTCATCATCGTCGAAGGTAGTGAGAATAAGCACGCAAGGCGGTTTTTCGAGCGCTTGCAGCAGCTTGGTTCCTTCTACGCCGTCGCACTCTGGCATCCGGATATCCATCAGGACGACATCAACCGGCGTATTCGCCGCAAATTCGGCTGCTTCACGGCCGTTGCCGCAAGTTCCGGCCACCTCAAGCTCCGGATCTAAACCGAGAATAAGCATCATGCTTTCCCGGATAAAAGGATCGTCGTCGACGATCAGTACTTTAATCATGGCTGCATACTCCTCTCCTGCACAGTCTCGGCACGCCGCGCGGCATCTCCGGTGAGCGGAATAATCGTCGTAATCTCAAATCGCTTCTCGGTCCGCCATTCCAGACGGCCTCCGATCAATGCGATTCTCTCCTTCATCCCTCTGATGCCAAGTCCGGCAGCTAGCGGCTCCTTCGGCAAAGCCCCATTGTTGGCTATCGTTAGCGCAACGCTTTTTCCAAGGAAATGCAGCGTAACGTCAACGACCGACGCTCCGCCATGCCGCACTGCATTCGTAATCGCCTCCTGCGCATTCAGGAACAGAATCAGCTCGATGCTGGGATAGATTGGCTGCATATCGCCTTGAACCGTAAAGCCGACCTCTATCCCGAGTGCTTCGCCGGAATCGGCAACAAGCCGGTCAAGCGCATACCGCCTCGAATCACTGTCCTCGGGCGCAGCCAGTCTGCGCACCGTGCGGCGCATGCGTTCCATGCTGTCCTGCAGCTGGTCGCGAATTTGCTCGATCATCGTCCGGGCGCGCGGCGTGTCTGCATCAAATAGCTGAATCGCCGCTTCCGACATCATTTTGACGCGAATAAGTCGGTGGCCAAGATCGTCATGAATATCCTTCGCAATGCGATTACGCTCCTCTAATTGCGCATATTGCTCAATTTGGGAAGCATAGTCGATCAAGCGCCGCCTGGCTGCCTCCAGCTCTTCATGGCTTAAGGCAAGCGCATCATATAAATGCTCCGTCTGGTGCTGCTTCGCGGCGTTGGCATTGCCGATTGCAAGGATGCCCGCCGTCATGAGCCAGAGCAATAATATTGCGGTTATAACTTTAGGTTCCTCAGCCTGCAGCGGCACGGCAAGCAGTACTCCGCCGCCGAGTGTCCATGCAAAGGCGGTCCATGCGGGTGGCTTGGCGGCAAAAGCGCCGATCAGCGTTGCGAAAGGGAGCAGAAACAGGATGCCGTTATACGTGCTGGCGAGCCAGCTGAAGTAGAACAGCTCTGCCAGCAGCAGCGGCAAGGTTATTCCCGGAAACAGCTTGCCTGCACGGACGATGAGCAAGGCGATCAGCATATAAGCCGTGTAGCCGATATAGTCGCCCGGACCGATGCTGAGAATCGTGACGACCGCAGGAACGGCAACGAGCAGGCTTCGAATTCGGTGCAGCAGATTCATCATAGCAACTAGGCTCCCCGGAACTGGTTCGCGGTGCTGCGGCACATGCCGGCAAGCCCGCTTATGGTTGCATTATAGCATTATCCGGTTGCCTGAGTAAGCCAAGGTGACTTTAGTCATCTGCAGAAGATGACTTTGTAGACCTGCAACGAGAAGCTTTTCTTTATACAATGATAACAAATGAAGCAACCGGAAGGATGAAGATAACATGAATTTTGTGAAGTTCCGCGACGTTGTGAAAAAATACGATACGACGCTGACTGTCAACCACCTGACTTTCGAAATCGCCGAAGGCGAAGTGTTCGGATTGCTTGGCCCGAATGGAGCGGGTAAAAGCACGACGATTGAAATGCTTGCCGGACTGCTGGAGATGAATGGCGGCGATATTACGGTAGACGGTTTCTCGATTCGCAAGCAGCCGCTTGAAGTAAAGAAAAGAATCGGAATCGTGCCGCAAGAGCTGGCGATCTATGAAGGCTTGTCGGCGAGAGACAACGTTACTTTCTTCGCCAGACTGTACGGCTTGTCGGGCAAGCTGCTGAAGGAACGGGTCGACGAGGCGCTGCGCTTTGTCGGGCTGCAGGAGCGGGCCAAGGATTTACCCTCCACGTTCTCGGGCGGCATGAAACGGCGTCTTAACATTGCTTGCGCCATCATGCACCGTCCAAAGCTCATTATTATGGATGAGCCGACGGTCGGCATCGATCCGCAATCACGCAATCATATTTTGGAATCGGTAAGGGAGCTCAACCGGCTGGGCTCTACGATTATCTACACGAGCCATTACATGGAGGAAATCGAGGCGCTTTGCTCCAGAATCGGCATTATGGATGAAGGAAAGTTAATTGCAATCGGCACAAAGGAGCAGCTGAAGAAGCAGTCCGGCCAAGAGGAGCGGCTTATATTCGAAGTTGAACGGTCTGATGGTCAGGCACTTGCCGAAATAGCTGAGCATCCTGCGGTGAAACGGTGCGAGGAGCAAGCGGAGGATAAGACGATTGAGGTTGCCGTGAAGGATTCGCCGTCTGTCCTGCAGGATCTGCTATTTATTTTGCAAAAGCATGGTATCGGCTTGCGTAAAATAACGCGAGTGGAAGCGAACCTCGAAACGCTGTTTCTACAAATGACCGGGCGCAAGCTGCGCGATGAATAGGAGGCTGCAAGATGCGGGTATGGTGGACGACGGTCTATTACGAGATCATTAAATACAGCAAGATGCGCTCGATGCTGCTTCTCTTGACGGCACTGCCGCTTGTGTTGATTTTTCTATTGGGGAACGCTTTTGGTGAGAATATGAAGCCGGCTAAAGTGGCGGTTTATATCAATGATCAAGGGGAGCTGCGATCCGGCATCGATTCGTTCTGGAATGACCCGTCGATTGGAACTTATATTGACAGGTTGAACGCAGCTTCGGAGACGGAAGTCAAAGATATGGTACGCGAGGGAACGGCGGACTATGGCGTAGTCGTGCCAGAAGATTACTCGAGCCGGATTTTAACGGGCCAGCATGCGGAATGGACCGCTTTTCCCGGCCGGTATGAGGATCGGAATATTGCGGTCAGGGCAGTCATCGATTCCTATATGGCTAATACCAATTTAAATCTGGCAGCGATGGAGACGCTGGGCGCTGACTATGCATCTTCGGCTGCAGCTTCGTCAAGTAATGAGGCGGCCACAGCGGAAGAGCCGATATTCCGGGTAGGCAACGTGTCGGGCGGCAAGGAGGACGTCTTCAAATCGGTATCGGCCGTCCAATATTACGCTGCGGCTTATCTGATCATGTTTCTCCTGTATGGCGGCATGTCGGCGGCGTTATCGCTTATGAATCAGCGAAGCCGGGGAACGCTCCAGCGTATCTATGCTGTTCCCGGGGTTTTCCGCAAAGCGGTTGCAGGCATACTCTCTGGCTCTCTGGCGCTGGCTGGCTTGCAGGCTGTTGTTATTATCGGCTTCTCAGCGGTCGTATACGGTGTCGATTGGGGCGGACGTGCAGGATGGATTGCGCTGACCTGTCTGCTGACGGTTATTGCGGGTACTGGATTGGCCGTCACATTGGCCTCTCTAGTCGATTCGACGAAATCTCTGCAAACGCTGTTTGGCGTCTTCGTTTTCGTTATGACGTTTCTAAGCGGAGGCATGGTTCCGAATATTGATCAAATGGTCGGAGGAGCGGGCAAATATACGCTTAACTATTGGGCTAATGAGGTGCTGAGGACAGTTATGTATGAGAATGATCCTTCGAAGATATGGAGCGGAATCGGAATTTTGGCTGCAATCGCCTTTTGCTTGGTGTTAATTGGAGTTGTCAGACTGCCAAAGGTGGTGAAAAAGCATGCGTAAAATCGGAGTCATCGCCTTTCATCTTATTCGCCGCACAATGGGGACGAAAAGGGACTTTTTGCTCAATATTCTTATACCGGCTATCTCATTGTCGCTGATTGCCGGATTATTTTCCAGCTCGTCAGACAGCAAGGCCGTTGTGCAAATATCCAATCAGGATCAAGGCATGATGGGAAGCTATGTGGAACAGTCGCTGCGGCAAAATGGAAGCTATGAAATCGTAGAAGCGCCCAATGCTGCGGAGCAGGATTTGATCGATGCGATTCAAGCGGGCAAAGCCCATGCGGCTGTTCTGATTCCGGCTGATTTCACCTCGAAGCTGCTGGCCGAAGAGACACCGCAAGCCGCCATCTACCGAATGGGCGAACAGCTGTGGAGCGCCTCACTCACTGAGGAGCTGCAGAGCGAGGCGAGGAAGCTGGCAGCAGCGGCCATGATGGTTAAAGCCTCAAGTGACGGGCAGCGGGATCAGCTATTGGCCTCGATCCTCGACAAGGAAGGCGAGGGCAAAGCTTCCGTTCGCGAAGAATCGATGAGGCTTGGGCAGGCGGTTTCCCGTCCGGAAGTGATCGGCATTATGATCATGTTCGTCATGCTGCTCGTCAGCCGGTCCATCGGCTTTGTGATGGAGGATCGCGAACAGCGGACGATGGCGAGAATGTATGCAGCCCCTCTCCGGGCACTGGACATCGCCTTTGGCAACTTCGCGGGCAGTATGCTGCTAGGCACGTTCCAGCTTCTCATCGTGTTCGGCATCTCGCATTTCATGTTCGGATTTATGTCGGGTGTTCCCTTCGGTCCGCTGTTTCTCGTATTGGAATGCTTCCTGCTGGCAGCAGTAGGCATGGCTACGCTTATAGGAGGCTTGGTGAAAAATAGTGTTCAGCTCGGTCAAATCAACAATTTGTTCATTACGCCAACCTGCATGATCGGCGGCTGCTTCTGGCCGTTGTCGCTGATGCCGGACTTTATGCAGAAGCTGGCTAACTTCACGCCGCAAAAATGGACCATCCAAGCGTTCGACCGGCTAAGCGCAGGCGGAACGGTCAGCGACATACAGCTCCAGCTGGGCATTCTGCTGCTGTTCGCTCTTGTACTGACTGCGTTTGGGGCAGCTGTACTTCGTCCTAACCGCACGAACTAGCCTCAAACTCTGCAGGCCTGTGCCATATAAGATTGAATATTGCAATAATTCTCTTGACTTGCATATGGGTAATGCTGTAAATTGATCGAAAGCTTAACAGATTGCCGATTATATGAACAGCGTTGACCAAGGATATAACCTCCATTCGCGTCCGTCACAGAGAGGAAGCCATAGGCTGGAAGCTTCCATGTGCGAATAGAGCGTTGCCCTGCCTTGCGAGCTGCTTGGCTGCAGCAATGCGGCGAAGCCGGGACGGACATGGATCCGCCCCGTTACCTAAACAAGAGCAGTCCCCGTACCGGCCGTCCGGTTACGAGGACAGCTGCATAAGGGGGTACCACGAGCGCATTCGTCCCTTACGAATGCGCTCTTTTTTATTTTTAAACTTAAGCAGGAGGAATTTTACGATGAAACAATCCCAACTATGGATGCCTACGCTGCGTGAAGCGCCTGCGGATGCCGAAGCGGTCAGCCACCAGCTGCTGCTTCGCGCTGGCATTGTCCGCCAGCTTGCCGCAGGCATCTATACGTATTTGCCGCTTGGCCGGCGGGTGTTAAGAAAACTGGAGCGCATCGTGCATGAGGGTATGGAGGAAGCCGGCGCTCAAGAGCTGCTGCTGCCGGCCATGCAGCCGGCGGAGCTGTGGCAGGAATCAGGGCGTTACGACAAATACGGGCCGGAGCTTGTCCGGCTGAAGGATCGGCAGGGCCGTGAATTTGCTCTAGGGCCGACCCATGAAGGTCATAACGGCACTCTTACGGAATGAGCTGCATTCCTACCGGCAAATGCCAGTGACGCTGTATCAGATCCAGACGAAATTCCGCGATGAGAAGCGTCCCCGCTATGGATTGCTGCGGGGCCGTGAATTTCTGATGAAGGATGCATATTCCTTCGATACAGACTGGGAAAGTCTAGATCGCAGCTATCGGCGCATGTACGATGCATACAGCCGGATTTTCAGCCGGATCGGCTTGAAGTTCCGTGCGGTTGAAGCAGATCCGGGCACGATTGGCGGCGATGGCGGCACCCATGAATTTATGGCATTGGCGGATATCGGGGAGGATACGATTGCTGTATGCGATCAATGCGATTATGCGGCCAATTTGGAAAAAGCAGAGTTCAGGCGAGAAGCAGCTGTCTGGACCAGGCAGCAGCAGCAATTGCGGACAACGGAGCCGGTAAAGCTGCATACGCCTTCCATTCGGAGTGTTGATGCACTTGTTCAAGCGCTTGGCTGCCGTGCAGCCGACATCATTAAGACGATCATTTATTTGGCGGACGGAGCTCCGCTTGCCGTCTTGGTCAGAGGGGATCACGAGGTTAATGAACTCAAGCTTCAGCATGCGCTGTCGATTAACGAGCTGGAGCTGGCTGATGCCGATACGGTGACGAGGGCAACCGGAGCAGCAGTCGGATTTGCAGGTCCGGCCGGATTGACGATTACAGTTGCTGCCGATGACGCTGTTGCCGATATGCCGGTCGGAATAGCAGGGGCAAATGAAACAGACTATCATTGGAGCGGAATCCGTCCGGGCATTGACTTCAAGCTTGGCATTCGCGGTGACTTCCGGAATGCCGCCGAAGGCGATGCCTGTCCGCGCTGCCAGACAGGGCAGCTTGTGTTCCGCCGCGGTATTGAAGTCGGGCAAGTGTTCAAGCTTGGAACGAAATACAGCGACAAGCTGAACGCCCGTTTCATCGATGCGGCCGGCCAAGAGCAGCCGTTCATTATGGGCTGCTACGGTATCGGAATTTCCCCGCTTGCTGTCCGCTGTTGTGGAGCAGCACCATGATGCAGGAGGCATCAGATGGCCGCATGCGATAGCGCCGTACCAGGTTCATATCATACCGGTGTCCATGAAAGATCAGCAGCAGGCGGAAACGGCCCAGGAGCTGTATGCGAAGCTGTCGGCAAGCGGGTTGGAGGTGCTGCTCGACGACCGGGATGAGCGCCCGGGTGTAAAATTCAAAGATTCCGATCTGATCGGCATTCCGCTAAGAATTGTCGTCGGCAAAGCTGCTGCGGACGGCAAAGTGGAGCTGAAATGGCGGGAATCGGGGGAGCCGCAAGTGGTTTCAGTTGATGAGGCATGCGCGATCGCAGCCGCCATGAAGCAGAAACTGGACAACTGTCTATAAAAATTACCATTAAAAGAGGACAAGGTCTGGCTGAATAAGCGGGCTCTGTCCTATTTTTTAAGTTTTGGCAAGCTTAAGCTGAAAATTAGTCAATAATCCAAGTTGCCATAACATAAGATGAAGTATAAGATAGGGATAAGAACAAATTGTCAGAACATTTCGTCAACTGAGTAAAGGGAGGGATTGCCGTGAATAAGAGCTACGAAGTCGAATATTGTAATTTGGAGCTGCGATTTGACCGCCGGCAAATCCAAAACCTCATCCGTGATCTCATTCAGGAAGGGTACTCCTTGTATTGGAGCGAGACGGAGGGGCAGTTTTTAATTTCCATTCGGACCGGCCGAAAGCTCGTTAAGCTTCGGTTTCAACGAATGAAAAGCCGCTACAAAATTGTCGGTGATTATATTATTAAAGACGAGAAGCTGTCGGAGCTGTTAGAAAAGCTGATTAACGACTCACGTGGACATGCGGTGGTCAAGCGGATCAAGGATCGTCAAATCGTCATAGAGAACATTATGTTCGGCGAGATCATACGACTTGTGGAGGTGTCCGGTATGGAGCATCGAATTGTTTATCAGAAAAAGCCTTTCGTTACAATAGAAGAAATGATCAAGGCGTTTCAATCCAAAAGAGCGGAAGAGCGTGCAGCCGTGCTGCGTTACGAGCTCGATTATGAATTGTCAGTGCTGTATGACGCGCTCCAGGACAACAACGAGCAGCTGATTGCAGATTCGAAGGAGAAGCTGGCGCTGCTTCGTTCGGAGATGCTGCAGCTTGAGCTTTGACCCCGGGTTTATAGGCGGAAGCGGATAGGATGTCGCTTCCGTCTTTTTTGTTGCCTTTTTTATGATGATTTTCGAATGAAAGGGAATGATGAAGCGGGACAGGTTCCGAATTGGATGCGCCAGGAACGACAAAATGTGCGTAAATAGTTTTCTTCTCGGTCTAAAAAGAGTAATATAGAGCTATTGATCACCATTTGATCACCAAAATTTTATAGAGAAGGATGGAACAAACCAGATGTCTAAACAGCAAATCGGCGTTATCGGATTGGCAGTAATGGGCAAAAACTTGGCCCTTAACATTGAAAGCAGAGGGTTTACCGTCTCGGTATACAACCGCTCCCGCGAGAAAACGGATGATTTGGTCCAAGAAGCCGCTGGCAAAAATCTCGTTCCTACTTACACAATCGAAGAGTTCGTGCAATCGCTGGAATCCCCGCGCAAAATCCTGATCATGGTACAAGCTGGCGCTGGTACTGACGCGACAATCGATTCCCTCGTTCCGCACTTGGATAAAGGCGACATCATCATCGACGGCGGCAACGCTTACTTCCCTGACACGCAGCGCCGCAGCAAAGCGCTTGAAGAGCAAGGCATCCGCTTTATCGGTACAGGCGTTTCGGGCGGCGAAGAAGGCGCGCTGAAAGGCCCTTCCATCATGCCTGGCGGCCAAGAATCCGCGTACAAGCTGGTTGAGCCGATTCTGACGGCGATTTCCGCTAAAGTGGGCGACGACGCTTGCTGCACATACATCGGACCGGACGGCGCTGGCCACTACGTGAAGATGGTTCATAACGGCATCGAGTACGGCGACATGCAGCTGATCTGCGAAGCTTACGACCTGCTGAAAAACGTGCTTGATGTAAGCACGGAAGAGCTTCACAGCATTTTCTCCGAGTGGAACAAAGGCGAGCTCGACAGCTACCTGATCGAGATTACGACGGACATCTTCTCGAAATACGATCCGGAAACAGGCAAACCGATGGTTGACGTGATTTTGGACTCCGCTGGCCAAAAAGGCACAGGCAAATGGACAAGCCAAAGCTCCCTCGACCTGGGCGTACCTTTGTCGATCATTACCGAGTCGGTATTCACACGCTTCCTCTCCGCTATGAAAGAAGAGCGCGTAGCAGCAAGCAAAGTGCTGAGCGGCCCGGCAAAAGCTCCTTTCCAAGGCGACAAAGCGGCATTCATCGAAGCGGTTCGCAAAGCGCTGTTTGCAAGTAAAATTTGCTCGTATGCACAAGGCTTTGCTCAAATGCGCGCAGCTTCGGAAGAGTATGACTGGAACCTTCGCTATGGCGACATCGCAATGATATTCCGCGGCGGCTGCATTATCCGTGCCGGCTTCCTGCAAAACATCAAAGATGCTTACGACAACGATCCAAGCCTGAAAAACCTGCTGCTCGACCCTTACTTCAAAAACATCGTCGAGTCGTACCAAGGCGCATGGCGTGAAGTTGTAGCTGCAGCTGTAACGAATGGCGTTCCGGTTCCTGCTTTCGCAAGCGCGCTGGCTTACTTCGACAGCTACCGCTCCGAGCGTCTGCCAGCTAACCTGCTGCAAGCGCAACGCGATTACTTCGGCGCACATACGTTCAAACGTGTGGACAAAGAAGGCAGCTTCCACTTCAACTGGCTGCAAAACTAATCGGCATTCGTTTTGCGGTGCAGCTCGGTCGTACCTGGCGTCGTCGTCAAGCCGTACGCGGCTTCGATCAGCCAGGCACGCAGGCGGCCGGCTTCCTGTGCGGAGCAGTGCCTTCTGTGGACGAGCGACATCGCTGCTTCCGCGAAGCAATGAAAGTTTTTCAATAAGCGTGGCTGCGAAAGTTCCGTTAAGGCGGGATCTTCGTCAGCCACCTTTTTTTTAATATACTCCAGCATCCAGACGACGTCCTCGCGGCATAACGGGTGATCGGGATGAAGAATTCGGCTCAGGCGCGAATCTGCCGGATGCGGCGGCGGGATGTTGCGGCGGTTTAGAGTCATGCCGTTGTCACTCCTATCGGTTTGTTATAGGATTATAACTTTATGCTTAAATAAGCATCATTATCATCATTACGGCATATGCAACTTTTTTATACCCTATTCGCTGCAAAAAATGATATGATATTTGGGACAAAGTCGGAATTATTCATAAAAGTGGGGCGCTCTAACTTGGGACAAGAAGCTAACGGCAAAATTGTATTAGTCGGTTTCATGGGAACCGGGAAGTCGACAGTAAGCCGCTTGCTGGCGGACAAGCTGGGCTGGGCACGCTATGATTCGGATGAAGAGATCGAGCGCCTGGAAGGCAGGAAAATCTCGGATATTTTCGCAGCCGAAGGTGAAGCGGGCTTTCGCGCCATAGAGAGCAAGACGCTGATTTCGCTGCTGGAGGCTGGCGGCAATGCGATCATTGCGACGGGCGGCGGAGCCGTGCTGCTTGAGGGCAACCGAAGCGCGATGCTGGACAACAGCTTCGTTGTCGCGCTGAAAGCGGATGCCGAGCACATCATATCGCGGGTCAAATCGGATACGTCACGTCCCTTGCTGCAAGGCGACGTTGCAGCGAATGTGAACCGGATTATGGAAGCGCGCAAGCATGCGTATGATTTCGCTCATTTGCAGATGGATACGACAGCTTTGACGGCGAACGAGGCGGCTGAAGCGATATTGCTTCAATTGCATAGCCGCAGCAGTCAGGCATAGCCATTGTTTAACTCCGGGCATTGCCCGCACACTACTATATAAATAAGGGAGACTTGCAGCACTATGGATGTTATCGTTACTCCTACGCCCGAACTGAAGGGCGAAATTCAGGCGCTTTCCTCGAAAAATTATACGACTCGCTACCTGCTCGTTGCAGCATTGGCAGAAGGAACGAGCACGATCTACTACCCTGCACACAGCGAAGACAGCGATGCAATGCGCCGCTGTATCCGGGATCTGGGCGCAGTTGTTGAGGAAGACGACGAGAAAATCGTCATTACAGGGTTTGGCAAAAATCCGAAGGCTGTAGATACACTGGATGTCGGCAATGCCGGAGCGGTTCTCCGTTTCCTGATGGCAATTGCTGCGCTTTGTCCGGATGTAACCTTTGTCAACAAATACCCGGATTCGCTGGGCAAAAGACCCCATAACGATCTGATCGATGCGCTTGGTCAAATCGGCGTTTCGGTAGAGCATAACGAAGGCAAGCTGCCGATCCGCATTCGCGGCGGCCAGCCGGTTGGCGGCAAAATTCAAGTGTCCGGCAGCGTAAGCTCGCAGTTTCTGAGCGCATTGCTGTTCCTGACTCCGCTGCTGAAAGAGGACAGCGAGATTGAAGTGCTGCATGATCTGAAATCGAAGGTTGTTGTCGGCCAGACGCTGGAGGTGCTTGAGCAAGCGGGCATCGTCATTCATGCCAGCGAGGACTTGATGCACTACCGCGTTCCAGGCAACCAAAGCTATCAGGCTAAAACTTACTCCGTACAAGGCGACTACCCGGGATCGGCAGCGATTCTTGCAGCTGCGGCTGTTACGAATTCGGACGTTATCGTGCACCGTCTGGAAGAGAAGAGCAAGCAAGGCGAGCGTGCTGTCGTTGACGTGCTGAAAATGATGGAAGTGCCGATGACGCATGAAGGCGGTATCGTACACGTTAAAGGTAACGGCAAGCTGAAGGCTGTTGAGTTCGACGGCGATCAGGCGACGGACGCAGTACTGGCGATGGTTGCTGCGGCTGTATTCGCAGAAGGCACTTCGCGCTTCTATGATGTAGAGAACTTGCGCTACAAGGAATGCGACCGGATTACCGATTATTTGAACGAGCTTCGCAAAGCGGGAGCCAATGTAGAGGAGCGCCAAAGCGAGATTATCGTGCATGGCCGTCCGGAAGGCGTAGAAGGCGGCGTGGAAATTAATGCGCACTATGACCATCGGGTCATTATGGCGCTTACGGTTGTCGGCCTGCGCGCCAAGCAGCCGCTGCGTATCCGTGACGCGCATCATGTCGCCAAATCGTACCCGATCTATTTCGACCATCTCAAAGCGCTCGGCGCGAACGTAGAATGGGTAGAATAACGATTGCAAGCTGATGCTGTGATGATAAAGGAGGGCTTACGAATGGCTTTTGAGAATCCATCCCGTGACCGAATTAAGGAATTGCTGCAGGAGAGCAATGTGATTGCTGTAGTTGGCTTATCTGAAAAGCCGGACCGTGTATCCTACATGGTGTCTGAAGCGATGAAAGCGAAGGGATACCGGATCATTCCGATCAACCCTAATGCGGAGACGATTCTGGGAGAGAAAAGCTATCCTTCACTTCGTGATATTCCGGAGAAGGTGGATATCGTCAACGTGTTCCGCCGTCCGGAGCATACGCCTCCGGTCGCCGAGGAAGCCGTTGCTATCGGCGCGAAGACGCTGTGGCTGCAGCTTGGCATCGCTAATGATGAAGCAGCTCGTATCGCCGCTGAAGGCGGCTTGAACGTCATCATGGACCGCTGCATCAAGGTAGAGGATTCCATTCTGCTGCCGCAAGGCAAAGCGAACGGGTAACGATTGTAGGGCGGGCCTGCCAGGCAATGTCATTAAGGTTAGGTTAACTTAATGACATTGGCCTGTGAGGCCCGCCTTTTCTTATTGCGCAGGACGAAGAGAAAGCGTTCTCTCCATGCTTTGACAAAAACGCGGGGAACCCTTACCATCGTTAATAGACAAGTGAAAGGCAAGGAGGTGCGGAATTGAATTTCTTGGGAAGCTTTCAGCAGCTTGGCAGAGCGTTTATGCTGCCGATGATCGTGCTTCCGGGTGCGGCGATATTTTTATTTCTCAGCCAGCTTCCTTGGGGAATGATTGGAATGCCTGCAATGTCAGGCTATTTGCAGACTGCAAGCGAAGCAATATTTACCTTTTTGCCGTATTTCTTTGCCATTGGCATCTCATTGGGGTTAACGAGTAATGCACTCGCCGCCGGTATGGCTGCATTGGCCGGTATGGTCATTTATGTCAGCATCACCGGGTCAGCGGATTTGAAGATTGAACCAACTGTGTTCATCGGCTCGCTAATCGGGATGATTTCCGGGTTCAGCTATGAACGATTTAAAAACTTGCGTCTGCCGGAATATATTCAGTTTTTCGGAGGGCCGCGCTTTGTACCACTGTTCGTAAGCGCTGTCTCGGTGGTATTCTCAATTGCTATGGTTGGCATTGCGCCTTATATCGAAAGGATGCTCGTCGAGCTTGGTGAAATCGTCGCCTCAGGCGGCGGCTTTGGCGTGTTTCTATACGGCTTTGTCCATCGGATTCTGGTCGTATTCGGCCTGCACCATCTCGTCAGCCATGTTTTTTGGTTTCAGATCGGCGGATTCGAGACGGCAGACGGTTCGATGGTATACGGCGATTTGCCGCGCTTCTTCGCAGGCGACCCGACGGCCGGTTATTTCATGGGAGGCATGTATCCGACCATGATGTTCGCTTTGCCTGCCATCGCGTTTGCGATTATTCATGAGGCAAGGGAAGATTTGAAGCCGAAGATCCGCAAAACGTTTCTGTCTGCGGCGCTCGCGTCATTCCTGACGGGGGTAACGGAGCCGGTTGAATTTGCTTTTCTGTTCGTCGCGCCGTATTTGTTCGTGGTACATGCCCTGCTGTCCGGCGTCATTATGTGGGTGACCTATGAGCTTGGCATCCGTCACGGTTTCTCATTCTCCGGCGGTGCGATCGATTATATTATCAACTTGCATCTGGCGACGAAAGGCTGGCTGCTTATTCCGATCGGCATCATCGTCGGCATTGTGTATTATGTTCTGTTCCGATGGGCCATTAACCGGTTCCGTATTCCGACTCCCGGCAGGGAGGAAGGCTCGCAGCTGGATGAGTGGGCGGGAGATATTCCGTACCGCGCTCCGCTTATTTTGCAAGCTATCGGGGGCAAAGACAATATCATTCAGATGGAGTCCTGCATCACGAGACTGCGGCTTAAGGTCGCGAATGAGCGATTGCTCGACATTAATGCCCTGCGCAATTTGGGCGCAGCCGGCGTTATCCGCTTGGGCGGAGGCAATGTGCAGGTTGTCTTCGGCACATACTCGGAATTGATCCGGGGCGAGATGATCAAATCGATTCAGCGTGATCAAGCGCAAGTGCTGTTCAGCTCTCCGATGCAAGGCCGGATGATTCCGCTGGAAGAGGTGCCGGACCCGATATTCTCAGGCAAGCTTGTCGGAGAAGGGGTCGCCTTCATTCCGGACAAGGGCGAGCTTGTCTCGCCGGTAAAAGGGGAAATCATTCATGTGTACCCGACGATGCATGCCGTCGGCATCCGCACGCCGGAAGGGCTTGATGTGCTGCTTCATATCGGCATCGATACGTCTCAGCTGGGGGGCAAGGGCTACTTCAACGCCGTCGTGAAGGAAGGCGATGAAGTGCTGCCCGGAGCGCTGCTGGTGAAATTTGATTTGCAGCGCATCCGCAAAGAAAGCAAATCAATCGCCACGCCTATGGTGATTACGAATTCGGATTTAGTCCGTTCGTGGCGGTTTGCTCCGTTTAAGGCAGTCAAGAAAGGGCAGTCTTCGGTAATGTCCGTTGTACTTAAAGAGAGAAACAGTGGAGGGGAAGGACAATGATACAAGGAATTGGAGCGTCGTCAGGCATTGCGATCGGCAAGTCCTTCGTCTTGCCGAGCTGGGAGTGGGAATTTCCGGAGCAACGCGTCGATGTCGCGGATTTCGCCCGCGAGTTCGAACGGGTGTATGAGGGAATCCGCACATCAAAGCATGAGATTGAGCAGATGAAGGACGAGCTACGCGAAGTGGTCGGCGCGGATGAGACGAATATTTTCGATGCGCATATTGCGATTTTGGACGATCCGGTCTTCATGAACGAAATTCAAGGCATCATCCAGCGCCAATATAAAGCGGCGGAGGTTGCAGTCAAGGAGGCGATCGACCATTTTGTGACGATGTTCGATTTGCTGGATGACGATTACATGAAGGAACGCGCGCTGGACATTAAGGATGTCGGCAACCGGCTGTTGAAGCATCTGCTTGGCGCGCCTGAAATTACACTTCCATCGGATACGCTGCCCTTCATCTTAATTGCCAAGGAGCTGTCGCCTTCCCAGCTGGCCCATATCAATCCGCAAAACGTTCTCGGTATCGTGACGCTGGTCGGAAGCGCGACCTCCCACTCCGCCATTATGGCCCGGGCGCTGGGGGTTCCGCTTGTCGTAGGCGTAGAAGCGAAGCTGGAGGAACCGATACAGACCGGACAGTCGCTCATTATCGACGGCTCGACCGGCGCCTTGTATTTGGACCCTGAGCAGCCGCTCATCGACAAGTACTCCGAGCTCCAGAGCGTGCAGAAGGAAGCGAGAAAGCAATTGAACAGCATTGCAGGACATAGACCGGTTACTCCAGACGGCAAAATGCTGGAGCTGGCCGCAAACATCAGCTCGTATAAAGAGCTTGAAATCGCATTGTCGAGCGGTGCGCACGGCGTTGGACTGTTCCGTACCGAATTTCTTTATATGGACCGCAACCGCTTCCCAAGAGAGGAAGAGCAGTTCGAGGTATACCGCAGCGTGGCAGAACGTCTAGAGGGCGAGCCGCTCATTATCCGGACGCTCGATATCGGCGGCGACAAGCAGCTGGATTACTTTAATATGACGGAAGAGGATAATCCGTTTCTTGGTTACCGGGCGATCCGCATTTCCTTGCATCGCAAGGATTTATTCAAAACCCAGCTCCGCGCCGTGCTGAGGGCCAGCTTTTATGGACAGGTCAAGCTGATGTATCCGCTTATTTCGTCAGTAGAAGAGGTTAGAGCCGCTAATGCGGTGCTTGCAGAGGCCAAACGCGAGCTGGAAGCGGAAGGCATTCCTTTCGACAAAGGCTTGAAGGTTGGCATTATGATTGAAGTGCCGGCAGCGGTCATTATCGCTGATTTGCTTGCACAGGAAGTCGATTTCTTCAGCATTGGAACAAATGACCTTGTGCAATTTACACTTGCGGTTGACCGGATGAACGAGGAGATTTCGCATCTGTATGAACCGTTCCATCCTGCTGTGCTCCGGATGCTGAAGCTGACGGCGGAAGCGGCGAAGCGGAATGGCATCAAGGTGGGGGTATGCGGGGAGCTTGCCGGGGATTTGCGGGCGCTGCCAATATGGCTGAGCCTTGATGTGGATGAACTGAGCATGTCTTCGCACTCGATTCTGCAAGTGAAGGAGCGGCTGCTTTCTACAAGTCAGAAGGACAGCCGAGCCTTGCTTCCTCAACTGCTGGAATGCCGGACGAGCGCCGACATTCATGAGAAGCTGAAGCAATTCGCCGATGGTGTGGCCGTAGGCGGACCATCGGCTGAATTGTAAGCGGGCTGGTGCCTAGTTTACGCTTGTTGCTCCAAGGCGTCGACAAAAGCTTTCGCATAAGGCGGAAGATCGGGCGGGCGTCTGGCGGAGATGAGATTGCCGTCTACGACAACCGCTTCGTCAAACCATTCCGCTCCCGCATTTTCCATATCATCGCGAATGCCGGGCGTGGAAGTCACTTTGCGGCCTTGCAGTATTTTAGCTGATATGAGTACCCAGCCGGCGTGGCAGATTTGGCCGATTGGCTTTCCTGCCGCATTCAGCTCTTGGACAAGCTGAAGCACCTTCGGATAGCGGCGGAGCTTGTCCGGCGCCCAGCCGCCTGGCACGAGCAGTCCGGCGATTTCATCGGCATTGACTTCATCGAAGCTAACGTCGGCTGTTGCTGGAACGCCGTATTTGCCGATATGCTGCTTGCCTTTCTCTGGTCCTGCATAGAGGACGGTTGCGCCGGCCTCGCGTGCGCGGTAGACAGGGTACCACAGCTCCAAGTCTTCAAATTCGTCATCGAGCAGACAGATGACTGTTTTATTGTGCAGTGACAAAAGTATGTACCTCCTTCTATGAGTGCATGCTGGCATTTCCATTACATTGTATCGAAGGAGAACGGATGAAGCAAACCGATAGAATCAGACTTGCCGGTGTGCTGAGATTCATTCCGGCTGTCATCTGGATGGCGGTTATTTTTACACTGTCCTCGCGGACCGGCAATGAAGTAGGCTCGCTGCTTCCTTTTTTTCAGCAATTTTTCCCGTCGATGGAAAGCTTTGATTGGGGCCATTATGTTTCGTATTTCGTGCTTGCCGCTACTATTGATTTTGGCATCGGAAAACGGGCGGACCGTCTCGTTTGGAAAATCGCAATCGTCTTGCTGTGCGGCTTGTACGGCGTGACGGATGAATACCATCAATCCTTTGTTGACGGAAGAACGCCCGACATTATGGACATTCGCAATGACATGATTGGCGCTGCAGTATGGGTGCTTCTCATAAGCATTCCGCCGCTCCGGAAGCTGTGGCGTAAATTCTAGTAAAAATTGCATAGCATTTGCAGCAGGAATTTCTGCAAAAAAGGTCGAATAATTTACGCATCTCATTATGCGATTACGGATCGTGAGAAATGACGGCATGCCGTCAGCGTGAAGGAGTGGACCAACTTGCAGAAAAGATGTCATTGCGGTGACATCATGAAGATGAAGCTTCGAACAGTTATCTATTCGGGCAAGGTCGAAATCGATAATGTACCGATTTATTCCTGTTCGGCATGCAGCCGCAGCGAAGTATTCCCTGAAGTGAAACCGGACTTAACCGGATTAATTGCCCAATTGGGCGCAAGTCCATCTAAGCAGACTTTTTTGTTTAACGAGTGCAATGAATGGGCAGATTTGCTAGTAGAGGCCAGCGGAGACCGAAAACAACCGGATACCAGTGCCATTGAGCGGCTTATCGGGGAGCGGGTCAACTCGCTGCTTGATTTGATGCTGCTGGCCCAATCTCTGGACGATCAGGACTGGATGGCCGACATCAGCAAAAGATTGTCGCAAATCAGCCGCCGCTCTATGCATACATAAGAAAAATGCACAAACCATTATCCATTACTTGCCATGCGTGGGGCCGAACAGGTGCGAACATTGCGAAAAGCCGTATTTTGTCGTATCATTACCTTAATATGCCGTGAACGATTTACACAAAATGGGTAAAAGTAAAAAATTTAAGATAATGGAGAGAAGCCCCGTGACGGTAACCATTTATGATGTAGCAAGAGAAGCAGGAGTATCGATGGCTACGGTTTCCAGGGTTGTCAACAACAATCCGAATGTGAAACCGGCAACTCGCAAGAAGGTGTACGAGGCTATTGAAAGGCTCGGGTATCGTCCGAATGCTGTAGCGAGAGGTTTGGCAAGCAAGAAGACTACAACGGTCGGAGTCGTCATTCCCGACATTTCCAACGCGATTTTCGCGGAAGTGGCGCGCGGAATCGAGGACATTGCGAATATGTATCATTATAATATTATTTTATGCAATGCCGATAAGCGCAAAGACAAAGAGATTCGCGTTATCAATACATTGCTGGAGAAGCAGGTTGACGGCTTGCTGTTTATGGGCGGCGCCGTAACGGACGAGCATATGCAAGCATTCAAGACGGCCAATGTGCCAATCGTGCTTTGTGCGACAACCGATGAGAACGGTGAGATTCCGTCCGTCGACATTAACCATGAAGAAGCGGCATATGACGCAGTCCGTAACCTGATTGAGCTTGGCCATACGCGTATCGCTATGATTAGCGGCACGCTGCAGGATCCGGCCAACGGCTATTCCAGATTCCAAGGCTATAAACGCGCGCTTGAAGAAGCGGGCATTGCTTATGATGAGTCGCTTGTGCGAATCGGCAATTACCGGTACGAATCCGGCGCTGATGCGATGAAGTATTTCATCGAATTGAGCGAGCGTCCGACAGCCGTATTCTCGGCAACGGATGAGATGGCGATTGGCGCGATTCATAGCATTCAAGATAACGGACTTAAAGTTCCGGATGATATATCGGTAATCAGCGTGGACAACAGCCGGATGGCGTCGATGGTCCGTCCGCAGCTTACTGCAGTTGCCCAGCCTATGTACGACATTGGTGCGGTATCGATGCGTCTGCTCACGAAGCTGATGAAGAAGGAAAGCGTGGAACAATCAAAGGTCGTATTGCCGCATGAGATTATTGTCCGGCAATCCGTTGGAGGTTTGTCGAAATAATGAGTTTCAGCAAGATTGGCATCATCGGTGCGATGGCGGAAGAAATCGAGCTCCTGCATCAGCATGTGGAAGCAGCGAATCAATTCGTCAAAGCGGGTATTACTTATTATGAAGGCAGCCTTCACGGCAAGTCTGTCATTTATTGCAAATCTGGAGTGGGCAAGGTGAATGCTGCGGTATGTACGCAAATTTTGCTCGATTTGGGCGCGGATTGCGTGCTGTTTACCGGCGTAGCTGGCGCAGTTGATCCGAAGCTCGAGATTGGCGATATCGTCGTATCCTCCAGCTGTATTCAGCATGATATGGACTGCTCGCCTCTAGGCTTTGCGAGAGGGGTTATTCCCTACCATGAGCGTTCTGAATTCGTTGCCGACGAAAGACTCGTTAAGCTGGCAGCTGATGCGGCATCCAAGCTGTTCTCCGGCCGCAGCCTGACAGGCAAAGTGTTGTCCGGCGACCAGTTTATTGCAAGCCGTGAGGCTGTACAGCAGCTGCATGAGATTTTCCAAGGGGCATGTGCGGAGATGGAAGGGGCTTCGGTCGCTCAAGTATGCGATTTGAATGAAGTGCCGTTCGTCATTATCCGTTCCATGTCGGACAAGGCTGATGGATCGGCTCATGTCAACTTCCCGGAGTTTACAGTGAAGGCATCCAATCATTCCTACCAAATTATCCATGAAATGTTGAAAAACATTTAAAATGAAAGAGCTGTGCGGAAGTGTGACGATTCCGTACAGCTCTTTTTGATTTACACCAGATCCTGTACAGCAATAAGCCGTACAGTACGGTTTTTATTCGTAATCTCTTCGCGGCGGGGAATAGGAGGAACCTCGCTCAGATCATCCAGCCACCACCCCGGCAGCTCCTCTGGACTTAATGATCTCCATTTGTCGAGCCAGAGCGGAGGCAGCGGAACATTGCTTCCTTCCTCTTCAAGTGCAGCTGAGATCGGATGGTCAGTCATCGTAAGCCATACAAGCGACCAGGCCCGCGGCACAACGCGCCATATATCATAGCCGCCTCCGCCAAGCGCTGCCCATCTTCCGCCAGCATAACGGTGGGCTAATTGATGAATAATGGCGGGCATTTCCTTATAGATCCGCATGCTGCAATGAATATGGGAGAGCGGATCATAGGCATGGGCGTCGCAGCCATGCTGGCTAATAATGATGTCCGGCTTGAACGCTGCCGCTACTTTTTCTACAGATTCACGAAAGCTTTCCAGCCAGGAATCGTCCTCGGTATAAGGCTCTACCGGTACATTGAAGCAGGTGCCAAATCCGGCATCCGTTCCTTTTTCATGAACAAATCCGGTACCGGGAAACAAAAACTTTCCTGTCTCGTGAATGGAGTACGTACAAACCTGGGGGTCGTCGTAAAAAACCCACTGTACGCCGTCGCCGTGATGAACGTCTGTATCGATATAAAGCACCCGGGCGTTATAGGTTTGTCTCAGATGACGAATAGCGACGGCTGCATCGTTATACACGCAAAAACCAGCGCCGCGATCGGGGAACGCGTGATGGAGGCCGCCAGCCATATGATAGGCATGAAGCGCTTTACCGCTCATCACCTGATCGGCAGCTTCTATGGATCCAGCAACGATGGCAGCAGCTGCCGTATGCATGCCGGGAAAGAAAGGCGTGTCTTCCGTATCAAGCCCGAATTTCGCGGCTGCTTCAATATCGTCTGGCGAGGGATGGTCCTCGCTTAGCTTTTGTACAGCGTCTACATAATCAGGCCTATGAACAAGCGTAAGCAAGCTGTAGTCAGCTGTATAATCAGGAATGACGATCGCTTCTTCCTGTAAGGCGTTGGCGGACTGAAGCAGCTCTCCCGCCAAAGTTAATCGGATGGGATTGAACGGGTGTTCCTCTCCGAAATTATATAATGCCGATTCTGGGTGGCGAATAAATACAGCGTTAGAAGACATTGCTCCGAGGTCCTCCCTTGGCGTTGGCGGTCATGGCTTGCGGCCGCGAAATGGCTTGCTATCTGCGCTCCTGCAATGAATGGAATAGGAGCATCAATACATAAATCGTTGGCGGAAGCGGACCCGATCGAATTGTTCCGCCGACTGCAGCGGCACCTCTTTGCCGATTTTGACCATTAAGCAGTTGGCGGGATGGGAGCAAATCTCCGGATCGTCTGTGGCGAACCATACCATGCCGACCGACTTCATCAGCTTCTCCATCATGGCGCGGTATTCCCAGACGTTCAGCTTCGTTCCTTCCAGATCCCAATGCCAATAATATTCTGTCGTATAGACGATAACGTTATCAAGCTGTTCATCGGCGAAGGAGAGCTCGATCATCTTTTTCCCGAGGCTGTATCCGCGATAGGCGTCGGCCACTTCGATGGCCCCAAGCTCAATAAGATCCTCCATGCCGCCCTCAGACCATCGTTCAAGCTCGTCAGGGTAGTGGAATGTGACGTATCCGACAATGACGTCGCCATCCCGGGCCGCAATAATCCGGCCTTCTTCCAGTTCGGCGATTTCGATTAATGCGGCATGCTGATCCTTGGGCCGGCGGAAGGCGTCGAGATCAGGATGCATCGAGCAGGTGCGCAGCTCGTCCGGGGTTATCGGCCCCGCTACGATTAGCTCGCGCTCCCCCGAGGTTGCGATTGTCGTATGTTGAAAAATTTTACGATGCTCCAAAAGCATGTGCCCCTTTCTTTGCTGCGATAGCGGTTGCACAATTGTCTATAAATTGGTTATAGCAGAGTTCAGAGCAAATGAAAAGCATAGTCGAACGGAAAGCGATTATGCTATAATTGGTTTGGCGGTTGAAGAACCAATGGAATCCTTAATGAATGTCGGCTTGTTTGCCTGCAAGTACCGGCTATTATATGTAAGCGTATTCTTATCGGTTCGTTTTTTAACAGATTTGATGGGAGATGATAGAATGTCCAACTTGCATCAAGAGCGAATTCCGGCAGTTGCATTGAATCCAAACCTGGTTAATTATGATGAGGCGGCCGCCGCATTCAATTGGGAAGACATCGAGCGTCAATTCAGCTGGTATGAGACCGGCAAAGTCAATATGGCGCATGAAGCTATCGATCGTCATGTGCAGTCCGGCAAAGGATCGAAGATAGCTTTGCATTACAGCGACAGTGCAAGAGACGAATCATACACATACGAACAGCTTAGCAAGCAATCCAATCGCTTTGCGAACGTGCTGCGGAGCCGCGGCATTACGAAGGGCGAGCGGGTATTTATTTTCATGCCAAGAACGCCTGAGCTTTATTTCAGCGTACTTGGCGCATTGAAGGTTGGCGCTGTCGTGGGGCCGTTGTTCGAAGCCTTCATGGAGACGGCGGTCAAGGACCGGCTGCAGGACAGCGAAGCCGTCGCAATCGTTACGACGCCTTCCTTGCTGGGAAGAATTAAACGTGACGAGCTGCCTGCACTCAAACATATTTTTGTATTTGGCGAAGGCGTGGAATCGGATGACACCATCGTCGATTTCGGCGCCGAGATGGCGAAGGCGTCAGAGGAAGCGGAGATTGAATGGCTCGGTCGCGAGGATGGACTCATTCTTCATTATACCTCCGGATCTACCGGTAAGCCTAAGGGCGTATTCCACGTTCAGAACGCCATGATTCAGCATTATTACACAGGGAAAATCGTACTTGATCTGAAGGAGGACGACATCTACTGGTGCACAGCCGATCCAGGCTGGGTAACGGGAACCTCCTATGGCATATTTAGCCCTTGGCTGAACGGTGCAACGAATGTGATTCGCGGCGGGCGTTTCAGTCCTGCAGACTGGTACAGCACGATTCAAAAGTACGGTGTAACCGTCTGGTACAGTGCGCCAACTGCCTTCCGCATGCTGATGGGTGCGGGCGACGATACGGTGAAGCAATATGATTTGTCCAGCCTCCGCCACGTCCTGAGCGTAGGCGAGCCGTTAAACCCGGAAGTAGTGCGTTGGGGAATGAAGGTATACAACCAGCGCATTCATGATACGTGGTGGATGACAGAGACGGGCGGACAGCTCATTTGCAATTATCCGTCGATGGACATCAAACCGGGTTCAATGGGCAAGCCGCTTCCTGGCGTGAAAGCAGCCATCATTGATGACCAAGGAAATGTACTGCCTCCATACCGGATGGGCAATCTGGCGATTCGCACGCCTTGGCCGTCCATGATGCGTAAAGTATGGAACAATCCGTCCAAATACGAGGAATACTTCCGTCTGGAAGGCTGGTATGTATCCGGTGACTCGGCATATACGGACGAGGACGGTTACTTCTGGTTCCAGGGGCGGATCGACGACGTTATTAATACGGCAGGGGAGCGGGTTGGCCCGTTCGAGGTGGAAAGCAAGCTCGTCGAGCATCCGGCTGTAGCAGAAGCTGGCGTTATCGGCAAGCCAGACCCGATGCGGGGGGAAATTATTAAAGCGTTTATTGCCCTTCGCGAAGGCTATGAGGCATCCGATGAGCTGAAGCAGGAGATCGCACAGTTTGTAAAAGTCGGCTTGTCGGCGCATGCCGCGCCGCGTGAAATTGAATTCAAGGATAAGCTGCCGAAGACACGCAGCGGCAAAATCATGCGCCGTGTGCTGAAGGCTTGGGAATTGAATTTGCCTACAGGCGATTTGTCGACAATCGAAGATTAACAAAAACCCCCCGGGTTATAACCCGGGGGGTTTTTGTTATCATTTGCGGTTTACTGAACCTTAACCTGATTGGAAGGCGACGATTTGCCGGATTCATTCTCTGCGGAAATATAGAATGTGCCCGATACAATCGTAATCGGATATTCGAATGAGGTCTCCGAGGTCGTACCAACTTCGACGAAATTGCCGTCATTGTTTGCACTGTAATAGATGTGATACGTGAACACTTGATCAGAGACCGGATTTGGCTTCCAGGCGAGCCGGACGCTTAGATCCGTCTTCTCCCCCGAAAGTCCGCTTGGAGCGGCAGGATGGGCAAGCTCAGGCTTAGGCGTGCCCTCTGGGTTGTTGCCTCCGCCATGATTGCCGCTGCCGTTGCCATTATTACTGCCATTTCCGTTTCCGTTGCTATTTCCGGGATTGCCGGGATTTCCGTTGCCCTCCGGTTCACCGTCTCCAGGCAGACCTGGAAGGCCGGCTGTATTGCCGAAGAGCATCATCGCGCTCTGCACCGATTCTTTCCCTGCGACGTCCACGGCCGTTACATAGAATCGGTAACCCTGTCCGCCGGCAACGTTTACTTTGAACTTCAATTCATCCCCGACGAGCAGGGAGTCGCCGACTTTCTTGAAAGGCTCCTGGTTAATCGCCTGATAGAGACGATAGCCGACAACATCCTTCTCGCTGTTCGCGCCAAAACTGATCATTACGACACCAGAGCTGATCGATTGCAGCTTGACGTTGCCCGGTGCTGCCGGAGCACTGCCGTCATCCACACGAGGGTCGACCTTGGATGGTGCATCTTTACCTGCATCTGCTGGCAAGTAGAAGGACAATGGTCTTCTGCTGCTTGCCGGCAGCTTCGATTGTGCTGCTGCAATTTCATCCATCAAAGCATCAAGCGGCCGTTTCCGTTTAATAACAATTTGCTGCCGCTGCATATCGGAAGGTGTTTCCGGCTTTGGTACATAGTTAACGCCTTGATAAGGGATATAGGCCATTTTGACAAGTGCATCGTCCGATTCTTTCGGTAAAAACTTTTTGTTGAACCAGTCGGTTACGAGCATGCCGGCTTCATTGGTTAATTGGGTCGGCCGCTTGCCGCTGGCGCTGGATACGGTCGCTTTGACGA
Source organism: Paenibacillus sp. NPDC058174 (assembly GCF_042883865.1). NCBI lineage: Bacteria > Bacillati > Bacillota > Bacilli > Caryophanales > Paenibacillaceae > Paenibacillus > Paenibacillus sp. NPDC058174. The sequence goes on from NZ_JBHVUY010000006.1 coordinate 128,904, forward strand.
TACCGTCCGGACGGGTAAATTCCTTCGTCGGGAACAGCTCAGGCTTTTTCTCCGTAACCTGATTCATAATGAGCGCCCAGATAGAACGGGCACGTTTTTTGCCGTCGTTGGAAAGCGTATAGATTTGCTTCTCATAACCGGACCATACGCCTAGTGTTACGTCAGGCGAGAAGCCCATGAACCATACGTCTCCATAGCTTTGCGTCGAGCCGGTTTTACCGGCAATCGGAATTTTACCGTAGCTTTTGAACTGTGACGTCAACGCATGGGCTGTACCGGAGCCGCTCGAAATGACGGTGCGAAGCATATCCGTAACGAGGAATGCCGTTTGCTCGGAGTAAACCTGCTTCGGTGCTGCTTTATGCTCATAGACCGGTTTGCCGGATGCATCCGTAATGCGTTCGATCATATAAGCATCATTGAAAACGCCTTTGTTCGGAATCGTTCCGTAAGCATTGGTCAGCTCTTCAACCGAGACGCCGATGCTAAGACCGCCGATTACCCCGGTTTGGGCGCCATCGTCCTGCGGCTGAAGCGTCGTAATACCAAGATCACGGGAGAACTGCCATGCATTTTTGATTTGCACATCATCCAAGAAGATTTTGAGTGCCGGCAAGTTCATGGAGCGGTTAAGCGCTTCACGAGCCGTTACGAGTCCGGCATATCTGTTGTTGGAGTTTTTCGGGATATGGAAGCCCTTTTGTCCATCCTTCAATACGATCGGCGCATCGTCTACGATGCTGGCCGGCTGAATGACGCCTTTCTCAATAGCAGGCAGGTAAGCGGCGATCGTCTTCATCGTCGAGCCTGGCTGACGCGTCATTTGCGTAGCAAAGTTCATTTGCTCCTCGTAAAAGTCACGGCCCTCCAGCATGCCCAGAATAGCGCCTGTCTTATGGTCAAGCATGACCGCTGCAATCTGCTCGATGCCTTTCTCCTTGCTTACAGGAGAGAAGTTTTTCTCATTGGAGCCGATTTCGCGCATAATTTGATAGACATCTTTGTCGATCGTCGTATAAATATGGTATCCGCCGCGAAGCAGATGCTCACGCGCTTCTTCGATCCGTGCCGCATTTTCTTTTTTGCGAAGATCAGCTTTTGTCAGCTTTGGATCCTCAAGCATCAGCAGCACTTCTGCCGCTTGCCGCTCGGCTTCCAGCATTAAATAAGGGTAAGTCGTATAAGCTTTCTCGCTTGGCGCAGCGAGCGTCTTGCGAATATCGAATGCTTTCGCTTCATCATATTGCTGTTGATTGATGCGTCCGGTTTGCAGCATGCGCATCAGTACCGTGCTTTGACGTTCCATCGCGAGCTGGAAGCCTTTTTCGCTAAACTGGCCTTTCCCGTTAAATGCCGTATAAGCGGATGGGCGCTGCGGCAAGCCGGCAAGATAAGCAGCCTGGGCAATATTCAACTGCTTGAGGTCGGTAATGTTGAAGATGCCCTTAGAAGCAGCTTTGATGCCGTATAAGTTATAGCCGCTCGAACCGTTGCCGAAAGGCACTTTATTCAAGTAGGCAGCCAGAATTTCATCTTTCGTCAAATAACGCTCCATCCGGATAGCAAGGAAAATTTCTTTGATTTTACGGCTGTCCGTTTTGTCGAGGCTTAGAAATACGCGGCGGGCTAGCTGCTGAGTAAGCGTACTGCCCCCGGTCTGGGTATCTTCATTAAGCAGCTTCTGCTTAACAGCCCGGCCGATCCCGTTAATGTCGACGCCATGATGCGTTTCGAAGTTATTATCCTCAATCGCGAGCACAGCGTTAATTACTTGCTCGGGAAGATCTTTGTATTCGATGAGAATCCGGTCTTCTTCCGTCCGAAGCTGGCCGACCAGTGTTTCGTCATTAAAGTAGACGAAGCCGGTAGCGGAATTCTCGTTCACCTTTTCCTCAATAAGTGTGCGCGGCCGAACCACTTCGTCTTTGACGAGTGCGGATACATAGCCGGTAACGGCTCCGCCTGCCAATAAAGCGATGAAGATGGCGAAATAAATCATCCACTTAACGGTTAGAAAAGATACGATTCCGAAGGTGCGCCAAGCGCTTCGGGATGGCGTGGATTTGCGGTCTTCCTGCATATAAATAAACTCCTCCTCCAAATAACCAAAAACTATTATAACATAAAACACCATCAGAGGAAGCCTAGAGAAGATGCTTCCGTGGAGTGCGCTCTGTATCATAAGTTGATGAAATTGAAAATGATAAGCATACAATCCTTATCGTTAGACGAGACATAAGCAGGAAATGTTGTGGTCAAAGGATGAAAAAAATGCTGGAATAACGGACAAATTGTAATTTTTATTGGCGGTACGAAACATAATAGGCGCTTTGCGCGTACTAACTTATATAGAGGTAACAACATCTGGATAAGGAGAAAGGAGGAGGAAATGGAGGCTTTATTTTGGGGCTGTCTTATATTCGGAGTGCTGTTTGCCATTATAAGCGTCATATTCGGGGATTGGATCAGTATGGCACTGGATGGCGTGCTTGATTTTTTATCTCTCGATGGATATCCCTGGATGCAGCCGATGTCGCTTGTTGGCGGCATTACCGCCTTCGGCGGTGCGGGATTGCTTTTGACCGACCATACCTCTATGAACAACGGGCTGATTACGATTATTGCTCTGCTGATCGCAATCATTATAGCCGGAGGCGTTTATTTTGTTTATGTCAAGCCGATGGAGCAGAGCGAGAATTCGCTAGCGGTGTCTGAGCAGGAGTTTTCGGGCAAGCTGGCAGAGGTGCTGGTACCGATTCCGTCAAAAGGATATGGTGAGGTAATGCTTAAGGCGGGAGCGGGTCATACGAATCAAATTGCAGCGAGCTTCGATGGGGAGCCGATTCCTGAAGGGGCGCAGGTTGTCGTAGTCGAGGTAAGAGACAGCACCCTGTACGTTGCAAAAGTAGATCTTCAGACCAAGTAAAGAAAGAGACAAGGTAATAAAGCAAGGCCGACAAGAGAGGAGAATGATGGGGTTATGCCAGAGGACTTTTTAATACCGGTCATCGTAATTGCAGTAATTATAGTGTTAGGTTTGGCATTCTGGGCCCGGTATCGTACCGTAAGACCGGATCAAGCTATGGTGGTAACAGGCTCGTTTCTGGGCAGAAATAATGTGCTCGTAGACGACTCGGGCCGCCGGATCAAAATCGTGCGTGGCGGAGGCGCGTTTATTCTTCCAATTTTTCAGAGAGCCGAATTCTTGTCCCTGCTTTCCCACAAGCTGGATGTATCGACTCCGGAGGTTTATACGGAACAGGGCGTACCGGTTTTGGCTGACGGGGTAGCAATCATTAAAATCGGCGGTGTTGTAGAAGATGTGGCAACAGCGGCCGAGCAGTTCATGGGCAAGCCGATCGAGGCGCTCAAAGGTGAGGCGCAGGAAGTGCTGGAAGGCCATCTGCGTGCTATTCTTGGATCGATGACGGTGGAGGAAGTATACCGGAATCGCGACAAATTTGCTCAGGAAGTTCAGGGGGTTGCAGCCCGGGATTTGAAGAAGATGGGGCTGCAGATCGTTTCTTTTACAATAAAAGATGTTCGAGACAAGCATGGCTATCTGGAAGCCCTCGGCAAGCCGAGAATCGCAGCTGTGAAGCGGGATGCGGATATCGCAGAAGCGGAAGCGGTCCGGGATTCTCGGATTAAGAAGGCATTGGCTGAAGAAGATGGCCAGAAGGCGGAGCTGCTGCGTGATACGAATATCGCGGAAGCGTCGAAGGAGAAAGAGCTGAAGGTCGCTTCCTTTAAGAGAGATCAGGATACGGCGAAAGCGGAAGCCGATCAGGCGTATTCGATTCACGAAGCGCGTGCTCAGCAAAGTGTGGTTGAGGAACAAATGAAGATCGAGCTGGTTCGTAAAGAACGTGAGATTGATCTGGAAGCGAAAGAGATCTTGCGCCGTGAGAAACAATATGACGCTGAAGTGAAGAAAAAAGCGGAAGCTGACCGTTACGCAGTCGAACAGGCAGCGGAAGCTGATAAAACGAAAAAGCTGCGCGAAGCCGACGCGATTCAATATCGAATCGAAGCAGAAGCAAAGGCATTGGCCGAGCAGAAGCGTCTGGACGGTCTGGCTGTAGCCGATGCCGAGAAAGCGAAGGGTACGGCGGAAGCAGAGGTTATCCGTCTTCGCGGTCTTGCGGAAGCTGAAGCGAAAGAGAAGCTGGCGCAAGCGTTTGAGAAATTCGGCGAAGCGGCTATACTCGATATCATTGTGAAAATGCTTCCGGAGCTTGCCGGTAAAGTGGCAGAGCCGATTAAAGGCATCGACAAGCTTACCGTTGTTGATACGGGTCATGGTGAAGGAGCGGCACGCCTTAGCAATTACGTAACGTCGCTCATGGCGACAGCGCCTGAGATGCTGAAGAGCGTATCGGGCATCGACGTTAATGAGTTGATGAAGGGGCTGACCTCCAAAGTATCCGGTGCTATAGCTCCGGCTCCGCAAGCGGCTGCGATTGAAGTAAAGCCTCAGCCGACGATCCTTGATCTGCTGGAGCAGGATTTGAATAAGAACGAATAATGAGTAACAGTAATTCGTTGCCTTTTTGAAGGAAATAATTGACAAGGCGATATTGGCAGTGTATTCTTGACTTACATTTAAAGTAAAATAATACGAAGGAGTGAGGACAATGGAAAAATTCAAACAAACGATCAATAACTTCATATCGGGTCCTCGCGGTGTTATTTTTTAACTAATTCGCTTATGTCGAAATAAGCCCTGAGGATAAATCTGTCCTCAGGGCTTTATATGTATGCAGGCTTACTCTGAAATATAGAGTAATTCCTTGCATTAAAAAAGCCACTGACATGTTTGCGGTGGCTTTTTTGTATTTACTTGAGATAAGGAGATGGTTGTTTTCAACAGAGTTAGAATTTGGTATCAGAATGAGATTGAACAGCTTAAACCGCTGGTGCGGGATGCCTACCAACAAATTTACAAGTACCAGCTTGAAAGGACGTCGCTGCTGGAATTACAAATGCGTGAAGCCATTGCACAGACAACACCGGTATTAGAAATTTTTATTGAGCATATTCCCCAATATAAGAGCAGCTATATTAAAGTTCTTGCTAAGCAGGATCAGCTCGCGGCATCCGATTTGATTTTGTGTTTTGACCGGGCGATATATGAACTGCATTTGTATGCAACGTTAGGCAAAGGAATCGGGAAATACGCCAATGAGGCGCCTTGGAGCAAGGAGCTTCGGACACTCTTGAACGAACGGCAAGCAATAGAACCTGCAAATGATCGTATCGCTGCTGAAGAGTTATTTCTTGCGAGCGGAAAGGTTGCCAGTTCCGGTCGTGCCGAAGGAAAAGCAGCAGTCATATTGCACAAGGATGAGCTTGTGAACGTAAGGAATGGAGACATTCTAGTGACGACGATGACGACGCCTGATTTTATCGAGGTGGCTCCATTCATTGCAGGACTTGTGACGGATCGTGGAGGCATTGTGTGTCATGCGGCTATTTTGGCGAGGGAGTTTAACATCCCCTGTATCGTCGGGTGCGGAAATGCAACGGAAGTTGTTGAGAACGGGCAAAAAATTCGTATAGATGCGATTTCCGGCATCGTTATGGGATGTGCTAATGAATGAAACCGATACCTTTATATGAGGCGGCTGAGGTTGAGATGTACGGGCGTAAAGCGGTGAATCTGGGTACGGCTGTTAAACACGGTTTGCCAGTGCCTAAGGGGTATGTGCTGTCGGCTTCAATTGTTGTGCAATTTGTGAAAGGAGAGCTTAATTTAGAAGGTGATATTCGTTCGATGTTAGACGCATTAGGTTCCGTTTCTGTCAGATCATCTGCTATTCAAGAAGATGGCGAGCAGTCCAGCTATGCCGGATTGTTTCATTCCTGTTTAAACGTTACTACCGTTAAAGGTGTTGAGCAAGCGATTCATTATATTTGGGAGTCGGCGCAGTCTAAACGCTTGAATAGCTACATCCGAAGAGCAGAGGGGGTCGCAACGATAGATGACAGCGATGCATCTGTACAAATAGCGATAATCATTCAACAAATGATCAATTCCGATGTGTCGGGAATTTTGTTTACACGAAACCCTGTTACGTATGCGGATGAACGGGTAATCGAGGCGGCCTGGGGACTTGGCGAAGCGGTTGCTTCGGGATATGTGACGCCGGATTGCTTCAGAATGAACCGAAGCGGGGAAATGACGGAATCGACGACTGGTTTGAAGGAGATTGCCATTCGATTTGGTCCATGTGAAGGCATCATTGAACATAAGCTTGACGACATTATCTCAAATTCGCTGAGCTTGACCGCCAAGCAATGCAGTCAATTGAACGGTCTAGCTGAAAATTGCGAGCAAACTTTTGGCCCCGACATCGATATGGAATGGACCTTGGCAGATGGAAAGCTATGGCTGCTTCAATGCCGGCGGATAACCGGGTTTATATAATGAAAAGAAAAGAAAAGGCATTTCAACCCAGTTGAAATGCCCAGTCCTTAGATAAGGGAAGGATTAAGGCTTGAACGCCAGCACCCGGATGCGGTAATAATCGGCAACGGCATTCTCCTCGGCCTGCAGCTGCTGCTGCTCCCGGAATAAGCGATTAATATTTTGCATGACTTGTTCCTTATCGGAGTTATTCAAGGTGTGGAAGAAAGCATCTCCGAATTGTGAGAGCCAGTGAAGCAGCCCTTTATCTCCGTCAGGCAGCTCGGTCGGCCGGCTGAACAATTCTGCGGAGCGGACATGGAAGCCTTGCTGCTCCAAAAGGCTGCAATACTCGCCGATAGAGGGGAAATACCAGGGATTCAATGGTTCGGCGTCTATACCGTATTTCGGCAATACCTCGCTAATCGCTCTCACAATGGCTTCAACATTGTCTTTTCCTCCAAACTCTGCGGCAAATCGGCCGCCGCTGCGGAGGCTGTTCCATACCGATTCGATGACGCCTGAAGGATTGCTCTTCATCCAGTGCAGGGCAGCGTTCGAGAATACCGCATCAAATGGCTCATTTACAGTAAAGTTTTGTCCGTCTTCGACAGAGAAAGGAATTGTCGGGTATTTCTCTTTCGCTTTGGCGATCATTTCCGCTGAATAGTCAATTCCGCTTACGTTAGCTCCCTTTTCAGCAAGTACAGCGGAAAGGTCGCCGGTCCCGCAGCCCAAATCAAGAATACGTTCGCCAGCCTGCGGATTCAACCATTCCATAATACCTTGGCCAAACTTAGATACAAATGCGAGATGCTGATCGTAGGAATCAGGGTTCCATTGCTGTACGGATGTCATAGATTATCGCTCCTTCTGTTTCTGATGCCCTTATTGTGGCATACAAGAACATAAGAAGTGAAATATATAAAGATTATTTACTTTATAGGTAATTCCTATAAATAAGCAAAAAAAGAACCCCGCGAGCCTTTGCAGGCTGTAGGGGTTCTCTGATCTGCAGCAGCTATTAACGGCTGTAGAACTCGACGATTTGTTTTTCGTCGATGTCTTGGGACAACTCAGCGCGCTCTGGCAGGCGGATGAACTTGCCTTCCATTGCTTGATCGTTGAATTCCAAGTAGTTAGGAATGTGGTGACGGCCTTCGATTGCTTCTTTGATCGTTTTCAGGCTGCGGCTGCGCTCGCGCAGGCCGATTACGTCGCCAGTCGATACTGTGTAGGAAGCGATGTCGACTTTTTTGCCGTTAACCGTAACGTGACCGTGAGCAACCAACTGACGTGCGCCTGCACGGGAGTTGGAAAGACCCAGACGGTAAACCAGGTTGTCCAGACGGCTTTCAAGAAGAATCATGAAGTTTTCGCCGGAAATACCTTTGATTTTAGCCGCTTTGTCGAACAGGTTGCGGAATTGTTTTTCGTTCAAGCCGTACATGTGGCGAAGCTTTTGCTTCTCAGCCAATTGGATGCCGTATCCGCTCATTTTTTTGCGTTGGTTCGGGCCGTGTTGACCTGGAGGGAATGGGCGTTTCAGTTCTTTGCCAGTTCCGCTCAGGGAAATGCCGAGGCGGCGGCTCAATTTAAATTTAGGACCAGTATAACGTGACATACGTAGTGTAACTCCTTCATCAAATGGGATTTTTGAGAATGGGGTTGTGTTTCGCCGAATACGCCCTATGCCCGGAATGAGTCCGGAGCCTGATAATCAGTTCAGCCGCTGGAATATCAGCGAACGTATTTCTGAGGGTGACACAAAACCAGTACGCCCATGCATTCAACAATAAATATTAAATGAAATACCCCCTATTTGTCAAGATTGCACAGTCCTCAGCAACCCTTGTTCGACATAGTGTCTAAAGGCCTATTAATTATAGGAAAGAGTAGTGCAATATTCTTAAAAATACAGTATGATGAAATTATTGTATGAATTGATGATTGAATGCTCATCTCCTTGTTATACGTGCGAAAGGGCTGGGTGTTGCTGATGGCAGATTATAATGAAAACCATTCACTTCAAGATGAATCTGCTGCGGCAGCTCATCTTGAAGTGGAGATGAATTCGTCGATCTGGTTCGAAGAGGAAGATATGACTAGCGCAGATGAACCATATTTGGCGCCGATACTTTCAGACAGCTTTGCGTTATGGCATAAAGAAACGGACAAGCTGCTGCTGGCAGAAGGTTCGTTTGCCCTTTATGACTGGAGCTTGAAGAGTATCGGCATCGTAGGCGGCTTGAATAAATCAGAGACAGCGGTTGTGCAAGACTTGACTGATAGGCTGGCAGCAGCTGTTCAACAGTCTGGCTCAATCGAGACGGAATCGCTGGGATCGCTTTATGCGAGCGCAGTACCGGTTATGAAGCGTTCGGAAGAACGCCCATTTTGCGTTTTTATCCATGTTTCAACAGCGGCGGATCCGAGCCAATCGGTGGCGAAGCTAAGTGCCTTGCACTTCCGCAGCTGTTTCTATCGGAGATTCGAGCAGCTTTATGTGAAGGACTTGCTGCTGCAGCAGCAGCGTACGGAAAAGGAGCTCAACCGCAGAGACGCCCTGTTCGGGGTCGCCAAGCAGCTGTATGACCAGACCGACGTAACCTCTGTCCTGTCACAGATGCTGATGAGTCTGGAGAAACTGTATCCTACCTCAGAGGTTCATCTCTATTTGTCACAGGATCACCTGAACGGAGATCCGAGAGTGAAGCCGCTCGTATTTAAAAATACGGCCCATGACCTTATCGCCAAAGCTTTCCTTGAAGGGCGGCCGGTGAATGAGCTGGACCGCAACGGGATGATGCGGATCGCAATGCCAATGACGGGCAAGCAAGCCGCATATGGCGTCTTGTTCATTACAATGGAAGCCCAGCGGTGGGATGTCTCAGACCTGCCGGCGTTTCTTCTGGTGGCGGATACCGCAGGCTCGGCTTTCGAGAATGCGAAGCTGTACGAGCAGTCCAATCTGCTCATTAATGAATTGCGCCTAATCAATGAGCTTGCAAAGCGGCTTAATCAATCGTTGCGCCTGAAGGAAATTTTTCAGTTCGTAACGAAGGAGCTTCTCAACATATTCGAAGCGGATTTCTGCTGCGTGCTCCAATTAAACAAAGAGAAAAACCAGTTCATCGTGATGTCGAGCAACGTGCCTGACATGTCGAGCGAGCAGTTTTCACCGGAATACGGCTTTTGCGGCATCGTTCATCGGACGAAGGAGCCGCTCATCATATCGGATTATTGGAATACCCGGGTCGTTACCTCCAAGCTAATGGACAACACTGGCTCAAGATCGCTCATTGCATCTCCGATATTGGTAGATGGCGAAGTAGCGGGTGTCATCTTCGTCACGCATAAGACAGCGAACTTCTTCAGCTATGACAATTATAAGCTGCTGCAGGTGATGTCCACGCATATCGGACTGGCAATTACGAATGCATCGCTTCATGCCGAGGTGCGGCGGATGGTCATCACCGATAATTTAACCGGACTGCATGCCCGCCATTACTTAAATGAGCAAATTCAGAACCGGCAGCGCAAAGATCCGCTGGGAGCCCTTATATTAGTAGACATTGACCACTTCAAACGCATTAACGATACGTTTGGCCATCAGGTCGGGGACCGTATTCTTGTGCAGGTGAGCAACATCATTCGCGCTTCGATTCGCCAAGGCGATATTGCGGCAAGATGGGGCGGCGAGGAGCTTGCTGTCTATCTGCCGGGCATTCAGGCAGAGCAGGCGTTCCGTATCGCTGAACGCATACGCTCTCATGTCGAGGAAGAGACGGATCCGGTTGTTACCGTTTCATGCGGCGTATCGGAGTGGACCTTCGAGAATGAGAAGATTAGCGTAGAGTCTTTGTTCTATCGGGCGGATATGGCGTTATATGAAGCTAAGCATCATGGGCGGAACTGTATATTCGTGGGGCAAGCTAACTAACGGCATATTAATAGATGCTTATAACGAAAGAAGAGCATGAAGCGCAAAGAGCGTTTCATGCTTTTTTTTGTCCATAAATGGCCTTCCCGGCCAGACGGGAATAAAACACCTTAGGTACAGGAGACGCTAACGCTATTGAAACGATAGGAGGAATGCCGCTATGGCAGCTAGGAGAACGAATGCAACAGCAGCAATTCGAGCGTCACTAATCGCACTGGTCATGCTGCTGCTGGCCGGATGCGCGGGACTGAGGGGCGAACGCAGCCCGGAGGAATGGCTTTCACTGTCCATTGCCGGACTGGCAGCAACCGATAATTTTGCATATAAAGGACAAACCACGGTGTCTACCGCGGAGGGCTGGTCACATGAGCCCAGAAGCTTTCAAGGACAAGTAGTTGGTCATGAAACGATAAAAGCCAAAACAGACGACGGGGTAACTTGGAATCCTGTCGATCTCCTGAAGGAAATACAAGCTGACCATAAACATATTGAAATTATGCAAAATGCGGCAAATACATCATCTCCTAAAGGAACGGGGAAAACGGTCAGACTGCGTGTGCAGGCAGACGAAGCAGCAGCGAGCGAGAAGTGGAAGCGGAAGCTGACTGGTGAGCTTGATAAATTGGAGAGCGGGGCGCCAATTGAACAAAACGAATACCGCAAGGCGTATTTGAATGAGCTGAACAAGTCGCGCACGCAGCTTTCTGCGATGCTGCAAACGCTGCGGGTACGCTCGGAGTATCAGATCGTAATCGATGCGAGCAGCCTCGTACCGCTATCGATGGAGGAGCAGTCTGTTCTTACCTATATAAAGGATACGAAGCCAAAAGAGGAGATGCGAAAGACTACGATGCAATTTGGCTCCTTTGACGGAAAGGCTGCTGCTCCAGCTAGCGTGAAATAGACGGCTAGCGACCGGTCATGATACGATAGAACGGATTCTGGAGCGGCCTGTAAACCGTTTCGGAGCTGTAAGGAAGAGAACGAGGAGGTAATCGCTATGCGCGATCCAAGACTGCAAAAACTGGCCAGTAATCTGGCGGGCTATTCCATTGATGTTCAGCCGGGGGACAATGTCCTGATTGATATGATCGGAGGGGAGCGGGAGCTCGCCAAATGTTTGATTGAGGAAGTGACAAAGCGGGGAGGCAGACCGTTCGTTGAGACGAGCGACCGTTCCGTACTCCGTTCGATGCTGAAGCATGCCACGAAGGAGCAGCTTGAGCTGTGGGGACAGCTCGATCTGGAGCGAATGAAGCAAATGCAAGGGTATATCGGTGTTCGTGCAGGCGAGAACGCGAATGAAATGGCGGATGTGCCTGACGATAAAATGAAATTGTATGATCAGCTGTATATGAATCCGGTACATATGGAAGAACGCGTAAAACGGACGAAATGGGTCGTGCTTCGTTATCCTAATCCATCGATGGCCCAATTAGCCAAAATGAGCACGGAAGCGTTCGAAGATTTCTATTTTGACGTATGCAATTTGGACTATTCGAAAATGGATCGTGCGATGGACCCGCTGCAAGCGTTGATGCAGCGGACGGATCGCGTCCGCATCGTATCGCCGGGCACTGATCTTACGTTCTCGATTAAAGGAATTGGTGCTAAAAAGTGCTCGGGACACCGCAACATTCCGGACGGCGAAGTATTTTCCGCTCCTGTTCGGGATTCCGTTCAAGGTAAAATTACCTATAATGCTCCGAGCGTCTATTCCGGCGTTTCGTTTCAGAACATTTCATTTACGTTTGAAAACGGCAAAATTGTCGAGGCGACGAGCAATGATACGAAGCGTCTGAACGAAATACTGGATGCTGATGAAGGCGCCCGTTACATTGGCGAGTTCGCTATCGGCTTTAACCCTTACATCTTGCATCCGATGAATGATATTCTGTTTGATGAGAAAATTGCCGGCAGCCTGCACTTTACGCCAGGGCAAGCTTATGAGGAGACGGACAACGGCAACCGTTCGTCGATTCACTGGGACCTGGTGCTCATTCAACGTCCCGATTACGGCGGCGGAGAAATTTATTTCGACGATGTTTTGATCCGCAAGGACGGCGTTTTTGTACTTCCTGAGCTCCAAGGATTAAATTCCGAAAATTTGAAATAAATGAAATAGAAGCGTTTTTCATTTTGCCCCTTGTCGGATATGATTTTTCGGGTTATCATGATTGCTAAGGAAAGCTTTACTAAAATTTCTGGAGGGATTCCCCATGTCCAACAACGCAGCTATCGTAGAAATTTCCCAAGCGGCTAGCCAATTCCGCTCTTCAATCGTTCTGCAAGCCGACAGTAAATATATCGACGTTAAAAGTATTCTTGGGCTGTTCACAACTTTGGTAGGCGGACATTCGTACGAGCTGCATGTACATGGACCGGACGCTGAAGAAGCGAAAGCAGCTATGGCGGCGGTATTTGCTAAGCATGATCTAAATGTTACAGTGGTAGGCGAATAGCATTTTGCTAAATGACACGTTTTGGAAGCCGTGTATCAAGTAGATACCGTTCCGAAAAAATAGAGAAGCGCTTTTTCAATTATTTGAAAAGGCGCTTTTCTGTTTTGTCCTTGTGTATTGGCTCTTTTTCGTCTAATATAAAAGGTATAGACGACGGCGGGTACACGCACAGGGGGGAAAACGATGTCTTCACCGGAAGTCACGGTCCAATTGCATGAGAAGGCGCTGCGTCTCCTTATGGAGGATGCCAGCAAAATCGAGAAACTGATCGAAGTTCAGATGGAGAACTTGACGACCCGTCAATGTCCGCTGTACGAAGAGGTTTTGGATACGCAAATGTACGGATTCTCGCGCGAGATTGATTTTGCAGTGCGTGCGGGACTCATAACCGAGCCAAGCGGGAAGGAAATGCTGAGCAGGCTTGAGCGCAACTTGGCGCAGCTGTATGAAGCGTTGAATAGAAAAGAGTAGACTCCAGTTGGAGCCTACTCCTTTTTTTTGCCCGAATCCGATTAAACGAGATAGAAGGCAAAGCCCAGAATGATATAGACCATTAACAGCAGGAAGCCTTCATACCAGTTCGTGTTGCCGTCTCTCGATACCGACTTGGCAATAAATACGGACACGCCTATCGCGGTCAACTCGATCGGGGTGAAAATAATATCCATCGTGTCGCCAAACAGCGTACTGACCAAAATGAGCACCGGTGCGACAAACAATGCGATCTGCAGGCTGCTTCCGATGGCAATTTCGACCGCTGCGCCGATTTTGTTCTTCATAGCGAGCATGATTGCAGCGCTGTGCTCGGCCGCATTGCCGACGATGGCAATAACGAAGGCGCCGACGAACAGCTGAGACAAGCCAAATCTCTCGGTAAACGTATCCAGCGTATGTACAAGCCATTCACTGGTGAAAGCAACCATTACCGTTGCGACGACCAGTAAAATGATGGAAGTACCCTTGGACCAAGCGGGCTCTTCGCCGTGATCGGCGTTCATGTCTTTATCGGAAAGAACGTCTTTATGGGTAATCATGGAGAACACGAGCCAGAGCAGGTAAGAGACGATGAGAATGCAGGCCACCGCCAAGCTCAGGAAATGGTTCTTGGTAAGCGAGAAATGCTCTGCTCCGACAAATACTGCGGGAACGAACAATCCGATAACCGCCATAATCATTAGTGTCGAATTGTGTTCTGCCAGCTGGTTGTTGAATTTCTGCTGCTTGTACTTCAGTCCGCCAGCGAAAAGGCTGAGGCCTAGAACGAGAAGCAGGTTGCCGATGATCGAACCGGTGATGCTCGCTTTCACCATGTCGAATAATCCTTCTTTTACAAGGAAAATCGCGATGATAAGCTCTGCTGCATTGCCGAAGGTGGCGTTAAGAAAGCCTCCGAGCCTTTGTCCCGCGTAATGCGCTACGCTTTCGGTCGCTTTGCCGAGAAAGCCGGCAACGAACACGATTGCAATCGCGGAGATGATGAATTGAAGCGTCATGTCGAAGCCGGCGAAATGGCCGATTGCGCTTAGCGCAAACATTACGATCAATCCGGTGAAAAACAATTTCTGTCTCACGAAAAATGCCACCTTTGCATGATAGATGTTGAAAACTGTAATTAATATATCGAAAAAAATGAAACATGTAAACTTTTTCCTAAGCATTGCGGATTGAAGCCGCTCTTTTGTTGCTTCCGCGCCTGCCATCCAGTACAATGAACATATATGGCAAATTGAGGAGTGAATAACATGACCGAGGACCTTCAAACCGGCATTATCCGTATTTCAGACGATGTAGTTGCAACGATTGCGGGACTCGCAGCACTAGAGACTCCGGGAATTGCCGCGATGTCCGGCGGGATTTCCGAAGGATTGGCTAAACGACTGAGCGGGAAAAATGTGCAAAAGGGCGTTTCGGTGGAAGTCGGCCAGCTGGAAGCTGCGATTGATCTTCGTATTATCGTCCATTATGGCATTCCCATTCAAGAGGTATGCCGCCAACTTCAGCTCAATGTACGTGAATCCGTTGAAAATATGACCGGCCTCCATGTCGTCGAAGTGAACGTAAAGGTGGAAGGCGTAGCCTTTAAGGAAGAAGAGACAACGGAAGAATCAAACCGGCTCAAATAGTGTTTCCTAGCAGGGCTTGCGGTATGACAAAGAATCGTTCCACAAGCCCCTAATTCATTTTAAATGTCATGAAAAAAAGGTATCTTCCGTCTTAAATCGGAAGATACCTTTTTTATATCCGGCTTCTCATTACGGTTGGACTCGGCCGTTTTGGACGTTCCTGCTTGTTATGCTCTCGCGATATGCTAAGCAGGATGCCGACGCTCATCAAACAGACGAATAATGAGGTGCCCCCGGCGCTGATGAACGGCAAGGTGACGCCCGTTAACGGTATCGTTCCGGTGACACCGCCGATGTTGATGAACGCCTGGATGCCAATGCTGGCGACAATGCCGACGCCAACGATCGTACCGTATTGATCAGGGCAGCGCAGTGCAACGATCAAGCCTCTCCATAAGAACAGCAGGTAAGTCAGAATAAATAAGGCCGAGCCAAGGAAACCGAATTCCTCCGCAATGATGGAGAAAATAAAATCATTGTACGGATAGGTTAGATAGTGAAGCTTCTGAACGCTTTCCCCAAATCCTGCTCCGGTAAACCCGCCGTGTCCAAGCGCCTGTAAGGAAGAAACGAGCTGAAGGCCTGTGTTTTCCTTATCCGCTAATGGATCGAGGTAGGCGGTAAACCTCGCGATCCGGTATGCCCAAACTTCAGGAGGCTGGAAGGCCATCGATAGACTTACAACCACCGTCAGAATAATACCGATAATCGAGCCTGCCATAAAGATGTGCTTTAAATTGGCGCCGCCTGCGATAATCATAACGATTGCTGTAGCCGCCAATATCATACAAGAGCCCAGATCCGGCTGCAGCATGATGAGGCCGCAAATAAAGCCGACGATGATAAGAACAGGCAGCAGCCCTTTTTTGAAATCGCGAAACTTCTCGTCCTTCTTGGATATCAGCGAGCCCAGATACAAAATAAGCGCCAGCTTGGCCAACTCCGTAGGCTGTATGCGCAAGGGCCCGATCGGCAGCCAGCTGCTCGCACCATTGATTGGGGTCGTGAAGGGTACGATAATAAGCATGATCAGCACAGGTATGAACAGGAAGATGAAGCCTTTCTTATAGAACTTATAAGGCAGGTTCATAAGAAACAGCATCGCGAACACGCCTAATACCGCCCATAGCAGTTGTTTCTTAAGGAAATAGAAAGCATCATTGTTGAATTTCTGAGCAACTAAGGCGACGTTGGAGCTCGCGCTGAATACCATCACGAGCCCAAAGCCGGCTAGCAGTATCGCAAGGATGAGAAGCAGAAAGTCTGGTCGTCCACGACTGCCGTTCTGCGTGTTTCCCATATTACGCAAGCAGCTGCTTCAGCTGTTCCAGCTTCTGATTCGCGATGCTCATAATCGGTTCTGGAATTGGGGATTCGTATTCCATGCCGTGCGGGAACGTTGCTTTTCCAATGTATAAGGCTTCAATAGCCAATACGGCATGCGGGTTCTCAAGCTTGCCTTCTACGGCACGTGTGTTGATGCGCACGAAGTATTCAGAGTTGGTCGCGCGGTCTTCCAGTTTCAAATCGTATGTAGCGCGGTAGTATTCCCATTGCCAACGAACGAAGCCGAGCTGCTCCGCGGAATCGTCCAAATGCGAGAGCTCGCTTTGAACACCGTCAAGGCCTGTATTGTTAATAATCATTGTAGTTCCTCCTTATAATTCGTAAGCGTAGGTGAATTGGACGTACTTTGTACATTCTTTTCCCATGATAGTATGTTTCCCCAGTCTGTGCAACCCTTACTCCGTCCTATAATCTGCAATGTACGTGACAGATTGACGAAATGTAGGAAAGCTGGACAGCAATGCGATAATCCGCTTTCTCTTTGGCGCCCGCTTCTGGTAAAATGGAATGAAAAGGAGGTTTGCAGAAAATGAAGACAAGCGGCGAACGTCATGAACGGCTGCAGCGTCTTTACCCGGACATGATCCGGTGGCGCAGATATCTCCATCAGTATCCGGAGCTGTCTTATAAGGAGACAGAAACATCGAAATGGATTGCCAAACAATTAAGAGCTTTCGGTTGCGAGGTGAGGGAAGGGGTTGGGGGATACGGCCTCATTGCTACGGTCAGAGGAGCATTGTCCGGACCAGCCATCGCCCTCCGTGCCGATATAGATGCCTTGCCGATTCAAGATGAGAAAGATTGCGAATATGCATCCAAAATTCCAGGCGTCATGCATGCTTGCGGGCATGACGGCCATACAGCTGCGTTGCTTGCTGCGGCCAGCTTCTATCAGGAGCAGGCGGCAAGCCTAGCCGGTGAAAGACGTTTTCTGTTCCAGCCTGCTGAAGAAGTAACGCCTGGCGGCGCTTTGAACATGATTAGAGATGGTGCACTAGACGGCGTAGATGCGATCTATGGCGTGCATCTCTGGTCGCCGCTGCCATATGGTCAGATTTCGACCAAGGAAGGCGCATTCATGGCTTCCGCCGACGAGTTTACCCTCGATATTATCGGTGCGGGCGGTCACGGCGGCATGCCGCATCATACAGTAGATACAATCGTGGTTGGCTCAGCACTCGTACAAGCCGTACAGTCCATCGTTAGCCGAAGCGTGAATCCGCTTGAACCGGCTGTCGTGACGATCGGCTCGTTCCAAGCAGGCTCGACGAACAACGTGATTGCTGACCGCTGCCGTATGAAAGGGACGGTTCGTGCGTTTGACGAAACGACAAGGACGCTTATTCATAATCGGTTGAAAGCTGTCATCCACTCGACCTGTGAAATGTACGGGGCAGATTATGAGCTCGACCTTCGGATCGGTTACCCGCCAGTTGTCAATGACGAGCGGGAAGCGGCACGCTGCTTGGATGTAGCCGAGCAGCTGTTCGGCAGCTCTGCCGCCGTTTATGCTGATGCGGTAATGGCGGCAGAAGATTTTGCCTACTATTTGAAAGAAAAGCCTGGCTGCTTTATGTTCGTTGGCGCTCGCAACGAGGAGACGGGAGCCAACTATGCGCATCATCATCCGAAATTTGATCTGGATGAGCGTGCCATGATACATTCCGCTGAGATGCTGATTGGCATGGCGGAAAGTTTTGCCGAGGAATGGCTCGGCAGCCGCTAGGGTAAGTTAAGGGCGATATGACCTTATCAACCTTAGGAGGGTTGCCAGTTGAACAACAGATCGATCAGGCAGCTTATGTCCACTGATTGTGTCACGGCGACGCTTCAGGACAACGTGTATGAGCTCGCCGTATTAATGAAGCGTCATGATATCGGCTTCGTTCCCATTGTAGAAGGCTCCAAGCTGATTGGCGTCGTGACGGACCGCGATCTGGTCGTCAGAGGTTATGCGGAGAAGCATTCCGGCTCTACGGAGGTAGCGACGGTGATGACCCGAGAGGTGAAGACGATTAGTCCTGAGGAGACTGCAGATGAAGCGGCGAGAATAATGGCGAATAACAAAATTCGCAGGCTTGCCGTCGTTGAGGATGGCCATTTGATCGGTATAGTGGCGATTGGAGATTTGGCCGTTCGCGATATATTCGTTCACGAAGCAGGGGAATCCTTAAGCGAAATTTCCGAACAGGCTGCTGATACGGGGCAGCTATCACATCATTGAGCAACTGCCATACTATAGAAGAACAGGAGTATTCCGAACGCGGAGGTCGGTATGCTCCTGTTCTTCTTTTTGTGTGCAGCAAAGCATAAAAACGGTCCGATAGCTTCATAATTAGAAGTGAGACAGCAGCGGAGAGTTTTCCTAGACCATACGATGAAGAAGAAACGGGGGATCGCCATGCTGGAAAGTCAGGACGGACCGCTCATTATACAATCGGATATGACGGTGCTGCTCGATAATATGCACCCTATGTCTGAGGAAGCGAGAGATCAGCTTGGCTTGTTTGCGGAAATGCTGAAGAGGCCCGGCAACTGGCATACTTACCGGATGACTGCATTAACCTTATGGAATGCCGCAGCCGGAGGTATGAGAGCAGATGATGCAATTGCAGTATTAACCCGTTACGGGCGCTATGGCTTGCCGGCTTTCGCGGAATCGAGCATTAGAAGATTAATGGACCGCTATGGCAAGCTGCGTATGGAACATCGCGACGAACGGCTGCTGCTTTGCGGGAGCTCGGAGCTTCTGGATGAGCTTCTGGAAAAGAAAGAGCTGGAGCCATGGCGCAAGACGAGAGCGGGCAGCGAAGAGCTGGAGGTGCGCCCCGAAGACAGGGGGATGCTGAAGCAGGAATTGACCCGGTTAGGATACCCGGTCGTCGATCTGGCGGGATACCATGCGGGCGAGTCATTGACGGTAGAGCTAAGATCAGCGACCCGGCAGGGCAAGCCTTTTGCGCTGCGGGATTATCAGCAGCAAGCCGTCGAGCGCTTTTATAGGGAAGGAACGGTTCAAGGCGGGAGCGGCGTCATCGTATTGCCCTGCGGAGCGGGGAAGACGATCGTTGGTATCGCAGCGCTTGTCCAGCACCGGAGTGCAGCGCTCATATTAACCTCTAATGCCACGTCGGTTAAGCAGTGGAAGGAAGAGCTGCTGGACAAGACGACACTGCAATCCTCCGATGTCGGCGAGTATACAGGGGTGACCAAGCAGGTTCGGCCGATCACGATCGCAACCTATCAGATTTTGACCCACCGCAAATCGAAAGATGAGCTGTTTCGTCATATGAAGCTGTTTTCGGAGCGGGACTGGGGGCTCATTATTTACGATGAAGTTCATCTTCTGCCGGCTCCCGTATTTCGAATGACGGCGGAGATTCAGGCGACACGGCGTCTTGGCTTAACGGCAACGCTGGTCCGCGAAGACGGCTGCGCGGAGGATGTTTTTTCGCTGGTTGGGCCTAAGCAGTATGATCTGCTGTGGAAATCGGTGGAAGCGAGGGGGCATATCGCAGCTGTTACTTGTACAGAAATTAGAGTCCCTCTCGATCAGGGCATTAACGAGCTGTACCACAGCGCTGAAAATAAAGCCAAACTTCGGCTCGCCTCCGAGAATCCCGGCAAGCTCGCAGTGATCAAGCGGCTGCTTCAACGGCATGAAGGTACTCCCACACTCATTATCGGCCAGTATTTGCAGCAGCTGCACCGGATAGCGGAATCGCTGGACGTTCCGGTCATAACTGGCGAATTGCCGATACAGGAGCGGCAGCAGCTCTATGACCGCTTCCGGGCTGGCGACGTTCCGGTGCTGGCTGTATCGAAGGTCGCTAATTTTGCTGTCGATTTGCCAGATGCAGCGGTTGCGATCCAAGTCTCCGGAAGCTATGGTTCCAGGCAGGAGGAAGCGCAGCGGATCGGCCGGATTCTTCGTCCCAAGCAGGGGAGGAATGAGTCTTGGTTCTATACCATTGTGAGCGATGGCACGAATGAGACGGAGTTTGCGCTGAGAAGACAGCTTTTTATGGTGGAGCAAGGCTATCACTACGAGCTTGAAAAAGGGTAATGAGAAGAAAGGAGCCGCTTGATACATGGACGTAAAACAGCTGTCGAAGCGGATTTCGGCCGGCAAGCAAGCGGAATTCATGGAAGCTGCCGTGTGGCAGCCGGCTGCCCAAGCGGGGCTGCGATGGCCGGATGCCGCCGTGAATGCTCATTATATGGAGCTCGCTGCCGGGTTATTAAGCAGTGGAGCTCGAGCCGTGTTCCGAGCGCTGCTTGCCAGATACGGCCCGGCTCCGGTTCTGGAAGAACATTTGCTGCGCGAAGGCCCGGCAGATGCAGGGTTGTCTCGTGCGGAATTCCGGTTCGGGATGAATGAGCTGCTGCAGGGCGGCTTATTGTTCGCTGCCCGCCGGAGCTGGGGGGAGCGTTATTATTTTACGGCATTGGACAGTTTCCGGGTTTGGCTGAACTGTGTAATGCCTGTTACTGTTCCTCCTATTACAAACAAAGACGGACGGCTGGAAATGGCGGAGGAGCCTGCTATGCCGTTAGGCAGGCAATTGCTTGCATCATGGACGGAGCTGGCTCGTTGCGGTCTGGAATTAACGGCAAAAGGCCAGCTTGCCAAAAGAACCGTCCAAAAAGCGGGTCAGCCGCTGGCTGCTGCCAATGCCCCGCTTGCGAGACTTGGTTCGGTCAGCGGAGATTTAGGCGCCAGCTATCCGCTGGGACTAGCATTGGCGCTAGAAATTGCTAGACGCTTGGAATTGCTGGTGCCTCAGCAGAAGGTGCTGGTCTGGCAGACAGCGGCATTATCCGAATGGATGGGGATGCCGGCATTGCTTCGTGAATCTATGCTGCATGAATGGTGCATGCAGCACTTAGCTGCCCAGAAGCCGCACGCTGCACACGCAGCAGCCGTTTTAAGCGGTCTGGAAGCGGGTAAATGGTATGAAGAGAGGCAGCTGACAGGGCAGCTGCTGGAATTGCTGCAAAGGCCGCAGCACGGAGGGGAGTCCCCGCCGTTATCCTTATTATGCGGTTGGGAGGAATGGGTGGAGCTTTTACTAGCTTTCGGCTGGCTGGAGCGGGCGCAATCTCCGGCCGGACCGGTGCTGCGATGGCGGATCGAGCCGCTGAGCAGCAGGGCAGCTGCTTCACATGAAGCTTCTGCCGGTCCGCTTCGTTCAGCGCCTGTTATCGTAGAACCCAACGGAGACGTGATTGCCTTCCCTCACAGCAGCTTTACGCTATTATGGGAGCTTGAGCTTATCGGAGAGCGCGTATCCTCCGCTGACCGTCTGACCGTCTACCGGCTTAGTGCAGCATCAACAGCCAGGGCGTTAAAGCAGGGGCGGACGCTTGAATCTATTCTATTGTTTTTGCAGGAGGCCTCCGGCATGGAGCTGCCGCCGCTTGTCCGGTCATGCTTGGAGGACTGGACGTTTTCTTCCGGACAGAATGAAGGGAGTGAGCCAAGGCTCACCGAATCCAAACCGGAAATAGAGTCAGGGACGAATTTAGAATTAAAGCCAGAATTAAAGTCCGAATTAAAGTCAGAATCGAATTCTTTACCAGAGCCGTCCCGAAGTTTTCCTATTCTGGACGTTAACCTGGAAGGAAGATATCAGGAGACCATTCCGCCGGGGCCATCTTCAGGAATGCTGTATAATGGCTGGCTGGAGCAGCGCTTCGAGCTGCTTGAGGAGGATGGCCTGCAGCAGCCTTTTCCCGAGCTGGAGCGCGTCCCTGTAAGCTGGGTGAAGCAGTTTCGCGCCTATCATCACTCTACGAAAAAAGAAATGCTGGAGCGTGCATTGTCCTGGCATTCGCCGGTTCAACTGAGGATAGCAGGCGACCTGCTCGCATTCGTGCCGGACAAGCTGGAGCAGGAGGGGAGCGGCTGGGCCGTGTCCGGCTGGCTTCGAGAGGAAGAGCGGCAGCGGCAGGTAACGCTGACCCCCGATATGTGGGAGGAAATGAAGCTTGTTCTGCCGGGCATGAACGGGTTTCTGTAAAATGGTATCTATTCGCTTAAGTATTATGATATGATAGTAATGAAGTAAGCGAATTGAGAAGAGGTGAATAAATGCCCAATGCTATGAGGGTTTCTGCCTACACGCCAGAACAATCGTACGATGCTAGCGGCGTTTCTTCGCTCGATATGGCGTCGCTGCTGCTTAGCGCGTATGAGCTGGGCGATTCGATCAATCAATCGGCGGAGGTTGCCGAATATTTATATTGGAAAGATGCTGTCAACCGTGATGTTCAGGTGCAGCAGAAGATGAAAGAGTTCGCGAAGGCGAGGGAGCTTTATGAGGAATGCCAGCGGTTCGGGCGTTTCCATCCTGATTTCCACGCTGCCAGGGGGAAAGTGAAGGAAATCCAGCGCGAACTGGACGAGATAGAATCTGTCGCCAAGTTCAAGGCGGCTGAGCAGGAAGTCGATACGATGCTGTTTGAAGTATCGCGGCTTATCGCGGAATCGGTTTCGGAGACGATCAAGGTCCCGAGCAACGAAGGCACTGGTAAGGGCGGGGGTTGCGGAAGCGGCGGTTCCTGCGGCTGTGGAAGCGGCGGCTGCGGCTAGAAGGAAAGCTGCCTGGCAGCCGAAGTTGAAAAGATCTTACGGAGGGAAGAGATGTTGTTAGCCGAACGAACGGGATATATCATTTGGGTCAGCGATCTGAAAGCGGCCAGAAACTTAGATAAATATGGCACGGTCCATTATATGTCACGCAAAATGCATTATGTCGTCATGTACATGAATGCAGAGCGGGCGGAGGATGCAGTGCGCAGCATCGGGCGTCTTCCATTTGTCCGCAAGATTGAACGATCCTACCGTAATGAGCTTAAGACCGAGTACACCAAAGATAACGATGACAAAACGCGTTTTTACAGCATGTAGTAATCGTACAGTAACAACAGGAAGACGGTTTGAAGGTGAAAGATTGCCGGAAAACCGTCTTCTTTTTTCATATAATTACATTTTATTACAATATTGGTGCGGCTTTATTTTAATGTTGAAAAATCGGACAATCATGGTAAAATAATAGTAAAATAGGCCTGGTTCTTTGGAAGGGGTGTGGTTTGTAATGAAGGACAAAGTGACTAAAAGATGGAACACCTACGAAACATTTTATATCGATTTGGGCGATAAAAAAGTAGCGGACATCGTCATCACGAACCACGCGAGGAGCCGTTGGTCTGATCGCGTAGAAACCGAGAAGACCGGGTATGAGGATATTGCAGAATTTCTCTGGGAATGCCTGAAGAAAGAACGGGTTAAGCCCTATTACCGCAACGAACAGGACGTTTATTTAATCGATGACGATCTTGTGTTTGTAGCCGAGTTTACGGTGTCGGAGAATGATACGGACCTGCTCGGAAACCCGCTACATAAAATGATTATCGTTACTTTCCTTGGACGAATGTCGGAAACGATTGAACTGCGGGATCTGAAATCTTACTATTCCTGGCTGCGCCACTCCAGAAGAATGACATTAGTGAAGAACAGCAGAAAACGAAAATAAATGTTAAAAAATGTATAAATATTATAAAGGTGTGACTCGGATTTTTTCGGGTCACGCCTTTTTGATTCGCCTATTTGCGGCCTTGTAGTATAATAGGCGTCATAAGAGAGGGTGGTCGCACAGATGGCGCTTAATTTTCATCAGCTGCATATTTTTTACACGGTTGCGGAACGGGGAAGCTTCTCGGCGGCAGCAGGCGCGCTGCATATGACCCAGCCTGCCGTAACGATGCAAGTGCAGTCGCTTGAAGACTATTTCGGGACAAAGCTGCTGCTCCGCTCGACGAAGCGAATCGATTTGACGGAAGCCGGCAAGGCGCTGATGCCTTACGCCCGGCGCAGTATCGAGCTTATTCGTGACACCGATCAGGCGATGTCAACGTTTACGAGGCAGCTGAAAGGAAAGCTGCAGCTTGGTGCAAGCTTGACGATCGGCGAGTATATTTTGCCCCGGCTTCTTGGGCCTTTTGGCACGGAATTTCCTCATATTACAATAAGCATGAAAGTTATAAATACGGCACAGATTATGGAAGACATTTTGAATCATCAATTGAATTTCGGTCTGATTGAGGCGCCGGTTAACCATCCGGATATGCATATGGAAGCGGTGATGAGCGACGAGCTGAAGCTGATTGTGCCCAAGGGCCATCCGCTAGCCGGGCGTACGGACGTTATGCTGGACGAGGTTGCGGATTATCCGTTCGTTCTCCGCGAGCAAGGCTCGGGAACCCGTCTTGTTATGGAGGAGCAGCTAAAGCGCAAAAATATCGACCCGGCCGATCTGAAAATTGTTATGGAGCTGGGAAGCACTGGCGCAGTCAAATCAGCGGTTGAAGCGGGGCTGGGTATCTCCTTTCTGTCGGCATCCTCAGTCAAACATGAGGTAGCGCTTGGACTTCTTCATATCGTACCGATCCATAACGTAAGGTTCAGACGGCAGTTTTATTCCATCTATCTGAAATCGGCTGTGCTGCCGATTTCTGCGGTGACGTTTCTAACCTTTTTGAGAGAGAGGGATCTGCAACAATGGCTGTAGCAAGCAACGGAAAAGCGGATTTGCATACGCATACAACAGCGTCGGACGGCACCCGGCCGCCTGCTGCTAATGTAAGGCTGGCAAAAGAGGCAGGATTGGCGGCGATCGCCATTACCGACCATGATACGATGGCGGGCGTAGAAGAGGCGATTGCCGAAGGGGAACGAATCGGTATAACCGTCGTACCGGGGGTAGAGCTGAGCACAGTTGCCGAGGGGCGTGATATTCACATTCTCGGGTACTACACGAATTGGCGTGATGCGCTATGGCAGGAGCGGCTTGCCGGACTGCGCGGCACAAGAGACCAGCGCAATGAAATGATCGTTGAGCGGTTGGTACAGCTCGGTGTGTCTATCACGATGGATGAAGTGATACAAGCTGCGTCATTAGAGGGAGATGGCGCTGCCAAGGGCAAGAGTGACGTTTCGGACAGGGCTGCCGGAAAGACCATAGGCCGTCCTCACATCGCAGCGGTGCTGTTGAATAAAGGCGTCGTAGCAACGATGAAAGAAGCGTTTGATCTTTATTTGGCGGAAGGCGCAGCGGCCTATGTGAATCCGCCCCGGCTTCATCCCTTTGAAGCGATAGAATGGATTAAGGAAGCAGGCGGAACGAGCGTCATCGCGCATCCGGGACTATACGGCGATGATGAACTGGTTGAGAAGATAGTTCGCCGCGGCATTGAAGGCATTGAAGCCTATCATTCAGATCACGATGCCGAGGCAGAAGCGCGTTATGTACAGATGGCGAAGCGCTACGGCCTGTTTGTGACAGGCGGCTCGGACTATCACGGCGAGCGGCAGGGCAAAGTGTTCCACGGCGCAATCGGCAGCCGGACGGTCGACGCAGACGTGCTGCAGCAGCTTGATAAGCGGGTAAGGGAATAGGCGCTCGGGGTTTGGCCGCAGACGTGCGTGATGGTACCTCGAGTCGGGTGGCGCGCGCTGTGTGGCGGTAATAGCTGGAGCCAGCAGGCGGTATCAGAATTAATCAAAGTTGCTTTTATAGCAGCTCGGTTGTGCCTCATGAAGTCTCTAACAGACAGGTGTCAAAATGCAAAAGTGCATTTTGATTGCTGGATTTTAGCTCAAAACAGGCTTCAAAATGCAAAAACGGTTAGACCCCCGTAATCCGGAGTTTTACCCTACAAATAACAGGTGCTTGAAGAAAAGCTCATTATTTCATGCTATTACATGGCTTTGTGAAAAGCCGAAGCATCCTCCTGTGTCTTGATCCACTTCGAAAACACAACTGGCGGCATCTGTTTTAAACTTCCATGCATCCTGCGATGATTGTAAAAATCCATATACGTATCGAGGGCTTCATACGCCTCTTCAAAAGTCATAAACACTCGTTTCCGGAACAAATCCCTTTCAAGTATGCTGTGAAACGATTCGATGTAGGCATTCAGGTCCGGTGTCCGCGGTGGTATACGTTCATGGATCAAATCAATGCTCTCACATGTATCACCGAACAGCTTACTAATAAACTGTGGACCGTTATCCGTCCGAACGACAGGCATGGCTTCGCCTGTTTGAATGCGGGACGCCAACGCCCGTCCTAGTGTTTGAACGACATGTTTCGCTTCACAGGCCGATCCGCGATACTGCCCCACGATGACGCGATCAAACACATCAATGATGCTCAGTACGAAAAAGAAACGTTCCTGTCCGATCACGTAGCCATACTTAATATCCATCTGCCACAGCTGATTCGAGCCGGTAACAACCCGATTCCGCGGCAGTCTGCGGGGATGCGTTTGAACGCGTTCCCTCGGTTTTTGAAGAATACCTAACTCTTTGCACAGACGATACGCCTTTTTCTTGTTCAAGATGAGACCAGACCGATCTCGTATGCATTTTGCTAAAAGCTTGTAACCATAGACATGCTCTTCACCTTCAAGAAGCTCCAGCAGCCATTCTTTTATTTGGTCATCATGAATTTGCTCACCAGTGACGGTTAAGGAGTATCCCGGTACAGGACGTCCTTTTGAAGGGGAGAGAGGATGATCCTCGCCCCCGGCTTGAGCTGCACGCTTCTTACGATCGTAGTACGTAGATTCCGCTATATTCAGTACGCGTAGAACCCAGGCCACGGCTATACCCTGCTTAACGAATACTTCGGCTACTTCAAGTTTTTCAGATAAGCAGGGTTTTTCTTTTTTAGCAGCTCCCGTAGAATTTCGTTTTCGAGCTCCTTCTCACCAAGTGCTTTAATAGCTTTCTCATATCGTTCTTCTACTTCCTGTAGGCGTTGAACTTCTTGTACATATTCATCGGTCTGAGGAATTTCCTCTGGCGGAACGGAATCGCGATGATCCCTGACCCATAAACGTATGCTTTCTGGATGAACGTCATACATGCGTGCTAGTACCCCAATCTTAATGCCAGCTAACGCTTCTCGAACAATTTTCATGCGTGTTTCTTCTTTCAGTCTTTTGCCACCCATACCGAATCATCTCCCTTTTCTTTATTTTATTTTATTTGAATAGGGAAACTCCAGTTTAAATAAGGGGCCTTGAGGAAAATACATCTGAAATCGCGAAAAAAGGCCGAAACGACTCGTTTCGGCCTTTTTTAACTGCACTTTTGCATTTTGATGGTGTATTTGAGCCGTTTAGGGCAGCACAAACTGTATTTTTACATTTTGAGATAGCGGGGAGCACTTTGTGTGATAAAAGATTAGGATTACGCTCGACCCCTTTTAGCATGTTAGTTAACGCTGCGGGAAGGCAGCTGTTTCAGACGTTGTTCATCTGGCGTGATGAACAGCGTTTTCTGATGGTCATAGATGACAAAGCCTGGCTTGGCACCGCTTGGCTTGCGAACGTGGCGGATGAACGTGTAGTCCACCGGAACGAGGCTCGACGAGCGCGCCTGGCTGAAATGGGCGGAGAGCATTGCAGCTTCCTCCAGCGTAGCATCGCCGAAGTCGCCTCCGCGGATGACGACGTGCGAGCCGGGAATATCTTTGGTATGGAGCCACGTATCTGCCGGAGAGGCAAGCCGGTTAGTCAAGTATTCGTTTTGCGTATTGTTTTTGCCGACATAGATCTGCGCTCCCTCGGAGGAAGTGTAGCAGAGCAGAGTAGGGCGCGCTGGCTTTTTCTTTTTCGGTCCGCGCTTAGCCCGGTCTCTTAGATAGCCTTGCTCTACTAGCTCCTCACGAATTTCTTCAATATCGGAGAGTGAGGCATTGTCGAGCTGCTGCAGCAGCGACTCCAAATATTGAATTTCCGATTGCGCCAGCTCCATCTGTTCGCCAACAATCGCGATGCTGTTTTTATGCTTCGTATAGCGTCTGAAATATCGCTGGGCGTTGTCTGATGGAGTCAGCTGCGGATCGAGCTCGATTTTGACCGTTGCCTGCTCTTCATGATAGAAGTTCACCAGCTCCACCGACTTATCGCCCCGCTGGATTTGGTGCATATAGGCGGTTACCAGCTCGCCAAGCACACGGTATTTATCCGCATCCTTAGCTTCTTCCAGCGTATCTTGGAGCTTATCGATTTTTTTCGTGTTTTTCACTTTTTCGTTTTGGACGAAACGGATGAGGTCAGCGACGCGCTGCTTCACAGTATCCCGTTCTGCTTTGTCGCCGTAATAAGCCTCTAGACATTCGCTGACCGTTTCGAAACGCTCAACTTCACCCTCAACATGAGTCAGCTCCGTTACGGAGAAGAAAGATTTGCCCTTGGCATCGGTCACGATGTTCGGCGCATAGCTTCCCGTCCGAATTTGCTCCGTAAAGCGGGAAAAGCTTTCCCAGAGGCTAACTCCTTGACTCTCGGAACGGAAGACGAGCTCTTTCGCCAGCAGCGGACTAAGTCCGCTGAAGGCTTGGACGAGCTGCTGCTGCGGCGTCAAGGCAGCTGAAGCTGATTGCGCTGCACGCTCCGCAGAAAGCGCCGCTTGCTCTGGCGATGAAACGGAACGTCCTACTTGCTCTGGGCGCCCCGACTCCGCACCATCAGCCGCTTCCGCTTGCTCGCGGCCGTTTAGCGCCGACCAAAATTGCTCCTCACTGCGGATCGCCAACGGATCGACTTTGCCCTGATCGGGCGGCGCCGTGTAGCGGCTGCCTGGCATCACGATACGGAAGCTGCTGATCGCCGGCGTTACATGATGAATGCCGTCATGAATATTGCCGGTACTTGGATCAAGCAGAATAACGTTGCTATGCCGGCCCATAATTTCGATAATGATCGTCTTTGCAGACACGTCACCGAGCTCATCCCGGTGGCGGACGTCGATATGAATAATTCTTTCCCGTCCGATTTGCCGGACCCCTTCGATCACTGCGCCTTCACAATGCTTGCGAAGCAGCATGCAGAACATCGGAGCTTCCAGCGGATTCATATAGGATGCGTTCGTCCAATGAACGCGGGGGTAAGTCGGGTTGGCGGATAGAAGCAGCTTGCCGGGATTGCTGCCTCCGCGGATGCCGAAGACAAGGTCATTGTCCGTCGGCTGATGGATTTTATGAATGCGGGCGCCGATGCTGCGTCCCAGTTCTTCTACGATTGCATGTATAACAATGCCGTCTAATGCCATGGCTTATGTATCTCCTTTGTGAGCCGTATTCTCCTATCATGCCATAGTTGGGCCAAAAACTTAAGCCCTGTTGGGATATTTCGCAGGTTGTCCGAATACATTTAGGCTTGAGAGGCTGTCCGAGGGCGCTCGGCATTAACGGGAGGGAGTCACGATGGAACAAAAGAAATGGCACCAATTAGGGAAGAGCGAGCTGGCGGAGACGCTGGGGAGCTCGCCAGAGCAGGGATTGTCCCTGGCGGAAGCGGCGGAGAGGCTTGCCGCGCACGGGAGAAACGAGCTTGCCGAGGGCAAAGGGGTATCGCCGATTCTTCTTTTTCTGAACCAGTTCAAAGATTTCATGGTGCTTGTGCTTATGGGCGCAACTCTTATATCGGGGCTGCTGGGTGAATATCTGGATGCGATTACGATCGTGCTCATTATTTTGCTGAATTCAGTTCTTGGCTTCGTGCAAGAGTTTCGTGCGGAAAAATCGCTTCATGCGCTCAAAGAGCTGTCTGCCCCGATGGCCAAAGTACTGCGCGGAGGACAGCAGCTTGCGCTAGCGGCTAAGGAGTTAGTAGCAGGCGATATCGTCTTGCTGGAGAGCGGTGACCGGATTCCGGCTGACATCCGGCTGCTGGAGGCCAACAGCTGTTACATTGAAGAATCGGCATTAACGGGAGAATCCGTACCGGTTGGCAAGCATGCAGCGGCAATCCAAGATGAAGAGCTGCCGCTTGGCGATCAGCGCAACCTTGGATTTATGGGGACGATGGTGACGCGCGGCACAGCCAAAGGGATCGTCGTTCGCACCGGCATGAACACCGAAATGGGCAAAATCGCAGGGCTAATCGATGAGACGGAGTCGATGGAAACACCATTGCAGCACCGGCTGGAGCAGCTTGGCAAAATATTGATCGTCGTAGCAGTTGCCTTAACGATTGTAGTCGTAATAGCGGGTATCATGCACGGCCAGCCGGCATATGGCATGTTCCTGGCAGGGGTAAGCTTGGCGGTTGCCGCCATTCCGGAAGGCCTCCCGGCTATCGTCACTATTGCACTGGCGCTGGGCGTACAACGGATGATCAAGCGCAAAGCAATCGTCCGCAAGCTGCCGTCGGTAGAGACGCTAGGCTGCGCCTCCGTTATTTGCTCCGACAAAACGGGTACGCTGACGCAGAATAAAATGACCGTCACCCATATTTGGATGAGCGGAAGACAGCTGAATGTTACGGGCGAGGGATATGACATTAACGGAGGCGCTTTTGAGGAAGGCGCTCCTGTTGATCTCAAGCAGGATACGAGCTTAAGAAGGCTGCTGCATATCTCTGCGCTTTGCAATAATGCGGTGTTGTACAAGGAAGAGGTTGCGGCGGATGCCAATGGGAAGAAAAGAAAAAGCAAGGAACCACAGCATGAATGGGTAATGAAAGGTGATCCGACGGAAGGCGCGCTGGCCGTTCTGTCCACCAAGCTGGGCCAATCGGCTAAGTCGCTGGAAGGACTCTACAAACGGGAAAAGGAATTTCCGTTCGATTCCGACCGCAAGCTGATGTCGGTACTCGTCTCGCATCAAGGCGGCCGGCTCGTCTATACGAAAGGC
This sequence comes from Paenibacillus sp. NPDC058174, assembly GCF_042883865.1. Taxonomy (NCBI): domain Bacteria; kingdom Bacillati; phylum Bacillota; class Bacilli; order Caryophanales; family Paenibacillaceae; genus Paenibacillus; species Paenibacillus sp. NPDC058174. The sequence continues at coordinate 159,899 of NZ_JBHVUY010000006.1, forward strand.
GCGTCTGATGTACTGCTGGATCACTGCAATTATGTGCTATGGGAAGGTAAAGTTACGCCGTTCACAGCTACACTGAAGCGCAAATGCGCGGAAGCGGCGGAGGAAATGGCGCAGTCTGCGCTTCGCGTTCTCGGCATGGCATACCGTGATCTTCGCAGCACAGACGCTTGCGAGAATGAGCGGGATGCAGAAAGCCAGCTGGTCTTCGTCGGCATGACAGGAATGATCGATCCGCCGCGCAAAGAAGCGCGTGAGGCCATTGCGACTTGCCGCCGTGCGGGTATCAAGACCGTGATGATTACGGGCGATCATCAATTGACGGCAGAAGCGATCGCGGGACAGCTTGGCATTATGCCTCGCGGCGGGTTGTCGTTCAGCGGGCGTCAAATTGAGCAGATGACAGACGAGCAGCTGGACCGCGAGGTCGACAACGCCTACGTCTATGCCCGGGTATCGCCGGAGCACAAGCTTCGTATCGTAAAATCGCTTCAGCGGCAAGGGCATGTCGTCGCCATGACCGGGGACGGTGTTAATGATGCACCTGCGATCAAGGCGGCAGATATCGGAATTGCAATGGGCATCACCGGTACCGATGTATCCAAAGAGGCGTCTGCACTCGTTTTGAGCGACGATAACTTTGCCACCATCGTGTCTGCAATTGAGGAAGGGCGAAGCATTTACGAGAACATTCGCAAGTTCATCCGCTATCTGCTCGCATCCAATGTAGGTGAAATTTTGACGATGTTTCTGGCCATGCTGGCGGGCTTGCCCCTGCCGCTCGTTCCGATTCAGATTCTTTGGGTCAATCTCGTCACCGACGGCTTGCCGGCAATGGCGCTTGGCGTTGATCAGGCAGAGAAGGATTTAATGCAGCAGAAGCCACGTTCTGCTAAAGAAAGCATTTTCGCCAGGCGGCTTGGCTGGAAAATTATCAGCCGCGGCTTGCTGATCGGCATTTGTACGCTTGGCGCGTTCTGGATTACGCTCCGTGAGGCCCCGGGCGCGCAGCAGCTCGTTAAGGCGCAGACGGTTTCTTTTGCAACCTTAGTGCTGGCTCAGCTCATCCATGTGTTTGACTGCCGCAGCTCACGCTCGATTTTCCACCGTAACCCGTTCCAAAATAAGTATCTGGTGCTGGCTGTCCTGTCTTCGCTTATTCTGATGCTTGGTGTTGTATATATTGAAGCGCTGCAGCCAATCTTCAAAACGGTACCGCTGGGCTTCCGGGAATGGTGTCTCGTATTCGTAGCTGCAGGAATACCGACTTTCTTGATGGGAATTGGCAGCGTGATGGGCTCTAGAAAGCCAAAAAACAAACAAATTAATATGACGATGAAGCCGAATTCGCCGTTGCTTCGCCGCTAATCCAGCGTAAAAATGCAAATGATGATGTAAATTATGAATAGCGTTTCTCCCGGCTTTGCGGTATGCTAATAGGAAAAAATGATAGCTTTCCGGCTCTTGGAAAGCCGCAGCATAAGGGAGTGCGAATTCATTGAAATTTACTAAAATGCATGGATTAGGCAATGATTTCATCGTAGTTGCCGGTGAGCAGCAGCTTCCGGAAAACGCAGATCAGCTGGCGATTGAGCTTTGCAACCGGTTTTTCGGCATCGGCGCGGACGGTCTCGTATACATTCTGCCATCGGAAATCGCTGATTTCCGGATGCGCATCATCAACTCCGACGGCTCTGAGGCGGAGCAATGCGGCAATGCAATTCGCTGCGTCGCGAAATATGTCTATGACAATGGCTTGACTAATAAAGAAGAAATTACGATAGAGACACTTGGCGCTGGCGCGCAGCGGGTACAGCTGACAGTGGAAAGCGGCAAAGTGCAAACCGTCCGAGTGGACATGGGCGAACCGATTCTGAACGGTCTGCAGGTTCCGACGACAGTTGATGCCGAACAGGTTGTGGAGCATCTAGTAACAGTTGATGGCCGGGAGTTCCGCTTTACAGCGGTGTCGATGGGCAACCCGCATGCTGTCATTTATGTGGACGACGCGGTAAACTTCGATCTGGCCACATGGGGGCCGAAGCTGGAGACGCATCCGTTGTTCCCTCGTAAAATTAACGTAGAGTTCGTTACTGTAAAATCCCGCTCGCATACCGATATGCGCGTATGGGAACGCGGAGCGGGCCCGACTCTCGCTTGCGGTACAGGCGCTTGTGCAACCGTCGTGTCCTCTGTCTTGAACGGCTTGACGGATCGTACAGCGACGGTCTCGCTGAAAGGCGGGGACCTTCTAATCGAGTGGAATGAAGACGACAATCACGTCTATATGACAGGGCCGGCTGCGGAAGTATTCCGCGGCTCGCTGTAAGGCGGGCAGCCCTATGACAAATACGACGACGGAAAAAGTTAATTTAAGAGAAGCGCTGGGGCAGCGCATATTGACCGGAGACGGCGCGATGGGAACCTATCTGTATCAGATGGGGTTCCCTGTCGGCGTTTCATATGAGGAATTCAACATTCTGCGTCCCGATGTCATTGAGAATGTACACCGGAGATATTATGAGGCCGGAGCTCGCGTTATTGAGACAAATACATTCTCGGCCAATTTGGAGAAGCTGGCGATTTATGGACTCGATTCTGAGATGGAGGCCATCAACCGCGCTGGCGTTCGAATCGCCAGATCCGCTGCAGGCGACGATGCTTATGTCGTTGGCGCAGTCGGCTCGATCCGTGCCGGCAAGCTCAAAAACATCCGTACCGCCAAAGTAAGTGAAGCTTACGAGCGTCAGATGGATGCGATGCTTACAGAAGGCGTTGACGGCCTGATGCTGGAAACGTTCTATGATTATGATGAGATGATGCTTGCGCTGCGCATTGCCCGCAAATTATCGGCAGATGTGCCGGTCATCTGCCAATTTGCTGTAGAAGATGTCGGCCGCACACAGGACGGCACCGGCTTGAAGGAAGCGTTCGACCAGCTGCAGCTCGCTGGAGCCGATGTCGTAGGCTTCAACTGCCGCAGCGGTCCAAATGGCATTATGCGTGCTATCGACGCGATTTCCGGACCGGTGCAACTGCCGATGTCGATTTTCCCGAATGCCGGTATTCCGGATTATGTAGACGGCAAGTATACGTACTCGGCTGGTCCGGATTATTTTGCCGAGACAGCCCGCCGGTTTGCAGACCGCGGAGCCCGCATCGTTGGCGGCTGCTGCGGAACGACGCCGGAGCATGTGGCAGCAATGTCCGCCGCTTTGCTGGACTATGTACCTTCACTAGGAGGCAGCCAGGCAACTGCGGTTGCTGAACCGAAACAAGCCGAGACGATTATTGTAACGAAGCCTGCAGCTGCAAAACCGGAAGTAGCGGTTGTATCCGGTGCAGATACAGGAGACGGACAAGCCCAAGAACCGTCGCTCGTCGATCTGGTGAAGGAGCGCCATACCGTAATCGTGGAGCTTGATCCTCCGCGGGATCTCGATATCCGCAAATTTATGGATGGTGCGGCAGCTTTGAAGGCATGCGGCGCGGATGCGATCACAATGGCCGACAATTCGCTTGCTGTTACGCGTATGAGCAATTTGGCGCTTGGCGCGCTTGTGCAGGAAAAAATCGGCCTGCGTCCGCTCATCCATATCGCTTGCCGTGACCGTAACTTGATCGGTACGCAATCGCATATGATGGGATTAGATGCACTGGGCATTGATCATGTCCTCGCCGTAACAGGAGACCCGGCCCGCTTTGGCGACCTCCCGGATTCCAGCTCGGTATATGACCTGACCTCATTCGAAATGATTCGTATGATCAAGCAATTGAACGAAGGCATCGCCTTCTCCGGCAAGCCGCTGAAGCAAAAAGCGAGGTTTGTCGTAGGCGCCGCGTTCAACCCGAACGTGAAGCATCTGGACAAAGCAGTGCAGCGTCTGGAGCGCAAGATCAAATCCGGTGCCGATTATATTATGACGCAGCCGGTCTACGATCCGAAGCTGATTGAGCAGATCGCTGAGGCGACGAAGCATCTCGACATTCCGGTGTTTATCGGCATTATGCCGCTGGCCAGCGGCCGCAACGCTGAATATTTGCATAACGAGGTTCCCGGCATTCAATTGTCCGACGAAGTCCGCCAGCGTATGGCTGGCCTTGAAGGCGAAGCGGGACGGGCCGAAGGCGTCCGCATCTCCCAAGAGCTTCTTGACGAAGCGGTTAAGCATTTTAAAGGCATTTATTTCATGACACCGTTCATGTTCTATGATATGGCCGTTCAATTGACAGAGTACGTTTGGCAGAAGACGGGCGTGAGCCGTTAACTGCATTTTTGTCCGTGAAGAAGAGAAAACAGCCATTTTTCGCAGGAATTCGCTTTTTCTCTTGTTCGCAGACTCAAAATCAATTAAAATAGTTAGCAATGGACGGCTGCAGGCTGGCCTGTGTGCGTATACAGGATAGCAGCAGCTCGGAATCGGCAAGCGCTTGAAGCGCGCCGGGAGCGTATGCTCCGGACTTTTTTCGTCAACAATAGTGCAATGGTTCTGTCTTATATTGGCAAAGGTTCGGCTTCATCGTCCAAACCGATGTTCATCTTAATTTCATTCGAGCAGTTGCACGAGGAAGACCGGAGGGGGACCTTACTTGGCTATAAAACTTATTAATATCGGTTTTGGCAATATTGTTTCAGCAAATCGGATTATTTCGATCGTAAGCCCGGAATCGGCTCCGATCAAACGAATCATCCAGGAAGCGCGCGACCGTCATATGTTGATTGACGCGACATACGGCAGACGCACGCGTGCTGTCATTATTACGGACAGCGATCACGTTATCCTGTCGGCGGTGCAGCCGGAGACGGTCGCACATCGATTGTCGACCAAGGATGACGATAACGACGAATAGTACGGGGAGTTATATGGATAAGGGATTGTTAATTGTATTGTCGGGTCCTTCCGGCGTAGGCAAAGGAACGGTATGCTCGGTCCTGCGCGAGAAGATGCCTGATCTCGTGTACTCGGTGTCCGCTACAACGCGTACGCCAAGACAAGGGGAAATTGACGGCGTAAACTATTTTTTCAAATCGAGAGAGCAGTTTCAGGACATGATCGCACGCGATGCTTTGCTTGAGCATGCTGAATATGTCGGGAACTACTACGGTACGCCGCGTGATTTCGTGGAACGCACCCTTGCCAGCGGCAAGGATGTCATTCTGGAGATCGAGGTGCAGGGCGCGCTGAAGGTGAAAGAGAAGTTTCCGGAGGGCGTGTTTGTTTTTCTTATGCCTCCTTCGCTGGATGAGCTTAAACAGCGGATTACGGGCAGGGGAACAGAGACGCAGGATACAATCAATCACCGGATGACGGTTGCGGTTGAGGAGATTAACCTGCTTGGTCACTATGACTATGCAGTAGTTAATGATGAGATCGATGCCGCCTGCCACCGGATTCAAAGTATTATCGTAGCCGAGCACTGCCGCGGGGACCGTTATTTGGCCCATTTGGCAGAGCTGCCGACTCCGATCGAGAAAGCTTGAGACGAGGTGAAATATAATGCTATACCCTTCTATTGATGAAATGGTTAAAAAAGTCGACAGCAAATATTCTTTGGTCGTAGCAGCTTCCAGACGTGCCCGCATGCTGCGTAACGGTGAGAAATCGGAGCTTCGCACACCGAAATCCCGCAAATTCGTCGGCGTTGCCCTGGAAGAGATTTATCACGATATCGTTGTCGTGGAATCGAAAGAGGACAAACAACAATAATTGAGGAATGCCTTACAGGCATTCAGAGAACCCTTGCGTTTTTATGACGCAGGGGTTCTTTTTTTATTTATGAATCTGTTAATGGTATTGGCATGCTGCGCTAGTAAGAACCGTTGTAATGAGATTGAGGGCGGTCGCTGCTGGTTCGTTGCCGTTTCGTTGGGCACTGACCGATGACATGTGCCGCGATACAACCTGAAATAGGCCGACGATCAGGCTGGCGTCACCAGAAAAAGGCCAAGGATCGAGCAGGCACTGTTCAAAATGTAAAAGTACATTTTGATTTGCCGCAAACGGCCGAAAATCACGCTCAAAATGCAAAAGTGCATTTGAAATCGCTCGAAACCCTCTTGTTTGTACATTTTTGGCCGATCAACCTGCACATTTACATTTTGAAGCAATAAATCGTCAAAAAACCCCCTGACAACCTGCACTTTTACATTTTGATTCGCTTCAGACGAGCAAGCATGAGCTGTTTACGCAAATAATTGCGTTATTACGGAAATAAGCTCCGTTCGCGATGCATAAGGTGGATGGGTTTATTATGACTCGGTAAGAGAAGCGCCTTTGCGCTAGCGAAACATCAATGCGGGTAAATTCGGGCTTAGTCTTCTTGCCTTGTCCTGATTGGTGTGCTCCTAGTTATGGATTTTAGCTTTACCTTACTTATACGGGATGACTTGCTGCGGCAGGAGGGAGAGCGGAGCGTTTTGAGTTCGGGATGACTTTTTGCAGGTTCTATCCATTTATCATCGTGTAAGCGATGAGGGCTAATGGAACCAAGAATGGCAGCACGAACCAAAACGCGCAGCGATCCCAGGCAAGGCAATCGGTGCCACTGGTACAGCGACCAGAACAAAAAAGCGAATCATTGAAATCGCTTACAAAAATTGGTTCTTTTATTGTACATACAAGGCATATGATTTAGTACAATAGACAGCTTATTAGGGGTGGCGGGATGGGGGTGAGGACATGAGCGTGAATGAAGCCTTAATGTTAATGATTTCGTTCGCCACCTTGGTTGTTTCAATGTTAGCTTTTCGTCATAAGAAATAGACCCGCCCGGCGATGAACCGGTCTATTTTCTTATTCTAACGAACAACCGCCTCTAGCGCTGGCTGTTGAAGACAAGGGAGTCCGGCGGCAACCGGCTCCTTTTTTATTTTCCACTGTGAGCGTTCAGCCGGCCCGACTAAACGATTGACTCACACAAAAGTATCTTATTCATCGCGATACATAAATATTACCCATAAATTCGGGCAGGGAATGCCCGTTTGTTTTTGAAAAACATATATTCAAACATAAACAAATGTGTTATCATACAATCAAAGATAAACAAACAAAGAAATCATTCTATTCAATTAAAATCAAACATGAAACCGGAGGACAAACAACATGGTACAAAGTTTGTGGGAATCATCCAAAGCATCGCAGCTTGACGCAGGACTGGAGCAGCTCGTTTACCGTTCCAATATCATCGGCGCGGATCGCCGCGTATGCAACTGGGGCGGAGGCAACACATCCAGCAAAGTAGTCGTTAAAGACTTCCGCGGCCGTGATGTAGAAGTGATGTACGTGAAGGGCAGCGGCTCCGATCTGGCTTCGATGAAAGCGGGCAATTTTACAGGGCTGCGCATGGACGATATCCGTCCTTTGTTCGAGCGTCCGGAAATGTCCGACGAAGATATGGTCGCTTACCTGGTCAATTGCATGATTGATTCCAAACATCCGCGCGCTTCGATCGAAACGCTGCTCCATGCGTTCCTTCCGTTCAAGCATGTTGACCATACTCATCCGGATGCAATTATCAGTCTTTGCTGTGCGGATAACGGCAAAGCGGTAGCACGCGAAATTTTCGGCGACCGTTTCGTGTGGGTTCCATATGTACGTCCAGGCTTTACGCTTTCCAAAATGATTGCAGAGGGCGTGCTGGCTAACCCGAACGCCGAGCTGGTTCTGATGGAGAAGCACGGTCTCGTTACTTGGGGCGAAACACAAGAGGAATGCTATGCAAAAACGATTCAAATCATTAGCGAAGCAGAAGCATACATTGAGGCTCGTGTTGAGGAGTCCAAGCTGTTTGGCGGCGTGAAGCATGAAGCGCTTCCTGCGGACGTTCGCAGAAGCATTGCAGCGCAAGTGATGCCAACAATTCGCGGTGCGGTAAGCGATGCGAAAAAAATGATTCTGACCTTCGACGACGAAGCAGATGTGCTGCAATTCGTCGGCGGAAGCAAGTCGCTGGAGCTGTCTCAAGTTGGCGCAGCTTGCCCGGATCACCTTGTTCATACGAAGGTTGTACCGCTCTTCATCGACTGGACGCCAAACGCGGACGATATCGAAGGCTTGAAAGCAAAGCTGAAATCGGCTGTTGAAGCTTATAAAGAGCAGTACCAAGCTTACTTCGAGCGCAATAAGCATGAAGGCGACGTCATGTTCGAAGCAGCTCCTCGCGTTATTCTTATCCCGGGCGTTGGCATGATCAACACGGGCAAAAACTGGGCAATGTCCAAAGTAAGCGGTGCGCTCTACCACCGTGCAATTGCGGTTATGCGCGGTGCAACGGCGCTGGGCGAATTCGTCTCCTTGTCCGAGAACGAGTCCTATAACGTTGAATATTGGCCGCTTGAGCTTTACAAGCTGAGCCTGGCGCCAGCCGAAGCGGAATTCTCCCGCAAAGTGGCGTTCATTACCGGCGGAGCAGGCGGCATCGGAAGCGAAACAGCACGCCGTCTCGTATCCGAAGGCGCGCATGTCGTTCTGGCGGATCTTAATCTGGAAGGTGCGCAAAAGGTTGCAGCCGACATTAACGAGAAATACGGCGAAAACCGTGCGATCGCAGTGAAAATGGACGTAACGAGCGAAGAGCAGGTAGCGGCGGCTTATGCCGAAACGGCGATTGCTTACGGCGGCGTTGACATTATCGTTAATAATGCGGGCCTTGCAACTTCCAGCCCATTCGACGAAACTTCGCTGAAGGAATGGAACTTGAACATGAACGTGCTCGGTACAGGCTACTTCCTCGTTGCCCGCGAAGCGTTCAAGCTGATGAAAACGCAAGGAATCGGCGGCAACATGGTATTCATCGGCTCCAAAAACTCGGTATATGCAGGTAAAAATGCATCGGCTTACAGCGCGGCGAAAGCGCTCGAAGCGCATCTTGCACGCTGTATTGCGGCTGAGGGCGGCGAATTCGGCATTCGCGTCAACACGATTTTGCCGGATGCGATCCTGCAAGGCTCTGCGATCTGGAATGGAAGCTGGCGCAATGAGCGGGCTGCTGCTTATGGCATTGAGCCGGATCAGCTGGAAGAGTACTATCGTAAGCGTACGACATTGCTCGTTAACATCTATCCGAAGGATATCGCTGAAGGCATCGCGTTCTTCGCGTCCTCCAAAGCGGATAAAACGACAGGCTGCATGCTGACGATCGACGGCGGCGTTCCGGCTGCATTTACCCGCTAATCGAATAGACGGGAAATGATTCAATCATAGACTCATATAAAGGAGTGCCGATTTCGATCGGCATTCCTTATGCTATTGAGGCCTTTAACAGCTCAATTTGTACGTTTGGCACAATTTGCGTTGTATATAAGCGGGATAGGCATTAAAATATCGGTATGTATTGGAAAAGTTATGTGCGGCTGGCGGCGTTCCGGCTGCCTTCACATTATGAGTTGAGGAAGAGGTTGCGATGCTGGTAGCGGAACGTTACGAAAAAATAGTTCAGTTGGTCAATGAGAGGAGCAGCATCCGGGTATCCGAGCTCAGCGAGCTGTGCGGCGTAACGGAGGAGACGATCCGGCGCGATCTTGATCGTCTGGAGCAGGCGGGAAGGCTGCGGAGGTCGCATGGCGGGGCGGTAAGCGTCAGAGAGCAGCAGCCGGAGACGCCCTATGCTGAACGCGAAATTATGCACGCGGAGGAGAAGAAACGGATTGCCCAAGAGGCGCTGTCCTTCATTCAGCCGAATGACCGCATTTTGCTCGATGCCAGCTCTACCGCTTGGTATATGGCCTCTAATTTGCCGGACATTCCGCTTACCGTGCTGACCAACTCGATTAAAGTGGCAGTGGAGCTGAGCGGCAAGGAGAAGATCGAGGTTATCTCGACAGGCGGTCTGCTGGCTTCGCGTTCTCTGTCCTACGTTGGTCCGCTTGCTGAGCGCTCGCTGGATGCCTACTATGTGAATAAGCTGTTTCTCTCTTGCAAGGGCGTGCATTTGGAAAAGGGCATCAGCGAATCGAATGAGCTGCAGGCGCGGATCAAGCATAAAATGATCGGTATTGCCGATCAAGTCATTTTGCTGGCCGATGCGAGCAAATTCGGTGTGCAGGCCTTCACTCATGTTGCGGATTTAAGCGATGTGAATGCGATCATTACTGACCGGAGAATACCGGATGCGATTGCGGCACAACTGAAGGAACGAGACATAGCGGTAACAGCCGTGTAATGTGAAAATAATAAAAGTGCGGCGGTCGGGTAACTGCAAGCCTTTCTTTTTGGGGAGGGGTCCCACCGCACGCTATTATATAGATTTGTAAGCGTTTTGATTATTTTTTGCTCAACTTGTCTGATAACCTGATAATAAGCGGGGGGTATTTGCAATGAAGGTGTCTTTATTTATTACTTGTTTAAGCGATGCGATTTATCCGCGGGTTGGGGAAGCGATGGTGCGATTGCTCGCCCGTTACGGCGTTCAGCTGGATTTTCCGAATGTGCAGACCTGCTGCGGCCAGCCGGCCTTTAACAGCGGATATTGGAAGGAAGCCAGAGCGACTGCGGCGACGATACTCGATGCTTTTGAGGACAGCGATTTCGTTATTTCTCCTTCGGGCTCCTGTACGGGAATGATCCATCATTATCCAAAGCTGTTCGAGAATGATCCTGTCATGCTGGAGAGGGCGCGCAAGCTGCAGAGCAAGTCTTATGAATTCACGCAGTTCCTCGTTCAAGTGCTTGGTGTGAAGGATGTTGGCGCGGTTTTCCCGCACAAGGTAACGTATCATCCTTCCTGCCACGGCAGCCGGCTGCTCGGCGTGAAAGAGGAGCCGCTTGAGCTGATGCGCAACGTACAAGGGCTAGAACTTGTGCCGCTGCCTTTCGCTGAGGATTGCTGCGGCTTTGGCGGCACATTTGCGGTGAAGATGGCCGATATTTCCGGCGCGATGGTGACGGAGAAGGTCGATCACGTATTAGAGACGGAGGCAGAGGTGCTCGTCGGATTAGATATGGCGTGCATGATGAATATTGCGGGCAACCTGCGTTTCCGCAACGAGCCGGTGAAGGTGATGCATCTGGCGGAGCTTTTATATGAAGGGGTGAAGCAGGCATGAGCACGACGTCAACGGGAATACCGTCTACAGTTAAGAAGCGCGCCGATCTGGCGCTAAATGATGAGTTTTTGCGCAAAGCGGTCAAGTTTACGACGGAACGGCTTCGCAATGGTAAAATCAATGCCGCGCAAGAACACGGAAATTGGGAGGAATGGCGGGAGCGGGGCCGGCAAATCCGATTGCATACGATCGCCCATCTCGATTACTATTTGAACTTATTCGCTGATAATGCAAGAGCCAATGGCGTTCATGTTCACTTTGCCTCCACTTCGGCGGAAGCGGTTAAGCTGTCGCTAGAAATCGCGCAGCGCAAGCAAGCGAAATCGGTCGTCAAGTCGAAGTCGATGGTGACCGAGGAGCTTCACTTGAACCATGAGCTGGAGGGAATTGGTGTTGAAGCGATCGAGACCGATCTGGGCGAGTATATCATTCAGCTTGCGGGGGAGACACCTTCCCACATTATCATTCCTGCGATTCACAAAAACCGCTATCAAATCGCCGATCTCCTGTCCAAAGAGGCTGGGGAAACATTGGAGCCGGATACTTCGATTCTGGCGGGCTTCGTCCGCAAAAAGCTGCGGGAGAAGTTTTTGGAGGCGGACATCGGCATGACCGGCTGCAATTTTGCCATTGCGGAGACAGGCTCCATGGTGCTGTTCGAGAACGAGGGCAACGCTCGTATGGTCACAACGGTGCCGAAGACGCAAATTACGCTTATGGGGATGGAGCGGATTATTCCTTCCTGGGCTGATCTTGAAGTTATGGCAACGCTGCTGCCGCGCTCGGCAACCGGACAGAAGCTGACTGTCTATATGTCCGGCATTACTGGCCCGCGGAGAGAGTCTGATGCTGACGGTCCAGATGAGATGCATATCATTATCGTCGACAACGGCCGTTCACTGCAGCTTGGCGATCCAGAGTTCCAAGAGTTGTTGAACTGCATCCGCTGCGGCGCTTGCTTGAATGCTTGTCCCGTATATCGGCATATAGGCGGTCATGCTTACGGCGGCACCTATAGCGGACCGATTGGCGCGGTGCTGACGCCAGCCCTGCAGAAAAATGTCGCGGAGTGGGATGATATCGCCAATGCGTCCAGCCTTTGCGGTGCCTGCTACGAGGCATGTCCAGTCAAAATTCCGCTGCATGAGATGCTCATTTATTTGCGCCGCAGAAAGCAGGAGGGCGGGCATGGCAATGCGGCTGAGTCAGCTGGTATGAAAGGGTTTGCCGCTGTGCTGGGAGATGCAAAGCGTTTCCGTGGCGTATTGCGGCTCGGGAAGCTCGGGCAGAAGCTCGTCGTACGGAATGGGGAAATCCGTACGAAATTTGGTCCGTTGAAGGGCTGGAACAGCTACCGCGTTACGCCAAGCTTGCCGAAGCGGTCTTTCCGCGAGCAATGGGGAACGCTTGAGGAAGAGCTGCGCCACGGCCTGCGTGAGATGGACCCTGCTATGCAAAGCCGCATGGAAGCGATCGCGAAGGAAAGAAAGAACGGAACTGGAGGAGGTCACGGACATCATGGCTGATACACATCAACAATGGCTGGAGCAGCGAGCGGCGGAATCCCGCGCGAAGCAGGAAGCCTTCATGAACGATATTGCAGGCAAATTGAGAAGGCCTCGCGTTTTGGAGAAGCCAGCGCATCCTTTTCGCGGTGCGCCTGATTTCTGGAAAGCGTATGAATGGTCGGTGGAGGAACGCGTAGAGCGGTTCACCGGCAATTTCAAAAGCGCTGGCGGGCATGTGGAATGTTTGTCCGATATGGAATCGGCCAAGCAGTTCATTGCAGCGAAAGCTGGGGAGCTGGGGGCGCACTATGTCATCCGGCAAAATCAGCCGGAGCTGAATGAGCTTGGGCTGGAGGCTGCGCTGCCGGGCGCAGAAGTATCGGTATGGAACAGCGATTCTGAACAATATTGGAAGGCGCGCGCGGCGGAAGCGGATTTTGGCATCGTTGTTGCGGACTATGCTGTGGCCTATACAGGTTCGGTTACAGTACTGTCCTCCAAGGACAAGGGACGCTCGGTCAGCCTGCTGCCAACGGTGTTGTTTGTAATAATTCCGCTAGAGCGGCTTAAAACTCGGCTCGGTGAAGTGCTTGTGGGCTTCGACGAAGCGGGGCGGGAGCAGTTGCCGGCTGGCATTCATTTTATTTCCGGACCGAGCCGGTCCGCTGATATTGAGAATGACCTGACCATCGGCGTGCACGGTCCTGGCGTCGTCTATGCGCTCATAGTCGGTTCGTAATCTGGCAATGCTGCTGTGCCGCATGTTAGAGTGAGGAGGGAGGGACGCAATGCAGGTAACGAGGCTGACAAAGAGAAACCACTATGAAGAAATAACGGAGCAAATTAAACAGCTTATTATAGACGGAAATTTAAAGGTTGGAGATAAGCTCCCCTCAACAAAAGAAATGTCGGAGCGTTTTGGCGTTGGCCGATCGACGACAAGGGAGGCGCTCAGCGCATTGAAGGCGATGGGGCTGATCGAAATTAAGCAGGGTGGAGGCTGCACCGTTATCGGCAGCTTGCCTGTGCTGTCCGAGGTTGAGCTGCCGGAGCTCCGCTCGCTGCGGATGAACCGCGAGACGCTGCTGGAACTGCTGGAGGCGCGTCAATCGCTTGAAGTTTCCAACGCCTCAATCGCCGCCGTGAAACGTTCCGAGGACGATCTGTCCACTCTCCGCGCTATTGTGAATGACATGAAGCTGGCAGTGGGCGATGATGTGGAGGGCGAGCGAACCGATCTTCTCTTTCATGCGGCATTGGCCAAAGCAACAGGCAATTCCATTATGGTGAGATTGTTCGAGAGCATTACAAGCCAAATGGAAACGGCCATCCACGAGATTCGGCGCGTCGAACTATACGCCAACCGCTCCGTCGCCGAAAGGCTTTTTGAGGAGCATCTGGCGATCTTTGAAGCGGTGGCAGCAGGTGATGGAGATGCCGCTGCGAAGCGCATGAAGCAGCATCTGGATCATGTTGAGCGGATGCTGATGAAATACGTTTAGTGGATGGAACCGCCTAACGGGCGGGCGCTGGTTCACAGCGCTTGGTCGTTAGGCGGTTTTTTTTGCGGCGGGGCTATTATGTGAGTTATTTGCTGGGTGTTATCAGGAGGAAGACGGGGGGCTCACATTGAGCTCGCCTGTAGCAATCCGTATTGGCCATATAGTGTAATGCTAATGGCAGCGTTCAGTAGTTCAAGCTGGCTGGTGGTGGTGCAGGGATTGCAAAAGTTAGTTGGCGGTACAGTGACGGTTGGTTAAATGGACTTCTGTTGGCGCTAGGAGATAGGGTAGTTGAGTAAACAGTGAATTTATGTGGTTCTGCAGAATAGCGAAGCGGATTCGCAAAATAGCGAACCTTCCTTCGCAGTGTTCGGCAATTACGAGACTGATTCGCGTATTGTAGAGCATTAGCGAATCTAGCTTCGCAATCGGTGAACTTAGGTTCTCGAGTAGCGAAAGTAACTTCGCTGTAGCTTGTGCAGCCTACGTTCCGGCTGGCTACAGCGAAATTGGCTTCGCTAAAAAGCGAAGCTGGTTCGTTAGCTGGACAAGTGCGCAGCGAAAGTGGCAGACATTAGTACGGAGTAGCGTAGCCGCTGAAGTGGGGGACGTGTAGGGCATTTGAGTAGAATAGAGAAGCTGCGCAAGTGGAGGATGTAGCAGAGTTGTGCGTAATAGCGAAGCAGGTTCTCAAAATAGCGAACCCTCCTTCGCAGTAATCGGCAATTTACATGGCAAATTGGCGTGTCGTGGAGCATTAGCGAACCTAGCTTCGCAATTGGTGAACTTAGGTTCACGAGTAGCGAAAATAACTTCGCTATAGCATGCGCAGCCCACGTTCCGGCTGGCTACAGCGAAATTGGCTTCGCTAAAAAGCGAAGCAGGTTCGCTAACAGGGAGAGCAGGGATAACTGGAGGGCGTTAAGCAAAATAGCGGGGCAAGTTCGACAGTTTAGCTAAACAAGCAGTGAAAGTGGTGAACATTTGCGCGGAACAGCGAATATGGACAAATGAGCAGCGTCGCGGGCGTTGAACAAAATAGAGAAGTCAGTCGCCCCAACTAAAGCATAAAAAAATCCCGCCAGAACGGCATCAGCCGATCGGCGGGATTTCGTTATTTCGCGGCTAGGAAGCGTTCGATGAAGGCGAGCGCCTTTTCCGACTTGTCGGAGGTGGCGCGGATGCCGATGATGAAGTGATCTCTTCCTACGACCGGAATGTTCTTAACCAGCGAGCTGCCGGAAATGTCAATGCCGTATACATGCTCGGCCGTATCTTCTTCCGTCTTGTACTTGAAGGCAGCATTCGTCTGGAACGCATCCTTCACCCTGCCGGAGGCAATGTCGTCCATACTGAGGAATGCACCTTGCGGGGCAATCCAGTTGAACGTCCCTTTGTCCAAGATGTAAATGTCCGGCTTCTCAGTTGCGAGCATGACCATGGCTTTTTGCTGCGAAGCCATGTCCATCTGGTCCTTGGCTTCCATTGCAACGTAGGTGAAATTTACTTTAAAACGCTTCCAATCCGGGAACTGGGCAAGCAGTGCCGTTTCGATCTGCTCTTCTGTACTCGTTTTGTTATCCTCTGAATTCATAAAAAACTCACCGATATACATGACCGACAGGTCAACGGGAGGAAGACTTGCCAGCCGGGCTTGCTCTTCCCGATGGTCAATGTAAAGCGTTACGGCGTAGATGATCAGCGCGATGAGCGCGATGCCGCCAAACACATGGAATTTGTAATAGCGCCAGAAATGATCAACTTTCTGAGCTGTCCCTGCCATTTGTTTGTATTTTCCGTATTCCTGCGCATTAAATTGCTCGGCCGCCACTTTGTCCTCATATTCCAAAATAAACCGGTAAGCGCGGGTTACCGTTTCGAAATCGGGATTGCCTGTCTGTTCCCTGGCTGTCTCTGCGCCTGGCGCTTCGGTGGAACGTACGGCGTCCTGCTGCTTTTGCCTGGAGCGCTCCTGACGCATCAAAACCATGTAGCGCTTTTCCACTTCTTCTTTGGATGCATGCTCGGGAAGGCCCATCGTCTGGTACGCTTGCTGCAATTCGTTCATGGGGATTCACCTCTGTCTATTTTAGGGGGAGATCGATAATTCCTACACTCTAGTATACGGATTTAGATGAGAGATTTCCAATCATTCGGGCCGCAAGATTAAATGAATGCCAGACATCGCGTTCGGGCTACAAAACGAGGGTCCTTATGGTATGATAGGAAAAAGCGCGAATGGGCTCGCAATAATCAGTCAATACATAGATTAACAGCTTAATAACGGGGGCTATTATATGTTAAAAGGCAAAACAATCATATTGGGCATCACCGGCGGAATCGCAGCTTATAAGGGAGCGGCGCTTTGCAGCAAGCTGGTGCAGGCCGGCGCAGACGTTCATGTCATTATGACGGAGTCTGCGGCCAAGTTTATTACTCCGCTTACGCTGCAAACGTTGTCGCGTCATCCCGTCTATATCGATACATTTGAGGAGCGGGACCCGTCTGTGGTCGCTCATATTCATCTCGCCGATCATGCCGATTTAATCGTGATCGCACCGGCAACGGCGAATGCAATCGGCAAAATCGCGAACGGCCTTGCTGACGATATGCTCAGCACTACGATGCTGGCAGCGACTAGTCCGGTACTCATCGCCCCGGCGATGAATGTTCACATGTATGAGAATCCGGCTGTCGTCCGCAATCTGGAACTGCTTGCGGAGCGGGGCATGATGTTTGTCGAGCCGGGAACGGGGCAGCTGGCATGCGGTTATGTAGCCAAGGGGCGACTCGCCGAGCCGGAGGACATTGTGAGGGCTGTGGAAGCTTTTTTTGCCCAAGGCGATACGCTGGCTGGCAAGCGCGTGCTGGTAACGGCAGGGGGAACGGTGGAACGGCTTGATCCCGTCCGTTATTTGACCAATGATTCATCGGGCAAAATGGGCTTTGCTATCGCCGAAGCCGCGAAAGCGATGGGAGCGCAGGTTACGCTGATTGCCGGACGCACGTCCGCTCAGCCGCCTGCGGGCGTTGAGCTTATCCGGGTAGAATCGGCGCAGCAGATGCTGGAGGCTGTTACAGAACGCTACGATACGGCGGACATCGTCGTAAAAGCAGCTGCCGTTGCTGACTACAGGCCCGTGAAGCAGCACGGGCAAAAGCTGAAAAAGAACGGCGAAAGCTTAACGCTGGAGCTGGAGCGGACGACCGATATTTTGCAAACGCTTGGTGAAAAGAAAACGGGGCAGCTGCTGATCGGTTTTGCTGCCGAGACGGAAGATGTAGAGCGGTATGCGATGGACAAGCTGACGCGGAAAAACTGCGACCTTATCGTCGCCAACGACGTTAGAGCAGAGGGTGCTGGCTTTAACGGCGACACCAATATTGTTCAGTTGTACGGGCCGGAAGGTCTAATTGAAGCGATGCCGATGCTGTCCAAGCGCGAGGTCGCTCAGCGGCTGCTTCTTCATGCAGCGAATAGATTGGCTGTGACGCGGGGGCGGAAGGAATGATTGCCAAGGTTATCGTCGATGTGCCGAGCCGTCAGACGGACCGGCCCTTCGATTACGAGGTGCCGTCTGCTATGCAGGACTGGATTGAGGTTGGAAGCCGGGTAGGCGTGCCGTTTGGCGGACGTGTTCTGCAAGGCTTCGTCATCGGCTTTGCTGAGACGGCCGGCATTGATGCTACGCGGATCAAGCCGCTCTCTGAGCTGCTGGACCCGGTGCCGCCGCTGCTGCCGGATCTGATCGAGCTGGCAGAGTGGATCAGCGACAAGTACTGCTGCTCCTGGATTGCTGCATTGCAGGCAATGATACCTGCAGCACTGAAAGGCAAGGCGCAGCGGCTTATCAGCTTGAACGCGGATGAGGCCGAGGAAGGTGACGGCTTAACTGCTTTACTGCCAGCCGAGCTGACCGAATGGTTAGCCAAGCAGGGGCAGGCGAAGCTGGAGACTGTACAGGAGCGTTTCCCTCAACATGCAGCTGCTGTGAAAATGGCGCTCCGCGAAGGGCTGCTTCAGGAGCAGGCATCGATTCGCGACCGGCTGGCGGTACGCAAAGTGCTGACCGTCTTCCCGCCGGATGATCGTACTGCCGCCGAGGAGGCGCTCGCCGCTTTCCCGGCACGCGCAGCGAAGCAGCGGGAGCTGCTAGCATTCATGCTGGAACGCAATGAGCCGATACCGCTGGCCGTGATGCTGGCAGAAGCGGGCGGATCGCCGGCAAGCGTCCGTTCACTGGCGGACAAAGGGCTGCTCGGACTGCGCGAAGTCGAGCAGCAGCGTGATCCGTACGCCGGACGTGAGTTCCTGCATACAGAACCGCTGCCGCTAATGGAAGGGCAGCAAGCCGTCTACGAGCGGATTGCCGCATCCGTCAGCCGGGGCGAGCCGCAGGCGCTGCTGCTGCACGGCGTTACGGGCAGCGGCAAAACCGAGGTTTACTTGCAATCCATTCAGCACTGCCTGGAGCTCGGGAAGCAAGCGATCGTGCTGGTGCCAGAAATATCGCTGACGCCGCAAATGGTGGAACGGTTTAAGGGCCGCTTCGGCGATGCGGTAGCCGTTCTGCACAGCCGGCTGTCGAATGGCGAGAGGTATGATGAATGGCGCAAAATAAGAAGCCGCCGCGTCCAGGTCGCGATTGGAGCGAGATCTGCGATCTTTGCACCTTTCGAGCGAATTGGGCTTATCATAATAGATGAAGAGCATGAATCCTCCTACAAGCAGGAGGAAAGTCCGAAATACCATGCCCGCGACGTTGCGGTGAAGCGTGCGAGACAGCATGGCGCAGCTGTAGTTCTGGGCTCGGCTACGCCGTCGCTGGAATCGTTCGCAGCGGCAAGCCGGCCGCCTGCGCCGGGACGTGAATCAGGATTGCTGCCGATGCCGAACCGGGTCGGCGACCGTCCGATGCCTCCCGTCGATGTGATCGACATGCGGGCTGAGCTGCAGGAGGGCAACCGCTCGATGTTCAGCCGCCGTCTGCATACAGCGCTGGCCGAGCGGCTGGAACGCGGCGAGCAATCCGTGCTGCTGCTTAACCGCCGGGGTTACTCCACGTTTGTCATGTGCCGCTCTTGCGGTTATACAGCCGCTTGCCCGCACTGTGATATTTCACTGACGTATCATCAAAAAACGCGTGCTTTGCGCTGCCACTACTGCGGACACGCCGAGCTGGCGCCGAAAAACTGCCCCTCCTGTGAAAGCGAGCATATCCGGTATTTCGGCACCGGCACGCAGAAGGTTGAGGAGGAGCTGGCGAAGCTGTTTCCCGGCATTCGCGTCATTCGTATGGACGTGGACACAACGACGGAAAAAAATGCGCATGAAAAGCTGCTGAAGCAGTTCGGCGACCGGGAAGCGGATGTGTTGCTGGGTACGCAAATGGTTGCCAAGGGACTTGATTTTCCATTCGTGACGCTTGTTGGCGTTATCGCGGCGGACACTTCGCTGAACCTCCCCGATTTCCGTGCTGCGGAGCGCACATTCCAGCTGCTGACGCAGGTAGCCGGCCGGGCCGGGCGCCATCATCTGCCGGGCGAGGTTGTCGTTCAAACCTATACACCGGAGCATTATGCGATCATGACGGCACAGCATCACGATTACGATGCATTTATCCGCGAGGAGCTGAAGCACCGCGGCGTAATGGGCTATCCGCCGTTTTGCCGCCTTGTGCTCGTTACGATGTCGCATGAGCAGCTGGCGCAGCTCTCCTCGGTAAGCGAGCAGTTCGCCTCCCGTTTGCGCGAGCTGGCAGCCGGAGAAGGCGTCCTAGATTCGTTGGATGGCGGATCTAAGCGTGCATTAGAGGTTCTGGGGCCTGTCTCTTCGCCAATTTCGCGAATGAAAGATCGCTACCGTTTTCAAGTTGTGATAAAATATCGGGGAAACATTGATGTGCCGGAATTACTCCGGAAGGCGACTGCTCCTTTTCTGGAGGGGCCTCAGCAAAAACAAGTGTTGTTCAGCATCGATGTTGACCCTCAGGTCATCTTATAAACTAAATACCATATACGGTTATAAAGGAAGGGAACTATTCATGGCTATTCGTATTATTGTTAAAGATCCAGATCCGGTACTTAGAGAACCGGCTAAAGAAGTAACGAAATTCAACTCCAATCTTCAAAAGCTGCTGAAAGATATGGCAGAGACGATGTATGACGCTGACGGCGTAGGTCTTGCCGCTCCGCAAATCGGCATCTCCAAGCGTGTTATCGTCGTTGATGTCGGCGATGAGGAGTCCGGCTTGATCGAGATGGTCAATCCAGTCATCGTCGAGCAGGAGGGCGAACAATTCGGGCCGGAAGGCTGTCTCAGCATTCCAAATCTGAATGGCGACGTAAGACGGGCAGACCGGATCGTCGTGAACGGTCAATCGGCTGACGGCACGCCGTTTACGGTGGAAGCGACCGGTTTTCTGGCGCGTGCTTTCCAGCACGAAGTCGACCATTTGAACGGTATTTTGTTCACTGACCTTGCCGAGAACGTCTACGACATTTCGGAAAGACAACGCAAAGGCGGCGAGTAATCAAATGCGTATCGTATTTATGGGCACGCCTGATTTTGCCGTGCCGTCCTTGCGTCTGCTGATGGAGCAGGGCTATGAGGTCGTTGCCGTAGTAACGCAGCCGGACCGGCCGAAGGGCCGCAAACGGACATTGACGCCTCCCCCGGTAAAAGAAGCGGCACTCGGCTACGGCTTGCCGGTGCTGCAGCCGGAGCGGATGCGCAGTGAAGAAGCTGTTGCAGCCGTGGCAGCATATGAACCCGAACTGATCGTAACGGCTGCATACGGACAGATTTTGCCTAAAGGCGTGCTGGAGCTGCCAAGATTGGGCTGTATTAACGTACACGGCTCCCTGCTGCCGAAATACCGCGGCGGTGCTCCGATCCAGCGTTCCATTATGAACGGGGAGAAAGAAACCGGCGTTACGATTATGTATATGGCCGCAGGACTGGATACGGGCGATATGATCAGCAGAATTGTGCTGCCGATTGAGGATGAGGACACGTCTGGCACGATGTTCGAGAAGCTCAGCGTTGCCGGCGCCGATCTGCTGGGCCGCACGCTGCCTGCTATTATAGCAGGCGAGGCGGAGGCTGAAGCGCAGCAGGACGAGCTTGCTACTTACGCGCCGAATCTGACGCGCGAGGATGAGCGGATCGACTGGAGCCGCTCGGCTCGGCAAATCTATGACCAGGTAAGGGGTCTATCCCCGATGGCTGGCGCATTCACGATGCTTCAAGGCGAAGTGTTCAAAGTATGGACCTGCGCCAAACCGGACAATGGCTCCGCCGGAAGCAACGGAGCAGCTGCGGGTACGGTGCTGGTAGCTAGCGATAAAGGCATCACAGTGCAGACGGGCAGCGGCGTGCTGCTGCTGCAAAATATTCAGCCTTCCGGCAAACGGGTAATGGCCGTATCCGAATGGCTGAAGGGCTCGAAGCTGGAAGCTGGAACCGTATTTGGCGGTGAAGCGCAATGAGCGGCGGAGAGCAAAGGAACGGCAAGCCGAGCGGCGGAGCTAACGCCGCCCGCCCTGCAGGCAGCAAAGGCCGCAGTCATGCTGGCGCTGGACAAGGGAAGGGCGGACAGCGCGGCGGGCAAAGCCAGGGCAACGGTAATGCTCGTCGCGATGGAGCCCGCGGACCAGGCCAGTCCCCGCGTACCGGCCGGGCGCCGCGCACGCCGCGGGAGCTGGCTCTGGACACGCTGGTTAAGGTTGCTGAAACCGGCGCATACAGCAATCTGCAGTTGAATCGCGCCCTTCAGGACGCACAGCTGCAGCGCGCAGATGCGGCACTAGCAACAGAGCTTGTATACGGTACGATTCAGCGGCAGCTTACGCTGGACCATTGGCTGAGTAAGTTTGCCGCCAAAGGTTTGCACAAGCTGGAGCCGTGGGTGCATCAGCTGCTGCGCATGAGCGCTTACCAGCTGCTGTATCTCGATCGAATCCCGGCCCATGCAGCGGTGAATGAAGCGGTGACGATCGCCAAACGGCGCGGACACCAAGGCATCTCGGGAATGGTCAACGGCATTCTCCGCAGCATAGACCGTAATCGGGCTGAGCTGACTGCATCAGCGATTAACGATAAGGATCCGGTCGCGAGAATCGCGCTGCGCCACTCTTACCCGGAGTGGCTGGTGCAAAGATGGATTACGGCTTACGGCGAGGAAGCAGCCGAAGCGATTTGTGCGGCAGGCAATGAGCCTCCTCACGCCAGCTTGCGGATCAACCCGCTGCGCGGAGCGAGGGAAGAAGCGCTCCGGCAATTGACGGAGCAAGGCTTCGACGCCTCTGCCTCCGTTATTGCCCCGGCGGGCATTGCGGTTCGCCGCGGCGGCAATTTGGCCGATACGGAAGGCTTTCGCGAGGGCAAATGGACAGTGCAGGATGAGAGCTCTATGCTCGTAGCCGAGGTGGCTGCGCCGCAGGCGGGTATGCAGGTGCTGGACTGCTGTGCTGCACCTGGCGGCAAGTCGACGCATTTGGCCGAGCTTATGGAAGGCAAAGGCAAAGTATGGGCCAATGATCTGCATCCGCATAAGCGGCCGCTAATCGAAGCGCAAGCGGAACGGCTTGGGCTGGACAATATCGAGGTCATCACCGGCGATGCTGGCGCGCTAGATGAGCGTTTTCCGGAGTCCTCTATGGATGTAGTCCTGCTTGACGCGCCATGCTCCGGCTTTGGCGTCATCCGGCGCAAACCGGAGATCAAATGGACGAAGACAGCCGGCGACGTTGCGGAAATTGCAGCGATTCAGCGCAGACTGCTTCGCACGGCGGCCGGTCTGGTTAAACCGGGCGGGACGCTCGTCTACAGTACTTGTACGATCGAGAAGGCGGAGAATGAGCAGCAGGTTGCGGCATTTCTGTCCGAGCATTCCGAGTTCGAGCTGGATGCCGGCTGGCCGGAGGCCGTGCTTCTTCCGCTTCGGCAAGCGGGAGCGATTGACGATAGCTTCGCGGGACAAGCGCAGCTGCTGCCGCAGCATTTTGACAGTGACGGCTTCTACATCGCCCGCATGCGCAAGCGCGCCTAAGCCGTTTGTGGCTGTACATGGGCGTTTGTGGTAAAATAAATCATCAGCGGAGCAGGCTTTGCCTGCCATCCGCGCCAATTCAGAGTCAGGTGTGATAAAAAACGATGAAACCTATTATTTATGACTATACGCTGGAACAGCTTCAAGATTGGATGAAAGAGAACGGGGAGCCGGCATTCCGCGGCGGTCAGCTGTTTGATTGGCTGTACGTGAAGCGCGTTAAGAGCTTTGACGAAATGTCCAATTTGTCAAAAACGCTGCGCGATAAGCTGGAGAGCCATTTCCAATTTGTGACGCTGACTGAAATTACGAAGTTCGAATCGAAGGACGGCACCGTTAAGTTTCTGTTCGGGCTGCATGACAACCATGCAATCGAGACCGTAATTATGCGTCATGATTATGGCAACAGCATTTGCGTTACGACGCAGGTCGGCTGCCGGATCGGCTGTACGTTTTGCGCATCGACGCTTGGCGGCTTGAAACGGAATTTGACCGCAGGCGAGATCGTCGCTCAGGTTGTAACTGCCCAGCAAATGCTGGACGCAACGAATGAGCGCGTATCAAGCATCGTAATCATGGGTTCTGGCGAGCCGTTTGAGAATTATGACGCTACGATGGCTTTTCTGCGTATTATGATTCACGAGAAGGGTCTGAACATCGGACAGCGTCATATTACCGTCTCCACGAGCGGTATCGTGCCAAGCATGTATAAGTTCACGGAAGAAAACACGCAGATCAATCTGGCGATTTCGATCCATGCGCCGAATGACAAGCTGCGCTCGAAGCTGATGCCGGTTAACCGCCGCTTTCCTTTCGAGGATGTTATGGCTGCATGCCGCAACCATATTGCGAAGACAGGCCGCCGTATTACGTTTGAGTACGCGCTAATCGGGGGTGTGAATGACCGTGCTGAGCATGCGCAGGAGCTTGCGGATGTGCTGCAAGGGATGCTGTGCCACGTTAACCTTATTCCGGTCAATCATGTGCCGGAGCGCAATTACGTTCGTACGCCGCGCGAGGATATTTTCGAATTCCAGCGCATTCTGGAACGCAACAAGATCAACGCAACGATTCGCAGGGAACAGGGCCATGATATTGCCGCAGCATGCGGTCAATTAAGGGCGAAACATATGGAGTCCACGACGGGGTGATGACGGTTGTTAATTACGGCAAGCCGAAGTGATATTGGACGTATTCGTCAAATTAACGAAGACCGCTCTTGGGTAGGGCAGCTGGCAAACGGCATTACGCTGGCGATCGTTGCTGATGGCATGGGCGGTCATCAGGCGGGTGACGTCGCCAGCCAGCTGGCTGTCAATTCTTTCCGCGATTCGATGGAACAAAAAGCGGGTAAAGACGGATTGACGCTGCAAGAGGGGAAAATGCTCATTCGGCAAGCGATTGTCGGAGCCAATGACGTTGTCTACGATATGGCTTCCCGCAATGAGCAGTACTACAATATGGGGACGACTGTCGTCGCGGCGATGCTGATTGGCATGGAGACGATTATCGGCCATATTGGCGACAGCCGTGTGTATCATATTGCCAAAGGGAGCATTATGCAGCTGACCGAGGACCACACACTGGTAAACGAGCTGTTCAAATCCGGCCAGGTCAGCGCGGAGGAAGCCGCTAATCATCCCCGCCGCAACGTAATTACCCGTGCAGTAGGAACGGACGCTCAGGTGGAGGTCGATGTTCTGACGACTATTCTGGAGCCGGACGATGTTCTGCTGTTATGCAGCGACGGCTTGACCAACATGGTCAATGACGAGTTGATTTTGCAGACTGTTCAGGAAGAAGGTCTGAATCTGTCCGAGAAAGCGGAGCGCCTCATCCAACTGGCGCTTAGTGCGGGCGGAGACGACAATATTACCGTCGTGCTTATCCAGGATACCGCGGCCGCTTCGAACCAAGGAGGTGACATCGGATGATCGGACATGATCTTGGCGGACGCTACGAAATATTGACCCGGATCGGCGGAGGCGGAATGGCGCTGGTGTATAAAGCGCATGACGTCTTGCTGAACCGGAACGTTGCAGTTAAAGTGCTGCGGCAGCAATTCGTCCATGACGAGGAGTTTATTCGCCGGTTCCGGCGCGAGGCGCAGTCGGCGGCGTCGCTCTCGCATCCTAACGTTGTCAGCATCTATGATGTCGGGCAAGAGGACGATACGCATTATATCGTCATGGAATATATCGAGGGCCATAATTTAAATGAAATTATTCAAGAGCGAGCGCCGCTGCAAACCGATGAAGCGGTGCGAATTGCCGTGCAAATATGCGATGCACTTGACCATGCGCATCAGAACCATATTATTCACCGCGACATTAAACCGCATAATATACTGATCGGCAAAAACGGGAGAGTAAAGGTAACCGATTTCGGCATTGCACGGGCTGCCACAGCATCGACGATTACGCAGACGGGCTCGGTTATCGGCTCCGTTCATTATTTTTCTCCCGAGCATGCTAAAGGCGTTAATACGGGAGAGAAATCCGATATTTATTCGCTTGGTATTGTCATCTATCAGATGCTGACCGGCAAGCTGCCTTTTCTGGGAGAAAGCCCGATCAGCGTGGCGCTCAAGCATTTGCAGGAGGATTTTGAATCGCCGAGAGCCGTCAATCCGCATATTCCGCAAAGCGTGGAAAATATCATTCTGAAGGCTACGCGCAAAAATCAGTCGGAGCGCTACAACTCCGCGCATGAAATGCTGATTGACCTGGATTCCTGCCTGAAGCCGGAGAGACTGAATGAGCCAAAGGCGTCGTTCATCAGCGACAGCGATATGGATGAGACGCGCGTCATGCCGGCGATACGCGGCGATTTCCGTCCGTCTCCACCGACTCCGCCACCGCCGTCTATATCCCCGCCACCGCCGGTTGAAAAGCTGGAGCGGGACCGGTCGTCGGGGCAGCAGAACGACATCAAGCGGAAGGAAGAGACCGCTGCGACTAAGAAGCCGATGAGCTGGAAGCGGACTACGTCTATTGTTGTCGTTACGCTTGTTGCGCTGGCGTTAATCGTCTGGGGCTTCACTGCCGTATTGAAAAAGCTGGACGTGGCAGAAGTGAAAGTTCCTTACGTAGTTGACAAGCAGTTGAAAGAAGCGAGAGAAATGCTCGAGGCTGCCGGGCTGAGCGTCGAGGACCCGGTTACGGAAGAGTTTAAGGCGGACATTCCAGCCGGACAGGTTTATGAGCAGACGAAAGCCAATATGCTGGTGAAGAAAGGCTCATTTATCCATCTTTCCGTCAGCAAAGGCGCAGAGCTGGAGAAGCTTTCTGATTACAAAGGCCAGAAGCTGCAGACGGCCAAAGACGAACTTTCCGCACTTGGCGTCGATGTAGAAGACCGTTCTGTATTTAAAGTAGAAGAATTGTACAGCGATCAGGATGTCGGTACGATTATTAACCAGACTCCTGCAGCGGGTACTGAATTTAATCCGAAGGATGTTCAGTTTACCTTTATGGTCAGCAAGGGCCGTGAGACGTTCCCGATGCCGAATCTGGTCGGCAAAACCGTTGCTGAGGCGAAAGATGAAATAAGAGCATATGAGCTTGTGCTGAAAAATGAAGATATTTTGTATGAGTCAAGCTACGAAGTGAAAAAAGGAATCGTCATTGATTCCGATCCATACAAGTACAAAGACCCTGTGTCGAAAGGCAGTAAGATATCCATTCGGGTCAGCTCGGGTCCTCCAGCGGATGCGAAGGAGCATCAGTTCAACATTACGATCTCGCCAACGCTGGCGGGTAAGACGAGTGAAATCCGGATCGTTTATTCCGATGCACTAGGAGAAACGGTGGAGTGGGGCAAACGGCAAATTCAAGAGACACAAACGTTCCCCGTCAAGGTGCTCTTAAAGCCGGACGGTGAAGCGACGGTATTCGTCTACCGGGATGGCCAATATGTCGATAAGAAAACGAACACGTATGCAGAAATTACTAAAGGCTCTGGATCGACAACCATAACAATACCGGGAGCGGACCCGACTCCTCCTCCAGTAATAGATGTGCCTACCGATACCGATCCTGTAGAAACGCATGGACTGCAAACCGGCACTAACGACGGAGATGGAGAACATACAGATGAGCAGCACTAATCAGTTGAAAGGCCGTATTGTAAAAGCGCTTAGCGGTTATTATTACGTACTTCCAGCAGAGGAAGGTCCTTCTGGTCAGACGGTGCAATGCCGCGCTCGAGGCGTATTTAAGAAAAAGGGAATTAATCCGCTCGTCGGCGACGAGGTCTATTACAGCTTAACGGAGAACGGTGAAGGAACGGTGGAGGAAATTTTGCCCCGTTCCTCCGAGCTCATTCGTCCGCCTGTCTCCAACATTGATCTGGCGATTCTGGTCTTCTCGGTTACTGAGCCGACTTTGAATCTGCAATTGCTGGACAAGTTTCTTGTTCATATCGAGCATACGGGAATTGAAGCTGTTCTTTGTCT
Organism: Paenibacillus sp. NPDC058174; assembly: GCF_042883865.1. Classification (NCBI taxonomy): domain Bacteria; kingdom Bacillati; phylum Bacillota; class Bacilli; order Caryophanales; family Paenibacillaceae; genus Paenibacillus; species Paenibacillus sp. NPDC058174. The sequence continues at coordinate 187,459 of NZ_JBHVUY010000006.1, forward strand.
CAGTAAGCAGGATCTGGAGAAGGACGGCAGCGAGACGAAAGAGGCATCGGAGGCAGCTGCCGCCGTTAACCGGATTTATTCGGCCATCGGCTACGAGGTATACGGCACTAGCTCACGCCTTGGCGAAGGCGTTGAGGCGCTGCATGAACGGCTGCAAGGCCATCTTGCTGTATTCGCCGGGCAATCCGGTGTCGGCAAGTCCTCGCTGCTCAACGCAATCGTACCGGGCCTTGAGCTGGAGACGAATGCGATCAGCAATCGGCTTGGCCGGGGCAAGCATACGACCCGTCATGTAGAGCTGATCGAAATCGGCGGTGCTTATGTAGCGGATACACCGGGTTTTAGCCAGCTGGATTTCGCCGAGCTTGGCATCGAGGATCTCGGCTATTGCTTCCGCGAGATGCGGGAGCTGTCGCCGGATTGCAAGTTCCGGGTTTGCACCCATGTGCATGAGCCTGGCTGTGCCGTACTGAAAGCGGTCGAGGAAGGGCGGATCGAACAAAGCCGCCACCAACATTACTTGCTGTTTATGGCGGAAATGAAAGAGAAAAAACGGAGGTACTAACCTAATGGCATTAATCGCACCTTCTATTTTGTCGGCGGATTTCTCCCGCCTGGGTGAGGAAATCAAGGACGCAGAGCGGGCAGGGGCTGATTGGATTCACGTTGACGTGATGGACGGCTTGTTCGTTCCCAATCTGACCTTTGGTCCTCCGGTAATTAGCGCTGTACGTTCTGCAACGAAGCTGCCGTTCGATGTGCATTTGATGATCGAACGCCCTGAGCTGTCCATTGCGAGCTACGCAGCTGCTGGAGCGGACAGGATTACGGTGCACGCGGAAGCCTGCCTTCATTTGCATAGAACGATTCATCAAATAAAAGAACTGGGCCTGCCAGCAGGCGTTGCGCTTAATCCTGCAACGCCAGTATCGGTGCTTGATTGCATTATCGATGATCTGGACCTTGTATTGATCATGACGGTCAATCCGGGCTTTGGCGGCCAATCCTTCATTCCTCAATCGCTGCAAAAGCTGCGCCAGCTGCGCCAGCTGCTGAGCGAGCGCGGTCTGGACCATGTGCATGTACAGGTGGACGGCGGTATAAACAGCGAAACTTCTAAGCTGGTATCAGAAGCGGGGGCGAATGTCCTCGTTGCAGGAAATGCCGTGTTTGGCGAAAGCGACCGCGCTGCAGCAATTGCGGCACTGAGATAGGAGGCGGACCTGTGGCGGAGCCTATGGATTTGGACTTGGATGAGTACGAAGAGCCGAGATGGAAAACCGTGCTTTGGATTTTACTTTATTCACTGGTATGCGGCTTACTTCTTATGGCCTTTTCGCTTATCGCGTCGATCGTAAAGTTTGTTTTTTCGCTTGCGGCGTTGTTTTTGATTATCCGGTTTTTCAAGCGTTACGAGCGTTGGGGCGCAAGGGGCGCCTTCATTGCATTAACGGTTGTCTTTTATTTCTTGTCAGCGGTGATAGCGGCTTTCTTCATTTATATGCAGCAATATGGCGGCCAATAGGGAAGGGTAAAAGCGGGCGTCTGGCAATGGAATAGGACGACTGTACGCCGCATAGGATGGTTACATGAACGAAGGTTCGTGTAGCCATTTTTTTATGGGGATAAGCAAGCTTGAAATCCGGTATGATCTGCTTGTAGTTCACAGGCTGCACCTGGCTTCGCCGCCAAAGGACGATGCATAGCGCGGTTTCAATCGGCTGTTCAGGCCATTGCCGATGAAGAAAGGAAATGACGTTTAAATCAACGTTTCGACGAGTGTCTGGGGAGGGATGGGGCATGAAATTTTACACGATCAAGCTGCCGAAATTTTTGGGCGGATTCGTCAAAGCCATATTGAATACGTTCCAAAAAAACTAGGTACGCAGTAGCAGCCTCCATCGAATGATCGTGGTCATACGAAAAAAAAGCACCTGAGTTCAGGTGCTTTTTGTCTACCGCCGGAAAACTCCATGCGGATGCTGTTATACTATACGCGAGTGACTTTGCCGGATTTCAGCGCGCGAGTGCTGACGTAAACACGTTTCGGTTTACCATCAACCAAGATGCGAACTTTCTGCACGTTTACACCCCAAGAACGACGGTTTTTGTTATTCGCGTGGGAAACGTGGTTGCCTGTACCAGGCGATTTGCCTGTAATGAAACATTTGCGGGACATGAGTACACCTCCTTCAAAAGCCTACTTCGTTAGCATGCGCTTTAAGTTTTGCTTCTCAGTGCTTGCGCTCATCGTTCAGAACGACTGAGGCAGCTGCTGCAGCAAAAATGTTTGGTTGCATAAGCGGTAAAGTCCGTGCGTGCTGCATTCCAATCTAAAGCAACCATGGCTTGTATGAGCCGTAATAAAGCCTACACATAAACACACTTGAATATCGTATCACAATTATGATGGCTCAGCAACTTAAAAGTACGTAAACGGCGAACATTTTCCGAGGCCGGCGTCGACTTTTTCAGATGATAGATGTCATGGTTTTACATGCCGCCCTTCTCTATCCGTGCCGTTTATAGTACAATGGTTTATAGTCCATAATATATACCGTAAAGGAGTGTATTTCCATGCCACTGCAGCTTAGCACTGAACTTGGCCAAATATCCGTAACCGATAACACCATCGCCGTCATAGCAGGCTCCGCAGCCATGGATTGTTATGGACTTGTCGGAATGGCGTCCCGCAAGCAACTGAAAGACGGCATTGCCGAGCTGCTCGGCCGGGAGAATATGTCGAGGGGCGTCGAGGTTCGAAGAGACAACGACAGTCTGCAGATCGATCTGCACATTATTGTGAGCTATGGAACGAAAATTTCCGAGGTGGCCCACAATATTCAAACCAAAGTTAAATATGTTCTTAATGAGGTTATCGGTTTACAAGTGGATCAGGTTCATATATTTGTACAGGATGTCAGGGTAATAACTTAGTAGCATAGTAGCAGGAAGGGGAATTTTCGTTGAGTAAGCGCTCCATTAACGGATCTGATTTTACCGCCATGGCACTGCTCGGTGCGGAAATGTTGCAGCAAAACGTAGACCGGGTAAATGCATTGAATGTGTTTCCGGTGCCAGACGGGGATACGGGAACGAATATGAATCTTACGATTGCATCGGGGGTTCGTGAGCTGCGAAGCAAGCCTTCGGAGCACCTTGGCAAGGCAACTGAGGCTATGTCCAAAGGACTTCTTATGGGAGCAAGGGGCAATTCCGGGGTTATTCTATCCCAGCTGTTCCGCGGCTTCTCCAAAGCGCTCGCTGGCCTGGAAGAAGCAGGTACGGCGCAAGTTGCTGCCGCATTCCAGCAAGGCGTAGACATGGCTTATAAAGCGGTGGTCAAGCCGGTAGAGGGCACCATTCTGACGGTTGCCAAAGAAGCTGCCAAGCATGCGGTTCAGCATGCCCGCCGTACGAATGATGTTGTCGAGCTGATGCGCGAGGTGCATGCCAAGGCGCATGAGGCGCTGCAGCGCACGCCGGATTTACTGCCTATATTAAAGCAGGTTGGTGTCGTCGATTCCGGCGGTCAAGGGCTTGTCTTTATTTATGAAGGATTTGTCCGAAGCCTGACTGAAGGCAGTCATTCGCAAGATGCATATCCGTTTCAATCAGAGGCGGCAGCGCCTGAGGAAGTTGCTGCAGCCCAGCCAATCGTGGAGCCTAGACGTACACCTTCGACGTCCCCGGCATCAGCGCAGTCGCGCCTGTCTACGGAAGGTATTGAGTTTCTATATGATATGGAATTCTTTATTAAAAGGAATGTGAACGGGAATACTGCGCCGTTTTTTGATGAATACGCTTTCAAAAAGGCGTTGGAGAAAGACGGCGATTCCATTCTTGTCATCGTCGAGGACGATATCATTAAAGTGCATGTCCATTCCCGCAGGCCGGGAGATGTGTTCAACCTAGCTTTGCCATACGGTGAGCTTACTGATATGCACATTCTGAACATGCGCGAGCAGCATCGTGACCTGCTGACACAGGAGGGAGACGCTCCTTCATTTGCGGCTGTTCCCGAGTATGCGCTTAGCGGCGACATTTCCTCGGCGCAGCTGCTGGCCGGCACGGATTCGCAGCAGGTGGTGCCTCCGGGCCAAGTCCATGAATGGGCGCCATTTGGTATCGTTGCGGTTGCGATGGGAGAAGGCATTTCGAATATTTTCCTTAGCAATGAGGCTGATATCGTTCTCTCCGGCGGACAGACGATGAATCCGAGCACGGAGGATTTTCTGAAGGCGATTGAATCCTTGCCTGCAGAGCACATTTATTTGCTGCCTAATAACGGCAACATTATTTTGGCTGCCGAGCAAGCGGCTGAGCTGAGCGAGCGGAACGTGACGGTTATTCCGACAAAGACGATTCCGCAAGGGCTGTCGGCTATACTAGCCTTTAAGGAAGACGAGTCGGCGGAACGCAATGCCGCCTGGATGAAGAACGCGGCGGAGCAAGTGCTCTCCGGTCAAGTTACCCACGCTGTGCGCGATACTTCGATTGATGGCGTGGAAATCCGAGAAGGCGATTATATCGCCATTAAGGAAAAAGGAATTATCGCCGCATCGAAGGAATTGCAGCAGGCATGCCAGCTGCTGATCGCCAGCATGATGGAGCAAGGCGGCGATCTGCTCACCGTGTTGACGGGTGAAGATGCGGAGGATGCCGACATCGGTGCGCTTAGCGCCTGGATGGAAGAAACGTATCCGGACGTCGAGCTGGAGCTGCTTGAGGGCGGACAGCCGCTTTATCCGTATTTATTTGCATTAGAGTAAGGTTTTCTTTTTGATTATAAAGGGGGATGGCTTATGGGGAAAATTCGAATCGTTGTCGACAGTACCTGCGATATTCCGCTGCCAGTTCGGGAAGAGCTGGGGATTGAAATGGTGCCGTTAAAGGTGCTGTTCGGCGAGGAGACGTATTTGGATTATGTGACAATCAGCTCTGAGCAATTCTACGAGAAGCTGGCTGCATCGTCGGCACTGCCGACAACCTCCCAACCGTCTCCGTCCGAATTTCAAGCCGTCTATGAGCGCGTGCTTCAGGAAGATCCCGGTGCATCCATCATTTCGATCCATTTATCGGGCGCGGTCAGCGGCACTTATCAGTCTGCGGTCATCGGCAAGTCGATGCTGGAGGACGAAGCGGACATAACGGTCTATGACAGCAAATCAGCTTCCTACGGCGCTGGAATGCGCGCGGTAGCTGCAGCGAGAATGGCGGCGGCCGGCCGTTCGAAAGAAGAGATTATTGCGGAGATCGAGCGCCTGGAGCGGGAGACTCAGCTGTATTTTCTCGTTGATTCGCTGGAGTATTTGCATAAGGGCGGCCGGATTGGCCGGGCTTCGGCGCTCATTGGCTCGCTGTTGAACATTAAGCCGATTCTGTCGCTGGACAAAGGCGGTACGGTCTACTCGGTAGACAAGCAGCGCGGGACGAAGAAGGCAATACAGCGTATTATCGATATGCTGGATCAGTCTTTTGGCAGCGATCCCGTGGCGATTACGATTGCCTGGACGCAAGGAGATGCCATCGCAATGGATCTGTGCGAGCAGGTGAAGAACAAGTTCAATGTGCAGTCGGTTGATTTTACGACGATTGGGGCGGTTATCGGGACGCATGTCGGTCCGGGTACTTCTGCCGTGTTCATGTATAGAGTGTGAGGTTGATAATGATGACGCTGGATCAAATTTCTGTCCGGCAAATTAAAGGCGTGAGCGCTCCTAAGGAGGAAGAGCTTCACGCCTTTGGCGTTCAGACTATCGCCGATTTGCTGGACTACTTTCCCTATCGATATGAAGATTATCGCATTCGTGAGCTGTCCGAAGTGAAGGACGGCGAAAAAGTAACCGTGCAAGGCACGATTCGCGGCAACGGCATTCTGCAGCGTTACGGCCGCAGTAAATCGAGGCTGACGTGCAAAATTGAAATTGAGCATATGCTGGTGACCGCAGTATGGTTCAACCGGCATTTTCTGCAAAGCCAGCTCGTGCCCGGCAGAGAAATTGTACTGACCGGCAAATGGGAGCAGCAGCGGCTGCAATTGACGATTTCCGAGTCTGAGTTTCCCGATAAGGCTGGCGCTCCGAAGTCGGGCACGCTGCAGCCGGTCTATTCCGTAGGGGGCGGCATTACACAGCCCTGGATGCGCAAGACGATCGGACAGGCATTGGCGCAGTATGGCGCAATGATTGAAGAGGTGCTGCCACATTCGCTTGTGGAACAGCATCAGTTGATGTCCCGGCGTGACGCCGTGCTGCATATTCATCAGCCTGGGGATGTACGGGAAGGGCAGGAAGCGCGGCGGCGGATGGTGTATGAGGAGCTGTTCCTGTTTCAGCTTAAGCTGCAGGCTTATCGTTCGCTGAATCGCAGCCGCGGCGATGGCATTGCTCATAAGGTGAACGGAGAGACGATCCGGTTATTCGCTCAGACACTGCCTTTCGAGCTGACGGATGGGCAGAAGAAAGTCGTGAACGAAATTATGTCGGATATGCGCCAGGCTGCTGCGATGAATCGTCTGCTGCAAGGCGACGTTGGCTCCGGTAAGACGGTAGTAGCCGCAATCGCTCTATACTGCACGGTTAAAGCTGGGCATCAAGGCGCGCTGATGGTGCCGACGGAGATTTTGGCGGATCAGCATTTGCGGTCGCTGCAAAAGCTGTTTGCGGATACGGGCATTGAAGTCGGGCTGCTGACTGGCAGCATGACGGAACGCCGCCGCCGCGACGTGCTGGCGGGGCTGCAGATGGGGATGATTGATATCATCGTCGGAACGCATGCGCTTATTCAGGACGGCGTGTTTTTCCGCAGTCTGGGGCTCGTCGTGACGGATGAACAGCATCGGTTCGGTGTCAACCAGCGGAGCGTTCTGCGCCGTAAAGGGCTGAATCCCGATGTATTGACGATGACGGCGACACCGATTCCCCGTACGCTTGCCATTACGGCATTTGGTGATATGGACGTGTCGACCATCCGCGAGCGTCCGCATGGGCGGAAGCCGATCAAGACGTATTGGGTAAAGCATGGCATGATGGACCGGGTGCTGGGTTTTATACGCAAAGAGGTAGACGAGGGCCGGCAAGCTTACGTCATTTGTCCGCTGATTGAGGAGTCGGATAAGCTGGATGTGCAGAACGCAATCGATGTATTCGTGCAGATGCAGCAGGCTTTTCCCGATTTGAAGGTCGGGCTGCTGCACGGGCGGTTGAGCGCTGCGGAGAAGGATGAAGTAATGGGCAGCTTTAGCGCCAATGAGACGCAGCTGCTTATTGCAACGACAGTAGTTGAGGTTGGTGTTGACGTGCCGAATGCAACGCTAATGATTATTATGGATTCCGAGCGGTTTGGGCTGTCTCAGCTGCATCAGCTGCGGGGGCGCGTCGGACGCGGCGAGCATCAATCGCATTGTATTCTTGTCGCCGATCCGAAGTCGGAGACGGGCCGCGAGCGGATGAAGGTCATGACGGAGACGGATGACGGCTTCGAGGTGGCGCGGCGGGACCTGGAGCTTCGAGGGCCGGGAGATTTCTTCGGAACGAAGCAAAGCGGGCTGCCGGAATTTCGGGTTGCGGATATGGCGGCTGACTTTGAGACGCTGGAATTAGCTAGGGACGATGCAGCGGATCTGTGCGCGGAGGAAGATTTTTGGACCAATCCCGCTTATGTCCGGATCCGGGCTTACTTGCAGAAGGATCAAATTTTTCAAGGTGAACAGCTGGACTAGGCAACATCTTCTTCATTGCGGCATATAGTTAAACGATGAGAATGCCGGATGGAGGTGTCCTAACCCGTGAGTTACCAAAAGTACGGCATTCGGCCGCAACTGGTCGAACGCGTCAAGTTCAAGATGAAAAATCCGGTCGTGAAGGACCGGATACGTCTGTTGTTGGGCAATGTTACGAAATACGATTTGCAGGACCGTGTGAAGGTGAGAAAGCTGGTCAAATCGGCAGCCGTTATTTTGCAGGAGCAGTTAACGGAAACGCAAGAGGAGCAAATCATCGCATTTGTACTGGGTCAAAAAATAGATCCGAACAACACGTTTCACCTGCTCAAGCTATGGGGCATGTTCCGGTAACGGAACGTATCTATAGCGGATCCAAAAGGCAGCACCATGCGAATTTTGCACGGTGCTGCCTTTTTTTTTGAGTGAAGCTTGATGGATGCCCGCTTGATTGCTTGATGCAGTGTGCCAGCGAATCATCTTCGTTATTTTGCGAATGCTGGTTGCAGATTTTGCTCCAAATGTACGGATTTGAGCTAACCAGGCTACGTTAGAGAAGTAAACTTCGCTAATGGGGAAGCGGGGTTCTCCAACAACGAAGTTTAATTCGCTGCTGCTCAGTTGGCATTCATTATAATAATGTATAGCGAACTTAGCTTCGTTCTTTAACGAAGCAGGTTCGCTGAATGGCATTATTAAACAAACAAATTGCAGTCGTACATGCTGGCAGCTGATTTTTCTGTAATTAATCGTAGCAACATGCAAAAACGCATGTTCGCAGCTATTTTACCAGTGATTTTTCGCACATCAAATTGCATGTTAATGCCGAAAAACCGCCACTTTACCGCTTACCATAGCCCAAGCTGTTCGTTTGGCGAGCTGGTCTCCAGTGAAATCGGCTCGATACAGCTCGGCTCATCATGACGCACGTTGCCTACGGCGGCTGTGACGGGATAGGCCTCCAGCTCGTCCGCTGGAAAAGGCTGAAGCAGCCGTTGCAGCTCTTGCGGCTCCTGAATACTGCGGTCCAGCCAAAGCTGCTCGTCGTCCGGTTGCAAAATGACCGGCATCCGGTCGTGAATCGGTGCCATCAGCGCATTAGGGGAAGTTGTCATGATCGTGCAGCTGTTGACCGTCGTTCCGTCGGATGCAGTCCATGTCTCATACAAGCCAGCCATGCTGAAGATCGAACGATCCCTGCGAACGATGCGTATCGGCTGCTTGCCTTTGCCAGCTGTGTCTTTCTTCCATTCGTAAAAACCGTCGGCCGGGATGAGGCAGCGCTTGCGGCGGAGCGGCGTCTGGAAGGCCGGCTTACTGGCAGCCGTCTCGGAGCGGGCGTTCAGCATCATGTAGCCGACCTTAGGGCTGTCGGCCCACGGCGGAATAAGCCCCCATTTCAGCTCGCCCAGCCTGTTCTGCTTGCCGTCGTTGACGAGGGCAAGCACCATTTGCCCCGGTGCCACATTATATTTCGGCTGATGATATGGAACGGATACCGCTCCGATCATATAGCGGATCATCAGCTCCTCCAACGTCACAGCGATCGTATACCTTCCGCACATGGCAGTCTCCCCCTTTTTTTCATGAAAGAATCGTTACTGTTATTATGCCTGAACAAGCGCTGGCTCGGCAAATTTACCGGGCGGATTTTCATTTCGCATACGCTCGCTGTATGATTGATTCAATAGGGAAAGAGGCAGGACGAGCCATGATACCGTAGAATTCGGCGTATCATAAGCTGGTTTCGGATGATGGCGTGCCGTGCAATTCTAAATGAGGTGTGGATATGGTAAACGTGGAAAAAGAGGATTTGAGAGTTTTGCGGACAAAACGGATATTGAATGAAGCGTTTATACAATTGTTGAAAGAGAAGCCTTTTTATAAAATTTCAGTTCATGCTCTTGCCGAGAAAGCGCAAATCAATCGGGTAACCTTCTATTTGCATTATAAGAATATGAATGTGTTTATGGAGAATTTTTTAAGTGAGTATTTATCGAAGATTCAACAAGCTGTGATGAATTATTATGATGCATCTTTGCCTGCTGAAGAACGGGAACGGCAAATATTTGAGCATTTGTTGCAGTACATTCAAGAGAACAAAGAGGTATATCAGCTTTTATTCGTCAAAAAAGCGCTCCCTCAATTCGATCAACAGCTGATTCAGTTATTGAAATCCCCAGCCGTCGAGCATATTCATGAAATGATCATTCACCGGCAGTCGATCACAGATTATGAAATGCCTAGAGAAGTTGCAGCATGGTACGCTATTTCGGCTATGATTGGAACGATTACCTTTTGGCTGGAGCAGGATTTGCCGTATTCCCCTAAATACTTGGCGGATAAAATTGTGCGGCTGAATCCGTTCCGTATTATGACATAACAAAAAAACGAAAAAAATTGTCTAAGATTTCATGCCTAATTAACGCTTCGCTTGGAAGTGTAGTATATCTTACGTCTTCACGCAAAAGTGTAAATTGCAGCAATCCGCATATCGCTCTACTATGGAGGAGAACTGCGATAGGATGGAGGCGAGCGTATATGATGAAAGCAGGAATTTATTACGGCCAAAATGATGTTCGAGTCGAAGAGCTGTCCATGCCGGCCATTGGGCCAAAGGATGTGTTAATCCGCAACTTGCGCGGCGGTATTTGCGGTACAGATATTAATATCGTTAAGTCGGGAGGGAATATGGGTATTCGTCCCGGCAGAGAGTTTGGCCATGAGCTGTTCGGTGAAGTCGTGGAGGTTGGTGCGGAGGTGTCGGGAATTTCCGTTGGCATGCGAGTTGGCGTGAACCCGATTACAGCTACACGGGCAGGGAAGTTTTTCTCGCTGGAGGTAGGCGGCTTCTCGCAATATGTACGGATCGAAGAGGCGGAGCTAGATTATAATTTGTATCTTTTCTCTGACGCAGTAACCCCTGAGGAAGCTGCTCTTATGGAGCCAATGAGTGTTGGATTTCATGGCGCATTCGCAGCTAACCCAAAACCGGGCGAGCATATCGTTGTGCTGGGAGCGGGTCCAATCGGCTTGTCTGCTGCTGCTGGCTTAATCGGTGAAAATATTAACGACGTTGTCGTCGTTGATATTGATGACTGGCGTTTGGCCAAAGCAGGGCAATTAGGAGCGAAAACAATCAATACAAGGAAGCAGGATTTGGCAGCGACCCTCGCCGAATATTTCGGAACAGCTGATTATTATGGTCACCCCGTTCCCGATGTGGATGTATTCGTGGATGCTGCCGGTGCCTCGGCATTGTTTGAACAAGCTTTCCAGTCAGCCAAGCCAAATGCCCGTTTTGTCATCATTGCGGTATATAAGCAGGACGTTCCGTTAAGCTTTGTTGAAATGATGAGTAAAGAATTGAAAGTGATTGGCGCAAGCGGTTACACGCATGAAGATATCGCCCGTGTCGTAGATCATATCGAGAAGAAAAAAACGCCAATTACTACGATGGTCACTCATGTTTATCCGATAAACGAGCTTCCGAAAGCATTCGATACCGCTCTCGCGGGAAAAGAAACGATCAAGGTTCTCGTCGACTTAACAAGCTAATCATATATAAATGAATTACAACTAGATTACGGATTATTGGAATCAAGCGCTAGACATTAAAGATTAAATGTCTGGCGCTTTTTTTGGTCTGTTTTGCTTAACCGCTATCTTTATGAAATGCTGCCGAAGATCATGAAATACTGGAAGAATGTCTTGTCCGTCATACAAATATAGGGTATGATTTCAATATTATACTCCGGCCGGTCTGCCTCCAGCATCCACCGTTGCCGATACAGCGAGGTAGCGATATTGAAGGCTGACAAGATAAATAATCTACTAACGGACACAGATGAACTATCCCGCAATACACGGATAGGGAGCAAGTACCAGATTAAGCGCATGATTCATCAAAGCGAGCTGTCTATCGTCTACAAGGCAAGGGAGACGGGGACAGGGGAGACCAAGCTGATTAAGGAGTTTTTTCCTCGCCGAATGGCGGCGCGCGGAGAGAATCGGACTGCGGTTGTGACGAGAAAGCTTCATGTTGAAGCATTCGAGGAGCTGAAGCTGTCATTCGAACGAGAGGCTGAAGTTCTGAAGGCGCTCAGCCACCCGGGAATTATAGCTTTTTCAGACTATATCGAAATGAATGGCACCGCCTATATTGTGATGGAATATTGCAAAGGCATAACGCTGGAGCAATATATTAAACAATCACAAGGATCACCGGCGGAGATTGCAGCGATCCTGCGTGCTGTCGTGGATGCGCTGGCTCATGTTCATGAACGCGGCTTTCTGCACCGGGATATAAAGCCTGCCAATATTATGGTGGAGCCGGGCGGGGGAGCAGTTAAGCTGATCGATTTCGGTTCCGCCATATCCTGCGGCAGCTTGAACAAGCAAGTGATTATGACGTCAACCGGCTATTCGCCGCTTGAGTTCTATTCCGAGACGTCCCGCCAGGATGCGGTATCTGACATTTACAGCTTGTCGGCCACGATTTATTTTGCTTATGCAGGACAGGCTCCTGTTGACGTAAAGAAGCGATTGTTCGAGGATGAATTACAGTTGCTTCGCACGCAAAATCCGAGGGCAGGCTTGATTCTAAGCCAGCTCATACATTGGGGGCTCCGCATGCCTCTGGAGAAGCGCTGCAGCTCCCTTCGCTGGATTGAAGCAGGCTTGCGGTGGGAGAGTATGACTGGAAGCCGGAGAAAAGGCTGAAGCGGCATTGGCTTGCAGAGCGGGAAGTCTGCTATAAATTGAAGAAGTAGCAGAGCAATCGAAATACAACAAAAAACAGGGGCTGTCTCTGGTCGTCATCGACCTTTGAGACAGCCCCTGTTCTGTTATTCCGGCCTCGTGAAAATGTTAGAAGTCGGCTTGATCGGCTTGTACCGCAGCTCCAGTTCAGTCACCCCGTCCTCAAACGTAATATAAAGCTTGTCCCCGTACTGCATAAGCTCCGCACGATCTTTGCGCAGCATCGTTTTGCCGCGAACGAGTGTGGAGCGGGAGCTGTTCTTCACGAATAGCGTCTCGTTCTTGCCGGCCTGGAAGGCGATTTGAGCGGCTTCCGGCAGCGGTTCGTTAATCTGCAAAGCCCGGAACAGCTGCTGCAGCGTCACCGTGCTGTTCGAGAATGAAGTTAAAGGCCAATAGGTAACCGGAACTTCATTGCCGCTTGCTGTATTCAGGAAGTATCCTTCCAGTCTGCCCGCGAACGAAGGCTTAGGCTTCAGGAAATAGAAGAGCGCGACCCCGATTAGAATGACGCCAAGAACGATCAGCCCGATGCGGATAATTGGGGTCCAACTGGAGTGAATGTTTAAGGTTAGCTCACGTGTAAAGCTGCCGCCTTCCGGATCGATAGCGCGGATTTTGATTGTTGCGCTGCCGGATTTAACTAGCGCAAGGGTAAGTGAATCTTCTGTAAGGCTGGCTTTGACAGCTTTTCCTTCTGAATCCGGCAATATTTCATACATTAATGGATCATTGTTCGGATCGATGAACAAAGTATCCAGTTTGATTGCTGCGGTTTTATCTTCTTTCCTAAAGGAGACGCTGTCCGCTGCACTGCCTTTCTCCGGCGGAAGATTGGCCAGCTTCAGCTTGCCTCCTGGCAGGAGGCGGTAAAAATCACTGCCTTCGACCCGGACACTCCAGCTATAGGAGGCGGAAGCGGGGAAGGTGTAATCGGTTTGCAACTTGCCGTCTAGGTAGGCCATTTCCGTCTGAACGCTATGTTCGTCGTCTTCGTTGGTAACGGTCAGAATTGCTTTAGCTGATTTATAGACTTCGGAATCCTTGAGCGGAGTTCCATCAGGCAGCAGCAGCTCTGCTTCAAAATGAGCCGGTTGTCCTTTCACGGCTTCCGCCTTGGCATTCTTTGGCGGTACCAGCTTTGCCTGTCCATGAAACTCGTAATTGGACAAGATATAGATTTTGACCAGATCACCGGAGGTGCCTCGGAACTTCATATTGAACTTGCCCTTTTCCGGGGAGGCGATTTTCAGAATCGTATATTTATTAGAATTGTACATGCGAACGTTGGTTGATTGATAGAACAGCTGCGTTTCGCTGATCGGATGCTCGGATATAAGAATAACGTTAGCCTCGCTCATGCTGCCGTTCGGTACGGTCACCGGTATTTCCTGCAGCGCTCCCGATGCGGTCAATGCGGCTACGGGGACTAATATCGACTGGGCCTGATCCGCATAAATCTGATTGAATAGCTCCGGCAAATCCTCCGCGCTGCTCGTCATGTAGGACTTGCCTCCGGTCTCGGCGGCGATGCGGCCCAGCTCCTTCTCGTTAACGGTGCCGTCATGGTTCAAGCCGATCGTATAGATCGGGAATTGCTTCTTCTTCGCAAGCGCAATTGCAGCTGATACATCCCGGTCGGAATCGCGATTCGTTCGTTTGGAGTTGGAGCCGATATCGGTCGCGCCGTCAGAGAGCAGAACGACGTAGGCTCGACTGCCCTCCCGCTGCTGTTCAGCCAGCATGTTGGTCCCCTTTAACAGCCCCAGGCCGACATCGGTCGAGCCCCTGCGGCGCAATGACTCGAGATCCGATTTCAGCCGGTTGCGCTTATCCTTTATCGAAATGTCGGTTAGCGGCTGAGCCGCCACAATACTGTGATTGTAAGCGACATAGCCGATTCGGGTCCGTTCCGCCTCACTCATGTCCATGAGCATATGAATGACTTCTGCGGATGTGTTATCGGGGTCAGTCGTTGTCATCGAGAAGCTTGTATCCAGTACGAACATCGTATCGAAACGAGGTGCGGGGGGCGGAGCTTCCGCTGCTGCAGCGGGGGATGACATGGAGAGCATACTCAATAAATGGATAGATAATACAGACGATAATAGCAACAGTTTAATCATATATATTTTCATTTATTATATTCATTTCCTTTCTATAATCTTAACTGATATTGATTTTATTGGGTTTTATGGTTCAACATGTTCTGTCCGTGTTAAGCCGTCTAGGACGTACTGCATGCTGGTAGACATAGTCGTTTAGGTCATTTGAGACATTCCGCTATGAATATCGTCGGAAGAATTGTAGGAAAAAGTAATAGATTGAAATAAAAAGGGGTCTTTTGGTCTAGAAAGAGCTTAAAAATGAGAAAAAAGGAGCAGTTTCAAATTATTGACAAGGAAATATATAACTGTTTAAGATTATCCGTGTACTGATAAAAGTTTGTAAGTTTATGTATTTTAATTTTGCAATTATAGAAAGGAGGGGCGTGCGATTGCATCCGTTAAGGCGACTCTAGGACTCTATTCTTAGAAGCTTTGTGATGCAGGTTGCCGCCATGCCGAATGGACATTATTAACCAGACGAACCGCACGATTCTGTTCGAGGAAATCAATCCGGAAAAATTGGATCTGATTACACTCGTAGGCGACGTGAAGGGTATCGACAGCTTAAGCGATGACAAAATCAAAGAAATCAACAAACAATTGCTGGTCCGCAGCTTCGACGAATTTCTCGACAAATTTTCGCCAAGCGTATACTCGTTTTTCAACGCCGCGAATCAGAAGGTCGTATATGCATTGAAAAGGCCGGAAGGCCTTGAGGAGAATGCCGTTTCGGAAATCAAGATCGATCAGCATAATGATTTTCTGAAAATGCTGTTCACCCTTATCGATACGAAAAGAAGCCAGGGCATTTCCAACGTCGATTTCAAATTCGAGCATTTGCTGGACATGATTTCTCCGAAGAAAGTGATGGATGACATCCGCCAGGTGCGCAAGGAAATCCATTATTTGTACGGCCAATACGAGAAGCTCGATGAGGGCGATCCGAAGAAGCTGGATATGGGGGACAAGCTGAATGTTCTGTTCGAGGAGGCAAGCAAAAACTATAACAACGTAATGGCGATGCTGCCGCTTGCGATCGAGGACATTAAGACGAGACTGCTGCTTGGCGGCTCCCAGGAGGAGAATCAGGCAGAGGCTATCCAAATCGGCATGCTGACAATCGGCGAGAGCGGTGAGCTCAAAATCATTGAAGCGCCGAAGAGCGACAGCACGGAATTGATGCTGCTGGACGATCAAGCAGGCAGCGGGCTGCCGGAAGTATTCGCCGACGATTACGGCTCGATTACGGATACGCCTTCCGCCTACGTGAAGGATCTCGTCGTGCGCACGTTCTCACCGCTGCCTGCAGTGCAGAGCGACGTCGACACCTCGACGGAAGTGAGCAACTACAACACGTACCTTGAGTTTTACAAAAATGCGAAGGACGATTTCGTCAAAACGGTAAAGCCGCTTGTGGAAAAAATATTAGGCGTCAAAATGTTCTTCGACCAATACGCGAGCAAAAACAAAGGCATGTCGCCAACGCTGCTCATTACGAACAGCAAGCTGGATATGACCGTTAAGAGCGGCAATATCCCGCGTCTGGAGACATATCTGAACACCGTCAACTCGAAAAACGATTTCGCCGATACGATCTGGTACGGCATCGTGCCTTCGGTTGAGCTGGAGACAGCGGGCAAAGTTAAAGTTTCCCGCGAGCGCTTCAGAGGCAACGAGAAGCAGGTGAAGGAAGACGGCAACAGCATGGAGTCGCTTTCGATGCTGCTTCAAGTGGTCAGCGAATATAAGGTGCAGGTATTCTTCAGCTTCGAATCCGGCGAGGAGACGACGTTCAGCAGCATCGCTACGGCGGGCATCGACAAGTATGTCGATAAATGCTCCGTTCTCGTCCGCAAAGGCTTCAGCGAGTTCGCAATCCCTTGCGTACCTAACTTCACGATTATTCCGAAGGACAAGTCGGGTGTCGTCATCGACAGCCGGATGCTGCAGACCGAATATGGCGTGCAGCTGTCCCAGGAGAAAGAAGATATCTTGAAGCTGTGGATCGAGGGCGTCTATGTCGGAGCCTCGTATGTTGCGGCAGGTATTGTGGCGGCTTACCAATGTCCGGAATATTTGCGGGAGCAGTTCAAGACGGTCAGCAAAGACTACCCGGGCGTACGCTTCGATATTGAAGCCGGCGACAACGGCCTGCGCGTCGTAACCTCGATGGCGAAGGAAATTTCCGGCTTTACGAACAACATCAAGGATTCCATCAACCGGAAAAACTTCGGCTTCGTCTTCTCCTCGGAGAATGCTCAGCTGCAGGACAAAGACATCCGTCGAATCACGGTGTACAAGGCAAGAAGTCTGGCGATGTCGGAGGATGGCTTCGACTCCATCTACAAAACGCTGGTCAGCACGTATATCGAGCGTATTCTGCGCTTCCAGACGGGCGACTTCAAGCATGAGAACATCGTGAAGTTTTTCAGCAACAATCCGAGCAGCCAAAAGAGCAAGTGGCTTGGCGCGCGCGGGTATATCAACTCCGTCATCCAAGACGGCGACGATATGAGCTACATCATCGACGAGAAGAGCAATATGTGCCACATTGACCTCGTATTCAACGGCAACGTGAAAAATCTCGAGGTCATGATTACAAAAGGAACAACGCCGGTTAAGGCGTAGACCTGGCAGCAACCCATTCCGGGTGTTAAAGGTTAAGCTCCATTCGGGGCTTGCCTTTCAACATATATAATTCATACAGCCATAGGCTGAAACAAATTCGAGGAGGCAATTATTCATGGGATTCAGATTAAAAGTAGAAGGCGCAGAAACGATTGAGCTTGGCTTGGACAATATCCAGAAGGTTAAGTACGACACGGATACTCCGGATGATTCCAACGCGCGTTCCACAGACGTTGGCGCTACGCTGCTCTTGAGCGGCAAAATCATTACGGCTACTGACGGCGACAGCGCTGACGATACGCTTAAGCTTGCGACTTGGTCGCTTGTACCGGCTGAGAAAGCGGACGCTTACCGCAAAGTAACGCTGGAAGTTATCGCAGCTGATCAAGTGGTGCGCAAAGTTTACTTCCCGAATGCATTCGTCGTGGACTACACGGAAGAGTTCGGCGATACAGAAGGCGTAGGTACGTTCAGCCTGTACATCAAGCAGAAAAAAGACAAAACCGAGTTTACGAAAATCGAAGGCGGCTACTCCGTTTAACCGTTGACAGCCAACGAATGAATGGACGGAGTGCCTTGCAAAAGGCACTCCGTCTGCTATATATACCAATCCAACGTAAAGAGTTGATTTCGAGCTATGGCTATTACTTATTACGACCAATTGGAAATTTCGCGGCAGGCGACACCTGATCAGATTAAGCAAGCTTACCGAAAGCTCGCCAAGCGGCATCATCCCGATACAAACGGCGGAAGCCGGGAAGCGGAGAAACGATTTAAAGAAGTACAGGAAGCCTATGAAACGCTGGGTGATCCGGATAAAAGAAGCGCCTATGACGAGCAGCTGGCTGCCGGAGCGCAGCGGGCATCTGGAGGCGGACCGAAGAAGCCGGGAAGAACGGCCGATGCTGCTGCCGGAGAAGGTGCTGGCAACAAGGCTGGGGCGGATTTCGACATCAGTCAAATGTCGCAGCAGTTCGAGCAGTTTTTCGGATTTCATCCGAAGAACAAAGCGGACGGAAACAGCAAACCGCTGAACAAGAAGAGCAATCCGCTGGATACGACCGATTTGTTCAATCGTTTTTTCGGCAAATAAGGAGTGAACTATGGGATGACAGCGCAGGCGACGACGGCGGAAGGTCATGACCGGGGCGGCAAGGGCGGCAGATCGAAAGGGATCATTATCATTGACATCCTTATTCTGATAACTGCAATAGAGGCACTATATTATGCTTTTTTTATTAATACAGACGAGCAGGTCATGTGGGCGGCTGCTATTGCCGCGTTAACGGCGCTGCTTATCTTTTTGGGAGTTAAGCTCATCAAGAGAAACGGAATGAAGCGCAAGACGGAACCTATAGCAAAGCTCGTGCTGCTGGATGAAGAGGGCGAGCGGATGAAGGAATGGTACATAAACGGGGAAACTTCCTTGCTGATCGGCAAAAGCTCAGGCCGCAGCGAGGTTGACATAGACTTATCCGATGCGGAGTATGCATCGATTATCAGTCCCCAGCATGCGGTACTGAACTATGCGAAGGGCAGCTGGTATGTCGAGGATCTGGATTCCCGCAATGGCGTTGGCCTGAGAAAGTTCAATCGCAGCGCGGTCACAAGACTGGATAACGAGCAGCCGTACAAGCTCGACGCGGGGGATATGCTCCTGATCGCGAACACAAGATTGCTGGTGAAATAATAACGATGAATTTGCCGCGGATCGCCGGTAGACGGGCGATGACGCTCAAATAGATGGAGGAACGATCACGATGAGTTTGACGAGATGTCCGAACGGCCACATGTTCAGTACCCGAAAGCATGGCAATATTTGTCCTTATTGCAGCTCCAGCGTTGAATTCCAGGGAGCAAAAGGCGGGGAAAAGAGACCGGTGCAGCAGATGGAAGAGGATGAAAAAACGATGCCGTACATGGGCGAAGTGAAGGGGATCGACCCGGTCACCGGATGGCTCGTCTGCATCGAGGGTCCTCAGCTTGGCCAAGATTACCGCATTATGGCGGAGAAGAACTTTATCGGCCGCTCCGAGGAAATGCATATCCGCATTATTGGCGATAATTCGGTCTCCAGGCGCAATCATGCCGTTATTGTCTATGATCCGAAGAAACGGAACTTCTACTTGCTTCCGGGCGACGCTTCGGGGCTTGCCTACCATAACAATGAAGCGGTCTATTCCCCTGTCGAGCTGACCGCTTATGACGTTGTGCAGCTGGGAAGGAGCAAGTTTATTTTCATTCCGCTCTGCGGAACTCACTTTGAATGGGAAGACAGCGGGGCTTAACGGGATGGTGCTCATGCAGATTGTCCAACTTCCTCCGCTCGTCATTCTGCTCGCTTTTGTCGTCGTTATTGTGTTTCTCCTGCTGATTCGCCGGCGTCTGGCAGCCAGAGGCGGCCCTATCCGGCAGCAGCAGCCGCCTGCCGTGCAGATCGGCAACGGGCAGACGATCGGCGCGCGGGAGGAGCAGGATGATTATTTCGCAACGGCGGAGACGCCGACAGGAACGATTGCCGTTCTAGCTGACGGCATCAGCGGGCTGGCAAACGGCAGAATGGCAAGCACGACAGCGGTATCTACGTTCATTAAGCAGTTCATGAACGTGAATAGCGAGCGGGAAATTGCGCCGTTTCTGAGCCAGGCTGCACGACAGGCGAACGGCGATATTTTGCGCCAGCTGAGTGGTTCGAACGGCGGGACGACAGCGGTCGCAGCTATCGTCAGCGGCGACGCCCTTCACTGGGGAGCGGTCGGCGACAGCGTCATTATCATCTATCGAAAAGGTGAATTCATTCCGGTGAACCGGAAGCATATATTGGCGACGGTGCTGGAGGAACGCTGTCTTTCAGGGGAAATAACAGCGGATCAGGCACGGGGCAACCCGATGCGTAAACGGCTAGTCAATTACTTGGGCTATGAAAGTTTCGAGAGCATGGATATTTGCGAGGAGCCGTTCCGCTTGAAGCCCAAGGATAAAATTCTGCTTTGCAGCGACGGCTTGTACAACGGCTTGACGGAAATTGAAATGGATGAGGTGCTTAGCAAGGGAATGCCGCCATATGAAGCCGCTGAGCAGCTGATCGAAGCTATTGAACGGAAAAGACTGAAGAATCAGGACAATGCGACGATTGTTATTTTGGAGCCGGCTTTGTAACGGTATGAACGAGAGCCAAGCGAGGGACGGCATGTAAGCGGAGGTCAGCGATGAGAAAGGACAACAGCAGCTTTAAGACAGAGTTTCTGTCCGAAGCGGGCAATTTCATTGAAAACAGAGATTACTTCGCTTACGTCGAGCTGGACGATATGGCCTGCTGGGTCGCTGTTGACGGCTGCGATACGGATACGGAAGTCAACAGTGCGGAGATGGCTGTGCAGTGCGTGCTGGAGAATTTCTCCGAACAGCCAACGATGTCCCGCAGGAAGCTGAGAGAATATGTGCTTGAGGCGCATGAATGGCTGCGATATGAGAGCCGCCGCGTCCGGCTTAAGGCGAGCATTATCGTCGTTGTGACGGATTATACCCGCATTGTATGGGCAGTTGCGGGCAATGCGAGATTGTACCACTTCCGCGGGGGGCGGCTGCTGGCAAGAAGTAAAGATACATCGCTGGCGCAGACGATGGCGGACAGAGGGAATCTGTCGGAATCCGCCGTTGACCGTCACGAGGAGCGGCATAACCTGCTGCAATACTTGGGCAATCCCGAGGGATGCGAGCCATTCCTATCCAAGAAGACACCGCTTCATGATGGTGATGTGCTGCTGCTTGCTACACAAGGGCTTTGGGAGGGTGTTGACGTTCCGGAAATGCTCGACGCCCTTGAGGAAGCGCAAGAGCCGTCCCAATTGGTCGATGTGCTGGAGGATGTACTGCTCAGCAAGCAGCGGGCGTCGATCGGCAACTATACAGCGGCGGCTGTCTACGCGGACAAGGTGTACAAGGAAGACAAGAAGAAACGCAGCAAGTGGATTAAGCGGATTGCGATCGCAATGATCCCGGTGCTTATCGCGGGAGGCATGGCGATTTACTTCAAAGGGCGCGCCGCCGCAAGGGTCGCGGAGAGCGTTGTCAATATGCAGGAATACGGCAGCAACGGAGATACCTATGTCGAGGAGCAGAATTACGCGCAGGCGATGAAGTCGTACAGCGAAGCGCGCAATGAAGCGAAGAAGATTAAAGATAAGCTGCATGTTGCATTGTACGGAAAAAGCTACAAAAAAGCCGAGCTGATCGTGGCCGGTGACGACTTCCTGAAAGACGGTAAATACGATAAGGCGCTGACGCAATACAAGAAAGCGAAGGAAGAGACGAAGGGCGACGACAAGTACGACCCTAAGCAGCTGGATCAAAGAATCGCCAGCATCGATGAATATATTCGAATCGGGGAAACGGTGCAGAAGGCGGATTTGCAGGCGGAGTCGCGTGATTACCAAGCGGCCCTCTTGCTCTACAGGGAAGCACATAAGGCTGCGCTTAATGTCTCCTATTCCGGGGTGAAGGACATTAAGACGAAGCTGGACGATATGGAAGCGAAGATTGCGGAGCTGGAAAAGGAGCAGAAGAAGCTGCAGGCTGAAAGTCTGGAGAAGCAAGGCAACCGGAACCTGGCAGCGGGGAAATATGCAGCTGCCATCGATGCTTTCTCGCAGTCGCAGGCGGTGTATCAGGAGATTGGGATGCTGGAGTCTGTGCTGAAGCTGGAGAGGAGCATTACCAAGGCGGAAGACAAGCTGAATCCGATTCCTCCGGCAAGTGCTGCCGGGGCAGGCGGAGCCGGACAGGGAGGCTCGGGCGGCGAGCTGCCGCCTCCTGCAAATGACAGCGGAAATGCAAATTAGAACGAATCCGCAAGCAGCGGTTGAGGAAATGGCGGGAGAGGGGAGACGGAGATGAAGGATATCGTAGCGGACCGGCTAAGCCGGATGGAGGATTTGGAGCAGCGCAAGCAATTGAAGCAGCTTATGAACGGACTCTTCCTCGGCATGGTCGATTATCAGGAGAAGATGAACGCCGCACTGGAACGAAGGGTTTTCGAGGAGCTGGAGGATGGCGAGGACAAGCATGATATTTTCGTAACCGTATGCGCCCGTGACGATTTTGATCCGATACATGATTTTCTGTACCCCATGCTTCCGGAAGATGTGAAGCAGCCCTCCATTGCGCTTAACCGGATTGTAGAGAGCTTGAGCCGCGGCGAGGAGACGAAGCTGTATACGTTGTTCATGCAATGCGATAATCCGGAGCTGAATGAGCTGCTGAAGAGCAAACGGACCTTTCGCGGTGTTCTGGAAACGACAGAAGGCCGTTACGCTATCGAAGCCAGAGTGGAGCGAAGCAGCCGGTATACGTCGCAGATCGAGCGTCTTTATGATGTTTTTCAGAAAAACGGGGTAGCTTGGAAGACGGTCAATCATCCGTACGCCTACAAGTTCATCGATGTCATATTGACCGGCAGCGACCGGATGCCAGCAGCAGATGAGGAAGTGCTGGAGCTCAGCGTAGATTTGGAGCAATATGAGCGCTACAAACGGACGGATATTATCCCGCTATGGAATATTGAGCAGCTTGCGCTGAAGAACAGCGGGTTCCCGGTGCCGGCAGCCGACCGGATCAACTTCGAGCATGTTATGTCACTGCGCAAGACCGGTTCCGAGCATGGCTATCTCGTTGACGGGGATGAGGAAAATATCCGTTATATTAAACGGTCCGCCGACGAGCTGACGATTGTCAGTCCGCAGGAGAGATCGGGCGTGTGGAACGTATGGAAGCTGACGCAGCCGGTTCTGGACAAGCATAGCAAGCTCGAATATCCGCTGTATTCGAACCGCCGCAAGGATGGTTTTATCGGCAAATACGCCCGCAAGCAAACGATGGTTATACGCGCGACAGGCGAGCTGATGCGGATTGTTCATTCATTTGAGGCGGCCCAGTGGCTGGAGCTGGCGGAAGCGGCGGTGGACAGCGTTCCCTCAGGCGGAGCAACAGGCCGGACGTATGGCATGAATCCGTTCATCAGCGACAATATCCGCTCGGAAGCGGGGAAGAAGCGGCTGAAGCTGACGTTCCGCCCGAAAGGCGGGCAAGCCGGGCATGATTATATGCTGTGTGACCTGATGAGCTTTCTCGTGTCCGAGATCCAGATGTATTTTCCGGAATACAGATGCGAAGGGGAATGGGCTTGAATTACATATGGGACTTAATGGTCAAGGCTCAGCGGTCGGGCAAAAGCAAGAAAGGCATTTACTTTCTGCCTGCCAAGGTGTACTCGCCGTACATGGAGCTGAGCCTTGTCGACATCAACGCCATGCAGATCGAGCGGGAAGTCGAGGTGAATCCTTATTACCGGTTCTACGATATTTTCCGGGATATGTTCACACTCGACAATGAGGAATCTGAAGAACTGCGCAACGCGCTGTTCGATATTATGATTCATTTTCTGGCGGATATCGATTTGATGCAGGGGATGAACCGACGGGAGTATTGTATCCGGTTTGTTCTTAAGGATATGGAGGAGGGCCTCTTCGGGGAGGATGTAAGACGCGGCCTCGCATTGTTCGATCGGGACGAAAGGGAGATCATTGCCGTTAATGTGCTGCGTCTTTATGAGACCGGAGAAGCCGTCTATCTGCTCAAGGATACGATGAGGAAGCTGTTCCGCCGCTCGACGATCTATGTCAACTGCGAGGAGAAGGATGAGCTGGTCTTCTACGTCGGACAGAAGGAATCCGCGGAGACGAAAGCGCGAATCGAGCTGGTGCGGCGAATTTTTCTGCCAATCCGCTTCGATACGGAAATTTACTGGGAGCATCATTTCGGCATACAGGGCTATGAGGAAACGATGCGGATTGATCGTATCGCCCTGTATTAGGCGGGGAAGGGGGAACAGCATTTGCGGGGCTATACATACAAAATATATAAACCAGGCGTTGATGAGCAAGGCAGAAGCGGACATGGCAATGCTCCAGAAGGCGCCGCGCAGCCGTTTGGTTCTTCATTTGGTTCGGGTACGGGCGCTGCTCATGGCGGCGAATCCGGCTTTCGTTCCAATTCCGGCGGTTCCAGGCGGTACGGGCGGGATGAGCTAGAGGAGATGACCACGCATCAGCTGCGCCGCATCTGCCATGAGGAGCGGCTGGTCAAAGGCGTTGTGGAATCACAGGACCGCGGCGAGCTGATTCGGACCGTGTTGAAATATCGGGGAGCTGCGGATCGCCTATTCATCCGCACTCTGCGGGACGGCGGGACTTTGCGCATCGAGCATGCGCTGCGAAGCTATTTGAACAGTCCGCAGCTGGGATCGGAGACGATTCAGGTGCCGGCCAAGCTGACCTTATATGCCGGTCTAAGATTGGACGGAAGCGACGGCTATCGCGTCCGGACGGGACAGGCGGCCGGGATTGGCGAATCGAATGTGCTGATCGTCAATGAACGGGATGAGCTATGCGGCATTATGAATCTGGTCAAAGACGAGAAGGAGCCAGGCGCTTATACGCTGCAATTCGACAAGCAGACAGAGCTGCGCCGGACATCCAACCGTAACTATAGCCTGTTGTTTTTCCGCAAGCAGGATTCGGATTATTTGTACAAAGCGTATTACAGCGACAGACCGATGCCGCCGACCAATCTTCATTATTGGCGGCTGCCGGTGGCTGAGCTGGATATCCGTCAATTGGAGGCTACGCAAGCGGTACTTGCGATTGACTTCGGCACATCCAACACGACTGCCGGCGCTTATCTGGACCACGGATATATCGCTTCGCCGAGCAGGCATGATCTGCTGAATGGAAGTCTGAAGCTTGGGGCGATCAATTATGTGTCATTCGCTAGTGAAAGCGGCAATTGGATCGAAATGCTGCCGACGGCGATCGGCGTGACGGATTGTTCCGATCCCGCGGCGATTGTCTACTGTTACGGTTACGAGGCGCTTCGGCAATTAAAGAAAAACGGCTATGCCAGCCGGGCCTCTGTCTTCCTCGGCATGAAGCGCTGGGTGAACGGCAGGGATAAGCTGGAGGAAATAACCGATGTTCACGGCAATACAGCGACGGTTAAGCGCGGCGATATTATTCGAGCGTATTTGCTGCATGTGATCGAGACAGCGGAGCATCGTTTCAAATGCCGGTTCAATCAACTGCATTTTACGACGCCGGTTAAGCTGAAGGAATCGTTTTTGGAGATGTTCGCCGCCATCCTGCCGGAATATGAGATTGAACGGGAGCATGCGGTAGATGAAGGAATGGCGGTGCTGTATAACACCATTGCCGATCAAATCAAGGGGAACCGTTATATTGACGGAGAAACCTATGACGCACTTGTCATCGATTGCGGCGGCGGGACGACGGATCTGTCCTCTTGCCGCTTCCAGATCGAGGAGGGGCGTATTTCCTATAAAATCGATATCCGTACCGCCTATGAGAATGGCGATACGAACTTCGGAGGCAATAATCTCACCTATCGGGTGATGCAATATATGAAAATCGCATTCGCTGACTATTATACAGGCATCCGTTCCGGAGGAGATATCGATGAATTAATTGAAGCAGCCGGCGTCGATCTGTTCCGTTATGTCGACGAGCAGGGAACGGCCAAGGTGTACGAGGTGCTGGAACGCCGCTATGCCGAGGCGGAGCGGGTATTGCCTACGAGATTCAGAGAATATGAGAATCGCACGGGAGACGAGTATTGGCGGGTGCGCCGCAACTTTTATTTTTTGTGGGAGCTTGCCGAGGCGATGAAGGTTGAGT
Organism: Paenibacillus sp. NPDC058174; assembly: GCF_042883865.1. NCBI lineage: Bacteria > Bacillati > Bacillota > Bacilli > Caryophanales > Paenibacillaceae > Paenibacillus > Paenibacillus sp. NPDC058174. Next base: position 213,426 of record NZ_JBHVUY010000006.1, read on the forward strand.
TTTTCCGCCGGACGGGCATCGTTCGCCGAAGATTCGAAGCCGAGCGGACTTCGCGCTCTTCAGGCGCGCTGGACAATGATCTGCATGTAACGTCGGTCGAGCGATGGAGCCTGTCGCTTCGGGGGGAGGACGGGCGTCTGACCGACCGTCACGACAGCCCGGATATCGTGTTCACGGTTAATGAAATGACCAAGCTGCTGAAATCGGATATTTATGCCGTTATAAGCAAGTTTCTCGAAGGCTTCTATTTGGATGGAAGGCTGCAGCAGTACCAAATCTTGAAGCTGACGGGACAATCCTGCCGGATTGACGTCTTCCGCGAGGCGCTCAAGGAATTTGTGCCGGGGCGAAGCATCGAATTCCGTCAGCGCTCAGAGGATGCAGATAAGGTGCCGGAATTGAAGCTCAGCTGCTTGAGAGGAGCGATCCGGTATTTGACCGCGCGCAAGCTTGGACAGATCGAAACGAATATAACGCGGATTGCGCCGGTTGTTCCGTACACCGTAACAGCGTTTACCCATCAAGGCGGCGAGAAGGTGCTGATTAACAGCATGGAGCGGTTGAGCGGGCTGCGCGGCGGTGTTTCCAGGCCTAAAGCGGTGTCTGAAGTAGAGTTCTACTTGAAGGGCGGGGATGAGCGCATGCTTCGCAAGTATGTGTATGCCAACCACGCAGACAGCTATAAGCCTGCGCTGTATGAGGAGATTGCCGGCATGTACGGCGATCAAATCCCGCAAGAGGAGACAGATACGATCGTCAATGGGGAGTCGAAGTTTTTCGTCGTGACGGGAGACAATCAGTGGGGGTTCTTCATCGTGCCGGTCGCACGGGTTAACGAGCAGCTGCAGCTGGGCGAGAAGCGGCTGTTCACGTTCGAGGATGACTTGTCAGAGCTGGACTTCTTCGACGGAATGAAATAGAGAGGAGGCTGCATTCATGTTCATCGATCGGTACCCGAGTTTTACGAAGGGGCGGATTCTAAAGACCGAGATGCTGGACAGTCTTCGGGATTACCCGCGTCATATGCTGGATATTTATTATGCCGGCTACTCGGACGGTATCCTGACAGGCGCAGATATATCGGTAGGAGAACATACGCTGACGATTAGCCGGGGAATTGTAAAGTATGGCGGCAGGCTGTACGTGCTGGAACAGGAGCAGGAGCTGCGTTATGAATCGACGGGCAGGGAAACGATCATCAAGATCCGTTTCGCCGAAGATCCGGTTGTCCGAAGCGATATGACTGCCTATACGGCGGATATTGTGCTGGATGAGAATGCCGTCCTGCAGCAAGGCGAGCTTGAGCTTGGACGATTCAAGCTGAAGCAAGGGGCCAGACTGCGGATGAATTATGAAAGCTTCCGCGACATGACGACGGAGTACAATACGCTGCAGTTCGTCCATGTCCGGTATTCGGGATACGCTCAGAGCACACTGGCTCCCATCATTATGCGCAGATACGCTGAAGAGCTGCTGCGCAGCGGGAGCTCCGATCCGTATGACATCGCCTTCGCGATGCTGATCTTGAACGAGGGAACGGCGGCCTTTTCAGTCATAGAGCATTATGTTTCAAATCGGCTGGGGGCTGATCGCAGACCTATGGACAATGCGCAGCTGTATGCGAGCATGCGCCGCATATTGGATCATGCCGCTTCCCGAAGCGGGGATCGTTTCGGCCGAGCCGGTGATTTACGCCCAGGGGGCATGCAGCGGGTGCTGGTGGATTAAAGCTAGAAACGTATTTGCAGCATTGCAGAAAAGGATGAGTGACTGTCAGTGAAAAAGCAAAGCAATGACCCGCAGGTGAAAAATGCTAACAAAATAAAATTAGCTCTTGGCGGCGCGATATTTTGCGCAATATCGACTGCCGTCGTTTCCTTGTTAGTTGATTCAGAAAGCTTATCTTTTCTTGTAGACGTAATTGTGGCACTAGCTTTAGCGTTTGGCGTTTGGAAAAAAAGCCGGGTATGCGCGATTCTATTATTTGTCTATTTTATAATATCCAAACTATTACAGTTTTCGGAAAACCCTCAAAGCATTGCATCCTCAATATATTTATCGATCTTCTTGCTGTTCTCTTTCTGGCAAGGCATTATGGGAACCTTCGGTTACCACAGGCAAAAGAAATTGGAGCGGCATCAGCCGATTAATACGGAGCCGGTCGAAGCTGTACATAGCTAATGAAGTAAAGGGATAGTTGCTCACCACAAAGCATATATTCCAGCTTGCGCCGTGTGGATTAGGAAGATGAATGTGTTGGATTAAATTGGAGGCTGTTGAAATGCTGTATGCAGGATTTTGGAAGCGAGTTGTAGCTAATTTTATCGACGGGATTGTAGTTGCTTTACTAACGGTAATTGTAAGTGTTCTATGGTCCTTCATAAACAGGATGTTCTTAACAACGATGTTGTCAACGGATGATTATACATTGTTCCCTTCGGAAGACTACTTGTTTGTTTCTAATGCATTCATTCCCTTACTCATTTATTTATGTACGATGTGGCTGTACTTTGCCCTGATGGAATCTTCCTCGAAGAAAGCAACGTTAGGGAAAATGATGCTTGGTATTATAGTCGTTGATTCTAATAATCAAAAGCTGTCATTCTGGCGTGCATCAGGAAGATATTTTGCCAAAAATTTGTCTGGTTTGACAATGTATATCGGGTTTCTGATGGCTGCCTTCACGGAGAAAAAGCAAACACTGCATGACATGATCGCTAGAGCGTATGTAGTCAATAAAGAAGTGGTAAATTTCACAGCGTCTGCTTATTATCAACAGCATCAATCGATACAACCTCAGCAACCACAACCAATAGGGAAGGGTTATTCTGTATATTCTGGGTTTTGGAAGAGGTCTTTGGCTTTTCTAGTGGACTCCATAATTATCTATCCAGTTATAGTGATAGTGTCGTTGATCATCCAAGGGGTTAAGTCACAGCTAAATGACAACTTGGTTGATGACAGTGTGCTTATGCTAGTGAGTTTCGGTCGATCGGTCATCATCTATGCAATGTTGTGGTTGTATTACGGCCTATTGGAATCGTCATCGTGGCAGGGGACAATCGGTAAGAAGGCTATGGGGATTATCGTTGTTGATGGGGCGAACAGCAAGTTGACATTTCTGCGAGCCAGCGGAAGACATTGGGCTAAAGTCCTGTCGATTCTCACTTTGTGTATAGGGTACATCATGGCTGGCTTCACTGCCAAAAAACAAGCGTTGCATGATAAGGCAGCCGGCGTTTATGTCGTTAACAGGATGAGTCCGAATCAGGTGGACCCTGGGTATTATCAGCAGCAACCACAGCAACCTCAGCAGGGGTAGGACAATTTTAGAGAAGGATTGAACGAGGATCTCTACTGTTTATTTCTCTTAGCTAGATGAAACTATTGATATAAAGCTTGCCACAAAGCATATAGAGGAGGAATTGAGATGGAATTTGCAGATGAGAAAATAGCAGCTCTACTAAATGAAGCAGAGAAGTTGGAGATGTCCAATGATATCCTGGCGGGACCCGTTCAGATTGGAAATCAATATTACGAGTTCGAAGAAAGAGCTTTCTACGATGATAGAGTGAAGATTTACATGCCTAAAGACTTCGACGAGCTGCCTGAATCGTACAAAAAAGTAAAATATCCATCCAGTGAACGTCCGGAAATTATTAAGTCCGATGAGCATGGCGTTGTTAATATCACGCTCAACCGGGTGGAAAATGATCTGGAGGAAGAATGGGTTGCGGAACTGACGGATGGGATGAAAGCGATGATGAAGAAGCTTAATCCTGCTTATGTATTCTATTCCGATGGGGTCGAGACTGTCGGGGAGAAAAACATCGGCTATCTCGAATTTAAAAGTCCCGCGCTCGACGGATTTATGTACAATCTTATGTTTCTGTTTGAATTTGACGGTCAAACGGTAATGGGAACCTTTTGCTGTATGTACAAAGAATATACAAATTGGAGAGATATCGCATTTCAAATTGTGAAGACAATTCGCGTAGTTAAAGGGGAGGAACAGACATGAACCAAGCCCTGCATACTTTTGCCGATTTAATCATAGCGCCCTACAAGTTTGAATCGGTTACGGAGCTCAAAATTACGAAGCAATTGAATGAGCATGCCAAGTTATACATCCGCGGCATGATAGCTGAGGAACGAATGGATCATGATGTGGAAAGTGCGGATGAGAACGAGCGGATCGATGTTTCATTGAGAGACGGCGATCGGCAGCTAAGGCTGTTCCAAGGCGTCGTTACCAGTATTGCGGTTGAGACGGTACGGAATGTTAGAAGTATCGTAATTGAAGCGCTCAGCGCGAC
>NZ_JBHVUY010000007.1:0-126937 GCF_042883865.1 Paenibacillus sp. NPDC058174
AGCATTCGTTTCCGAATGTTATCCCAGTCTTATGGGCAGGTTACCCACGTGTTACTCACCCGTCCGCCGCTAACCATCAGGAGTGCAAGCACTCCATCAAGTCCGCTCGACTTGCATGTATTAGGCACGCCGCCAGCGTTCGTCCTGAGCCAGGATCAAACTCTCCATTATACGAGCTTTCAAGTGACCGAGTAAATCGGTTAATTGAAAGTCGAGAAAGTTGAAAGCTCATTACTTTGTTTTATCGCTTTTCCATTAATTCGTTAGAATTAACAGGGCAGTTTCGCTCGTTGTTCAGTTTTCAAAGAACAATTTCTTTTGTGTGTCAACCGACTTTTTCTCAGCGGCGACTTTTATAATATATCACAGTCGCCTATCTGATTGCAAGCATTTTTTTTCGTCTTTCGACATTTTTTTTAGAAGCTGATTATGTATTGAATATTTCCTCATAACCTGTTCCCTGTACGACTATTACTTGAATCCCCGTACAGCTTGCCGATTAACTTAAATGCCTGCTTCAAAAGCGGCGAGTATTAATTTATCATATTACTTTCATTTGAGTCAAGCCTTTTTTAAAACTTTTTTCAAAGTGCTTTTAACTCATCAAAAAAAGCCCGCAGCACTACGGTGCTGACGAGCCTTATCCTTCATTCCCTCTACATCATATACCGCAGCTCAAGCGCCTCCGTATCACCATTATCCGGCACGACAGCGACCTCCCGGATCAATGAACGCTTAACAAGCTTTTGGACTAGCAAAGACAGATCAACATGCAGCGCTTCTATAGAAGGATGCAATTGAAGCTCCAAGATGCTCCATGGCTCTTCTCTATCCGCCATCAGCCGGAACAATAGCGTGCAGCAAGCTTTCATTTTGTTCATCACCGTAAACTCGCACGCAAGCATCACTAATTCAACACGCTGCTGGATCGTCTCATGACTGACGGTCAGCTCCTCATACAGCTTGTACACTCCGGGATGAACGAGGCGCATTTGCTTCCATACCGTCAGCTCCGGATGTTGTCCTTCTTCTATAAGTACAATGTGCGCCCAGTGATGAAGCGCCGACAATACATGGCTGTATGCATCCAATATATTGTTGTTCTCCAGCTCATGCTTCGCCTGCAAATACGTGCGCAGAAACCCGGCAAACTCAATCAACAGCTTCTGCTCCTTCATCGTATCCGGAAATAACATTAAGCGTTCGCGAATATTCATCAGATAGCCCTCGCGATCCAACACGATCTCCCCCCGAACAATCCACTCAATCAAATTGCGCTGCTCTCCACTGGAAATCCATTGCTGCATGCTGTCCGAGTCAATCGTACGAATTAGAATACGTTCCCCGTCAAACCGCATGTGCTCGGTTCCGGCGGCGCCATTGCGCTCTCTGATGACCAGCAGTAGTAAGTCCAAACCTTCAATAAAGGGATTGTATGGATATGGATTCTCGATAGCGGCAAGACTGATGACATCAGGCTGCGAGCGAAAAGTTTGTGTGAAATGCTTTATGATATGTTTCACTTCTGCCTCCATATAGCTTATCCGAGAGGATTCAGCTATAATAATAGTCTATGGGTATACCTTTTTCGACAAGGCAGGTCCGGTTTCCTGCTTCCGCAGTAAGAAAACCGTCCTAATTCTTATATGAACATTGTCATGGAGAGGATTGGAAAACGTGAACAAGTTTTTTTTCAAATCAGCCAAAATCAATGAGTTTCGTTTATGGGGTCTCGTCTTCACTTTGGTCGGCATGGGCGTCATGATTGTCGGCACTGGAGGCATCATCTGGTGGGGACAAATCGGAAGGATCATCGCCGCCGTCTTTATGGTTATCGGCATGATCTCGCTGCTAATCAGCGTCATGGTCTATTTCTGGGCCGGTATGATGTCTACAAGCGCAACGATGCTCCAATGTCCGGAATGCAACCGTCAGACCAAAATGCTTGGCAAAACCGACCGCTGCATGTATTGCAAAACGATCCTTACGCTCGATCCGGCGCAAGCCACACATGCTCCTGCAGAATAATCACTCCATTGAAAAAAGCAAACACCCCCTTCGCCGGATTTAATCGGTAAAGGGGGTGTTTCTTTTTTTATAAACGATAATTAAGGCCGTTTGCTGATCGCATCATCAATCGTTTTCCAAATGGAAGGGGTTTGAAATGCTCGTTGCCAAGAAGCAGCGCCTGCCAAGTCGTATTTTCGGACAAGCCCGATTCTCGCTTGAATCGACACTTCATCCTCAATCCATATGCGCTGCAGCGCATCGTCCTCTGTATATTCCACATAATGCTGGCCCGCATCCTTATCAAATACAGGCTTTAGCTTTTTCGCAGCTACAATTTCCTTGACCCGCTCCATCCCAACGGCTTTCGAGCTGACCTTCTTAGCTCCATCGCCATCCGTTTTCTCGGTCCAAATGCGGGTGTAAAGCGGCATACTCAGCACAAGCTTGCTGGCCGGAACACCGTCCTCTTCCAAAATTCGAACAATTGAGTTCTCCGTCCATCCAATCGAGGCGACCGAGCCAGCCTTTGGACTGGATGCCCAATGCTCGTCATAGGCCATGACCATCATATAGTCGACAACTTTGCCAAGTGAAGCCCGGTCGAGAAACAATGACCACATCTCACTGTTTGATTTAGGGGTCACGTCTATAGAGACGACTAATCCTTGCTCATGCAGCAAAGGCGTCATTTCCCGGACAAATTGCACCAGATTAGCCTTGTCCGACGTTTTTACATTTTCAAAATCAATATTAATGCCTTGCAGATCATAGAGCTGCGAAAAAGCCAGCAGCTGCTGAATCATCGAGAATCGCGTCTCTACGCTCGCGAGGGCTTGGGTTGTCCGCTCGGGCTCAAATCCGTTGCTGAATAACGCCCATACCTGCATGCCTTGATTATGCGCCCAGCGTACATAAGCAGGGTCTGCTTTCGCTTTTATCGTTCCCTTGCCGTCCTTTAACTCAAACCACGTTGGACTTACAACATTAACGCCCTGCATGTCATTGATCTTGGAAGGGTCGATCTTCTTCTCATATACCGCTTCCCAGACCAGATTAATCTTGCTGCCCATTACCTTCCACGCTTGAAAAGGTGGCTCTTGCTTCGGTAGCGGAATCGTTTCGATCGTCGTTAACGCAGCGCTCTTCTTGGCCATGTAGCCAATTTGTCCTTGCGGACCTTGCACGAAGAGCCAGCCGTCACGCTCTCCCCATATCCGTACGCTGCCGCCTTGCGGCACTCGTTCTACATAAGGCGCCCGAATCGTCGGCTCTGTGCGGATCGCCTCACCTTTTTTCCCGACTGCTTGGGCCAGTTGAATGTTCTCGCCCGCCTTAAGCAATACCACAATGCCGGAATCCGCTTCATATTCCGCCTTCAGCCCATACAGCTCCTTCAGCGGTGTAAGGGGGATATATACGCTTTTGCCATTCAATTCAGCCGCCATCTCCAGCTTATACGGCTTCTGATTGACGGTAGCCGTCAACGAGTCCGTCTTCATATGAAGCACTTTATCCGCCGTCGTCATAATAATAGACTTTGAATCGGGTTCATAGCGGATAAGCTCATCCGATCCAAGCACATGCGCAAGAATGGAGAACGGGAGCTTTACTTCATCATTTTCAATAACAGCTCCTTCAGCCAGCACTTCTCCCTCGAACGTGATTGGATGCTCCGCTTCATAATCCATCACCTTGAACTGGCTGTTCGGTATATACCGCATATACAGCATCCAGCCGATGACAGCAACCATTCCAACTACAAACATGAACAGCAAGAAACCCCCGCCCTTTCGGCGGCGCGGCGCCCTGGTGTACGTCGCTTCCAATTGCTCACACTCCCAATTCATGATTCCGTTATTCTTCTTATAAAAAAACGTGCAAAGCCGGAGTTACCGCGATTTGCACGTTAGTTAGCAAGCATTCAGTTACAATTACGTTAAACTAGTCTCCGGTGTCTGCTTTGTTAAGCAGCTTGAACATACGCCGTAGATTTCCATACGATGGCCTTCTACAACAAAACCGGTAATATTCGACGCAGCCCGCTCCACTTCGAGGAGAGGTGGATAGTGAAAATCGACGATTTGTCCGCAATCTTTGCAAATGGCATGATAATGATCCGACAGATCCGCATCAAAGCGGCTGGAATCATCGCCGTAGGTCAATTCACGGACCAAGCCCGCTTCCACAAACAGTCTCAAATTATTATAGATGGTCGCCACGCTCATACTAGGAAAGTTTGGTGACAGCGCTTTATAGATTTCGTCCGCTGTCGGGTGCGAAGTCGCATCCATCAAGTAACTCAATATGGCATGACGTTGCGGGGTCATACGGACGCCATTCATCTTCAACTGTTCCAATGCCTGGCTCACGCTGGTTACTCCCATTCCCCTCACGCCTTTCTGCTAAGTAGTTAAAACCATTGTACGTTCATTCAAAATGATTTGTCAATGAAAGCGCTGCTCGCGAGCAGCCCAATTGCATGGATCGAAATGCTGTTGGTCGCATTGATCTGAATCCGGTAGGTGCCCTCCCCTACCGTCCCTCTTACCGTTTTCTTGCTGACGGTGAACGGAAAGTCGGTATCGATATTGCCGAATGTAACCGAGCCGTACACAGTAAAATCCCCGTTTTCGGGCGCTTCGATCTTGATCTCGCCAACCGAGCTGTCCACATCCCAATCACCGCCGATGACAGAGCTTGATAATTCAATCCCGCCATTCAACGTGTCTGCTTTAACGGATCCTGCCGCCTCTTTAATACTGATTTTACCATTTTTCGTCTCGGCTTGGACAGCTCCGCCAGCGTCTTTGACTGCAACGCTTCCGTTAATCGTTGCCGCAGCCAGTTCTCCTGATACAGAGGACACGTCTACTGCGCCGTTTTTAGTTGTTGCATTCACTGAGCCTGTAATGCCGGTGAGCTTTACGCTTCCGGAAATGCCGGAAGCCTCCACATTGCCCTCGATATCCGATATATCGATATCACCGCTGACATTATTAACCCGCAGTCCTCCTTCAGCCGACACTCCTGCCACGTCCACTTCCCCGTTGGTCACATGGACGGAGAGCGACAGTGCGGCCGCTTCCCGCGGCATCGTCACAATCAGGTTAATACGCGGCTTGCGGCCGCCGCTCGCTCCGTAAGGCTCGCCATTCCCTTGAATGGTCAGCTTAGCCGAATCAGCCGAGGCGTCTACCTTCGATTTCTCGGCAATTCGCCCGGCTTCCGTCTGATCATCGGTATCGACCCAGACCTCCGTATCGACAAGAACGCTGTTCACATCACCAGAACGAAGTGTTACATGCCCGTTGGGGTTCGTAATCGTCATTTCGGAAACGCTCTCTTCTAACGGTATGACGATTTGCTCTTTTGTATAACGAAAGCCTTTCTCCTCGCCGTAATCCGCGCTTCCCTTCAGCTCGACATATTGATCCAGCCACTTAAAGGGCAGCTCCGAATATTGCGTGACCACAAGTGCCGTTGCCGCAATAATGACAGCTAGCAAGCCGCCACCGAAATCAAAGCGCAGCCTTCTTTCTTTGTTCCTATTGAAGATGCTGAACAGAATGATTTCTGCCCCGAGCAATACGAAAACCGCGGGCCACCAATGCAGCAGCAGTGCAATATCATTCCGGTTCTGCAATTGGTCGGACAATAACAGGCACCCAATTGCAACAATAATTGCGGCTGACGTGAAGCGGCCTAGCTTAAACACATCCACCGCCCCTTTCCAATATGTAATAATTAAAATCAGTGCCGTTATAGCCAGCAGCGGTCCAACCGAGTAATCCGCCAGCTCATTCATCCAAGGCACGAGACTGGCCGGGGGACGAATAAGCACCGCGAGCAGCAGGCCGCCAATCATCAGTAAAAAACCGCCCGCCATCGTCAGTCTGGAAGGCTTATCCGAAGGTTGCTCGACGCTTTGCAAAGCATCATACACACTGACGAAATAAAAGGCCGGCACCGCTAGCGCCAAATAAACAATGAACAGCAAATGCCTAGCTCCGTTTGCGTCCGCCAATCGGATAATTGCCGCAACGTCCACCATAAGGCCAGCCATAATCAGCAAGCCGCGCGCATAACGTCCCGCATACAAGTGCCCGCTGCCCGGAAGGATAAAAGCAAGCACGGCGGCTAACAAGCGGCTCTTCGGCCGTTTTACTCCGAGCTCACGCAATGGACTCCCTCCATATGTTGAATTTGGTCAAGCAGCGCAAGCATGGATTCAGACTTCGGCAGAGTTACGTACAAATGAAGCATGAACTGCCTTGCCGCTTCTTCACCGAGCTCCTCCAGCAGCATCTTTCGAATGACGATCTGCCGCTCGGCCAGTAACGCGTTCAGTGTCAAAATTATGGCCGAACGCTCCTCCGCCTGTATTTTCAACAAATATTCCCGTTTCCCGCTAATGTATCGCTTCTCCAGCTTGTTGAACGCCCATAGCGTAAGCAACACCAAGATCGTCGAAGAAGCTGCCGCGAAATAAAAGCCAGCCCCGATCGCAAGACCAATCGCCGCCACAACCCATAAGGAAGCAGCTGTCGTTAAGCCGGTAATCGATTTGCCTGTGTATAATATAGTGCCGGCCCCGAGGAAGCCTACGCCTGTAATGACCGCGGCGGCCAGACGAGCCGGATCCACCCTGACATTCGTCTCATTAACGAAATCTGAGAAGCCGTATATCGACAGCAGCATCAGCAGGCAAGATCCGATACAGACGAGAATATTCGTCCTGAGACCCGCAGCATGATTGGACTGTTCACGTTCAAGCCCCACCAAACCGCCTAATACCAGTGCCAGGAGCAGTCTGAGGAAAATATGATATTCGTTAATCGACCAGGGATTGGCGACCGCATGCACCATTTTCACAGACAACCTTTCTATTTGAGCCTATTGTAACATATTTGTATGCGCCCAGTTGCCTAACTCGTTCCTTCCCGGCAAAAAAACAGCGCCGTTCATCATGACGATGAACGACGCTAGTTTGATGAAACGCTATTGCAATAAGCGAATGGGGGAAGCTGTCTATTTCAACCGCTCGAGGAGCAGCTTGTTAACCAGTCCCGGATTTGCCTTGCCTTTCGTTTCTTTCATAATCTGACCGACAAGGAATCCGATCGCTTTCTCTTTGCCTGCCCGGAAATCTTCGACCGATTGCGGGTTAGCCTGGATGATCTGATCCACGATCGTTAAAATCGCGCCTTCATCGCTAATTTGCACCAGCCCTTGCTCTTCAACGATTTGCTGCGGCAGCTTGCCGGATTCCAGCATCGCTTTGAACACGGTTTTGGCAATTTTGTTGCTGATCGTTCCCTTCTCAAGCAGACCGATCATTTCTCCCAAGCCTTGGCCGGTAATCAATACATCGGCAAGCTCTTGGTTGTTGGCGTTCAGATAACCGAGCAGGTCGCCCATGATCCAGTTGGATACAGTTTTTGCATCCTTCGTATGAGCAAGGCTCTCTTCGAACAGATCAGCAAGCTTCTTCGAGGATGTAATAACTTCCGCATCGTAGGAAGGCAGACCGTATTCACTCGTGTAACGAGCCTTGCGGGAATCCGGAAGCTCCGGAATCGAAGCGCGGACGCTGTCCTTCCACTCTTGGCTAATATGAAGCTGTACCAAATCTGGGTCCGGGAAGTAGCGATAGTCATGCGACTCTTCTTTGCCCCGCATCGACAGCGTTTTGCCTTGTGCTTCATCCCAGCGGCGTGTCTCCTGAACAACCTTCTCGCCGCTGTCGAGCACTTCGGCCTGACGCAGCTGCTCATACTCCAAGCCGCGTTGAACGCCGCGGAAGGAGTTCATGTTTTTCAGCTCGGCACGCGTGCCAAGCTTTTCTTGCCCGTATGGACGAAGGCTGATGTTCGCATCACAGCGAAGGCTTCCTTCTTCCATCTTCACATCCGACACTTCGCAATACAACATAATGGCTTTCAGCTTCTCGAGGTAAGCTTTCGCTTCCTCAGGCGTACGAATGTCCGGCTCGGATACAATCTCGACGAGCGGCGTACCGACACGGTTGAAATCGACGAGCGAGGCATAGCCGCCGTCTACGTGCGTCAGCTTGCCTGCGTCTTCTTCCAGATGCAGACGAGTAATGCCGATACGTTTCGTCTCTCCATTGACCTCGATGTCGATCCAGCCATGTTCACCGATCGGCTGATCGAATTGCGAGATCTGGTATGCCTTCGGGGAATCCGGGTAGAAATAGTTTTTACGGTCGAATTTGCTGATGTCGGCAATTTGGCAGTTCAGCGCCATAGCCGCTTTCATCGCGTATTCCACCGCTTGCTTGTTCAACACCGGCAGAACGCCGGGATGTCCAAGGCAGACGGGACATGTATGTGTATTAGCCGGAGCGCCAAAAGCAGTCGAGCAGCCGCAGAAGATTTTACTATTCGTATGCAGCTCGACGTGAACCTCAAGTCCGACTACTGTTTCGTATTTATTCGCTTCAGACATCGTTATTCTCCTCTCATCCCAGCTGCGGACGGCCGCGGTGGAATTCGGTGTTCTGCTCGAACGCGTGCGCTGCGCGCAATACGGTCGATTCGTCGAAGGCTTTGCCGATAATTTGCAGACCGATTGGCAGGCCGTTCGAGCTGCCGCAAGGAATGCTGATTGCCGGAACGCCGGCAAGGCTGACCGGGATCGTACAAATATCGTTCAAGTACATCGTCAGCGGATCGCCGACCTGCTCTCCGATACGGAAAGCTGTCGTTGGCGCTGTCGGCCCCATAATGACGTCAAACTTGCTGAATACTTGGTCAAAGTCTTGTTTGATCAGCGTCCGTACTTTTTGCGCTTTCAAATAATAAGCGTCGTAGTAGCCGGAGCTAAGCGCATACGTGCCAAGCATAATGCGGCGCTTCACTTCCGGTCCGAAGCCTTGGCTGCGGGACTTGCGGTACAGATCGATCAGGTTGTCCGGATTGTCGGCGCGCACGCCATATCGAACGCCGTCGAAACGGGCCAGGTTGGAGGAAGCCTCCGATGAAGCGAGCAAATAATAGGTCGCGATCGCATATTCGGTATGCGGCAGCGATACTTCTTCCCAGGTAGCGCCCAGGCTTTCATATACTTTCAGAGCGTTCAGAACCGCTTCCTTCACTTCCGGATCGATGCCTTCGCCCAAATATTCCTTCGCTACGCCGATTTTCAAGCCTTTCACATCGCCAGTCAAAGCGCTGGTGTAGTCAGGAATGCTTACATTAGCCGACGTCGAATCTTTGCCGTCGTAGCCTGCAATAGCTTGCAGAACGTAAGCGGAATCTTCGACGTTTTTCGTCAGCGGCCCGATTTGGTCCAGCGACGAGGCGAATGCAACGAGGCCATAACGCGATACGAGGCCATAGGTTGGCTTCAAGCCCACGATGCCGCAATAAGCAGCCGGCTGGCGAATTGAACCGCCCGTATCGGAGCCAAGCGAGAAATACACTTGACCGGCAGCTACCGATGCCGCAGAGCCGCCGCTGGAGCCGCCTGGCACATAATCAGTATTCCATGGATTGCGCGTCGGGTAAAAGCTTGAATTCTCATTCGAGCCGCCCATCGCGAATTCATCCATGTTCAGCTTGCCAATCGTTACCGATTGCGCCGATTTCAGCTTTGCGACTGTTGTCGCATCATAGATCGGATTATAGTTGCTCAGAAATTGGCTCGCACATGTCGTGAGCAGCCCTTCTGTTACGATATTGTCCTTAATGCCGGCCGGAAGCCCGAACAGCAGACCCCGCTCCGTGCCGTCCTGAAGCTGCTTGTCCAGCTCCGCAGCTTGACGGCGGGCATTCTCCTCATCGAGCGTAATAAATGCTTTAATGGAAGAATCCGTCTCCGCAATGCGGCGGTAAGAAGCATCCACCAGTTCGGATACTTGAATTTCTTTGTCATTCAGTTTGTTATGTACGTCCTGCAGGCGCAGATCAAACAGTGCCAACTGCAGCTCCTCCCTTCAATTAACCAAGCTCTTTATTCCAATACAGCCGGTACTTTAATCTGGCCGTCTTCTTCATCAGGTGCGTTAAGCAGCACTTTCTCGATTGGCAGCGACTCTTTCGTTACGTCTTCGCGCATCACATTCGTGATCGGCAGAACATGGCTTGTTGCCGCTACGCCTTCGGTATCCAGGCTGTTCAGCTTTTCCGCATATTTCAGAATTGCATTAAGCTGGCCGGTGAACTGCTCCTTCTCTTGCTCGGACAGCTCCAATCGCGCCAGGTTGGCTACATGTTCGACATCTTTCAACGTTATGCTCATGGAATGCATAATCCTCCCTTTCCATCCTTCACTTCATTCTTCCCATTATAGCTTAGATTCGCATTTTCACAAAGTAGTCGTACTGCACTCTTTTGCAAAAAACGACGGCAAACAAAAGCTCCCCCCGAATGATCGGAAGGAGCATACACAATTAAATCCACGCCTTCAGGTTAACCTGCCGGATGAAATCTTCCTTGCTCTGGCTCTCGCTGCTTGTGCTTTCTACCTCAACCTGCGCTTCCTCGCCCTTGACGATCCGGTTGAACAGCTCCTCATTATAAGTGGCAAGCGCATAATCAATCAGCGCCTCCCGCTCTACGCGGTCCACTTCCTCTTGAATGAGCACTTCTTCCAGCTCGACATCCTCGTCCGGAATGAGAAAATTCCGGTTCGCCGCCGGCACGCGCAGCACGTAGTCAAACACGTTATCGGCGTTGCGGTCATAAGCGATTATATAGCCATATTCCCCTACGGGAAGATTTTGTTCATATTGGTCGGCGATTATGACGACCTTTGACCCTAATTTCAGCATCGTCTTCACTCCAGTCTCTATCAGCCGGTAATTATAACTATTATCCTACTAAAAAATAATAGCCATGTCCAATAGAGTAATAGAAGTTAAGATTATCGTCTGTTTATACGGCTTCTAAGGAAGCTCCATCCGCCGCATCCGCCATACAGCTAAGTATAGGACGGCTGCCGTTAATACGGCTCCTGAGGCGATAATGAGGCCTGCGGCTTCCGGTATAGAATCCAGCAGAAAACCGCTTGCCAAGCCCGGCAATTGCCCGGGGCTCCAGGCAAGCGGTTTTGGAAGAAATGAGGCTGTCAGCGACAAAAGAATGGCAATTCCCAAAGCTGTAAAGGCGGCAGCAGCCCCGCTTCGCAGCCATACGCTCGCGGCTACCGTCAGCGTGCCGATAACCGACAGCCACAGCGCAAATACGAGCAGTGCTTGTATAGCATGTACCGCATCGACTTCTCCAATGAGCAGCGAGGTATAATACCAGGCGCCCAGGTAGCCAACAGCTAATGATCCCCATACAAGCGCAAGCATCGCTGTCCATTTGGCTAATAAATAAGCAGCTCGGGAGACAGGCTTTACAAGAATCATTGAAGCCGCTCCGGAGGCACGTTCGCCCGACACTGCTCCCATAAAGCCCAGAGCAATAATCAAACTGCCGATCATGCCATATTGCTGCAGCGTCTGCGCAAGCACCTCGCCGCCTTGAGGCTTGGGCATCTCGATCACGGTACCCTCTGGAAGATTGCCTGCATTCGCTAGAATATCAGGCAAAAAGTAAGTCACGATCGGCTGGCTGACCCCCAGTAAAAGAAATACCAAAGGGAGCCATAGCAGCTTATAGCTGCGGGCAAGCTCCAGCAGCTCTTTCCGCCAAATAATCGTCCATTGGCTCATTCAGACACCACCTTCATAAACAAATCCTCCAGCGTCGAATGGCCGAATTCCAGCTTGGCCACCTGAATCCCGTTCTTGGCGAGCTGCCCCAGCAGCTCCTGTCTAGCCAGCTCCATATCGGTTACGACAAGCTCCATCCCCTTGTCGGTTCTGCGCAGCTCCTTCACATAAGCTGCGCCCTCGTATGCCATGCACCATTGTATGGAGCGTTGATCTCCCTCAGTGTGCAGCGTGATGACAGGCATTCGGTGATTGTTGCGAATCTCCTCTATGGAGCCTTGAAGAGCCATTTCACCGCCCCGGATAATAAGAACGTCGTCACATAGCTGTTCGGCGTCATGGAGTACATGCGTGGAGAACAGCACCGTCGTCTCCCGCTTCAATTCCCGCAGCAGCATCAGCACCTCATGCCGGCCCAGCGGATCAAGTGCGGATACTGGTTCATCCAGAATAAGCAGCTTCGGTCTATGAACGAGCGCTTGAGCCAACCCAAGCCGCTGCTTCATTCCCCCGGAATAGCCGCTGATCGGACGCTTGGCTGCGGCGGAAAGCCCTACTCTCTCCAGCAGCGCATCAGCCTGCTTGCCCGCTTCGGCCGCGGACAAGCCGCATAGACGGCCCGCATAGACGGCATATTCGCGGCCGGTCATCCAGCCGTAGAAGGATGGCGATTGCGGAAGGTAGCCAAGCAGCGAATTAGGACTTTGTCCAGGCTTCAATCCGGCATAGCTCAGCTTTCCGCCTGTAGGCTGCAATAACCCTGCCAGCATGCGAATCGTCGTTGTTTTCCCGGCACCGTTCGGACCTAGAAGCGCTGTGCAGCGCCCTGGAGCGATTTCAAAGCTAATGCCAGCAACCGCCTGCGTAGATCCAAAGGCTTTGGTTAAACGTTCGACTTTCAGCAAGGCGCTCATCAATCATTCCTCCTGCCGATTACGAAGAACAATACAGGGCCAATGATATTAACAAATAGGATAATGAGCACCCAGAGCCATTTCGGTCCTCTTGTCCGAGTCGCTTTTGCCAGTGCTACTAATGCAACAATGACCAATATAAGCTGTATGACAAACAATGGTGCGATGATCGGCAGCAGTTTACTCAGCTCCAACGTTGATTCAGTCATTCTAATCCCCTTCCTCTCGTTAAGTTCTTGCTGCAGTTATTTCTAGCTTGAAGCAAAGCTTGAAAGGAAAATAATGAGTCCGATGATGAGAACCAGCCCTGTGATGATAAGCCAGCTCAGCGGACTCCCCATATTGATCGTGTAACCAATGCCATGCCTTTTCTCTACAAACAGCGCCGGGTCAGACTTATTGTAATAAATAGTACCCAGCTTCCAATGCTGATCGGCGTCCATCGGAAGAACAGTTGTTTCGTGGGAGAACGTTGTTTTTTTCGCGCGAACCATTAAACCAATAAATATAGCAATCGTAACAAAAAGAATAATCATAAACGACGTGGTACTCGCTCCGATAAAGCGGCTGCTCGCTTCCAGTACGCTGGCTAGCTTCAATAGGGAGAACAAGACGACGATCAATAACCCTAGGATGATCATCAATAGAGAGCTTAGTCTGCGGAACTTAATACTATTGCGGCGCGATACTTCCGGATTAGCCGGATCAATCTGCTGTTTGGTTTCCGAGATCTGCCAATTAATCCCTATGAACATCCCGATCATAATCAATTGAATGACGCTTATGTCAAAGACGGTCGCTAAGCTTTTGGCTGAGAAGCCGTCGGCTACACCTTGAAGATTAAAATGTGTCGCCATCTGCTCCGGAATCGAGTCATAATTAAATGCCAAGTAAATAGCAGTTCCCGCAACTATTGCGAAATGCAGCAAAAACCAAGCATTCGAGTATCTTGTTTTCTGTCTGTGAAAAGACATATCCACGACGACTTTCTGTGCCGGCGGCGCCTGTATTTCCCAGCCGTTATCGGCTTTCAGCTTCTTTACCCGGCTGTAGCTGCGTACATACAAAAAGGAGTGACCCAGCAGCGAGAACAGAATGGCAGTCAACAATGCGGTTGCGAAGCGTACGTCCCCCAGCCACGGTTGCAAGACAATATAGAGAAGCAGTCCCGCTATTGAGACGACGACCGACCATTGCAAGTAATTTTTTCGGGCGGCCTCCAGGCTCGCATCCTTCAGGTAAGGCTCTGGAATGGCAACGCCAAATCGAATTGATCTTTTAGCGAGAAAAGGCGATAGAATCATAATAATATTCATGGGCACGTAAGCTGCCAGCATAAAAATGATGAAATCCTGCATACCTGTCACTCCTTATTTTGTGATTGAATGTCGTTGTAAAGCCGGGTGATAATCCCAGTCAGCTGCTCCTGGCTTAATCCCCGGCAAAGCGATTCTGCCACGACCGGTCTTAATTGCTGGCCCAGCTTCGCTAAATACTGCTCCGTCACCTGCGGCATCTCATTCTTCTGCACGACGATGACGCCTTTTTTGCGGTGAATCTGAATGAAGCCTTCCTGCTTGAGCAAGGTGTAAGCTTTGTTGACCGTATGCAAATTGATCCCGATGTCGGAAGCCAAGCTTCTTACCGAAGGGAGCGACTCTCCCGGCTCCAGTCTTCCGCTGGCAATTCCCTCGATGATCTGATCCATAAGCTGCGTATAAATAGGAATTTCCGATTGCAAATCCAGTTCAATCATCATATTGGCGCCTCTTTTGCTCTTTTTGTTACATCTGTTATACATATAATATAACAGGCATCTTTTTGCTGCAAGATAATCTGCAAAATTTGGGCTCTTGCCAGATTGTTATGAGGATCAAAATGCATATGTACATTTTGATTCGCCTCAAAAGGCCTAAAATCGCTATCAAAATGTAAAAATACATTTGAAATCCTTCTTTTCCGCCTTCTAGACCCCATTTTGGCGATTCAACCTGCACTTTTGCATTTTGAGCCCCGATATGGGTGAAAAAGCTGCAGTCAACCTGCACTTTTACATTTTGATTGGCATAGCCTAGAGATTATTCCATGCGAAAATGACCTTACAAAAAATGGCGATGCCCGGGATCATCTCCCAAGCACCGCCATTTCTTTATTTTCGATCCCGGCTGTACCATTCCCATACAGGTTCAACGGCAGCCTGATCCAAACAACTCACACTGTATTCCGTCTCGCTGCCCAAAGCATTCACAGATAGCGAGTAAAGCCGCTTGCGCTGCTGCCATCTCGTTCGTCTTACATTCATGACGACAATTTGCGGCCTGCGGATGTAATAAGTGATGCGGGACAGGTACCGTTTGCGCAATGTCAGCTGTCCGTTTTCAAGCCCTATTCCGGCCGTCTTATAGCGGGTCCAGCACCAATAAGCGATAATTGGGAACAGGATCAGCGACAGCATCCCGAGGCCTTTGAAAAAGTAGATCAAGACCGCACTTAAGATAGCTGTAATGATCAATTCACCTCTCATATAGTAGAGAAGAGCCCGTTTTGGAGCTGGCGTATCCGCCTTTTGCACTTTCAGATGCGGCACATAACTGCCCAGCACCTCCTGAAGACTCCCAAGCGCTATGAAAGGATGAAGGACAAGCCGTTCATTTTTATCTGAAGATATGACCTGCAATTTAATCTTGGCATAGCCAGCCATTTGCTGCAGCAAGTTTTCCTCGATGATGACCGCCTGCACTTTGCGCGGATCGAACACATGCGTTTTTTTATCCAGCAGACCGTAGGATACCGCTACCCTCTTGCCCTCCATGCGAACCTCAAAGCCCGCAAACTTAACGAGAAACAGTACGCTTGAAAGGAGCCACGCCAGCAAAAGAGCGCCGGCCGCAACCAATATAAGGCTCAAATAGTCAGCCATAAGGCTTTTGGATTCCTGGGCAATATTTTCATAAAAATGATCTGGAACAATAAACCGGATAAAATCATCCGCGAACGAAATTAACCCGGCAACGAAAGCCACTACGAGCCCGAAGTTCATTGACGTCAGCCCCGCCATAAGCAATTGCCCGCCCTTCAGACGGTAATGAGCTCCCTCTTCTTCGGGAACGTCAACTGCCGGCTTCACTTCCGCAGTCTCCTGCACCAGAGGGGTTGCTGATTCGGCTGAAGCATCAACAACCTGAGCTGTTTCTGCTACGGAAGCTTTCCCGCTGCTACCAAGCAGCTGTGTCCGAAGCTTCTCCGCATCTTTTGCCGACAAGGCCGACAATACGCCTTCTGCCTTCTTGCTGCCGCCCGGCGTTTCGATATTCAGCTGAGCAACGCCTAACAGACGCTGAATTAACGGCTGCTCCACATTAACGGAGTGGATGCGCGAGAAATAAATTGTTTTCTCATCGCGAAATAATACGCCTTTCTGGATAACGATACGATCATGCTCCAGCACATAACTG
This sequence comes from Paenibacillus sp. NPDC058174, assembly GCF_042883865.1. Taxonomy (NCBI): domain Bacteria; kingdom Bacillati; phylum Bacillota; class Bacilli; order Caryophanales; family Paenibacillaceae; genus Paenibacillus; species Paenibacillus sp. NPDC058174. Next base: position 16,062 of record NZ_JBHVUY010000007.1, read on the forward strand.
AACCTGCGCCAATCATAGTAGCCATACACCAGAAGCAGCAGGATGACAACTCCGATTCCCATATACCAATAAGGGTTCAACTGGGAGAGCTTTGTCCCCCTCAGCAATGTAATAATAATTACTGGGAGAAAGCCTTTGACGGTCTGCAGCAGAGCAAACAGCATGTAAACCGGGTGCAGCTTACGGCGGTCACTCATCCTGATCATCCACCTTCGCCAGCAGGCCAATCTGCTGCTTCAACTCGGAAGCTTCCTCCTGCTTCAGACCGCTAATCTCATGGGTCGTTGCCGCCGTTACCACCTTTACGCTTGCCAGCTTATATTTCCGCATAAGCGGGCCGCTTTCCAGCTCCACATGCTGAACCCGAACCATTGGAATAAGCACATTTTTCTTAAAAATAATGCCGGAAGAGAGTTCCAGCTCCTCATCAAACAATTCATACTGAAAGCTGCGATACTTCCATAACGGAATAAACCAGGTAAACCAAACGGCCGATAACGTTACAACGGCTAATGCAATCCAAGCCGGAAGAAACGTCCACCCCTTAGATCCGGCCAATGCCGTGTACGCGATAACCAGCGCATAGCCGATCGCGTGGGTAATTAATGAACTGATGCGGTACACGGTAATATAATCATGGTCCAATCTTTTGCTTAAAGGACGATTCATTCCGGCAAGCACTCCTCTAGGGCAATTTAATTAATTCCTCTTTAGTACGTGTCAGAGGCCGAGGCGATTCATCTGTTATCAGGTAACTGTTCTCGATGCCTACTACACCTTGTCCCGGAAACGTAAATTTAGGCTCTACGGCGATAACCATTCCGGGCTGCAGCGGGATATCGAAGCCTTTCGCCAGCACCGGCCATTCGTCAATCTCCAGCCCGATTCCATGGCCGAGAAACTTTGCCTGATCGGCTCCGTAGCCCATGAAATGAGCGGACAGTCCGGCCGACAGCGCTTGCTCCAGCGAATGCGTATACAACGCCGAACATACGGTTCCGGGAATCATTCGTTTCTCAGCCTCGCGCAAAATCGCCTCCGATGTCTCGTAAGCGAATGTCAGCTTCTCCGGAAGCTCTCCGATAACGGCAGTTCTCGTCTGATCGATTATATAACCGTCGATACAGCAGCCGATATCGAGCAGGATGGGCTCGTTTCGCCGGATGAGGCTGCGGCTGACACTTGTCGGTGATGCCGCACCAAGTCCCAACCCGCCTGCGGGACCGTCAAAATAACTCGGCATAGCCCCCGCCGCACCAGCTATTAGCATGCCGGTCGCAATCTCTTGATTGTAGCCGCGCATCCGCATGAGACCGATATGCCCGCGTATCCGCAATTCATATTCAATTCGGGCTATCCAGCTCAGCTCCGACATTTCCTCATGCAAGTCGTTCAGCGATTCTGTCAGCGCTTCGTCTACCGCTTTAGCAGCCGCTTCAATCCGCCCCACTTCAATCGCCGACTTAATCATTCTAAGCTTGCGGATCAAGGCCGATCCATCCAGCAGCTTCACATTGCCATCCGGGCCAGCCAGCAGCTCTGCCAGCTTTAAGTACGTTTGCGCAGGGAGGACATCGAGGTCGGCAGCTATTCGCAGCGCTTGACCCGAACTGAACATTCCCGGATAATCATGCGCAAGTGTTTCCCTGAACTGACGGAAAGCACCCAGTTCTTTAACCGTAACCCCTGTTTCTTGCTTGGCGCGCTCTATACTTCTTTTAACATAAAAGATCGGTTCCCCCTGTGCAGGAATAAACGCATATCCCGTCTGCATGGAGCCTGTAAAATAATATAAATCGATATTTTGAGATAACAGCATACCGTCCATGCCGCCCGACTGAAGTTCTCCCTGTAAGCGGGAAATTCGCTCAAACACTACAGATGAAGGGACATCCTGTAATTGATCGATCATTTTCTCAACTCCAAAGCCTAATGAATACTCCCTTATTGTAGTAAAAATTGAACAGGAAGCTTACGCTTATTACATCAATAATCGTCAGCTTCGTCAACCTTCCATAAGCCTCTTCCTTGCATGCGGACTTCTGATTGGTTCGCTGTTGGTCGCACATGCGCAGGAATGAGAAGGAATAGCGAAAGCAGGTTCGCTGGAGAGCGAACCTCCTTCATTAACCAATAGTAACTAGAAATACAAAGGAAGAGATATCGCAAATAGCGAATCTGCTTCGTTATTCGAGAATGACTAGAACTAAAACGAATTACCTTCGCTAATTTGCGAAGGTAATTTCGCTCGAGGGGGGCTAATTACGGTCGCTTCACTGAATTGCGAACCATTCTTCGCTGTTGGTGAACCTAGCTTCTCGGATAGCGAAATTTGGTTCGCTGTTGGTCGTACATGCGCAGGAATGAGGCGGAATAGCGAAAGCAGGTTCGCTAGAGAACGAACCTGCTTCGTTAACCTATGAGTAACTAGAACTACTGCAACGGAGCGATATCGCAAATAGCGAATCTTCTTCGTTATTCGATAATGACTAGAACTACAACGAATCACCTTCGCTAATTTGCGAAGGTAATTTCGTTCGAGGGGGGCTAATTGCGGGAGCTGTACAGAATTGCGAACCGTTCTTCGCTGTTGGTGAACCTAGCTTCTCGAATAGCGAAATTTGGTTCGCTGTTGGCCGTTCATGCACAGGAATGAGGCGGATTAGCGAAAGCAGGTTCGCTAGAGAGCGAACCTGCTTCGTAAACCAATAGTAACTAGAACTACAAAGGAAGAGATATCGCAAATAGCGAATCTGCTTCGTTATTCGAGAATGACTAGAACTACAACGAATTACCTTCGCTAATTTGCGAAGGTAATTTCGCTCGAGGGGGGCTAATTACGGTCGTTTCACTGAATTGCGAACCATTCTTCGCTGTTGGCGAACCTAGCTTCTCGGATAGCGAAATTTAGTTCGCTGTTGGCCGTTCATGCGCAGGATTGAGGCGGATTAGCGAAAGCAGGTTCGCTAGAGAGCGAACCTGCTTCGTTAACCTATGAGTAACTAGAACTACTGCAACGGAGCGATATCGCAAATAGCGAATCTGCTTCGTTATTCGAGAATGACTAGAACTACAACGAATCACCTTCGCTAATTTGCGAAGGTAATTTCGTTCGAGGATAAGCAGGTTCGTTCTCTAGCGAACCTGCTTTCGCTATTCCGCCTCAATCCTGCGCATGAACGGCCAACAGCAAACCAAATTTCGCTATCCGAGAAGCTAGGTTCGCCAACAGCGAAGAATGGTTCGCAATTCAGTGAAGCGCCCGTAATTAGCCGTTAACCTATGAGTAACTAAAACTACTGCAACGGAGCAATATCGCAAATAGCGAACCTGCTTCGTTAACCTATGGTTACTAAAAAACTATCCAATCACCTGCTCCGCAACGCCTTTAATCTCCCAGCCGATCGGCGGAGTAGCCGTGAAAATTCGAGGATGCTCCATTCGAATAATAAGAATGACCCCGGGGCTGCGCAGCGTAGCTTCATAATCGTATTCGTCGTTACGATAAACGTATGGAAAGCTTACGCCTTCATCAATAATTTGAAATACGAGAAGCTCAATTGGCTCGCGGAGCGGAGAGTTCGGCAGCGGCTTCCAATCATTCGCGCTTAGCTGCAGATTTGCCGCCAAATAAGATGAAGCTGCGGCTCTAGCCGCAGCTTCGTCAATGCGAATAATCCCTTCGGACAAAGCCTGCCGGTCAAGCTGGAGAGCCGCGGCATGTGCAGCGCGATTGACAGCCCGCTTCCCTTGATACAAAAGCTTCATAGCCGCTTCCTCATCCGTCTGCTGCAAATGAAGCGTCATCCACACCGTTACCATTAACGTCAACAGCAGCAGCTTGTACAATTAACGATTGCCCCTTTCTAAGGTACATACTCGCTCATTTTAATTCCGAAAGCTCTCATTCTCGCATTCTCATCTACAGGAGCCAGACCAATTAACCGGTCGATTTGAAATAAATTTTCATACGGATAGCTCATCGTCAGACGCAGCCCGCTCCCCCGGGGAAGCGGCGCAGCCGGATTCGTTGCTCCAAGCCCGTTGTCAGAGCTTACTGCATACTCCACCGCCTCCGGCCGCATTCCGAAGCTTGCGAGCCTGCTTCGGGACTGGTCGATCATGTCCGTATCGATATAACCATAGCTTCCGCTTGCTCCAACCTCCAGCAAATAATCGGTCTCCTGCTGCAAGACAGCTTGTCTGACAACGAGAACATGGCGATAAATCGGCGAGAACATCATCCAGCACATCGTTGCGGCGAATAAGACAAATACGAGTATGCTTTTCATGGACTTAGTTGCCGGATGTAGCCCCCGATTGCGTCACCGGAATCGCTCAAGCTTTTGTTCATTCCGCGCTCCCCTTCCATAACGTTCGTATAGATGACAATGACGACGATAAGGAGCAGCAGTGTCATTAGGATGCTTCTCATCCTACACCTCCAGCAAGCCTATCTGCTAGGCAGCATTTGGCTGATTTTCGTATTTGCGGCTTCGCCCTGCGACGTAATTTGACTGCTCGTTCCTGTCGTATCCTTCGTGATAATGTTATTGAACAGCAAAATCACGACAACCAGCATCATAACGGTCATTAAAATATTGCGCATTCTTTTCCCCCCTTTCCATAGCGAATTAACCCAAAGACTCGAACAGCTTCTGTCCCTCTCTGATCCATGGATAGATAAACACTTGGAATGTATACAGAATAGGGATTCCTGCAATGATAAACAGCCCGTATGAAGCGGTCTCCTTGCGGCTTTCCTTCGCGAGCTCTAACTTCTCCTTATAATCCTGAATCCGCTCGCGAAGCAGCTCATAGTATTCCGGACTCTCATGCAGTCTTAAGGAGTCAATGGTCTCGGCAAAGCTCATGCCGTCATCGGTTCCGATCCGGTGCTTAAACCGCCGAAGCGCCTGCTCGGCATCGTGATACCACTCCGTCAACAACCTGTCCATCTCTCCCCGCAGAACGCGAGTATACGGCACACAGCGCGTCAGCTTCGTATGAATATGGAGCGAAGATTCGGCCAAGTAAAGCAGCTGGTTGCTCATAATATAAATTTCTTTCGTAATGCGGTAAGCTCTCAGCTTGCGAATTGAACGTAGCCAAGGCAAATCTGCGTATAGCGCTGCTATCAGCACAACAAGCCCGATCGTTAAAAGCCCGACTCGCCCCTGCCTCAGTTGCAGCCCGAGCAGCCCTAACATAATCAACGGAAGCACAACAAGCAGTATGCGCCTTCCAGCAACGTACCAAGCTGCATCAGCCGTAAAACCGCAGCCGGCCAGCAGCGTCTCCCGCTCGGTAAAGGAAGATTGCTCCCGCGCCAGCCTCAGTCTTCGCAGCCATCTGTCCGGTACCGTTTGATGCTGCCAGTCCAGCTTCACTAAATGCGTCCAGCGCGGTCTTCTTCGCGGAAGCAGCCGAAACAGAGCAAGCACGGCAAAAAAACCGAATATCAGCTGACCTGCAAATAGGCTGAAGCCCGTAAGCCATTGGGTCATTTGCATTTGCATAGCCGCCGCTAACCTCCTCTCTTATTTATCAGTACAACGGCTACGGCTGGCTATAGCTTTCGGCGCGAAAGCCATAATCCCATTAGAAACGAGCAAAAGATAAGTACAACCGCATTGAGAAGCATGTCTCTCCCGCCAGGGTCAAGAACGTAGTACCGATAAGCGCTTTGTTTGTTGTAATGCACATTAATGCCAATAAACAAAGCTAGAAAAAGCAGCGGTGTAAAATTGACAATTCGGATTTCAAGCAGCCGATTACGCTCTTGTTCATTCGATCGCCTGGCCTTGCGCATGTCCGCAATGAGCTCCTTCAAGCTGTCAGCAATCGGCGTCCCTTCAGAGAGTGCCGCCCGGATAATATTAACAAAATAATGGCCCCAGATATGGCCAAGCGAAGCGGCGAAAATGCGCAGGCTGGCTTCATCATCTCCCCGTACAGACAGATTACGGTATAGCTGCTCAAATACGGGCTGAATTGGCCCTAACAGCCTTCTCTCCTCTACAGTACGCTGAAGTGCAATACGCACCTGCCTGCCCCCCGTCACCAAATAACATTGATAGAACAGTTCAATGGATGGCAAAAAATCAAGCTGCAGCTGCAACTGCCGTTGAACGAGCATCGCTCTTAGCGTCGTGTACGGCAGAAAGCCGGTAACGAGTCCGATGAGCAGTGTCCCTTTTATGCTTTGAAAATAAATCCCGCCTGCTCCAATGCCGGCAAGAAGCAATAGAACCGAAAAGCCAGCCAGTCCTGTCGGCGACAGCTTGAGCTGCAGCGTTTCGAGCAGCTCCGCCAAATGGCTGTACAGCCTGTCATACCGCTTCAATCTTTCGGTCAGCCGGAAGCTGATACGTCCCCTTTGACGGAAGGCTAGCTTATCCCGCCTTGCTTGCTCAGCGCTCCACAATGTAAGCGCGAACCGGATAGCTATGAAAAGAAGCAGAACCAGCAGCAGGGCAGCAGCAGCAATCGACAGTTTATTCATAAGCCGCTCCTCCCCGATCAAACCTTACTCTAGCATTGGCAGACGGAGCTTCCGGGAATAGCCAATCTCCCGTATGTTCATCGTAACGAGCCCAATCCCGAACAATAACGCCTCCTGAAGCCCAATCGATTTCTCCAATGCGGGCAATAACCCGTCTGCCGTTCACATTTCGCATCTCGATGCCGATTTGCGTCACATACTCTGCAATCCGCTTCGTCAGCCGCTCCGGATTCATTCCCCGTCCATCCAGCATGCACATGTCGCAGATCGCCTCCGGCACATCCTCCAGCGTATTGGCATGAACGGTAGTCATGCTGCCGGAATGTCCCCTCGTACAGGCCCGAACATAAATATTGGCATCCATATCCCTTATCTCCGCATGAATGATACGGTCGGGAGATTGACGTAATGCAAGCTTGAAGGCCTGTTCCGCACGGTGCAGCGAATCCTCTTCCTCCGCTTCATATTCCACCGTGTTTTTATTCGGAAAATCCCTGCCCAGCATCATCTCATAGCGGCCCTCGATCGTTACGATTCTCTCCTCATCGGGAAGTTCGGCGATGAGCGCCTTGATTAGATGCGTTTTGCCGGAATTGGTCGGCCCGATGATGACGAGATTGAACCGAGCTTGGAGGACGGCTTGAAGCATATCCAGCATGCGCATATTCAGCGTCGAATAGGGCGGGGCAGCCAGTGCTGCCAGACTAAAGCTCCTGACGATAAAAAATCGAATCGTCAGCGTTGGCCTCGACGTGAAGCCAAAGCCTGTCATCGTGACGCGCGAGCCGTCCCGGAGCACAACCTCGGCCCATCTTTTACGCGGGCCAATCCGGTCATTATTATAGAGAACAAGGTTTTGCTGTATTCGCTCCACCTCGCGTTCATGATCGAAGCAATGCTTTGAGCGTACAGCATGTCCGCCTCGCACTTCATAAATAACGGTGCCTACTACCTGGATTTCCTCGAGATCATCCTTCTGGCGAAGAACGAGCTCCAGCACATTCAGACCGATAACCTCGGCAAAAACCGCTTCAGCTAGAGTCTGATAGCTATGCGCATAACCTTCCAGCTGATGGATACGCAGCCGAATGAGCTGATCTTCAATAATGGCAAGAATTTGCTCCCTTTCATCAGCAAATCCCAGAACCGCCCGGTTCAACGTTTCGTTATATTGCTGCCGTTCCTCCTCCGACAAGCCGCGCGGTGAAGCCAGGTAAGCTTTCATCTCCTCCGCCAGCCTGCTGAAATCGTCGCTGCGTTCCTGTCTGCGTCCTGCAGTTTCACCTTCCCCTACCGGGGCAAGCCGGCGGACAGCCGAAGCATAGCCTGTAGGAGAAAACCGTCCTGCGCCGCCGCTCCCGGTCTCAGCGCCTGTTGTCATGATCCGACCCCGTTCCGGTGCGACAGCAGCTTCCGGTACCAGGGCTGCGTATGGACAGCGGGAAAGTCACGGCGGAGACCATGCTTGATCATCATACTTTCGGCCGGTCGCTTCATTGCTGTCCTTCCTTGCGGATCATCCTTCAACCATTGACTATAAGTTCCTTTGTCCAATTGCGTGAACAGATTGCTCGACAACTGAAGCTTTCCAAGCTTCGCCGTACCCATCTCTTTGCATATTTCCTTCATACGATAACCTCCTGTGCCCCACGGGGATTGAATAACGATCGTTGCAAACTGCTCGGATTGAATGCCGAACAATGGGGATAGCTGATGAATCCAGCGCTTCCCGTCCTCCTGAAAATGCGATAAGGCGCCGGTCGTCACGACAATCCGGGAATCCGCTCTGCGCAAGGCGCAAATCGTAGCTGCATTGTCCCAATAGGCACCTACGTCAACGATGACGAGGGAAAAGGCTCTTGCTGCAATGTCGATCAAATGCTCAACCTCTTCCGGTGTGAAGTATTCGGCCTGATCCCGGTGCAAATTGCCGAACAGCACTTGCAGGCAAGGCCGTTCCGGCACCCGATGTACGGCCCGCTGCAGCTTGTCTGCCGTTAAGGAACCGGATTTAAGCTCCGGGCGAAGCTTGTCCAATGTGACAGGAGGCGAGTCCACTCCGAGATAACGGTGGATTTTGGCGCTTTTCAGATGAAGGCATAAGTAAACGATTTGCTTATCGCTCGCTTCGGCAATCCGGTAAGCCAATGCAAATGCCGCCGTTGTCGTACCGATATTCGGGGTAGTCCCCACTAAAGCGATAACTGGCGAAGCGGCTCCCGCTTCGTTCATGACCCCTCACCCGTCCGCTCCGCAGGCACGTTAAGCGACTCCGGGCTAAACGCGATAACCAGCTTGCCCGCACCTTCTTTACAGTAGCCGTCAATTAGCAGCCACTGCGCCTCTGTCAGATTCAAATTAATATAGTCAATCATCCCGTTCGCATCCCGCCTCGAAGCGTACATACGAGCCCTATCATCGTCAGCGAGCGACAACAGATTCGAGTTTTGCATATTGTCGATCTCCGTATTGCCTGATGATTTCACGGATGCGACCGTTATCAGTTCCTCGAACAGCCGCCGGGACGGCTCGCCTTCCCCGGATACATAAAGGGTTACTTTGTCACCAGCCCGGATACCGTTAGAGATCGAGCGGACGTATTCCCGGGGGATTTGAAATGTCGATTCTGAGCGTGCCGGAAGCAAACGGTAGCGGTTGATCTTCCATGCAAGAATCGGCTCATTCGTTCCAAGCGGAACGACGGTCTCCATCCCGGCTACTGCGCTTGCATCAAGGAGCATATCCTTGTCCAGCGTATCCCGCGGCATACGACGGTAAATTAGATCCTCCATTTCGAGACGCTTGCCCGCTTCTATGAACCGCTTCGGCACGACAACCGCAACCGTCTCCTGCTTCTCCAGCTGCAGCCGCTGCATATGGAACAAACCATAAACGACCGAGACCGACAGGAGCGCGGCCGCCACACTAATACCCGCACTACGCTTTCTGCTCATCTTTTCTCTCCTCCTAAGCCCGCAACGCATAAAAAAAAGAACGCAGCAGTAGCCCTTAAGGCTAATCTACTTGCGTTCTTCGCAAAGCATTGCTTAACTATATAGAAATTCAACAACCAATTAATGTAATAATAACAACTAATAGCAATGTTGTCTATACATAATTTGAATTGCGCAACAATTCTAACAATCGGTACGTTAATAATAAAAGCTTCTCCCGGCAGACGGCATTATGCCGGAGCAGAAAGAAGCTTTCTTTTCGCTATCCAAAAACCATTAAAAATCGATTAAACCAACGCTGATCAGCAAGGCATCGTCGACCTTGCGCATCGTCTCGTCATCCAGATGGGTTATCTTATCGGTTAACCGCTGCTTATCGATGGTTCGAATCTGCTCCAGCAGCACGACAGAATCACGGTCAAATCCGTGGGCAGCAGCATCCATCTCGACATGAGTCGGAAGCTTAGCCTTCTGAATCTGCGCCGTAATTGCAGCCACGATTACAGTCGGGCTGAAACGGTTGCCAATGTCATTTTGAATGACAAGCACCGGTCTTACGCCCCCCTGCTCCGATCCGACGACGGGGGACAAGTCCGCAAAAAAAACATCACCGCGTTTAACGATCAAGCTCTACACCCCGCTTACGAGACGCCCCAGCATATTGTCGGCTTCTTCCTCCGCTTGAAAAGCTTCTGAGGCCATATTCAAGTTGATTTTCGCCATCTCGAGATAACCGCGCTGCATGGATTCGCGGATTTGCCGTTTTTTACGTTCGACAAGATACAGCTTCATGGCCTGCCGAATAAATTCGCTGCGATTAGAGTTCTCCTTCGCGACGATTCCGTCCACTTCCTCCAATAGCTGATCCGGCAAACTAATCATGATCCTCTTGGTGTTCTGCACATTGGCCACCGAGCAAGCACCCCCAAAACTTTTCCAACAACCATTCATATTCATTATTGCATTAATAAGCCGTCGCTATACTCCAACATATCTATGTGTTGCGTATATCAAATATGCTGTATGATTTCGCGTATAGCTCCCTGTACATCAGTTGCCTTACTTAATTCGCGATAATTGACGAAATTCCTTTTTACTCTGGCAATTTTTGCGTTTTGGAAAATTTTCCACCTAAATCAACGGATTTTCGACTGCAACCGCTTTGCCATTCTTCATATAAATACGCGGAACACGGGCAGCCATCATGCATGTTACTTCGTAATTAATGGTACCGAGCTGATCCGCGATTTCCTCGGCCGTAATGCACTCATCGCCCTGACGGCCGATGAGCACGACCTCTTCGCCCGGCTGAACCGCTTCCTCAACTGATACTTCGTCCAAAGCAATCATGCATTGATCCATGCAGATCGTTCCGAGCACCGGCACTTTCACACCTCTAACCAGCACCTTTGCTTTACCGCCCAGCATCCGGCTAAACCCGTCGGCATAACCAATGGGAAGCGTTCCGATCTGCTCCTGCTTTGAAGTGACATAACGGGAGCCATAGCTGATTCCCCAGCCTGGAGGCGCTTCCTTTACCATGACAACCTCGCTTTTCAGCGACATGACCGGTTCAAGCGCAATAGCGTCCTGCTTCACTTCAACTGAAGGATAAAGACCGTACATGCTGATGCCCAGCCTTACCATATCGCTAGGCCATTCCGGCATATCGATTCCGGCTGCGCTGTTCGCAGAATGTATAATCTTAATCGGCAGCTGCTTCTGTTTGACATAATCCACAATTTCACTAAATCGTTCATACTGCTGCTTAGTATGGCTTTTATCCAGCTCATCTGCCCGGGCAAAGTGAGTGAACAGTCCCTCAACCTCAAGCTGCGGAACCTTCAGCGCCCGTTCGATAAAATCAGCAACGGCTTGAACGCCGAGCAACCCTAACCGACCCATGCCAGTATCCATCTTGACATGCGCTTTCAACCGTTTGCCGTCTTCACTCTGCGGCAGCGCCGCAGCCGCTTCCAGAACATCCTCACGGAATAAGGCAACCGTAACGTCATGGCTTCGGGCAACTTCCAGCGCATATGCGGGAACGTAACCCAGCACGAGTATCGGTGCCGTTATGCCGGCCTGTCTGAGCTGGAGCGCTTCATCTAGAAAAGCGACGCCCAGATAGTCGACACCAAACCGTTCGGCTTCGCGGGCAACTGCAACCGCTCCATGACCGTAAGCATTCGCCTTCACAGCAACAAGCAGCCGGCGGCCTTCAGGCATCGTGTTCCGGAACGCTTGAAGATTGCGATTGAGTGCATCGAGCGAAATTTCTACCCTCGTCGGGCGATAATACGAATCCAAGTCGTTCACCTAACCTCTCTGACGGCCAATCCCTAAATCCAACATCCAGTCCGGACGATAAACATCATAAAAACAATGTTATACGTTGCCGCTTGGGCTGTCAATGAATTGGCCGCCTGAAACAGTTAGCACCTCTTGGAAACTCGCTGCCGCTTATTTTGACGTGTCTGCCTGAACGGATTGCGCAATTTTCGTTAATTCCTTGTCGGACAACGTAGAGCTTGTTAGACGGAATTGATTGCCTTCATACAACCATGTAAGTGTACGCTGCTCTTCACCGCTGCTGATTTGTCCGATCGTGAAGCCCAGATCAAACATTTCGCCTTCGCTATAGGATGCCGCCTGATCCTTCGGCTGCGTTTGAATGAGCGAGTAGTCGTAGGTGCCCGTGTAACGGGTCATGAGACCGGCGTTGCCGCCGAATACGATATCCACGCTGTCTTTCTCCGAGACGCCTTGCGGCATATAGGTTGGCAGCATCACTTGCAGAATGGCTCCCGCTTCATTCGGCTGAGCGATTGTCTCATCGGTTTCCTCTTCCGTTTTCCCGCCGTTTGCATTGGCATTATCCGTTTTACCTGCTGCAGGGTCCTTTTTCGAACCGTTATTAGCTTCAGCGCCAGCTTTTGTGCCGGCATTGCTGCTGTTATCGCTAGGAGTAGTGGCTTGCTCGCTGCCTTCTCCGTTGTCATCAGGCTCTACAGTTGTCGCTTGATCGCCAGTACCGCCGTTGGATGGGGCAGATTTCATATTCGCTTCCGTCTCAAAAGCGCTGCTTTCGAATTTCGGACCGAATTCAAAGGTATCGAATTTCACGTCTACCATTACAGAAGCATTCGTATCGCTGACTTCCACATGCACCGGCTTGAAATCCGACTTGTTCAGCCAGATTTTTTGACGGGCAAGCGAGCCATTATTGTAATTGGCCATGACATCAAATACATAAGAGTTGTCTTCGACTGCAAATTGACGGGAATTATCGAGCAAAATGCTTTGTACCAGCGTCTGATACAAATACACCTGGCCTTGGTTTTGCGGCCAATCGCTTTGGAAACGGAATACTTTGTTCAGACGGGGAGTGAGTACAAATACGCCGTCGTCATTGCGGAGCACAATTTGCGTAATATCTTTCTCAGTGTTGGTCAATTTAATCCGGTAAAAATTAGGCTTCTGATAAGAAACCTCAACCGCATACTGGAGAGGCTGTGTACCGGTATTGAGAGTCATCGTTCCGCTCCCCCGATAGCTCTCCATGCTGCTCACCGTCTTATCGAGCTCCTTGACCACGGACTCGGCGTCCTTCGTCCCGCAAGCGCTCAATACGAGTGAGAAAACTAACAAAATTGCCGCGGCCCATGTAATGCGACGCATTCCAATCAACCCCTCTTCACAATGTTTTTCCAACTGGTAACATGTCTATGAGGGAACTTGGACAATTATGCGGACTGGCAATGGCTTGGCTTTATTTAAATTTTTCGTTAATTATTTAAGATGCCAAGAATGTTCAACGATTTAGGGAATATAATACAAAGGTATCTTTGTTTTGTTGACAAAATCATTAAAAATTTGACTCTCATCATCTCATTTCGATGTAAAACGACCGCAAAAAACAATTAGTCTTGAAAAAAGAGGGGGATTTTAGCAAAAAAGGGATTGTAAAGTGAATTTAAGCCGCTATAATAAGATGTGAACGTTGTGTGACGACGTCAATTATTATCAAAGGGAGAGATCATTTTTGGAACTCAATAATGAACCGCAAGCAAATCCGTATAACGCGGGGTACAACAACCAGCAAGTATCGCCGGTTATTACGGTAGGAGAATGGATGCTCATGATGCTCATTTCGATCATTCCGATCGTTGGCATTATCATGATGTTCGTCTGGGCTTTCGGGGAAGGCAATCCGACTAAGAAAAACTACTATAAAGCTGCACTGCTGTGGGCTGCAATTGTACTTGTCATTTACATTCTTATTGCTGTACTGTTCCTGGGCAGCATGTTCGCTGCATTTAGCAATCTGTAATACCCGTTACATACCCGCTGGGGGGGCGGTCAGGCTGTCGAGAAATTCTCGGCAGCTTTTTTTGTTTAGCCATCTACGCTTTAAGCTGTAACTGTTTCTGCTGCAGGTCCTGTGAAAGGCCTCCGCAGGCCTACACCAGCTAGCTTACTCGCTATATTTGTTCAGCCAATCCTTTTGCCAGTCTTGATATGACTTCACTTGAACCTCTTCCAGCGTCTTGCCGTCTAACGACCAGTATCCTCCATCAGATTCATCGTCAGACGGGGCTGACGTGCCCCCGATTGCTTTTCCATTCACTACATAGACGAATACATTTACTTTTCCAGCAGAAAGCGGGTGGTTTTTTACACTGAATTTTTCAACTTCAATGGTTTTGCCGAAAAAAGGGACAGGGTCAACTGACTGTAGTCCCCAATACATCATATAGGGCAGGGTAATTATTTTTTGTTTCGTTAATTCATAACTTTCTGCATGGGCTTCATAGGACAAAACTTGATAGCCCCGTTTTTCAAGGAAGCTTTTGGCTGCGGATTGATTCCTTGTTAAGTCATTGGGCGCCGAACATCCGATCAATATGACTAGCAGAAGAATAGGCATGACATATTTCATTGGAATCCTCCAGTTTAGTGCGTCGTTATCCACCTAACGCTGTCCGGGGAAGTAAAGTTGCAGCTCTAACCTTGTGCAGAAGCGGAAAAAGCCCCTCGGCATGTGGCAATAACCGGGGGACTTGCATGCAGCCATTATTATTTTTCTGCTTCCTTAATTTCAGCCAGCAGCTGCTGCAGCTCCGGATTGGCAGGCGGCTCTTTCAGATCCAGGCTGCGCAATGCTTCAACCGCAATTTTCAGCACCGCGTAATTCCGGTACCAGCGATTATCCGAAGGGATCAAATGCCAAGGCGAAGCCTTGCTGCATTTCTCGAACAGCTCCTCGTAATAGCTGCTGTACTGCTTCCATGATTTGCGTTCCTGCAAATCGGAAGGATCAAACTTCCAGTTTTTAGTCGGATCCTCGATCCGGCTGATCAGCTTCTCCAGCTGGAATTGCTTTGATATGTGCAAAAACAGCTTCACAACCTTAACCCCATTATCCGCCAGCAGCGACTCAAAATGATTAATATGCTTGAAGCGGTGCCGGGCTTCCTCATCGTCCACCTTGCCATGCACCCTCGTAATAAGCACATCCTCATAATAAGAACGGTTAAAAACAGCGATTTGTCCCAGTGCCGGTACAACTTGATGTGTCCGCCATAAAAAATCATGACGGGATTCTTCCTCCGTCGGAGCTTTGAAGCTATGCGCCGAGATGCCTTGCGGGTTTAGCCCGGCAAAAACCTTCTTAATGACTCCATCCTTGCCGCTGCAATCCATGCCTTGAAAAACAAACAAAACAGCATGCTCTTTCCCTGCGATCAGCTTCTCCTGCAGGTCCTGCAGCTCCTGCTCCAGCTGCTCAATCTCCTCGGCTAACTCGTCTTTATTTGAAAAGCGGCCCGTATCCTTAGGATCATAATTCGAGAGATTCACTTTCTTCTTCACTGAAACGCGAAACTCCTTGCTCATGCTCTCACAACCTTCCTTCTTATCTATATCCTATTTATTCTATTTTCTTATTCTTATCCCTTCATCATTCCCATTAAACAGGCTTTTCAATGACCGGCAAAACGGGTAATGAAACAAATAGGAACCGAAAGGAGAGAATGGGATGGGAACTTATGTAGAGGTTGAAAAAAATGTTACTTTATATGTAGAGGATGTCGGGAAAGGGACTCCAGTCATCTTCCTGCATGGCTGGCCGCTTAACAGCCGGATGTTCGAATATCAATTTACTTGGCTCTCCGAACAGGGGTATCGCTGCATCGGCATCGACCAGCGGGGCTTCGGCAAATCGGATGCTCCGGCAGAAGGCTACAGCTATGACCGCTTGGCAGATGATATTAAAGCGGTTATTGACCGCTTGGAGCTGGATCAAGTCTATTTAGTCGGTTTCTCTGTAGGCGGCGCAATTGCTGTTCGTTACATGGCGCGCCATGGCGGCTATCGCATCCGGAAACTCGCCTTGCTGGGTGCAGCCGCTCCAGCCTTCACGCAGCGGGACCATTACCCGTACGGCATGAAGCGTGAAGAGGCTGAAGCTCAAATTGCGGCAATCCAGCAAGACCGGCCTCAGCTGCTTCGCGACTTTGGCTCGCAATTTCTAGATGGCGGCGGGGAGAAGGCGATAAGCGGTCCTTTCAAAGACTGGCTTCAACAGCTTGGGCTTGAGGCTTCCGCTTGGGGCACCGTACGTACCTTCGAATCGCTCAGGGACGAGGATTTACGTGAAGATATACTGCAGATCAAGACGTCGACAACCATCTTCCAGGGGATGCGTGATACCATCTGCCCGCCGGAATTTGCTGCGTTGCTGCTCGCCGGCATCGACGGCTCTACACTTGTTCAGTTCAAGCAGAGCGGACACGGCATACTGTTTGATGAGCCGGACAAGTTCAATGAAGAGCTGCTGCGCTTCCTGAAGTAAACCGTACAAACATCTCTCTATCTCTCCAGCCTTAAATCGCTTTATATCGCCTTCAGAATGGCCAAAGCCGTCCCATCCCCGCCGCCCGTCTCAGTCTTTCCCCGCCTTAAGGCCAGTTTCAGAAACCGACTGGGGACTGTTACGAGCAGCCGGAATCCATACTACAATAAAGACATCGAAGAGCAAGTCGAAAGGATGATGGGAAATGAAAAAATTATTTCGTTCACAGACTGACCGCAAGCTGACAGGTCTTTGCGGAGGCATCGGGGAGTGGCTGGGTGTTGATCCTACTGTAGTTCGATTGTTGGTAGCAATAGCGGCACTATTCAGCTTCGGGGCGGTCGTGTTGATCTACATCGTCGCATCGATCTTCGTTCCTAAAGCGCCTTACGGCGATTTTAACTACACTAACCAATACCACTTTTAATTATTTGATTAATAAAAAACTAAGGGAGAGATGATGATGGGAATTTTGGAGAGAGTTTTTTCGATTACGAAAGCAGCGGCAAATGAGATGTTGGACAAAATTGA
The DNA here is from genome assembly GCF_042883865.1 of Paenibacillus sp. NPDC058174. Lineage (NCBI taxonomy): Bacteria > Bacillati > Bacillota > Bacilli > Caryophanales > Paenibacillaceae > Paenibacillus > Paenibacillus sp. NPDC058174. The sequence continues at coordinate 32,908 of NZ_JBHVUY010000007.1, forward strand.
AAATCCGGTCATGATGCTGAACCATTACTTGAGAGATTTGGACGAGGACATCGCCAAAGCCGAGCGTTCGCTGGTTTCCCAGCAAGCACAAGTACGGATGCTGCAATCGAAGCTGGATGAGCAAAATGGCCAAGCTGCTTACTATGAAGACAAAGCGGTACAAGCCGCATCTGCTGACCGCGAGGCGGAAGCAAGAACAGCTTTGGAAGCCAAGCTTCTCTATAAGGAGCATGCTGAGGAATCTTCCCGCCTGCTTGAATTTGCCCAACAGGCCGTAACTGAAATTGAATTGCGCCTGGAATCCTTGAAAGAAGAACGCACACGTCTGCAAAGCAAACGTACAGAGCTGATTGCCCGCGTCCAGCAAGCCGGAGCCGTATCCGGTGCGCCTGCGGCCCCATCCTTCCAAGGCAGCTCGGCCGCAAGAGGCTTTGACCGCATCGAGCAAAAGGTAATGGAGTGGGAGGCAGCGCGTGAGCTCTCGAAAACGCCGCATGGCAGCTACAGCGGCTCAGCGTCCAGCATCCCTAATCCGCAGCAAGAAAAACGCAATGCGCTTGTCGAAGAAGAGCTTCAGCGTTTGTTGAATAAGTAATTAATGAAAAGAGAGCCCATTCTTGCATTCAGCAAAATGGGCTCTCTTTTCATTAATCATTTGATTGTCGGGAAGGTCAACCGGATGGTCGTACCGGTGCCGGGATAGGTTCGCACCGTAATTTCGCCGCTCATCGCCTCTACAAGCCCTTTCGCAATAGCCATGCCTAGGCCTGAACCGTCCGTTGAGCTTGCACTGTCGGTCCCCCGATAATATCGCTCGAACAGCCTGTTGGCCGTATCCCCGTCCATGCCATTGCCGTTGTCGCTGAATGATATCGCTGCTTGCCCTCTGTCCTCCACCTCTTCAACCTTTACCGTCAATACCGTCTCCGGAGGATTATAGAGCCATACGTTAGCAGCAATATTGGCCACGATCCGCTCCATCCAAGGCTTATGCAGCTTCGCATACAACGGCTTGGCTGCCGGGACGAACCGGATTCTCTCTTTATTGAATAAAGGATTGGATCCTGCACGCTCCAAAGCCTCTGCCATCCATTCATTCAGTTCGATTCGTTCTCCTTCTTCCTGCTGCATACCGGCGCTGATCCGGTAAGACATGGCCAAGTCGTTAATAAGCGTATCCATATGAGCAGCCTTCTCCAGCATAATGCGGGAAAACTTGCGAACCTCCTCCGGGCTCCATTCATAACTGTCCTCGGCAAGCATATGCGTATACCCTTTAATAGAGGAAAGCGGTGTTTTCAAGTCATGGGTAATGCCTGAAATCCATTCTTCCCGCAAATGTTTGTTTTGCTCCCGCAGCTTCTGATTTCTTAATAATGTCGCAGCCAGATGATCAATGGAGTAAAGCACCTCTGCAAATACCCGGTATCGCGAACGCCATTCCCCGGTCCGCTTGCGGCTGCCTGCAATGCCTCTGCGGTCAAGCGGCTCATTGAAATCTCCTTTGCCTAATGAATTCAGCCAAGCCAGCGTATGAAGCATCGGCCCCCCGAAACGGTGCGCATTCCATAAAGACAGCAGGATAAAGACGATAATTAGCGCAACGAACATGACTGTCATTGCGGTAAGGAGAACTTTTCCCTCCGGCGGCAGCCACCCCCGGTCCACGCTTCCGCCGGATATATTGGGAACGCCTACGATCCAGGTTCTGCCTGTGTCCTCATCATAAGAGGTGAGAATACGGTCGTCAAAACGGTAGAAGTACAAAGTACGAACGACCATATCGTCTATTTTATAGTGATCCTCAACTCCCTTTGGTTTATTGAACGAAGCCAGCTCCTTGCCTTGCCGATCCAGCAATTGAACAAATCCGCCTAACGCACGCAGCCGGTCAGCCGCTCTCTCCGGAATTATTAGCTCTTTGCCGGAAAGCGCAGAACCCGCTTTCACTTGTTCAAACAACGGGGTCAGCTCATTGCGCGTTCCGTAGATCAGTGTAAACAGCTTGCCTTCCTTCTGCTGAACCCATAGATAAATTTCATAAGGAAACGAATTTTTGTTCAGCCAATACTCCATTAACTGCCCGGAAGTATACTGTTTGGGCACATCATTCGGCGTGTTGTAGGAACGTTCTACTTGGCCGTTCTCATCCAGGCTTTGCAGCCAGCCGTTATTTTTCTTCACCCGCTCCAGCAAGCCTGGTTCAAATTCGAAGCCGTCCTTGGTCAGCTTGGAGGATTCGACGAGCCGCTCCAGACCAACCGAGGCAAAATCGCGGGAAATTTGAATTTCGGCATATTGACGAATGACCCAAAGACCGGTCAGTACTACGATCAGCAAAGAGACGATACCTGCAATCGATAATTGGAAAACAAACCGCAAAGCTAATCGCCGCTTAATGTTCATCGCTTTTCGATGCCTTTTTCTTTCGGCTGTATCAGCTTATACCCTAAGCCTCTAACATTGACGATAAATTGAGGGTTGGAGGGATCGGCTTCAATCCGCTCGCGGATGCGGTGAATATGAACCATTACCGTATTATCATCGTTAAAGGCGTCAACGCCCCACACTTGCTCATACAGCTCGCTTTTGCTAAATATCCGGTTCGGGTTTTCGCATAAAAACAACAATAATTGAAAGACAAGCGCCGGGCATGATACCGTCTCGCCCTCAACAATTAGTTCTCCCGCTTCCGCATTTACTTGAAACCTTCCATAATCATAGACCTTTTGCGTTTGGGCATGCAGACGTGTGCTCTCTCCAGGCTGACCAGCGGCAAGCCGTTTGGCATGCGTATACCGGCGCAGCTGCGAGCGCATGCGGGCTACAACCTCCATCGGGTTAAACGGCTTCGTAATATAATCGTCGCCGCCTACCGCAAAGCCGGTCAATTTATCAAAATCAGATGTTCGTGCTGTCAAGAATAGGATTGGCGCGTCAGTCATTTCCCGCAAAAAAGGAGCGGCCTCAATCCCGCTTCGTCCTGGCATCATAACATCGAGAACGATCAGGTCATATTCCTTGCCTCTGCAAGCGGCGAGAGCCTCCTCAGCAGATGACGCACTGTCGATGTCGGTAAACCCTTCTTTCTCCAGCACCGTTCGCATTAATTCAACTATAGAATGCTCGTCATCGACAAGCAGAATGGAATGATTGTTCATTCTGTACACCAGCTTCCTTCATGCAGTTTATTTCATTAGTTTACCATGATCCTTGCAGCCGAACCTACCGTGCTCTCTTAACACAGTCTTAATTCTGCTTACGATAAAAAGGAAATGAATTAAGCTTGTGTTCACTAAAGCGTTCAGTTCCTATAAGGTTGCCCTGTTATTCTAACTGAGAATAGAAAATCGATAAATCGGAGGCGTTAAGGTTGGAGAAAAAATCAAATTTTAAGATGAGAAAAGTTGCTTTAATATTGGTTGCAGGTGCATTTGCCGGCTTGCTGGCTGGATGCGGAGGCAGTAAAGAGGCACCGGAACCATCACCGACCGTGAAAGAGGCAGTGACAAACGAAGGGGAGAAGAGCGAATTTAAATTCGAGAATTTGCCAGACCTCCTGTTGCGCGGAGAATATAAGACCATCTACAATCATGCGACCCAATCATTCAGGAATGAAATCAGTCTGGCTGATTTCAGCGCCCTGGTTGGAAACTTTAGCAAAGGCGTAGACTCGCTGCAGCAATCCTCTTTCATGAGGCTGAACGGAATGGAATTGCGGTCTTGGACGGCCCCTGGCGGCAAAAAAGGGCTGATTGCACTCCTGGATGCGAACAATGATATTGACAGCCTGCAGGTCCGGCCGCTTGAGATCTTCCCCGATACCGACGCTCAATTGACGAAGGTAGCGTATGAGCCGCCGTTTAAAGGAGACTGGTTCGTTTATTGGGGCGGAATCAACGCTTTGGTGAACTATCACTACGAATATCCTGGCCAGCGTTATGCCTATGACATCATTAAAGTGAAGGATGAGAAATCGTATAACGGGGATCCGCTTAAAAACGAAAGCTACTACGCCTTTAATCAGGATGCCTTTGCCCCTGCAGACGGTGTAGTTGTAAAGGTTATTAATGATGTTCCTGACAATGAGCCGGTTGGCGTTATGAATGAAAAAGCACCCGAAGGCAATGTCGTGGTTATCGACCATGGCGGCGAATACAGCTTTACCGCACACATGAAGAAGGGCACTATTATTGTAAAAGAAGGGGATAAGGTCAAAACGGGCGATCTTCTCGGTAAAACCGGCAATTCCGGCAATTCCGCCGAGGCGCATATTCATTTCCAAGTTTCAAATGGCCCTGACTTATTCGATGGCTCCCATGCCATTCGTGTAAAATGGAAAAACAACATCGAGGACTCGCAGGGACATACAATTTCTGGCGGTGAGTAAAGCAATAAACAAGGCTGGCGCGTTCAAATGGCGCCAGCCTTTTGTTAGAGCTATTTTGCCGCTTGCCAGTCAAGCAGCTTCACTATCAATGCAATGACCTCCGCTCGTGTCGCGTTAGCTTGCGGATCCAAAGTATTGCCTGGCTTCCCTTCCAGCAGTCCTGCTTTAACAGCTGCTGCTGCCTCTTTAACGGCCCACTTCGGAATGCTGCTGTTATCGGCAAAAGCCGATGCTGATTCCGCTGACGTATCAAGCTTCGCAGCCCGTGCGATAATAACAGCCAGCTCCGCACGGCTTATGCTGCCGGAAGGCCGGAAGCTTCCATCGGCATAGCCTTGAATCAATTGCTGCTTCTGGACCGCTGAAGCATGGGAACTGGCCCAATCAGGAATTTGACCGTTGTCCGTGAAAGAGCTTGCTTCCTCCGCTTCTGTATCCAGCTTCAACGCTCTGCTCAGCATGACCGCGAACTCACCACGCGTAACCGGATTCTCAGGATGGAAGCTTCCATCACTGTAGCCCTTCACAATGCCAAGCGCTTCTGCACGTACAATTGCAGCCTCTGCCCAGTGCCCTTTCGTATCGGAAAAGGACTTAGCCGGCTCCCCGCTGTTTCCAGCGCCGGGGGATGGGCTAGAGCCAGGTTTTGCGCTTGGTGCAGGGCTGGAGCTTGGTACCGTGCCAGTCCCCGGGTTAGTTCCCGGACTTGGTGTCGGAGTCGGGCTCGGGGGCGAGCTTGAACCCGGAGTTGGTTCCGGACTCGGGCTAGTGCTTGGATGCGGGCTTGGTTCCGGGCTAGTACTCGGTATTGGACTTGGGCTTGGGCTTGGTGTCGGGCTTGGTGTCGGGCTTGGTGTCGGGCTTGGTGTTGGGCTTGGTGTTGGGCTCGGACTTGGCGCAGGCAGAGCGTCCTGCGTTGCAGTCGCCGAAGCCGGATCGAACTGAAGCCGAATCTGGTCTTCACCGCTGTAGTGATTTTCCGGCGACTCGATTTTCACCCAGCCGTCAATGACGGTCGTCAAATTAGGGATGGTAAAATAAACAACGCGGGTATTCGCTGCCGTATCTCTGAATAGCACCGGTACATTTTCCCCGTTAAGCTTGAAGCCCGTTATAACGGAATCCTGCTTGATCGTAAAATAAAACGTTTTGTCGTTCCCGACAACGTGAAGCATGCCTGGTGTAACAACAAATGTCTGCATGACAGAGGCATCCGGACTTCCCGCCTTCAGCACTTTGAAATCCACATAATAATTGCCGTCTGCGTGATCTGGAACTCTGGCGGCTTCAAACTGCTGAATAGCCGCTTCCAGTTTAGCGGACGCAGCATAAATATCTGCTCTTGCTGCAGCAGGGTGATCTGCCGTCAGCTTCACTTCGGTTATGACCGTTTGGAAGCTTTCTTTTGCCCCGGCGCCGTACTGTCCCGGCCGTGTTCCAGCTTCTGCTCCATCATGCAGCGCTTGAGCGGCCTCAACCGCTTGCTTCAACTGATGGGACAGCTCAACATTGAAGTTCAAGTACAGTGTCTTTTCAACCGCAGGCTGATCAGCCGTTTTGTATACGATAGGAAGCAATCCGTTCGTTGCATTCAGGTTTGTCGAATTCAGAATAAGCTGGCCTGTATATTCGTCCTTATCCGGACGGTTTGCAACCTCCCTGACCGTCTGTTTGGAACCGATACCGGTTCCATCGCTGAAGGCAGGATTATAAGTAGCGCTGTACCAATCCAGCGATACGAATTTTGACTTAAACTCGCTATAATTTTGGATCGTAATCCGCTCGTATATTTTTGCTCCCGAGATCACTTCGACCGTTTCTGGAACAAAATACGAGGCAAATTCGGACTCTGCCGCGTTAGACGAGCGGCTATCCAGCACAACAAATCGTCCTGTTCCTTGTGTGGCAACATTATCTGCAATTTCGACTAAATAGCTTTGCAGGTCTGACACTCTGCCGTTCACTTGCGCCTGTGAGGCTTGTACATTGTCCCGGTCCTGAATAGCAGCAGTTATGTACGTCTGCAGCTTGTTTCGGTAGCTCGTGCTAATTGGCGTATCGGGAATTTCTCCCCCGCTGACAATATATTTTCGAAGCGCATCTGTTGCACCTGTATAGGCAACCGGATCCGCAACCGCCGCTGCCCCGAACGGTTTGGATGCCGTATAGACAGACTGTGCCTCTGCAATGACATTGCGAAGCGCTGCTTTATCTACGACAATTTTAGAAGCTTTGACCTGCTCCACCTGTTTGCTAAGCTCGAAGAAAGCTTTCCCAAACTCCAATTCAGTAGCGTTTTCTTCAGCTGCAATTGCAGCTGCTTTTTGGATTGCGTTATGTAGCCCGATTTTCGTTCCAGCCGGATAATAGCCGTCTCCGGTTCCTTCTGTTATCGCATCATGAAGGCTTTTCGCTTCCGCAATAAGCGTATTCAGCTCCTCCACTGATACTGGACCGCCTTCTGTTCCCGGGCCAATTCCGCTAGCATCGAGCTTCAGCTGAACCGGATACCAATTGTCATATTGAATTTGCGGCGTTGAAATATAGACGTGAATGAGAATATCATACGTTTTAGACAAATCGTTAATGACATAGCTTGCAGTATTGGCATTGTGATCATTGCCGTAAGCCGATATGTAATTCTCTGCTCCGCTTATAAGCTTACCGCCGCTAATAACGGCTCGGGATGCTCCATCTTTCAAGATGCCGACGAATGGAATGTCCCCCTTCGCAACGATCTCATGCTGGAATGTGACCGTCCCGTTCTGCCCGATCAGCTTTCCGCTGCCCGCAACAGAATAATCTTGAAGCTTAGAGGGAGTTTGCTTTCCGTCTTCATAATAATAAAATCCTACCGGATATTCGCCATCTGCCAGTGGAGCGGCGGCAGCCGATACGCCAAATGGAGCGGCAAATGCCGTCTGTAATATAAACAAAAAGGCCATTACCGCAGCCAAGTTCCCCTTCAACTTCATCCCTTCCACATCCTTTTCATATAAATTAGATCAGCCAGCTAATAAGCTCCGACCAATCATGTAAAGAAGAAAAGGCCTGCCTGCAAGGCAAGCCTTTTCTCAAGATCAGCTTTACGCTTCGACTGCGCCAGCCGTGTTAAACAAGAGGCGTGCATCACGTGTATATTGGTAGCCATTCGGAGGATATACCGAGGACGGAATTTCTACGTAAATTTGAATATTAACGTAACTGTCAAGATCGTCAGTCGTGAACTGGAAGGCATAGTTGCCTGCCGTTGCTGGTGTTACGCTCGTTGCTTCCACATAGCCCGCGCCATTATTAACACGGAAGTTTTGGATGTAGCTGTCGCTAGTGAACTCTACCGTAACGGTAAAGGAATTGCCGTCGGCCACAACAACAGCAGGTGCTGCTATATAGCCGGATAACATCGATGGAGCGCTGCTGGTAGCTGAATAAGCCGCATACTCAATTTTGTAAGTTCCGTCATCAGGGAAGGTTGCCGCATAAGCAGGCGTGACAGCAGCAACAGCTACAACGATAAGAAGCATGAACATAACGAGATTTTTACGGAATTTGATTACCAATACAAACACTCTCCCTTAATCGTTTTTTGGATGAAGATTCTACTGCTTACAACGAAACAGCAACAATGAACGAACTTCACACTCCTTTCCTTGTAGACGCTGCAAACCGAAAGAGGAGAACGATACTTTAACGATAATGATAATTATTATCAATATAGATTCAAAAAAAAGGGTTTTGCTGGCAGCATTCTGCTTTGCCGGCATCACCAATCATTTTTGATATGTTTATGAAAATGAATATCATTATCAATATAGTCGTAAAAAAAAAGCTCCTCCAAGTTCAGTGTCCCTCATTGACAGCAAAAGCCTATACCCATAATTTGCTATCAACGACATCATTGTAATAGAGTCAGTTAAAAATTGTCAATACATTTTTTTGAAATTATTGTTGCGTACGGAATGGGAAATGATGAAGTTCTCGCTCATATGTACATCGCTTGATTAGTAAATGTGCATTGTAGATCCTTTGATTAAGAGGCTATAATAACCTCGGTCAGCTTGATTGATAATGAGAATCATTACATAGTTATTTAGTCAGCCCTCTATCATTCTCGCCACAGACAACAATCAGCATAGGAGTGGATTACGCAATGACAAGCTCGAAAAAAATGACAGCAATACTGGCAGCGATACTGCTTGTAGCCATGATAGGATTAAGCGGCTGTGCCGCAAACGGAGGTTCCAGCTCCAATGTGAATAACAGTCAGCCAACGCAAGACAATGGTACTACGGCTCCTGAGAGCAGCCCGGTGCCTGATGAAGGAGCAACGCGTACCGTGAAGGATCAATTTGGTGAAGTTACGGTGCCCGTCCATCCGCAAAAGGTTGCCGGCATCTACATGGAAGATTATTTAAAAGCGCTTGACGTTACCCCTGTTGTTCAATGGTTCCACCCGCTATGGGGGACACAAGAATATTTGAAATTGACTTCTCCTACATGGGATATTACAGGTGATATGGAGAAATTATTAGCTTATGAACCTGACCTGATCTTTGTTGACGGTGGAGCGGATGCAGCGAAGTATGAGCAATATTCCAAAGTCGCCCCTACTTACCGTATTCCTGATTCCGCCCTGCAAGATCCTCGCCTTATTCTGACAACGGTGGCTGATGTCCTGGGCATTCCAGAGAAAGCCGAACAGTTGCTCAGCGATTATGATAAGCAGGCAGCCGAGACCAAATCACTGCTGCACGAAAAAATTGGAGACGAAACGGTCGCCGTCCTGCGCATCAACATCAGTGATAAGTCGATTAATATTCTCGGTTACAAGAACAGGTTCATCGGGGCTACACTATACCATGATTTAGGGTTAAAAGCTCCGAAAATGGTCGAAGAGATGGAAGCCTTTATCGACTTGATCTCGATGGAAGCTATCCCCGATTTAAATGCCGACCACTTGATCATTCTCCCGTCTAACGGCAACTGGGAATCTCCAGAAAACCAAGAGGCGATCTCTAACTTGTTTGAAAGCCCGATCTGGAAGTCGGTTCCAGCCGTTAAAAACGGACATGTGTACAAAGTAGAGCGCTCCCATTGGCAAACCGGCGCTATTCTGGCCAATAAGCTGAAAATGGATGATCTTACTGCCATTTTCTCCAAATAACAATTATTCAAACGAAGCTCTTCAAGCAAATAAAAGCTTGAAGAGCTTCGCTTTTTCTTTTACACTATAACTATGATAATGATTCTCAGTTAGGTGGCGATTGGATTGACGCAGCAAGCGGCTATCGCATATTGCGCGATGAAAGAGATACGGCATGAGCCCTTGCAGGGTTTATATAACGATGAAGGTGAAGAAGAAAGCGTCTATACATTGCTCGTTATTACCGAGGGAAGCGGCAATGCCCGCCTCGCCCAAGACGGTATTCGTCTCGTCCGCGGAACTTGTCTGACTATCCCTCCCGGCTCGAAGCTTACTATTAAGCCGGAATGCAAAGGACTGCAGGGCTATATTATTTCCTTTCTATGGTCCGGCGTTCCCGGAACGTTAGCTTCTGCCAGCCCTGACGTTGATCCGTTCCCTTGTACGGGGGAAATGGCTTGCCTTCCCTTTTCACAGGCGCTAGAAAATATTGGAGCGATCTATAGCCATCGATTGCTTCGCGGACAATTGGAGCTTTTTCAAAATCAGATTCGATTTCAGCAGCTGCTGCTTTTTCTTCTCCAGCAGAACCAACAGCAAACGGCAGAGACCGACATTCGCGGCGGAATGGAGCAGTCCATCCGGTATTTGAAAGAGCATTACCGCGAACCCTTCACTGTCGATCAGCTTGCCGAACGGACGATGGTCAGCCGCTGGCGATATACAAGAATGTTCAAGGAGCTAACCGGGCAATTGCCGCTTGATTATGTGAATGGCATACGGATAGAGCGTTCCAAGCAACTGCTCCTTCAGACAGAAGATCGGCTGCATGCGATAGCGGAAACGGTCGGCTATAACAGCGAATACTATTTCAATCGGCGTTTTAAGCAAACGGTAGGCATTTCTCCTGGACAATATCGGAGGATTCATCGGGATGATTTGAAAATCTACGCTCCCTATATGGAAGATTTTCTATTGGCGCTCGGTATCAAACCCATTGCACAATGCTGGGACGCAAGATGGGGCAAGCAGGAATATTTGGGTCTGCAAGATGTCCCTGTGCTGGAGCCAACAAGTCTGTCTGATTTATCTGCATGCAAGCCAGACTTCATCATTCTAGATGGCGGCTATGAAAAATATCCGATTAGCATCCGCCAATTTGAGCACCTTGCCCCAACGTATCGTCTTCAGCACCCCGGCGAGAATTGGCGCGCCACTCTGCGGACTATGGCCGATTTTTTAGGTAAAGTGGAGCAAGCTGATCAAGTTATTGCTCAATATGAGAATAAAGCGAAAGCAGCAAGCTTACGTTTGCGACGCTCCGTTTCCGGGCAGTCTGTAGCCTGCGTAAGACTGTCTGCGTCTGGCATTTATCTATATGGGGGAGCGGATCTTGGGTATACAGGCTCTGTCTTGTATCGGGATCTGGATTTGAAGCCTCATCCGCTTGCAATCGAACTCTCAGAGCGAGCGTCACGGCTGGAAATGCTGACTGCGGAAAAACTGAAAGAGCTGGATGCTGAGCATCTCTTCGTCGTATACGATAAATACGAAGGATCTATTCCCGACCCGGATACGAACCCAATCTGGAGGTCACTGCCGGCAGTACAAGCAGGACGCGTATACGAGGTTGATTTCCTTACCTGGATGAATTATGGAGTCCTGTCTCATAGCAAAAAAATCGATGACGTTCTTCGTGCTCTAGCTTAATAAACGGAACAAAGTACGAACACTTCATCCTACTTCCATCATAGGCGCTTCTCCATCATGAAAGTTAACATTGTTCTAACGTTTATTAAATACGCCGCTAATACTGTCCCCTTATAGTAAAGACATCAAGGGAACAGGAGGTGAAATGAGCATGATCGTGTTCGATGTTGTCGTCGATGGTGAAGTGAAAGAAACGATAAAGCCGGTGAACCAGCGCTTGAAAGAAATTTATGCTTACGTACAGCAAGAAGCCGTTCGAGTACAAGAAAAATATAGCGGAAGCATTTACTTGAGCCGCAGAGTTGAATACAACTAAAGCAAAAAGATGACCCCACAACAGAGGCCATCTTTTTTTTGCCTATTTGAGCTTATTCAGTGCTGACCGTCTACAGGCGTAAGTTGCCATTTGCTTCTCCGCCGGCCGCCACCCGGTCGCGGAATCCCCGCTTGAACAGCAGCGATACGGAAAATCTGGCGCAAACAAGAGCGAAAGCAACAAAAAGCAGCGCCCATATAAAGCCTGGCAATATCGTTGCCCGGCTTAGATTAGCGGCATCGCCCGCAGCGCCAGGAGATGTAATCGACAGGCTTAAAATAACGAACGGGCTCAAAATCGACTCTACCAAACAAATGAACGCAATTAGCAAGTAATAGCCGTGCCGCAGCCATTGCGGGGCCATCGCCCCGATAACTCCTGTAATGACAGCAAAACCTGCGCACCACAGCATACCGTAGCCATTGCGAACGAACAGCGCAAGACCAATTGCCGCCAGCGCCGTAACGAGATAAAGGCCTGCCCGTTCATTCTTTCTCGCATACAGCCAGAACAGCAGCAGCGCGAACAGTGCAGCCCCTGTATAGCCGGCAAGCGAGATCGGAATCGACATCCACGATTCCGCATAGCTCGTATAGGTAACCCCGCTCTGATTCGCATATAAGTAAATATGATTGACCTGCCCCTTCAGCAGCAATGCCGCCAGCGCATGCCCGAGTTCATGAACCAGCGTATCAACATTGCGGAAAAAAGCAGAAAACGGAATAAACCTCGTTAAAATGACCGTAACCAAAACAACCGCAGCTGTCTGCAGCCAAGCCCGCATCGCAATCCCTCCAAACCTTCTTACCCTTTTTACTTCATTATGGCATATAAGGTTTCATCCGGCCTCGCAAAAGAAAAGAAAAACTGCGGCTCCCTCCTTTCAGGAAGTATGCCGCAGTTCATTTTATTAAACGCCGTATTGCTCGATTTTGATCAAATTAGTAGCGCCTGCACGGCCAGTTGGCGTTCCTGCTGTAATGACTACATAATCGCCTTTTTCCAGCAAGCCGGTTTTTCCGCCGTTGCTCAATGCGGTCTGGAAAATGCCGTCTGTCGATTCTGGTCTTTCCTCGCCTTTGACAGGGATAACGCCCCAGAGCAGTGCAAGCCGCTGCAGCACATTGTCATCCGTAGTGATGGCAACGATCGGCGATTTAGGACGGTACTTGGAAACCATACGCGCCGTAAAGCCGCTTTCCGTAGGCGTCAGTATCGCTTTCGCATTCAGTTCCAGCGACGAGCTCACTACTGCTTGGCTAATGACTTCAGTAGTCGTTGTCGGCTGCTCGGAGCTGCGCTGACGGAAGCCGTCCGCATAGTCCAGCATCGATTCTGCACGTACTGCAATGGATGCCATCGTACTGATCGATTGCACCGGATATTTGCCGGCAGCTGTCTCACCGGAGAGCATAATGCAATCCGTGCCTTGCAGGACAGCGTTAGCCACGTCGCTAACTTCCGCACGGGAAGGACGCGGGTTCACTTGCATCGAATCCAGCATATGCGTAGCTACGATAACCGGTTTGCCGGCCAGATTACACTTGGCAATCATCTCGCGCTGAATCATCGGCACTTCCTCTACCGGAATTTCAACGCCGAGGTCACCCCGCGCAACCATGATGCCGTCGGAAGCTTCAATGATCGCATCCAGATTGTCTACGCCTTCTTCGTTCTCGATCTTCGAAATAATTTGAATATGGCTTGCTCCGTTTGCCTGAAGCAGCTCGCGAATTTGCAGAATATCTTCAGCACGGCGTACGAAGGAAGGGGCGATAATATCGATGCCCTGCTCGATGCCGAAATGAATATGGCGAATGTCGCGTTCTGTTACGCCTGGCAGGGTTGTGCGGATACCCGGCAAATTGACGCCTTTTCTAGGCTTGATGACGCCGCCGTTCAAAATCGTGCAGTGGATTTCCGTTCCTTCAACGGACTGAACCTCAAGCTCGATCAAGCCGTCGTCCAGCAAAATCGTATCCCCAGATTTGATAACGAGCGGGAGCTCGCTGTAATTGACGTGAATCCGCTCACCGGTACCGAGAATATCTTCTGTCGTCAATGTCAGCGTCGAGCCTGTCTTCAGCTCGTAGGATGCTTCCTCCAGCTTGCCGATCCGAACCTCTGGTCCTTTAATATCAAGCAAAATCGGCACGATTGCGTTCGTTGCCTGTGCCGCTTCGCGAATGCGTTCAATTCTTCCTGCATGGTCTTCCAGCTCACCATGAGCCATATTCAGCCGTGCTACGTTCATTCCCGCTTGGATCATATCCTTCAGCACATCTGTCGAGTCGCAGGCCGGTCCCATCGTACATACGATTTTTGTTTTGCGCATTTTGTCGATTCCTCCCGAAAGAACATTGTCGTTAGTATTGTAGCGCTAATCTTTTCAACAGACTACGAAATATAGTACGCTATATGAAATATAGTACATTGACCGGAAGGAGCTTTCCCATGTTTCGATTTGTTCAAATTCGTCAGGACCGGGGGGTCGATTGGTTCGATGACGGGTCAAGGACACCTGGCGTATCTACGCTTGTACTAGCCAGCTATGGCAAATCCGTTTATTGGATCGAGCAGGAAAAGGTCATTTTGGACAAAGGAGAAGCCTTATATATTCCCGCCTGCCAAACCTATTACGGCAAGTGTATCCCGACTGTCTTTCATGAGAAGTACGTCATCGAATTTACCGGAGCGGATCAGCTTGCGGGGCTTCCGATTGCTCAAAGCGATACCTGGGTGAAAACGAAGCTTGGCATGTACGATTTATGCCTCGGACGAATTAAAACGGTCTATGCGGACTGGACCGACAAAGCACCCTATGCCGATATTCGCGGGCTGGCCGCATTAACCGAGTGGCTGGCCGTCTGGAACCGCGAGCTCGACGAGGGCACAAATTCTCCGGAAATTCACCAAAGCGTCGAGCGGATGAAGCAATATATCTCTGACTGCTACCAGCAAAAGATAACGAAGGAAGAGCTTGGCGACTATATTCATAAAAGCCCCAACTATGCCGCCACATTATTCCGCCGGGTAACCGGACAGACCATCAGCGAGTTTGTGCATGCTGCACGCATCAAGAAGGCGATCTACATGCTTGTTGACTCAACGCTCACCGTAGGCGAAATCGCCGAATTTGTCGGCTACAGCGACGTGTCTTATTTTCAAAGAATATTTAAGCGGGAGACGGGAACGACGCCAACAGAATATATGCGCGACAGACCTTCACCTACGGCCTAGCTTTTCAAATAATAACCGTTGACAATGATGGTGATAATCATTATCATCCTAGAGGGACAATGTATGATGTTGATACCTATGGTGATACTTATTTAATTGGGAGGCTCTACTTCATGTTTACTAGCAACCGTATAAAACCAGCTTCACTTCTTATACTTTTACTATCGCTCACCCTGCTTCTTGCAGCCTGCGGCGGCAATTCCAACAAAGGCGCTAACCAAAGCTCGAATAATACGAGCGGATCGCCTTCACCAGAGGCAAGCACTGAACCGGCAACCGAAAAAGTCGTAACCGATGCTGCCGGCAACAAAGTAACAATTCCGGCCAATCCGCAGCGGATTGTAGCTTCTTATTTGGAAGACCCGGTGCTTACCCTTGGCACTACGCCCGTTGCTCAATGGACTTACGGCGGAGGCGGCGTTCAGGACTATTTGCAGGATAAACTCGCTGGAGTACCTACGGTCGACGATGATATGCCGCCAGAGCAAGTAGCGAGCTTCGAGCCGGATTTGATTCTGGTCTCTTCTGAAGCAACCGCGCAGAAAGGGCTGTACGAGCAATATGCCAAAGTCGCGCCGACCTATGTTGTCGGTGACAAAGTAAGCAACAACTGGCGTGAAGCGCTGCGGACCATTGGCGGTCTGCTTGGCAAATCCGAGCAGGCGGAGCAAGCGATCAAGGACTATGAGCAAAAAGCGGCGGACAGCAAAGCCAAGCTGGCCGAAGCCATCGGCACGAAATCGGCGGCTATCCTATGGCTGACAAGCAAAAGCTTTTATCTCGTTGACGAAAAGGTATCAAGCGGTACTGTTCTCTACGACGACCTTGGCATGAAGCCTACGAATCTCGTGATCCAAATTCCAGAGGAATCACGCGGCAACTGGAGTCCGATCGCACTGGAAAAACTCGCTGAACTGGATGCCGATTATATTTTCCTCCTCAACAGCGATAAAAGCGCCGGCGATACCTCCGTTATTAATGGTCCGATCTGGAAAAGCATCCCTGCTGTAAAAGCTGGAAACGTAATTGAGCTCGATTCGAAAAGCAGTTGGCTATACAAAGGCAAACTGGCGAACGAAAGAATCATTGACGATGTCATGAAGGCACTGGTGAAATAAACAAAAACAAAAAGGCGTTTCGGGAGCTGCTCCCGAAACGCCTTTTATTCTTTTATGCTTTAGCTTTGAAGCGGTAAACTTTGCTCTCGAAATCGCCATGGAACTGAGGGAATGGCAGACCCGCGAACATCAGCTCATCGCCTCCGTACGCCTCTCCGCTCTCTTGAAGCGTGTAATCCAGTTCTGGATCAAGCCCTTTCAGAGTAAAGCGGTTAAGCGGGTGATACGGCTGGCGCAGCACGGTCATGAAGAATACCAGCGCTTCTTGTTTATCCTTGGACACGAACATCCAAGCTGTGTCATTGCCCTCGAATGGGCTTTTCAGCCGGTAGAAATCACCAAACTGCACGATGTGACGGACTTCCTTATAGAAGGCAACCTGATCCTTCACCACCGTTTTCTCATCTTCCGTGAACTTCGTCAGATCGAGCTCATAGCCGAAGTTGCCGGACAACGCGACATTGCCGCGGGTTTCAAGCGGAGTCGAACGGCCAACCTGATGATTCGGAACGGCAGATACGTGCGCGCCCATCGAGCTGATCGGATAAACGAGACTTGTGCCGTATTGGATTTTCAGACGGCAGACGGCATCTGTGTTGTCACTCGTCCATGTTTGCGGCATGTAGTAGAGCATGCCCGGATCAAAACGTCCGCCGCCGCCGGAGCAGCTTTCGAACAAAATGTCAGGGAATGCCGAAGTAATTCGCTCCATCACTTCATACAGACCCAGCATGTAGCGATGCGCAGTCTCCCGCTGGCGTTCTGCAGGCAGCAGAGCAGAGCCAATCTCCGTCATATTGCGGTTCATATCCCACTTCACATACGTAATCGGCGCGCTTGCAAGTACAGCAGACACTGTCTCAACGATGTAATTCCGTACATCGGCACGGGACAGGTCAAGCACCAGTTGCTGGCGTGCAGTCGTTCTTGTGCGACCTTCAACGTGCAGGCACCAGTCTGGATGAGCACGATACAGCTCGCTCTCCGGCGAAATCATCTCTGGCTCGAACCATAGCCCGAATTGCATATCGAGGTTGCGCACGCGTTGTACCAAATCTTCAAGGCCGTTAGGCAGCTTCCGGCGATCGACGAACCAGTCGCCCAGCGAGCTTCTGTCGTTATCCCGTTTGCCGAACCAGCCGTCATCAAGTACGAACAGCTCAAGCCCCAGCTCTTGGCCGGCTTTCGCAATCGCTTCGATTTTGTCTGCCGTAAAATCAAAGTAAGTCGCTTCCCAGTTGTTGATCAGAATCGGACGGCTTTGATCGCGGAATTTGCCGCGCGTTAGGCGTTCGCGATACAGGTCATGGAAGGAGCGCGACATGCCGCCAAGTCCTTCAGAGGAATGCACGAGCACAACCTCAGGCGCTTGGAATTGCTCACCCGGCTCCAGAAGCCAGTTGAAGTCAAATGGATTGATGCCCATGAACAACCGGGACGTGTGGAACTGGCTAACCTCAACCCCAGCTGTAAAGCTGCCGCTGTAGACCAGATTCACACCGTAAACTTCGCCATGATCTTCATCGGCGCCTTCGCCAAGTAGGGCGATAAACGAATTTTGCATCGAGCTGCTTGAGCCTCTGCGGCTCTCAATGGATTGCATGCCCGGCACCAGCTTGCGGCGGTGAATGTAACGCTCGCGCGCCCAAGCCCCCGACAGCTGAAGCATCTCATACTCATCATTTGCAAAGTCAAGACTCATGCTCAAAGCGCGCAATACTTTCAGATCAGCAGTGCCGTTATTGATCAGTCTAGCAGAGCGTGTAATTGCGTTGTAGTTCTCAAATACCGTATATGTCAGCACAACGGTCAATCCCGACAGCGCATCCTTCAGCGTAATTTCCAGCGTTTCCGCTTCCTCATCGCTCTCCGTGTAGACCGCAGGCAGTCCTGCCAATTGCGGTTTGCCCTTGCGGATTTCATGCGATTCGTAACGGAGATCCGATACAGTCGTGCCGTTTGTCAGCTGTACTTGGTAAGCTGGCGAGCGGAAGTCGGAGTTGCCGAAGGCCGGATACTCATGCGGCAGTGTATCCAGTGAAAATTCCGGATCGGTCGTCGGGCTGAACGACGAGCGTTCTTTCAGCTCCAGCAGCCGTTCCAGACGGCTGCCGCGAACGCGGCGGCCCCAGTAAAGATGCGCAGGATAACCGCCTCTTACGATTTTGATCACATAGCTCGTGTCGCGAGATTGCAGATGAAAAATTTGTTGCTGTGCATCAAATTGAATTCCCATGTTGTAAGCCTCCCAGGTCGTATTAACTATTTGCAGCTATACCGCCGCAGCTTTCACGAATAATAAGCTTCGTTTCAATCGTAACTTCCATCGATGCCTCACGGCCCTCGATTCGCTCCATCAGCAGTTGAACAGCCGTTTTGCCCATTTGTTCGGTATAGGCTTTCACCGTGGACAACGGCGGACTGAGAAAAGCAGACATCTCGATATCGTCAAAACCGACGATCGCCATTTCGTTTGGAATATCTACGCTATGCTCATGCAGAGCTCGCAAAGCGCCAACGGCCATCGGATCACTCCCGATAAAGCAAGCGGTCGGCCGGTTTTTTTGCAGCAGCAGCGCTTTCATTTGCTCGTAGCCGCCATTCGTCGACCAATCCCCTGCATGCAGAATCAGCTCTTCCTTAAGAAGTCCTACCTTCGCCAAACGTTCCTTGAAATGCCTGGTTCTTGGATCGAAGCCTTCGTCGCTGTCACCGCCGATATAAGCAATCGTCTCGTGCCCCAAATGCAGCAAATGATCAACCACACTATTGACGGCTTGCCGGAAATTGAGATGCACAGAGTCATAATCACTCAATTGCTCCCAATTATCGACCAGTACAACCCGGTCCGTATGGCCAATGAGATGGATGATGGTCTCCTGAGCAATCGTGCCTACCGCGATAAGTCCGCTAAGCTGATGTCCCGGTTGAAGCTCCATGCCGCTGTTCAGCCGCCATACTTTTCCGATGGATAAACCAAGCTCCTCGCAGCGGCTTTCGATGCCGCGCCGGATGGAAGCGAAGTAAGGATCACTGCTTTCCTCCTCGACCGACAACGAGAGCAGCAAACCGATTTGCTGGTTTGCGACGAGTCCCTCCTGCTTCAAGCGCTTAAGCCGGGTCGGCTTGTACTGCAGCTCCTCGGCTGCCGCGAAAATCCGCGCCCGCGTCGCATCGCTGACTGCCATGGAGGCGTCGTTGTTCAATACGCGAGATACTGTTGCGGAGGAGACGCCGGCCTTTTCGGCGATTTGTTTGATCGTAGCCATCGCATCACCATTTCAAAGTAGTTTCCGTTCATCCGCTCCTATAGCAGCAGAGGTTTTTGCTTCCGTTTTGCTGTTTGAAAACATAAGACTATTAGTTTTAGTTAATAAATTTACTAAATCACATTATTAATTGTATCAAATATCGGCCGATTCCTGCAACTATTAGACTAAAATAGGCTGCCTATGTTGCAACAATAACGTCTTTGATACGTCTTTGTGGTTAAACTAACTTTAGAGAGTGGAGGGTTTCATTGATGAAAAAAATGCTGGCACAGTTTATGCTGCTGTTTATCTTTGTTGTCGCTTCCGCCGCATGTTCAGCCGGTCATGACGGGGAAGGGACGAGTGCACTGCCACTCAGCTCGCCGCCAGTTGTTCAACCCCCTGCTGCAACGCCGACGCCTGAATTACAGCCAGCCACTGCCAAGCAAACTGCTGAAGCTATTATTACCGCTTTGAAAAATAAAGATCATCAAGCTCTCGTTTCGTACATTCATCCGGATAAGGGGGTTCTTTTTTCTCCCTATGCCCATATTGATACTGCGAGCGCCAAAGTGTTTAATGCGGATGAGCTTCCACAGCTTGATGATTCTACCGTTTACTATTGGGGAGATTACGACGGCTCCGGTGAAGCGATCTCTTTAACTTACGGCCGCTATTACGATAAATTTGTATATGACCAGGATTTTGCCGCGGCTGAAACGGTCAACATAGACACTATCGTCGGCAAGGGCAACTCACTAATCAACATCGAGGAAGTTTTCCCGGGCAGCACAACGGTGGAATATCACTTCAGCGGCTTTGACCCGCAATATGAAGGCATGGACTGGGAAAGCTTGATTTTAGTTTTAGAGCTGGATGGCTCAGACTGGCATCTGAGCGCCATCGTCCATTCTAGTTGGACGATTTAGGTAAACGTTGTGGCCGTAGGTGGTAATAGCGAAGCTGGTTCGCTTTTTTGCGAAGGCAATTTCGCTGCGGGGCGGGCTAAGACTAGTTAGTTGGCGGACAGCGAACTTAGTTTCGCTTTTCGTGAACCAAGGTTCGCCAGTAGCGAAATTTGGTTCGTTGTAGACATACAGTTGGCGGACGGCGGGCTCTACTGCGAATTTGGCTTCGCTATTTTGCGAAGCTGGTTCGCTCGGGCGACTTCCGGGCTAACTGAAGCTAGGGCTAAGGCTTGGGTTTATTGCTCCGGCAGTAGGCTTCACGCTACAATCATGCGCTACAACGAAGCGGATTCGCTTTTTTGCGAAGGCAATTTCGCTGCAGCGGCGGGCTAAGACTAGTTAGTTGGCGGACAGCGAACTTAGTTTCGCTATTCGTGAACCAAGGTTCGCGAATAGCGAAATTTGGTTCGTTGTAGGTATACAGTTGGCGGACGACGGGCTCTTTTGCGAATATAGCTTCGCTATTTTGCGAAGCTGGTTCGTTCGGGCGACTTCCGGGCTAACTGAAGCTCGGGCTAAGGCTTGGGTTTATTGCTCCCGCGGTAGGCTTCACGCTACAATCATGGGCTACAGCGAATCGGATTCGCTAATTTACGAAGGTAATTTCGCTGCGGGGCGGGCTAAGACTAGTTAGTTGGCGGACAGCGAACTTAGTTTCGCTTTTCGTGAACCAAGGGTCGCCAGTAGCGAAATTTGGTTCGTTGTAGACATACAGTTGGCGATCGGCGGGCTCTACTGCGAATATGGCTTCGCTATTTTGCGAAGCTGGTTCGTTCGGGCGACCTCCGAGCTCGCTAAAGCTCAGGCTAGCGTTTATTGCACCCGCAGTGGGCTTTCCGCTACAATCATGCGCTACAGCGAAGCTGGTTCGTTCAAGACGCGGAATACGAAAATGTGCAAACGTGCAAAAACAAAAGGAGTGCAGGCCGTCACCCGGCCTGCACTCCCCATAACAACTTAAAAATCTTTGCGCTGGATGACCAGCAGCCCTGCGAGCAGTACAACTAGTGTGTACACCGCGGAATAGACCAGAAATTCGTTGGATGGCGGATTTGTCACTGTGAACAGCATCATGAAGCTGGTGCTGTGCAGCGAGCTCGCAAATTCGTTGATCGAGAACATCTCCGCCAGCATCCGCTGCTGGATCGAGTCGGCAGGCATGACGAGCGTAATGAGCCCTGTTATCGTCGACAGCGATTTAACACCCTCTTCGCTAATTTGGCCAGTGTCAGCCACCCTGGCAATCATACTGCCCAGCCAGCCCATTCCGAACAGCATCGTCATCGCTACACCATTGCCTAACGCACTGAGCCAGCAGGATCCCAGCATCGTCAGAGATATTAGCAGCGGCACAACAGAAACGAACAGCAGCAACGCTTTGAACAGCACGGACATCTCCAAATGGATGCCCGTCTGCAGCCAAGTCACGAGCTGAATCGCAATGAACAGCAGCAGCGCGTACACGATTCCAAATACGTTAAAACCGAACCATTTTCCCAAATACCATTTCCAGCGCGGAAGCGGTCTGGCCAGCACAGACTGCAGGACACCATGCTCTGCTTCTCCAGAAACGGCAGCAACAGAGCTGAATATCGCCAAAAACGCTATGGCGAATGCGCCGAAAAAATACCCGAGAGATAAAATAATTGCGCCATTGCGAAAGCGTTCGAACAACTGGCCAAAGGAGGAAAACTCATTGGCATCGGGCGTTTTGTCGCCGATAATCGAATCCGATACGAACCAGAAAGCGATCATAAACAGGGCGGTCATAATAATGGTCATGAGCGTAACCCGCTTCCGCAGCATTTCCTTGAGCGTAAGCTTCCATACTGCGTTCATCGGCGTTCCCCCCTATGCTCCAGCCCCGATACGGATTTCAGGAACCACTGATCCAAACGTGATGAAGCCTTCTTCGATTCATACAGCGTCAGCCCTTGTTCAATCAGCCGAAAATGGAGCAAGCCAATCTGCTCTTCGTTTTCCGCCGAGGTCTCAAGCCAGACGACGCCATCCTCCAGCACTTCCTCAGCTTCAGCTTCACTCCCGCTTACGAATCCAACGGAAAGTCCTGTCGACTCACACAGCCAGTCCAGAACAAAAGGTGTAAATCCGCCTACTTTAAGCAGCCATTTGTTTCGGGAGTGAAGCACATCGCTCAAGGTGCCGTTAGCCAAAATTGAACCGTTGTTCAGCAAAGCGATTCGGTCGCACATCTGCTCAACGTCCTCCAGCAAATGCGAATTTAGAAAAATCGTCTTCCCCCTGCCGCGCAGCCGGATCAATAGCTCCCTGACCTCGTACCGGCCAACGGGATCAAGCGCCGAAGCCGGTTCGTCCAAGAACACGATGTCAGGGTCCGCAAGCAATGCGCATGCCAGCCCTAGACGCTGCTGCATGCCTTTGGAATATCCTTTAATCCGGTCTCTGCCCCGGCTGCCGATTCCCACTTCATCCAGCAAGGAAAAAATACGCTGCTTCGCCGTGACGCGGTCCAGTCCGCATAATTGGGCATGAAAGTGAAGCGCTTCTTCGCCTGTGAGCCAGCCCGGATATCGGAACAGCTCCGGCAAGTAGCCGATTCTTCCTCTAGCTTCAACGCTTCCGGCTGTCATGCCGAATATGCGGGCTTCTCCGGAGGTCGGCTTAATCAAGCCGACAAGCATTTTGACAAGCGTGCTCTTTCCTGCTCCGTTAGGTCCCAGAAAACCAAATGCCTCTCCCGCTTCAATGCGAAGGGAGACGCCGCGAATGCCGCGGCCGTCCCCATAGTCCTTCGTTAATTGTTTCGTTTCAATTGCAGCACTTGTCATGGATGAGTCAGCTCCGTTATCAGCTCAATAACCGCAGACCGGTCATCGCCATAGCCTTCAAAGTAGGCGCCGACTCTTTTCCCGTCAGCCAGCCACAATGCGCTCCAGGTTGCTTTCTCTTCATTGCGCTGGAACTTTTCCAGATAAACGTTCTGACCATTGATCGTAAATTGCTCCATCTTGCCGTTTGAGACAATTGGGAAAGGAATTTGGCCCTCTTCCAGCCTCGAGGTGTTTACGATGGCATCTCGTATATAGTCCGGCAATACCGGGAGCCGCACCACGGCATCAAACGCCTCCTGTGCGTCGATGCTCGGATCAATATCGATCGTCGGCGCATCCATATAGCTGAGGCTAACCGAACGGCCTTCACCCGACTTAGAGCCCGTAACCTCTTTGTAATACACATTTAAAGCGCGGCCGATCTTAAGGTTCAACGGTTTTCCGTCGACGGATTCCGGCAGCAGTTTTGTCGCACCCAGCTTTTTCATCGTTTTATTTATCTCTTCGACGTTCAGCTTCAGCGTATAGACTGAGTTATGATTGGAACCTTTCGTTATTTCGGTTTGTTCACCTAGCTTCAGCTTGGGCACAACTACCCCGAATTGCTGCAAAATTTGGCTGTCGGTTATATCGCTGTTATACTCGGTCGTTTTACTCGAGACAAAATCGCCGAAACGGGTGCTCACATTTGCATCGCGATAAAAAATTTGCGCCAACTGTTCCAAATCATTTTCCTGTACGACGACGACTTCATTCATTTTGAACTGATTAAGCAGCGCAGCCAGTGCCTGATTGGTCGTTGGAATGGCGATCATAATCGCAATAGCTGCAGCCGCGCCGGACATTCCGATTTTCAGAGCATGCCGCTTCAGCCATCTGATGCTGCCTGACGGTCTATTACCGGTAATAGAAGGGATTTCTGCTGCAGCCAAATCACTGCTTTCGACGTTTGTATGGCCTATAGCCACTGCAGCCGTTCGTTCGTTACCAGTCTCCGAGCTTATTTCCTGACCAGCCGCCCATTGTGCCCATAGCGGCGACTGCTCTTCTCCTGCCAATCTTGCCTCCAGACGGGCCCAAGCCTCTTCTTTCTGACGCCGCTCATCTGCAGTCAACTTGTCATCCTTCATGGTCATCTCGCTAACCTCCTATTCTATTCATTGGACATAATGCCGTCCGGCTTCATTGCCTGCCGCTTGAACCGTTCCCCCGCCCGTTTCAGGAGCGTCCCTACCTGCGGCTGCTTCAATCTCAGCTTCTCGGCAATTTCCGCATAGCTGTATCCCGAATATCTAAGCATGAGCAGCTTGCGATCCCGCTCAGGCAAGGCCTCAAGCAGCTGCTTCACCTGCTCCTGCTCATCCCGCTCCAGCATCGTCTCCTCATTGGACTGAAAAGCTTGCGGCTGGACCATAAATTGCTGCTCAGACTTTTGAAGCAGCGCCCGCTCCCGATTTTTTTTATCGATATAATCATAGGCTTGTCTAGTTAAAACCCGATGCAGCCATGCCCCTACGGCTTCCAGCTGATCGGGCGGATTTCGGTACAGCTTTAGAAAAACTTCCTGGGCTATATCTTCAGCCGCAGCCTCGTCGCGCAGCAGCGCAATTAACTTGCGGCGAACGGACGGATAATGCTGATCGAATAATTGGCGAAACAGATCCGGCGCCGAATGTTCCACTTCCCGATAACCTCCTTTATTTCGCTTAAGCTATCTATAAGACGGACGATAGACCAATTATGTAACAGGGTCAAAAAAAAGCCGCCTCATCGAGGCGGCCTTGCCTGGCCGATACGTTATTGTTCAGCGGATACAGCCGATTCATACAATGCCGCGAACTGATCGGGCGGAACAGGCGGACTGTAGTAGAAGCCTTGCACCAAATCGCATTTATGCTTGCGGATGATCTCAAGCTCCTCCTGATTTTCTACGCCTTCCGTTACGACCTTCATATTAAGATTATGAGCGATTACGATCAGCGACTTAAAAATCATTTCTTTCTTAATATCGCCAACGATATCATTAATAAACGTTTTGTCCAGCTTCAAGTAATGAAGCGGAATATTTTGCAAATAGCTGAGCGAAGAAAAGCCCGTTCCGAAATCGTCCAGCGACAGCTTGACGCCTAACATCTGAAGCTCATGCAAAATTTTCAGCGTATGCTCGGGATTGTCCATAAAGATCGATTCCGTCAGCTCCAGCTCGATCTGCTTCGGCTTTACCCCTGCTTCTTCAATAATCTTCTCTATCGTATGAACGATATGCTTCTGCTGAAATTGAATCATCGACATATTCACGCTAATGGAAAGCGACGTAATGCCTTCGCGTTCCCATTGTTTGATCTGCTTGCAGGCTCTGCGCAGCACCCACTCGCCGAGCGGGATAATAAAGCCTGTTTTTTCTGCTAGCGGAATGAATTCAAGCGGCGATACCATGCCAAGCTCCGGATGCCGCCAGCGCAGCAGAGCCTCCGCCCCGTATACGCGGCCGGTAGACAGCTCAATTTTCGGCTGATAGACGAGTGTAAATTGCTCTCCCTCCAGTGCAGCAAACAGGCTGTTCTCCAGTACGATTTCCTTCTTCGGCACATCATTCATCGAAGGGGAGTACAGTGTAGACGTATTGCGCTGCTTCTTGGACAGATAGAGCGCAATATCCGACTCCTTCACCAGCCGGTCGCCCGTCCAGTCATGCAGCTCATGCTGAAGACTCATGCCAATGCTCGCCGTCATATAGAAAAGCCGGTCCTTCAACCGAATAGGCTCTGCGATCACCTGCAGGATCGTTTCGCCAACCATAATCGCCTGATGCAAATGGCTAATATCCTCGAGCAGGACAACAAACTCGTCGCCGCCGAACCGGAATACATGTCCTGAGACTGAATCTGATGATCCGTTCTGATGCACCACATCAACAATTCGCATCGCAATCTGCTTCAATAATAAATCGCCCATAGAATAATCGAGCGTATCATTAATGATCTTGAAACGGTCCAAGTCGATATACAGCAATGCGGAATGGCTGAAAATGCTGCCCTGCTGCAAGTTTTGCATTCTGGTTTCCCAGTGCCGCGTATAGCCGTAACGGTTTGGCAATCCGGTGAGCAGATCATGCGTCGCCTGAAATTCGATCAGATCCTCCGCTTCCTTGCGGTAATCGATCATCCGGTTGAAATGGGCAGCCATATGCTCAAACTCGTCATTCGTTTGAATCTCAAGCTTTTGCTTCAAATCCCCGACAGCTAGCGCCGCAGACACCTGCGCAACTTTGCGGATATTTTGCAGCACGATTTTTCGGACCAGCAGCACCATCAGCACCGTCATTACGATTAGAGCGGCAATCGATATGGCAATCGAATTCCACAAGCTATTCCGGAACTCCACCAGCATATTGGCTTTCGGAATGACCAGCTCAAAGTGCCAAGTATAATCTTTAATCGCAATCGGATAAAAGATCCGAAGCACCTCTGCTGAAGTATTGGGCTCTATATCATAGGACATCGACCGCTCGTTCTTTTTCAGCAGAGTTGGACTCTCTGTAGCTGACCACGGCTGATAAGGCTGCAGAACCTGCTCCGGATAGGCACTGTTCACCACATACCGATTATCCGATGAGATAATATTGGCATAGCCATCGAGCGGATGAAGTTTACCTACCTCCGTGCTCAGCATTTCCAGTGAAAAGTCTGCCCCTACAATGCCAAGAAACCTTCCCCCGTCATCTACAATCGGGAAAACGTAGGAAGTCATCATAATCTTTTTCCCGTTAACTTCATAGTTATAGGGTTCCATCATCGTAAACTTCTTCGTCTTCTTCGGGATTTGATAGAAGTCGCCTTCTCCCGGCCGTTCATAATGCCGAACAGGCATATACTGGACAGCCCCGTTCATTCGAACAACATAAGGCAGGAATCTTCCAGTCTCGTCATCATGATCCGAGGCATTACGGTGGATGGCATCGCTTTGGTCAAAAGCATCAGGCTCCCACAGTGTATATGTACCTAGCAAATAAGGATTATCCTCTATCATTTGCTCCAATAAGCGCATGACCGTATCCCGGTTGGCTGAGTCTTCCTTCCTCATTTCCAGCATCGTATCCCGCAGCATTTCCAGCTTGGTGAGCGTCTGATTCACGGATTGCGAGAATCTTCCGATATAAGAAGTAGACTGTGCTTGAGCCAGCAGCTCGCCCTCGCGTAAATTCGCATCATAAAGCTTCATTAGATGAATCGACACCAGCAACGCAAACGACAGCAGCATGAGAGCCCCTAGTGCCGTAATAAGCTTCTGTGCAATACTGAGCCTCATTTTCTTCAAAGTAACGATCCTCCTGTGACTGGAACCATCAGCGCCGATTCGACGATATTTGTCAAAATATGATTTGTTTCTAGTATACTTGACAAATAATGTGAAGCACAATGCAAATGTTCATCCTTCTGTCACTAGAACCTAATATTAATCGACATATTTTGTCGAATCCTACCTTATTACTCACCCATCCTCCAAACTCACTTCCAAATGCTTATTTCATTTCTCGCGTATAGCAAAAAATCCCCGGTTTCACCGAAGCGAAAAACGGAGATTTTAGACCATGCACTTGGCCAGGATAGGCATCGCGCATCAGCATCTTTTTACATAATAGAGCTTAACTGCGCTAGCCTTTGACCGCCCCGGCAGTCATGCCTTTCATGACTTGCTCCTGAAAAATAAGATAGACGACAATTGTTGGAATAACAGCTAGCGCCATCGCCGCCATCGTCAGCTTATAATCGGTAGAATAGCCGGTCGCAAACACCGACAAGCTGAGCGGCAGCGTCTTGAGCTTCGGATCACTCATAAAGACTAACGCGAACGAGAAGTCATTCCAATACCGCAGAAAAGCAAGTATGCCTACCGTCGCAAGCGCCGGCATTGATAACGGCAGCATCATCCGGAAAAAAATGCCCCAGTAGCCTGAACCGTCAATCTGTGCCGCTTCCTCGACTTCCTTCGGAAAGCTGTTCATATAAGCGACGCATATAAAAATCGCAATCGGCAGCTCAAACGCCGTATACGGCAGAATCAGCGCAGCGTAAGTGTTCAAAATATGGATTTTGTTCATTAATATAAACAACGGCACGAGCGTACTATGGATCGGAATTAGCATCCCCAGCATGAATATGCCCATAACAAGCAGCTTGCCCCGGAACTGAAAGCGGGACAGCACATAGGCGCTTAATGCGCCAAGTACAAGGGTAACGATCAGAGATAGAATCGTTACGATAAACGAGTTGGCGTAGGCTCTTCCCATCTCGGCTACTTCCCATGCGCGGGAAAAGTTGCTCCAGTTCCAGTGGCTGGGCAAGCCGAACGGGCGGGAGAAAAACTCTTCGTTCGTTTTCATCGCGCTTATAAACAGCCAAAGCAGCGGATACAGCGTAACTAAGGCATAAACGGTAAGAGCGGCCCCGATCGCTTTCGATTTCAGCCAGCGGAGCCGGGGCATTCCCGCTTCCTGCCGGCTGGAGGAGGCTGGCTGCAGCGGCCTGGTCATGGGTGCGGACATCGGATTCGTCCCCCTCCTATTTTTTGGATTTCATCAAATATTGGCTTCCCGCTACCATAATCAAGCTAATGATGACAATCATCGTAGACACGGCGCTGCCGTAGCCAAAGCGGTAGATCGAGAACGTATTGTTGTACATATAGGAAGCCAGCAGTTCCGTTGAATGGGCTGGCCCGCCGCCTGTCATGACATAGATAAGATCGAAAGCCTTCAAGCTTCCGGAAATACAAAGCACGACAGCGACTTTAATCGTATCCCAGATCATCGGGAGCTTGATCGAGAACAGCTTCCGCGAGCCTTGAGCTCCGTCAATCTGCGCCGCATCGTCAATCTCGGAAGGAATATTTTGCAAGGCAGCAATAAACATCACAAGATAGGGCCCGACATTCAGCCATATGATCGGAACCATGATGGCATACATCGATACCGACGGATCGGACAGCCATTGCATTTTCCAGCTGCCGAGTCCCAAAGAGTCGAGCAGAAAGTTAAGGACACCGATTTGCGGATGATAGATATAGCCCCAAATGATACCGACGACGACCGATGAGAGCACCATCGGCATAAAGATCGATGCACGGATAAACTTCTGGAACCAGCGGTTTTTCAGCAAAACGAGTGAAAGCAGCAGCGCGATCGGCACCTGTCCGAATACAGAAGCGGCTACGATAAGCAGATTGTTCTTGAACGATTTCCAAAACAGCGGGTCCTGCAGTACTTCGGCATAATTGTTCAAGCCGATAAACTTCATCGGGCCGATGCCCTTCCAATCGAAAAAGCCGTAATAAGCCGACCAGACAATCGGTACGATGACGAAAAAAATAAAGATGCTCAGCGCGGGGAGCAAGCCGATCGCAATAAAGCCTCTAGTACGCATTGATGTCATGTTCATCCCTCCAACATCGAGCCGGAACGGCAGCCGCGAAGGCTGCGCGTTCCATTAACGGTTCGACTTGCCCTTATTGGCCTAACGCTTTTGATTGCGCATCTTGAATTTTTTTGGCGATATCCTCCGGCTTGCCGCCCATCAGCAGCTCCTGCAGACCGTTATTAACCGCTTCTCCGCCTGCGGAGGTCAGTTTGCCGTCATATACGGGAGTCAGCTTCACGTTGTTTACAAGTTCATATACTTCGCTGAAGATTGGCGATACTTTGCTCTTATCCAGCTCAACCTTGTAGCTGACCAGCTGATTGCTCTCCAGCGTCCGCTTCTGCGCATCCGGACCTGACATCGCATAGATCAGCTCAAATGCAGCATCCTTTTTCACTCCGGTTGCATCTTTGCCAAGCCCCATGCCGACGCCAACTACGCCTGACAATGTGTTTGGCTCGCCCTTGCCGCCCGGAATCGTCGGCAGCACTGTCGCTCCCATCTGCTCCAGCGCTTCAGCATTCGCATTAGAAGCCAGATTCGACAGCGCCCAGCCTCCGTCGATCATCATCGCTGCTTTGCCTTGAGCAAACATTTGCTCCATTTGTGTATTGTCAATAGCGTTAAAGCCATCCTGAAAAGCGCCGGCTTTGCCGAGATCCTGCATATACGTCAACGCCTGCACGAATTCCGGATCAGTAAATGAGGCTCCATCCTGCTTAACCGCCTTCAAAAACCACTCCGTACCCGTCACCCGGTCAGCGAGTGAGCTGAAAATGCTGGATTGCGCCAGCCAAGCCGCTTTATTGCCAAGCGCAATCGGCGTAATGCCCTTGCCTTTCAGCACGCTGATGGCGTTCATCAGCTCATCCCACGTTTTCGGAACCGTCAGGCCGTTTTGCTCTAAAATCGATTTGTTATAGTAAAGGATGGAGGTGGGAGACAAGCCCATTGGCGCGCTGTAAATGTTGCCGTCTACCGTGAACGCGTCAAAGGAGTTTGGCATGAAGCCATCCTTCCATTCCTGGTGGCTGTCAATCAGGTCATTCACCGGCTGGATCAGTCCCGCTGCGGAAAACTCTTGCGTCATGGAGCCGTTCGACAGAATAAAGACATCCGGCATTTCACCAGCAGCCGCGACCGTCTTCAGCCTCGTCTTGTAGCCGTCCGGCGGAATCGCTTGAATATCCAGCGTCACGTTGGGATGATCCTTCTGAAACTGCTCGATAATGGAACGCATCGTTTGCGCCCGCAGATCATCACCCGTGAAATTATGCCAAAGCGACAGCTTCACTTTCTCGCCGCCCGCAGGCTTCCCGCCCTCATTCGTCTTTTCCTTGTCGTTCGTGCCGCCGCAAGCGGCCAGGATTGAAATAAGAAGTGCTGCTATTGCGACCAATGCCAATCTTTTCTTCATGTCATGTTTCCTCCTTCATAGTGGGGTTACATTCGAGTATAGGGAAACCAGGCTGACATTGGCAGGGGACAGACATCGGATGATGGGTAGAAAAAAATCAGCTTCTTGCCCGGTACTCCGAAGGGGTGAAACCTGTGTAACGTTTAAACAGCTGGCTAAAATATTTCATATCGGCATAGCCGACCCGGCTGGCTACGTCGCTCACCTTGATCGGAGAATCGCCCAGCAGCGCCTTCGCCCGCTCGATCCGGGCAATGGTTACAAATTCAATGTAGGTATGACCGGTCTCGCGCTTAAATACTTCACTGAAATGATTGGGGTTGAGATGGACGTTTCTAGCCACCTGCTGCAGCGTAAGCTCCTTATCCAAATGATCGTGGATATAAGCGATAGAACGATTAATATAGGGAATGCCCGCATTGCCCACGGCTTCTGCATAGACGTCCATAAGATGATTCAAGGGAGCCAGCATTCGCAATCGCTGATCATCGCTTACGGCTGCTTGTTCGGAATTCGGGGGCAGCCCGGCCCGCTGGCTTCCTTCTCCAAAGGAGGCCAGCACGCGTTCGATCCAGCGATGAGCGGAGATGAGCACCGAGTTCACGAAAGCCTGCATCGATTGCGGTGTAGCGTCAGGATCTGCCAGCAGCGCTTGCGTCGTCGCTTCTACCCAGCGCTGAAGGGACGACGGATCACCCTCCTTGAGCAAGGCAGTCAGCAGCTGTTCCTCTTCGATCGTACAGACCGTACGACCGCCTTTCCGCCCGATAACATCTGCGTAACACAGCCATCGCGCTTCGCCGGCTAATTCCTTAAAGCCTAATGCGACAGCCGCCTCTTTATTGGATAACGGCAAGCCTCTCCAATCCGGAACAATGGAGCCGGCTCCCGCAAACAATTTGCATTTCAGTCTTCGTTCGATTCGAAGCAGGTCGCTCTCAAAGCGCTTTAGCCCGGCTCCATCGGCCAAGAGGCCGTCCAGTCTCAGAATGACAAGCAGAACATTATCGCGGATAAGCGCCTCGCCTTCTATCAGCTCTCTCATCATGTTATGGACAGCGAATAGCAGCAGCCTGCCGTCCTCGGCTGCGCCTCCCCAGCCCGAAGCCGTTACGGTAACAGCCTGCAAAGGGCAAGCGGCTTCCAGCTTGAGTCCAGGCAGCAGCTTCCCTGCCTGCTCCAGCAGCCGCCCGTCAGGTTCCCGGCCAGAGACAAGCTTCTCCAGCAGCGAATCACGCAGCTGGTCCGGTTTTAACGTATGCAAGCGGCCAAGAACCCGCTGCTTCGCTCCGTTGACGGCCCGGATGATCTCGTCTGGACGGCTTGTTTTCAGCAAGTAATCGCTCACTCCCTGACGAATCGCTTGCTGCGCATAGGAAAACTGGTCATAGCCGGTCAGGATAAGCACCTCGCTGTCAGGAAGCAGACGTCTAGCTTCGCCTGCCAGCTCCAGACCGTCGCGTCCGGTCATCCGGATATCGGTCAATATTATTTCTGGACGCTCCAGAGTGATTCTCTCTAACGCTTCCTCCGCAGAAGCTGCCGGACGGAGCAGCTCATAGCCAAGCTCCTCCCATTTGATAACCGTGCTAAGGCCTGTGCGAATAATCACTTCGTCATCGACGATTAAGAGCTTCATACCGCTTCCTCCTCCTGTGAGATGGGAATTGCGAAGGAGACGCGCGTGCCGAGCTGCTCGGTGCTCTCCACACGCAGTCCCGCTTCCGTTCCGTAATGCAGCAGCAGCCGCTTGTGGACGTTGCGCAAGCCGTAGCTTCCTTCCTGCAGCCGTTCGCGCTCCCTGATCCGGTCATCCGGTCCGTGCAACTCCTTCTCGATTGCAGCCAGCTTCAGAGCGTCCATTCCCGCTCCGTTATCCGATACGGCAAAAGCCATCCAGCTTCCTTGCCGCTGGGCGGTAACTGTAATTTCACCAAAGCTTTCTTTCTTCTGCACGCCATGAATGAGCGCATTTTCAATTAACGGCTGCAGCAGCAGCTTCAGCATAAGCAGCTCCCGCAGCTCGGGATCGATCCGCATCGTCAGCTTAAAGCGATCCGGGAAACGGATTGCCTGAATCGTCGCATAATGGCCGGCATGCGCGGCCTCCTGCTCTACAGGGCAAAACTCCTCCCCTTTGTTCAGGCTGAATCTTAGAAAATCGCTCAAACTGCCAACCATATCGGCCGTTTTCGCATCCTGGTTCATAAGCGCCATCCAGTGAATCGAAGACAGCGTATTGTAGAGAAAATGAGGGTTGATCTGCGCCTGGAGCGCCTGCATATCGGCTTCCTTCTTGTACGATTCCTCCAGCTTAACCTGCTCGGTTAATGCGGCAATCCGCTCGCTAAACTTGTTATAGCTCCGTACCAGCTGCCCCACCTCGTCCATCGTCTCGACGCGATACGTCTGCATAGGCTCCTCGGGATTTGAGCTCTTTAGAAATTGGGTCAGCATCGTTAGCGGATTCGTTATGCGCTGAACGAAATACAGCACAAGCGCTGTGACGATAATGATCGAGAGCACAATGACGATCGCCATAATTTTCAGCACATAATTGTTCTGCGACCGGTATTCGGAGAAAGGCATAATGCCAGTGAGCCGCCAATTGACACCGGCCACCGTATCATGCAGAACCGTACGTTTGTCATCACCGCTTCCGTAATTAACTGCCCCTGAATGACCTTTAGCGGCGTAACCGGGAAGCAGCTCCTCCATCGTGGAGGGCATCTCTTCTTGAATGGAGCCCGTTAATAACTGTCCTTCCGTATTGGACAGCACGACACTGCCGCCTCCCGGCATGCCGGCTTGGGCTAGTATTCTAGAAAGCGCTTTCTCATCAACGCTGATGACAAGCGTACCGATTTGCTTGAACGAATTGATGCTGCGAATTGGACGGACGAGCGAAATAACCTGCTTCGTTCCCGCCGCCGTCGTCGTCTCATACCGGGCCGACCACCATTTCTCGGATGCTTGAAAGCTTTGTCCGTCTTGTCCCGATATCGTAGGCAGCTTCGTCTTAAAAATCGTTGTATTGGATAATAAATGCGACTGGTACATGGGATAAATCGTAATGTCCGAAATATAAGATTTCGAGAATACGAGATTGGATAGAAACTCAATCATCTGCGTCTGTTTGACGGCATCGTCGCCCCGGTTGCTCAAGTACTGCTGAATATCCTTTTGCCCGATAATAAAAATCGAGATGTTCTCAATATCCTGCACGATAAACTCTAAGTTAGTAGCCGTCTGGCTTAAAATGCTCAGCCCCGACTGCTTCGCCTTCTGCTCCGTCGCGGTCGCCGCCATATCGTAAGAGAACAACCCCAGCGCGAGCAGCGGAATCAATACCGACAGCAGGAGCAAAAAGCTAAGCTTTCGTTTCAGCGAGCTGATGATCCAGCGCATTTTCCCATCTCTCCCATCCCGCTTTAAGTTCTAACCTCTTGATGTGCTATTCACAGCTATCCTATCATACTTTTTTTTAGCAAAACAGATTTTTTGTTTGATTTTTATAATCATCGGGTGTACCCTGTAGGCAGTAAGCGATTCAAGAAAGCAGGGATACCATGGAATCAATTGCCCAGGAGCTCAGCTTCATGACCGAGCTGGCGAAAGGCATTACGGCGCAATTCGGCGACAGCTGCGAGGTCGTCGTTCATGACTGGTCGCGCCCCTATGATTCAACGATTGTCGCAATTGAGAACGGCCACGTCACCGGACGCAAGGTGGGCGACCCCGGCACGAATCTCGGCTTAGAAATTATGCGAGGAACGACCGAGGGCGACAACCGGCATAATTACATTACGCAAACGAAGGACGGCCGCATTCTTCGCTCTACTTCGATGTATGTGAAGAACAATGCGGGGACGATTATCGGCGCCATCTGCATTAACTTCGACATCACCGATCTGATGGTGGCGGAGAAAACACTGCAATCTCTCACCGCAAGCGGGCTTGCGCCTGTTCGCGAGTCCTTCGTCAGCAACGTAAACGATTTGCTGGATACACTCATTCAAGAGACACAGGAAGCGATCGGCAAACCGGCGGCCATTATGGCGAAGGAGGATAAAGTCCGCTTCATTCAGCTGCTGGATCAGAAAGGCGCGTTCCTGATTAAGAAATCAGGCGAAAAGGTATGCAGCTACCTCGGTATTTCGAAGTATACGCTGTACAGCTATTTGGAGGAATCAAAATCTGCGGCAGCCGATTCCGATGCTCAGGCGGAGCCGGCCTCGTCGTCTGATTGAGGAGGGATGTAAATGTCGATGTCCGTGCAAGCAGCGGAAGAAATCGTCGTGAAGGGTAATGCCCCGGAAACGCCTTGTATCATCATTGACAGCTCTGTAGTCGACAGCAACATCCGAGAAATGGCGGAACGTATCAGGCGTCTTGGAGTCAAACTCCGTCCGCATGCCAAGACCCATAAACTGCCGGAGATGGCTGCTCGCCAAGTGGAAGCAGGTGCTGTCGGCATTACTGTTGCCAAGCTGTCCGAAGCGGAAGTAATGGCGGATGGCGGCATTGCCGATATCTTCATCGCTTACCCGATCGTCAGCGAGAACAAGCTGCAGCGGGCTGCGGTATTAAGCCGGCGTATTCGGCTGATCCTGACTGTCGACAGCCTGGAAGGCGCAAGACGGGCCGCAGCTGTCGCAGTGAAGGAGGGCGTGGCATTTGAAGTACGGCTTGAAATCGACAGCGGCCTTCATCGCACCGGCGTATTGCCGGAAAATGCCCTTGCACTTGCGAAGGAGATTCACGCGCTGGAGGGTATCCGCTTGACCGGTATTTTCACCTATCGCGGCGCCATGCTGGATGGCAAGTCCACGCTGGAACTGCGGGCAGCGGGTCTGGAGGAAGGCCGCCTGATGGCTGCGGTTGCACAGGTGCTGCGCGCCGAAGGGCTGCCTATCGCTGATGTCAGCGTCGGTTCTACGCCTACCTCCGTTTTTGCAGCGGAGGTAGAAGGCGTGACCGAGGTCCGGCCCGGCACTTATATTTTCCACGACCGAATGCAAGCGGCCTTTGGCGTCTGCTCCCTGGAAGATTGCGCAGCGACGGTATGGGTCACGGTAGTGAGCCGCCCTTCAGCGGAATTGATCGTCGTGGACGGCGGCAGCAAAACATTCGCCACCGATGTGCAGCCGAATAATCCGCCCCTTCATCTACAAGGCTTCGGTCATATTATGGGGGCGCCCGACGCAGTTCTGGAGCGAATGAACGAGGAACATGGCATGATTCGGATCGGTGCCCATCATCCATATGAGGTGGGCGACGTTATCCGAATTATTCCGAATCATATTTGCAGCACTGTTAATTTGCATAATGACGTCTATATCACGGAGCCTGGCGGCGCTTTGCGGAAAACTCGGGTTGCCGCGCGCGGAATGCTGGAGTAATCCGCAGTCTGGATCGCTTAGGCAGAGATACCCAGGCAAGGCATTAAAGTCTTTAGTTGTGATCATACATCCTATTCCCCCCGGGAGGGTCATTGCGGCATGCTGGATCTCATATTGAAAAACGGAAAAATCGTCGACGGCAGCGGAAATCCTTGGTTCGCCGGCGACATTGGCATAAAGGACGGCATCATTGCTGCTATTGGCAGCGTGGATCAGGAGGCTCGCGACGTTATTGATGTCGGGAGGCAGATTATTTCCCCCGGCTTCATTGACGGCCACTGCCACTCTGATCTAATGATTATCGACCACCCTTACAGCGAGATCAAGCTGCAGCAAGGGGTAACGGCGGAGGTCGTCGGCAATTGCGGCTTAGCCCCTGCCCCGTTCGTTCGGAGCCGGGCAGAGCTGCTTCAAACCTATGTGCAGCCCGTGCTTGGCAGTACGAGCTGGGAATGGCCGTGGGAGACGGTCGGGCAATACATGGAGCATGTCGCCCGCTCCAATCCCTCCGAGCATATCGCAACTTATGTAGCCCATGGCGCACTGCGAATTGCCGTCATGGGATTCGAGAACCGTCCCGCTACGAAGTCTGAGATTGAACGGATGAAGGAGCTGCTGGAGGAAGGACTTCAGGCAGGCGCCATCGGCTTGTCCATCGGGCTGCTTTATGCACCTGGCAGCTATACCTCACGCGAGGAGCTGGCAGAGCTTTGCAGTGTGCTTCCTAAATATGACGGACTGCTCTCCACCCACATCCGGGGAGAAGGCAACAATTTGCTGCCATCGGTACAAGAAGTAATCTGGATTGCGGAGAAGGCCGGCATTTCGCTGCATATCAGTCACCTGAAGGCCGCTGGCAAGGCGAACTGGGGCAAGGCGCTGGACGCACTTGAGCTTGTTGAGGATGCGCGGGCGCGGGGCATGGATGTAACGGTCGATGTCTATCCGTATTCGGCAGGCTCCACAACGCTCACGACCGTCCTTCCTCCTTGGGTGCTGGAGGGCGGCATTGAACGTACGCTTGCTGCATTCCGCGACAAGCAGCTCCGCTTACGCATCAAAGAAGAGCTTAGCCGCGAGCAGGACAGCTGGGATAACCTCGTCTGTTCAACCGGCTGGCAGAGCATTATTATTGCCTCGGTCCAAAGCGACGCCAACCGGCATCTGGAGGGCAGATCCATTGCCGAAGCTGCCGAGCAAAGGGGCCAGCATCCTGTCGATTGCATGATGGATCTGCTGCTGGAGGAGGACGGACAGATCGCGATCGTCTATTTCCACATGTCGGATGATGATGTGAAGCAGGTTATCGGCTACGAAAAATCGCTGATCGCCTCCGACAGCTTGAACTGTGAGACCGGCAAGCCGCATCCGCGGACCTATGGCACCTTCCCCCGCGTCTTTGCCAAATACGTCCGGCAAGACAAGGTACTGTCGTTGGAGCAGGCGGTTCGCAAGCTGACCTCCTTCCCCGTGCAGCGCTTCAAGCTGGGCAAAAGAGGACTGCTCGTACCAGGCTATGCCGCCGACTTGACCGTATTCAATCTTGATACGATTCAGGATACGGCAACCTTCGAGCAACCTCGCCAATATCCAACGGGCATTAGCCATGTCATCGTTGGCGGTCAACTGACGCTGCAGCACGGCACGCATAAGCATAAACGCGAAGGCCAGTTGATTCGCGCACACCGCTGCTGCTCGATTTAGAAGCTTTAAACCCATTATGAGGAGGAATTTATTCATATGTCCAAAATCGATCAACGCCTGGCTGAGCTGGGTATCGTTTTACCAGAGGTTACTGCCCCTAAATTTTCTTATATTCCCGTGAACCAGACTGGCAATCTGATCTATACATCCGGCTTCGACTGCCGTATTGACGGTGTACTTATGTATGAAGGCAAAGTTGGCTCTGACCTGACGATTGAGCAAGGACAAGAAGCTGCCCGCCAAGTTGTCATTAATCTGCTGGCAGCGATGAAAGCGCATTTGGGCGATCTCGACCGCGTCGTCAAAATCGTTAAAATTCTCGCCTTCGTCAACAGCGCTCCCGGCTTTGGCGATCAGCCGTACGTGATTAATGGCGCTTCTGACCTGCTCATTTCCGTATTCGGGGAAAATGGCCGCCATGCTCGTTCCGCAATCGGCACAAGCGATCTGCCCTTCCATACGCCAGTGGAAATTGAATTGATTGCTGAGATTCGCGACTAATAGAAATTTAGGCTTAGTGCATAAATAAAGGGCTGAAGTCCGCCGGGTTACCACAGACATTCGAGTTCAATCGAAATGTCCATTTCTCGCCGAGGCTTCAGCCCTTTTTATTTGTTGAATCAGCTTTCTTTCACTTTCGACTTTTGCTCCGGAATAGTCTGCTTTTTCTCCTCGGCCCGGCGCTGCTTGCGCAGCTCATCGAGCAATTGATCCGCCGATTTACCTTCTGTGCTGATGCCATGCTCAGCGGCAACGCGCTTTAGATGCTCCAGCCGTTTCGCCTGATGCTCAGCTTTAAAAGCCTCCCATTTGTCCTTGTCCTTCACCTTCGCTGCTTTCAGCTCGTTCTTCAGCTGATCTGCCGTCTTGCCCTCCGTACTAATGCCGAAATATTTCGCCATATAGCGCAGCTTAGCCAGACGATGTTCTTCTATTTGAGCCGCTGACGGGGGATTGCCATGATGATGATGATCATGGCCGGACTTCCAGCCTTCATGCGAGCTGGAACGGGACTGCGCGTCAGTACCCTTTTCCGCCGATTGCGGGTTTTCCGGCTGTGCCGCATACGCCGGAGCGGCTGCTAGTAATAAAGCTATGGTTAGCAGCGCGACATACGATTTTGTTCTCATCCTGTTGCCACAACCCTTCTATTCATTCATGATGCGTTGCAGGAGCATGTGCTGCGCTCCTCTTGGATTATTTTTCCCAACGTTCATGACGAATAGACGTGAAGGGTGTTTATTCGTTCTGCTCCAGCTGTTCCAGCTCCGCCAGCAGGCTCTCCTTCGAGAAATGCTCGCCAATGAATACCGCAACATCATTCACATCGCCTTGAGGGGTGATGCGCATGAAATCCGTCTCCTTGTAAGCATATTGGAACAGAAACCGGCTCGCCGTATCTGAAAAGGTCACGATCCCTTTCGCCCGGTAAATATTGTCCGGCAGCCCCTTCAGCAGCGCCTCGAACGATTCGCTGTCGATCGGTCCGCTCAGGTAATGCGTCAATACCATGACGTGGTCGTGCGAGTGATGGTGATGATGGCTATGTTGGTGCTCATGCTCGTGTTTAAGTTCACGTTCAGGTTCGGCCTCGTCGGATGATGCTTCGGCACACTCATGTTCCCGTTTTGGGTCACAGCCGCACGACGCAGCGGATTCTCGCGGTTGCTCGGCTAATGTCACATTTGGAAGCACAGCTGCTGCTGCGCTTTGTTTGGATGAAGCCAGCCACTCCCAATCGTCAATGAAGCAGCGAATTGTTGCCATGACCGGCGCATGCTCATTCAGCTCCCGCAGCAATTGCTGAGCTTCGACTAGCTCCTCCGGCTCCAGCTTATCGACTTTATTAAGCAGCAATCTGGTTGCACAGCGGATCTGCTCCTGCATAAGCTTGTAGGTTCTTCCCTTGCCGCTCCTTCTGCGCTGCAGAAGCTCCGGACCGTCAACGACCGTAATGACAGATTGCAGCTCAATCCGGCAATACATCGCCGCTTCGGTTACGCCGTCCAATATTTCAATCGGATTCGCCGCACCGGTTGATTCAATGACGATAATATCCGGCTGATGCTCGTCCACCAGCGCTTTAATCTCCATACTTAAGTCGCCGCGGATCGTACAGCAGATGCAGCCGCTTAGCATTTCCGACATCGGCACTTCGCCATCCACCAATTGGCCGTCCAGATTAATATCGCCCAGCTCATTCATGATAACGGCCGGTTTAAGCCCTTGTCCCTTATAGTAGTCGAGCAGATTGGTCAGCAAAGTCGTCTTCCCGCTTCCAAGAAAGCCGGAGAGGAGATGCACCGGAATTAAAGCTTTATTTTCAGCCATCGCATATATACCTTCTTTACTTATGTAATCACGTTTTGTCGTGTCGCTAGCCCCATTATATCGTAACTGTTACGACTGGGACAACGGGAGATCGTGAGCAAGTATGAGAACGCGATCAAACCCCCAAGACTGCGGGTCTTGGGGGTTCGTCGTCATCTATAATTAGTTTTTGGCGGCCACGCCGTTAATCTTTCGCTAATCAGCTTTAGACTAGCACCAGAAGGAACGGCTGATAATGACCAGAAGAATAAAGAGGACCAGAATGACTCCAACGCTTGTAAAAGCGCCGCCCACAACCGGTCCGCCGCAGCCAACGCCGGCGTTACCTACTCCATAGCTCATTTGTTCATCTCCTTTAAATAGAAAGATAAGGAAGGAAAAGCTTGCACCTTGGCTTTCCGCCGCCGCGTGCTGTATTGCTGTGGCGTTTGTACGGCAGCATCTTGCTCGGGTACATTTGTATCCTATGTAGAAAAACCTAATGCGTATAGGCAATGAGCAAATATGTGCGTTTGCTCATTTTTTCCAGGAGGATGCACGTTTGGAAGGATACTCTGCTGCTGCTCAGCTGTGGGGGTCAGTTGGTTGTCAGGTGCGCAGGTCAAAATGCAAAAGTACATTTTGATTGGGCGAAAAAGGCCGATTTCCCGCTCCAAAATGTAAAAGTACATTTGAATCCGCCTGAATCCTCTGAAATCGGCTGATATAGCTGATTCAAACTGCATATTTGCATTTTGATGGCCATTTCGGGGGTTTGGAGTGAATTCAAAATGCACTTTTGCATTTTGTTTGCTAATTTATGCTGAAATCCTATGCGGATATAAATGGTCTTTTCCAAAATCGAACATTATTTTTGAAACCTTTGAACTATTTTTATAGTAATAAGGAGCGTTACTGGAAAATACATCTTAAGGGGGAAACAAAGAAATGAAAAAAATTGTGATTTCAGCATTGATGCTAAGCTTGCTGTTGGCGGGTTGCGGCAACGGGGAAAAGAAAGAAGAAGCTGCGGCTAATGCTTCAGCTCCCGCTAACGTAACGACGCCGGCAGAAGATGCAAACAAAAAAGAAGAGACTGCGAGCGAGGATCCGAAGGTCAAAAAGAAATCAAAGGAGAGCGCAATTGCGCTTGAATTTTTGAAAATCTATTACAGCGGAACGAAAGAAGAGAAAGCTAAAGCAGTGAAGGAATACGTTCAAGAAGATATGCAGCTGCTATTTAATATGGGCGGGATGGAGAACGAAACCGAGTTTCTGAAACCTAAAGTCGTTAGTACGATAGAGGTTACAGGAGAAGAAGGAAATCATTCAGCCACACTTATCCAAAGCGACAAAAAAGAAGAACGGATCGTTATGATGCAGGGCGATAAAGTGATGGCTATATTCGCTCCCGGTACGGATGGCGAGTCAAATGAATTTTTTGACGGCATAAGAGAGCAGTTCAACTAATAGCTAGAGCCCGCCTGCCGCAAAGTAGACGGGCTTTACTCTAGCACTTTAGCTCGACGCGCTTATTTTTGGCATCCCACTTCACGCCTGCACCAAGCGCTTCCGCAACAGTACGGACAGGCACATAAGTAATGCCTGCTTTTGTATCATATAAGCCGTCAATCAGCTTCTTATCGTTCATATAGACTTCGATTTTCTCCATTATGTCCCCCCGTTCTTGTTTCAGT
Organism: Paenibacillus sp. NPDC058174; assembly: GCF_042883865.1. Classification (NCBI taxonomy): domain Bacteria; kingdom Bacillati; phylum Bacillota; class Bacilli; order Caryophanales; family Paenibacillaceae; genus Paenibacillus; species Paenibacillus sp. NPDC058174. The sequence continues at coordinate 74,803 of NZ_JBHVUY010000007.1, forward strand.
TCGCTCTCCTGCACGAGCTGCGTCAGTTTGGAGCTTACGGTCGCTTTAAAAGCCTCCCAGCCTGTCCATTTGCCGTTATCGTACATGAGGCGAGGACATATTTTGCCGCTCCAATCATAATGCCGGCGCAGTCGGTCGACACCCCAACCACGCTCCCGTAACATCGAGGCTACGAGTACGGCTGCATTATCGAGCGTTTTGGCATAATCCCCGCTTTCACAAATCTCAATCCCAATGGACGTCCGGTTGCCGGACTTGGCACCGCTGCCGTCTCCGCTATGCCAGGCGTTTTCCGTAAGCGGCAAGCACTCGATCGCTTCCCTCTCATCAACGACGATGTGGTAGGAAGCCGTGCGGTTATTAGAAGGATTCGTCAGCCAATTGCGCTCATTGCGGGCGGTGCTGGATGGATTGCCGGTGTTATGAATCGTAATCGTTGTGGCGAGCATGGGGAGCGCAGGACGGCGGGTGCAAGGTGTGTTGGGAGGGATATGGTCAATGAGATAATTACAAGACATCCCTATTGTTCCCCTTTCCTTTCAGCACTTCAATAATGTATTTCAGTTTTTCGGGAAGAGGCACACCGGCGCGTCCAAGATTTTCAGTGAAAGAGATCAACTCATTGGCGATATAAAAATAAACGGTGGCCATCATCGTCATATTTTCCGTCTCAAGAAGAACATCGATGCGATGAGCTAGTAAAACGACTAGCAGTATCAGGCCTTTTTTGGCGAGACCTACAGCGCCAACAGCACTGTTTAGACCACGGCCTTCTTTAATCGAGGCGTAAAGCCCTGTAATAATATCGGCGCCAATAGCGATCAGTAAGAATGTAAGTGATTCATGCCAACCTCCGAAAGCAAATGCAAAAAAGGCGCCGATAATCCCGGCGCCACTGTTGACTGTTATAGTTAGACCATTCATTTACGTCCAACTCCGTTTCTATTTAACATTCATCAATTAAACTTCTGCAAAACCTCCGACATATGATGTACCAACGGTTCCACAAATTTGAATACCATTCGTGTCTATGGAGCCGTATCCTCCTACAGAAATTGATATAACACTTTGCGCTGGAACAGCAATCACCATATCTATTGAATATGGTGCAAATACCTCCCGACTTGTAATTAAGAAAGAACCAATACTAACAGGAGTTCTGAAAATATTAATAGATATATATTCTGTTTGACTACCGCGTTGAGCCATACCTTTTATTCGATATCTACCTTGATAAGGGACGGTAAACGAACGCTGCTGACCACTAAAGCCCCCACCACCGTATGTGTACAGAACATTATCACTGGGTGTTACAAACTGTTGTTTCGCTGTTATTTCATTACGAACAAAAGCTGTTGTTGCAATTTGAGTGGTATTCGTCCCTTGAGCTGCTGTAGGAGCGCTAGGGATACCCGTGAAAGCTGGAGATGATACAGACGCGCGGGTCATATCTGTTGGATGCTGGTGATCTTGTCGAGCATATTTTGTAGATACCCCGGAGGCAGCACTTCCATTCATAATTGGTAAATTCCCACCTGCTTGACCTAATACAAAGGCTGTTGTTGCCAATTGAACTGTATTGGTATCAGCAGGAGCTGTCGGGGCTGTTGGAATTCCGTTAAAAGAAGGCGAAGCTAACGGGGCTCGTGTTATCAAAGAGTCATTTATTAGTTTTGTATTTTCGTTAAAGGCCTCTTTGTTAACACTATCCGTCGATTCAAACAACTTTAATCCACTTGGTAATGATTGTGCCATATCTTAACCTCCATAGTAAAATTAATATAAGAAGCGCAAAGTTCTTTTGCATTGCTATTAATACCTCAAGGCGTCATACGGGATCTGACAACGAACTCAACAACTTTATCTGCATCTTCTTTTGAAAGATTAGGATAATATGTTTCCACGATATCAGTCACATCACTCGCACTTTGTTCCATTCGAACCATTACAGCATGTCCAATAACACGAATCTGATAATCTTGCAATTTAGTTATCATCGTTTCATCTCCTTTAATTTCCCGCGATAATGTCAGACAAAACCATACTAATATCGTTAATTACTTGATCTTTTTCAGCAATTTTCAACTGCAGGTCAGCCAGTTGTTCTTCTACTGTGAGATCACGATTAATATATTCATAAAACAAAGCATTAGTTTGAGAATCATAATATAACACTGGATTTTTACGAGATAATAGTTGCGGTTCTGGGACTTCTGCGAAGTCAACATCAATTGCATTTTCTGGGGCCATAGAATGATCATAAAAAAGGCCAACCACTTGTGCCTTACCGCTAATTACTTCTCCCAATAATAACTTCATGAATAAACCTCCTAAATAATCGAATAATATTGGCGCATAATCATAGGCGTATATGTTCCATTTACAACACTATACCCAACAGCATACGGCCTTCCATCTGCTTTCATTCTTGGCGAAAACGTCGCATTGCCTAACGTGTAGGTAGCTAAAAGTGCACCTGAAGTTGATACAACATGCCATCTTCCGTCATTTGTGAATATATAGAAACCACCTCCATTAGCATATCCACAAATGGATGTTACGGGGCCTAAATTTAATTGAGCAGTATTGCCAGCAAAAACTGTTAAACCTGATGACGTGTAGATGGCAGCATCATATGCACTGCTTTGCACCTCAGCAATGAACAAATCATACGTACTATTGTAAGCAGTCATAAGGATCTCACCATTAACGTTCATTGCTAACGGCCATTTAAATACATAATCATATCCACTAGCGCGGCCTGCAGCAATTACTTGTCCTCCGCCAACAGCGAAACGTACATCTCGGATAATCGAAACATTATAGTTGGATGGAGCACTTGACACATACCGTTGGAAAGCACCAGTTGTTGCATTAAATACATACATATTCATATAAGAGTTAAGCACGAGAATATCATATTGGTGAATGTACACAAGCCCAGCAACAGGCCCGCCAGATGATATTGGCGCATAAGGATAAGAAATACCAAGGGCACCAGTTGTTGCATTAACACGATAGACTGGTCTTGTAGAATACAACACATTTGGAGCACAATATATCCAACCATCTGCCCCTACAACAACCTGTTTTAAAGTATCTGCATAATGACGAACACTCCATTGAAGACCCCAATTACGATCAAATCTGCGAATTGTTCCATCGGTATAAGCGACGATAATATCCTCACCTATAAATAAAGTATCAACAATAGGAGTTGTTGAGGCAGCTCCTGCTCCTCCATAGCTAATATCACGATTAATAGAAGATATCCTATTCACATAAATTTCTTTACCAAAGGTACCTGTCAGCCCCAATACATTAACACCTGCAGCAATATTTTTAGAGGTGAAATTAGGATCATCTAAAAACACTCCCTGATACCCCGATCCATTTGCACCATCATTCAGATACGCGCCTAATGGTACGCGCGCATGTACTCTTGCTTCCATCGCTGGTACAGGTCCTAACGTTGCACGCGACCATCCTGCATATTCTTCATTTCCCCGCAAAGGTATCGTCCCAGCGGTGCCGGCAATGACAGTTCCTGATAAAACTTTTGATGGATCCACGGTTACTTTAGAAACTTTCCCTGCTCCATTATGGTATCCTGCAGGAATAGCAACATCACTGGTGCCAGGATTTAATGTCATAGCTGCTCGATCAGGCATTGTGCCTACCTTATCATTACCTGTTGCATTGGAAAATGTTTTTCCAGTCAATACCTCCCCGGCAACAGCATTACCGACAAGCTTTTTACCGGACGGCATATGCATTCCGAGTTTTTTAGGCATTGTTTTTCACCCCAACAGCTTGAACTTTAGGCGTACCACTGGAAATAACATTCACAACCGTTCCTTTAATAGGAAAAACATAAACGGCTCCTTCAGGAACTAGGATACTGTTTGCCCCGTTAACTGTCGCTGCAGCGTCGAGACATGCATACAACTCACCCGGTCCTAGATTGTGAACTTCAATGACACTTTGCGCACCTGTAAATGAAAGTTGCGTATTGGTGGATACTGCAAGCGTAGAACGCTTGATTTCCATCACATCAAACATTTCATCCTGAACGGGCATTACAAATTCTGTACCAGCATTCTTCGTACGAACAGCGCCAGCTTTATTATTACTATCTTTTGGAAAAGTAAATGCCATTCTACTAACCTCCTATTATTCTATTGATCTGATCCGGTAAGTCCTAAGCTCGTAAGAACGAGAGAAAACGGATCAAATATAGACCACTCCTGAAATGTAATACTTCTATCCTCGAGATCACTCCAAGTAAATACAGGCGCAGCTTCGATGTCCCCCCATGTCGTGTAGATATACTCATACTTTATTAATAAATGTGCAGGAATTAAGCTTCGAAGCGTTTCGGTTATATCTGCAATATTAGGAGGGATACCAAGTACGGATACGAATTTTAAAATAATTGTACTTTCCGAAAAATTCTCAAGCACCTCGACTTCACCATTCGTGTAGGCCCCTGCCACCACTTTAATAGACTCGCTTCTTATAGTCCCGGTTCCTCTCATACGAGACCAAATGACAGCGCGGCGCTGTTCAAAAGGCTGGCCAGCTGATGCCGCGATACCTAACTCCTTTTCCCACCGTTGTAATCCCCAAGTTGCCGAATCAACGAAACGTTGACTCAGCACTGCTGCAGAAGCAGACTCAAGACTATCAAATTCCATCCCCTCTGTCTGACATATGATCCTGCTCTCATTAATGTCTGCATAATACTCAGGTAAATGGTTCATTAGGATTCTGCCAATTGGACTCATGATAGTGTCATTCATGCAAACTCACCTCGCTCAAAACGGCAACCTGACTCGATGCAATGGCGACATTCGTTGCGTTTCCGTTAACGAGCAAGTTTGTGAAGTCTATAACTCCGGGAGTGTCCAACAACAGTGAACCAATTCGGACATACTTAGGAGACGGATCTGCTGTGAATGCAATGCTTCGCAAATAATCAGTCATTACTCTGGTAAAATGCTCTTGAACCGCTCCCAATGACTTCGTACCATCCAGCACTAATTTAGCAGCCACTCTTAAAGAAATTCCTTCAGCAGAGGCAACTGTAACCTTTGCCCCAATAGGAGCTACGCCCTCTCCCATTCCTAATTCCGGACTGATATAATTTTGTACGGAATCGACCAACTGAACGCTTGCTGGCAGCTTCTCACTATCGATCAGAACAACCCGAACTGTTCCTGGCCCGTCCCATAACGGCTCAACCTGAACGCCTCCGACACCTGCCACGGAAAGCCCCCATTTTACATAATCGGCTTTATTTCCGCTTGTCCCTGGACTCTGAACCTGGGTTAAGAGCCGAGCACGAAGACTATCATCTGTCTCATCATCCTCCCCCGGAATCAGCACATCCGCAAGCTCCGCACGTGCAAGGCCATTAATATAATCGATAGGCAGCAACGCTCCAAAATCAGAATTACCCGCCGTCCCCGCAGTCTCGCATTCCAGCACATAACGGCCCAGTGAAAGCTGCGTCTTGACCTTATAATTGCGGTCGCGCAGCGAAAAGCGTGCGCCGAGTTGAACAGCCATTGGAGCATTGTTCGCATCGAAAAACAACCCAAGCCTGCTGGCCCGGGTCGCCTCCTGCCATTTCACTCCGTAATCCAATGCACGCCGGCGTAAAAATTCACCGCTAGACGTGTCTGCGAACGTTAGATCCAACTGCACATCCAACTGCGAATAGACTTCCGCAAGCTCAGCTGCGGCCGGCGCCAGCGCATCATAAATGATGCTGCCTTCCCGCTTGTCCACGTCTCCGGGAACCCGCTCCAGCATACGCTGCAAGATCGCGCTATAGGTCTGATTTTCATACATTTCCCTTCACCTCCATCGTTGAGAGAAAATCGCCATAATCGCTCTGTACTTGAAAAGTAACCAAAGCGTTATCGCCTTCCACAGTCATTTCGAAATCATTTACACCCGTGATCCGGTCATCCTGGAGCAATGCTTCCTGGAAACGCCGCTTCAACTCAGACTTCATATAGCCGGGTGCTCCGCCAATCAGGCTCATCGACTCAAATCCGTAATCGAAGCTATAGATAAAATGCTCGAACCGCTCCGTTTGCAAAATTTTGAACACAGCCTGTTTCACCGCATCTAGCCCATCAACAAAACCGGAAATGCGTCCGCCTGCGACGTTCAGCGCATAAGTTCTGCTTGTCTGCTGCGACTCTGTCACTAAGCTTTCCGTTAATTGAATGCCGCCCGTTGGAATCATGAGACCACCTTGTCCAAAACAACAAATTTCTGCCCACCCTGAACACGCAGCAGCAGAACGGCGTCACCTGCTTCCAAGCCGCGGCGGATGAGCAGCTTCTCCTGCAATGCTGCTTCCGTTTGCCCCGATCCAATGCTGTGTGAATGAGCCAAATCCACTTCAAAACGCGTTAGACTTTCCGGGACAATTAAAAAATCCTCTGTCAAAGTAAAACGCTGATCAACGTTTACTTGCAGAGGATTGATACTGAGTACTTTTCCGGCCATCACGGCCATAGGGTTGCCCGACGCATGGGCGGCGGCTCCCGCTTGTTTGATAATATCCAGCAATGCCATTAAATCACCCTCAATTCCAGATTCATCGTATGCGTATCCGCATCCAGCTTATGCGTGCATTCCTCAACGAGAAAATATTCCTTCAACTTCAGCTCTTCGATAATAATTGGAACGTAGCAGCCAGCGCGCACCCGAATATCTCCCAGCGCTTCAATGCTCAGACTTCGCTGCTCGCGGTTTTTCAGCTTCATCAACTGGTCCAGCTGCTCGTTGATCTGGGCACTGTTCATGTTGTCATCCGCCTTCTGATAATATTGAAGACGGCCCCAGCGGGCGATATTCGCGCTATCCTGCGCGATGTATACTTCTCTTTTGCCCGCTTCCTTGTTGTCCTTGACGATTTTCACCCGGTTGAATGTGTCCGAATCGATGGAGCTTTTATAATCAAAATCATACATAAGGCTCCAGTCGCCGATCACAGTATCCAGCTTCATATCATCCAGCTTTCGGACCGTCAGCTCGCCATAATCGTCAAACAGCATAAAGTTGCCATGCCCGTTGATCAGCGTCAGATCAAGCGCTTTGCACATCGTGTCGAGCAGCTTTTTGTTGTCCTCCAGCATAGTGGGAATTTTGTAGACCGTATCGGCGATTTTGCCCGTTTTCAACCCGCAGTCATCGGCGATTTTTTTAATAATATTGCCTGCCGTTTCATTCGTGAACGAATAATGATCGTTAATGAGCAAATAACGCACTTGGTCGTACGCCTTAATCGACACACTTTCATCGCGGCCAAAGCTCTTCTCGAACACATAGCCGTAAAAGACGTTCACATTATCCATTCTCACCCGAATAACATCGCCGTTGTTTACCGTAAAATCCCGATGCTGAAACAAAGCGCCTTTAATCAAGGTCAGCTCCAGACTGGACGGACTGCCGATTCGTTTCGTCTTGTACGTCATTGACGGCACGATACTCGTAATGTTCCACAGCTTACCGTTGCGGTTGTCCAAAATAATTTCCAGCATATTCGTCACCCCGGCAGCTTGAGCGTCATCCCGATTGGCAGCCTGGTCAACTGCGCATCGGGAATGCCGTTCAGTTTCTGAATTTCTCGCCATCGCGAATCGTCGCCCAGCTTTTTCTTCGCCACTTTTATGAGCGTATCGCCGGCAACCAGCTTATAGGTCGTATCTTTTTGCTTATCCGCTGGACGGTCGCTCTTGGTATTAGCCTTGTTTTTATCCACGATAACTGGACGCGCCCGATAGAATGCATATTGCTTAAAAGCAATGCTGTACTCGATATCGCCGGAACCGGCAACTTCCTTCCAATCGAACTTCTCGATACTAACCGCGATGTTCAAGTCAAAGGACTCGCCCGTAAACACAAACCGGATCGGCTTTTTCTTCTCCATCCAGTCCCGGATCATTTGAATGTAGAAAACAGGATCAAGCAGCTCATCCTTCCTCACGATAAAAGGATACTCGGACCCCGGTGCCGGGAAAAAGCTATCGAATGACACGTCCATCAACTTTCGGCTTTGAATAACGTTAATCTCACCTAAGCCGGATACTTCGTACGTTTTCCCGCCCGCAGAATCGCTAATTTGAATTTCAGGGGGGTTTACCGGAAGGAAGAAGCTCTGCTGCTGATTGTTATAGCTAAGGCCAATCAGATATTTTTCATTGCGATTCGTAATCATGCTACGCGTACACCCCTTCCGCCGACGACGCGATCTCATTGGTCAGAGAAGCTTCCATCCGCTTAATAACCGTATCGATATCGTAGCCGTTGTTGATGTCACCGGTCTGAACGCTGATTGACGGCTGCAGCGTTACGAAGTTCTGAATGTTCTTCATCTCCGCCAGCTCGCGCATCGTCTTCAAATCCTCGCTCGTAATATCGACCGAGTCATTGATTTTGCCCACCTCGCCTACACGGTTGATGTCTGGGCCGCCCGAAGGTAGACCAGGAGCACCGCCCGCTCCAGCTTTATCTTTTGGGTATTGCCCGTTTAGCTTTTCTTTGAAATCGCCAACCACGTCAATCGTCTTCGCCGCGAAGTCTTTACCAGCTTTATCTCCTTTTTGAAAAGCCTCGCCAATATCGACTTGCTCCATTCGAAGAGAAGATAAATTAAGAACATCTTTATTGCTCGTTGGCGGCTTCATATCATCGATTAATTTCATCGTGAATTCACCAATTGTATCAAAATCGGTTTTAAGATATTTGTTGGATAAATCAATTAACGAATTTATTCCGTCTATCGCAGCGTTAATAATACTACCAAGAAAATCACCAACACTTTTAACAAGGTCGTAGAACAATTTTTTCACTGCATAAACAGGATCAATAAATAAATTGATTAAAAATTCACCGAACGCCAAAAAAATGTTCCACAGCATTGCAACATTATTTTGTACAAATGCAAACAATGCGTAAAAAACACCAGTTATAAATCCAACAATTTGTTCTGCTGTGGCTCCAAATTGCATGAAGACTGTAATTAATAAGCCGATTGCGATCATTATCAGCAAGATCGGCCAATTCACTGCCATCCATGCCAAAGCTTGAGCAATGACAGGGGCTACTAACGCCCATAGGCCGACGAAAACTGCAGGAAGAAAAGCAAGTAAAACAGGCCAAAATTCCTTATTGGCATCGAAGAAAGCCATGGCCTTCTCCCCAATAGAGGCAAGTAATTCTGCTCCCAAAGTGAGGCCTTTATTCAAGGCATCAAAGAAAGGCTGGAATTTACCGCTCTGAAATGCATCCAGCAACAGCGTTAATAAAGGCGAAATAGCGGCTAGCGCTCCCTCACCGGCATCAGCAAAAGACGTTTTGAACTGCTGCTTCAGCATGTCTAGCTGGACGGCCGGGCTCTTTAGCATAGCTGTCAGCTTTTCTTCACCCATGTTCGCTTTATCGAGAAGCTTATCGAACGATGCTAGAAAGCTATCCATATTTTTAGAATTTCCCAACATATCACTAACTGTCTTTTCTGGCAGTTGAAGTTGTTTGGAAAGATCTGTAAAATCTCCACTCATCGCTGATTTCATGGCTGTCGAAGATGCTTCAGCATCTCCGGCAGTAGGACTTAATGCAGATATACGTGTAGAAAACTGCGTTAATTTATCCAACTGATCCGTATTGCTTACAAGCGGCATAAAAGATAAAGCACCAGAAAAAGTTTTATTCACATCCTGCCCTGAATTAAGAGCATTTTGTTTAACTAAATCAAAAACACCTGATCTTTGAGCAGCACTGTCGGTTGTCACCATAAGCTGATCCTTCATTTTTTGCTGATCAATGGCCCCGTCAAACGTCATACTTAACATTTTTTTTATAGGACCATGCATTTTTTTCAATCCAGCAGCGAATGAAGCAGCACCGCTCTTCTTATCTTTATCTTCACCTTTACTATCACTTTTTGATTTTTCTGAAGTTTTTTCAGCGGCGTCTTTAGCAGCAGCCCCTACTTTTGTTTTAGAGGCAGCATCTTTTCCTTTTTTAATAGCATCATTAAACCTTGTCTGAGCGGTAGTAGATGTCTGAATCGCTTTCGTTATTTTTGAAATCTGCTCGCCCACTTTGACGAAAGATCGAATTCTTTTACCGCCCGTATCGAAAGATTTCAATAAGGTTTTCACTTTCTTATCGTTACCGCCAATTGCAGTTTTCATTTTCGAAAGCTCGCCGTTAGCTGCACTAATCTTGAATTTAATTGTTTCGAACACATTACCGACCGTCTCCATCTTAACGGCTTGTGTCTCCAGCCTTTTCATGGAATTGTTCGTTGTGTTCATTGATTTGATGACTTTTAGTTGAGCATTTGAAAAAGCATCAGAGGCTTTAGCGTTTCTATTCATTTGCCCTTCAAATGTTTTTAAAGTCTGAAGCGTATAGTTTACAGCATACGCCATCGCTCTTAAGGCTTTGGACATTTTGATGGCTTCCGCCGAATTTGTGGCCATCCCCAAAACACCTCCTTCATAACGAACAGAAGGCGTCCCGCCGGGACGCCTTCTCCTTATTTTCGTTTCGATTTGGCACGCTGCTTGCGCTCATTCTCGACGCGAACGTCGATCATCGCGTAGATGGCGGCGCGTTCGCGCCTGCTCATCCCCATCAGCTCATGCGGCAAAATGCGAAGCTCGTGGAGGGCGTAATAAGCGTAGTTGGCTTCGCCGTCGCCCTCTTTGATTAGTTTTTTACGTCATCCGCCAAATCGTTCATGCTTTGGTTGAAGCCGTTGATATCCTGCACGCGCTGCACCAGGGAGGCGTATTCGCCCGGACGGAGCATTTTGCGCAGCAGATTCTCGGCGCCCAGGACGCCATACGATTTCTGCAGCTCGGCATTTTTAAGCTCTGGAAAATGAATGCTGTTGACGACCAGCTTCGCCAAATATTCATCCGTGTTCGTCTCCGGCGTATACACGCCGTTCTTGCCCTTTACTTTACGGGTTGCCGATTTGCGGCACTCCTCGTTCTCGGCTTCCGTCATGCTGCGAAGCTCCCATGCGACCGGCTGGCCGTCTTTATCCTTGAAGCGTTCCGACACCACAAATTGCTCAGTCGCTTCAGCGCCCGTATTTTGCGCGAAAAATACACTCAAGTCACTCATTAATTGAATTGCCTCCTTTTATTGGTTTAACCCTGCGATGCTGGAGAAGAGAACGGCGACACAATGTCGATGTCCGTGAACGTGAACTCCAGCTCCTCTTCCAGCGCTTCGCTTTCCGTATCCAGCTTGCCCATGATAACGCTGTTCAGGTTAACGTTGTAAAGCGTCACCGTCTGTGCACCGATGGTCGAAGTCGGATCTTCATTCGTGATCTGAACCTCGAAGCCTTTATCCACGCCGGTCTTCACGTAGTCCAGCATCAGCTGACGGAATTTGGACGTCACATAGTAGATCGTCATGCTGCCCGTACCCGACCAGCCTGTCGCCTTATGCTGCAAACCGCGGTGGCCGAGCGTTTTGATCTCCGCCTTCTGTTTCTCGATGCTGGCCTCCAGCGTCTTGATGTAGAACATTTCCTCGTATTTACCGTCAATTGTCGTATAAGCGCGGCCCTCTTGGCCGGAAATCGTATCGCCTGCGTTCAAAAATGCCATCTTACTTCACCGTCACTTTCATATATACTTTTTCCACGCTGTCTACCGGTTGAATATGAACTTCAATTACAAGGGCATCGCTTTGCGCGCCAGCAGCAATAATCAAATCCGTTTGCGAGTTAAAGTTTTGGATCGCATTCCGTCCTTGCAGAAGCTCCAAATATTTAACGACCTCCGAGCGGAAAAGATTGCGGCCGTCCGCATTGTTGTCGATTTTGCCGATATAAGACGATTCGAACAAGGCCTTCAGATCGTTGGCGATGCCGTCGAGCACGCGGATGACGCGGTTTTTCGAGAAGGAAGGATTTTTAGCCGCTCCATATTGAGTCAAGCTGTTAATGTCCTGCTCCACGATTGCCGTGCCGCGGCTTGCCGTAAATACGAACTCACCGCTGCGAAGCGCTGTTTCGATTTGCGAGTTCGAGTAACGAACATCGACATCCACCGCGTTCTCATAAGCAGCATAAGTCAGAGATTCATTGAGCGCAGCGCCTGCTGTAGCGGCAGCCACCCAAACGGTTGCCTTTTCTGCTGGAACGACCGTACCATCTGCGAGCTTCACGCCGTTTTTCACGCTGATGATCCCTTCGTGATTGGCCGAAGGATAGTTCGCCAATACAGCCTGAACCTTGCGGCCCTCGTCCTCACGCAAGCGGCGGACAAACGCCGTATATACTGCCTTGAGCGACTCGTCGCTGGCAGGAAGAGCAATCGTATTGAAATCATACAGCTCGATAGCCGACAAATAATCGGCATGCTGCTGGTTGGTCACCGTACCGTTGGCGCCGCCGGCAAGCGGTACGCCCGCAGATGCAGTAAGGGCACCCGAGCCGCTGAATACGACGAAAGCATTAGCTGCCAGATCGGCAATCGCCGACGCGGATTGTACATCAACCAACTCATCAGCCAAATATGTCGCAACATCGAACAGCGTCTCGTCATCGACATTTTTCTGAACGGATACGGTCAAGTCATTGCCGCGTACACCGCCATGCCGCGCCGTCAGCGTGAGACCGCCTACGGTTGCCGATGCTTTAACGCCTGTATTCAGACGGTAAACCAGTAGCTTCTTCGCCCGCTTCAGCGCTTCGCGAACGAGCAGCAATTCCGGTGCATTCAAGCTGTAGCCGAGCAGGCTTCTTACATCATCGCCGCTTTCAATCGGAATGATCGTCTGCGATACGCCCCAATCCAGTACGAGCGGTACGGATACCGTTCCGCGTTCGCCGATGCTCGCGCCGAGCTGTCTTTCACCTGCAAAATTAATGTATACGCCTGGTCTTACTTTGTTTTGGGTTGTCCAAGTTCCTCCTGCCATGATTTACATGACCTCCTTTTTCAAATAGATGGCAAGCAGCGTTTGCGCCTGCTCATGAGAATAGCTTTGCTCTGCGTCCAATACGGCGGACAAAAGATCCTTTTGCAATTCGGTGTAGACCTTCGATGACAGCAGCTGGCGCTTGCTGAACGTTTCGCCTGACGGCTTGTCTTGATTTTCGTTATGGATCTGATTCATGCCCTTGCTCCCTTCAGTTCGGTTAGTGGTTTGCCCTTCCGATGCTCCAACCGTGCAGCCGATGCGCCTACATACGATCACCCCCTGCAATGGTATGAGAAAGGACGAGTGGCTGTGTTCGCCTCTCGTCCCCGCTGCTTACGATGTATTTCACAATATCATAGTAGCACGGTTTTTTAGGCGATATCGGACAAGCGGCGGACATCATTCGGACAAAAAACGGACAAGCTCGAGAGAAGCCTTTTGCCGCCATCTGCGAAATGTGCGATCCACGATTCCAAGCTCAGAAGCAACGAAGTCGGCGGGTCTTCCTTCGATATAACGCAAACGGAGCAAACGCTCGTACTCCGGAAAACAAGTCTGCAGCGCCTCCATCGCCTGGTCGATCGATTGCAGCTGCCGCTCAATGTCTTGAAGCTCGCTCAGACGGTTAATGACACCCTCATAACCTTCCGCAGCGGATCCTGCCCGCGCTTCAATGACTTTCTCGATTTTGCGGGCCAGCTCGCGGAGCAGCTTCTCATCTCCCGGCTCGGCATTCCCGGCAGCCTGCTTAACTTCCCTCAATTGCGCTTTAGTTCCAACGGGATGCTGCGTCAAATGAGCGTGTGCTGCTTGCTCCAATTGCTGCTCTCTTTTGTTTAAGTACATATAAGAAGGCATCCGGCGAAGCTCGCGGTGCAGCTCCTGCAGCTTATCGTCCTCATAGACCGAGCTGATCGTCACCCCGCTCCCTACCGGCTGCTTCTCGATCCATTTTTTCCGGGCGACGAGACGCTTGTACGCTTTCAATTGCTCCACAACATCCTGCTCCATGTTCATAGAAATACCCTCCGTTTATTATTTTTGGTATTTAAAATACTGTTATTGGATAAAAAAATTAGTAGTCTCCTAGACTGCTCGCGGTATTGACATTACCACCTATAACAAATAAAATATTAATATAAGTATTTATACTACGATTCCTCGTTACAAATTCATTATATGTGGTAATATAAATACCGTCAAGTATTTTAAATACCATTTTATTTCGGAGGATGATTACAATGTCTCTTGGTACGAGAATTAAGGAACTTCGGACAAAAAACGAGCTGACCCAACAAGACATAGCGACCCGTATCGGCATGGGACGCTCCAATTTCGGTCATATTGAGAATGACCGGGTTGTTCCGACAAGCGGCGATCTTCAGCGGATCGCAGATATTTTGAACACAACAACGGATTACTTGCTCGGGCGGGAGTCTGCAGCTGAATCCATTCCTGAATGGGCTACGTATAAGGATAAGCGTGATTTCAAAAAGATGCTGGAGGAAGACGGCGACCTAATGTTCGACGGGGTGCCAATGAGCAATACGGACCGGCAGCGCGTAATGGACGTCCTGACAGGACTATTCTGGGAAGCTAAGCAAATGAACAAGCGCCCTAAATCACAGGTGCAAGAGGAACCAGACAAACATAACGAGAAGTAGGTGACGCCATGGACAAACTAATCATGAGGCTTATCCGTAAATTCCAAACCAATGATCCGTTCGTCATTGCAGAGGGTTTAGGCATTCATATTCGTTATGCCGATCTTGGGGAAGCCACCAAAGGGCTTTACTATAAAAAGCTGCGGCGCCGCTTCATCGTCATCCACGACGTATTGCCGGATGATTGGCGCCGGTTCGTCTGTGCGCATGAGCTTGGGCATGACCGGCTGCATCCGGGGTTCAACCGCTTTTGGCTCGATGAACAATCCTTCTTTAATGTGGGGAAGTATGAACGGCAGGCTAATAAATTCGCCATCCGGCTGCTTACCTCGGGCGATACGCTTGGCCGCAGTGAGACGGTCGGCGAGCTGCTCGCCCGCAACGGTATTCCGAAAGAAATGGACAAGTTCTATTTCTAAGGTGGCGGAAACTAAAAAGGTGGAACAACCTGCAAATCTGCATGTTGTTCCACCTTTTTAGCCCGATTTTTCTAATCAAAATGTAAAAGTGCAGTTGAAATAGCTGAAATCAGCTCAACTCGGCCTATTCTGGCTTAACAACCTGCACTATTGCATTTTGAGGGTGAATATTGAATGAAATGAAGTAATCAAAATGCACTTTTACATTTTGATTGCACTTTCCATCATTCTAATTGAAGAAGGGACTCCTTTAGATGACTGCCCTCTCTCCTTCTTTTCTAACCCCTACAAATACTTACCTAGCACTTCAGTGAAGAGCGTCAAAAACCGAGCATCTGTCTCATCGAATCGGGCAAACGACGGGCTGTCGATATCGAGTACGCCAATTATGCGGCCTCCGCTGCGAAGCGGAATAACAAGCTCCGAATTCGAAGCGCTGTCACATGCGATATGCCCAGGAAACTGATGGACATCTTCGACCACCATCACTTCTCCCCGGCTGACGGCTGTTCCGCATACTCCTTTGCCGACTGTGATCCGCGTGCATGCCGGTTTGCCTTGAAATGGCCCTAGAACCAGCTCGTCTTCACCTTCAAGCAAATAGAAGCCCACCCAATTAATATCCTGCAAAAATTGCTGCAAAAGGGCCGATGCATTTGCCAGATTCGCAATGCGGCTCGGCTCATCCTCTACTAATCCCTCAAGCTGCTTCAGCAGCAGCTGATAGTTTTCTTCTCTTGTGCCTGTGTAAAGTGTATTCTCAAACATATCAAATCGCCTCTTTCCTAACAAGGTTCATTTCACTCAAACCGTTAACCTATCTTTTGAATAGAATATCATATCTGCAAACAATAGATGGGAGGAATGAAATGGCAAGAAAACAAGTCGCTTCGTCAACGCGAAAACGGAGGGTGAAGCCTTCAGCGGTCAACCGGGCTCGTACATCGCGAAAGTACACGCTGTTTTTGACCCGCTCACGAACCCGTTCCCGGGTACGTATTTCACAGCTCGCTGATGATGTGTTCACACTGATTAACGAAGCACGGGCTGCTGCGGGACTCCGGCCGCTGAGAAAGCTCCTCGTCACTACCACTCTCCCGAATGGTGAGACGCTAACAACCGATCAATTGAGTGATATCGCTACGTTAAAAGCGCGGGATATGCGCGATAATAATTACTTTGCTCACACGTCGCCCACGTACGGCTCACCTGGAGAAATGCTCACTGAATTTGGCGTGAATTGGACGGCATACGGGGAAAATATCGCTGCCGGCCAGCGGACACCGGAAGCTGTTATGCAATCCTGGCTGAACAGTCCCGGCCACCGTGCGAACATCCTCAACCCTAATTTCACCTATTTGGGCGTTGGCTACGTCCCCGGCAATGACCAGAGTGAATTCAGCACCTATTGGACGCAGCTGTTCGTCACGTTGTAGCACTCCCATTGCGCGCCAGCAGTATACTGTCAATCGCAAGAGAGATCAGAATTCCGGCGCTATATCTCACCAAATCAACGGCCAAAAATCCTTTCCCAAGCACAAGAGCGCCTAGCGTCGTCCCCCTTATTGACTGGATCCACTCTGCCTGATAAAGCTGGCTGAATTCGATACCGAAGCAAAACACGACAGCTAATACCATTGAACCTGTCAGCTTCATTGTTGGCCAGAGCATCCGAAAGCCGAAATAAATCATACTCGCCCATAACGCATCGCCTAAATGCTCCGCAGCAAATGGCGGGAGTTGTCCGGCCCATTGTCTCGATCCCAAGCCCAGAAGCATAGCCGCCACAACAGCCATCCCGTATAAAATCCGCTGACGGAGTATTCCTGTTCTCCTGCTCATATAGATCCTGTCCCTCCGCTTTCCCTTAATTACGTTCTATTTTGCGCTAAATTCCGCTCAAATGGAACCTTTTACAAACACGGAGCGTCTAGAATCCAGTTTCATCACTTTCTATACGAGGTGTTAATTATGATCATTTGGATAAACGGCGCTTTTGGAGCGGGAAAAACGCAAGCCGCCTATGAGCTTCATAGACGGCTTCAACATTCTTTCGTATTTGATCCTGAAAATGCCGGCTACTATATTCGCAAGCAGCTGCCGCAATCGCTCCTCATTGGTGATTTTCAAGATTATCCGATGTGGCGGGAATTCAATTACAGCCTATTGAAGTACATAAGCAGCAGCTACGAAGGACCGATCATCATCCCGATGACGATCGTATCCCCTGTGTATTTTCAGGAAATTATCGGTCGACTGCAATCTGAAGGCGTAGAGACCCATCATTTTACACTATGGGCTTCCAAAGATGTGCTGCTCAAAAGACTGAAAGGCCGCGGGGACCGGGAGCAATCTTGGCCTGCTCAACAAATCGACCGCTGTATGGAAGGCTTGTCGAATGAATTATTCGGCCAGCATTTGGATACCGATTCGATTACGACTGATGAAGTGGTAGAAATGATCGCTGCACAGCTTGCTTTACCTCTGCTGCCCGACAATCGAAACTGGCTGCAAAAGAAAGCCGATCGTCTGCTGACTCAGGTCAGGCATATCCGGTTTTTCAGCTAGTTCTTCGTAATAAATTGAATAACACCAATGAGGAACATAACTATAAACACAATTCCGAAGCCCATCAAGAAATTTCTCAAAAAGCTTGGCTTCTTCTCCAGCTTCGTTTCAATTTGGGTCAGTCTGTCTTTAATCTCCTGTAAGTCCTGATTCTCATTCATGTTGGAACCCTCCCTTATGAGGAATATATAGGTAATCCTATATTTATTCGCCTCACAGCTCTCCATGTCCTCTATGCTGTTCCCTACTCGCGCTCGATTAAGCCATATTTGACCTTAATGCGATCCAGCTTCTCCAGCATGGGCCTCGATAAAATAAATAGAAAAAACACGGTAGCTATCGCATGAACCAGGTCAAACCAAAACCCAGAGGCATAAACCGCAAGCAAGGCTTCCCACGAAAACGAAGGAGAAAATATCGTTGCTGAGCCCAGATTAATAATGCCGCCATAGATGACTAATGTAGACAAACCGCCAAATATGCAAAGGGAAAGCTTGGTCCGGCGGAGCAGCCCTTTCTGAAACAGAATGCCGGCTATAAAACCGATAATGCCGAAGCAGAACATTTGCCAAGGCGTCCAAGGACCTTGACCAAAGAAAAAGTTGGAGACAAAGCCCGCCGTAGCGCCAACTAGAAATCCGGCCTCTGCCCCGAAGCTGACCCCCGCAATAATAACGATCGCGACAACTGGCTTGAATTGCGGCAGCATGAAAAACGCGCTCCGCCCCGCAACGGCAATTGCCGCCAATACAGCAATAACAATCAGCTCTCTCGCTTGCGGCTTCCGTTTCTCAAACACCATGGCAAAGGGCAGCATCGTGTAAAGAATAATTAGCAAGCTGATAAAATAATACTTGCGGTCATTCAGCAAGTAGATGCCCATGAGAATCGTTGCCGGAATAACGATAAGTATGAGTACAGCGGACAGCAGCGTCCGGCGGCTTAACCGCCGGTTCGGCTTCGTTAGCTGCTCTGCTTGCATAATGCAATCACATCCTCAATCGTAACGCCCTCTCGCCACACATGCCGAGCCATCCGGTTTGCAGCCGTCGTATAAAAGCTGTTGCCCGCGAAAAAGGCTTTTGTCGCTTTTTCCGTAATAATGCTGCCATCGAAAAACATCGCGCACACATCCCCATGCTTGGCGCAAAATTCAATATCATGCGAAACCATCAAAATCGTGACGCCTTCCGCGTTCAGCTTTTTCAAATAATGCGCAAGCCGGTCCTTGAAGAAGCCGTCAAGGCCCTTCGTTGGCTCATCCAGCAGCAGAATACGCGGCTCAAGCAGCATTACCTTTGCCAGTGCTGCTCGCTGCTGCTCGCCTCCGCTCAGGTCATAAGGATGTCTCTCCAGCAGCGGCTCAAGCTCCAGAAACTGCACAACGTTTTCAACCTTCTCTGTCCTCTCAGCAGAACTTAAAGGCGAATTGGACAGCATCTCATACAAATCCTGCTCCACTGTTTTTTTCACAAACAGATGCTGCGGATTTTGCGGAAGAATAGCTAGCTTATTGGTAAACAGCTCTTTCGCACTCATCTTGGCGATGTTTTTGCCAGCGATTAGAATCTTGCCCCGATAAGGCTGAATCAGCCCTCCCGTTAACGACAGCGTTGTCGTTTTCCCCGCTCCATTGCCCCCAACGATGCAATAGAACTGCCCTTCCTCTACTTCAAAGGAAAGATCCTTCACCGTGTCTGGCGCATCTTTTCCGTATTTGAACCATACCTCTTTGAATTGAATTACTGGCTTCTGCCGTTTGCCGCCGCCAGCGACAGCGTTAGCGGCCGGCTGACTCCGGCTTTCTGGATCAAGCGCCGAAAGTACCTTTCCTTGCAGAAATGCATCCAGCCATTGCCGGCCTTCTTTTACGGTAACGGGAATAGCTGACGCTCCTGCTTCTACGCCCGCACAGATTTGCATCGGAGACGGCATCGCCGCAAGCATCGGATGCTTCATCCGAAACAGCGCCTGCCCCGAACGGCGAGGCGTATCGTCGGCGATAATTGCACCGTCATCCATTACGATAAGCCGATCCGATACAGGAAGCACTTCCTCCAGCCGATGCTCGGTCAGAATAATCGTCGTTCCGAGCTCCTGATTGATTTTCCGCAGCGTCTCAATAAAGTCTGCCGCGGCGATAGGGTCCAACTGGGAAGTTGGCTCATCCAGAATAAGAACCGAAGGCTGCATCGCCATGATTGAGGCCAAATTAAGCAGCTGCTTCTGGCCCCCTGACAGCTCAGCGACATTTTTGTGAAACCAGTGTTGAATCCCGAAAAAGCTGGCCATTTCAGCTACGCGCAATCTAATCGAGCCGCTGTCATAGCCCAGACTTTCAAGCCCAAATGCCAGCTCATGCCATACCTTATCGGTAACGATGCCGTTATCCGGATTTTGCAGCACGAAGCCGATCTCCGCCGCTTGCGTTCGCTGTTCTGTTTCCTCAATGAGCTTGCCAGCGTAGCGTATCGTTCCCTCCCGTTTGCCATGGGGAGTCAGAATCGACTTCAGCTGTCTGAGCAGCGTGCTCTTGCCGCAGCCCGATCTGCCGCATATCGTAACGAATTCCCCGCTCGCAATCGTCAAATTAATATGAGAGAGCGCCGCTTCTTCCGATAGAGGGAACGTAAAGCTTACGTCTTGGAGCTGATAGATTTCCATTTCAAAGCCTCCACAACATGAATAATGACAGGCAGCAGGCCAAGCAGTAAATAAGCGATAAACACGATGATGCTGAACGGCGTCGTATGCGCCATTTTTACCGACGGGAAAAACCGCATATCGTTACGCCCGCTTACTTCGCCAATTACCATGATTGCAATTAAAACTAATAGGGCTCCGCCAGCTAGGCGGTCGCGGCTGTCAAACCGGTAGAGCGAGAAGCTCGTGCGGCCGGGAAGGCCATAGCCTCTCGATTTCATCGAATCCGCCGTTTCGATCGCATTTTCCAACGCCCAGGTCGTCATAATCGATAAGATCGTAAGGCCATTGCGTGCCCGAACAAGCATATTTCCTTGCGTAATATCGCGGCCGATACTTCTCTGTGCCAGTGAAATGCGCTTAATTTGCTCCTTGTACCGGGGCACAAATCGCAGCACCATCGAGAAAATGAGCGATAGGGCGGGCATGATTTTACCGAACAAATAAATAAATTTATCCGACGTCATAACCGCATTGTAACAAGAAAACCAAAGCAGAATGGTCACGAACATGCAGGCCGCCGAAATCCCGTAAAGGATCGATTCCAGTGTCATCGGATTACCGTTCTTTAAATAGAAGAGAATTGTCACTCCTGCATGGTTGAAGACCGGGTTCATAACAGCCATGATAATAAACAACGGAAGCATATAGAGCAGGTTGAATTTAACCGCTCGTCTTCCATTTAGAAGATTGGAGTACGTGAGTGCGCAAAGCAGCGCAATGACCTGCAGCACCGGATGCATCAAGAACATTCCGAACAGCAGCATCGCGGCAAAATAGCCAAAATTAATGATTGGATGGAAGCTGGAGAAGCTGTCCTTCATCATCTACCGTCTCCTGCGCCAGCCGAATAGCCGCCGATATCCCGTCCCAAATCGCAAGTATACTGCCATTCGATTTTATCTCCGTCCTTCAGCTGATAGCGGCTCGCTCCGTAATTCGGGAACCACCCGTTCACCTTGAACATCCATCCGCTTAGCTCGCCGCAGTCGAACTCATAAATATTGTTGATGCCCTCTATATAATTGCTGTTATAGATCGGCGTCATTTCGAATTCCATATGAATTTTGTTCTTCTTCATTTCACGAAGCAGCACGTCAAAGACGGATTCTCCTTCATAAAAGGTTACTTTCTGCTCCTTGTAGATTATGCCGTCCTCGGGAAGCACTTCGAGCTTATCTTTATTGAAGCTGTCCATATGATCAAGAATGCTCGCTGCCGATACGGACAAAGTTGCTGTTAGCTTCTTCTTCTTATCGACAACCGCATCCTGCCATTCGACAGGCTTTGGCTTGCCGCTTGGAATCGGATCGGTCTGGTACTTATCCTTGCCGCCCTTCGGTGTGGACGTTGGCTTTGCTGTCGCTGCCGGCTGCTTGCCCCCGGTATCGGCTGGCTTCTTGGTAACTTCCGGCTTAGGTGTTGGCGCCGTATTCGAATCCGGCTTCGTTGACGGTGCAGTTGTCGGACTGCCTTGCTCTGCGCTCTCCGTAGGGTTCGGGCTGCCTCCTTCACCCGCTTGACCTGTCGGTTTGCCGGTTCCAGCAGCGGAATCCGTTGGCGTTGACTCTGGCGATGGGGTACTCGTAGGTGAGGCTTGAACGCCGCCCGCCTTCTCTTCCTCGTCATGCTCCTCTGTCGCCGGCGGGGATGCCGTAGCAGCTTCTTGGCCTGCTGCCGGAGACTCCATCACAGAGGCTGTATCTACCTTTGTTGTGTTCTTGGCATAATCGCCGCCCCAGAAAAATGCAACAGCCAGCACTACTATAACCGCTATCGCTGCCAGCCATTTATTCCTGTTCTTCACTCGCTTCTCACCCCAATCGTGAAAATAACGAAGCAAGGGCATCGCATTCAGCCCTTGCTCGCTCTTTTATTCCATTAAGCTTTGACATCCGTCATATCGTAAAGGCGGGTTTGGCCGTTCAGAAAACGATCATAGGCAACTAGTGCATAGAACGCCTGATCCGTAGCCATCAGATCCACATCGCCCGGCTTGGCGCCGCCATTGTCCACGCCGCCGGATTTCACATGATAAAAGCCGCCTTTATCTTTATTGTTAGCCGCATAGCTTAACAATCCATCAACTGCGGAGTGTCCGTTTTTCACAAATCTCGCATCAGTATGCGGATCAATGCCGAGTGCGGTTAAAGCCACAATAACCTGTGACGTGCTTTCGGAGTTGGCAGATCCGCCGCTTACGTAACCGCCGTCAGCCTGCTGTGCTTTCGACAGCCATGCAATGCCGCGGTCTACGGCTGCTTTCACTTTCGGATTCGCAGCATAATAAGGTGCAAAGGCTTGAATAGCCATCGAGGTAATGTCCGGGTCAGCGGCTGCTGGCTTCTCGCCCAGCGCCCATCCGCCGCCTGAAATTTCACGATTCAGAATGAAGTCGATAAGCAGCTCTCTAGTTGTTTGCGTCTTCACCTTTGCAACTGTCGGAATCTCATAGTTCTTGCTGTCCAAAGCGATCAGTGCAAAGATCGGTCCGTTAATGCCTTGCTTGATTAGCGTCTCGTAGTCAGCAAGCGGCTCCCGCAAATTGTAGCCAGCTACATTATCGACGCCTTTGCCAATCGCAGTAAGGGCCAGAATAACACGGTCATATTCTGTATATTTGATGTTGTGGAGTTTGCCGTCTACTTCTTTCAATTTCTTTTCTACATTAGCGTAGTACTTAGCATAATACGCATCCGGCATCTTAATGCCGGAGCGGGCCAGGCCTAATACCGTCCACTCCCCGCCAACGCTGGCGATGACCGGGTTTGTAACGGAAGACTGCAGAAAAGCTGCTGTCTCTTTCACTTGTGTTTTAACCTTTGTGTGTATCGGGCTTACAACAGGCGTTTCAGGATCGGTCTCGTTTGGCTTGCCATAGTCGTAAGTACGCATAGCGACAACAGCAGCCATTTCTCTAGTAACCGTACCTTGCGGATTAAAGCCATTGTGATCGCCTAGCATAATTTGCGAAGCGAGGATGGTAGAAACATCCGCTTTCGCCCATACCGATACGTTGTCCGCATCAGCGATCAACGATGCTGTCTGTACAGGTTTGAGTCCGAGCGCCCTAACGATTGTAGCTGCCATTTGCTCACGAGTAATGCTGGCATTTGGCTCAAACTTCTGATTATAGCCGCTCATATACCCCGCTTGAGAAACAGCGTTGATATACGGGTAGTACCATTGGTTAGATGCCACATCGGTATAACCAGCAGGCTTGCTTACCATCGGAATATTCAGCACCGATACGAGCATTTTCGCAAACTCTGCTCTTGTTACCGATGACTTCGGATTAAACTTGCCATTGCTGCCTTGTACGAAGCCAAGCTCCGATGCCCGGTCGATGGAAGCCTTCGCCCATTGCGAAATGGATGCCGCATCGGTGTATTCAACAACGGGCTTCGCTTCGTTGAGTGAATACAATACAAAAGCAGCCAGCTGATTTGTGCGGATAATCAAATCATTGCCTTTAATATAAGCGTAAGCCAATTTCTCGTTGTCTTTTGCAGCTTGGGCACCTTTTTCTTCCGTCTCATAAATCTGGATCGGCGTAAATACGCCATTGATGAGCATACCCGGAATTTCTGCTTTTCCTCCTGTTAACGTAAACGTAACAGGTTTATTAAATGTAGCCGCTGTTGTTAAATCGCCAAATACGAAAGCTTGATCAATCGATTTTAACGCCTGTTTTTCACCAAGACCTGCTTTTACCTGTTCTTGCAGCTTGGTATCCTTCGTATCTAAAGCTGTGAACAATTCCAGGCTGGAAGGTCCGGACTTGAGCGTAGCCCCTTTCCCAATTACTGCAGAGACATTGCCTTTCGATATTTTGATCTGCGGAACTGGATCGGCTGTATTCTTCAGTTGAAGGAAAGCTTTTGCTTTAAATTCATTTGGAATATTAAGCGTAATGCTGTCCTTTTTGCTTAGCTCATTTGTAATCGTGAGATTGAAATTGTTCTTGCTATCCTTCGGAACGTTAATAATCGGGTTTTTATCATCCGGGTCAAGAGCAACTGGAAGCTCCCATTCACTTGGATCAACTCCCAGATCAACGCCTAAATCAGTAGTAAATCTCCACTGAACGGAATCGCCTTCCTTCAGCGTATACAAGCTTGCGCCAAAGTCCGGATATACGCCGTTGACGTTATACATCCAACCGCTGCCGCTGCCATGATCAAATTCACCGTCACCAGCGATAGATTGTACGTACACACTGTTATACTGTTCACTGAATTCATATCTAAAAGCGATATTGTTTTCTTCCAGAAGACGCTTCAGCATCGTCCATACTGTATCGCCAGCTCTCAACTCAACCTGCCTTGCTGGAAGAACGTAGCCTTTATTGATCGTCAGCTTATCAATCGAGAACGTGACAAATTTATTCGTACCAGGTGCGGGTGTAGGGATCGGTGTCGCACTTGGCGTTGGTGTTGGTGTCGCAGTAGGGCTTGGCGTTGGTATAGCGCTTGTAGCGAATACTACGTAATCGGTAAAATGATTTGTTCTAATGATCAGATCATTGCCGTTATCGTAGGCATATTCATTTAATCCGCTATCTTGTCCCTCGGCTTCCGAGCTGAATTTCTCAATTTGTTTGGCCGTGCCATTTTGAATATAAGCAGCTTCCTTGCCTGCCATTCCTGCAAAGGTCAATGTAATGAAGTCGCTGAATTTTACGCTTCCTGCATTACCCATTACAAGAGCATGATTAATATCTAATTGTCGTCCAGAAGCTGCAAATCCGCTTAGTTTATCTTTCAGAGCCTCATCAATACTCTTTGTGGTAAGCAGCTCAATTTGACCTGTATAGCCGCTTAGCACCTTAGTCCCTTGCGGAATAACAGCAGATACTGTGCCTTTCACAGATTCGATTTGCGGCAATTCAATATTGGAAGGCAGACTTAAGGAAACCTTCGAATTTTTATCACTTGGAATTTCAACCGCAACGGTTTTACCGCTATCTGCTCCAGAAATTGCAATCAGATAATCCTCTGTATTGTCAGGAATCGCAACTTGCGGATTCATGCCGGACGGAAGCGGCAAAACTTCACCTGGTAACTCTTGTAAATCAGCGCCATAATTTGTCGTGTAACGCCATTGCAATTCGTCGCCATTTTTAAGTGTTATTTGATTGGATGTAGTATTTGGAGCCAGACCATTGACGAAATACATCCAGCCGCTTCCAACACCATAGTCAAACTCTCTGTCGCCATCAATTTCTTCTACAGAAATTCCGTTACCATCTCGGGTTTCTGTCCACTTGGCAATAAGTTCTCTTTCATCCAATACCCGCTTCAATAAACTCCAAGCTGTGTCGCTCTCTTGAAGCTCTACCCTTATCGTGGGAACCACATAACCTTTACCAATCGTCAGCTTGTCGACAGATAGGGTTACATATTGTTTACCTTCTGGATCAGGCGTCGGTGTTGGCGTTGGCGTCGGCGTCGGCGTCGGTGTTGGCGTCGGCGTCGGTGTTGGCGTTGGCGTCGGTGTTGGCGTCGGTGTTGGCGTCGGCTGTCCTACTTGAACATCCGACATGTCATAAAGCGATGTCTTGCCTTTTTTGTAACGATCGTAAGCAACTAATGCATAGGTAGCTTGGTCGGTCGCCATATTGTTTGGAAGCGCCTGTGTAACTAGATGCTTAAATCCGCCCCCTGGAACAGCAAAAGTCATTAATGCGTCAATTGTCGTTTTTCCATTTTTGATAAATCTGGAATCCGTTTGCGGATCAATGCCAAGCGCAGTCAAAGCAACGATTACTTGTGCAATGCTTTCCGCATTTACACTCGAACCTCCGGAAAGTATATAACCGCCTGCGCTGGCTTGAACAGCAGACAGCTTCACAATCGCCCGGTCTACGGCAGCCGTAACTTCTGGTTTAACCCCATAGTAAGGAGCGAGAGCTTGAAGAGCCATCGGGGTCATATCATCAGGATTACTTCCAAAGAAAGTCCATCCCCCGGCATCCGCTGTACCCTTCTTAATCTCTCTATCTAGTATATATTGAATAAATTTATCTCTTGTTGATTGAACAGCTTCTACTTCATTAAGGGGCATTTCGTATTGATGACTGTCCAACGCTATTAGCGCGAAGACCGGTCCGTTTAAGCCCTGTTTAGTTACATAATTGTAATCACTTAACGCATAACTAAGATCATAGCCAGCTACATTATGGATATCTTTACCAACAGATGTAAGCCCCAGAATAACACGGGAATGCTCTGTACCTTTTGAGCTGTCCAACTTACCTTGATTTTGAGTCATCAGGCTGGCTACTTTAGTTTGTACATTATTAAAATAGGTGTCATAATAGCCGTTTGGAACTCCGTACCCTCCGCGGGCTAGAGTTAAAACTGACCACTCGCCTCCGCCAGTTCCGAATGTCGGATTAGGGACGGTTTGCAAAATATAGCCAAGGCTATCGTAAAGCTGTTTTTCTACATCATTTGCCGGATTCGCTTCATATTTAATATTGAAGCTTTTCTCTGACTGATTGCCAGCTGCATCAATCGCTTTAATAGAGATCGTATTAAATCCGATATGTAATAAAACTTGATATTGTCCGTTTTCGGCCGTAACCGTATGGCCATTCACTTTCACTTCCGGCTGGATAGCTTGTGACACGTTGTCACTTACAGATACGTTAAAAGTTAAAGACTGCGCCGTAACGATCTGGTTGTCCGTTACACCTGCCACTGTAATGACTGGCACTTCCTTGTCCCCAAAGACATCAACAGCATCTTTAAGTTCTGTAAGAGCGCTGTCGACCTCTGCTTGCGTGCTGTCATAATCCTCTAAAATTTGGTACGCAGCCTGATAGGCCGAGCTTACATTGGCATTAGAAAGCAAACTTGCTTTCTCTTCTGAGCTGTTGATTTCGGCAACCTTAGCGGTCAACTCATCTTTATTAGGCAGCTGAATATCTCCCCATTCACTGCCGAGGTCCTCACCAAAGCCGATGACAGTAAATTGAGTCCGAATCACATCTCCGTTTTCCGGCCAATAATTAGAGAAACCATAAGGAGGGAATTGATTATTGACGGCATACATCCAGCCGGACATAGCTGTATAATCGAATTCACCAAGCCACTCTTCGTTAATTCGATCTCCTAGAGTCTGCCCGTACTTTGGTAATAAATCCTGTACGCCTTGCGGAATATTCAGCGGATTCGAATCCGGATTTTTTATTTTTGCCAAATAAAATGCTTCATCAATAGAGCCTGTGTTTTTATAATTTCCTTCGCCCAATAATCTGGTAATTATTGCAGCACCATTATCTCCATCATAGTATGGAACCTTTACAGGTTCTAGGAAATAGCCTTGACCTAGTGTGAATTTCTCTACGGAAATCGTAACGTATCCTTCAGGCGTGCCTCCCTCATTGGCAAAGGATACAGATAAGTTAGTAGAAAATAAGGACATGAAGACGGCAACAATTAGCAGCCAGGATAATATTCGTTTCTTAATCATTACTTCATTAACACCCTTTCTATTAAATTGATGAAATACAACAAACCCCTCGACGCATACGGTCAAGGGGTTTAATCAAGCGGACATCTCAGAAAAGCATGCATGAATAAACACCCTCCTATCGCTCGTAGAATTAATGGTGTAAACGAACAGGCAGGTATTCTGGCTCAAGCGTCATCGCCCTTGCTGCCTTCCCGGTTTCCCAGTGGCTTCCTGCAAGGACTCTTCTTATACAGCGGCGGGACCGCGCGGGATTTTCACCCGCTTCCCATTTAACCCATTCTTCGTATCAGACGAAAAAATAGGCACCTGTTCATTCTTATCCTATTAAATTATCTTGCTCATCATAACGAAAAAATAAAGATTTGTCATGTGGTTATTCGTAAAAAAGCTTCCTCCAGAGCATATAAATCATGCTCTGAAGGAAGCTTTCAGCTTTGCCTTATACCGTTAGAATGGCCACTGCTAAGCTTAACCCAGCTTCACCAAGCTGTAGTTTTTCTTGCCTTTGCGGATAATAATGAACCGTCCGCCGATCGCATGCTCTGCCGTCACAGTCAGCTCCACATCGCTGACACGTTCACCATTCATCGAGATCGCGCCTTTTGTAATATCCTCACGCGCTTGACGTTTGGACGGCTCGATACCGAGATCAACCAGCCAATCGATAATATTTTTCGACTCGGTGCCTGCCTCGAACGTTGGCATTTCCTTGAAGCCCTGCTCGATTTCATCAGCTGTAAGGGAACGGATATCTCCGCTGAACAACGCCGCCGTAATCCGCTTTGCTTGCTCCAGCAGTTCTTCGCTGTGCACGAATCTCGTCATTTCCTCAGCCAGCGCTTTTTGAGCCTCGCGTTTATGCGGCTCGGTTTGAACCTTTTCAGCCAGCGAATCGATTTCCGCTTTATCGAGGAACGTGAAGAACTTCAAATATTTGATAACGTCGCGGTCGTCCGTATTCGCCCAGAACTGGTAGAATTCGAATGGCGTCGTTTTGTTCGGATCAAGCCATACAGCGCCGCCGGCCGTTTTGCCGAATTTCGTGCCGTCCGCTTTAAGCATCAAAGGAATGGTGAGGCCAAACGCTTTTGCCTCGGAGCCTTCTTTTTTCCGGATCAGATCCAGACCGCTCGTAATGTTGCCCCATTGATCGGAACCGCCAATTTGCAGCTGCACATCCTCATGCTGGTACAGGTGCAGGTAATCGAGCGACTGGAGAATTTGGTAGGAGAATTCAGTAAAGGAGATACCGCTGTCGAGACGGCTGGATACAACGTCCTTCGCGAGCATCGTGTTGATGCTGAAGTTCTTGCCATAGTCGCGCAAAAAGTCGATTACATTGATTTTATGCGTCCAATCGTAGTTGTTCACCATGCGAACTTCATTGTCGCCTTCTGTCACGAACAGCTTCTTCAATTGCGCCGTCAGTGCATCCACATTCGCTTGTACTTGCTCCATCGTTTGCAGGGAACGCTCGGTTTGGCGTCCGCTTGGATCGCCAATTGTGCCAGTTGCTCCGCCGATCAGAATAACCGGACGGTGACCAGCCAACTGGAAACGTTTGAGCATCATGAATGGAATCAAGTGGCCGATATGCATACTGTCGCCTGTCGGGTCAACGCCGCAGTAGAGCGAAACCGCCTTCGTATTCGTTAATTCGCGCAAGCCTTCCGCATCCGTCTGCTGGTTAATCGCGTCGCGCCATTCCAGTTCGTCGATAATGTTCAATTTCATGCAGCTCCTTTTTAATAGATAAGTTCATTTCCGTCTGAAAACAACAAAAAATCGCCCCTCGTCTAATTGTAGACATAGGGACGATTGAATAACCGTGTTACCACCCAAATTGCACCAACAGGCCATTAAGACGCTGTTCATGCCACTCATTGGCGAGATATCGTTCGCCGTTCCGCTTGGCATTACCCAAGATACTCCAGAGTGTAATTCGCAGACCTTGTTTGTATCAGGTTCCATCAACCCCTGACTTTCTATAACAGGGACAAAGCTGCTACTGGGCTCTTTCAACGTATATCGTTATAAGATTACAGACAGTATATCCGAATTGCAAAATCATTGTCAATAAAGGAGGCCGCATTTCCATGCAGGTTAGGCATTCATCTCGCTCTATTGACGTTTTTATAGTAGAATGGGCATGCAGTACAATACGAGGATGAGGTGTTCCAATGTCCATCAGCTTCACGGCTTCACGAATCAGCCGATTAAAACGGGATATTACAGAAATTCAGAATCAGATGAACAATGATAAAATTAAAGCGGGTAAAGCGCACTCCAAAATAAAACAGCTGCAAAAGGAACTCCGGTTGAATCCTTCCGATCCTGGTTCCAATAGCAAATCCAAACAAATCAAAAAGCTGACTGAGGAAGCAGCTAAATTAACCGCTTCTCAAGAGGAACTGTCCAAGCAGCTGTCTGCAAAAAATGCGGAGCTCCGGCAGCAGCTTGCTAAGGATCAGAAGAAGGACTAGTTAATCCACTCAGCTGACCTTTAGAAAAAAAAGCGCCCGAGACAGGCGCTTTTTCTAATTATAAAATAACATCAGGTTTACCGAGTTGTTCTTGTTCCTGAGCTTGTTTCAAGATGTTTATAGCTGCTTCGCTTCTTGGCACTTTGATTAATTGTTTTTTCAACTTGTCATCGAATTTTTGGGTCACACTAACCATTGGCAATGGCATTTTAAATGTAATATTGCGTACTTCTCCATTCGAAGAAACAAATGAAACGATGTATACGTGATAGGTTGCTCCTTTTTTCGTCCCAATACCTGACATTCCACCTAATACTAATCCAGCTGGCCCAAATAGTAAACCACCGACAATCCCCCGGCCTATAACACTTTTATTGACTTCAGTTAAGTCTTTTTCAGTTGTAATCGTTGATCCCAAAAAATTAACCAATGGAATTTTAAAGGTATTTTCAACTATTGTTTTAAAACCTTTGATTGATTTCTCAACAATGATTAGAAACTCCGAATCAAACGTTACTTCTAAAAGGGTATCTGGGTCCTTTAGTTCTAATCCATGCAGCAGTTTCACTAACGCCTTCGCCATTATTCATCATCCCTTCACGAAAAATGTCGTTTCCTAAATTATACATGAAGGTGGAATATATTTCTTCTATTAATTTAAATCTGTCATCTACAATTCTAATAGGTTCCCGCTATGCTTCTGCTCCTTAGGCAGTGTCAGGAACACAAGCAACCCGATAACAAACAATGGAATGATGGATAAAATGCTGAGCTTGGCGTTGCCTGTCACTGTCGTCGTTATCGACATTATGAACGGTCCGAGAATGGCTGCGAATTTGCCGAATATGTTGTAGAATCCAAAAAACTCATTCGAGTTTTCCTTCGGAATGATCCTGGCAAAGTAAGATCGGCTTAAAGCCTGTATACCGCCTTGTGCGGACCCAATCATCGCACCAAGAATAAAGATATGCCATACCGACGAAATAAAAAAGGCTGCTACGCAAGATACAATATACGTGATAATGCCAGTTACAATCATTGCTCTGGTCGAATACTTCTTCGCTAAATTCCCGTACAGAATGGCAAATGGAAATGCAATAATTTGAATGATTAACAGTATCCGTTAAGAAGACGTAAAGCTATGAAAAAAGACGCTTCCAATATCACTATAGAAGTGCCTGGAAGCGTCTTTTTACATGTTTATTCCGAACCGGTCCACATTATTTCCGCTCTCGCCGGATCCAAAAGTTAAATATATCATTTCGCAAATAATCGAAGGAATACAGCACCTCTTTATTCTTTTCATCATAATGAAGCTGCTTCATAAGAATAACCGGCGCTTCTTCTTTATCGCCCTGCAGTCTCGCTGCATATTTGTCTTTCTTTAAGGGGACAAGCAGCTCTGTGTCTGCTCTGGCAATATTGATTTTGCATTTATCCTCAAGAAAACGGAATAACGATCCGGAGAAATCTACACGTTCAAACGCATCGCCAACTAATTCTTTAGGCAAAATATTGATCGAATATGCGACCGGCTCGCCGTCGGCATAACGAATCCGTTCCAGCTTAATAACCGTGCTGTTCTCTTCAATATTGAGCGCATCCGCCCAATCTTGTCTGCACGGCACTTCTCCAATCATTTCTTTCTTCTCTTCCTCATTCAAGCCCGCCACTTTAATCATCGCACCGATACTTTGCAGCATTTCGAGCCGGCTTGGAATAACCGGAAGCGGTTGAATGACGAAGGTGCCTACGCCATGCTTCACAAGCAGCCTGCCTTCCTGCTCCAGCAGCTTAAGCGCAGCGCGCAGCGTCTCTCTGCTCACATTAAAATATTTGGCCAGCTCATATTCAGCCGGCAGCTTTTGCCCTACCTTCCAGAGCTTATTGTCGATCATTTTCTCAATTTCCAGCTTAATCGTCTGATAGCTTCCCATTTCGACTGGCCCCGCTTTGTATGAATTCAATCCTGAATAAGTAAGCTTTCCTTAAAGATATCATATAGCTCGTCATTACTACAGAGAATGAGTGAATGTTCATTAACTTCCAGCCGCTGTACGATACCGCCCGCTTCCTCAACAATTAATGCACCTGCACATATATCCCAGTCATGAAGATTAAATTCCCAGAAGCCGTCAAAATATGAAGCGGCGACAAAACATAAATCGAGCGCAGCGCTCCCAGTGCGCCGAATGCCGGCCACTTTGCTGATCATACGGTTGAAATATTCCAGGTTCATATATTCGGAATAGCCACCTCCAGGGAAACCTGTAGCCAATAAGCTTTTTTCCAATCGGGCAGTCCCTGATACGAAAATACGCTTTCCGTTCAAATAAGCGCCGCCTTTTCTCGTTGCATAAAACTTCATGTTAAGCCATGGCGAATAGACCATGCCGGCCAGAGTAACGCCTTTATGCTGCAAAGCAATCGAAATCGAAGAGAAGGGAAAACGGTGAATGAAATTCGTCGTGCCGTCAATGGGATCAATCACCCATAAATAATCACTATCTTGCGTATAGCTCCCTTTCTCCTCGGTGAGAATGCTGTGCTCCGGATAAGCGCTTCGGATACATTCGACTAACATTTCCTCGGACTTCACATCTGCATTGGTAACGAAATCCGTCGCATAGCCCTTTGTACGAACCTGAAGCTGATTTTGCTCGTTGGCGACTTTTTGGTAAGCGGCTACTTTGTCTACCCAGAACTCTATATTGTCTAATACCTGATCTAAATTCATAGGTTATCACAGTTCCTTATTATATGAACTCCACACTGCATTGCTGGGCGTCTACACGAAGAATCCGATGAGTTGTCGCTGCAGCTTCCGTATAGTATAGCTGTGCATTACTATGCTCCGAGATTATCGCTTCGATCTCTTTATGCGGAAGCTGATACGTCCCTCTATCATCCGCACTAACAATTACAGCTTGTGGGTTTATGCTGCTAAGCCACTCCCCTGAAATCCGATGCTGGTCACCATGATGCGGAGCTTGCACGACGGCGATATTCGTAAGCTCTCCGCAGTAGGGCACCCAAAAATCCAAGGACACGTCAGAGGTAAGCAGCACAACCGATTCCCCTTTATAGCTGATAATAACTGCCATCGCGGTCGAGCTCAGCATCCGGTCAATTCGGTTCAAGGACTCCGCTTGCCCTTTCAGACAACTCATGTCAAGATCATTTAGCTCCAGCTTCAGTTGTTGCAGTTTATGCATTTCTGGCATTAGCAGCTTATAAGTTAACTCCTGCTCGTAAAATGCTGTAGACCTCTCTACAACATCAACAGGGATGTTAAGCTCTTTCGCCATATTCAAAATCTGAATATATAACGAGAGGGAGGCAAGCATTGGCGTTGAGCAATCCATCATACCCGTCTCCAAAATAAACTCGGGAAGCGTCAGATGAATTTTTATTTCCCCAATCGGAACACGGCCTATAATTTCATGCACTCCGCCAATATGATCCCTATGGAAATGAGTGAGGACGAGCACATCAATTTTTTCAATATGCTGTTCTCGAATATATTGAGTAAGGCTGCATCTGCGTATATTAGTACTTGCATGAACATCTCCGCCATCCACGACAAGGCAAAAGCTGCGATCGCCATATGTATACCGAATAACCGTCGCTTCGCCAAAGCCTACATTAAGAAAATCAATGACGCATGTCATATTGAGTCCCACCTATTGAACGTTTGATATAAAAAATTGAGAATATAAGGACGAGTCCAACCATGACGACACAAAGCGTTTTTCTTACCGTTCATTTGTCTAGACGTCTATACAACTACTATAGGCATGTGATGTTAACGCTTTGTCATCGTTTTATGAATAATTGGTTAAGGAGCGGGATTTGCTGGTGAGGGGCTAAAATGCAGAAAAAGGCAGGATCACGGAGTCTCCTGTAAGAGAACTTCATGATCTTGCCTTAGCTGTTAGTAAGTCTGCCCGCCAGTCTATACTATTATTAACTTACTCCAATGAAAAAAAGTACAGCAATTTGATCCAGACTTCAACTTTTTAAAACGGACAAAACTCCTTGGAATCAGACAGAACTTTTGCATGGAGATTGTTTATAATCTGTACATATAAGGGGCGCTCAACTTGGAAAAGATTAAACTCATATCGGATGCTCTATTAGAAATAGAGGCACAATTGTTCAACAACAGCATAACGCCAGATTCTTTGGCCAATCAATTTTATACGAATACATCTGATTTACAGAAGACTTTTCAAATATTAACAGGGGTTACCATTGGAGAATATATTCGAAACAGAAGGTTGAGCCATGCTGCTATTACCTTAAAATCAAAAAACATTTCCATTCTTGAAGTCGCTCTCAATACCGGATATGAGACACCTGAAGCTTTCTCAAAGGCCTTCAAAAGATTTCATGGCATTTCCCCTAAAGATGTTCGAAACCGCACGTTGTCCAGACAAGTCAAATATTTCGGTCCGATGCATATCAAGTTCAGTGTAGAAAGCAGTGCCCCTTTAACAGCCACGGAAGAGAATCATTCCATGATGTCTTTTGTGGGAAGGACCCTTGCGATTTCCAATGATACCTCCATTTATATGCAAGTCATTGAACAATTTTGGCAGCAAATGAATGGCGCACTTAGCGAGTTGAGGAATCAATACAGCGCTGCATCATTTATTGGTATCAGCCTTGCTGGTGAAGGCGATCAGTTCATTTATGGTATAGGCATTTTAACGAATGAGGAGGTTAAGGATTCTAACGGATTTGAAGTAATCCAGCTTCCCTCCGGGAAATGGGCAAAATTCGCTGTTAATGGAATAACTGATGAACATTTCCGGCATACCCGTAATCGAGTGTTGTCAGAGTGGATGTTGATCTCGGATCACTCCATCTCTCTGCTTCCCGAAATTGAGTATTACCCGATAACAGGAACCGTTTCTCCGGAAATCTGGTTTCCGATTATTGAGAATCATAACAAAGGATGAAAAGCATGAAGATCGTTGAATTAAATCAATCCTACTTATTTCAAGCCAGTCAATTAGTTAATTCCGTATTTCTTGATGAGGACGAAGAGGTGCTCCCTGCCCGTGAACTTCAAGCAAGTCTGGACCCGGAGCTGCTGCGCAACTATCAGATTACACAGGATGACGATATCCGCTCTTTTCAGTATTATGTCGCTGTTAGTGAACATCAAGTAATGGGCATCATCGGTTTATACGAATTGAATAGCGATTTTGATAAGAATGATTGGATCGGCTGGTTTTGTGTAGATGAACGCTATCGCGGTCAGCGCATCGGTATCCAGTTATTAAATTATGCAGTACAGCAGTCGAAACATCGCGGGAAAGAAAACCTGCTTTTATATACCTCCACCCACGAGAACGAACTTAAAGCTCAACAGCTTTATGATGCCAATGAATTTCATATCATCAAAACCATGCCCAAGGATGGCTATAGTCTGATGTACCGGCAAAAAAAATTAAATTCTACAGGCATTGAACAATAATTATGCTAAAAAATAACAACAGGCAATATGAGTTGGATGCAGCTAGAGGATTAGCAGTTATTTTTATGGTGTTTGTACATGTATTAATTCAATTCGGAACTTCGGATGCCCAGTTTGAATCCCTGTATGGAAAAGCAGTACAAGCGTTAGGAGGTATTCCTGCCGCACCAGTTTTTATGTTCTTACTAGGCGTCGGGGTTATTTACTCCAGAAGGAATACCCCCGCACGCCTTGTTAAGCGAGGATTATTATTAATCACGGCTGGCTATATGTTAAACCTGTTTCGCTCCGTTCTTCCGGCATGGGTTAACATGAAGCTTGGATTTGAGCCTTATGAGCGTATTTCCACCCTGTTTTATGACAATTTTTTTTACATTGATATTTTACAGTTTGCAGGATTGACGATGCTGTATTTTGCTCTATCCAGCCATTTGAAATTTTCCTGCAAAGCGCACATTTTCGTACTGCTCGCATTTATGTCTATCAATTTATTACTCTCGCCGTATATTTCATATATTGAGAATATGGGGAGCAGCCCTGTTCTGGCCCTGCTATTCGGCAACTCCATGTCCTTCTTTCCTTTCTTCACATGGATTGCCTATCCTATCGGGGGCTATTTGTTTGGCAAGCAATTAATTCAGAGTGAGCATAAAGTCCATTTCTATCAAACCCTATTCAAAGTTTCCTTCCTTCTTCTGATTGGGTATGTGATGTTAATTATCACTTTTGATTTCCCTACCGGGTATGAATCAGATGATCGCTATTATCATCATACGCTGATTGTGAATTTATTTTATCTTGCCTTTATTTTATTTTGGATCAGCTGCATTTACTTCCTGACGCTCAAGCTAACGGGAAAATTAAAGACATTTCTAAAAAGCGCTAGCGCACTCACAACAGAGATTTATTTTATCCATTTCCTCTTAATCGGCTTGTTTACTGTGCTCGTTCATCACCAATTGGGTTTATGGATCATCATTCCCTTGTCGATCACGATCTACATGTTATCCCATTCCATGGCATACCTTTGGGTAAAGAGACGGAAAAGTAACTTAAAACTGAATAATTCAATGTAATTCTAGGGGCACTTCAATATAAGAGGTGTCTTTTCTTTGTGATTTTCTTGTGATTTTATAATAAAAAAGGGCTCCCGAAGGAGCCCTAAACCCTTGATACCACAGGGTTTTTTGAAGCTTATTACATCATACCGCCCATGCCACCCATGCCGCCCATATCTGGCATAGCTGGTTTGTCTTTTTCAGGCTTGTCAGCAACAACTGCTTCAGTTGTCAGGAACATAGCCGCAACGGAAGCTGCGTTTTGCAACGCGGAACGCGTTACTTTCGCAGGGTCAACGATGCCCGCTTCGAACATGTTTACCCATTCGCCGGAAGCTGCGTTGTAGCCTACGCCAACTTTTTCGTTTTTCAGACGCTCAACGATTACAGAACCTTCTTGGCCTGCGTTCGCAGCAATTGTGCGAAGCGGCTCTTCGAGGGAGCGCAATACGATGTTAACGCCAGTTTGCTCGTCGCCGTCTGCTTTAACAGCAGCAACTGCTTTGTATACGTTGATCAGAGCTGTACCGCCGCCGGATACGATACCTTCTTCCACAGCTGCGCGAGTGGAGTTCAGGGCATCTTCGATGCGGAGCTTGCGCTCTTTCAATTCGGTTTCAGTAGCCGCGCCGACTTTGATTACCGCTACGCCGCCGGACAATTTAGCCAGACGCTCTTGCAGCTTCTCTTTGTCGAACTCGGAAGTTGTTTCTTCCAGTTGAGCACGGATTTGATTAACACGAGCTACGATGTCAGAAGCTTCGCCGCTGCCGTCAACGATGATCGTGTTTTCTTTCGTTACGCGTACTTGACGAGCGGAGCCCAGTTGTTCAACAGTCGTCGATTTCAGCTCAAGGCCGAGCTCTTCTGTGATCACTTGGCCGCCAGTCAGAGCAGCGATATCTTGCAGCATTGCTTTGCGGCGGTCGCCGAAGCCTGGAGCTTTAACGCCTACGCAAGTGAATGTGCCGCGAAGTTTGTTGACTACCAGCGTAGCTTGCGCTTCGCCTTCGATGTCTTCAGCGATGATCAGCAATTGCTTGCCGGATTGTACCACTTTCTCGAGAACCGGAAGGATCTCTTGAATGTTCGATACTTTTTTATCCGTGATCAGGATGTATGGGTTGTCGAGGACAGCTTCCATTTTATCCGTATCTGTGATCATGTAAGGGGAAACGTAGCCGCGGTCGAATTGCATACCTTCAACTACTTCCAGCTCTGTAACGAAGCCTTTCGACTCTTCTACAGTAATAACGCCGTCGTTGCCCACTTTTTCCATAGCTTCTGCGATCAGTTGGCCAACTTCGTCATCAGCCGAGGAGATTGCAGCAACTTGTGCAATGGATTGTTTGCCTTCGATTGGTTTTGCGATTGTTTTCAGCTCTTCAACAGCTGCTTTAACCGCTTTTTCGATGCCTTTGCGGATAACCATCGGGTTAGCGCCAGCTGTTACGTTTTTCAGGCCTTCGCGAATCATCGCTTGAGCAAGAACGGTAGCAGTTGTCGTTCCGTCACCGGCTACATCGTTAGTTTTTGTAGCTACTTCTTTAACCAGTTGAGCACCCATGTTCTCGAATGCATCTTCCAGCTCGATTTCTTTGGCGATGGATACGCCGTCATTCGTGATGAGCGGGCTGCCGAATTTTTTCTCCAGCACGACGTTGCGGCCTTTAGGGCCGAGCGTTACTTTAACCGCATTTGCAAGAGCGTCAACACCGCGCAGCATTGCGCGGCGAGCGTCTTCACTAAATTTAATGTCCTTAGCCATTATCGATTACCTCCCGGAAAATAAATAGATGTATGGTGTTGCTTGGTTCTTGCTCTATATGTCCCTAACGGGGCTTATCCAAAGATCGCGTGAATGTCGCTTTCTTTCATAATCAAATACTCTTTGCCTTCGTACTTGATTTCAGTTCCTGCATATTTGGAGAAAAGAACGCGGTCGCCTTCTTTTACTTCAAGCGCAACACGAACGCCATCTTTCAACGTACCGCTGCCTACTGCAACTACTTTGCCCTCTTGCGGTTTCTCTTTAGCCGAGTCCGGCAATACGATACCGCTTGCGGTCGTCTCTTCTTTTGCGATCGGTTCGATCAGTACGCGTTCACCCAAAGGTTTGATCATTGAAAATAGCCTCCTTAAAAAGTTTGTCGCTTATTGTTTTTTATTAGCACTCGTAAGCGTAAAGTGCTAACAACCATAATTATCATACTTTTTTTTCGCTTCGATTTCAAGTGCATCTTCTTTTTTATAGCCGCCCACAGGCACTTTAACCATTATAACCTTTTGTAAAATAACCTATAAGGAGCCAGCCGTCTTTTTCTGCTCCCGCTTCAATGAACGCTTATCTGTTTTTCTGCCGAAAACTGATAGTCTGTTTTCTTCCCGCCTGCCTCGGTATAAAAGTCAGCAAAAGCTCTGATGTTGTATTGGCC
The DNA here is from genome assembly GCF_042883865.1 of Paenibacillus sp. NPDC058174. NCBI lineage: Bacteria > Bacillati > Bacillota > Bacilli > Caryophanales > Paenibacillaceae > Paenibacillus > Paenibacillus sp. NPDC058174. The sequence continues at coordinate 114,078 of NZ_JBHVUY010000007.1, forward strand.
TGCCGGAAACGTATCCCCTTTCAAAAACGCTTCTATAAAAGCTTCGTGCGATTCCTTATTCGTATAGCCTGCTTTTTTTCGATAGGCGATTTCCAGCCACATTCCCTTTTGCATTTCCGTCGTAATGAGAGGCTGCTCCATCTCATAGCCGAAGTCGATTCCCCTCGTCAGCTCCGATACGCCCAACGCAACCGGATACATCGCATGGTAGATTGTCTCCGCTTCCTTATCGCCGTCGTATTTCAGCAGCGCCCGGACAACAACCGCTTCTTCAGGTGTATAGATCGACTTGCCGGTATCCAGACGAAGCACAAAATCCCCCATCCGAGACTCAATAATTGCCGGTGCTGGCGAAGCCAAATCGCCTTCCCCGCCGCTGTGCGGTTCTTCAGCCCGGTCAACTGATTCGCTGCTGCAGGCGCCGAGCACCATAACTAACAGAAGCATATACACATATTTCACCACATCCGCTCCCTTGCCATTTATTCACTATTATTTATGACGAGCAGGGCAGCGGTTTTGTTCCCGATTTCAAGCATGAATTCCGAGCGGAAGCATATAGAGGCCGGAATCCTCGTCACGGCTGATCTTCACATCCACACCGTAGACTGTCTTCATGACAGCTGGCGTCACTACAGTCTCCGGCTCACCCATGATGAGCACTTCGCCTTTCTTCATTACAATGAGATTATCGCTGTAACGAATCGCTTGATTAATATCATGGAGTACCATCACAATCGTCAGGCCAAGCTCCGCATTCAGCTTTTTCACAAGCTCGAGAATTTCAAACTGATAATAGATGTCCAGATAAGTCGTCGGCTCATCCAAAAATAAAATCGGCGTCTTCTGCGCCAGCGCCATCGCAATCCACACCCGCTGCCGTTCGCCTCCGGACAACCGGTCGATTCGGAGCTGGCGCTTGCCAATGAGATTGGTGCTGGCCAGCGCCCATTCTACCGCTTCTTCGCCATCGCCGCTGTCTTGCCGGAACATCCCTTTATGCGGCAGCCTGCCGAAGCCCACCAGCTTCTCAACCGTCATATCTGCCGGCGCTTCATTATGCTGGTGGACGACAGCCAGCTTTTTCGCAAGCTCCTTCGGCTTATAGCTGCTTAGCGCCTTGCCGTCCAGCATGATTTGCCCGTGGCGGGGCGCATAGTTGCGGGACATCAGTCCAAGCAGCGTCGACTTGCCGCTGCCGTTTGGGCCGATAATCGTCGTAATCGCTCCTTCGGCCACAGTACAAGTTACATTTTTGATGGAATCCGTTTGTTTGTCGTAAGAGAAGCTTAGCTCGTTAATTTCCATAATGGCGGTCACTCCTCCTTAGCATGAAAATAAGAAACGGTCCACCGATCACGGTCATTATTATAGAAGCGGGAATTTCGGTCGGTGCCAAAATCGTCCTTCCAAGCGTATCCGCTGTCAGAATAAGCAGCGCCCCTGCCAAAGCCGAGAATGGTATAAGCGCCTTATGATCGGAGCCGACCGCCATCCTTCCGATATGGGGGACTAGCAAGCCAACGAAAGCAATCAATCCCCCGACTGCCGTTGCAACCGAGGCCAGCAGCACAGCAACAACTGAGATCAGTAGACGGGCTTGTGTAACCCGCAACCCCAGATTGCCCGCTGTTTTGTCCTGCAGAGAAAGCATGTTGCACCAAGAAATAAGAAACAGGGACAGCACCAGTCCAATCGAACCGTACAGTCCCAGTATTTCGACATCGGCCCAGGTTTTCATCGTAAAAATCGAGCTGATTGCCTGATTGACGGACGTTACCGCGTAACTGCCCCGGTAGTTAAAGGATTGCCCCAGTCCCGTAAAAGTCGCATTAATAGCGACGCCCACCAGAATGAGCCGCATCGGCTGAAGCCCCGAGCGCCAGGAGAACGAGTAGACGAGCAGGCAAGCGATTGCTCCGCCAATGCAGGAGAAAAGCGGCATCCAGAAATACATCGCTGGAAAAATCGTCACCATCAGCAGCGACACAAGTCCCGCTCCCGAGGAAATGCCGATTACACCCGCATCCGCCAGCGGATTCCGCATAACGGCCTGCAGCAATACACCCGATACCGCGAGCGCCGCACCCGTAAGCAGTGAGACGATCAAGCGCGGAAGACGCAGATCACGGATCACTGCCACCTCTTCATTTGTTCCCGTTATTAAACCTTTGATCAGCTCCAATGGGCCAACCTTGATGCTGCCAGTCATCGCCGAGAATATCGTGACTCCCACTAATAAAATAATGACAGCGCTAAACCACGTCGCTTTTTTATACATTCCGCGCTTCCCCCAATTATGGATACAACATCCCCATCAGCGCATCCAGCGCTTCGTTTGCCGCCAGATTGCCCGTCGTTCCAAACAGCATCTCCTCCAGGTCATATACCCGGCCATTCTTCACCGCGTTGAAATGCTTCCAAATATCATTCTTTTTAAATTCCTCGTCGAACATTTTTACAACTTCCTCCGGCATCCCATGCGCTGCCCGAAGAATGACATCGGGATTCGCCTGCTGTAAATATTCCGTATTGGAAGCAAGATACTCTACCTTTTCACCTTGTACGATATTGACCCCGCCCGCTAACTTCACGAGATCTCCAATATAAGAATGCTCCGTCGCCACCAAGTAGCTGCCTGGCACGCCTAGCAGAATAAGTACGGTTGGAGCGGGACGCCCTTCCGTTTTAGAGCGGATTTCGGCAATTTTATCGTCATAGCTCTTCACAATTTCCTTCGCCCGATCTACACGATCATATTTCTCGCCCAGCTTCACAATTGCTTGCTGCATGTCGCCGAGACTCGTCAAGTTAAGGAACGTCGCGTCTACGCCGACATTTTTGAATACCGGCTCGAGCTCATATTGCAGCGTTGTCACCGACAGCACCTCTGTCGGCTTGAGCGACTTAACGATTTCCATATCCGGACTCATCGGATTGCCTACCTTTTTCACGCCATCATAACGGGACGGCAGCGTTTTGGAGCTGGACGGGATGCCGACAACATCGTCAATTCCCAACAAGTCCAGCATTTGTGTAATGGCGACAGTAGTGGAGACGATACGCGCTGCCGGTTTTTCCGATGGAACAGCGGTTGCAGCCGCCTGTTGAACATTCTGTTCCTGCTTCACAGTTGGCTGCGGCTGCGACGCACAGCCTGCCATGAGCAGAACCAGCAGAGCGAGCATCATGAGCTTTGTTCCAAATCCTTTCATCAATAGCCCCTTTCCTTTCTCTACAAGGAGAAAAATCGATAAAGGACGCCGGTTTCCCGGCATCCTCTTCGATTTCTAGTTTCATTCTTACGCCCGGTTTAGGCTGCTTTTTCTTCCTTCTTCTTGCTTTCTTCCGCTGCTTTGGCTTCTTTAGCTTGTGCTTCCGCATAATCGTAAGCACGCAGAATGATCGTCACCGCTTCGGCCCGCGTAGCGTTGGAAGAAGCAGCGAATTTGTTGTTCTCGCGGCCAGTGATTAAGCCTGCTTTAACTGCAGCAGCTACATAAGGCTTCGCGTAAGCAGGAATCGCATCGGCATCGGCGAAAGTCAGTTCCGCTTTCTCATCAACCGTAATGCCAAGCGCGCGAACCATCATTACTGCGATGTCAGCCCGGTTCACATTTTGCGCGGGACGGAAGGATTCATCAGCGAAGCCGCTAATTACGCCTGCTGCTACCGCTTGCTCCACATAAGCTTTTGCCCATGCCGGAATGCTGTCATTGTCCTTGAAGGCCGTTTGTGAACTCGAAGCTGTGTTCAGCTTCAATGCCCGGCTGATCAGCGCTGTAAATTCTACGCGGCTGATCGTTCCGTCCGGACGGAAGCTGTTGTCGCTATAGCCTGTTACCAGCCCAAGCGAAACGGCACGTTCGATCGATGCTTTTGCCCAGCTGTTCGCTACGTCTTTCAACGTAACTGAAGGATTGCTGCCACCCGGTTTTTGCTCGTTGTCTTTGCCGCCTTCTTCTTCTTTTCCTGGTGTTTCACCTGGAAGATCGGTTGGCGGTTTCGGATTTGCATTATGGCCCGGATCGCCGGTATAAGCGCTGTAGCCGCCTAGCTGAATTTGAACATCATATTCATGATGATAGTTGATTTCCGCCCAATCGATTTTAACCCAGCCGCTGATCAGACCGCTCAGATTGGATACTTCAAATTTAACGTCTCGTGTATTGGCAGAAGTATTTGTTGCAACAACAGAAGGGCTAACACCCTCTACTTTAAATCCTGTAATTTCATTGCTTTTCGTCAGTCGCAGCGTCACATATTTTTTGCCGCCTGTTACTTCAAGCTTAGCTGGACGCACCACATAGCCGTCCATAACCGATGCGGAGCTTGTGCCCTTTTTCAAAATCTGGAACGACAAGTTGTAAGTTCCGTCTGCAATATCGCCAGGCACTTCAGGGTTTGGCGTTCCGCCGCCATTATTGCCTCCGTTGTTTCCACCGTTATTGCCGTTTCCTACAACTGCAGCTTGGAAAGTCGCTTTCGCCGAAGTCAGCTCCGTAACAGCCTCATCTACAGCCGCTTGTGCCGCCAGCCAAGTTCCTTTCGCTTTCGCTGCATTGATTGCGGTTTGGAACGCTGTTTTTGCGTTCTGCGGATATTGGCCCGGCTCCGTTCCGACCACTGCACTGCTGTACAAGGATTCCGAGCTTGTTACCAATTGATCAAGCGCTGTTTTGTTCGCAGGAGTAAATTTAAAAATAATGCTATGAGTCATTTGATAAGGCTGACCGTTTGCAACCGTATCAATGCTGACCGAGCCATTCAGCTGAGCTGTCAGACTTGGAATTTCGAATTCTACAACTCTAGTGTCAGCAGCCGAATTTGAGCTGACGATTGTCGTTTCAGCTAGCGCTCCTTCTTTCTCAACCTTCAGGCTAGGAATAACGCTGCTCTCTTTTACCGTGAACGAAGCGTACGTTTTGCCGTTGCGGGTCGTAACTTCAGCCGGTTTCGTGAAGTAACGCTCCATGCTGGAAGCCTTGAACGTATTCGTTGCATTGATCACGACATAATTGACTTGCTGCGCCTGCTCGCCAATAACCGAACCAGCGAATGTGCTGCCAGCTGCTTGAAGCGCTGACAATGCGCCTGTTACTTCTCCAGCTGTTGCATTCGCATCGTAGGCGGTCAGGAATGCTTCATCGATGGCAGCTTTGAAAGCTTGCTTAGCGGAAGCCGGATATTGGCCTTGAGCCGTGCCTTCCTGTGCCCCGGCATATACCGTTTGTGCAGCGGCAACCGCTGAGAGAAGCGCAGCAGAATCGCCCGCAGCCGCAAGGAATTGCAGTTGCACATCATAGTCATGATCATAGTTTGGAACAATTTCCGGCGGAATCGTGACATGGGTCTTAGCATTCAGCTTCGCGCCCAGATCCGTTACTTCGAATTTAACCTCGCGGTGCTTGATCCCGCCAACAGTCGTTTCCTGCACATTGTCGGCATCCGAGTACACGCCATTAAACTGCGTCTTAAACACGGTAATCCAATCGCTGTTTTTCAGCGTGGCATAGATAAACGTCTTGCCGTTTTCCAGCTTCAATACAGCCGGTTTTACCAAGTAACCATCCATAACCGATACATCTTCGGTCTGATCCTTCAACACCTTGAAATCAATTGCAACTCCGTCTGTCAATCGATTCGATGAAGCCGCTTGCGCCGGATACAGCTGTACCGTTCCTAGAACGACGAACAGCAGCAGCGCCATTGTCATAAGCTTGAACCATTTCTTTTTCATTTCCCCGTATCTCCTCGTCATCATTATTTTTTCAGACTACCTTTCTTGCTTCGTAAAAAAAGTACGAGTCCGCCGCCCAGCAAAATAACCGCCAATATTGCAATGACGAACAGGTTGCTGCGTCCGTTTTCTTCCTGGCCCTTGGCTGGATCACCGGCAGGCTTGCTTGGCTCCGCTACCGTTTGTACAACTCCAGCCGTGTCTTCACCGTCCGCTGCCGCTTGCTGCCCTTGCACGTCTGTACTTTCTGCAGATGGAGACGGGGAAGCGGGCGGCTCATTCGCCTGATTGCTTTCAGGCTCTTTGGTCTCTGCGGCCGGAGCTACTGGTTCGTCGGACGGAACTGGCGTAGCCTCAGGTGTTGATTGGCCCTCATTGTCTGCTTTCCCAGCATTCACGCTGGCGGAAGTAGCAGGCGAAGCTTCCCCCGTTTTTGCCTCTGATGCGCCGCCATTGTTGTCAGGCTTTGCCGCGGAATCCGGCTTGGCCGCATGATCTGCCGGCTTTACAGCAGGTGCAGTCGGCGTTGCAGTTCCAGTCGTTTCTGCCGGCTTAGCCGTTGGTTTAGCTGTCGGTTTAGGCGTTGGCTTAGACTCATTGTCCGCAGGTTTGTTAACAGCCTGCTTATCCGCTGCTTTAATCAGCGTTAAGGAATCGTTGTCGAAAGCCATTCGAATTGTATATTTGTGATTGTAGTCAATTGATTCGACAATGACATGGATTTTCGCCATAACGGGCTTGGAGAAGTCGTCTACTTGGAACTTCACCACTCTCGTATCTGCCGAATCGTTCTTGCTAACCTGCTTCGCCTCCGTGTAACTGCCGCCGGCTTCAACCTTGAATTCTTTCACCCACTGGCTGTGGTTGATTTGCAGCTGGACGGTCAACTTGCCTTTTTCTGCGTACATCGTCGCCGGTTTCTCCCAGTAATCATTGGCCATCGATACAGAGTCGTCTTCCGCTTTCAATACCGTATAGGCGATAGAATAAGTACCATCGGCAAGATCGGAAGCTGCCTGCACAGTAGCTGCGCTTGCAAACAGTGCCATGCAGAGCAGAAAAAGCATAGTTGCACGACTGAATAATTTCATTCCTATCCTCCTTATATTGTAAAAAAATCAAACTTTATCGATAGATAAACAATAAAATTCGATTAATAACCACATCATTAACTTCCAATTATATAATCAGTTAATGATTATCATTCTCAATAATTGAACAAAAAAAATAGACGTTCAAATATTCGTTTCACTTCCTAAATCCCTATGTAGCAAGGGTTTTAGAGCTTCCCAGCTCACAGTTCCTTATACAGAGCAATGTCATTTTTATTTGCACAGCATGCCTCCAGCGTTGAAATCATTACCATATTGAGCTCGAAGAAATCGTATCCTACAAAGATTATCCTGTCAATAACATTTCGCGATTAAAAAAATAAATAGCAAAATAAACTAAAAGTTTTACAAAACCTATTGACGACGATAACGATTATCACTATCATTTATTTGATGAGCCTAATTGATAGTGATTATCACTGATAATAAAATACAGGAGGCTGCCTTTATGAGAAAGCTTATACCTCTGGCACTATGCGCCTTATTGGCGACAGCCGGCTGCAGCGCCTCGAAGGCATCAAGCACGACAGATTCTTTATCGAATCCCCCGGATGCTGCTGCCGCTGTCTCCATTAAGGACTTTGCCGAGCGGAGCGTGGCATTTTCCCAAGTGCCGCAACATATCATAGCGCTGAGCAACGGAGAGATGGATATTATTTATGCGTTAGGCGGTACACTTGTAGGCCGGCCGACGACAAAGGGCCCTTCTCCCGTCAAAGAGGCGCAGGATGTAACCCAAATCGGTTCGACACATGAAGTGGATCTGGAACGCATCACGCTGCTGAAGCCTGATGTCGTATTGGGCCATTATCCGATGAACAGCAAGGATGTGCCCATTATCGAAGGCATTCATTCCAAAATGGTGCTGACAAGCGCCAATTCTGTCGAGGATATCAAGCGTCAGATTACGCTTTTCGGAGAGATGCTTCACAAGGAGACAAAGGCTGCCGAGCTTAATGCTGTCATTGACGACAAGCTTGACGGCTATCATTCATCAGATAGCGCGCAATCGACAAGGACGCTCATCGTCTATGGCGCTCCCGGCACTTACATGGCTGCGCTGCCCAATTCCTTAAGCGGCAATTTGCTGGAGCTTGCGGGGGGCTACAATATCGCCTCGGATTTTGCAGCTTTGCAGAGCTATCCGCAGTATGCGCAAATTAATACAGAACGCGTGGTGCAGGCCAATCCGCAGCTGATTCTTATTATGACGCACGGCAACCCGAAAGAAGTGAAGGCAGGCTTTTTGAAGGAAATGCAGGGCAATGCCGCTTGGAACGGGATCGATGCGGTTAAAAACAATCAGGTCGAAATTTTGCCTTCCGAGCTGTTCGGCACCAATCCGGGAACGCGGGTCATCGAGGCATTGGATGAATTGCATCAGCTCTTGGAGAAAGCGAAGCAGCCGTCATGAATCTGGCTACCCGTACAACAAGACGACGCTGGCTCTCTGCGGTTATGCTGCCGCTTATCGTTCTCATCTCCGTCTACGGCATCAGCTACGGCTCGGTCCCGATCCCGCTTCGTGATATTTGGATCGTATTAACGGGAGACGGCGATTCCACCTACCGCACCATCATTATGGATTTAAGACTGCCGCGAGTGCTGATCGGCCTGCTTACAGGAGCTTGTCTGGCAGCTTCCGGCGCACTGCTGCAAGGCGTTATGCGCAACCCGCTTGCCGATCCCGGCGTCATTGGCGTTTCCTCCGGCGCGGGTCTGGCCGCTGTGATCACGATGGTGCTTTTGCCGCAATTCAGCTATTTGCTGCCGCTGTCTGCGTTCGCTGGCGCTTTTATCTCCGCCATGCTTATTTATTTGCTGGCCTGGGATAAAGGAAGCTCGCCCATCAAGATCGTCCTTGCCGGTGTAGCCGTCAATGCGCTGCTTGGCGCCGTCATGAACGGTGTGATGGTCGTCTACAGCGATCGCGTGCAGGCTGTCCTGCCTTGGCTTGCTGGCGGACTTAACGGCCGAAGCTGGTCACACCTGTCCTTCATGCTTCCTTACGCGGGTGCCGGTCTCCTGTTATCTCTGATCGCGATTAAGCCAGCTAATCTATTGTTGTTAAGTGACGATTCGGCGAAGCTGCTCGGTCAGCGCGTCGAGCTTCAACGTTTGCTGCTTATCGTGCTAGCCGCCCTGCTTGCCGGCTCTGCCGTCAGCGTCGCCGGACTGGTCGGCTTCGTCGGCTTGGTCGTTCCGCATGCGATAAGACTGCTAATCGGCGAGGATTACCGTTTTCTTCTGCCCCTGTCCATAGGCGGCGGAGCAGCGCTCGTCGTACTGGCTGATACGATTGCAAGATCATGGATTGATTCAATCGAGCTGCCTGTCGGTATTTTGCTGGCGTGTGTCGGAGCCCCATTCTTTCTATATCTGCTGAGGAAACGGAGTGTCATGAGATGAGTGCAATTGAAATGAAAGAGCTGGATCTGGAACGCGGCATGTTCCGTCTGCAAGACGTGACGGCCTCCATCCCCAAGGGGCAGATGACCGCGATTATCGGGCCAAACGGCTCCGGCAAATCAACGCTTCTGAAGCTGGTTGCTCAATTGCTTGAAGCCGACAGCGGCGCCGTTCTCATCGACGGGAAGGAAGGCAAGGCATTCAAACGGGCAGAGCTTGCCCGAACGATATCCATGCTTCCGCAAGCCAAAGATACCGCGCCTTATATGACGGTCAGAGAGCTTGTTTCCTATGGCCGCTCTCCCCATCAGGGACTGCTCCGTCAACGGCTGACAGAGGAAGATGAGTCGATCGTAAAATGGGCGCTGAAGCAGACAGGCATTTTACGGCATGAAGACCGCATGTTTCATACGCTGTCAGGCGGCGAGCAGCAGAAAGCGCGAATCGCTATGGCGCTGGCCCAGAAAACCGGTATCGTGCTGCTCGATGAGCCGACGACCTATCTGGATATATCGCATCAGCTCGATGTGATGGAAATGCTCCGGAAGCTGAATAAGCAATTGAATTTGACCATCGTCATGGTACTGCATGATCTTCAGCAAGCTGCAGCCTTCTGTGATTATTTAATCGCGATGGACGGCGGACAAATTGCGGATGCCGGTCATCCCAAAACCGTTATTACTTCCAGGTTACTGCGGGACGTCTTCGAGCTTGAAGCAAAAGTCAGCTACGAGGAAGATTACCCGATTATTATTCCTAAATTAAAAAAACTCGAGGAGGACAAAACAATGGTTATTGTAACGAACGTGTCGAAGATTACAAAGGGCAACGGAGAGAAGCTGATTGAGCGCTTCAACAAAGTGGGTAAGGTAGAGGGGATGGAAGGGTTCCTCGGCCTGGAAGTCATGCTTACCGAGAATACGAAGGAGTATGATGAGGTATCCGTCGTCACCCGCTGGGAATCCAAAGAAAACTTCCAAGCCTGGACTCGCAGTGAAGCATTCCGCGAATCCCATCAGCACCGCAAAACGCCGGACTACATTATCGATAATAAAATACAATTTTACGAGGTAAAAATCGTTCGCAATCCGCTGCCGCTGGAGGCCTAATCCGCAGCACGCCTGCGAAAAAATCCCCGGCTGCCTTTGGGTTCAAGGCAGCCGGGGATTTTTAGTTTAGACGGATTTGTATTGAAGCCCGTTTAATATAAACTGAGTTAAATCTGCAATTAAGCTTCCGATGTCAGGCTCTTCTTCGGTCAATGCCCGCCAATACTCCGAATGCCGGTAAAAGAGCAAGGTGCCTACGATGGCCATAAATGCGGTATCTAATGAACCAAACTCAAACACGCCTTGTTGTTTGCCTCGTTTGAGTGCTTCTTTCAGCAGCTGCCAGATCGGCATCGCATGCTCTCTAATTTTTTGAATCCGCGGGGTATTCAATATAATTTCTTGCTGCATAATCCGGACGAGCTCCGGCTCACGCATACGGTACTCGGTTACTTCCTTAATCAGTATGCGAATTCCTTCGACCGGATCTATATCCAGGCCGATAGAAGCGATCTGTTCATTCGGAAAAAAGTTCTCAAACAATGCCGCGAACATGTTTTCCTTGCCGCCAAAATAATAGGAGACGAGAGCGACATTCGCTCCCGCTTCCTCGCATATTTGCCTGACTGTTGTCCCATCGTAGCCTTGATTTGCGAACAATTTCCTAGCCGCAAGCAATATTCTCACCTTCATATCGTTGTTGCCGTCATTGTTCATACCAAGGCCTCCAATAAATTTAAGTGGTTTGTTTCGCTAACGCTCCAGCGGGATGGGGCATGGACTGCCGCTTCAGAGCCACTGCTGCACCGCTGACTACAAATGCTATTGCAGCAATAATGAGCAGTACGCCTGCATCGCTTCCGATACCAGGGCCTCCGAACAGCAAATTCATTCCGCCTTCTACAGCGTACGTAGCGGGCAGGATGTCGCCAAGACCCGTAAAGAAGCCTGACAGCAGCTCACGAGGTACAACCGCACCGGATGTAACCAGCTGCGCCGATAGCAGAATAATATTAAACAGCATACCTGCCATGCCGAACAGATACAAGAACATCTGCGACACGAACATGAACGTAATCAATACGACAAATTGGAACAGCCACAAGTGGAAGAAACCATTTTCCATTTGTCCGCCAAATGCAGCCAGCAGCGACGCTCCTACCAAGGAGACGAAAATAGCTGCAACTACATTTATTACGCTTCGGGCAGCGAATCGGTTCCAACGTCCCACTTGACCGCTAACTGCCATTGAAGATTGCTCCAGATTCATCCCCATAATCATCGAGCCTACATACGATGCCAGTACGAGCATCATTGGCACCATCTGATTATTCATTCCATTAACCTTGTTCGACGATTGAATGTCAGCAGTCACACGCTGCGACAAGCTTTGTGATGCAGCTGCAGCCTGCTCAGCCGGCAGATTGGCCTGCGCCAGCGCGCCTTGAATGCCAGCGGCAACCGCTTGCTGATTCACTTCTGCCGTTACTTGATTCGCAACTGAGCTCATAATGCTTTTAATTAAAGCAGGGTTCGATTCATTAATAAAATATTGCACAGCCGCCTTGCTGTCCGGTGATGAAGCTTTTTGCGTAAAGTCCGCGGGCAAATAAATGATCATTTGCAGCTCGCGCTCATTTAACTGCTTTTGCGCTTCCTCTAAGCTTGAGAGCTGCGACATGTTGAAAGGCAGCTGTTTCGCCAGCGTGCCCGCTACCTGCTGACCAAGCTGCGTGTCTTCATTGACTACCGCAATCTTCAGCTGGCTGGTACGATCCGTTACGCCATTGTATCCCGTCATCCAAATGACCGAAAAAATAACTTGGAACATTAGTGCTGTAACGATACCAACGATCGTCGTCGGTCGTTTGAAAAAAGCTTTTAAAGCTGTTGCCATCTACAATCCACTCCCTATTGCGTTCTCTATTTTCGTCTTAAACACCTGTTTAAAACGTTTGTTTAAATCTTACTCCTGCCGTAGTCAGCTGTCAATATAAACATCAAAAAAACTGCCCGTAAGGACAGTGAACGATATAAGCCCGCAACCACCTATGATCAGCTCTCTGTATTCTCAGTAGCGCAGAACCGCTTCTGCTCGCGCTGCACTACCGTTCTGTAGATCGTCACTTTGAAACGTGTCATCACTTTAACCGCTCCCGCTGTGCACTTGCTGAGCGATACTCTACAGCGAACCTCCTTCGCAAAAGAACGAATCTAACTTCGCTATATACACTCTAAATCGTGACAATCCCGGCTACAGCGAACCTAACTTCGCTTTTCGAGAACCTAGCTTCTCCAATTGCGAAAATCACTTCGCTAATGCTGAAGCATGGCCGGGATCCGGCTGTTTTCCGCCTTATTTCAGAAGTCGTCTTCGTAAAATAGCGAACTCGCTTCGCTATCTCATTTATTTCACAGCCCACAACATGACCGGACCTAAGCTACTCTAGCCTATAGCGAACCTCCTTCGCAAAAGAACGAATCTAACTTCGCTATATACACTCTAAATCGTGACAATCCCGGCTACAGCGAACCTAACTTCGCTTTTCG
>NZ_JBHVUY010000007.1:127037-188037 GCF_042883865.1 Paenibacillus sp. NPDC058174
AGAACCTAGCTTCTCCAATTGCGAAAATCACTTCGCTAATGCTGAAACGTGGCCGGGATCCGGCTGTTTTCCCCATGTTTTGCGAACTCGCCTTCGTTATATTGCGAACTTGCTTCGCTAATGCTGGAGCGTGGCCGGGATCCGGCTGCTTTCCCCATGATTTGCGAACTTGCCTTCGTTATATTGCGAACTTGCTTCGCTAATGCTGGAGCGTGGCCGGGATTCGGCTGCTTTCCCCATGATTTGCGAACTTGCCTTCGTTATATTGCGAACTTGCTTCGCTAATTTCGACTACAGAGTGAAGCTTGAGATAAACCCCATCTTCAAAATCAACAGATAAAAAAAGGAATGCAGCCTGCTATGTTGTTTTTGTTGTTGTGATCATGTTGTGCGATGCGACAGGGTAAGCGGAGTGTTTCGAGTTCATGATGACTTTTTGACGATTCGCTTCATTTTCACCGTGTATACGATGTGAGAATGGAATCAAGAATGGCAGAATGAACCGAAACGCACAGCGAGCCCGGCGCTAGCCGTGTTCAAGTTACAACAAAAAAGACTGTCGAGCATCTCGACAGTCTTACCATTCCTCCATCAGAGGATCTCCATTCTCAGCACTGCATACAAACTAATCTTCCTGATCATCTTCCCACTGCTTGTCTTTCGCAAGCTGCTTCTTATACACCATGGCGGATAAGAACACACTGAATTCATAAAGAAGAATGAGCGGGATCGCCACCAGTATGTCCGATATGAAATCAGGAGGTGTAACGACAACTCCGATAAATATCATAATAAAGTACGCCAATCTCCGAAGCTTGCGCAGCCGTATCGGATTCAGCACACGAATAGCCGTCAAAAACATAATGACAAGCGGCAGCTCAAACAACAGCGAGATCGGAATTAAAATACTGAACATAAAAGAAAAATACTGGGTAATGCCAATCGTTTCCTCTAAATTCAAATTAGCCGATACCGTTCTTGTAAAATGAAATGCGAGCGGGAACACAACAAAATACGAAAATGCCAGCCCGAGCAGAAACATAAATAACGCGAACGGTATGTATTTGAGCGTTGCCCGCTGCTCATTCTTCTTAAGCGCCGGCTTTACGAAAGCCCAAAGCTGATAAGCCGTAAACGGAATCGCTAAAATAAGTGCGATTACGAGCGCAAACTTCATATACATGCCGATGCCGTCCCACATAGAGAAGGCATGCAGCGACAATCCGTTCGCCGGCTCCTGTTTCATTAGAAAAGTATAGGCTGGATCTGCGACTACCAACCCGATCACCATACCAATTACGATAATAATCAGCATATAGATGATTCGTTTGCGAAGCTCGCCTAAGTGCTCCAACAGAGGCATTAGCCCCTCTTCCTGAATCCGCTTCCTGTCGAAGGGCTCTTCGGAAGCTTCGCGCTGCGACGTTCCCATCTGAATAGCCTCCTTTTCAGCAAAAAAAGCGGGCCCGGTTAGTCCGGAAGCCGCTTGTTGTTCGAATCGTTATGTTCCCTCTCGGTTACATCGACCCGCTTGCTGCTCTTATCTTTCTGATCATCGTCACCCATAATATCTTTGGCACCTGCCTTAAACTCTCTCAGCGTGCGGCCAAAAGCGCGGCCCAGCTCCGGCAGCTTATTCGGTCCGAACAGCAGCAAAGCGACGAGCACGAGCAGGATAACGCCTGTCGTTCCAATTCCTGACATTACATTCCACCTCCAAATTTGTCTTTCATACATCTACAATGAATTACGATTGCAAACCTCCGTAGCCCATCTGAACAATATCATTACGAACGATCGTTTGCCCAGCTAGAATACGGGGCAGGAGCACGTCGAATGATGTATAAGGATCATGCATCACACAACCTGGCAAGCCCATAATCGGAACTTCTCCTATGTATCCCATCAACAGCATCGATCCGGGCAGCATTGGCGTTCCATAACTGACTATTCGCGCGCCTGACGCTTTGATTGCCCCTGGTGTGCGATCATCGGGATCTACCGACATTCCGCCTGTTACCAGTATCATATCATAACGCTGCTCTAGCAAATAGTGTATTTCCTTGACAATTATTTGTCGATCATCAGGAGCAAAGCGCTGCTCGGCGATTTCCGAGCCAAATGCTTCGATTTTGGCGTGAACAGCCGGTCCGAATTTATCCTGAATCCGGCCGGAGAACACTTCCCCTCCAGTCGTCAGCAGACCAACCTTTAGCTTGCGAAAAGGTTCAACCCTAATCGGTGCTTGTCCGCCATTAGCAGCACGGTAATCCGCCGCCAGCTTCTCTACGGCTTCTACCTTTGCTTTATCGACTACGAGCGGTATCACTCTCGTCGCGGCTATAGACTTGCCAGCTTGCAGCACCGTATTCGATTTCACCGTGGCAAGCGCAATTTCGCCGATATCGTTAATCGCGCGAACGATCGTCTCATCCACATAGGCCAAACCCAGCCCGACAGCCTTCAAATTGACTTTGCCCTCATGCGGCTCAGTCGTTGCAATGCCATCACCTGTCAAAGCTTGAGCCATCCGCTCCGCAGCATCATCTTCATGAAGCTCTCCAGCACCAAGCTCCAAAATATAAATATGCTCTTTGCCAATATCGAGCAAGCTCGGTATGTCCGCTTCCATCACGACATGACCCTTTTTAAACAGCCGCCCCTTAAATTTTCCAGGCAAAATCTGAGTCAGATCATGTGCCAGCCTCATGCCGATTGCTTCCCTAACTGGAACCTCGACCAAAACCGAGCCTCCTGCTCTGCTGCTCATCTCGTTGCTGTCGTTCATTCACTGTGCTCCCCGTATCTGCCAGAGACGATCTCCAAAGCATGCGGGAGCTGATCCATAATCGCCATCAATCCCTCGTGCACACCCTTCGGGCTTCCCGGCAGATTAATGATCAGCGTTTGTCCGCGAATGCCGCAAACTCCGCGTGAGAGCATCGCTCTACGCGTTTTTTGCAGAGCACCCATTCTCATCGCCTCAGCCAGACCAGGTACTAACCGGTCTACAACCTTAAGTGTTGCCTCCGGTGTAATATCCCTAGCCGCCAGCCCTGTTCCGCCGGTCGTCAATACGAGATCCGCTTGATAATATTCGGTCATTTCAATGATGGCGGCCATAATTTCATCCTGCTCGTCAGGGACGATCCGATAATCGACGATTTCCCCGCCAAGTTCTTCCTCTACAAGCTCGCGAATGACTTGCGCGCTCGTATCCTCACGCTCGCCGCGCGAGCCTTTATCGCTTGCTGTCAGTATCGCAACCTTCCAATCCAACATATCCATTCCTCCCGTCCCGGCTCATTGACAAGCTGCTAGGCTTCTTCTTTTTCTCTGTCCACGCGATAATCGCCGTTTTTCCCGCCCGTTTTGGAAACCAAATAAGTTGGCCCGACGATCATATCCTTCTGCAGCGCTTTGCACATATCATAAACGGTCAGAGCAGCAGCGGAAACGGCCGTTAAGGCTTCCATTTCAACACCGGTCTTCCCAGTTGTCTTTACCGTCGCTTCTATGTAAAGCTCATCCTTGCCATTATCGTCAAATTGGATGTCTATGCCCGTCAACGGCAGCGGATGGCACATCGGAATCCAATCCGATGTTTTTTTGGCTGCCATAATGGCAGCAACCTGGGATACGGCGAGTACATCGCCCTTCCCAATTTTTCCTTGCTTGATGCGATTTAATGTTTCCTCATGCATCATAACCTTCGTTCGGGCGACCGCGGTGCGAGAGGTAATTTCCTTCTCGGTTACATCGACCATTTTAGCCCTGCCCTGTTGGTTGAAATGCGTCAAGTCCATCATGGTCACCCCGTTATATTGATTTCTCCGCTCAAAATACGTACATGCCGCTTTCTGTAACGAGACCGTCCATACGCTTGTCATGGGACTGCATCGGCAGCTTCTCCATCTCCCTATCCATGAGCTGGATGTCGAAGGCGGCCCCCATCCATACGCTCTCATGCCCTAATCGCTCGGCAAACCGGTCGTAATAACCGCCGCCATAACCGAGACGTCCGCCATACCGGTCGAATGCTACACCTGGAACGATAATAATCCTCGGCCACTCCTTCTGTGCAAGCACTGGGCTGGCGGCAGGGTCTGGCTCTAAAATACCGTAAGCTCCCGGTATCAAATCCTCCCACTGCGAAACAAGGTGGAGTGTCATTGAACGATCTGCAGGCTCACTTCTAGGCAGCACGACTTCTATCCCCGATTGCCAAGCCCAGTCCATAAGAGGTCTCGTATTCAGCTCGGATCGAAACGGCGCATAGCACATTATGCGCTTAGCAGACTTTTCTGTCAGCCATTCGGATAAATACCGGCATACCGCTGCCGATTTCTCCACACGTTCTTCCGCAGATAAGCCGTTTCGTGCCGCCAGCATATTCTGGCGCAGCTTGTTTTTGTCTGGGCCGGCAGCCAAGTTCAATTGCTCGTCCATCGGTTTGTCTCAGCCTTCCCGTCATTCCCTTTTCGTTACTTGTAGTTTACCATTGTTATGCAACTTTCGCCAATGTTGACGGCGGTTTGTGGTAATATAGAATGAAACGGCAAGCATCCCCGCATCTTGCCATTATTTGGTGGAGGTATTGTTGATATGCTGCTTCAAGTGTCGAATATTCGTAAAAGCTATGGCATCGATGTCATATTGCAAGATATATCCATGCAGGTGCTCGAACGTGAGCGAATCGGGCTCGTCGGTGTTAACGGCGCAGGCAAGTCTACCCTTCTGAAAATCATTGCCGGGGAGTTAAGCTTTGACTCCGGCGCCATCCATAAAGCCAAAGAAACACGGATCGGTTATTTAGCCCAAAACAGCGGCCTGCAATCTGATCGGACCATTGAAGAAGAAATGCGCGCTGTCTTCGCCCATTTGCTGGATGCGGAACAGGAACTCCGTCAGCTCGAACAGCAAATTGCCGATCCTGAGCTGCATAATCAGCCAAAGAGGTACGAAGAAGTTCTCGAGCGCTATGCCCGCCGTTCGGACTGGTTCCGCGAGCAAGGCGGATTTGAAATCAATACTCGCATTAACAGCGTCCTTCACGGCATGGGATTTGGCGAGTTTCCTTCCGATACAAGAATCGTAACCTTGAGCGGCGGACAAAAAACACGTCTCGCACTTGCCCGCATTTTACTGCAATCACCTGACTTGCTCATGCTTGATGAGCCAACCAACTATTTGGATATTCCAACGCTGACATGGCTTGAAAGTTATTTGCGCAGCTACTCCGGCGCCATTCTCGTCGTATCCCATGACCGTTATTTCCTCGATGCGCTGGCGACCACGATCATCGAGATCGAACGGCACGCTGCCAAACGTTACACCGGCAACTACAGCCGGTATATGGAACTAAAAGCAGCGGAATACGAATCAGAGCTGAAGCAATACGAAAAGCAGCAGGATGAGATTGCTAAGATGGAGCAATTCATTCAAAAAAACATCGTACGAGCCTCGACGACAAAACGCGCGCAAAGCCGGCGTAAAGCGTTAGATAAAATGGATGTGCTTGATAGACCGCTAGGCGACTTGAAGAAAGCGAACTTTACATTTCAAATTGAACGGCATACTGGAAAAGATGTGCTTGATGTCGCCGATTTGTCGGTAAAATTCGACGAGACACGCACATTATTCCATCAAGTATCCTTCCAGCTTCAACGAAGCGAGACGGTTGCACTCATAGGACCAAACGGCATTGGAAAATCAACTTTGCTTAAAGTGCTTGTCGGACAACGCCAGCCTACAATCGGCACTGTGCGATGGGGCTCCAACGTCAAGCTTGGCTACTATGATCAGGAGCAGACCGGCCTTACGCCTTCTAACACGGTGCTGGAGGAACTATGGAGCGAGTATCCGCACTTGGAGGAAGCTCGTATTCGCACAGTGCTCGGAAGCTTTCTGTTTAGCGGTGAAGATGTATTGAAAAGGATCAGTTCACTTAGCGGCGGCGAGAAAGCGAGAGTCTCACTAGCTAAGCTCATGCTTCTGCAAGCGAATGTTCTCATTCTAGACGAACCGACCAACCATCTCGATTTGTTCAGTAAAGAGGTGCTGGAGGCTGCCCTGCTTGATTTTGAAGGAACGCTGTTATTTATATCTCATGACCGGTATTTCCTGAACAAAATGGCTGAACGTATTGTCGAATTGTCGCCAAACGGCACTGAACATTTCCTAGGAAATTACGACGATATGATCGAGAAAAAAGCCGAGCTTGAAGAAATACGCCGGGAAGCGGCTGCTAAGCTGACTGCTGCCTCCAATAAACAGCAGACGTCAGCTGCTGCGCCCAGCTCTTACGAGATTGATAAACAAGCCAAGCGCGAGGAGCGCTCCCGGCAACGCAAGCTGGAGCAAACCGAGCAGACCATTAGCGAACTGGAAGAGCAGATTGCTGAGCTGGAAGTTCAGCTAACTGACCCTTCCGTGTTTAACGACTATATGCGCATTCAAGAAATTCAAGCTCAAATCGACAAACATCGCACCGCTTTGGCAACTGCCTACGAGGAATGGGAACAGCTTAGTGAATAGCAGAACAAATCCAGCTTGATTGTGATAACGGACTCGTCTTTGGTTGCACTAGACCAAACGGGTCCGTTTTTTATTCCATAAAAAGATGCTTACGCTATAAAAGCGTAAGCATTGAGAGGGAAACCATCGTTAGGGTACTGCTGCTTGCTTGGACTGGCACTTGCCATTACTGCCGGGATACGATGCTTCAATGGACAAGCCAAGGAAGTTATCCCTTACTTAGAATATTTGAATGTCATTCCGTCGTAGAAAATCAACAGAGTGATCGTATTCTCAAAAGTTAGGATGCAATTAAAACTGTTCCATTCGAATTAAGCCGAGCCTTTTTGCTTCCACAATCGCTTCCGACCGGGATCGGACACTTAGTTTCTCAAAAATACGGGTAAGATTATATTCAACCGTCCGCTGACTCATATGCAGCTTTGCTGCGATATCCTTGTTGCTATTGCCATTCGCAACTTCCTGGAGTATATCTTGGTCACGCTCATTGATCGAAACTTCCTCGATTGCTTTCTCCGCCCGTGTAATCTTGACTTCATTACGCCGAAGCTGCTTCAGCAGCGAGATTGGAATGACCGCTTCACCACGCATGGCGCAACGAATCGTATTATGAAGCTGTTCGCGGGAAACTGTCTTCGAGATAAAGCCAGATACGCCGCATTCAATCAATAGGTTAAAGTGGGTGCTAATTTCATAGCCGGTATAGATGAGCACCCTGCGGTCCGGAACCTGCTGGATCAATCGCTTCGTCAGTTCCAAACCGCTAATTCCCGGCATGTTCAAATCGCATAATATGATATCGAAAGATTCGTTATTAACGACTTCGAGAGCCTCCATCGCAGAAAGCACAACGGTTACTTTCATTTCCGGATCCTGTTCAATCATCGTTTTGGTGCCTTCGCCTACCGAAGGGTGGTCATCAACTAATAAGATACGAATCACGCAGTAAACCCCTTTCCGATCGGCCGTTTGTCATCGTTTCAGGCAAACTAATAACAACTTCAAGACCTTCTCCACGCTTCGATCGGAATGAAATTTCTCCTTCTAGGCTCGCAACTCTTTCTTTGATGCCGGATAATCCCATATGCTCGAAAGACGCTTTCATATAATCAACATCCATGCCCTTGCCGTCATCCTTGTAACGGAAGTAAATCTCATCCGTTCTCTGCTCCAGCTCCAGGTTAACCAGATTAGCATGAGAATGCTTGGCTGCATTGCGCAGCAGCTCCTGAACAATCCGGTAGATCGCTGTAATTTGCTCCTCATTGAGCGGCTGATGGAATGTCTTCGGACGGAAATCAATAGCGAAGTTGTCCCGCATCTGCGAATGCTCCACAATCGATTCTACCGCTTCGACAACTCCCATCTCCTTAAGCAATGGAGGACGAAGCTCATTGCAGGTCTCACGAATTTGGTGAATGACGTCAAGCAGGCCTTCTTTGATATCTTCAAGCTCATGTCCCAGCTTGTCTGACATTGGATGGTCCATAATGACCGATTCCAGCTTGCGGTACCACAGCAGCTGATCCTGCAGCGCAGAATCATGCAGATCAGCTGCAAGCTTGCGGCGTTCATTCTCGGAAAGACAGAATAAGAGGCGAAGCACCCACGGTGCTGTCGTCTGTTCCTTCCGGACTTCCGATTCCAGATCTTCGATGAGCCCTTCAATTAAGTAGAGATTCTCGAACACGATGCTGGCATAGTTCGCCATTGTTTTCAACCAGCGGAGCTCGTCCGAGTTGAAGCGGGTATGATTGGTTTTGGAACCAATCCATACGACATGGTATTTCGAACGCTGCCTGCCGATTACTAGACCAAGTCCATGCGGCAGCTCTACCATCTCGCCTACCTTCAGCGTGTCTGCTACTTGCAGCAGGAAAATCGCCGTTCCTTGCTCTTCAGGTGTGTCGCCAATTGGCTTCACGACGGAGTCCGTCTGATCGACAAGCAAAAAATCGATTCGGCTGACGGGCAGCAGCTCATTGAGTTCCTGGCGAAGCACAGCCTCCAAGTCCGCTCGCTTCATTACTCTCGCGATTTTACGGGAGAAGCGGTCCAGACTGTCCTGATAGCTGTACATAGCCTTGAATAGCTTAGGCCGGAACTTATGATCGATCTGTTCCTTGATATACAAGAAAAGGGTTACCCCCGTATAGACGATCACAAAGGTTTGTACAAACATGATCCAGGACATGCTGGATTGGCTCTTCATAACCGCCGTTACACCAAAGGTAATGAGGACGGAAGGCAGCAAGGCCAGAAACGTATAGTATTTAAACCTCGTAAGGATGAAGTCAATGTCAAATAGCTGATTGGAAGTGAGCAAGTAGAAATAGACAACCGGCAATACAAATAAGAATGGTGCAGTAAATGCTGCCGGTAAAAACTGTGCGCTTCCAACAAAAAGCGGCAATACGTTCATCACCGTAAACGGAGTAAACGCCACAATATGCGAAGTCAGCGTAATTTTGAACAAGGAGTTCAGCTTCGTATGCCTGTGGTACAAATACTTTTTGACCAACAGCAGAATACAAAGGAAATTGCCGACCAGCAAAGTACCATAATAGACCGTGCGAATGGATACGAAAACGTTGCTCGGAATCATCTCTGTCCATACGTAGATCAGACAGCTCAATTGCACGATACCTGAAATGGCAAATAAAGAGATCAGCCATCGCTTGCCGATAAAAACTACGTCATACCGTTTAAGGTAGCTGTTCATGAACAGCAAAAAAAGAGAAGGTATAAACGGGATAGCTACATAAATAATAGAGTAGCCTACCAAATCGCTGCGATAAGACGCTGCAGATGAATAGTAGCTTAGTCCGATAATGACAAAAAACATCATCAGAATAAGTGCTGCCTGATCGTCCTTGCGTTTCCGGTACAGGAACACAGATAGACCGGTAAATAGAACTAGCGAGCATAACGGCAAGTAAAGTTGAATGAGCAATTCCGAGCCCGTATGCTCCCCGTTCCAGCCTTTGCTGAAAGAGACGAGAGCATACTCGCCATTCGTGTGTTTGACCATTACTGTCACAGCCTTCTCAACCGAGAAAAACTTGTTCAAATAATGATACTCCGTAGCGGCCTTGCCGTTCACTTCGACAATCTCGTCGCCAATTGCTACCCCTTTAAGGATCGCTTGCCCCGCAGGTTCAATCGCTTCTACAAAATATCTCCCTGACGTTTCTTTGACTTCCATTCCGATAAACGGCTCTCTGACAACCGTCAAAGTCAAGTAAAGCAAGGTAGACAACAGGATGAGCAGAAAGAGAAAGGTCATTGTGCTCTTGATATGTATATTACGCATGTTTCTCCCCCTGCATCATATCCTATCGCTTAAGGACTAGCCCCAGAATGCTAGTTGATAGTTGCCTTTTTTCTCTTGTTGATTCTTCAATGCATCTTGGAGAGCGCTGTGCTCAGCTGCGGATACGCCAGCCAGTTGCGGTTGTGCACCCAGTACAAATCCATTGCTTGCCAACGAACGAATTGTTTCTTTTAACATTAAAATCTCCTCCTGCTATATTAGAATCAATTACTGATTCTAATATAGCAGGAATTCTATCGACAGCAAACGCTAATCTAGTTCGTATTTACCGCAATGTTCATTGCGGTATCCCGGCATTCGCTATTTTTCCCGACACAATGGCCATTATTTCGTCGATTTTCCCGGCTGTTTCCGGTATGCCGCCAAGCAATTCCTGGAACCGGTTGAAATAAAGGCTGAACATAGCCGAGCCGTACAGCATTGTACCCGACCGCTCACAAAGCTGCTCAAATTCCGCCTGCATACCCAAGACATCTGACTCATTGAATTTGCCGGCGTAGTAATCCGCAACCCAGCTGTCCCCTTCTCCCAAGTCCTCTAGTAAAAAAAGCGTCAGGAGCGTTTTTTTGCGCTGCAGAAAATCGTTTTTCTCGTCCCAGCGGAGCAGGTCCCTTCTATCATTTTCAATTTGAGCCGCTATGCCCAATTGCTCCGCATACTCCGCCACACCTGCATGCCATTCCCGGCCTGTCAGCATGACTCCGGTCATGCAGGCAAGGACCAGCAATGCCGCTGATTTGTTTCTGACAATATCGATATAAGAGGCCTCATCCGCAGCCAAATTGCCAAGATCGGCCATTTGTCCATTTGCTGCAATAAGCAGCTGCTTGTTCATCATATCGATAACTGGCAGCACCGTACCCGAATCCAGTCCGCATTCCGTCATCGCTTGCTGCGACAGCGTCATCAATACAGTAGCCAGATGCAGCGCGATCGGCAAAGGCGCCTGCGACCATGGCTGGTGAGGCGCATCCTGATCCTGCAAATCATCCAATATATCCGAAGCCAGAATAAACAGCTCAACAGACGCACCAGCACGACAGGCTGCTTCTGGCGATGTACCGCCGAACAGCCGGTAATGGAGCACCGTAAGCGGTCCGAACTTCATCGGTTCGGTAAATTTGCGTTCCATAAATAGATTCGCATAATAGAGCAGCTTCTCATCCTTGAAATACCGCACTGCGAATTGTTTCATTTCCTGTCTGATAAGCGGCGCAAAATCTTCCATCGGAAAACCTCCGTCTTCTTATGAATGACTTCATTCTACACGATGGAAGAAAATGCCGACAACCGCCCGCATAAATCTTCTCTTATTTCTCCCCTTCCATTTGGTGGATTCCGCTTTTTCCTTCTGCAGTCTTTGTTCAGCAATCGCCTCCTCATTCAATTTATCGAGCAGCGTTGCCAGCATTTCCATACGTTTTTCGACAACCTCGCTACGATGCACTGACGGACTTTTGATGTCGTTTCTTTGATCCTTTTTCAAAAAAGCCCTCCTCCAGGTCTGGGGGCGGTCACACCTCTGCGTAAGCGAAGTGAACGTAAACGGCCTCCATCGTCAAGCCTCCTGCAGGGATTTGCGATATCAATTTTCCCGGCGTATCGCATTTTACAATGCTGCCTTTGCGTAATACGGCTATCCGATCGCAATTACGCTGCATTTCGCCCATGTCATGAGACGAGATTACAACCGTTTTCCCCTGACGCTTCAAATCTAGCACTAATGACCAATATTCAGCTCTAGCCTGCCAATCGAGCCCCGTTGTCGGCTCGTCCAGAAATATAATTTTGGGATCGTTTACAAGTGCAATCGCAAGTGCTGCGCGCTGCTGCCAGCCTCCTGACAGCCTTTTCACAATTTTGTTCTCAAAAGGCTCCAGCCCGAACCGTGCAATCAGTTCGTCCAGATCCATTTTCCGCGTATAGAACGACTGAAACATCTCCAGCGCTTCCCGCAATGTAAGCTTGTCCACCAAGGACGTGCTTTGCAGATAGATGCCAATATAGTCCTTCAGCTTCTCCGCTTCCATTATCGCATCTATGCCCAGTACATCAATCCGCCCATTGTCCGGCTTCCGCAGTCCCATCAGCATTTCCAGCAGCGTCGTTTTGCCTGCCCCATTGGTCCCTATGATTCCGAAAAGCTCTCCTTCCTTCACACGAAAGGATACTTCTTCAACCGCCTGGTTGTTCCCATAGCTTTTGCTTACCGAGCTTACTTGAATGACTGTCCGCTTTCTCATTGTAGTAATCCTCCATTCACGCTGGAAATCGCAATTGAACCTATTCTTTACCGACCAATCGACGAATCGATTTCTGACGGCTGCTGCCTGCCTGATCAATTCTATTAACTCTACCTTAACGCATCCCTAGCAATCTTGCACCGAAATACTAGGTGCGATTCCACGCAAACTTTTTGCGGTCACGCAAGCACCCCCGAATCATCCAGCAGGCTTCCGTCGCAAAAAAAGAAAGCTCTCACAAGGCGCTGAAGCCGCGCCCGGCAAGAGCTTTCCATAAACTGTCCACCTTATCCACAGGGTTATCCACATCACTTGATAAATTGTTAGTCAATTCTGTCGATATCGCTTCCCTAAAAATAAGGATTTGTAAAGGTTAATGACGCTAATTACTGGAAACAGCTGTATGCTGATCACACTTATACACGTTATCAACATTATTCACAATAAGGCTGTGAAAAAAATGTCCACTTTCCACACACAGTCGTATCCGCTGAAAACCCGCATTCCATAACGGTTTTCCACCATTATCCACAGATAGCTTCCCTATTGTGGATAATACCAGTTATTTGCAGCAAAAAGATCTAAACGGCGGTGTTTGCTATCGTACCTCGTTTGTTCCCGGTCATAACTGCCTGATTGCAAGCTGCAACATAGGCCTGTGCGGCGGCGAAAATAATATCCTTATGGATCGACGTGCCGCGGAATCGCTCGCCGTTATTTACAATCGTGACGACTGCCTCACCATGCGCATCTTCTCCTGTCGACAGCGAATGAAGCTCCAGATCCTCGAATTCCGCTGCAACCGGAATCGCCTGTTGAATACAATGGATAACCGCCTCGAGCGGCCCTCCACCCATGCCTGTATAGGATCGTTCCTCGTCTTGTGCACTATTTTTAACCGTTACCGATGCAATTCTTGATTTATGGCTGCCGGCCAGCACTTGCAGGTCGACCAGTACATAAGGGTCAGGCTGAGTTGCCGTCGTCTCTCCTGCAATGCGGATGAGCTCATCGTCGGTGACGATTTTTTTCTCATCAGCCAGTGCCTTGAAGCGGTCGTATACTGCTGTCAGCTCATGATCGGCAACATCGACACCATATTCAGCGAGACGGTGTTTAATGGCGTGACGGCCGGAGTGGCGTCCCAGAATGATCATACTGCGGGATATGCCCATCGCTTCCGGATCCATAATCTCGTACGTATTGCGGTTTTTGAGCAGGCCGTCCTGATGAATGCCGGATTCATGCTGGAAGGCGTTGCGGCCCACAATCGGCTTATTGTAAGCAATCGGATAATGCATCGCATGGCTGACCATCCGGGACGTTTCATAAATTTCACGCTGCTGGATTCCTGTCTCCAGCTGCAGCACCGATTTCCGCGTTTCAATAATCATCGCCAGCTCCTCGAGCGAGCAGTTGCCGGCACGTTCACCGACGCCATTGACGGTAACCTCAATTTGCGTCGCTCCTCCGCGAATAGCCGCCAGACTGTTCGCTACCGCGAGACCCAGATCATTATGATTATGGGCGCTGTAACGAACCAATTCGCCTCCGCGCGCTTGCGTCCGAACGGACCGGAACAGCTCTTCCATTTCATCCGGCAGCGCATAACCAAGCGTATCCGGCAGATTAATAATTGTTGCTCCCTCGGCAATGGCCGCTTCGACCAGCTCAATGACAAACGCCCGGTCGGAGCGCGTCGTATCCATTGCGGAAAACTCGATTTCATCTACGAACTGCTTGCCGTACGCAATCATTTCCTTCGCAATCTGCACGACCTCGGCGCGGGACTTGCGCAGCTGGTACTGCAGATGAATGTCCGAGGAAGAGATGAACAGGTGCAGCCTTCTTCTTGCGGCATCTTGCGTTGCCTTGACTGCGGCATCAATATCCACCTTCATCATGCGGGCAAAACCGGAAATTTCTACATGCTGCAGCTCACGCGAAATTTGCTGAACAGCAGCAAACTCGCCCGGACTCGATACAGCAAAACCCGGTTCGATAATGTCAACACCCAGCTTGCCCAACTGGCGGGCGATAATGATCTTCCGCTCTGGATCGATCGATGCGCCCGGGGACTGCTCGCCGTCACGTAAAGTCGTATCAAAAATTTGAATTTTTTTCATCTCTTGTCCCTTATTCATCGTTTCACTCATCTTAAAAAACCTCCGTTTATTGAATTCTTTGAATGTTCTGAATACAAAAAACCTGCCGTCTCTGGAAAGAGACGACAGGTTGTTGATCCGCCGTGGTACCACTCTAATTGGCCGGAACGCACTAAAGTTCCAGACCCGCTTGATGCCCGATGACGGAGGCTTGCCGTAATGATGTACGAGCAATTGCTGCTGCTTTCCACCATTCCGCTCCCAGGCGAGTTCAGACCTAAGCTTCGACTGCGTCGCACCGACCCGCAGCTCTCTGAGGCAGCTTATTCAAGGATAACCTTGTCTTCACTGCCGTGCTTCCGCTCCATTGTCCTACTATTCCTGTTCCTAGCGTTATGTGTATGGGATTGTAGTTTCCTATCATTCTTGTCAGTTGAGTTGAGGGAGGGATTCCCTCATTACTTCAGGCATTACCGCCTGATACTTCCTTGCCTGCTGCTCGCAAGACAATAAAAAAAGCCTGTCGTCTCTATATTCAAGAGACGACAGGCTGTTATGTCCTGCGCGGTACCACCCTTGTTGACTGCGAACGCTATGCTTCAAATAGCAGAGGCTCGTAAGTCCACCTTAGGCACATCGCCAACTCCGGATGTCAGTCGATGCGCACCCGATTACGGGGGTTAACCGTAACGACGTACGCGCTTAAGCTGCCATGGTCAGCTCTTGCCTCCGTCATTCCGCTCCCAGGCGAGTTTCAGGTCTCCTTCGACTGCGTTGCACCAACCCGCAGCTCTCTTTACCCGGATAAACCTTACTGATCCTGTTCCTTGCGTTTGCAAAGTATAGAATTGAAGTATTGTTGCTTATTATATTCGCCGAAAAGTATTCTGTCAATTCACATTGACTGCATATTTTTTAGATCGTTCCGCCAGCTGCCCAGCCCTCCAGCGAAAAGTTAGGCTCGGCTTTCATATCCAGCGGTGTATACTCGCCGCGCTTCCACTTCAAATAAGCCGCGGCACCGATCATCGCCGCATTATCCGTACACAGACGATGCGGAGGCACGAGCAGCGGCACCGATTCTTTGTCGCATCTTGCCGTCAGCGCCTCTCTCAGCCCGCGGTTGGCCGCTACTCCGCCGCATAGCAGCAGTTGCTTAGCTCCAAATTCACGCACGGCGCGCAGCGCTTTTTCAACGAGCACCTCGATGACAGATTCCTGAAAGCCTCTAGCGAGCGCCGCTTTGTTGAGCTCCTCGCCCTTCATGCCAGTCTGGTTAATGACGGCAAGCACCGCTGATTTCAAGCCGCTGAAGCTGAAATCATAGGAGCCGGCTTCCAGCCAAGCGCGCGGCAGTGTAATGGACTGCTCAGCCTCCATTGCCAGCTTGTCGATATGCGGCCCGCCGGGATACGGAAATTTGAGCGCACGCGCTACTTTGTCATACGCCTCCCCTACGGCATCGTCGCGGGTTCTGCCGATCATCCGGAAGGAGCCTTCGCTCTCCAGCAGAACAAGCTCGGTATGGCCGCCCGATACGACGAGCGCCATGCAAGGATACTGAAGCTCATGAACGAGCTGATTCGCATAAATATGTCCGGCGATATGATGCGTGCCGATCAGCGGCACATCAAGTGCCATCGCCAAGCTTTTTGCCGCTACGATCCCGACCAGCAGGGCGCCTACAAGTCCGGGACCTTGGGTAACCGCTACAGCCGATACTTCGTCAAGCCCATAGCCGGATTCCTCCAGTGCCTGTTCAATCATCAATGTAATAACCTCGACATGCTTCCGCGAAGCAATCTCGGGCACCACGCCGCCAAAGCGCTCATGAACCTCGATCTGGCTGGAAATAACATTCGAAGCGATGTGACTTCCATCCCTAATGACTGCTACGGAAGTTTCATCGCAGCTTGTCTCGATTGCGAGTATAATGCCTTCGTTATTGCTGCTCTCATTACTATTTTCTAATCCGTTCACAGTCCCTGATCCTCCGCCTCAACCTCATCGTTGTTCTGTATGCCGCCCGTCAGCTCCGCCCACATAATAATTGCATCTTCCTGATTATCGGAATAATAAGCAGGCCTTATGCCGGAAGGCTCAAAGCCAAGCTTTCCATACAAACCTTGGGCGATCATGTTGGAAGCTCTCACTTCAAGCGTCATTTTTGCCGCGCCATAGTAGACGGCTCTGCGCTGCAGCTGATCCATCAGCCGCTCGCCCAGCCCTTTTCCGCGCCAGTCCGCTTCGACGGCTATATTCGTTACATGAGCTTCGTCCATAATGATCCACATGCCGCCATATCCGATAATCCGGTCATTCCATTCCATAACGACATACCTGGCGAACATATTGTTCAACAGCTCGTTGCGGAACGCTTCCGCCGTCCAAGGCGTAGCGAATGCCTCTTCCTCGATAGCCACAATCCGCTCGATATCCTCCAGTACCATCGGCCGGAAGAGAACCTTCCCGTCTATATCAGATTTTCTCATTCTACCGTTTCCTCCATACGTTTGGCTTGTTCAGCCAGCTTTTCCTTCAGCTTCACTTCCGCTTCCGTCAACTGCGTATAGTTTGGCGTAAACGTATGCGTATCGTCGAACTGTCCAGCAATTAAACGCTGCTGTCCCAGCTCCGCAACCCATCGGCCTTCCAGCTCATAAGCCTGCAAGAGCACCTCGGTCGCAATGCCTGCTTCTGCGCAAATTTGCTTCAACCGCAAAGCCTCAGCCTCATGAAGAGACAGATCACCGCAAATCGAAATCGCCACCGGGTTTTGGCCGGCTTCATCTGCCAGCAGTTCAGCGATCGTATCAACCCAGTCCTTCATAAGCCGAACACCGTCATCGGCAAAACGGCTCCATTGTCCTTCTGCACTCATCGCAAAGCCAGCTGTATACACCTGACCCCGCCGTGCATCCATAATCGGCAGTATCCAATGCGCGCCAGCCGGAGCTTTTACTTCATTCGATTGATGAATTCCGCCATACGCCAGCGCCTCCAGGCTGGAAATGCCGATTAGCGGCTTCTTCCATACCCAGGCCAGCGTTTTTGCCGCAGCTACGGCGATTCTCATCCCCGTATAAGATCCTGGACCATTGCCGACAGCGATTGCTCCAAGCTCCTGCCCCTTCAAGCCGCATTGCTCCAGCAGCTGCTTCAAATGGACAACGATATGAACCGAGTGGTTCCTCTCTGCCAAAGAATGAATTTCGCCCAGCGTCTGCTCGCCCGCTCGAATTGCTGCCGACATCGCAGCAGTTGACGTATCAAATGCCAATACCGGAAGTTGTTTAGTTTCTGTCATCGCTCTTCCCTGCTCCTATCTCGTCCAAAGCCGCACACCATGCAGCGTACGGCTCTCCAATGCCTGTCAGTCGGAAACGGCGGCCCGCTTCACCTTCATGCTCGATATAAATATCGAGCCGCTCAGGCGGAAGCAGCTCCTCAATCAAGCTGGCCCATTCCACGATTGTCGCGCCATTGCCGTAAAAGTAATCGTCCAAGCCAAGCTCATCCGCTTCCTCCATTGAAAGCCGGTAAACGTCCATATGATAAAAGGGCATCGCTGCGCCTTCATATTCCTTAATGATCGTAAAAGTAGGGCTGTTCACCACTCCCTTTACACCAATCGCTTTTGCAAAATATTGCGAGAACGTTGTTTTGCCCGCGCCTAAGTCGCCATCAAGCGCTATTATCGAGCCGGGAGCAGACATACCTGCCAGCACTTCGGCCAATTCCGCCGTTTCCCGCTCATCTTTCACATGAATGACAGCCTGTCCTATAAGCTTGCTCATATCTATCAACCACCTGCTCATCAGCCAAAATGATTAAAGCCCCGTTTCGCAAGCGGCACCGCCCGCTCTGTCTCCGCTTCAATAAGACGCACGCCCGGCTCACCTGCTTCCGTTTCTCCAACAATGTAGAAGGGCAGCCCTTCTGCATGAAAAGCGGCTTGAGCCGCCTCGGCATCAGATGCCGCTATCGTACCGAGCAGCGCATAGTCTTCGCCGCCGTACAGCATCCACTCCAGCGGATCAACGGCAGCGCGGCTGGCATAGCTCGCCATGCTGCCGCTGCGCGGAAGCTTGCGTTCATGTAATAGAATCGCCAGGCCGGAAGCCTCGGCGATTTCCCACGCTTCGCTGGCCAGCCCGTCGCTCACATCGTTGAGCGAATGGCAGCTCCCGCGCTCAAGAAGCATCCGGCCAGCTCGTACGCCAGGCTCCGGGTGGCGATGCGCTTGCACAAGCGCCGCCGGCAGTTCTACCCGCGAGCCGCTTTGCTGCGCGAGCATGCCATGCAGGCCGGCGGCCGACATGCCGATCGGCGGCCCGGCCAGAAAGACGGCGTCCCCGGGCTTCGCGCCGGAACGCCGCAGCGCCCGCCCGGCTTCGACGGCTCCCGTCACCGTCACCGCAACGACCAAGTGCTGCGGCGACGATGTCGTATCGCCGCCAATGACCGCTACGCCATAACGCTCCGCGCAAGCATACAGCCCGTCATACAGCCGGCGCATTCGCTCCGGCCCGAACGACTTCGGCACGCTTACGGATACGAGCGCGTGAAGCGGGATGCCGCCCATTGCAGCAATATCGCTAATATTGACGGCCAGCGCCTTATAGCCGATATCCTCTTCCTCCATCGTCGCGTCTGCAAAATGAACGCCTTCTACCATCGTATCCATCGCCATGACCCATTCATACGGTCCCTTAATGTCCGCAATGGAAAAATTACTGTCTACGAGCGCCGCATCGTCGCCGATTCCGAGCACGACACCGCGGCTGCGCTGCCATTCCGTGCTTTGCCTCTCCGCCGTCCAGTGGCGGATGCTTGCAAATTCATCCACTGCTCTTGTCTCCTTCGCAGCCGCTAATGGATGTCCCGTTTCTTGAAGCGGCCGCCTTTCACATCATGAATATTGCCGACGGCAAGAAATGCAACGGGATCAAGCTCATGTACGATCGACTTCATCTTCGCCTCTTCAAGCCTCGTAATGACACAGAAGATGACCCGCTTCTTGCCTCCTGTAAAGCCGCCTTCCCCATGCAAGTAAGTGACGCCGCGGCCCAGCCGGCTCATAATAGCCGCGCCGATCTCCTGCGAGTCCTCACTAATGATCCATACCGCCTTCGACTCCTCGAAGCCTTCGATCGTAATATCGATCATCTTAAATGCAATGTAATAGGCCACAAGCGAATACATCGCCCGGTCCCAGCCGAATACGAATCCGGCGCTGCACAGAATAAAAAGGTTAAAGAACATCACGATTTCCCCTACTGAAAAAGGAAGCCGCTTATTGAACAAAATCGCAATAATTTCCGTGCCATCCAGCGAGCCGCCAAAGCGGATAACCATCCCCACGCCGATGCCGAGAATAACGCCGCCAAAAATAGTCGCCAGCACGTATTCTTCCGTCAATGGAGGAACCGTATGGAGCAGAAACGTGCCCAGCGACATCACGCTGACGCCATACAGTGTCGACATCGCAAACGTCTTCCCTATTTGCTTATAGCCGAGTACCAGGAAGGGCAAATTGAGTAAAAAGAGGAAGATGCCAAGGGGCAAACCGGTCAAATGCGAAATGATAATCGAGATGCCAACGATGCCGCCGTCAATGATATGATTCGGCACGAGAAAGATTTCAAGTCCTACCGATACGAGCGCCGCCCCTAACGTAATAAAAAGCATGCGGCGGAGCACTTCAAGCTTCGGCAGCTTTAAATGCTGATGATGCTCACTCATGAAACCTTCTCCCTCTCCCAGAATCGGCCTTTTCTTTCTATTTTACCTTAAGAGCGGAGATATGGAAACGGCCTATAAAGCAAATCCCCCTATCAAGAGCAGCAGGCTGCAGCTGATAGAGGGAGTTCTGTGTCGAAGCTTTATTTACAGCTCTTTGACGATCATCAGATGGAGCTCGTCCTTTAGCTCCAAGTCATAAGGCTGCGCCGGCTCGCTGCCATCCGCTTCACGAATAATGCGCACGCGCGGCCGGTGGAGCGCCAGCTCGCTGTTCACAGCCACAACCGCGGTTTGCCCGGAACTGAGCAGCAGCGTCGTCGACACCGGGTAAATGGAAATGTGGCGGCAAAAAAGCTTGATCAAATCAAAATCGAAATAGGTATTGCCTGCCGCAAACAAAAACTCGATGGCCTCAGCCGAAGTATATCGTTTACGGTGCGGCCTAGGAGAAGTCAGGGCATCATAGACGTCGGCGATCGCGACGATTTGCGCATACATATGGATTTCGTCCTTTTGCAGGCCACGCGGATAGCCCGATCCGTTGTATCGCTCATGGTGCTGCAGCGCACAGTGAGCGGAAACGATCGAGATATCATGATATTTACGTAAAATATCAAAACCGTCTTTCGTGTGGTTCTCTACGATTGAACGTTCTTCCTTCGTCAGAGTTCCAGGTTTTTTGAGCAGCTCCTGCGGAACCTTGGACATCCCGATATCATACATGAGAGCACCGATACCGAGCTCCTCCAGCTGGTTACGGTTATAGCCCTTGGCGATGCCGAGCACCCCGGCCAACACCGCAACGTTAACGGTATGCTGGAACAAATAGGCGTCAGTCGTATGTATGCTTGTCAGATTGACGAGCACGTTGGGTCTCGTCGACAAATCAGTCATAATGGCGCCAAACACGTTGCGAAAGGTTCTCCCGAGATCCGGGACGATAGCCCTTCCCTTCATGGGCGAAAAGTCCTTAAATGAATTCATCGTTTTATAAATCGCATCAGCAGCCTGCCTGCGCGTTTCGTCGCTGATTGTTTCTTCCGGAATTAAATCTTCTGTCTTCCCATCTTCGATAAACAAAAAATCGATTCCCAGTGATTGCAGCCGATTTATAAAACGTTCGCTCAGTTCGACTCCTTCGCCAAGAAGAACGCTCCCATTGTCTTGAAAGATGGGCTTGGCGAGTTTGTCTCCAGGATTGACCAATCCAATTTGCACTTTTCTCATTAGATAGTTCCCGCCTTCGATCGTTTTCTAGCGCTTACCGGAATGAATCTATTTTAGCAGATTCGAATGGGACTGACCATCTCTCCTTCTTCTATACATCACCAGCTTTCCTCTATCATTTTGTAGGGAAATCGATAGATTGTGCTATTTTACGGCAATCCAAGAGACAAATCGGCATCGAAAAAAAGCCGGCGCCGTTTCATCTCCTCCGGCTGTCGAGAACAATTATGTCGTTTTTTCAACTGCATTGATCAAATTTTCGCTGCGCTACCCTGATTCAAAAGTCCTGCTGACGATATTTCCACAACAGTAGAGTAACCTCTCTTAAAAAAACAAAAAAACCCTGCGCTTATCAAAAAAAGCGAGGGTTTCTAATATTCGGATGAAGCATTCGTTGGAATCTTCGCAACTAATTCGCTGTCGGAGAGGCAGCGGATTTAAGCCAGCTTCCGCTTGACGATGCGATTGCGTCCATTGTACTTCGCTTCATATAGCGCAGCGTCGGCTTGCGATAATAATTCACGAAGAAAAGCTTTCGGATCGTCCAGCACCTTCGTGTCGAACTGCTCAATGGAGACCACGCCCATACTGATCGTGACCGATACCGTCTGATCGCCATTGCCGGTTCTTACCACGTTATGCTCAACCGCTTCCTTGATCCGGTCCGCAATCAGATCGGCATGCTCCCGGTTTGTATGGGGCAGATAGACCGTAAACTCTTCGCCTCCGTAACGTGCAAGAATGTCCGTAAGCCGCAGCATGCTGCGGACTGCATCAACCGTGCCGCACAGCACCTCGTCTCCGGCCAAATGCCCAAAGCGATCGTTAATCGATTTAAACAAATCGATATCGAACAGGAAAATCGAGAAAGGAATGCCTTTGCGAACATTGATCGCTACCTCCTGCTCCAGCTGCTGAAGCAGGTAGCGGCGGTTAAAACAGCCGGTCAGACTATCCGTAATTGCCATACTTTGCAGCTTCTTATTCGCTTGGGAAAGCTCTTCTTGCATAATCATCAGCTCGCGGTTGCGATCATGAAGCAGCTCATTTTGCGTGTTGGTCTCATCCAGCAGAATGCGAAGCTGCGTTACGTCATGGAAAGTCAGCAGCCGGCCAATCGGCAGCTTTTTCTTGTTTTGATTCAAGATCGGCGCGGATTGAATGACGATGTAGCTGGATTGCTCCAAATGAAGCGCAATCTCTACCTCCATCCGCTCCAGCGGCTTCTCATGCTGCTCTTCAAAAAACTTCCTAAAATCCCTTGCCGCTGACTTCGGAAGCTGTGAGGCCAGCACCTCCGGATTGAAGCTGTCGCCGATTTTGAGACGAATAACGGGCCGCATCGCCTTATTGATATCAATGACGATATCATTATCATCCAATACGATAATGCCCGTAGACATCGTATTCATAATGTCGCGCTGCACGACTTGAATGATATTGAAGACGCGATGCTTCGTGATCGCATGCGCCAGATATCCTGTCGAAATGGCCATACCGCAAGAAATGATAGGAAAATAGCTATCGAAGGAATCAATAAAAACGATGTTCACTAGCAAATCGCCAATGCCGAATAAAATAAGCAGGAAGACGGTAGTCATCGCCGTCCGGACAAGCGTCTTATGACGGGAAGTCACTTCTTTGCGAAGCGTGTACACCATAATGAACACCGAAATAAACAGATAGATCAATACTTGAACAATCATCATCCAGTAGAGAGGCCCGTTCTCGAGCTGCCCGTTTGGATCCGTACTATAATTAATGTTAAGAAACATATTGCCGGGATTGGCTAATGCAGCAAGAGCAGATACAATGCCGGGAATAGACAGCAAAATAATACTCTTCATTCTGATCACCTTGGCTTGTCCGGTTAGAACGACAATAAAGACGAACCAGCCAACGCCGAGCAAAGAGAGAGCGACATACGCGCCTATTAAATAAAACAACTTGTAGTTCGGATCAATCGCGGTTTGCGAAATAAACTGAAATAACGGCCACACCATAAATACGAAGTGAAGGACCAAATAGATTTTATGGAGAACCGTGATAGAGTTAGCCGCAAACACGTAGAAGAATAATCCTAGTAACACAAGGAAAATAGCAAAATCCAACCAGATTATTAATTCCAATACGGTCACCCATCCGTTATATAGCCATCTATTTCCATTGTATCAAATGATTTATATAACGACAATTAATACTTCATTTCTTACCGATTATTGTTGATTCTCTTTGCCTGGCAGCCGGTCTCCTAGCATCGCCTCAAGCGACGGGGATAGATGCAGAAAATTGCGGAATTGCTCGTACTGCTCCCATTTTTTCGCCGAGACAGCATGCTTCTCCCCGCGTACAGCACGAATAAGCAGGTTTTTTGGCGTATGCTCAGGATCAACAAACTCCAGCATCTGCACCTTGTAGCCGATCGCCTCAAGCAGCGTACCGCGCGCCGCATCCGTAGCTAAAGCGGCAAATCTTTCCTTCAGCAGTCCCTGCGACAAAAGCGGAGAAAGCGTGTCGCTCTCTATTTGCCGGAATGCCTCATGCTGGCAGCATGGCACTGACATAATGACCGAGGCGCCCCAGCCGACTGCTTTCGCCAAGGCCGCGTCCGTTGCTGTATCGCAGGCATGCAGCGTAACGACCATATCCGCTTCCTTCAGCCCTTCATATTCGGCGATATCCCCCACCATAAAGGTCAAGTTGGCATATCCCAGCTTATCTGCAAGTCCAGAGCAGAAGGAGATGACATCTGCCTTCAAATCCAGGCCGATAATTCGAATGTCGCGCTGCTGCTCGATCGCGAGCAGATGATAAAGCGCGAAAGTAAGATACGATTTGCCGCAGCCGAAATCGACAATCGTCAGCGGCCTGTCCTTCGGCAAATGCGGAAGCACATCCGTCACCATCTCCAGAAAACGGTTGATCTGCTTATACTTGTCCTGCTTCTTGGCATGCACCATGCCTTCTTTCGTCATAATGCCCAGCTCGACCAGGAATGGCGCCGCCGCTCCTTCTGCCAATATCCGCTGTTTCTGGCGGTTATGCTGAAGATCGGACGGCTGGCGCACGCTGCCCGTCGGCGGCTTGCTAAGCACAGTCGCTTTCCCCTTTTTGCTGAACAGCAATTGAAGATCGGCTTCCGGCGTTTTGACCAGCGCTTGCCGGTATTCCTCGTTCAACAGCGCAACGAGCTTCGTTCCAGCCAGCTGCGGCAGGATGTTCTCATGTGTCACTTTATTTGCGTAATGATATTCGAACTGGTAGTGCAGCCCTTGCTTCAACTGTATCGGTCTAATAATTGTCTTCGGCGGCGCCGCTCCATCCTTGCGCCGCAATTGGCTAAGCGTGCCTTGCAGCAGCTCTCCTCGGTCTATGCTTTGCAGCAAATTTTGCTGCCATTGTTCGGTCATGAACGTTCAGCTCCCTGATCTTCTATATAAACGGCCTAGCCGAAACAAGGGAGCAAGCTGCATGATCCGCAGTTTGCCCCCTGCCTTCCGCTTCCCGTCTGCATCATTACTGTGTCTTGCCTGCCAGTTCTTCCACGCCCTGCTCCAACTCTTCCCGCGATAAGCCGCCGGCTTCGAGCTTCTCATCATCATAGAGCAGCAGCCGCCGATAAAAATCGATAACCTCTTCCTTCGGAATAACGCCATCCTCAAGCAGCTCATGAAGCACATTGTCCGCCTGATCGAACTGGGACTCGCCCTCATGCCATTCCGCACGCAGCAGCTTCGTCTCCTCCGGCAGCTCGTAGAGCTTCAGCTGCTCCAGAAGCTGCTCCGCTTCTTTTGCCGGATTTACAAGCGTAGGCGCCGCTCCCAGCAGCGACAAACGCATAAATAAGTGAAGCGACTTTAAATAATGAACAAAGCTCGCTTCTTCCTTGCCCTGCGATTCCAGCAATTCAGCTTCCTGCTTCATTAAGACTGCGATAGCTTGGAGATTATCTGTCTCCACAACGCCATTCGTCGTCATGACCCCGATCAGATCCTTATCCGAGAGTGAACGGATCAGCTTCCCGCTCAAGCCGAATCGCTTGTCCAGCAGCTCGTCAATAATAAGCAGCGCTTCGTCATGCTTCATTTCCCGCTTCAGCTGCATAATCTGTCCAATCGCTTCCGTCATTTGCCCGATCATCCGCATGAAATAGTCCCGTTGAAACATTGATTTCTCCCTCCCAGGCCTGACGATCTTATTTGTTCAAAAATCCGGTTACCGCTTGGACAAAAGTATCGGGCTGCTCCAGCATTCCCATATGCCCGGCGCCTTCCAAAACAACCTGCGTTACATTATCCCCTTCAATAACCAATGTTTTCTCCGCCGGTATAATCGGATCAAACTCGCCTGCGAGCAGCAGAAGCGGCAGCTTCGTTTCAGCAAGAACAGCGTTTCTGTCGGGCCGCTCCTTCATGCCTAATGCAGCTCCGATTGCACCGGCTTCGCTTGTTCCATATCCGATCACCTTGGCCCGTTCCACTTGCTCAACGAGTGAATTGAGATTATCCGGGGCGAACAACTTCGGCACGAGTGTATCAACGAAAGGCGTAATGCCATCTTTGCGGATTGCCGCTGCCGCATTGTCACGGTTGCCCTTTGCAGCTTCGCTGTCCGGCATCGGGGTGGAATGAACGAGACCAAATGCCTGAAGCTTATCCGGATGGCGCTCGGCAAACGCCAGCGTCACATAGCCTCCCAAGGAATGACCAAGCAAGGTGACACGGGGGATATTCAGCTGCTGAAGCATACCTGCCAAATCATCGGCATACAATTCCATCGTATATGCGCCATCCCCGGCTGCAGGAGACGCACCTTGCCCCCGCAAATCCGGCGCTATAACTCTTGCATGCCGTGCGAGGCTAACAACGACTCTTTCCCAATAAGCCGAGCTGCCGCAAAAGCCATGCAGGAGAACCAAAACCGGCTTGTTAAGCTCCCCAGAATCGTAATAAGCGAGCTCGATGCCGTTGTCCAGCCGAACTTGATGCTGCGCGATTGTTTCCTTGCTGCTCATTCTTCCGTCACTCCTTCATTCGACTAGGTTCCGTATTTTGCAAAGCTGCCGTTTTCCTTCCACGCTGTATCAATTGCCTCTGCCAGAACAGAAGCCATCTGCAGCACGCGATACAGCGGCGTCGTCTGCAGTGTCATATATGGCTTATGGCTCATGCCATTGACGATACCCGCTATGCTGTAATGTCCCGCTTCAGGCAGATTTGCGCCGGTTGCTTGTCCCGGCTTTAACGGGCCCTCAGCGGTTAAATAACCGCCAACCGATTGCGCCTTGCCCAAGCAGGCATCGACGGCAATAACGACGGTATGCTCTGCAGCGGCTGCTTGTACTGCCTGCTCTACTCTGTGAGCGTCACAGGGCTGCTCTAGCGTGCCTACTACATTAGGCCAGCCTTGCTCCCGAAGCATAGTCCCGAGCAGCGGGCCGAAGCTGTCTCCCGTTGAGCGGTCCGTTCCGATACATAGGAACAATACTTCATCCCGGGCGGGATGCTTTTCCGCAATGCTGGATAAAAACATGTTCAATTCGAAATCGGCGGAATACTCCGCTGGTTTCTCTATGCTGCCAATGCAGGCTTTCAATTGTTCCATCATCCTGCACACCCGCTTCTCTATGATTGCATTTTCGTTATGGCTTCATTGTATCCAATTTGGCTTCGCGGTTCAATTTCCAGGCATCGGGTATGGGAAATATGGTACAATGGCGGAAGCAAATCGCTGTCCAGCGGCCGTTTTGGCCGTCCGGATCATTTAGAGGGAGGACTGCATTCAATGGCAAACCTAGAACTGCAATCACAAGAAAATGTAGAATTTATGATCGAGACGATTAAGACAAAGCTTCGGATGGCAACAGGCGCGGCGATGCAAGCATCTCACTTTGGCATCGATCAATATGAAGATATTAAAGACCTTTATGAGGTTGTCGTATCCAAGGACAAGTTCAGCATCAGCGAGGTGGAAGCTCTCGTCTCTGAGCTTGGCAAACTGCGAAATAAATAAAATATAGCATCAACACACAAATTATTCCATTTACAGACATTAAATTTCAGTTTTCGACAAACTACCATGTAATTTTTTTAAAACAAAAGGAGCCGTCTCTATGAGCGGCTCCTTTGTTTGTCGCTAATGCCAGTCTATTCCTCGTCCTCGCTTGATTCAGCAGCATTTACGGCAGCCGCCGATTCGATCGAAAGCGTAATCGTAACCTGCTTTTGCTCGCCTTTCAGGAAGAACGCAAGACGCTCCAGCTTCTCTGCCAGTTCCGAACCGCTAAGAGTCGTGTTCAACTGGTAATTAAAGCGGTCCGCAGGCTGATCCTCGTGCTGCACATAAGCAGATCTGCCTCTCCAGCCGCGATCCTGCTGGGAGCCGGATTGAGCCAGCAATTGCTCTGATACCGGATAGAATTTGTCCGACTTATTGACTACACGCTCATAGATCCGCAGCTTCTTAAGCAGCATGTAATATTGCGCGGAATGCTTGAAGCTCCAGGCCTCGCGGATATCCTTCAGCGTATAATCCATCTTCCAGCGCTTCAGCTTTTCTACTTGCTCGTCCGAATCCAGCTTCAAAAAATCGTCCAACGGTATAATTTGTTCCGGCACGTAAACCCCTCCGATTGTTGTTTATAAATACACGTTATTAATCATAATTAACGCTTTGTTTTTCTTATAAAAAATACCATAATTTTTGATTCAT
Organism: Paenibacillus sp. NPDC058174; assembly: GCF_042883865.1. Taxonomy (NCBI): domain Bacteria; kingdom Bacillati; phylum Bacillota; class Bacilli; order Caryophanales; family Paenibacillaceae; genus Paenibacillus; species Paenibacillus sp. NPDC058174. The sequence continues at coordinate 154,940 of NZ_JBHVUY010000007.1, forward strand.
TTCAAATTAATTTATTTACAGAATTAAAAAAAAACCGCCGCAGCATCCCGAAGGACAGCGGCGGTCTTTAGACCGCAATTTTCTTATTTGTTTTCCTGCAAACCGATTGCGTCCAGGAAGCGCCGGAATGCTGCTGCGCCCTCATCGGTACGCTTGTATACACCGGCATCCTTAAGCACGTCAAGAAACTTGGCGCCTGTCTCACGTTCAACAGCCGCTTTCGCTTCCTCTGCCGTACAAGCTGTGCCATACTGCGCTGCCAGCGATTCGATCCAGCTTGCATGGTTATGAAGCGGGTGCTCCGCATCATGCAGTCCGGCATCGATTACTGCCGCTCCCGTCAAGTAACCGGCGATTTGCTCCAGTTCGTCCTTCAGACGTCCCGGCAGCACGGCAAGACCCATCACTTCAATCAGGCCGATGTTCTCTTTCTTAACATGATGCAAGTGCTTATGCGGATGGAAAATGCCGTCCGGATGCTCATCGCTCGTCCGGTTGTTCCGAAGCACCAGATCCATCTCATAGTCGCCATTGTCGCGCAGACGGGCAATTGGCGTAATCGTGTTATGCGGCGTACGGCTGCCGTCGGCATTGTCCGTAAAGGCAAGCACTTCTGCAGCAGCGTCACTGTAGCCCCGCCATTCGTCAAGCAAACGGCAAGCGGCGCGGTGCACGTCGTCCTTCGAAGAGCCGCTCACGCGAACGACAGACATTGGCCAGCTGACGATGCCAAAAGAAACGCCAGGCAATGCCGGATCGGCAAACGTCGCTTCAATCGGCGCCTTCTCCATCGGGAATGTATGGCGTCCCGCCTGGAAATGGTCATGACTCAGAATCGAGCCGCCGACAATCGGCAGGTCCGCATTGGAGCCGATGAAGTAATGCGGCAGCTGCTCGACAAAGTCAAGCAAGCGGGCGAACGAAGCATGCGAGATCACCATCGGCTCATGCGCGCCTTTGAATACGATGCTGTGCTCGTTATAGTACACATAAGGCGAGTATTGGAAGAACCACGGCTCGCCTTGCAGTGTCAGCGGCAGTACCCGCAGGTTCTGACGTGCCGGATGGTCCGCGCGTCCCGCGTAGCCGACATTCTCCGCGCATAGCAGACATTTCGGATAATGCGCCTGAGGCATCGAGCGAAGCAGGGCAATTTCCTTCGGATCCTTCTCCGGCTTGGAAAGATTAATCGTAATTTCCAAAGCGCCATAATCGGTATCATGAAGCCAATATTTATTGCGGCGGATACGATCCATCCGAATATAGTTGGAATCGATATTCAGCTTGTAGAAAGCATCAGTGGCTGCTGCCACTCCCTTTTGCTCTGCCGTTCTGGCGAACGCGTTTGCTGTCTCGGAGGGACGCGGCATTAGCAGCCCCATAATCCGCGCGTCCAGCAAATCGCGGTAAGTCGTAATGTTATCGGTAATCAAGCCAATAGAGTGTCCGTAATCGAGCAGCGATTCCAGCAGCTCTACTGCGCTATCCAGTTGTTCTTCCGGCACTTCTCCCTCATACGGCTCCGTGAAGCCGAACAAGTCGAGCAAGGCGTTTCGCGATGCGTTAACGTCAAGCGCTTCAATCATCCCTTCGCGAAGCGCGAAGCGGACGAGCCGTTCAATGTTCAGCAAAGCGTTGTGAGCTGCACCGGCCTGTGCGTGTTGCGAGTCGGTCATGATGTGCGTTCTCCTCTCGGTATTCTGTACGCGGCTATTAACTGCGGCCTATTAGCCCTTTGCGTAGCCTTCCGGATTAGCCAGATGCCAATTCCATGCGCTGCGGATAATGTCTTCCAGGCTTGCGAACTTCGGCTCCCAGCCCAGCTCCTTGCGGGCGCGTTCCGAGGAAGCGACCAGTACAGCCGGATCGCCGGCGCGGCGCGGCTCAACTACAGCCTTGATCTCGCGGCCTGTAACGTTGCGGGAGATGTCGATAACTTCCTTCACCGAGAAGCCTTGACCGTTGCCAAGGTTATAAACCGCGCTGTCAGCTCCGCCTCTCAGGCGGTGTACAGCCAGTACATGCGCTTCAGCCAAGTCGCTGACGTGAATGTAGTCACGAATACACGAGCCGTCTGGCGTCTCGTAGTCTTCGCCAAATACGGAAATATGCGGACGCTTGCCAAGCGCAGCTTGCAGAACGATTGGCACCAAATGCGTCTCAGGGCTATGGTCTTCGCCGATTTTGCCGCCAGGATGCGCGCCTGCTGCATTGAAATAGCGCAGCGATACGTATTTCAAGCCATGCGCAACATCGAACCATTTCATCATTTTTTCCATCGCCAGCTTCGTTTCGCCGTAAGCGTTCGTTGGCAGCGTCCGGTCAAATTCGTCGATTGGCACGTTTTCCGGCTCGCCATACGTTGCAGCCGTAGAAGAGAACACGATGCGAAGCACGTTGTGCTCGATCATTTTTTCCAGCAGGCAAAGCGTGCCATACACGTTGTTGTGATAGTATTTGCCCGGCAGCGTCATGCTCTCGCCTACCAGCGAGTTCGCTGCAAAGTGAATAACGGAATCGATTTGGTTCTCTTTAAATACCGTCTCCAAAAAATCAGCATCTCTCAAATCCCCGACATACAGCTTGCCGCCAGTAACCGCATCGCGGTGTCCCTGCTGCAAATTGTCGACAACGACGATTTCCTCTCCGCGTTCCGCCAATGCGGCAACTGCGTGGGAACCGATATAACCGGCTCCGCCCGTAACCAATACTGCCATATCCGTCACTCTCCCTTGTTATTGATGAGTTGAGTCCGTGTTAAAGATTAAACCAGCTGCTCGACGCCGTTGCCGATGCTGCATACATAGAAGTCGGCCGTCAAACCAGTTGCTTCTGTATATTTGCGTCCTACTTCTTCCTTGAAACGTTCGATGCTGTCTTCATGTACAAGCGATACTGTACAGCCGCCAAAGCCCGCTCCAGTCATCCGGGAGCCAAGCACGCCCTCTACGCCGCGAGCGGCGTCTACCATCGCATCCAGCTCTGCGCCTGTTACTTCATACAGATCGCGAAGCGAATCATGGGAGCCGTTCATCAGTTGGCCGAACTGCGCCAGATCGTCAGCTTTCAGCGCTTTGATCGATTGCAGGACGCGGTCGATTTCTTCCACGACATGCTGTGCGCGGTTGCGAACGACGTCTTCTTTGATCAGGTGCTTGTTCGCATTGAATTGCTCCAGCGTAAGCTGGCCCAGCAGCGTCAGGTCCGGGAATGCCGCTTTCAGCTCTTCTACCGCTTGGTCGCATTGGCTGCGGCGCTCATTGTAAGCGGAGTCCACCAGGCCGCGGCGTTTGTTCGTATTGCCGATAACCAGCTTGTAGCTGCCCGATTGGAACGGAATCAGATCGTATTCCAGCGTATCGCACATCAGCAGAATCGCATGATCCTTCTTGCCGTTGGCAACTGCGAATTGGTCCATGATGCCGCATTTTACGCCGTTGAATTCATTTTCCGATTTTTGCGAAAGCAGAGCGATCTTCACCGTGTCAGTCGGCAGCTCTTCCAGCGTAAGCAGGGCATATGCCGTTACAACTTCGATCGAAGCGGAGGAGGACAAGCCGGCGCCATTCGGAATTTCACCGTGATAGAGCAGGTCATAGCCGTTTTTGAAGCTTACTCCGGTTTCTTGAAGCTCATGTACGATCCCCTTCGGATAGTTCATCCAATCGTCGGCTTCGTCGAAAACGATCGAATCCAGCGAAAATTGCTTGGAGGATGGAAAGTTTGTCGTTGCAAGGCCCAACTGATGGTCAGCACGTTTGCGGATAAGGAGCGTCGTTCCGAACGTCAGAGCTGCAGGGAAAACGTAGCCTCCGTTGTAGTCGGTATGCTCGCCGATCAGATTGACGCGGCCTGGTGCGTGAAATACGCTAATCGGTGTTTCATTCTCACCGTACTGCTGTATAAATTGCTGTGTCAGCGCTTGGATGTTTGCCATTATGCGATCACATTCCTTTGTTATGAGGTAGTAGATTCCACTACAGTATAGCGCAACGACGTGCGTAAACAAATGGCGGAAAATGAGTTTCACATGGATTTATGTGACTTTTATGTTAAGCCTGTTGCATGTTATTATGAAAAGAACAACACCCGTTTTCATCCATTCAATGAACAGAAGGGCTGATCATCATATGCGGCGACAAGATTTCTACACCGTAGCTTCCAATCCTGTCATGGTTCCAGAGGCTGGGACGAATGTGCTGTTTGGCGGAGAAAGCCAGACCAAGCCTGCGCATCGGCTAGGCCCCAAGGTATATGACTTTTACTTAATGCATGTTGTGCTCAGCGGCAAGGGCATATTCGAATGCGGGGGCAAACGGCATGAACTTCAGGCCGGCCATACGTTTCTGATCGAGCCTGAGCAGTTAGTCAGCTACGAATCCGATCAAGCCGACCCTTGGCGGTACCGCTGGGTCGCCTTTACCGGACCGGAAGCTCCGGGACTTGTCGCCGCCGCAGGCTTGTCCGCCGCACAGCCCATCGCGGATAATGCTGCGAACCGCCGTATTCCCGTTCTCTATAACCTTATCTTCAACAGCTTTCGGCTGGGCGGCTCTTCTGCGCCCTTGAAGGCGGCAGGCTATCTCCACTTGTTGGCTGCCGAGTACCGGGAAGCGGCTCAGCAGGCTGCAGGCAATTCCGGACCTGAAGCTGCCGATGGCAGTGAACGACTGCTGCAGCAGGTTATTCATTATTTATCGACCCAATATGCCCATCCGGTATCCATTGAGCAGATGTCCGAATCGCTTGGCTACAACCGGGCCTACCTGTCCCGCTTATTCAAACGGCATACCGGTGTTTCCCCCGTCACTTTTCTTTTGAAGCTTCGCATCGATAAAGCCAGACAAATGCTCCGGGAACGCGACGAGCTGACGATTGAACAAATTGCTGCCTCCGTCGGCTTGCAGGACTCGCTTTATTTCTCCAAGCAGTTCCGCCGTTTTTACGGCCAGTCGCCGACCTCTTACCGGGAGGCGATGCGAAGCTTGAACAAACCGCAATAGCGCCTTGAGAATGTCGTATCCGCGCCGGTACGACTGGACATAGTAAATTTATCGCTTGTCCCTATTCGTTCAAGAAGGAGCGTTCTTCCATGAAAGAATTGCATACCGGAGAATTATTTTGGCCAACGACTTTGCAGTCTGTTCAAACCTATGAGCCGCTTAGTTCGCCGCTGCAAGTTGACGTTGCCATCGTCGGCGGCGGAATGTCAGGCATTATATGCGGTCTATCGCTGGCAGAGGCAGGCATATCCGCAGCTGTGCTGGAACGCGGTACAGTCGCCGGCGGCAGCAGCTCCGCCAATACCGGCCTGCTCCAATTTTCCAATGACATTATGTTATGCGATCTAATTGATCAAATCGGCGAAGGGCCGGCTGTGCAGTTCTACCAAGCATGCGAGGAGGCGGTCGAGCGTTTCGGACAGATCTGCGGGCAGCTGCCAAGAGACGTCGGTTTCCGTAATCGCAGCAGTCTCTACTATGCCAGCTCGGAGCAGGATCTCCCCAAGCTGAAGCGGGAGTTCGAGACTTTGAAGCGGCATGGCTTCGATGTCGAGTTCTGGAGTCCTGACGATATTTCATCCCGCTTTCCGTTCCGCCGTCCAGGCGCGATCCTTACCCGGGGCGACGCCGAAATCAATCCATTTCGCTTCATACAGACGGCAGCTGAGCATGCCGTCAACGCTGGTCTTCGCATTTTTGAGCACACAGGCATTACTGATCAACGCCGTTCGACAAATTCCGGCGGGTATGTTCTAACAACTGACGGAGGACATGAAGTCAACGCAAAGCATGTTTTATTCGCTGTTGGCTACGAGCCTGAAGAGCTGAGGGGCCGACTGGTGAAAGCGGAGCTGAACCGGTCATTTGCCGCAGTAACCCGGATACAATCCAGATCGCAGCTAGCTCAATTATGGCCGGAGCGGCATATGATCTGGGAAACAGCACGACCCTACCTCTACTTGCGGACTACCGTCGATGACCGGATCGTCATCGGCGGTCTGGACGAGCATACCGAGCATCCAATTGAAGGCGAGAAGGCGCGGCATCAACGCATCCGGCAGCTCCAAGATAAGCTGCATGCGCTGTTTCCGCAGCTCGACTCCGCATTCGAATATGAATGGAGCGCTACCTTCGGCGAGTCCTGTGATAACCTGCCGTTCATCGGCGAAGACCCAAGCATGCCAGGGGTTTATTACAGTCTTGGCTATGGCGGCAATGGCTCGGTATACAGCATCATCGCTTCGCAAATTATACGGGACAGCATTCTCGGTAAGCTTCATCCCATTGCCCCGATCGTAGCCCTGGACAGGCCGTCCCTGTTGAGAATCTAACGTTAAGCAGCATCGCATAAAAAGCCATTGCGTCCGCAATGGCTTCTCTTTGTACCATCGCCCCGCTAGGAGCCCGGTATGATCCGGTGTGCTTCATATTGGCGAAACACCGATTCGGCTACGCCCAGCCGGGACAAATCCGGGCCGCCGTCCTTATCGAGCAGCGACTTGCTCTCATCTGTCTCGACGATTACGATAATTTGCCCATTCTCCAAAGCGTTGCGGCAAAAATCGGATTCCTTCGTATCGAGGCCGCTTGCCATCAAGGCTTGCGTCACACCGGCATCGTCTCCTGTAAAAGCAGCTCCAAATATGCCGTTCCAGCCCGCCGTGCCGCTAATTCCGCTGCCTGCCAATATGCCGGGAGCGGCAAAGGTCATTCCTGCGCGATCATACGGAGATGTATTCTCTCTCGTCTCTGCAAGCTCTCTGATCTCGTCGACATGCATATCGCTCTCCGCTTCAATTCTGCGTGAGTGTGTAGCATCCTTAGCGTAAATTTTCAGCTCGCCGGTCTCAAACCCGGCATGCTGCAAAGCGGCAATCGTATCGATCACCTGCCGTTGTGTATCGAATGAGGCAATCTTTTTGGCCATCCTAATTCCTCCTGACTGAGTGAAGCTTTGCTTATTCCCAATTAGCTATTCCCAATCTCTAGTTGGATCACTCAAATCATGTGCAATTCAAGATAGGCATTCATGCAGGTTGTGCATCAAAGCGGTTCGAGTTATGATGGAAGGAAGTGTAATGGAAATCGGACAAGCAGGGGGCAAATCGATGATTCATCGGGTGCTTCAATATCCCGCTAAGTGGGAGTGGCATGTGCTGCAGCAGGAACGGCTGCAGGCGGTATCGGCAGACGGGCTGCCAAGCCGTAAATTCAAGAAAAATAATTCTCCGCCAGCCGGTGGAGAATCCGATATAAGGTTATCGCAGGAGATGGAAGATCAGGATTATAAGCTGGCGCAGATCAAAGCCGCGCTTCCTGAATGCACAGCCTGGCTGGAGGAATGCAGGGATAGAAGAACCAATCAGGTCATCGTCTCTGAATCGCTTGAATGCGGCCCCTTTATTTATGGTACCGTCATGTTCCAAGCATCGGAGCAGCATAGCGATACGATCCCGTTTCATTTCTGGCTGTCGCAGAACAAGCTGGTCACGCTGCATGATGATCTGCGTCTCATGATCCGGCTTCAGAAGGATACCGTTGTTGCGCGGCTGGAGGGCTGTTCTTCAGCTCCTGAAGCTCTCTTCGTCATGGTAAGCGTCGTGCTGGCTCCTTTCCACGGCGGTCTGGATGAATTCGAATACCGGCTTGGCCAGCTGGAGAGCACGATGCGCAGCTCCAACCGGACGGGCTTGATGGACGTCATTTTTGAGCGCCGCTATGATCTGCTGCACTGGAGCCATTTATTTCTTCCGATCCGCGAGCTTCATGGCGCAGCCAAAGAAGCTTTCATGGAGCTCTTGATTGAAAATGACAACTTCCAACGTGTGACGCACCGGCTGGACCGGATTGAAAATTTGCTAAAGCATTATGCGTTCGAGATTGATACGCTAATTTCGATGGATGGCTCCATCTCCAGCTTCCGCGGCAATGATATTATGAAGACGTTAACCATCTTCACCGTATTGTTCACGCCCGCATCGGTTCTCGCTGCGATTTGGGGCACAAACTTCACCCGGCTGCCGTTTGATGAGCATAAATGGGGCTTCGCGCTGCTCTGCGGCGTCGTGTTCGCTGTCACCGTGCTTATCTATATCTGGCTATGGCGCAAAGGCTGGACCGGGGATTTGCTTACCGGCCGGAAGCCAAATGACAAGCATATTATGGGACAAGCGGAGAGTATGAAAATCAGCGAAATCTTCGGCATCAAGCAGCCGCAAGAAAGCAGCGCAGATCACAATGATTCGTCGCCGCTTCCGAAGCGCCGAAGCCGCTCCTCCTCGAAATAAAAAAAGAGCTGAACCTGCGGTTCAATGTCATTAAGTAAGCTCTCCTAATGACATTGAACGGGGTCATCGTCATTAGGTTAAGAAGTTCTCCTTGTGACATTGACCCTCGCGGGTTCAGCTCTTTTTTGTTGTAAAGTGAGCGTTCTAGGCGAGCTAACTCGCCTCAACTATGAAACAAAATGCAAAAGTGCATTTTGATGAGCGCCAAAAGCGCTAGAAAGGCCTTCAAAATGTAAAAGTACATTTGAAAACCTTCAAATTAAGCCAATTGGGGCATTTTAGGCGAATCAACCTGCACTTTTGCATTTTGATGCGGTAAATCGGCGAAAAAACGGCTGACAACATGTACTTTTACATTTTGAATTGTACCGGCCTGCCATAAGTTTGACATGCACAGGGGAATTCCCAGTGACACTAGAGAGAGTTGAAAAATACCAGCAGATTACAAAAATAAGAGCTGTACCCTTGGTTCAATGTCATTATGTTAAGTTTATCCTAATGACATTGAACCTCTCGGGTACAGCTCAGCTTACCTTTATAGTTTAACCGGCAAGCCTGTCTCTGCCGATTGATTCGCCGCTATCGTCACGCGATGCGTAAGCCATGCATCAGCATAGGACGAACGAATACGGCTCGTGTCGCCCGTTCGAACGGCGTGAATGAACGCTTCATTTTCCGCTTGATAAGGGTCGTTGCGGTTCAAGTATTCCGTCTTCGTATTTGAACGCAAATCCTTCAAGCCGCCGTCACTTCCCAGCTCCAGCACGCCTTGGTCCGTATAAATATGCAGACCGGCACGATCGCCGCCTTGAATGCCGCATGTATTGCTAATCGTCGCTACTGCTCCGCTAGCAAGCTTCAGCGTAACGGTTCCCACATCGGGAACGGTAACCCCGTCCTCTTTGCTTGCCATAATGCGATTTCCGTAAGCCGCGTAGACTTCTGTCACTTCACCCAGCAGATAACGGAGCGCATCGACGATATGAGTCGTCTGCTCGACGAACTGCCCGCCGGAGCCTTCCATCTTCCTCCACCAGTATACGCCCGGCATCGAGCCCATCCAGTAACCAAGTGCCATTAAAGCTGTTCTTTCCTGGAGCAGCTCTCTTGCCCGCTCCGTTCCCTCCATATAGCGGAAGTGATAGCCTGTCGACGTAATGAGACCACTACGCTCAACAGCTTGCGCTATCTTTGCCGGCGTCTCGCCATCCAGTCCGATCGGCTTTTCCACCAAGAAAGGAATCCCTCTCTCAACCAGTGCCAATTCCGTCTCGCCGTGCGCGAAAGGAGGCACGCAAATATATACCGCATCCAGCTTGCGGTCATCCAGCATTTCCGCTATCGAATCATACCCTCTGGCATCGTTAAAAGGCTGTGCTGCCGCCTCTGCTTTCTCCTTGCTCGTCCCGCAGAAAGCGGATACATAAATATCGTCCATTTTTGACAGCTTCTCTGCATGCATGCGGCCAAACCAGCCTGTCCCAACCATCCCAACTCGAAGAGTCATTTGTGTGCGATCTCCTTCCAGATTATAAAAAATGACATTCGCTGTTCAACGTCATTATAACCGCAACCCTTCCGCTCCGCATCAATTAATTGAAGCGGCCGCCTGCCACAGCGAGCAGTTGGTACCAAGTTGCCCACCTCTTCATACAATACAACATCAGCTTGCGCAGGAGAGCGGAGGGTTCATGATGGCTACTCGAACGAAAACCCAGCAGCCCACACGGCAGCGGCAGCAACCGCAAAATCTGGATATGCGGACCGCTTTGTTTCTAGCCGCCATTTGCGGACAAACATACGTACAATTCGATAATAGCGACAGCCTGTTCATCGTTCCTCGAAATTACAGCCTGGTGGGCTCCTTTGCCGGACAGGTATATGATTATGCGGAGGAAAAGTTCGGCTATGTGCTCCAATCCGACAGATCCTCGGTGCTGGCCTTCCGGGGTTCCGGGTCCGCCGTTGATTGGGTAGCCGACTTCATCGCTCAGCAAACGCCCTATACACCCGTTAAAAATTGCGGCCAAGTGCATAAAGGCTTCACCGATATTTATACCGCCATCCGTCCGCAAATGCTCGCTTTAATCAAGCAGCTGCCACCCGACAAGCCCCTATTCATAACGGGCCATAGCTTAGGCGGTTCGCTTTCAACGCTGGCTGCGCTTGATATTGCGAATAATACGGCCATTAAAAATCCAATTGTATATACCTTCGGAGCGCCACGCGTTGGCGACATGAAATTTGTGCGCGCATACAATGCAAGAGTTGCGACCCATTGGCGTTTTCAGAACGAATATGACATTGTGCCGCATCTGCCGCCGCTTGTCTATCAATCACCTGATACCAAAAAAACGTATTATTACATGCATGTCAAAGGAGAGGTCAAGCGCTCTTTCCGCATCGGCTCGGTTTCCGGCAATCATATACTCAGCAGTTATTTCGCCGATCTGGTTCAAGAAGATCCGATATTCGCTGCTTCTTTATGCGGTGAAACGCCGGGCTGGTGCCCGATTGCGGATTGAAGAGTTGAAGGAAACGCATAAAAAAAATCCCCGCTATTTTGCGCTGCCCCAAGAGCAACACGAAAGCGAGGATTACAAAACAAGTTATCCATTCGGCAATATATAGAGCAAAATTGCGAAGAAATGGACGATTGAGCCTCCAAGCACGAACAAGTGCCATACTGCATGATGATAGGGAAAACCGCGCCACATATAAAAGATCGTTCCGAACGTATAGAGCAAGCCTCCGGTTATGAGGAGCTGCAGTCCTCCCGGTGCCAAATGATCCGTTAACGGTTTCCACGCAAATACGATAAGCCATCCCATCGCAATGTATACGATTGTAGAGGTAAACAGAAATTTCGAAGCGAAAAAGGATTTAAACACAACACCGACTATTGCACAGCCCCAGACGATTCCGAACAGCACCCATCCTAAAGTGCCTTGGACAATATGCAGCAGAATCGGCGTATAGGTGCCCGCTATAAACACATAAATGCAAGAGTGATCGAGTGATTCGAATACCCGCTTCGCTTTCCCCTCCGGAAAGCTGTGAACGAGTGTCGATGCGGCATAGAGCAGAAGCATCGCGCTTCCGTAAATCGTAAAGCTGACAACGTGGAAGGCCGTGCCTTTCCAGGCGGCAAAGACGATGAGCAGCACCAATGCGGCTACGCTTAATGCGGCGCCGATACCGTGCGTAACAGCATTTGCGATCTCTTCCCGCTTCGTGTAGGTATGGGTATTGGCCATACGTTTAACAACCCCTTCGTTCCCGAATCCAGCAAACCCAGTAAAGCTCTGCTGTCTTCAGTGTAACGAATCAGCCCCAGCCTTTCAACCAGACACGCACCCGGTCGATTGTTTTATCAAGGTTGCATACCGCATCCTGATCGATAAAGGGCTGCTGGTGGCGGAAATAATGGGCATGCCCGCCGATTAGCGGAATGCCTTCCACTTTAACAGGCGCATGCTTCATCCGGTTCCAGCGGGGAACCGCTCCGCCCCGTTCCGCTTGCCAGCCTCCCCAGCTGCCGATCCGGCTTATCGGATCATTCAATTTGCCCTCTGCATCGACGGAGTGAAAGTAGCTGACGCGATCCCTCAGATCTGGCTGTATCGCAATGCGCGGTGATCCAACTTGCACAATCCGCATATTGCGGGCCAGGCGCTGGTTATGCAGCATTCTGCCCGCTTGATAAGCGGCGATCCCCCCTCCGCTATGTCCAATAAGGAGCGTAGGCTCATCCTCGTCCCGCAGCGTTTCCATAATTTTGCGGAATGCCGCTTTCGCCCCTACCCGGCCAATTCCTATTCGATTGCTGAGGTCGCTTCCAACTTCTACGATTTGCCGGTACAAATTACGGCTTGCATCTCCGTACGGATGCAAAATATGAATAAACGGCTCCAATCCGTCAGAACGGAACAGCCGGTCAAGTTTATCTCTGCATTCATTAAATGCTGTCTGAGTTGTGGCAACACCGGCAAGCAAATAGATGCTAATCGAAGATTTGGTCGCCGTCATCGTAATCCCTCCGTCATGTATCATTATGTGAAAGTTGATGTATGTACATTATGCGAGGGTAAGAGCGTATTCATTCCCGTATGTTGATGTTAGTTCCGTTCACTTTTACCTTATAGCCCAGCGATTTGACGGTTGAGAGCAAGGGAAGCGCGTTCAGCTTCCTGTTAATTGGAACAGTGCCGTCCATTTTATAGCCGCTCCATATTTTATGGTGCATGACATCAACCTGTGCTGTTTTCAACGTATCCGAACCGGATATCCAACGGGTCAATACTGCCTGTTCGCCATCAGGTCCTATAGGATAAAGCTGAACGTTCAGCAGCTTCGTAAACAGCGTTTCATCAGCATAAAGCACGCCATCTTGGCGGAAAATAAAGCCGCGGTACGTAAACGTTTCGCTGATCGTTCTGCCATTATCCTTCGGACTTGATTGATTGCTGCTCAAATAATGATCATTGTCGATCACGCTTCTGTAAGCCTCCAGCAATTCATCGTCCGCCGTTATCGCATAATTGTTCACCCGGCGGGATTCATTATATTCCGTCAGATTGTTTACATCGAAGTAGTAAACCGCCTTAATTCGCGGATACAGCTCGGGCAGTGATTCGTACAGTCTTCTTATTTTGCCCGCTGCAAAATCGAGATCAGTTATACCATCAACGGTGGTAAAATGGGTCGCCCCATACTCCGACAGCTGTATCGGCTTTCTCCGGCTGAACCGGTTATATACGTAATCAAGCAGCATAAGCGGGTCTTCATAATGTGCTTCCTGCCTGGCATTTCCGTTGTGATACTTTACATTATACACGTTCAAACCGACCCAATCGACATAGGCATCCCCGGGATAAAAGCTTTCGATCGGCAGCTCGGGCACATTTAATACCGTCCATACCATCGCTACTTGAGGAGCTTCTGCCTCCAACACATCATGAACCATCCGCCACACCCCTATATAGCGTTCTGCATCGCCGCTGTACGCAGTCCACGTGCCGTTCATTTCCGAGGCGAATCTTAGAAAAATAGCAACATCAGCGTCATTTGCCGCTTTGGCAAAGGCATGCAAATATTCATCATCCTTGACGGTATCGAGTCCGCTATTTGGTTCCCAAGCGATATGGGGAAACGCTCCTTCTTTCTTCACCTGCTCCACCCACTCTGCAGGAAAAGGCTCGCCATAGCCGACATACTTGAAGTAACTCGCATGCTTTTTCTCTGTTATACGATTGAATTCCGCCATGCTGTAGCCGATTTCACGATCTTGCAATACATAGGCGCCTAAATAGGCTCCGTCCTGCGGCTCAGCCTTTGCCAATGTATAGTTATAGCCTTTGGAGGTGAATCGAACCGTCCAAGGCTGACCCTCTTCTGCCTCTTCTGCCTCTTCTGCCTCTTCTGCCTCTTCTGCCTCTGCTGCCTCTGCTGCTTCTTCAGCCGCCTCCTGCATGGCCGTGGCCGGATTAACCCATTCCTTGTAGTTAACCGGAGTAACACCTTGCTGAACAAGCAAAAAAACAGTAACCGCTCCAAGACATATAAGCTTCTGCCCCTTGCGTGAAAAGCGCACGATACCGCCATCCTCCCGTCTCATTCGTCATCTGGTAATCAGCATGAGGCATTTAATGGCGGAATATACCTTCGATTCGGAGGCGTGGATAGACGCTAAATAAAATAAGACCTCCAATCCGAATAAAACGGATTTGAAGGTCTTCGATTTCGATACTGGCACACAGGGCTACACGCCCATTTTTTTACGCTGATTGTTTACTTTTTTCGTGTTTTGACTTCTCATTTCTTGCATATTAGTCGATTGGTGCTGCTTGCCAGGCTGGTTTCCTTGGCCTTGCTTCTTTTGCGCCAGCATCTGTTTGGCTTTCTCAGCCTGCGTGAGCTGCTTTTTCGGCTGCTCAACAGCTTCATTTTGATTTTGTTCATTAGCGGACATACGATCACCTCGCTTTTATTCACAAGCCTTACTGACTTACTACCCAAGCATATCAAGCCTTTAAACAAACGGCAAGGTCGAATGTTGCATTATTCAGCCGAGCCGCTTGCGTGCGTGGACGCTTTGGAGGAGGCAGCCTCCGTCTCTTTCTCCGATACAGGATGCGCTGATGCGCCTGCAATTCCATCCTCCGATGGCGGAGCCAGCTCGGCAAGACGCTTCTCGAGCGAACGGACAGTGCGCTGGAGACGGAATTGGCGGATAATGCCGAATGAACCGACGATTAGCCCTCCGAATAGCGTAGAAGCCAATATAACGAGAATAAGCGGAATTTGCGTTTTCGTAAACATGAAATTAACTTGCACCGCGTCAACGTTAATGACCGCAAACCAGGCGATGACAAAAGCAAACGCCAAGGCGGCAATCAGAAAGTTCTGACCTTTCATCGGATTCCCCTACTTTCTATGCCATATGCTTTTGTCTCATTTTACCACATTCGGTCGAAAAAAAGGATGCTTGGCTGACGCTGCCAAGCATCCTTTTGAAAACAAACTATTCCGTTGCCGGCTTTTGTACGCCCGCTGTTTTCCCAAGCTGCACCCATAAGATTCTTCCAATAATAAAAAGAAGGAAGATAAGCTGCGGCAATGCCGTTTCCCATGTCGGGTATGCGCCCAGAAAACGAATGCTAGGCAAGTACTCCGATGAATGGGCAGGCAGCCAAGCCGCCACCTGCAGCGAGTGAATACTTTCACCGAGAAAACGGATGACCAAGTAATAAATTAACGCCGAGGCGGCCATGAAGAACGGCCGGATCGGCAGCTTCGTGCTGAAGCGGATAATGGCAAAGCCTAGCGCCAGCAGCACAATAAAGGTGACGGCAATCCCGATAATCATATCCGACACTGCAATGGATGAGGACATGCCCACATAGAAGATTGTGGTCTCTGCCCCTTCCCGTAAAATAGCGAGGCCTGATACGATGAACAGCGACCATAAGCTGCCTCGCGCAATAGCGCTGCCCATTTTCCCGTCAATATAGCTGTTCCACGCCCGCATATTCGACTTGTTATGCAGCCAGTTGCCGACCGTCAGCATGAGCAGGACGGAAGCGAGGCCTGTAATGCCCTCCATCGCTTCTCTAGCGCTGCCGGCAGTTGCCTCGGCAATGACCGTCGTAAGTACAATCGCCAATACGACACTGAGTGCTAGCCCCGTCCATACGCCTGACCATACCCAGACACTTTTGGCTTGATTGCCTGTACGTTTCAGGTAAGCAAGCAAGGCAGCCAGAACGAGAATAGCCTCCAGCCCTTCTCGGAACAAAATCATGCCGGCATCCCATGCCGTATATTTCTGGTCCGACACTAAAGGCGCCAGCAGCTCGCGCATTGAGGCAACGACCGCTTCCGCCTTGTCCGGAGCGGGAGGGCTGGCAAGCAAGTACTTCGATACGTCAGTCATCTTGATCTCAATTTTGCTGTAAATGTCGGCTCCCCGCACTTGAACCTGACCTTCAACCGCCGGCCATGTAGAAATGAATGCGTTCATCTGCCCGTTTGCTTCCTCCAAATGAGAGGATGCTATATCTTTGGATACTTTGTCGAGTATCGCAATTAAATCGGCAATCGTCAGCTTGCTTGTGGCTGCTTCATCATTCTGCACATTCAGCTTGCCATCCTTATAATCCCGAACAATGGCAATGAACGACGCAATTTCCGTCTCTGCCTGCCCCGCACGCGGCGGCTCTGCCTGCAGCGCAATCCGGATCATGCTCATCGCGGTCTCCAGCTTGCCGTAAACCGTCGTATTATCGGTCCGGATCGCTTGCTCGATCGGCGGCCAGCTATCATTAATAAGCTTATACGCGGCATTTGCCTTGCTCCAGTCGCCTGCTTGAATATCAGCCAGCAGCTGCTCAGCAGTCGGGAGCAGACCTGCTGCCGCTTCCTTGCCATCCACAGCAGCTGTCCCCGGAGCCGAAGCTGCTGTGCTTTTCACATAGCTATTAATCGCCTTAGTCAACGCAGATAGAGCTTCCTTTGCTTCCTTCGGCTGTTCAGAAGCTGCCTTCAATGCCTTGTCGGCATGAGCAAACGCTGACTCTACGTCAGCTGACAGGCTCGTTGACTTCACCGCCAGCTGCTTCCACAACGTATTTGCATCCGCCACATGTCCAGCGGCAGCACTCCAGTCGCTTTGGCCGGCAGAAGCCAGCGCTCCCCCCACGAGCGGCAGAAGATCATTGAGATCTCCTGAGGCCGAATCAGAGCTAACAGCGGCGTTGGCGTTAACGGCTCCCTCATGGGGAAGAACAGCTGAAAATGCTGAGAATAATAATACGAGCAGCAGACTGAAAGCTGCCAGCTTACGCGGCAATAGCCTCTTTATATGTGCAACCATAGATGTGGCCGCCCCTTCCTTATGAGAACAATAGAGCACTAAACATTAAAACAACGTTTCGCCAATGTAGCCGCCCGGCTGAACGCCAGGAAAACAAGCAAACATCGCGCTTCCGGTATGAACGATATATTCGTTCAGACGATCACTTTGTCCAAGCTTCTGCTGCATCGGAATGAACTGCTTGCGCGGATCACGATTAAAGCAGACGAACATCAAGCCCGCGTCCAATTGTCCAGTCCGATGATCCATGCCGCTTGAATACGAATAGCCTCTGCGTAAAATTTCAATGGAGCCGTCCCCTCGCGCAAGTGCCATATGGGAATTGACCGGGATAACCGGTTTTCCGTCTCCGCCGGTTTTTTTCAAATCAACGGCCTCAAATTCCTTGCTGCCTCCAAGCGGAGCTCCGCTCTCACGGTGACGCCCGAAGGTGGCCTCCTGATCGCCAAGCGTCGAACGGTCCCATACTTCGACCCGAATGCGGATACGTCGCGCAACCATATAGGTTCCGCCTGCCATCCACGGCGTCCCGTCAGCCTGCTGCGCCCATACGATATCGTTCATTTTCGCCGCATCTTTCACATCCGGGTTGCCCGTTCCGTCCTTGAATCCCATTAAATTGCGCGGAGTCGCGCCAGCAGGATCGGCTTTCCCCGTCCGTTGAAAGCCCTCTTGCGTCCACTTCAGCACCGCTTTGCCGCGGGCAATTCTGGCTAAGCTGCGAATCGCATGAAATGCGACCTGCATATCATCGGCATTCACTTGAACCCCGATATCGCCGCCGGTCCATTGCTCTTGAAGCTCATCGCCTCCAAAAGCAGGCATATCAACCAAAGCGGCTGGCCGTTTAGCGGATAATCCGAAGCGCTCATCGAAAAAGGATGCACCAACGCCAAAAGTAATGGTCGTTCGCGATGGCGACAAGCCCGCCGCTTCTCCTGTGTCAGAAGGCGGAAGATTGGGATGATCATTGCTCTCGCCTAGCAATTGTCCTTTCGCCAGCGCATCTGACGCTTTCGTCCACGCTTGAAACAGCTTGCGGACATCCTCTTTGCTGGAAACGGTCAGATCAAACGCCGCAAACAATAGAAAATCTGGAGCAGGCGTAACGATGCCCGCCTGATGCTCGCCATAAAATCCGATCGTATCCGCTTCTTTGGCTGCTTCAGCGGATTTCACTGTCGCTGCAGCGGTCCGGTTAAAGACGCCCATAATGCCGCCAACGCCAGCGGCGCCAAGCAATAGCCCGGCGCCCCCAGTTCCCGCAAGCCGCAGCATATCTCTGCGGCTAAGCGGTTTCTCCAGCACGCTGTCTCCAGACGGTGAAGAGGTTTGATTCAGTTCTTGTTGTTTGTTCCGCTCTTTACCGTTGCCGTTCATCGCTTATGCCCCCAGAATGGTGCCCATCTGCGACAACGGCTCGGCAAGCGCGTCCAGCAGTTGGCTCAGCTTTTTCGTATCTTCCTGCTTCAAATCCAGATAGGAGACATATCCATCCCCGCTCTTGTAGGTTGCCAGTGCCTCTTCAAGATTTTTGAAGCTGGTGCCGATTTCCGCTTCCAGCTCGGCGTTTTGCTTGCCCAGCTCGGTCTGGAGCAATTCATATATTTTTTTCGCACCCTCAACATTCGCTGCGAAATCATACAGATCGGTATGGGAATAGCGTTCTTCCTCACCTGTAACCTTCGAAGAGGAGACCTCGTTCAACAGCTCCACAGCCCCTGTAACGAGCAGGCTTGGCTCTACCTCTACCGTTTCCATCAGCGCACGAAGCAGCTTAGCGTCCTGGAGAAGCGTGTCGGCATAACCGTCCATGCCTTCTGTCGTTTTGCTCTCCCACAACGCTTTCTCAATGCGGTGGAAACCGCGCCAGTCCTTCTCTTCCACATCGTTCTCACGTGCATCAATATTCGGATCGAAGTCGCCCAGCGCTTCGGCAATCGGCTCGATTCTCTCGAAATACATCCGTGTAGGCGCATAGAGCTTTTTCGCGCCTTCCAGATCCCCGGACTTGACTGCTTTCACAAATTTCTCTGTTTCAATAACGAAGGAATCCGCTTGTTCCACAGCGAATTGCCGGTATTGCTCCGTAATTTCATCCCAGTTCTCTACTTTGGGCGCATCTTGGCCGCTTTCTTCAACTACAGCCGGCTGTTCGTTTTTCGCCGGTTCCGCAGCTTCCTTGTTCGAACCGCAGCCCGCAAATATTAACGCGCTGGCAAGCATCATTGCTATAAATTTGAACTTCATCCCGATATCCCCTTAGCCTGTATAAAAAGTTTATTTTAGCACTAAAACGAAGTATAATCCCGAATGATAATCATTGTCAATTGAAACTTTATTCCTAAACAGACGCTTGAAAATAAGCAACGTATGAACCCTCTTCATCTATACCACAATAGAATAAAAAGAAGGAGGCTCCAATACATGCAAGACTCATCTGCAACTCCAAAAACTCCGCAATTTCCGCCGCAGCATCAATTACAGCAGCCCGGTATCGAATCGCTAATGAAGCCGCTGCCTGTCTACAAGTCGGACAGCTATAAAGCCGCCGGCAAGCTGACCGGCAAAGCAGCCATCATTACTGGCGGCGACAGCGGCATAGGCCGTGCGGTAGCCGTAGCCTTCGCACTGGAAGGCTGCGACGTCGCCATCCCTTACTTTAATGAGCATGAGGATGCGCAACTGGTGAAGAAAGAAGTTGAAGCGGCCGGCAAACGCTGCCTGCTCCTTCCCGGCGATCTAGGTGATGAAGCCTTTTGCCGCAGTGTGGTCGAACGGACGGTGCTGGAGTTCGGCAAGCTTGACATTGTCGTCAACAATGCAGGCGAACAGCATGTTCAACAGCGGCTGGAGGATATTACCGGGAAACAATTGGAGGCGACGTTCCGTACCAATGTGTTCGCAATGTTCTTTCTGACCAAGGCTGCGCTCCCGCACTTGAAACAAGGCGCTTCCATTATTAATACCGCTTCTGTTACTGCTTATCGCGGCAATCCAACACTAATCGACTACTCCGCCACTAAGGGAGCGATCGTTTCCTTTACCCGCTCGCTGTCTGCCAATCTAGCGGAGCAAGGGATTCGAGTCAACGGTGTAGCCCCTGGACCGATCTGGACGCCGTTCATCCCCTCTTCGATTGATGAGCAGTCTGTCACGACCTTCGGCGCGGATACGCCTATGAAGCGGGCCGGTCAGCCTCATGAAATGGCCGGCGCCTACGTATTTCTCGCTTCAGAGGACTCCAGCTACGTGACGGGACAAGTGATGCACGTCAATGGCGGCGAAATCGTTAATGGCTAATAGGCCGCTCTGAGTGCCTATGCGCAGGCGAAACGAATAAGAGACGCTCCTCTGTCATCTCAGCATGACGTAGGGCGTCTCTTTTTTCATATATACGTACAAGCGAATCTGCATTCTTATCATAGTGATTATTTCATTTAATCGGTTAACTGGTCCCTTATACAGCAGCCATAGACCGCCCCAAGCCCGCTACGCTGCTTCCCAGGCAGCTGTCACTGTCCATATAAGATTGCAGAGTGCCTTGATAGACGAGCTCCAGCACAGGCGTATTCTCCAAATCACCCGGTGTGACCATAAGTGGTGATTTATTGCACAGCTGCACGCCGCTCTCCGCAAAGACAGATGCGACGAACTGGGAGCAAAAGTAAGCGTATTCGCGTTTCATCTGAATGTTAAACAGTACGCCCACTACACCCAGCAGATTATAACGGTATTGATCACGATTGCGTTCCATATATTCAATTAAATTGCGCATCCTTACATACTCTGCCTGATTAACACGAATCCGATACAACGCGCACGAAGCTTGCTCGAACAACTGTCCACGCATGTTTTCCTTCACAAAGCCGCCAAAAAACGGATTATGAGGATTTTTACGTCCGAAGCTGTATACTTCGTTCAATTGACTGTCAAAGGCGATGGAGGCGTGATTAAGAGGATCTCTCGTAAAGAGCTTGATCGTTCTTGTAAACAACGTTCCTGTATCAGTTAATATTACGTAAACATCGAATTCGCTTCTCATGCCTTACTACCTCCACATTAAAGAGCTCACTTTCCTTCTATTACTTTAATGCAGGAGCAACGGTTTCATAACCTGCTCGGGTATTAACGATGTCCACGACTAAGGTCTAGTTTTTTCTGCAAACAGCCCATACCCCATATTTTAATGGAATCTGTCTGCATTCTCAACCAAAACTTAGTAAAGTTGTATATTTAGAAGAAATCTCTCTCTATCCTATTCTATTTAACAGGCAGGACCATTGTGCTATAGTTGGACTAGAAAATTATAACAGAAATGATGTGAGCCATGACTGTTCTCCCTATCGACCTATTCGATGAAATGCTCCAATTGACGACGACGCTTTTTTTCGAACAAGAAAATAACCTTTTCTTCCACTTTCTTGAAAAAGAGTCCAGTACTCTGATCGATGTAGGCTGCGGAAACGGCGATTACTTGTCTCGGCTGCATGATACCTATCCTCAGTTATCATTAACCGGACTAGAATACGAAGCCGGAATTTTCGAAAGAGCTGTACGTAAGCAAAAGGATCGACTGGATTTCCAGCTATCAAGCTATGAATCTGCTTCAGTAGAGCCGGACAGTGCCGGAGCTATCGTTGCCCGTTTGGTTATGCAGCATATCCCGGATCGGATTCAATTTGCCGAGTGGGCTTATAAGTGTATGGTTCCCGGGGGCCGCCTTCTATTGCTAGACGCGGATGATAACGCCTTGCAGTTAAACGGCCGCTTGCCGCTGTTCTCGCAATTATATGTACAATCCCGTCAATCCATGCAATCAAAGGGTTGGCTTTCCTTCGCCGATCGCCTGAAGCTGGAGATGACCCATACAGGCTTTACTCATTTGCGGACGGAACGCTACCGATTAACAGCTAAGGACCGAGAGACGAAGCGATTGCTTTACCGCTATATGATATGTGTGACAGAACTATATACGAAAGAGCCGATCTCAGAGGAGCGGGAAAAAGAACTGTCAGCATGGCTTCATGACGACTTCTGTTCGCATGAGATCCATATGTTCGGCCTTGAATTCCAGAAGCGATAGAGGAGGAACAGAATGAATTATTTCACGCCATTCGAAAGCGAAATGCGAATTGTTTTTGATGATGTTAAGCAGCGGATTTCTTTATTCCCTGAGCCGTTTGATGCAATCGGCCTCAACTACTTGCAAAAGTTTGACGTTTTTCAAACGGACAGCGCCAAAAACTATATTTGCTATCTTCTTCCTTACTGGATGAGAGACATCGCTCCTATTAGTGACGAGCAAGCGAGGAAGCTGTCGGTGGCGGGTGTGTTCAATATGCTTTATTATTTTATATTGGACGATGCCATGGATTCCGTGCAGACGGATAATAAACAAAAACTTTCCATCGCTCAATTATTTCAATTGGAGACTCACGGGCTGTTGCTGGCATTTTTCCCGGCTGAATCACCTTTCTGGAAGCACATGAAACAATATGTAAAAGAATGGGCTGTAAGTGTGGCGGCAGAAAACATTGAGGATTATTTTCAAAACGATAGACTTAAAGTAGCTAACAAAGCCGCTCCCGTTAAATTCGCCAGTACTGGGGCTCTTCTTTTGAGCGGGAAACCTGAATTAATTAGCGAAGTTGATACGTTGATTTCATACACGCTGGTTACGCTTCAAATGGCAGATGATTGGGCTGACTGGAATGAAGACTTGAAAGAAGGCAGCTACAATTGTTTAGTATCATTGGCTGCCTCTACTTATTTAATAGACTGGTCAGGGACAATTACAGAAAAACAAATGCAAAATGCAATCTACATTAACGACTTGCTCAAAGACTACTCCGCTCAAGCAAAACTCAACCATTCCTTTTTAGAAAATTCATCTGTGCCATTGAGCTATCTTTCCTTATTTCATTCGTCAATCTGCTCCAATCTTGAATCAGGAGCCAAACGTGTCGAAAAGAATCGATCATTGCTGTTATCCGGCGGAGGCTTGCAATTGTTTCTATCCAAATAGTTATATAGAACGATTTTTTTTGTCGAATAATTGATAGATTTAGCCCCTAAGTCATGGTAAACTAGGAATAGAAAAACATTACATAGGACAAAGGGTGATTATCATGTCGGCAGAACAAATCTTGAAGGAACAAATTATCAAAAAGGCTTGGGAAGATGAGGCTTTCAAAGCGCGCCTTCTTAGCGACCCTAAAGGTGCACTCAAGGAAGCTTTCGATGTTGAGATCCCTGAAGGACTTGAGCTTACTGTAGTTGAAGAATCTGCCAAGCACCACTACCTCATAATTCCACAGCATCCGGCTGAAGCTTCTGCTAAATCTTCAGATTCATCTACTCAAGTAGAAATGTGGTAGTACACTTGGCGCCGAGCCCTTGCCCGGCGCTATTCTTTTAAGATAGGAAAATTAATATTTACTTCTGTTCCTTTCCCCTTCACACTGCTATAACGAATTTCCCCTTGCATGCTTTCAATAATCCGGAACGAAACCATTAAGCCAAGACCAGTGCCTTTTGTTTTTTTAGAGAAATATGGCTCTCCCAGCTTCTCCAGTTCATTTGCTGACATCCCCTCGCCATTATCACGGACTTGTATATGAACCTTATCCTCAATAATTTGAGCGATTACATCGATTTTCCCTTCACCATTCAATGCTTCAACACTATTCTTAATAATATTGATAATACATTGTTTAAATTTCGAGGAATTACCTCGTACAAACATTTTTCGTTCAACCTTTAAATTAATTTCTCCGCCTTGCAGATTGGCGAGCGGAATAAGAATTCCAACGATTTTTTCCAATTCCTCACCGATATCTAGAGCTCCATTATTATCAGTCTGCGGCTTGGCAAAGGTCAGAAAATCAGTGATGATAGCCGAAGCCCTGTCTAATTCATTAATAGAAAGATCTAAATAACTCTTTTCTTTTTCTTGTGACGACCTCTCAAACAACAGTTGCAGAAAGCCTCTGGTTACCTGTAAAGGATTACGAACCTCATGAGCAACCGAAGCCGCCAATTGACTAATGATTTCCATTTTCTCCGAGCGCTGCAATTCGTTATTGTACATTTCAAGCTTTTTCGAATAGGCAACGACTTGCTCATAGTTATGTGCGATTCGTTTCCCGAGAATGACAATTAAGGAAATGACAAAGCATACCACTCCCCATTTCCATAAATACAGTTCGTAATGGGTCTCCTTAATATAAAACCATAGTATTTCCATACTAACGGTCACAAGGAATATGCCTAAGCCTGCACATAGAATATAAGCCTCTTTGTTTTTTTTCAGACAATAATAGACTAGGGCCCAGACAAGCACAACTCCGCTTGCAATCATAACAATGCCAAACAGGAATACCGAAAATAAAAAATAAATACTATTATATTTGTCGTGAGTAAGCAAATTGAAAGTCATAAAAGAAAGACAAAAGACTGCATAGGAAACAGTGATCCGGAAAGAAATTTTAATTAAAGAATAAGGCCCGACACCAAAAATTTGCCTTACGAAAAGAATCATTGCAGGTAAAGTAACTGTCTGTGCGACATCAAATAATTTATAGTATAGCTTTCCATAATTACCATAGAAGCTGTATAAGAACGGTGAGTACGTCACAATCATTGTACCTACTGAAAGAATGGTAACGCTAAGCGCATTCCATCCAACAAAGAAGTTTCGGCTGACAAAGCCTGCACATAAAAACATAATGATCGAAACAAAGATGAAAGATGACCCAAGAATGACATCAATCATTTCCCGCTGCATGAAATTTTTTAATAACACTTGATAATCATCAAATATAAAAGCATCAGGAATGCCAATACGTCCATTTTTACTTTCTAATTTAATTAAGACCGTATTATTGGAATTTGACGGATCAAGCGGAAGCAAAATTTTATTAACGTCATAGCGGTAATTTCTTATCGAGTGATAGATATCACGATCATTTAAATAAACATGCACGCTTTCTGCATATGCCTTCGTAATTAACAATCCAGGACTATCCTCTAAACCACTAGGTATTTCTAGTTTAATCCATGCGGCATTTACCCCATTAGGCTTAATCGGATCGGATACTCCTTGATATATAGGAAACCAACTATCATCTATTGCATCTGTGGATTGTATCGTATTGGTACCGTTTGTCTCCCATCTCATTTGCCACTCATTAACTGTAATAGCGGTATCCTTCCCGGCGGCAAATGACGGGGGAACTAGAAGGCTAAGCTGAAAAAGTATAAATAGCAGCATGACCACCGCTATTCGTTTCACGAACGCATTCATTCAAGACACCCCAAAGCTCGACAAGTGATTTTTAGTTCTTAATACTCAAGATTTCGACAATCTTCGATGGTCTTCCTTCTAACAATTACCTTTTTTTAATATTTAATCGATTTTTATCGTAAAAGGCCGATTTCGCTGTAAAAAGGCATGCATGGTTATTCGCTATGCACGCCTTTTTCTGTTTAATAAGCTATCTTATTCTAGCCCGAGCCGGCACCTTAATCGTCCGCAGAAGATCCGGTCCTGCAATCTCCAGAGCATTCAATTGAAACCCAGCCGAACAGCCTCCGTCAATTCCGATTTTCCCTTTGCCAAACCAAACATCCGGTTTGCCATGCAAGTCCACCGTCTTCGTATGTCCAAACACGACTACTTTGGATAAGAAACGGTCTGCAGAATGGAACGGTTCTTTGATATACATAAAGTCACGCTTCGGCTGCTGCTTCCAATTCGCCGCGAACCGCGGGTTCACTCCGGCATGCACATATATATACCAGTCATCCTCGTAATAATAGGGCAGCTGCTCCAAAAATTCAATATGGTGGGCATATATTCCGTTGACCGCTTCTCTAAATTCCATTATCAGCTTCTCTGGAGAAGTGCCTTTGATAGCAGGCTTCCCCACATAGCTTGCGAACGTCTCAAAGCCGCCATGCTTGAAAAACTTCCCTTCCGCTTCACCGTTCCCGCCTCGGGCAATATGAACAAACCTCTCATCATGGTTCCCCCTTATAGCGATAGCACCATGATCGCGGACTAGACTCAGCGCCAGCTCGACAACAAGGCTGCTGTCTGGGCCTTTATCGACAAAGTCGCCCAGAAGCAGCAGAAGGTCATCTGCCGGATCGTAAGCTGCTTGTTCCAGCAACCGGTTAAAAGCGTCATAGCAGCCGTGGATATCGCTTATGACTAGCGTTCTGTTGAACATGTCGCCCACTTCCTTCCTGTACGGATACGATGGAGGTTTATTACCCCTGTCTATATTGCAGCTACATAAAACGATGAATGCCTCTCACCATTCTAGCAATTCTACATATGATGCTAATAGAAACAACATAGAAAGGAGAGTGAACGATGGCTGTATTAAAAGAAACTTCCCTCCCGCGCCTTCGCACGCTAATTAATAAAGCCGAGCAAGCCTGGTTCGTTGTTTATTACTCCGCCTCTACTCGTAAAGTCATCCGCATCAACGGAAACGAATACGCCCAATTGCCTCTGCGCTTTAGCACCCGCTCCAAAGTGCTCGCTTATTTCAAGCGATATTGGAGCAGCCAAATAAGCAGCACTTTATTTTGCAACCTAAAAACCATTTCATATAAAGGCAGGCTCTATGTCATCGTTGGTGACCCAGGCCCGGTTCCGGTTGAAGTCGTATCTTTGCTCATTAAAAATGAGACAAGCCGTTATCTGCTCGTCCGGACATCCTTGTCTGGCGATCCGGACAGCAATCACATTGTTTACTACCGCATCCACAAACAGACTGACGGAAAATTAATGATAACAAAGCGAATTTCCGCTTATTTGGACTACCGTTATATGCCCTGTCATTAGACGTTTTCCCTTCCTTCCGAACCCTATTCATTCTATAATAAAAAGGAAAGCAGAATGGAAAGGGGCTATGATCGCAATGGCGACAAGCAAAGCAAAGAAGATTCGGCAAAAACAAGAACGTCAAGGTATGCTCAATCCCCAAAGCCTGCGGGGGAGCTGGCATGACATCAATCCGGCGACACGTACAACACCAGACCTTCAGGCCAAAAAAAATCGTATATACAACAAACACAAAAGGAATCACGCTTCATACGGCGACGATTCCTTTTGTGTTTGTGGCGCTTATTGTAGTTAGTTGGTCCAAGGAACGGTTTATTTGTATTTACTGTTGTCGACTTTGTAATGGTCCAGCAAATAGTTCATATCGTTTTCATTCCGCTTTTGCTCTTGCTTACGGGCTTCCTCTGCTTTGGCCAAGGCATCCTGCTTCTGCTTCTCCTCCGAGGCCTTCAGGTCCTCCGCTTGCTGCTTGAGCTTCTGAAGAATGTCTGCACTTAGCATATCCTTCAACGTAGGCGCTTTATCTTCGCGTGAAGACGAGTTAGGCTGCGGCGCTGTTTTTCTTTTTTTGGACAATGTTATCACCCCAACTTCAATCATTGCCCATTATTATAACATACTTAACTTACTTTTCTTCTTTTTCCTCAGGCTCGTATTGCATCAAGACGACGGGCTTATCGTTTTTAGCCTTCTCGACAATGACATTGTCATCCGACAGAAACTTGATTTCCTTCAAGTTATGCTCGATTTCCTCCTGCAGCCCTTTGATCGTATTCACGAAAGGCTCCAGCTCATCACTGCTTACCTTTACTGAGGCATCCTGCTGCTTTGTCTCAAAAACCAGCTTGCCGATTTCACGGTACTGCCTCTCGATTTCATTCAGCTTGGAGTTGTTTTGCAGCTTCAGCTTGTTAATTTCCATTACCGTCTTTGCTTTGTTGCCAGCCTCTACAACGCCTGCTTTCACCTTGTCGCCTGCCTCAGCGACGCTAGCCTTTACTTTATCGAAAAAACTGCTCATTTTTATATACCTCCCAGTTAAGAAGCCGCTATCCAGCCGTCTTGAAATCGACCAGCTTTCGGGATGCGACTCTGCTCTTTGAATCAAATACGATAATTTCAAGTTTATGACTGCCTGTTTTCAGCTTCTTAGGATCTATAGTAAAAGCATATGGATATTGCTGCTTGCTCATAACCTCAATCCCATCCACCTTGGCTACCACCTTGCTAATATACGGATCATAGGTTTTCACCCACACAATCCCGGTTGCCGTATTGCTGATTGTACCCTGATTTACGAATTTCGTCACGCTTTTCTCATAGCCTTTGGCTTGCTGATTCGTATCCACAACCTTAGACAAGTAATAGGGATCCTTAATTAATCGGCTATATGCAGCTAACAGCGGAGCGCTTTCCGTCAGGCTGAAATTATTCAAGCTGCGGTCTGCGCTATGCGAATCCGTCAGCGTATTGAGGCTGAACCAGTTGATCGATTTCAACCGCGGATATTTCAGCTTGGCGCCATGGTAAAGCATATTCATTTTCGTAATGGCAAAATTGACCGTCGACGTGTTGCCCGCTTTGCTGAAATGCGTCGCTCCGTATTCGCTCACCATAATCGGCTTGCGGCCCGCATACGTCTTATATACGAAATCGAGCGAATCGAGCGGATTGACCTGATCGGCCGGCGTTTTCACATTGCCATTGAAATACTTCACGCTATAAATGCTTAAACCAACCCAATCGACATAATCGTCACCGGGATAATACGCGGTAATTTTTTGCTTCGGATTGGCCGCGGGTGACCATACCATCGCTACATTGGGCGCAGCTTCCTTCATTACTTTGGATACGAGCCGGAATTTCTCGATATAGAGCGACGGGTTGCCATTCCATTTCACCCAGCTGCCGTTCATTTCCGAAGCGAATCGCAGAAATATCGGAACGCCCGCCTCTTCCGCATCTTTAGCGAATTTTCTTAAGTAAGCATCGTCCTTAACCTCACTCAGACCTTTGTCCGGCTGCAGCGCCAATTGAATTGCGCCTCCAGCCTTCTTTACTTGCTCAGCCCAATGATAAGGGAATGGACTGCCATACTTATGATAATTGAAATAGACCGCATGCTGCTTGCCCGTCTTCTCGTTAAATGCTTTAAACTTCCCGTCCCGCAGCTTCTCAACGCCGCTGTCTTTATCAATATAAGCCCCGATATACATCCCGCTTGGCGGCTCGAATTTGGCAAGCTTGCCGGATGTCGCTGGCGGAGCTGCTTTGTTTTGTTCCAGGAAGAACTCGATTTCTGTATTTAGCCCATCGGCTAATGCCAGTACGGCGTAGTAGGTGTTTAGATCGCCAGACTTCTCGCCCAGCTTCTTATGAATTTTTGCTTCCCGGTAGTAGGTATCGGCTGCCTTCTGGAACTGATTATCCAGCTGGTAGGCCTCAGCCAGCTTGCGCAAATAACCCGCCTGCTCGGATTGCGCGACAGCCAGCTCCAATTCCTTGATCGCAAGCTTCGTCTTGCCTTGTTTTAAGTAGTTGACCCCATTCGTATAATGCTTCCAATGATGAACGGAATCGGCGCTCGCCTGCGGCGTCAGCGGCTGCATAACTGCAAAAAGCAAAGCGATTATTAGCATGAGCCTTGAGCCGCGTTTTACTGCCATCATGTCGTTATCCTCCTGTGTCGTATTTGATTCTATAAATTCATTCACTTATATTACCATGGCATGACCCAAGTAGTTTCGTTTTTATGCAAAAAAAAACCAGGCAGCTCCGCCATCGGCCTGCCTGGTTCTCCTTGCTTATATCTAACAGAGGAACTAAATCGCCCAGTTCCCTTTGCGGAAGACCGGTACGACCGTACCGTCGGCCTGAATACCGTCGATATCCATTTCCTCGGAGCCGATCATGAAATCGACATGCGTGATGCTCGAATTGACGCCATTGGCCTCAAGCTCTTCAGGCGACATCGTTTTGCCTCCATCGATGTTGAAAGCATAGCCGCTGCCAATCGCCAGATGGTTGGAAGCATTCTCGTCAAACAGCGTGTTGTAGAACAAAATGTTGGACTGCGAAATTGGAGAATGATGAGGTACAAGCGCTACCTCACCCAAATAATGCGAACCCTCGTCCGTATCGACCAGCTGCTGCAAAATCTCCTGTCCTTCCTCCGCCTCTGCCTTCACAATTCTTCCCTGCTCGAAGGTAAGCTTGAAACGGTCAATAATGTTGCCTCCGTAGCTAAGCGGCTTCGTGCTCGATACATAGCCGTTAACGCCTGTCTTCACGGGAACAGTGAAGACCTCTTCAGTCGGCATGTTGGCCATGAACGGTACGTTGTTCGCATTAATGCTGCCTGCGGCAACCCACAGATGCTTGTCGCCCAGCTCAATCGTCAGATCGGTTCCTGGAGCCGTGTAATGCAGCTTTTTAAAATGACGGCTGTTAAGCGCTTCTCCTTTTGTGTGCAGCGTTTCATTATGCTTCTCCCATGCCGCTACAGGATCCTCGGAATGCAATCTTACCGCATTAAAGATGGCATTCCACAGCAGCTCCACTGCCTCCTCTGCAGAAGCTTCAGGGAATACTTTTGCTGCCCATTCTTTGCCCGCAGCGGCAACGACCGTCCAGCTCACCTTATCGGCTTGCATAGCACGGCGGAAATCCTTCAGCCCTTGTCCTGCAGCCTTCTGGAAGCCCGCTATCCGCTTGGAGTCAATTCCCTTCAGCAGGTCAGGGCTAGCCGATACGATCGAGATGAAGACTGCTCCGCGCTCTACGAAAGAATTCCGTTTAGCCGTCTCCCACTCTGGATATTGCGTAAACACTTCATCAGCCGCCTTTTCATATTTCAAGCGGGATAATGTGTCGTCCGTCCATTCGATATGTACATTCCCTGCACCGGCGTCATAAGCTTTTGCTGCAACCAGACGGATGAGATCGGCCATCTCTACCGCACCTGTAATAAAGACTTCCTGTCCTTGCTGTACATTAGCGCCTGTACGAATAATCAGCTCTGCGTATTTAGGCAGATGGGCTGTATAAGATTGTGTCATTTGTCATTTCTCCTTGAGGTTTATAGTTTTGAAATAAGCTTACGCTTGCAGGCTCTCCGTCATTCCTATTCTGTCCAATATCCGCCTGTTTCCCATATGCAGCTCATTTTGTGGTATGATAGACAAATGTGCTTTCATGCAAAAAAGACCAACGTTAGAAGGAGCTACGAATTTTATTATGTCTAAACTAGGTAGAAACGAGCCATGTCACTGTGGCAGCGGAATCAAGTACAAAAAGTGCTGCATGGCAAATGACGAGCAAACCGCTCGCGACAATCGCCAGCAAGCTGCAGCAGCAAATGCAAATGGTACGCGTTCCGTTCAACAGTCTGATTTGGCTGGCTTTATCAACTCGCAGCTGACCTGGAGCAATCCTCAATACGCAGAGCTGGCTCTGCAGTTATCCGAAAATATGCAAGCGGATTATACGCCTGATCAAACCGTCATGACGATTATGGTCTGGCATACGTATTCGACTGCTACATCGCCAAGCTTCCGGAAAATGGGCGTATTCTGCGCAGCGCTTGAGTTCATGGCCAGCGAAGTTCACGGCTTGAACAAAAACCGCAATGAGCTTGCTGAGAAGTATGAAGTATCGGCAGCGACGGTACAGAAACGATTCCAGGAAATTTCCGCATTCATGATGGAGCAAGCGGAACAAACGCAATCCGCTTAACTATAGTAAGGTTGCAGATAAGCAGACGGCTGCTGCTGTCCATGATGGACAGCAGAGCCGTCTGTTTTTTTACTAAGACTGATCCGCCGGGAAAACAAGACCGATCTGTCTGCGCGCCTCATCCATGATCTCCATAACCGTCAGTGAATTGGCATAGGAGTTCACTGGCGATTCCGTCTGGCCGGCATGAATGAGATCGGCAAACGCCTGAATCTCATAGACCATCGTATTGCTTGCTTGAGGACGGCTTACGTCCTCTTCTCGTCCATCCCGGTACTGCAAGCGTACGCTGGAAGGCTGGCTAATCCGCTCGATGATGATATTGCCGCCCTCGCCTTGTATTTCGGCAGGCAGGTTTGAGCTGGATATTTTGGAATGCTGAAGTACAGCCTCCATATCCCCATAGCTTAGAATCAAGCTGCCTTTGCCGTCCACGCCTGACTCAAGCATAACTGCGCTAGCTTGAACGCGATCTGGCTTGCCAAACAGTACAACAAGCGGATAGATGCAATACGTGCCGATATCCATCAGCGAGCCGTTAGAGAGCTCTGGAAGGAACGCATTCATGACTACGCCTTCCTTATAAGCATCATAGCGGGAGGAATATTGGCAGAAGGACGCATAGTAGTGGCGTACTTTACCGATCTTATGCAGATTTTGCTGAATCGCTTCAAAGTTAGGCACCATGGTCGATTTCATCGCTTCCATCAGCAGCACCTGGTGCTGCTTAGCCGTCTCGATCATCTGGCGCAGCTCTTTCGTATTGGAAGCGATCGGCTTCTCGCACAATACATGCTTGCCTGCTTTCATAAACGTAATCGCATACTCAGCATGAAGCGAATTTGGACTTGCAATATAGATGGCGTCAATAAGGTCGCTGCTTGCCATCTCTCCGATATCGGTGAACGTATTCGCAATGCCATGCTTGTCCGCGTACGCTTGGGCCTTGTCCGCTGTCCGGGAGTAAATCGCCGTAATTTCAACCTGATTGGCCTGACTTGCCGCATCTACGAATGATTCCGTAATAAAGTTGGAGCCGATTATTCCAAAACGTACCATATGCAAGTTCCTCGCATTCTGTATGTAGTCTCCATTATATTTTAACACATTCCGATAATCAAAAAAGCCTGCCCCGCGTCATTTATACGCAAGTGCAGACTGTGATAATCGATTAATGGTCGGGATGACACGATTTGAACATGCGACCCCCTGGTCCCAAACCAGGTGCTCTACCAAGCTGAGCTACATCCCGTTATAAAAAAAATGGCGCGGCCTAAGAGATTCGAACTCCTGACCTTTTGATTCGTAGTCAAACGCTCTATCCAGCTGAGCTAAGGCCGCAAAAAAAAAAAAAAAAATGGAGCGGAAGACGGGAATCGAACCCGCGACCCTCGCCTTGGCAAGGCGATGCTCTACCGCTGAGCCACTTCCGCATTTGGTGCGGTCGAGAGGACTCGAACCTCCACGGCTGTTACACCACTAGAACCTGAATCTAGCGCGTCTGCCAATTCCGCCACGACCGCATACCTATTTGTTTGTAAAGATGGTGCCGGCGATAGGAGTCGAACCCACGACCTACTGATTACAAGTCAGTTGCTCTACCAACTGAGCTACACCGGCAAGTGAATATGTTGTAAAAATGGCGGAGCTGACGGGATTCGAACCCGCGGTCTCCTGCGTGACAGGCAGGCATGTTAGGCCTCTACACCACAGCTCCATGAATGTGTTCTCGGTTATCCGAGAAATTTGGTTGCGAAGACAGGATTTGAACCTGTGACCTTCGGGTTATGAGCCCGACGAGCTACCGGACTGCTCCACCTCGCGTCGTTAACCAATATAAA
>NZ_JBHVUY010000008.1:0-173596 GCF_042883865.1 Paenibacillus sp. NPDC058174
ACCACGCGTTCCCATACCGAACACGACCGTTAAGCCCTCCAGCGCCGATGGTACTTGGACCGCAGGGTCCTGGGAGAGTAGGACGTCGCCAAGCACGAGAGGCCTGCCGCATAATTGCGGCAGGTTTTTTTGTTTATTATAGTTATAACATTCGCAAATTAACTTTGCGCGTGCAAGTTGTCTTTGGTTTTTTATAGTTTAAGATCTTTATCCAAATCCCACTCAATGAATGAAAGTACCTCAAAACCTCCTTGTAACTCGTGTTTCCCAGTAAATCTGATGTTCGGCTTTAGCATTCGCTAAAAGTCAGTCCAAATCCGCCCAACTAATTAATATGACAGGCCGAATAAACTGACCTTGCCTTTCAAAATGTAAAAGTACATTTTGATTTAGTCAAAAAGGCTGCAAACAGCCTTCAAAATGTAAAAATACATTTGAAATTAACCAATTTAATCAAAATGACCTCAAAACGGGCGATCAACCTGCACATTTACATTTTGATGCCCACATTGGCTATGAAATGGCTAAACAACCTGCATTTTTGCATTTTGTTTTGAATAGTTCGTAGAGTCAGAGTTACGGATGGTGAGGATGGATATAGAAGGGCAGTATACGTTAGAACGAGCAACGTGTATCAAATTAGTGGACTTTACCGCGGAAAACGCATGCTTGCAAGAGGACAAGTAGGCGTGAGCGATAATTATTGCATGCAAAGGCTAAACAGATTATAATCCCAGTATTGCTTTTATGCCCCATAAAGAGCAGATGAGAGGATCTTTTGCTTAAATGGGTATTCGGATCTAATATACCTAGCAATCTATTAATCTATTAGCACTATTATTACTAAAACAAATTGGCTGCCTAAAAAGAGAAAGCAGGGGAGATATTGAATCCGCAAACGAATACGAGAATGGGAAGACAGAAGATTAATTCAGGTAAAATTGATCTATTGGCGGGGTGGAGGCACGCAGTCACATGGCTGAAGAGTAACCCGCTGCTTGCTGTTTTATTCGGCATTGGAATTGTCATTCGACTGGCAGCGATCTCGTCGCTACCAGCTGGTCTAAATCAGGATGAAGCCTCAATTGGCTATGATGCTTACGCCATTTTGCATTATGGAGTAGACCGGAACGGCAGTTTTCTGCCGATTCATCTTATTGCTTGGGGCAGCGGGCAAAATGCTTTGTACGCCTATCTGTCGATGCCGTTCATTTATCTGTTCGGCTTAAACACGTTCTCAATACGAATCGTGAGTGCGATCGCTGGTGTCATTACTTTGTTCCTGTTTTACACGATTGCCAAACGATTTATCCCGGACAATCGCCGCGTTATGCTTATTGCAGCCTTCCTTATCGTCATCTGCCCATGGCATATTATGATGTCGCGCTGGGCGCTGGAATCGAACCTAATGCCTGCTTTAGTGCTGCTAGCTGTCTATTTTGCCAGCAAGGCAATAGAGCGGCCACGCTGGCTGCTGGCGTTCTCGATCACGATGGCGCTGTCCTTATACGCGTATGGAACCGCCTATTTTTTCGCACCGCTATTCGTCCTTTCGACCTATATTGTGTTCTACGTCAAGCGTTTGGTATCCTTGCGCCGTATTCTCGTGAATGGAGCATCGTTTACCGTGCTGGCGCTTCCCATTCTGCTGTTTGTCGTTATTAATCGGTATTCGATGAACGCCATTACGGCTCTCGTGACGATACCGAAGCTGACAGTTCCGAGAGTGGAGCAGCAGTCCAGCATTTTCGGATCAGATATGATGTCGACTGGCCTTAGCCATATGAAGCGGTTTTTCGAGATCATAATTAGCCAGAACGATGGCCTGATTTGGAATGCGCTGCCGAAATACGGGTATATGTATCCGATCGCTTTGCCGCTCATTATACTAGGGCTTGCAACGACAATCAGCGCACTGCAGCGCAAAGCCGATCCTATCAAGCTTATCATTTTGCTATGGCTGGCGATTGCCGTATTGATGGCTTTCATTATTAGCGATGCAAACATTAATCGTATTAACGTTGTCTTTTATCCTCTGATTCTGCTGGCAGTTGCAGGGGTGACCTGGCTGTCCGAAAAAGAGAAGTGGGCGACTCGCTTTGCTGTTGCTTTGTTTGCCGCATATTTCATTCTGTTTGCGAATCAATATGTCCGAAAGTTTCCGGAGCAGATCAGTCCGATTTTTTTCGAATCCTTTGGTGAGGCGATACGGTACGCATCGGATGTAACGGATGGAACGATCTATATTACGAATAGGGTTAATATGCCTTATATTTACGTACTGTTGAATGAGCGGATCGATCCGCGAGAATTTAACGAGAGTGTCGTTTATGCGAATCCTGGGGGAGCGTTTCAGCAGGTTCAGTCTTTCGGACGTTACCGGTTTGAGCAGCCGGTCATTCATGATGGGGAGAAGGCGGCTTATCTTTTCGCGAACGGAGATCCTCTTCCTGAGGATGAATCCCGCTATGAAATTAAGCGCTTTAAGCATTATTCAGTCGTGACGGAGAAATAAGCTGAAAATAGCAGAATGACGTTGATATATAGCATTGCCGCATAGCAGATGGCCCCTCAGCGGGCCATTTGCTCGTTTTTAGGACTGGGAGCCTATACGGTTTCCATATGCCTAAATATGCTGCTGTGTTAAAATGAACGCAACAGTCTTGGACCGTGCAGGCTAGGACTACAATAGCAGGAGGCGGACGCATCAGATGTTGGGCGGCTTAGGATCAAAATTTCAATTGAGCAAGGGCAGGACGCTGCTGCCACCTGAAAGAAGATTGAGCAGAAACGCAGTGATCTCAATCATTATTCACGGTTTTTTCCAGTTTGGCGCCTCGATGTCGGGGCTGTTTCTCAATCTTTACTTATGGCGATTGACGCAAGACTTGGCGATTAACGGCCTCTATAACATTCTTTTGTTCGCGACTACCCCGTTTGTATTTGCTTTTGGCGGCTGGATTGCGAAGCGGCGGGACAAAATGCTGACGTACCGGATTGGCATCGCGCTGAATGCGATGTTTTATTTGCTTGTCGTCATTGCTCAGGAACAGGTTGCGCACTATTATATTGCTTTCGCGCTGCTCAATGGCATAGCGTCCGGTTTCTATTGGACCGGCTATCTTGTCATGCAGTACGATGTATCGACCGAGGCGAACCGGCTTCGATATCTAGGTGTCAATATGATTGTGTTCAATACCGCGGGTCTGGCCGGTCCGGCGCTTGCGGGCTTTATTATTCAGCGAAGCCAAGGACTGCAGGGCTATATGTTTATTTTTATGCTGGCCTTTGTCATGTTTCTGGTAGCGGCGCTTATCAGTTTCCGCATTCCGATCATGAAATCGCATCACAAAGCGTATTACTTGAAATTTGCTTTATTAATTATGCGGAAGCATCCGCGCTGGCTGAAAGCACTGATTAGCTTTTTCCTAATGGGGCTATTCCAAGGCGTTATGCTGTTTCTCCCGAACATTCTTCTTTTCCAGACTGTAGGGCGTGAAGATTGGGTCGGTTATTTGGGCGTCTTTTTCTCAGCGTTGACAGTAGCGACCGGCTATGCCATTACGAAAAGAAGCAAAGAGAATGTGAGCAAGTACTTGCTCTATTCCGTTACGGGTGTTCTGCTGGGTGCAGCCATGCTGCTCATTGATATGAAGCTGTGGTCGGTTGTCATCTTTATGATCTTATTCTCGATCTGCAATCCGCTTACGGTTAATACGCTCAATTCATTTTATTTCCGCATGATGAGCTTGCTGCCGCTAAAAGGACAGCTTCGTGTTGAATCGGTCGTCATACGGGAGCTGTTCCTTAATACGGGCAGAATCATATCGATCGCAGCAATGATTATCATGGCAAAGGATACCGAGTCGGCCTGGCTGGCGATCGTCCTGTTCGGCGCTGCACTGCTGCAATATCTGCTTCTTCCCTTCGTTAGGGAGAAACAAGTCTAGTAGTTAGGGTGAGATACATCGGGCAATATTAGAAATCAATTAGAAAAATCTTTGAATCCCCAAAACGGAAGTTAAGTTATGGTAAAATCATTTTCGCGGCGGATCCCTGCAATACAGCGAGATTCCATAACACAACCAGTTGGAGGGATTGACGAAAGTGATGAAACGAACAGCAAGTGCAGTTCTGCTTGCCATCCTTGTATTGATGCTCAGTGTGAACGGTACGGCAAGTGCAGCCTCAATGAAGATGGGAAGCAGCGGAGAGAGCGTCAAGGATTTGCAGGAGCGGCTCTATATGCTCAATTATTACAAGGGCAGCATCAACGGAAAATTCAATGCATCCACGAAAAATGCAGTAGCTGCCTTTCAAGGCGGCGCAGGACTTCCTAAGGATGGCGTTGCAGGGTCGTTGACGATGCATGCGTTGAAGAAAGTGACGGTCAGCCGCCCGGATCTATCGCGGCTTGCAAGAGTGGTTTACTCGGAGTCGCGGGGCGAGAGCTACAAAGGACAGGTGGCGGTAGCTTCAGTCGTCCTTAACCGGGCGAAGTCGCCGATGTTCCCGAACAGCATTCACGACGTTATTTTTGCCGCCAATGCATTTAGTTCCGTCAGCAATGGCCAGTTTTGGCTCATTCCGAACGATACGGCATTCAAGGCGGCGAAGGAAGCGGCAAGGCGGATCGATCCTTCTAAAGGAGCTTACTACTTCTATAATCCGAAGGCGACGGAGTCGAAATGGTTCCAATCCCGCAAGGTAACGGCCAAAATCGGCAACCATGTATTTACCAAATAAATAGAATGCCAAAGTTTGAGAAGAGATGCAGCTGCCGCCCTCCCGGCGCAGGGCATCTCTTTCTTTTATACGGAGCAGCTAATAGACGATAATGGAAGGAACTAACGTGGAAACAGTGTACAGAATGGCGTATGATACGAGAAGTATGCATTCGCAAGGAAAGACAGGTTTCTTTTCAGACAAGGTGGTATTGGGCAAGTGAAGCAGTGGATTGAATCTATATTAGTTCGATTGGAAAAAAATTACCCGAGGGACGCGTTGTCCTTTATAGCAGCAAGCTTAATCAATGCTACCGGCAATTCGATATTGTGGCCGCTTACAACGCTATACGTGCATCAGGTGCTTGGACGGAGCTATGCGGAGGCAGGCATGGTGCTGCTGTTTCAGGCATTGGCTGGCTTAATCGGTCAATTTGCCGGAGGTGCGCTCTATAACCGGCTTGGCCCCAAACGGCTTATCATCGGCTCGATGATGCTGTCGGCAACGCTTATCGCATCTGTTGTGCTTACGCGGGAATATGCCGTCTACGTCGTGCTCACTAGCTTGTACGGTCTCGTGAACAATCTGGCAGTACCTTCGATCAACGCCTATATCGGTTTCCGGTGGAAGGCGCATCGCCGCAAGCTGTACAATGCAATATATGTCGGCAACAACGCAGGTCTGGCTATCGGAGCGTCTGTGGGCGGACTGATCGCTGCTTTTTCGTTTACATTGACGTATGCCGTTACCGCCATATCAACACTTGTATTCGGTCTCTACTTAATGCTCATTATGCGTACAGGCAGCAGTGAGGAAGAAGAGGCGGTGCCGGAGACAAGCAATGGGTCTGCGCTAGGAGCGGACGGCCTCACGGGAAGATCGCAGCTGGAACAAGAAGCGACGTTAGGGCAAAAACTGAGGAATACGGGCATGTATTTATACCTCGGCATCGGTTCGCTGCTGTTCTTCTTTGCGCTTATGATCTGGAACAACGGCGTTGCACCATTTTTGACAGATAGCGGCCATTCGCTCACCATGTACAGCCTGCTTTGGAGCATCAACGGCATTGTCATCTTTGTCGGCCAGCCAGTGACGAATGCGATTAAGAAGATGCTAGCCGGCTCCGTGAGCCGTGAAATTGTAGCAAGCTCAATCTGTTATTCGATTGGGTTTACCTTTATTGCTTTTCTGCATGATTCCTATTGGTATCTCGTCTTAGGTATGATTGTATGTACGATTGGGGAAATGCTGCTGCTGCCTGTCATACCGGCTTTCTTATCCGAAAATGCGGGGAAATCCGCTCCCTTCTATATGGGTGTTGTCGGCGGTTTCGGCAGTGCGGGCCGGATGATTGCGCCGACGCTGTTTGGCTATGTGTATGATCATACGGGTGTCACGCCTGTATTATGGATTGGAGCAGGAGCATCGCTGCTTTCCGTCGCGGTCTTTGTCGTACATGCGTATTTGCACCGGACGGTACCGAAGCGGGCAGCTGTGGCTCCAGATTGTTAAAAAAGACAAAGGTGCGTTTAGAAAAGTGGAAATGAAATGCTCAAACTGATGATTGCAATGGGAGGTCATGCAGGACTATGAGCCAATTATTGAAGTATAAGGACTATATATTGTCGATGCCATCCGGAGCACTGACGAAAGAACAGCTGCTTGTACCGGAGCTGCTGCTTGATTCGCATCAGAATATGTCGCTATACTATATTCCCTTCGAATATGTAAATGAGCAAGCAAAAATTATGATAATCGGCATTACGCCTGGTTTTACACAAATGGCGATTGCTTATGAACAAGCCAGACTGGGACTGCTGGAGAATATGCCCCATCCGGAGATTGATCGAAGAGCTAAAGCTGTTGCCAGCTTTGCGGGTACGATGCGCCAAAATCTGTACGAGATGCTGGATGCAATTCGGCTCCCGGAGGCGCTTAGCATAGAAAGCAGCCGGTCGCTGTTCGAGCAGGAGCGTCATTTGCTGCATACGACGTCAGCAGTTCGGTACCCGGTATTCCAGTCCGGTGAGAACTATACCGGTCATCAGCCGGAGCTGGCGAAATCGGTATTTCTAATGCGTTATGCTCGTGAGATTTTGTTAACTGAGCTGCAGGCTGCACGGGATGCACTCGTTGTGCCGCTAGGCAAATCGGTAGCCGATGTGCTGCAGCAGTTTACGCGTGAGGGGCTGCTCGACGGGGAGCGATGCTTGTTCCATATGCCGCATCCTTCAGGAGCGAATGGACATCGCCGAAGGCAGTTCGCGGAGCGGAAGGCGGAGCTGGAGCGGACGGTTCATAGCTGGTTTGGGCGGGAATGAGAGTAAGCAAGCTTTTGTGGCGTAGAATGAGGTCGAGTTGGTTGACCGACGTGCGCGGAGAGGAGCGACGCGGGTGGCATCAGCGTAGCCGGTACGCATACGTGCTCGAAGTGAGCGACGCTAGTGATATCAGCGAAGCAGATTCGCGTAATGTGCTCGAAGTGAGCGACGCTAGTGATATCAGCGAAGCAGATTCGCAAAATGTGCTCAAAGTGAGCGGCGCGGGTGGCATTAACGAAGCTGGTTCGCAAAAGAGCGAAGCTAATTTCGCTAATGTGCGAGTGAGCGGGGGCAAATTCGGCTGCAGCGAAGAGATGTTCGCTATTCGTGAACCTTGGTTCTCGAAAAGCGAACGTAAGTTCGTTATGGGGGATTTTGCCCACTTCACTGTTATTGTAGAACGAAATTAGGTTCGCAAAATAGCGAACCTGCTTCGCAAATTTCACTCATACTAATAAAACTGGTATCCCAGCCGAATAATTTACTGTACAAGAAAGCTCTTATTGGTGATGAGAGTTTTTTTGTGATTCTTCCTGCTGAAATGAACTTCATCCTATTACTGCTACCGTGAAAGCAGGACTCCATAAGCAAGCAGCGATACCTTAAGCAGAGTTGCCATTATAGATCTTACACGCTATGATAAGGGAAAATTAAAAAGGGAAATAATAAATATAAAACGCAAGTAGTGTGGAAGGAGTTTATGGTTATGGAAATTTTGCGGTTCGATCATCTGGTATTGACGGTGAAAGATGTGGAAGCGTCATGCCGTTTCTATGGCGATGTACTTGGCATGAAAATCATCACTTTTGGTCAAGGGAGAAAAGCGGCTAAATTTGGCCAGCAGAAAATCAACTTCCAGCAGCTGGGCGAGGAAATCGATCCAAAAGCAAAAACGCCGACACCAGGATCGGGTGATTTTTGCATCATTACAAGCGATTCTATTCGTTCTATTCTGGACCAATTGAATACACATGGAGCCAAAGTTGAATTAGGACCGGTAGAACGTTCTGGCGCGCTTGGACCGATTCAATCTATTTATGTTCGCGACCCAGATGAGAATCTTGTGGAAATATCCAGCTACGGGCCATCGGTCACTATACATGGAAGATAGCAGGTGGACGATTTTGCTTCAGATAGAAATGACCATTCTACTATCTAAATTATAAGGGGTGAGTTTCTCTGAAGCTGTTGAGATGGATGCCACTCTTGTTTTTACTTATTGTGACGATTATTAGCAGTAATTCATTGGTTAATTATTTTGTCGGTGAGGGGTTGTCTATAAAAGCATCGAAGTTAATTCCGATTATTACTGTTACCAGTTACTTAATCGGTTATTTTTCCTTCTGGCTACAGAAAAAGGATAAGGAAATAAATGCGAAACAATAGGCAGTAGTAACAAACTCTCGGCAATCAATAAAATGATATTAAAAAATGACCCCTCAGGAGGGTCATTTTTTAATAAGTATGAATTTGGCAGAGTACAGTTCTGCTACTTCAAGATCTCCTCAATCCGCGCAAGCACGTCTTGGCTTAACTCGACACCGGAAGCCTTGGCGTTCTCGGTTACTTGCTCAGGGCGGCTTGCGCCGACCAGTGCACTCGCCACATTGGCATTGCGCAAAATCCAGGCAAGCGCAAGATTGCCGACGGAGAGATCCAGTTCAGCGGCGACTTTTTCGAGCTGCTGAACTTTCGCTATTTTTTCCTCAGTGATGCCTTTGCGCATCCACTCCAGCTTAGCAGCCCGGCTGTCTTGCGGAATGTCGGAGACGGAGGTGTATTTGCCTGTCAGCAAGCCTTGAGCCAGCGGCGAAAATACAACTTGTCCGATACCGGAACGTTCGCTCAGCGGCATCACTTCTTTTTCAATATAGCGGTCGAACATATTGTAGACGGGTTGATTGACGACGATGCGGTCCAGCAGATAGCGATCGGCAACACCGAGTCCCTCAGCAATTTGCGAAGCCTGCCATTCACTCACGCCGACATACAGCACTTTGCCTTGACGGACGAGGTCGTCAATTGCGCGGAGCGTTTCTTCCAGTCTAGTCTCCGGATCATAACGGTGGCAGTAAAAAATATCGATATAATCGTGATCGAGACGCTTCAAGCTTGCATTGGCTTGCTCGATGACATGCTTGCGGGATAAGCCGCGGTCGTTAGGACCGTCGCCCATCGGCCAGAAAGCTTTTGTAGCTAGCACATAGGATTCGCGCGGATAAGCTTTCAACGCTTTGCCCACCAGTTCTTCTGCTGCGCCTCTTTCATAGACATTGGCTGTATCGAAGAAATTGATTCCCAGATCGTAAGCTGTTTTGATTGCATTCACCGCATTTTCACGTTCAACGTAACCGCCATATGTAAGCCAGCTTCCCAAGCTGATCTCGCTAACCTTTAGCCCACTCGCACCTAATCTCCGATATTTCATGTTCCATTCCTCCTCGAAAAAGTTGTGGTTCCCTTTCCATACTATATAAATTCCTATATGATTGAAAGAAGTGAAATGTTTTTCACTTAATTATAAAAACGGTAGATAGTAACCTTCAGTATAGTAATGTGCAAT
The DNA here is from genome assembly GCF_042883865.1 of Paenibacillus sp. NPDC058174. Classification (NCBI taxonomy): domain Bacteria; kingdom Bacillati; phylum Bacillota; class Bacilli; order Caryophanales; family Paenibacillaceae; genus Paenibacillus; species Paenibacillus sp. NPDC058174. The sequence continues at coordinate 9,610 of NZ_JBHVUY010000008.1, forward strand.
GAGGAGGAACCCTAGTGAAAACCACCGATAAAGCGAGCAATTACGTCCCCAAAACACCTGTACATATTGAATGCAATATTGAAAAAACGCTAGACGTACTAGGAGGAAAATGGGCGTTTCTCGTTATTCGCGAATTGTTTGGCGGCACGCTCCGTTTTGGTGAATTGCAGCGCCGCATACCAAACGTAAGTCCGCGGGCTTTGACCAGTACACTTCGCCATTTGGAGGAGCAGGGCGTGCTGGAGCGCAAAGTTTTCCCGACTGTTCCGGTAACTGTAGAATATACACTGACGCCCAAAGGCCATGATCTGCATGTCATTTGCCATGAGATGAAGCTGTGGGCAGCACGTTGGACATAGCTGTTTTTTAACGATTAGGACATGGCTGGCTGACATTCTCGCCCGGGTACATGCACTTCTAGGCACTCGCCCTCATACAATGTAGAACCGACTTCATTGTGCGCTGGGGGGGAGTGCTGCCCCTCGGTAATCCGACTTGGGGGTGTAAGGGTACATGGGACTGTTTGCGACAATCGCGCTGTTCATCAAACAGCTGTCAATGCTCGTATCGTACGTCAAAAATAACGCTTTCCCGCAACCGCTTCATGAGGATGACGAAATGAAGCATTTGCAGCTTATGGCGGAAGGCAATGCGCATTCCCGCAATTTGCTGATCGAGCACAACCTGCGTCTTGTTGCGCATATTGTCAAAAAATTCGACAACACTGGAGAAGACCTCGAGGATTTGATCTCGATCGGCACGATTGGATTGATTAAAGCCATCGAGAGCTTTCAGACCGGAAAAGGCACTAAGCTTGCGACGTTCGCGGCTCGTTGTATCGAGAACGAAATACTTATGCATTTGAGATCGCTTAAAAAGACGCGCAAGGATGTTTCCTTGCATGATCCCATTGGCACGGATAAAGAGGGGAACGAAATCACGCTGATCGATATCCTTGGCACGGAAGCCGATGATGTCGTGGACCGGGTGCAGCTGAAGATTGAGAAAAGTAAAATCTACCGCAATCTCGACATACTCGATGAGCGGGAGCAGGAAGTAATCCGCGGCCGGTTCGGCCTGGATCATGGCGGGGATGAACGGACACAGCGGGAAATCGCGAAAGAACTGGGGATTAGCCGGAGTTATGTGTCGCGGATTGAGAAGAGAGCGCTCATGAAGCTGTATCATGAGTTTTATAAGGCGAAGAAGTGACCTTATAATATGGAAGAAACAGGACGCCTTCGAGATGATTACTCGATCCGTCCTTTTTTTTGCCTGTACAATCTTATATGTATACGGTTTCGTTCTCCTTTTCATGAAAACCAAAACCTCAAAAAATAAAAAGAAAATACTTTATTTCACTTTGCATAAAAGTGAAAATCTGATACGATATACGAAGTAGAATATAGTCTATAGATTTAGTAAGGATTAAAGGGAGGCACTTTTTCATGGACAAATTGATGCTTGATTCCATAGATGCAGCAACACATCTGGATCAACTCGAGGCTGAAGCGATTTATATTATTCGAGAAGTAGCGGCGGAATGTGAAAATCCCGTGATGTTGTACTCGATCGGTAAGGATAGCTCCGTGATGCTGCATTTGGCGCTGAAAGCATTTTATCCGGAGAAGCCGCCGTTTCCTTTCCTGCATATTGATACGACGTGGAAGTTCAAAGAGATGATTGAATTCCGCGACCGCAAGGCGAAAGAATTCGGAATCAACATGCTCGTTCACTCCAATCAGGAAGGGATTGAGCAAGGGATCAACCCATTCGATCATGGTTCCGCCTATACCGATATTATGAAAACCCAAGCATTGAAGCAAGGCTTGGACCAATACGGATTTACAGCTGCTTTTGGCGGTGGAAGACGTGATGAGGAAAAGTCACGTGCGAAGGAGCGGATTTTCTCATTCCGTAATAAGAATCATGCCTGGGATCCGAAAAATCAGCGGCCGGAAATGTGGAAGCTTTTCAACACCAGAATTAATAAGGGTGAAAGCATCCGCGTATTCCCGATTTCCAACTGGACGGAAAAAGATATCTGGCAATACATTCGCAGAGAGAACATTGATATTGTACCCCTCTACTTTGCGAAAGAAAGACCAGTCGTCAATCGCGATGGACAGATCATCATGGCGGATGATGAGCGTATGAGACTCGAGCCAGGCGAGAAGATTGAAATGATGAAGATGCGGTTTCGCACATTAGGCTGCTATCCTCTGACTGGCGGCGCCCTATCGGAGGCGGACACGCTGGATGCTATCATCGAAGAAACACTTGGTGCGGTATCATCCGAACGGACAACCAGGGTTATCGACCAGGAAGAAGCGGGAAGCATGGAAAGACGTAAACGGGAGGGCTATTTCTAAGATGAAGAGTCTGCTTAAATTTATAACTTGTGGAAGTGTAGATGACGGCAAATCCACCTTGATTGGACATATGCTTTATGAGGCTAAGCTTCTGTTCGCCGATCAGGAGAGAGCGCTCGAGCTAGACAGCAGGTTGGGCAGCCGTGGCGGCAAAATTGACTACTCCTTGCTTCTTGACGGGCTGATTGCGGAACGTGAGCAGGGGATTACGATTGATGTGGCTTATCGGTATTTTACGACGGATCACCGTTCGTTCATTGTTGCGGACACCCCGGGGCACGAAGAATATACACGTAACATGGCCGTAGGCGCATCTTTTGCTGATCTTGCCGTTATTCTTGTGGACGCAACTAAAGGGATTATTACTCAAACGAAGCGCCATACCCGGATTTGCGCCCTCATGGGGATTAAGCATCTGGTTTTGGCGGTAAACAAAATGGATTTGGTGGATTTTGATACGGAAAAATTTGCTGAAATCAAAGAAGAATTCTCTCGCATCACCACTGAATTCCGGTTTGAGAGCATTCAGGTGATCCCTGTTTCTGCAACAGAGGGGGATAACATTACGGCGAAATCGCCCAATACGCCTTGGTACAAGGGTCTTCCTTTGCTGCCGTATTTGGAGAGTGTTGATGTTCATACAAGCGACGACGTGAAGCCATTCATGATGCCTATTCAGCGGGTATGCCGGCCGGATCACACATTCCGCGGATTCCAAGGCCAGATTGAAGCCGGCAGAATCGCAGTTGGCGATGAACTGATAACTCTGCCTAGCCGTGAGAAGGCGAAGGTTAAAAGAATCTTAGTAACAGACCAAGATAGGAATTCCGCTCATGCCGGACAACCTGTGACTATTCAATTGGATCGGGAAGTCGACGTTTCACGAGGTTGTGTGTTTACGAAGGACAATCAGCTCAAAGAGGCTGACAGCTTTAGCGCTACGATTCTTTGGATGGATGATTCTGTCCTGACACCGGGCAAAGATGTTTTGGTGAAGGTAGGTACGAAGGTTCTTCCAGGTACTGTGACAGCCATTAATAACAAAATCGATATTAATACAGGCAATACGGTTACTGCTGATCATGTAGTTAAGAATGAATTGGCTAAATGTGAATTTTCATTATCGGATGGTATTGTTTTTGACTCGTTCGAAAAAAATAAAAGCATCGGCGGATTTATTCTCATCGATCGCGTAACGAATATGACATCCGCTTGCGGCGTCATTGACGAAGCTCTTCAAAGCTCTGAGAATGTCGTCCGGATCGATACGGAAGTGACCAGAGATGTTCGTGCCCAGCAAAAAGGACAGCAGCCATTAACGCTATGGCTTACTGGTTCCGTTCTGGACAATTTGGCTCTTGCGAAGGAAATCGAGAAACGGTTGGTAGCGAGAGGCTTCCACACGATGTTGATCGATAATCGATCAGGAGAATCTGTGCAGCAAATCGCGGCTTATGCCACCTTGCTAAACGATGCAGGACTTATTGCATTGGTACCTGCCGGTTCTGCGAACGACAATGACCAAGCCATTGCGCATGACATCATTGGTCAAGCCTTTTTGCCAATCGAAGCTGCTGCTTCGATCGAGGAAGCAGCAACAGATGTCGTGAAGCGTGTCGTGAAGGCTCTCATTCAAGATAGTTATTCCATATAAAAATATAGAAGTCCTAAGGACTTCATAGACACTCTGAGAGCACTGTGTTAACGCAGTGCTCTTCTTTTTGCGGGGATGAGCGGAAGCAGCGGAAGATTGCGAAGAAGCTCGGGATCAGCCGCTGCTTTGTAGAAGACACTTTTGGAGTTAACATTCAAAGTCAAAGGAGAATCGTATAAAATGTCGAATTGTAAATATCTGAGAGTACTAGTGCTTTAAAAATGGAGAGGTGATGTGTTTGGCATTTAGTAAAAAACTTGTCTTATTGTTGCTAGCACATATGATAATAAGCGTTTTTTTAGTAATAATACTAATCTTATATGGTTTTGAAGCAATTCTATTTAAAAATTCTTTTTCTTTTATAGTTGTCGTATTACCAATCGTTTATATGATTACTGGATACAATATTGTTAAAAATATTTACGAGAAAAAATATAAGTTTCTCATCCTGTTAAGTGTGAGTATTCTAGGCTTTCTATTTTGGTGCTGGTCTGCTTTCAATTATTTAACAGACGATCTTGATGCAAGAATGGATCGCGCAGTTGCGCCGATTGTAGTTCCTTCTGAGGTTGTGTGGCTTCTTTATGGCCTCTATAATAATTTTGTGTATGCGATTTTTACAATTCTCGAACAAATGAAGTCGTTCACATATAATAAATACATCATTTCGATCATTTTTTTAATGGTCAATTTTTTACCTTTCATTTTTATGTATATAGGTTCATTACTGAGAGATTGGAAAGTAAAAAGGGATTTATTAAAAACATGGCGGGGGTGAGCCGACACAGCGGGAGATAGCGAAGGAACTGAGGATCGGCCGCAGCTATGTCTCGTGGATTGAGAAGCGGGTGCTGATGAAGCTGTATCACACTCTAATTCATTACTTTCCTTTCATTTATACTTGAAGATGTTACGGACGGGGGCTGTCTTAGATTTGTTGAATAAATTGGGTTACATTTCCTAAACAACAAGACCCCTGCGGGTTGTTTACTTCGCAACCGCAACGACCTGCCTTAACGTGTGATGAAATGTTTGCAATAGCCGCTTTTCCGCTTTCCGAAAGTCTCTGACGTGTCCAACTGAAGCAATAACAAACAGGGGTATTTTCGCTGTTATCTTTCTGATATACCGGAATCTTAATTTGTTCTTTAACGTATAGGCGTCTGTTTTGAGTGAAATAAACAACATCACAATTTGACGACTGACAAAACCGATATTCGTTTTTAGCTTCTAATTGTTCAAGTGCGGAAGGGTTCAACAAGCTTTTTAGTGTTATAATATCAATCGGCTTTCCTGCATCGCCACATGATGGACATTTAAATTCTTCTGATTTCATGCTCTGATTTGATACGCAGCAATTTTCCATTTTCATCTTCCTTCAGCTTAATAATTATTATATGACTATATCAAAAGAAAAATTTCTAGATAAAAATATCATGTATAAGCGAATTGTTATAATGAATCCAAATGCAATCGATTAGCTTCTTTCATTCATTACTTTTCAAATAGTGTTTCAAGAATTGGACATTCGTAAATATCTTTTTCATCAGGGCAACGGTTTTTTAAGTCCTTTAACATAATTTCTATTCTAAGAAGGTCTTGAATTTTTTTCTGAACGTCACCTAGCTTTTGAACAACAAAATCATACATACCCGTGCACCTTATGTCATCTTTATCAACAATACCAAGTAATTTATCAATTTCAGATAACGTGAAGCCAAGTTCTTGCATTCGTTTTATAAACATAAGTCTCTTTAGTATTTCTTCCGAATAAACTCTATAGCCTGCTTCAGTTCTTGCAGGTTCAGAAATCAAACCTTTTCGTTCATAATATCTTAGTGTTTCTTTATTCAGATTGCATAATTTAGCAATATCCCCTGATTTGTATTTCATTTTTTCACCCCTAATATAAGGATAAACCATGTACTTAGGTACATGGTCAAGGATAGTTTACTTATTTTCATTATTGCACCGATAAAGAGAACGCACGGCGAGAATGTACGGAATAACAACGTTTAACTTGTCTTTGACTTTGCGCACTAGAGTAATTAGAATCGAATTACTTACGCATTTGCGACAGACCGCTTCTTTTTTATTATGGTGCAAAAGCAAACCGCCTACTTGAAAAGGCGGAAAATGCCCTTAGTCTACTTAAAGTCATACACTTTATACTGCCCATTGTCAGATGAGAACCTTAGTAAATTCCCATCCTTCGGAATGCCTTCGAAATAGGCACCCATACAGCCGGTTGTACATCTATGACCAGACAACAGAATATTTACATCGGTTCCGCGATGTTGCTCGTGGATTTCATTCATGAAATCAAATACTCTCTTTATGAAGCTTTGAATGTCTTCAACGCGCTTATACACGTTAGAATCAGGAACTGCTCCAACCATCTTAACTTCACTCTTTTTCAATGTATCGGCTTCACCTAAATCAAAAACATCTATTCTCGTGTCAATTGTTGCTTTTGCATTCGTAATGATCTCGGCTGTTTGAATCGCTCTTTCTTGTGGTGACGAATATATATGATCAAAATGAATGCCTCGAAGGCTTTCATGCAATGATTTAGCTTGTTCAATCCCGTTCTTATTTAATGGAAGCCCTTGTCTTCCTTGCAGTCTTCCTTCTTTGTTGAAGTCCGTTTCTCCATGCCTCACTACGTATATCATCTAAAAACCTCCTGTCATCTGATCTAATGATAAAAAGCTTCAAACCGTATTATATCAAAAATTTGAATTATTTTCCTGATAGATCATTATTCAAAGCACTTTGGCGTTTAGCTTTCTCGGTGTAACTAGCAATAATATACTATATGGCACTCCCAATAAGATGTAGGATATGAGAACAGCTTGAAGGGAGCGTTCTCATGTATACTGCATCTTTTTTTATTTACTGTGTCATCGCAACTTTTACACCGGGACCAACGAATATCGTCATATTGTCTACCGTAAAGCAATCCGGGCCAAAAACAGCAATGAAATATACATATGGTGCAACGCTTGCATTTGGCTTGCTGCTTGTTCTTTCCGCTGTTTTGAATAATGTGCTAGTCATGATCTTGCCGAAAATATTAATAGCCATGCAGATAGCCGGGAGTATGTATATGCTTTATTTAGCCTATTTGATTTTTAAAACGAATTCGTCAAACTCAACTACGACTCAAAAGGCAACTTTTTTATCTGGATTCATGATGCAGTTTCTAAATCCCAAAGTCATACTGTTCGCATTGACTGTCATTCCTGCCTTTATTATGCCCTATAAGAGCGGGAGCGCTGCGATAACGCTAGGTATCATTATAATAACAGGGATTGGCTTTCTAGCTTTTACAACGTGGGTTCTGTTCGGTACGATCTTCAAAGCATTTTTACAGAAGCATAATAAAATTGTTAATGTTATGATGGCTTTACTATTAGTTTACGCTGCTGTTATGATTTGGACTTAGATAAGCTTAATGCAGAGGTGCTGTGATGGAAAAATTTCTTTATAAAAAATCGGCAGGTATTACTGCCTTATCGGCAAGTATGACTGAATTTAAATATAAAAAGCACGCCCACAAGGAGTATGCGATAGGTGTAACCTTGCGCGGTATTCAACGTTATCATGTAGATGGCAGCTTGCAATTATCTTATCAGAATGGTGTGATGTTCTTTAATCCCGAGCAGGTGCATGACGGTATGGCAAATGATCAATCTGGCCTTGACTATATCATGCTGTATATCGATCCGCAGCTGCTATTAGAGGCTATGGGCAAGAAGGATATTGTACGATTTACAGCTCCTATCGTGTACGATCACGGGCTTAAATCACGAATTGTAAGTCTTTCTGAAGCCATATTAAGCGAAAAAGATGAGGCATTATGCAATGAGTTGTTCTTATCTCTGACGGACAGCTTTGTTCAAACTAATCTTTCTTCCGACTGTAAGAAGGACAGTGTCATCATAAGAAAAGCAAAAGATATGATATTCGCGAACCTGGAGCATGTTCTCAAACTTGAGGAGATCTGCGCAGAGCTTGGTTTATCTAAATTTCAATTTATCCGAGTGTTCAAGGCTCATACCGGTATTTCTCCGTATCAATACTTCCTTAATTGCAAAGTAGAACGGGCAAAGCAGTTAATTGAAAAAAACAGAGATATCTATTTTGCAGTAGCTGCATGCGGTTTTTTTGATTTAACTCACTTAAATAAACACTTTAAAAGTGTATATGGAACAACAGCCCATGAATATATTTCACATCTAAATTGAAGCAGCTTTCCCTTTTAAAGCAATATCCTTCTACATCCATGACCATATGAATATATTTCGTAATAAGAAATCGGATGAAGATGGATGAAGGAGTTGGGGAAGTGGAGGCTTATTCGACGGGTTCTGTTCTACACAAAGGCAACGCGCTGAGCACGCAACGGGTTGATGATTTTATCTCTTTTATCAGGAAAGCTAATGAGCTTCTTCAGACGGAATCGGATCTATCTCCTGATAATTCATTAGTTAAAAGTATGATTAGCCTTCTTGCCCTTCAGCTGCGATCAAACTATTTGCCTGAAGAGGTACAAGCTGTTCTAAGCAATGAGTATATTCGTTTGCACCAACGAAAATTGCAAGATAAGTTGTCAGAAGCTGAATTTCTAACGGAGATAAGCGATTGCCGTCATTTTTGCAAGTCCGAAGCTCCCGGCTTGGATAGTGTGACAAGGCTGCCGAACTGGAACATTTACATGGCTCTGGTCAGCCAGGAATTGTCCATACTGCGTCAGATCCTTCAACAGGATCGCCATATAGAGAAGACGCCCGTTATTTTCGTAGGCAGCGGGCCAATGCCGTTAAGTGCTATTATTCTGCACCTGCTCGGCAATATGGAGGTTACTTGCCTGGAATTAGATGCTGTGGCTTATGAGGCATCCTGTACATTACTTGAGCATTTAGGCTTATCGAGTAAAGTTACTGTAATAAAAGGAAACGGATCGGAGTTCGATTACAGCTCTTATAACCGTATATTTGTTGCGAGTCTCGTTCGAAATAAGCTGGAGGTGCTTGAGCAAATAAGGCGTACTTCAACAAATCCGTTAGTAGCCGTTCGCACAGCGGAGGGGATGAGGCAGATCATGTATGAAGCGGTTGATGAATCACAGCTGAATGAAATGGGCTGGCAGCTTGCGGGACGAACGTATCCTGTAGAAAATCTGGTCATCAATTCAACTTTGTTTCTTGAACGCGTGACCAGTATGAATTGATATGACGACCACATGAGAGTGTATACTCCGTGTGGTTGTTTTTTTGCCTAATGTGTACATTTTGGGAATTATTATCATTTTCTATTTACGATTCCAATATTTTGTAATATTCTTTTTTTGTAAAATCCTTTTTTGAAGAGAGTAGGAGATTGAATATGGCGGATCTATTTAATGTTACATCTCTAGTGCTTTCCATTATTGTGTTCGGAATTCTTTATTGGTCGCTCAATAAATATTGTTTTAAACCCTTGTTTTCAATCATGGAGCAGAGAAAATTGTATATCCAAAACATGCAGCAACAAGCAGAATCGAATCGTGCTGAGTTAATTGCATTTCAAAAGGAACAACAACAGATTTTAATAAACGCCAGAAATGAAGCGAAAAAGATGCTTGAAGAAACGATACAGGCAAGTAATAGTCATGCCGAAAAAATCATTCAGATCGCCAAAAATGAAACGTCGCTGTTAAAGGACGAAGCTTTGCGTCAAATTCAGAAGGAAAAAGCACAAGCCATGGAACAATTAACGGAACAGGTTGACGGAATATCTGAAATGATCGTAGTTAAAATAACGGGAAACGGCACTGATCCAAGCCAAGGAACTAACCACGTACATTGATTTCAAATTAATAAAGAATGAGGTGCAGCAGCATGGACAAGGACCGATATTTTCTTGAGATGGCATTGGATGAGGCCGAAATAGCTTTTAAGGAAGGCTCTGTTCCAATTGGTGCTGTTCTAGTAGACCCCGAAGGGAATGTGCTTTGCAAAGGCAGAAATCGCATTTTTACTGATCTTGATCCGACATGTCATGCTGAAGTTGATGTAATTCGACGAGCGGGCAAAATGCTGCTGGACTCAGCGTACAAAAATAAATGCACGCTATATTCGACGGTCGAGCCTTGTCCTATGTGTTCTGGGGCAATCATTTTAGCTGATATTGGCAGGGTAGTATGGGCACTGAGTGATGACTATTTAGGTGCGATGAGAATTATGAAGGAAGGTAATCATTTCAGACATAAATTCGATAAAGTTTCAGTAACCGCTATGCCATTTAGGGACTTAGCTATACGTTCCCAAGAGCTTCATCGGAAATGGGACGAGCGACGCGGACTAGAATATAGAGTCAGTGATATCATATGATTGATACTCAAACAAGCTGCTAAGATTCGTAATAGAATTTTTCACCGTATAGCTCAGCTTGCTTTTATCATGGAATTGGCTATAATATGTTTATGTGATTAAACGAATGAACGAGAGGGGGCGGAATATGAGCCAGAGTACTGAACATATTGTGCAACAATTTAAGGAAAGTATTCCGCTGCTGGAAGTGCTGACTGATGAGAAACGTCAAGCGATCATTTTATTGCTCGCACAACATAAAGTGGGTCTTAACGTTAATGCTATAGCGGAGCAAATAAACTTGTCCAGACCAGCGATCTCTCATCATTTGAAGGTTTTGAAGCAAGCAGGTTATGTGAGTTATGAGAAAAAGAGTGTAGAAAATTACTACAAATTAACGTTGCGCGAACCACTTGAGCAGCTCAAATTATTAATTGCAGCCATTGAAGCCGAGTGCAGCAGTTCTTCTTAACCAGCAAGGATTAAGAAGAATATTTTTTCTCCCTATTGGTTTATATGTTTAAACGAATAATCATAAATTGGAGTGATTGTAATGAAGGCTATGATCATTGAGAAATACGGAAAAAATGTACCTTTAATAATGTCTGAAAAGCCAATGCCCACTATTGGAGAACATGATGTGCTGGTCGAAATTTATGCCGCAAGCTTAAATCCTATCGATTTTAAAATCAAAGAAGGCAAAGCGAAATTTTTGCTAAATTACGAGCTGCCATTAATTTTAGGAAATGATTTTTCCGGAGTTGTTATCAAGGTTGGCAAGAGGGTCGTAGCTTTCAAACCCGGAGATGAGGTTTATGGCAGACCCCGCAAAGGCAGAATCGGGACCTTAGCCGAATACATTGCCATTCATGAAGAGGATATTGCGCTGAAGCCCTGGAATCTAAGCTTTGAAGAAGCAGCATCGATACCGCTGGTTGGACTCACGACTTACCAAGCCTTTCACGATATTATGAAGCTGCAAAAAGGCCAGAAAATTTTAATTCACGCCGGATCAGGCGGTGTGGGTACTTTTGCGATCCAACTAGCTAAAGTGATGGGAGCATACGTTGCCACGACTGCCAGCGATAAAGGCTATGAATTAGTCCAATCACTTGGTGCCGATCGAATCGTCAATTATCGGAAAGAAAATTTCGAGGAACTGCTGTCTGGATACGATGCCGTGTATGATACGTTAGGCGGTGCCGTTCTGGAGAAATCTTTTCAAGTATTGAAACCAAACGGGAAAATCGTATCGGTGTCCGGCTGGCCGAACGCAAGATTCGGAAAAGAAGCAAAGCTAGGATGGCTGAAGACATTCCTTTTATCCATTGTTAGCCGTAAAATTACAGCCCTCGAGAAGAAAAGCGGAACGACCTATCATTTCCTCTTTATGAAACCAAGTGGTGCACAATTAAAGATAATCGGCGAATTTATTGAAAAGGGTCAAATTAAGCCTGTTATTGATAAGGTGTTTGCCTTCAAAGATGCCGCGCTGGCGCTTCATTATCTGGAGGGCGGCGGTGCGAAAGGGAAGGTGGTTGTTAGAATTAAGGAGATGCAGGATGTCGATAAAGGGTGAACACTTTAATAAGTTGGTGTATTAATTTCTAAATCAACCTATTTAGAATCTTAGCAACACGCCGTAAAGTCTTATAAGGCACGGGCTGTATCGCTTTTTATGCCGTTATATGGTATTTTCCAAATGCGATATATAACGCATGTTTCCCGTGCATTTCTCGGCGTGTTTTGCTTTTGTTTGCTTATGTTAATCAAGACCTTTTAAAAGACAATAAATCTGTTGTACTAATATGTTTAATATCGGAAATTTGCCCGCCTGTTAGCATCTCATAGAGACCATCAGGAACAAGTTTATACTTAAGGTTATCTTCGAAATCATTTAAGTTCTTCCAGACAGCTATATAATTTTTGTCGCCTTCAATTCCTTCAAATTCATTCTTGTCATAGTCATCCATTCGACTAAAGCTCGCTTCATAAATAAAATCATATTCATGCCCAATTTCTCCGTACCAAGGAAAGATGTGCTCGATAATCCCTATCAATTTTGGTTCAATAATATCAATATTAATTTCCTCTTTTACTTCTCGTATTACAGCTGATTTGCTATCTTCTCCGTACTCAATCGTGCCGCCAACGGGGCGAAATGTAATGATACCATCTTCTTCAGGGAATTGTTCAAGTAATATTGATTCTCTTCTTTTAATAATGCAAAGAGAACAAGCTCTATACTGCAAGTTTTTCACTCCTCATCGAATTTTATTTATTTCATATATTCCATTTAAATATTGCGTTATCCTGCACATGCCGTACTTAACTGAGAATCACGGCTCGCGGTTCGCTATTACGCGAATTGCGGACTCTTTTATTCCCAACCAGATAACAATTCACTACTAAGTTTACAATTGTACAATGGTCAGATCAGGTACGTCTATACTACTATGATATTAAAGGAAATTAATTACATTTGATGGAAAATTCATAACGATAACCAAATCACATCAATAAAGAAAGGAAGCCTATATGTCCAACGAAAATGTAGTTCATTCAGTATCGCGGAGGCTTACTACGGCAGAAGAAATTTTTCTATCACAGCTAGACCCTAGCGAGTATTACCTTAATATTGCGATTAGCAGTGACCGCGTGGCTGCAGCTTTGCTGGAGCGAGGGTATCGTGTTCAAAATCTGCAGTTGTCCACGAACAGCATCGGGGAAATAGATTCACTTAACGAGGTATCATTATTAGAGGGATTTTCCGATGAACAATTTGATTCCATTCTTTTCATGGGCGGGCTATCTAACGTTCGGCAGCCGAAGCTATTGTTAGATGAATTACACCGTTTGCTTAAACCCGGCGGTTTCCTTGCAATAAGTGAGCAAATGGGTTCAGAAGCAGGTTCATTGAACGGTGCTGCTAAATATACGGAAGAAACATTCCTGCTTGAGGTTGGCGAGAGCCAATTTACGCTATATAACTTTATCAATGATAAGCAATACGGCGGTGAAGGGCAAATTGGCTTATCGCTTTGGAAAAAATCCATTATTCAATAATTGTATCTTAACCTATCCATACCCAGAGAAAGAGCACTTGAAATAAGTGTTCTTTCTCTGGGTATTTTTTATGGTCACTCCCCTTATAATCTCATTCCACTCTGGTAAATTAACACATTATTCATACATTATTAACAGCAAATTGACACGATGCGTATACAACATTGATATATTGGGGCTATTAAGGGGTGATAACTATGAATGATTTGGAACAAATGTCCTCCGCAACTTCCCAGCCTGTTCTAGATAGCGATAGATTTGGCTGGGACAAGCTTCAGGTCTCGCAATGGTACAGCCCCGAGCAAGCCTTCAGCCCTTCGACAGAGGCTAAGTATCTCATTGGGATACATTGTACAGCCTACTACGAGAATTATTATACGATTCATATGATCCCATGTAATGAAAGTATTCTTTGCCCTTGGGGGCGAACGTCGCTCTATTTCTTGAAAATTGAAATTACGCCTTCGATGCTCGAAGAAATCGCTCGTGAATCCGGATTTCTGACGGAAGGCTATATGATCCAATTGGACCGTAAATTTCATGTTAAGGATTCCAGGCTTCTGCAGCTAGGATTGTGGATGCTCGAAGAATTGCAGAACGGCGGAGCTAAAGGAAAAATATACAGTGATTCTTTGTCGAACATGCTGATTATCCATCTGCTGCAGCATCACTCTTCCATGGTCCCCCGGCCCTCGAATAGCAAAACGCCAGCCCATCAGCAAATTTCTCAAGTGATCCAATATATGCGCGAAAGCTTAGCAGAGGACATTCAGCTGTCCGATTTAGCCCCGATGGCCCATATGAGCCAGTCTCATTTTATTCGTATTTTCAAACAGCAGACCGGTTATACGCCGCATCATTATTTAATCCGCCTCAGGGTCGAACGATCCAAAGCTCTTATTCGTTCCGGAAAAGTGGGATTAAAGGAAATTGCCACTCAGGTTGGTTTTGCCGATCAAGGGCATTTCACCCGATTGTTTAGACGTGAAACAGGTCTTACTCCGAAGCTGTATGCGAACCAAATCTCCTCGAAACCAAACCATTCGTTCTATTGATTGATTTTGCAGCGGGGAATGAGAGTTTTGTTCAAGGAAAGAAGTGTTTTGTTCAATAGGAGGCATTGCGGTTAGCTCTAGAATAAGGTTGAAGCAAGGCATACAGATGCCCGGCTACATCCCTATTTAGGAGGAGAGACGCTTGAAATTACAGAGAGTACTCAGTGTGATTGGTGAGGGAGATCTTGCGGTCCGTAAGAGGTTGAAGAAGGAGCGATCAGCGATGCTCAAGCCATCAAGTTTGGTTATACTGCTTCTGGTTTGTATGTTGACGATTGTCGGATGCGGTCAATCGAATAATGCTGCCGGAGGTGAGGCCACACAAGCGCCATCAAGCCCGCCTGCCTCCGAATCATCGGAGAAGCCGGAAGCTAAGCCGGTGGAGATCACCTTTTACTACCCAGTCAATGTTGGTGGTCCTCTGACCAAAGTGATCGACGGGATGGCTAAATCTTTTATGGATCAAAATCCTGGCATTAAGGTCAACCCGGTGTACACAGGCAACTATGGCGATAATACGGTGAAAATCCAAGCAGGTGTTCAAGCTAAGCAGCCGCCAGACGTAGCTGTCATGATGTCAACGGAATTGTTCAGTATGCTGGATATGAACGCGATCATTCCGCTAGATGATTTTATTGCAAAAGATACAGATATCGATATGGCGGATTTCTATCCTGCTTTTATGGAAGATACACAAACAGAAGGAAAGACCTACAGCATTCCGTTCCAACGGAGCACAATTGTGATGTACTACAACAAGGAGATGTTCAAAGCGGCAGGTCTTGACCCGGAGAAACCGCCAGCGACATGGGATGAGCTAGTATCCTATGCCAAGCAGCTGAACACAGATGGACATGCAGGTCTGGAAATTCCGGGCAACGACGATTCCTATTGGATGTTCCAGATGCTTGCACGTCAAAATGCAGCTGATCCTAAGCAAAATATAATGTCCTCTGACGGCAAAAAAGCGATCTTCAATACGCCTGAGAACGTTGAGGCTTTGCAATTCTGGCTGGACTTGTCGCATAAGCACAAAGCGATGCCGGAAGGTGTCATCGACTGGGCAACGGTGCCGACCGACTTTATCGAAGGCAAAACAGCGATGATGATGCATACGAGCGGAAACTTGACGAATGTGAAGAACAATGCGAAGTTCGAGTTCGGCGTGGCTTTCCCTTCAGGTCAAAAGCAGTACGGGTCGCCTACAGGCGGTGGCAACCTCTATATTTTCAAAGATACTGCTCCTGAAAAACAAGCTGCCGCTTGGGAATTCGCCAAGTACATGACAGCTCCTGAGCAGGCTGCATTGTTCAGCAGTTCATCCGGTTATGTTGGTGTACGCAAATCTGCGTATGAGACGGAGACGATGAAGCAATATACGGCAGATTTCCCGCAAGCTCTGGTCGCTCGTGATCAGCTGCAATATGCATTCAAAGAGTTGTCGACACATAATCACGGGAAAGTATCAACGGCCATTACCAACCAGATCCAAGCTGCTTTAGCTGGACAAATTGATGCAGCTGGCGCACTTAAGAAAGCGCAAGAAGAAGCGGATCAGGCACTAGCCCCATTCAATAAGTAAATGAAATCTAAATGCAGGTAACTGCTCCACTTACAGGTTGCGTCAGGACGGCCGGCATTGCTCGTCCTGACGCTGTTCTTTACATGAATAGTTTATGTGATTGTCTTGAGCGAGCCTCGAACAAGGAAGGATGGAAGATATGGTCACCGGATGGAGTGAGAAGCTCAGACGCAACGGGTTTGGCTGGGGACTGGTTTTACCGGCTCTAGTGTTTTTATGTCTATTTACCTATTACCCGATGTTGAAATCAGCTTTGCTCAGTCTATATGAGAAAAATCTAGCAACCTCTGAACCCGTGTTCGTCGGATTAGGCAATTATGCGAATTTATTAAAAGACTCGGTTTTTATAAAAGTGTTCAGCAACAACATTTGGTTTGCTGCAGGAACGGTGCCGACCTCATTGCTGCTTGCTTTCGCAATGGCTTTATTTGCGGACAAGGCGATAAAGGGCCGGGGGCTGGCACGTCTGGCATTTTTCTATCCGAATATGATACCAATGATCGCGGTTGCGAACATTTGGTTGTTTCTGTATACGCCGCATTTTGGCCTCTTTGCCCGTCTGACTGCTTGGATCTCGCAGCAGCCGGTTAATCTGCTCGGTTCGCCGGATACAGTTATGGGCGCATTAATAGTCATGATGATATGGAAGGAAGCCGGATACTTCATGATTTTCTATTTAGCGGGGATGCAGCAGATTCCGAAGGATTTATATGAAGCAGCTGCTGTGAATGGAATCGGTGCGCTAACCGTCATCAGGAGAATAACGATCCCGCTCACGATGCCGACTACGCTGTTCGTAGCCGTTGTCGCCATAACGAATGCGTTCAAATTAGTCGATCATCTGTGGATTATGACGAAAGGCGGGCCAAACAATGCGAGTAACCTGCTGCTTTATTACATTTACGACACGACCTTTAATTTCTATGATCAAGGAATGGCCGCTGCAATGACCGTGGTGATGATTGCGCTGCTGCTTATCATTTCTTCCATACAGTTCTTCGGCTGGGATCGTAAAATCCACTATGAATAGGTAGGAGTTCATGGACAACAATCCGTTAAATATGCCTCTGCGCTTCAAACAGAGCGAGCATAGAGCTGCTGAAGAAGGGCAGGCTCTACGCTCAGTGAACATGCAGCGCACAATCCGCCAGTTATTGTGGCATGCAGCCGGCTTCGGCTTTGCCGCGTTATGGATCATTCCTTTCGTTTGGGTAATCAGAATGGCCTTTCTTCCCAAACAATCTGCCATCGGATCCGGATGGTCATGGAGCTTTACGCTGGATAATCTCATTCACGTCTGGCATGCAGCGCCATTCGTTACATTTTTCTTGAATACTTTGCTAGTTTGCGGCGGCGTTCTTGCCATCCAGCTTGTCACGCTGACGATGGCGGCCTATGCTTTTGCCCGGGTTCGTTTTGCAGGGAGAGAGCTGTTATTCATGCTGTTCCTGGTTCAGATCATGGTACCGCCGGATGTTTTGATTTTCTCCAATTATCAAGTGTTGAACGAATTGGGATTGCTGGATACCAAGGTTGGAATTATGCTGCCTTACTTCGCTTCTTCTTTCGGAGTGTTCCTGCTTCGGCAATCGTTCAAGCAGCTGCCTAATGAATTGGAAGAGGCGGCCCGGGTAGAGGGCGCATCGCGCTGGCGTACGTTGTGGCAAATTTTTGTGCCGCTGTCTCGACCGATCTACGTGTCCTTTGCGATCGTGTCCGTCAGCTTTCATTGGAATGATTTTTTATGGCCGCTTATTGTGACCAATTCCGTAGATAATCGCTTATTAACGGTAGGCTTGGCCATGTTCGCCAAATCTACCGAGTCGGGTGCGCAGTGGTCTGATGTAAGCGCAGCGACGCTGATTGTTGCCGCGCCTCTTATGATCGCTTTTCTAGCGTTCCAGAAGCAGGTTATCGGCAGTTTTATGAGTTCCGGAATTAAAGGATAGGAGGAAGATAGGGATGAGAATCGCGATTATCGGAGATTTGCACTACCCGGCCGAACTGATTAACCACACTAAGATCAATGAAGTAGCTCGCGATGCCTTCTATAAACATTTTATGGCCAGCTTCTTATCGATCAACGCTGATTATCATATTTCAGTGGGCGATCTGGTTCATGATGGACAGCCTGCTGAATTCAATCAAGTGCTGAGCCATGTTGACAGCTTTAACGTTCGTTTTCTTCATGTTCTAGGCAATCACGATACCTACACCCATTCGAAGGAAACGGTTCTTTCCCTTACACAGCAGCAGCGATACAGCGTTATTGAGACTTCCGATGCGCTCATCTTGCTGCTGGATACGGCACGGGAATGCCGTGACAACTGGGGCGGAACGATTGACGAGGAACAGTTGGGCTGGCTTGCAATGCAAATGAACCGGGAGGCGGACAAGCCGCTGTTCGTATTCGGGCATCACCCTCTATACAATACGACGGCAAGATCAACAGAACCAATGATGTCACTAGACCCGGATGTAGAGATTTGGCCGATACTTGAACGGTGGCCGGGAGTTGGCTTTTATTTCAACGGCCATAATCATATTCATTCTATCGTCCGAAAAGGACAGTGGCATTTTATCCAAACGGCTGCCGTTCCGGATGTTCCTGCTGTCAGAGTCGTCACCGTTAATGCTAATGAAATCAGGCTCGAGATGACTAGCTTAGCGGACGAGGCTTGGAGCGAATGGACTTCTGCTTTTACCGGCAACATGTTTGATTATGAGATGTATCCGAATGCAGAGGGAGACTCATCAGCAGAACGGCTAATTGTAAGCCTTCATTCCGAAAAAAGGCAGGTGGAGCGCAAGTGACACGTCAGCCTGTTCGTTTAGCTATCGTTGGCGGGAACCGGGGAGCAAGCTTCATGAATGCTCTTACCTCTCTAGCCGATCGAATTGAACTAACCGCGACTTGTGATTTGAACGAGTGGGTGCTCAATCAATGGAAAGAGAAATTTCCTAAAATCCGAACGTACCAGGATTATCATGAAATGCTGAAGGACTCGTCCATCGATGCGGTATTTATATTAAGTCCAATGCATCTGCATGCAAGACAGTCGATCGATGCGTTAAAAGCGGGAAAGCATGTCTTAAGCGAAGTTATTGCCATTCAATCGCTAGAAGAAGCCTGGGAGCTTATCGAGACGGTTGAACAAACCGGATTGAAATATATGATGTCTGAAAATTACTGCTTCTCGCGTTCGAATCTGACAATTAAACATATGGCGGATCAAGGGATGTTCGGCGAAATTACTTATCTGGAAGGCGGCTATATTCATGATCTGCGCCATCTGATTCATCATCCTGACGGTTCCCTTACTTGGCGGGGGCAGCTGCATCAGCAATTAAACGGAATCAATTACCCTACTCATTCAATAGGTCCGGTAGCGCAATGGATCAATCTAAACAAGCCTAATGGAGACCGGCTGAAAAACATGTCCACCTTTGTGTCCAAATCCAGAGCGCTGCAGCATTACTTTGGCCATAATTATGGCAAAGATCATCCGGCCGCACGAAACGGTTTTTGGCGGCAAGGGGATAGCGCAGTGGCCGTTATCCAAACGGAGAATGGCGTGCTTATTGAACTGCGTGTCGATTGGACGTCCGTAAGACCTCATAACAAAACGCACTACCTGCTTCAGGGAACGGAAGGGGCTTTTATTTCAGGGCGCCATGAGCAGGAGGATGATCTGATATGGTTCAGCAACCGTTCACCGAAAAATCTGGAAAACGGATCGGATACCTGGGAGCCTTTGCGCAGCTATCAGCCGCAGTATGATCATCCGATATGGAAGAAGTGGGGGCAGTTCGCGGCTGGAACGAAGCATGGCGGGGGTGATTTTCTCGTGTTGGAGGAATTCATTTCAGCCATTCAGGAGGATCGGACTCCCTCTGTTGACGTCTATGACGCAGTGACTTGGAGCTCCGTTTTTTACTTGTCGATGGAATCCGTTGAAGCGGGCGGTAAGGTAATTGCATTCCCTGACTTTAAAGTGAAAGAGAGGAAATGAAGGTGAGTCTGAGTATGTCCAAGCTTATTATGAAGAAAGAAGGGCTGTCGGACTTGCCTGGTTTCCATTGTCCTACAGGGTATCGATTGCGCCCTTTCCAACCGGATGACGAACGAAATTGGGAGGATCTTATCCGTTATTCTTTTACAAGAGAGGTGAAATTTGCGGAAAAGATCGGAGATCATGTTCCCTTTTATACAGATCGCTTATTGTTCATCTGCCGAGGGGATCAGCCTGTCGCGACAGCTGCGGCTTGGGAAAGGGCAGACGGGGAAGATCACAGCTGGTATTTGCACATGGTAGGCGTGCTGCCCGAGTATTCGGGTAAAGGTCTCGGCTATGCAGTTAGTTTAGCGGCTTTGCACAAAGTAAGAGAAGCGGGCGGGGAATCTGTGCTGTTGGAAACCGACGATTTCAGACTGCCGGCAATTCGAATCTATATGAAATTAGGATTTCAGCCCCTGCATACAGACGAGAGCCATCCTGAACGATGGGAACGGATATTGCGGGAGGTATGATATAGCAGAAATTGTGGTAGTGGAAAAGCTAAAGCCCAAGCGTATATTGCGTTTGGGCTTTTAGCTGTGAAAAAGGCTGAGTCATCGTGGGGGTTTGCTAGAAACTAATAAATTGGCACCCGGTATCGGGAAGATTTCAAATAAAAGTAAAAACTGTACGAATATACGTTTATAATGAAGTCATGTGGTAGGTGTATTCGTATCATTTACTTGCAGATTCAAATTAAAAGGAGATTTATATATGAAAGTGATTGGGATTGTTTTACTCATCGTATTGCTTTCTGCTTGCGGGAGCAATAAGCAGGATTTGTCCGCAGCAGCTCCTATTATTAATAAAATGAGTTTTTCGAACCAACAGGTTGCCATTCAATATCCTGAAATCACGAATCTGGATAGCCCGGAGCAGGCAAGAAAGTTGAATGAGGTATTGAAGAGCGATGCCATGCAAATAATAGATTATTTTGGCGGGAATGAGCAATCGAACGAGGTGAATGCTGATTATGTTTCTAAGCTAACAGGAGATAATTTAATCAGTGTTGCTTATTCGGGATCAAGCTATGTAAAGGGCGGAGCATATCCTAGAAGTTTTTTTGTCACAACGAATTTAGATTTAACGAAAGAGAAGAAGATCGTTTTGAAGGATATCGTGAGAATAGATGATGAGTTTATTTCGGCGCTGCGAGGAGCGAAGTATGTTCCGTATGATTCTGAGCTGATTGTTGAGGCAGAAGCAAGGGAGGAATTAAGCAGCTATTCTAATGAGCAATTGATTGCACTGTTAAATCAGTCAGATGTAATAAGCGATACGAATGAATTAGGCGTATCCACTTATTTTACGAAGGATTCGCTTGGCATAAGCTTTAATGTACCACACGCACTTGGAGACCATGTGGAGTTTGAAATTGCTTATAGTGAGCTTAAAGAGCATTTTTTAATTGAGAACAAATTATGGAGTAAGGGATTAAAGCGAGAAAAATGACAGATTAGAAATAGGCTGAAGAAGGAACAAGAGTAAGGAACAGGGGGGCTTGTTATTAGAAAAGTTAAAATGACTTTATTGGCTCTTTGTCTATTAGTGGTTTCTATTTTTTATTTCTATGTTAAAAATAGTAGTTTAATA
Organism: Paenibacillus sp. NPDC058174; assembly: GCF_042883865.1. Classification (NCBI taxonomy): domain Bacteria; kingdom Bacillati; phylum Bacillota; class Bacilli; order Caryophanales; family Paenibacillaceae; genus Paenibacillus; species Paenibacillus sp. NPDC058174. Next base: position 31,346 of record NZ_JBHVUY010000008.1, read on the forward strand.
GCATTAGAAGAGCCAGTGAGCTTAGATTCTAATATTGATTTAACTGGCAACTGGTGGTTTATGGCTGCAAATTCAGCTGATGAAAAATTAATGAATTATGGAATTTCAACAGAAGGTATCGATTTTGAAAAATATAATGTAGTTGTATCAAACGGAAGAGAGATTCAGAAGATGAGCTTTGTTCGTTCAGGTCAATTTCCTTTTGGACGTACGCATTTTGCTAAAGTCATTTTGAAGAAGGAAATTCATAAACGCACATGGTTTGTATATAAAATGAAGAAGATGGAGGTTTATATGGATGAAAGGTATCCTCATGGAAACATTCACATAAGTAAATAAGTTTGCACTAAATGCAATGTTTCTAAGAGCACAATTAGGGATTCAAAATAGGAGAAAGGAAGTTCTTATGCTTGTAATTTCTGTTGTTCTAATAATAATTGGAATACTATATTTTGTTTTTCCAAACGTAGCCTGGAAGTGGGGAGCTTACAATATCATTAGCCTCAGTAATAGTGTAGATAATGAAGAGAGTGAAAGTATTAGGGCATTGTCGGAGAGAAGGAATGTACGATACATTCGATTTTTTGGAATATTACTATTGTTATTAGGGTTATTGTTATATTTGTTGGTGTAATAGCTGTTTCTTAACTCTCTTAGCTTATAAAATGAAGCATGAAGATAATGAAACTTGTTAGGGAGAAGACCCGAATGAACTCTTACAGAAACAAAGTAATTCTAATTGGTGTTTTCATTTTACTGTTGTCAGCTATGACTGTCATCATAAATTTCAGTTTTAAGGGTACACCTTGGGGGAAAGCGAATTTTACAATGAGGACAGAGCAGTACCTTTCTTTAGCTAAGTATGATCTTCCCAATGAATATGAGTTATCGACTGTTCACAGTTTTAAATCAGGTGAATATAAATCGGTTATCACACTCCCTAATGGTATACAATTTCAAGTTTTAGAAGACTATAGTGATCAATTATTCGACAACTACTATACTGCAAAAGTTGAATCCACTGTATCTAATGAAGCTTCGATAGTTATTAAGAGCATTTTTGAAGGTGATTCTCGGGTTAATTTGTATATGGGAGGCGGGAAGGGTATTAATGAAAAACTCACAGAGACTAGTTCTTATACTAATTTAAGTGGGGATATAAAAAATCATGTTTTCCTTTATGTTCATTTAACAAATAATTACACTTTAATGGATGAAGATATTTTTAATGAGAAATGTTCTAAATTACTCAAATGGATAACTACAAATAATTATGATTCAAATGTATTTATCTCTTTCAATGATGGATATGTGATAGACATTAAATACAATGAACTTCGAGTGCTAAAAGATGGAGATGTGTGGAAGAAAGCTGTGAAAATAAATGTGAGACAGGAATGAAAGCTACAAAGGGCTGTTGAGTTATATTTGCTGGCGTATTACAGAAGGAGAAATGTCAGGACATAAAAGGGAAAGTATTTGTGAAAGGGGAATTCTAACTTGGCTGGTATGAAATACGGAGATGCCAAGTTTGCAGCAGACTTTACTTCTTTGATGACAACAGAGTGGTATTGCGTTATGTAATAGAGCAATAAGATGGAAGCGGGATTCAGCCCATGAATTATTTTATAGGAGTATCAATAGTATCTGTTATTATTGGCGTTATATATGCCATCACTAAATATTATCTTCCTATTCAGACTTACCACGGTTTTATAATTGACAAACAATCAGAAACATGGGAGGCTATGTCGATATCTAATAAAGTAACATCTTACACACTGGTTGTACAAAAAAACACATTCGATACTGTAAAATTAACGGTTTTAAATTCTAAAAAGTTTGAAGACTTATTCGTTGGCGATCAAGGGGAATTTAAAGCCAGAGGAAATTTTTTAATAGATTTCAACAAAGGTATTACTTCAAATCAAATGCATTAATTCTTTTAGAAAAGAAGCATAAGAATGAGATTACTAGAGTGATTGAAAGTAAGGGGGCAATTGTTGTCCATATAGCCAAAATAAACGCAGAAGATAGTCCATTTTCTAATCAAAGCGGCACAGATAACATTATTTATAAAGTAACGTATACTATTGACGATCGGACTCATACTGCATGGTATAGAGGAGTCAAAACTATTAATAATATACATAATCAGACCCCAAGAGGACAAGGCGGATATGGTGAATCTTGGATTTTTGAATAAATGATTCGCTGCTAACATTTCTCCATCCTAATCCCGCACAACCCGGCAGTACCAGACAGAGTTGGTACTATTCGCGGACGAGCGTCGCTGGTATATTCATCTCAAGAACTTCCATTGAGGTGAGTGGCATGAACGGGAAAATGAAGAAGACTTCCCAGCGCAGCATCTATGTACTGCTGACCGATACCGGCACGGCATTTACGAGATTGATTAAAGGTTTTACAAAAGCACCTTACAACCATGCATCCCTTGCATTTGACGACGAACTGAACGAGGTTTTCAGTTTTGGACGCAAAGAGGCCCATAACCCGTTTGTAGGCGGCTTTGTTCGCGAAGATATATATAGAGGTACTTTCCGCCATTTTCCCAACACTCGCTGCTTGCTGCTTCGGCTCCCGGTTACAGAGCAACAGCATGCTAATTCGGTAGCCTGTATCCGCCATTTCCAGCGCAATCAGGATGCTTACCGTTATCATTTGATTGGTTTGCTAGGTGTGTTGCTGCAGCGGGAAATTAAATCGGACAGCGCTTATTTCTGCTCTCAATTTGTTGCGGAGGCTTTAAAGCGCAGCGGCGTCGAGCTTTGGGACCGTCCATCAGGACTGGTTACACCAAATGATTTCAAAGAGCATGACCAGTTCGAGGTTGTATACGAAGGTATGTTATACGATTATCATCTCGTAGACAAAGAGAAGCTTGGTCCGGTTCCGCCGCATCCGTTGTATATGGCATTGCGTACGAGCTTGAGTAAATTAACAGTATAAACGAAAAAAAGCCGAATCACGGACAACCGTGATTCGGCTTTCTCATTACACAATCTATTCCACAAACAGCGATACCCGCTCAAAGCCGGACTCCGACACCCGGATCAATCCGGTATCCGAAATATGCAAGGTCGGAATGACGACTAGAGCAAGGAGGGACAGCGTCATGAACGCGTAATTCATCGTGCAGCCTGCTTGGACAAGCGCGTCGCTGATGTCTTTCATTTGCTGTACGACTGTTTCGTAAGGCTCTGTAGACATAAGACCTGCTAAGCGAAGCGGCAGCTCGACGATGCCGTCTTCTGTTGCAACAGCAATCCCGCCTTGCATACCGATCACGGCATTTGCGGCCTTGGACATAAGCTCGTCATCATTGCCGATGACAAGCACGTTATGGCTGTCATGCGCGACGGTCATAGAAATAGCGGCAGGGCGGTTGAAGCCGACACCTCCGACAACACCGAAGGCGGAGCCTCCAGTTTTGCCATGGCGTTCGAACAGTGCCATCTTGGACAAGCCGCTTTCCGGCGTAATGTCCAGCTCGCCGTCCTTCACTTGAACGTCGACGACAATCTCTTTCGTCTCCACATTGTTCTCGATCACTTCGGCAACGCGAACTTTGGCAGTACCGGCTGCAACCGGAGCTTTAATAACAAAGTCAGCTGCGCTCAGCTTTTTCTCAAGCTTCACTGAATTGACGGCATAGGCCGGATATTCGAACGGAGCAAGCTCGATCGTCATTTGACCATTCTCGGCAACAACTTGTCCGCGCGCAATCGTCATCACGACATTCACTTCTGCAAGATTTCCGTCCAGCAAAATAATGTCCGCAATCGAGCCCGGTGTGACCGACCCGACATCGCGGGCTACGCCAAATCGTTCCGCCGTATTCAATGTCGCCATCTGGAAGGCCGTTACCGGCTTGACGCCTTGTTGAATAGCATGACGGACGATAAAGTTCATATGGCCTTCTTCTTTTAAAGAATCGCAAATGCGGTCATCCGATACGAGCACCATCCGGCGGGAATCCAGTCCCATCTCGGTATGCGCTTTAATGGTCGCCTCTACGTCATGCCAGGCCGATCCGCGGCGCAGCTTAGCATAGATACCGAGTCTGACCCTAGCGGCAGCATCCTCTTTCGTAATGCTTTCGTGACAGCCCGTTACCCCGGCAGCAGCATAAGCGGATAACCGCGGATCTTGGGATGGCCAAGTGTAGTGGCCGTCGACCAGCTTGCCTGCGCGCAGCGCCGCTTGAATTTCACCGATCATCTTCGGATCGCCGAATACGACGCCAGGGAAATTCATCACTTCACCGAGGGCGATCATATCGGGTCCCCAGCTTAATGCTTCGGCAACTTCCTCTGGGCCGAATTCAGCTCCCGAGGTTTCGAATTCCGAAGTGGTGGCAGGTACGCAGGAAGCGACTTGCATGTAGGCAGCCATTGGTGTTTGCCGCGCTTCATCCAGCATAATCCGCAAGCCAGGCAGGCCGAGTACGTTAGAAATTTCATGCGGGTCGAAGAATCCGCCTGTCGTTCCTAGCGGCAGCACCGCATTGGCGAATTGGGTAACGGACAGCAAACTGCTCTCAATATGGCAATGGCCGTCCAGCAAGCCCGGCGCTATGTATCTGCCGTTCGCTTCGATCACTTGCGTCTCCTCGCCGATCATTCCATCGACATAAGGACCAACATATGCAATGCGTGTACCAACGACGGCGACGGACGTGTCAGCCAAAATCTCGCCGGAAACGACGTTGACGAGCGTGCCGCCTTTAATGAACAGCGTAGCTTTCCTTTCCCCTCGGGCAAAGGCTACGAGATCAGGTATGCAATCGGCCAGATGCGGCCTGGAGAATGTGTTAGAAGTCAAATCTGATTCCGCCTTTCAACTTGAAATGTAAGTTTATCATATACCTTATGGTTGAAATAAACCAGTTTCCCGGTTCCATAATGGCCTGTAATTGGAATCAGGTTTCCGATATTGAAACAGGTTCGTGAAGAAAAGATGGACATTATGAGACAATTGCCCGCTTTCATACGTATACAAGTTGACACCGGGCATGCTGCCTCGCAAAATGAAAAGAGAGCGCTCAAGAAGGAGGCGGTTGACAGCAAATGGGATCGAATACATGGGATGAGGCAGCTAAGAGCATGGAAGGGGCAGACGTTACGGCCTTTAGCACAGGACCGGTTGTGCTGGAGCATGGAGCTATTGAACAAATCATTCCTTATTTGAAATCGTCACGCTATGAAAGCGTAGTCATCGCGGCTGATTCAATAACCTGGGAGGCAGGCTTTGGATCTAAGATCCAGCAATGGATCACAGCTGCAGGCATAAAGGTCGGACATGTATGGATCAGGCCGAATGATCAAGGCGATGTGATTGCAGATGAAGCTTCGGTAGTTCAATTAACGATTGAGCTGAAAATAAAATCCGCAGAAGCGGTAATTGCCCTTGGTTCGGGTACACTGCATGACATTGCCCGATTCGCGGCTTTTACAACCGGCATTCCTTTTATATCCGTGCCTACCGCGCCGTCTGTGGACGGCTTTAACTCCAAGGGAGCACCCCTTATTTTACGAGGGGAGAAAAAGACGATTGCCGCAATTGGACCGGATGCGATTTTTGCGGATTTGGACATTTTGACGAAGGCTCCTGCTGCGATGGTTGCGGCTGGATTCGGCGATATGCTGGGGAAATACACCTCTCTTTTTGACTGGAAATTCGGTAGTATTTACGCTAATGAGCCTTATTCGGAGCGAATTGCTGAGATGACGAGAGCCGCTCTGCAGCAATGTGTGGAGCAGGTGGATCAGATTGCCGCCCGAACGCCAGAGGGCATCAGACTGCTGATGGGAGCGCTTCTGGAATCGGGATTTGCGATGCTGCTCTTTGGTCAGTCGCACCCGGCATCAGGCGCAGAGCATCATCTGTCGCATCATTGGGAGATGGAGTTTTTGCGGACCGGCAAAAGGCAGCTGCTGCACGGTGCCAAGGTAGGCGTCGCATGTGCGGAAATAGCGAAGCTGTACCGCCAACTGGCCAATGAAGGCAAGCTGAAGTCGATAACACCGATGCATAGCGAGATATTGACCGAAATAGATCGAATCCCGGACGAGAAGGAAATTCGGCGGCTGCTGACTATCGTGGGCGGACCGGCCGCAATCGGGGAGCTGGGCGTGGAGGACGAACTATTCCGACGGAGCTTGCTGGAAGCGCATCTCATTCGCCCGAACCGGAATACTTTGCTTAAAGCATGGAATGAAAGCGACAAGGGGGAGCTTAAATAGATGTGGAAATCAACGGTTGGCTGGTTTAGAGGTATTGCTTTGCTGGAAGGGATATCCTATCTAGTGCTGCTGCTCATTGCGATGCCGCTCAAATATTGGGCGGACGAGCCCGCTTATGTGACGATTGTGGGCATGGCGCACGGCGTATTATTTACGTTGTATCTATTGTTCTTGCTCTTGTCATGGATCAAAAAACGCTGGTCGTTTTTATGGGTTCTGTTATGCTTTATTATTGCATTCATTCCCTTCGCGACGTTCTGGCTGGAAGCAAAGCTTCGCAAGGAGCAATAATTCTAACGATAAGGAAAGAGGCTTCTTAGCTCCGGAATGGATTGCCGGTAAGAGAAGCCTCTTTTTTGCGCGGATTACTATATAGAAATCGGACTCGTTCCAATAAAGCAAAGAGAGGGCTCTGCACGCGGCATAGCCCTCTCTTTGCTTTATTTCAATGATGAATGATAGCTAGTTCGTTTGCAGAGTCTGGCCGTAATCAAGCTCGGAGCGGCTCCTGGCCGGGCCGGTTGAACCTCTTGGAATGAGCGTTGCCGGCAGCTTGATCCGGCGCCAGATATGCTGGCCTTGCTCGATCTGCTCAATAATATGGCGTGCCGCCTCACGTCCGATTTCCCGTTCCTGCTGCGCGACTACCGTAGGCGGAACAAGCGAGAAGTCCGCATAAGGAATATCATCGAACAGGATGACGGACAGATCCTCCGGTACACGTCTGCCGGCTTCAATCGCCGCACGGATCACGTGAGGGCCGAAGTAGGAGACGATGATGGCTGACAGCTGCGGATGATCGTTCAGAAACTTATGAACCTGTGAGCTAATTTCCTCTTCAGTCATGTCAAAGGTCAGATTGGACAGCTGCAGGCTTCTGTCAATTAGGATGCCATGGTTTTCAAGCCCTTGCTCATAGCCGGCGATCCGGTCCTCGATACTTGACGTTCCGTCGGCACGGGATGAGATGATGCCGATGGAAGTATGGCCATGCTCATGCAGATGGTTGACGGCCATGATCGAGGCTTCGAAGTTATCGGAGCTGACCGAGGATGTGTCGAGTCCCTTTAAGGTGCGGTCGACAAGCACGAGCGGGAACTTAGACAGGGTAAGCGACAAAATCTCGCTGTTGTAGTTTTCACCCTCTACTGGGTAAATAATGAGTCCGTCCACTTGTGCTTCCATCATGTCCTTGATTTTGACGATTTCATCCTGCTGCGAATCATTCGTTTTGGAAAAGAGCATTCTATAATCAGCTTTGGATAATTCATCCTCAATGCCGCTTAGTACATTTGCGGTGAAATGGTTATCCAGTCTCGGCATGAGAAAGCCGATTGTCCGCTTCCGGCTTTCGCCGCCCATTTTGCTATAGAGATTGTCTAGCGCCATATGATGGTCGGCAGACACGAACGTACCCTTGCCTTGCTGTCGAAAGACGATGCCGTTGTCGACAAGATTGGACAATGCGTTCTTCACCGTAATCCGGCTGACCTGGAATTGCTCGGATAGCTCGTTCTCGGAAGGAATGCGGCTGAGCGGCGGCCATTTGTTGCATCTGATCTGCGTCATAATGTATTGCTCGATTTCCCGGTACATCGGAACTTGTTTGTTGGCCATCCTGATTTCCCTCATTCCTATTAGTTGTTTTAATCATATAACAACAATACAAGTATGACAAGTTGTATTTGCTGTCGAATAAAGCGAAAGGGAGTCACTATACTTATAGGAAACGTTAAAATGCTTATGTAGAGCCAATGGCAGCGATTACAAAGTTTTTTAGGTTGTATATAAAAAAGACATTTACATGAATATGTATGTTGTTTATATTGTATATACAACCTAGATGAAGCTGCTGGTTGTTAACGCTTCACTCAATTTGAAAGGGGAGAATTTTGAGATGAAAAAAAGAATGTATGCGATGGGTATTATGCTAGTAGTTGCGGCCCTGGTTGTAAGCGCTTGCTCATCCGGTTCAGGTAACGGAGGCAGTGAAGGCGGTTCTAAGAAGACGCTGAAAATGTGGACTTGGAAAGTAGCTTACGGTCCTGGATTTGAAGCCGCTGCGAAGTTGTATGAAGAAAAGACAGGCACCAAAGTTGAAATCGAAACTTTTACTCCTGATGATACTTATAGACAAAAGGTTCAAGCAGCAGCCAACTCCAAAAACCTGCCTGACGTTATCCACTACTGGGCAACGAACGGTGACTCCCTGGAAACCTCGCTTCTCGAACTGACGCCTAGTGTAGGCGACGATGTATTGAACAGCTATTTCGGACCAGCAATGGACCCGATCCGCGTGACTCAGAAGCAAGTAGACAACTGGGCAACGAACAAAGATGCAACAAACGTACAAAAAGGCTTGAAAGTTGGCGAGTTCTACGGCCTTCCGCTTGATATCGGCGGCTTCTTCACTTTCTACGGCAACAAAAAGCTCATCGAGCAAGCGGGCTTGAAAGCTGAAGCTCCTAAAACTTTTGAAGAGTTCATTACGATGATGGAAACGGTTCAGAAAGAAACGAAAGTGCCAGCCCTTGTATTTGGCGCGAAACTGCCTGACCTGTGGGAAAACTGGGCTGGATCCGCTCTTCAAATTATGTTGAATGGACCAGAAGGCTACATTAACCTGCTGGAGCGTAAAGCGCAAATGAGCGATCCTAGCAACATTAAAGTCGCTCAAGCTCTTGGTACGATTGCAGAAAAAGGCTTGATGATGCCAGGTATTTTGTCCACGGACATCGACGGTGCGGACCAGGCTTTCGCTTCCGGTAAAGCAGCGTTTGACCTTGGCGGTACGTTCACAATGTCGACATTGCTGGCAATGGGCATGAATGCAGACGACATCGTTACGTTCTCTGTTCCTGCACTTGCAGGCTCCAAACTTGACAAATGGTCGACAGATCCATTCACGCTGACGATGATGTCGGTAAGCAAAGATTCGAAGAACAAAGACGAAGCTTTGGATTTCATTAAATTCATTACTTCCGACCCTGACGCAGCAATCGCATTCTCCAACGGTGCATTTACGGTATCCGCTCTGAAAATCGGCGACCGTTCCAAGGATCTGTCCCCGGCGCTTAAAGCGATGCAAGAATCGTTCGCAACTGAGCCAGGACCTTACAGCAAAGTTCAGCCTTACATCGACAACAGAGGCAATCACAAGGAATGGGAAGAGTACTTCCAATCGATGCAATCTGTAATCGAGAAGAAAATGACGGTAGAGCAGGCAACGAAGAAATTCGACGAGCGCATGAAGTCTCTAGCAGCAAGCGGCAACTAATTAAGGTTCATTCTGTGCCAGCCCTCGTGCCTTTACAACAGGTGCTTGGGCTGGCGCACCCCTTTACTTCACTGTCAGGCAATAAAAACGGACAAAGGATGATCGCTTATGGTAACAGCAAAGAAAAAATGGGTGCCGTATCTGTTTCTGCTTCCCGGCATTTTGCTATTTTTGGCGATAGGCGTTTATTCGGTAGGCTTCTCCGTCATACTTAGTTTTTACAACTGGTCGGGGATTGACTTCTCGAACGCAAGATTCGAAGGCTTGTCTAATTTCAAGGATTTTCTGCTGGGTGACAGCCCGGTCGTATCACGCAACTTTTATTACGCGTTACTGCACAATTTCGAGCTGGCCTTCTTTCAAGTCATCATTGTTATTCCGGTAGCGCTCGTGCTTGCATTTGTTTTGCAAAACACGAAGATGGCTGGTTTTTACCGCACGTTATATTTCCTGCCGATGATCGCTTCCGGCATCGCGGTTTTCTATGTATGGAAGGGCTTATTCGAGCCTACAGGCGTACTCAACTCCTTATTCGCTACATTGGGCCTTGATTTTCTAGTCGTACCTGAAGGGATGCTGGGCAGCTCGTCCACATCATTGATTGGGATCATAATTACTTCCATCTGGGGAGGACTTCCCGGCACGCTCCTGCTCTATTATGCAGGCCTAACCGCCGTGGACCCGACACTTTACGAAGCAGCAAACGTCGACGGCGCAAGCAAGGCGACGATGATACGGAAAATTACATGGCCGCTGCTCAAGCCGATGACGCTCATCGCGGTCATTCAAATGGTGAATGGTGCATTTCAGACGTTCGAGAATGTATTTATTATGACCGGCGGCGGTCCGGCAGGCAGCACCGAGGTTATTGGTACACTCGTTTACCGGACGGCATTTATCGATAACGATTACGGTCTTGCCAGCGCAATCGGCTGGACGTCGTTTCTCGTAACGGGACTCATTGCTATTTTCAGTATTCGCGGCTTTAAGGCTGACATATAGGAGGATAAGAGGATGATTAAATCAATCAAGCACGTTCTGCTCATCATATACGGCTTCGCTTGCCTCTATCCATTCTTGTGGATGTTCGGAACGTCGCTCAAAACGTCGCAGGATGCTTTGGCCAACCCGCAATCGCCGTTTCCTTCGGGAGCATTTCAATGGGGCACGTTCGCCGAAGTATGGAACAAACTGAATTTCGGCCGGTTCTTTATGAATAGCGGCATTGTCAGTATCGTGGTCATTGTTGGTGTTATCTTCATTTACAGCATGATGGGCTACGCCTTCGCGAAGTACAGATTCAGAGGGAAAAAGTTTATCTATTATATGTTTATTGCGCTGCTGCTTGTGCCGGGCGTTACGATTCTAATTCCTCTCTATATCAATATGACGAATCTGGGTCTAGCCAATAGTTATATCGGCATGATCCTGCCAATGATCAATGGCGCGGCACCTTTCGCCATCTTCCTGTTCACCAGCTACTTCCGTACGATCTCACATGAGCTGTACGAGAGTGCGGTGCTGGACGGCTGCAACAGCTTCCGTATTTACTTCAGCATTTATTTGCCGCTGGCGATTCCGGCAATCGGTACGATTGCGATTATGAATTTTATCGGCAGCTGGAACAACATCCTGTGGCCGATGATCATCATTGACAGCAAAGATTTGTTCACACTCCCTATGGGGCTGATGTATCTGGATTCCTCTTCTTTCAAGAAGTGGAACGAGCTGATGGCTGGCGCTATCATTACAATTCTTCCAATACTCGTAGCTTTCCCTTTCCTGCAAAAAATGTACGTACAAGGCATGACGGCAGGATCGGTGAAAATGTAGCTTTATCCAAAATCTATTATAAACAGGACGGTACATGATATGAAAAAGACAGCGCACGTTATCGCGCACTCACATTGGGATAGAGAGTGGTATTTGCCTTTTGAAAAACACCGGATCAAGCTTGTAGAGCTTATGGAGCTTCTGATCGAGACGATTGATAAAGATCCGAATTACGGCAGCTTTCATCTAGACGGACAGACGGTACCGCTGGAAGATTATTTGGAAATTATGCCGCATCGTGCGGAAAAAGTACGTGAGTTGATTGAGAAAGGCAAGCTCGTGATCGGACCTTGGTATATTTTGCAGGATGAGTTCCTGATCAGCAGCGAGGCGAACGTGCGCAATTTGCAGATCGGCATTATCGATTCTGAAAAGCTTGGCCCATACGCTGAAATCGGCTACTTCCCGGACTCGTTCGGCAATATCGGGCAAGCGCCGCAAATATTGCGCCAAGCGGGTATGGATACGGCGGTATACGGACGCGGTGTGAAAGCAGTCGGTTTCAATAATGAGATCGGTGAAGACAACCAATATCTTTCCAAATATTCCGAGATGTACTGGGAATCGCCGGACGGCAGCAAAGTGCTCGCTATCTTGTTTGCGAACTGGTATCACAACGGCATGGAGATTCCGGCTGATCCGGAAGCTGCGCTTGCTTACTGGAACGAACGTCTTCCGAGAGTAGAGGCTTATGCTTCCACACCGGAGCTGCTGTTCATGAATGGTTGTGACCATCAGCCGCTGCAAGCCGATTTGAGCGAAGCGCTTGCGGTTTCGGGCGAAGTTCGTCCGGACATCGAGTTCAAGCACTCCAGCTTCCCGGAATACATCGAAGCGGTGAAAGCGAAGCTGCCTGAAGATCTTGCCGTCATCCGCGGCGAGCTGAGAAGCCAATTTACTGACGGCTGGAATACGCTGGTCAATACGGCGTCGGCTAGGGTCTATATCAAACAAGCGAACAATAAAACGCAGACACAGCTGGAGAAAGTGACGGAGCCTTTGGCAGTTATGGCTTATGCCGCAGGCATGGAATATCCGAAGCATGAATTGACTTACGCTTGGAAAACATTGCTGCGCAACCATCCGCATGACAGCATTTGCGGCTGCAGCGTGGACGAGGTTCACCGTGAGATGATGACCCGCTTTGAGAAGTCGGTGACGATGGCAGAAGCGGTTGCAGACCGCAGCGCAGAGTGGCTGTCCGGCCAGATTGATACTTCGAGCTTCAGCAAGCTTCAAGGCGCTCCGCGTTTTGACGGAACTGCCGGCCCAAGTGTGCCGTTTGTCCTCTTCAATACGACGGGACACCGCAGAAGCGGCGTTGTGACGCTCGTTCTGGATGTATGCCGCCATTATTTCGACGGCAAAAGAGCGCCGCATGATCAGTATGCGGGGCTGACAGGATACAACCCAGGGAAGCTTGCGGTTGTTGACGCAAAAGGCAATGCAGTAGAAGCCGTAGTAGTGAATAAAGGTCTTGCATTCGGCTATGATCTGCCGGATGACCGTTTCCGCCAGCCATACTGGGCTTACCAAGTTGAAGTGACGATTGAAGCGAGCGACCTGCCGCCGGTAGGCTATGAGACTTATGCGCTTGCAGCTGGTGATGCGGTTCAATCGAAAGCAGCTTCCGGCGAAATCGTAACAGACAACGGCCGCGTTTTGGAGAACGACATCCTGAAAGTCGTTATCGCAGCGGACGGCAGCTTTACTGCAACCGACAAGCAATCCGGCCAAAGCTACAGCAAGCTGGGCTTGTACGAAAATACAGGCGATATCGGCAATGAATATATGTACATGCAGCCTGTTGGTGAAACAGCTCTTACGACAGAAGGACTCCAGGCTGATCTGGAAATCGTGGAAAACAACAGCCTGCGCGGCAGCGTGAAGCTGACGCATCGCTGGCAGCTGCCGGTGTCGGCTGATGAGAAGCTCGATTTGGAGATCAATTCGATGACACCGTTCCGTGAGCGTAAATCGCAGCGCGTTCAAGAAACGCGAGAGGTTACGATTCATACGGTATTGACGCTTGAAAAAGGCGACCGAAGCGTTCGCATCGCCAGCGAGATTGACAATACGGTATTGGATCACCGGATTCGGATGCTTTTCCCGACAGGACTGAAAGCTTCCGGCGTAACTGTCGATTCTATCTATGAGCTGGCGGAACGTCCATTGAAGCCTGAAGCAGAATGGATCAATCCGAGCAATGCGCAGCATCAGCAAGCTTTTGTCAGCATGAGTGATGGCCGTTATGGCGTAACAGTTGCTAACAAAGGGCTGCATGAATATGAAGCGCTGGAGGCCGGCGACGGAACACTGGCGGTTACGCTGCTGAGAAGCGTGCGCGAGCTTGGGGATTGGGGCGTATTCGCAACTCCGGAAGCGCAATGCCAAGGCAAGCAGACAGCCGAGCTGAAGCTGATCCTTCATGAAGGAACTGCTATTGCTGGAGAGGCTTATGTGGACGCTTATCAATTCCAGGTGCCTTGGACAGCGCGTCAAACGGATGTGCATGAAGGCAAGCTGTCGGCAAGCGGCAAGCTGATCGATTGGAATGGCGAGCGCATGGCGGTTACTGCTCTTAAAGTCAGCGAGTACTCCGGTGATATTATGCTGCGGATGTTCAATGTGTCCGCTGAGCCGACATCGGTATCGGTGGAATCGTCAGCGGGGCTGAACGGCATCTATAAGAGTGATATTCTGGAGCGTCCATCGGATTTGCAGGCTGAAGGCAGCCTGGCAGTTGGACCTGCAGAGATCGTTACAATCGGATTGAAACGCGTATAAAAGGCGAGCAGCCGTTGCTGCGATAGCTGATCCATCATGCGAGGGGGATATAGGATCAAATGGCAAAGATAGCAGGCATTAAGTGCATTCGTACGAGGCATGACCGAACTTGGACTATTGTAAAAGTAGAGACGGATCAACCGGGCTTGTACGGGATCGGATCCGCCAGCGATATGTATCACCCTACCGCAGTGGAGCAAGTGATCGAGGAGCTGCTGGCTCCTCTGCTCATTGGCAGGGAAGCGGGACAAATCGAGGATATTTGGCAGACGATGTATACGAGCGGCTATTGGCGCAATGGCGCAACGCTGCATACGGCGATGAGCGGCATCGATATGGCACTGTGGGACATTAAGGGCAAGCAGGCCGGAATGCCGGTCTATGAGCTGCTTGGCGGTCCCGCACGCTCGGAGATCCGGGCATACGGACATGCCAACGGCAATACGTACGAGCAACTGGAGGAAGAGGTTGAGCGCTACCGGGAGCAGGGTTACTCCCATATTCGCGTCCAGCTCGGCGGTTACGGCGGCGGCGGATTCGTCGCGGGTGGCTCTTCGCTCTTCCCTCCGGCGAACCGTTTTGATGAGGATTTGTACGTGAAGGCGATTCCCGAAATGTTCGAGAAGCTTCGCGTACGTTATGGGATGGAATTGAAATTCACTCATGACGTGCATGAGCATTTGAATCCGGCGGCTGCGGTTGCACTCGCCAAACGGCTTGACCCTTACCATCTGTTCTTTCTGGAGGATCTGCTGCAGGTTGAGCATACAGAATGGTACAGGCAAGTTCGCAATGTAAGCACGACGCCGCAGGCTGTCGGCGAGCTGTTCGTGCATCCGCAGGAATGGCTGCCGCTTGTGAAGGAGCGTTTGATCGATTTTGTACGGATGCGTGTATCCAAAGCGGGTGGCATTACCCCTTGCCGCAAAATCGCTGCCGTATGCGAAGCGTTTGGCGTACGGACGGCTTGGCAGGAGGGCGGGGAAAATGATCCCGTCAACCAAGTGGCTGCCGCACATTTGGATATGGCGATCTGGAACTTCGGCGTTCAGGAAAGCAATCATTTTAACGAACGGGAGCGGGAGGTTTTTCCTGGCATGGCTGTCTTTGAAGGCGGCTGCCTGAAGCTTTCCGGCAAGCCTGGGCTTGGCATCGATATCGATGAGGAGAAGGCATTATTACTGGCAGAGCCTGCTTTGGGCAAAACCTACCACAGACCGTATAAATTAGACCGCAGACCGGATGGTACACTCGTTCGGCCTTAGAAGGGTGGAGCGCAAATGAAGACGGTAGTCATAACAGGCGCGGAAGGCAAGCTGGGACGTTATGTCGTGAAGGAGTTTGCCGAGCACGGCTATCGCGTATTCGGCACCGACATGCGTCCGCCATCGGGAGGAAGGGGATACAGCCGCTATATGCAGGCTGATCTCGGGTCGTTGGGCGAGGTGTATGGCTTGCTGGCGGACGCGGATAGCGTCGTTCATCTGGCTGCTGTGCCCAATCCGATCAACTTCTCGCCGGAGCGCATTTTCAGCAACAATGTCATGTCGACATACAATGTGCTCGAAGCGGCTTCCAAGCTGGGCATTAATAAAGCTGTTATTGGTTCAAGCGAATCGGCTTACGGCTTTTGCTGGGCAAAGACACCGTTTGCGCCTGATTTTTTCCCGGTGGATGAGACTCATCCGCTGCTCGCCCAAGAAAGCTACGGGTTGTCCAAGGGAGTAAATGAGCAGATTGGCGATATGTTCTACCGCAGGGTAGGGATGTCCGTCTATGCGCTGCGGTTTTCGCATGTGCTGGAGCCGGATGAATATGAACATGTCATCGCTGGCTTCGAGCATACGGGAAGGCATCACCGCATTCTGTGGAGTTACATTGATGCACGTGATGCCGCAGAAGCTTGCCGTTTGGCAGTAGAGAGCGAGAAGCCGGCAGAGTCTGTCGCTCTGAACATCACGGCGAGCGACATGATGTCCGATGCATCGCCGGAGCTGCTGTTGAACCGGCACTATGCTCAGGTGAAGGATATCCGCAAGCCGGTATCCGAGCTGACCGCATTAGTCAGCAACAAGCTCGCTGAGGATAAGATCGGCTGGAAGCCGCGTCATTCCTGGCGCGAGGCGCTGAAATAACTTCGTAATAACGGCCCGTTCGGAGATAATCCCGAGCGGGCCGTTTTATTTGTTCGTTGTGCTGTTGCGTTTACTCCGGCGTTTATGGTTTGCGACGTCCATCTGTTGCTCATTGGCGGTTAGCGAACCAGCTTCGCTCTACAGCGAAGAAAGGTTCGCTAACCGCCGCAGTCGAGATTAACAATGAAGCAGCTTCGCAAAATAGCGAAGCTAAGTTCGCAGTAGAAGGCAGCCGGGAGAGCACACAAGCGTGCAGCGAATCAAACTTCGCTATTCGAGAACCTAGGTTCATGGAAAGCGAAGTTTGATTCGCTCCGTCAGGGAATGCACGGGGAAAGAGGCGCTATAGCGAAATTACCTTCGTAAAATAGCGAAGCCGCTTCGCTCGCAGCGATCGGTGCGAGTGCTGCGAGCGGTGTCCCAGATTCCGCATTGTGAAATTGATATTACGATAACAGCGGACAATCTCCGCAATTGTCTCCCCGCGCATAAGCTAATGGCAGAAGGCTGTTTCTTTGGGGGGATTGCTCGTGGGATACAACAGAAGCCGGCGGCGGACTTCCGCGCTGCTGCCGCTTGTATTGTTCGTGCTTCTTGTTATTTTACTGTTATACGGCTTGTGAATAAGGTTACGTCCAAAGCTCGAGAGACGGTGTTTGCCGAACTCTTGAGCTTTTTTCTTTTTGCAGCACCTGCCTTGCACCCCGCCCGCATACGCATAACTGGAACTGTTCTTACAAATAATGAGGGAGAAATCGTGCGAGCCTTATCGAAATAATGGCTTTGTTGCGCGATCACTACAGCCTCAGGAGGGGAACTCATTGTCATCGAACAGCAGCGCAGAGAACGGCAAATACCCGAAAATGTCGATGTCTCCCAAGGAATATCAGGCGTTCGCCAAGACGCGAGAGCCTTCGCGTTCGATTTTTACCAACTGCTTGAAGGCCTTCTTGTTCGGAGGGATCATTTGCTTTATCGGACAAGGCATCCAGGAAATGTTCATTCATCTTATGGGCATGAGCAAAGAGGATGCCAGCAATCCGACCGTAGCGGTGCTTATTCTAATATCCGTTATTCTAACCAGTCTCGGCGTTTACGATAAAATTGCACAATGGGCCGGAGCCGGAACTGCGGTTCCCGTTACCGGCTTTGCCAACTCCATGTGCTCGGCCGCGCTCGAGCATCGCAGCGAAGGATTAGTGCTCGGCGTTGGCGCGAATATGTTCAAGCTAGCCGGTTCCGTAATTGTCTTCGGTACGGTTGCCGCCTTTTTTGTCGGGATTGCGCATTTGCTGCTCGGCACTAACGGGGGGCACTGATCATGCTGCGGGGCAATCAGACATGGTGGTTTGAGAACCGGCCCGTTATTATCGGGGCAGCAACTGTAGTCGGGCCTGACGAGGGTGACGGCCCGCTGGCGGCGGACTTTGATCTGGTTCATCCTGAGCTTGATATGCAGCAGAAAAGCTGGGAAAAGGCGGAGCGGCTGCTCTTGGAGCAGGCGACTGATTTTGCGATTCAAAATGCGCGTATCGACAAGGATCAGCTGCAATTTTATGTTGGCGGCGATCTGATGAATCAGATCATTAGCAACACGTTTGCGGCCAGGGCACTAGGCGTCCCTTATATCGGTGTGTTTGGCGCATGCTCAACCTCGATGGAGACGCTGGCCATCGCTTCGATGATGGTCAATTCCAATTCAGCGGATTATGCGCTTGCCGGCACTTGCAGCCATAACTGCACGGCTGAGAAGCAATTTCGCTATCCGACCGAATATGGCTCGCAGAAGCCGCCTACTGCGCAATATACGGTGACAGGGGCCGGGGCGGCTGTTATTGCGGCCTCCGGCGACGGTCCGGTCGTCGAATGCGCAACAATTGGCAAAATCGTCGATCTTGGCATTAAAGATCCTTTCAATATGGGAGCTGCCATGGCGCCGGCTGCGGTCGATACGATTCAGTCGCATTTCAACGATACCGGACGGACACCCAAAGATTATGATCTGATCGTAACCGGCGACCTTGCGAGTGTAGGACATCCTATCGCAACCGAGCTGCTCATGAGGGACGGGGTGCCAATGGATCAAACGGTATTTAATGATTGCGGATTAATGGTGTATGACGTATCGCGCCAGAAGGTGCAGGCGGGAGGGAGCGGCTGCGGCTGTTCTGCGGTCGTGACCTATGGACATTTGCTTAAGCGCATTGCAAAAGGCGAGCTGAAGCGGGTACTGGTTGTAGCGACAGGAGCGCTGCTGTCGCCGTTGTCTTTTCAACAGGGTGAAAGCATTCCCTGTATCGCCCATGCAGTAGCCATCAGCGGAAAGGAATGAGGACAGCATGCAGTTTCTATGGGCTTTCGTAATCGGCGGAGCGATTTGTGTAATCGGCCAGCTGATGTTTGATTTGTTTAAGCTGACACCTGCGCATACGATGGCGACGCTTGTCGTCATCGGGGCAATCATTGACGGGATCGGCTGGTATGAGCCTCTGGTTGCATTCGCCGGAGCAGGCGCTACAGTACCAATTACAAGCTTCGGCAACGCGCTCGTACACGGTGCATTGACGGAGCTGGAGAAATCGGGCTGGATCGGCGTCATATCCGGCATATTCAAAGTGACGAGCGCCGGCGTATCGGCGGCGATTATTTTCTCCTTTCTGGCGGCGCTTGTCGTCAGGCCGAAGGGCTGAACGACCGATTGTTAATGAAATTGGAGAATCCCGACTGTGGGATTCTCCAATTTTTTTTGGCATTACAAGCATTTGTGCAACCTCAAGGAAGTGCTGTAAAATAGTACTAAATAACCTAAACAATATACTACTATGATCTGCAGATTTCACAATTTTCGGGAGGTCGTTGCTAAATGGAAACTCGTCTTGCTGATATGCAGTTATGTTCGTCGATTGTTAGCAGCCTTAATCGTTGTATTCTAGGAAAGCAAGAGGAAATCGAACGACTGATGACCGCTGTAATCAGCGGCGGACATGTGCTGCTGGAGGATGTGCCCGGCACTGGAAAAACCCAGCTCGTGAAAGCATTGGCAAAATCGATTGGCGGACAGTTCCGGCGCATACAGTGCAACCCGGACTTGCTGCCAACTGATATAACAGGTGTATCGATCTACCATCCGAAGCAGGAGCAGTTTATTTTCCGCCCGGGTCCGGTGATGACCAATATATTGCTGGCGGACGAAATCAACCGGGCAACGACCAAGACGCAATCCGCGTTGCTTGAGGCCATGGAGGAGGGACGGGTAACGGTAGACGGTGATACGTATGTGCTGCCGGAGCCGTTCATATTGCTTGCCACGCAAAACCCGATTGAATTCGAGGGCACCTACACGCTCCCTGAAGCGCAGCTCGACCGTTTCATGATGAAGCTGTCGCTCGGCTATCCAAGCGAAGAGGATGAGCAGGCGATGATCATGTCGAATAAAGGAGGCCACCCCTCGGACAACAGCAGCCAGCTCTGTGAAATTGAAGATATTATCCGGATCCAGGAGCAAGTGCAGCATGTTCATATGGATGACGCGGTAGGCAATTATTTAATCCGGATTATCCGCTCGACCCGCGAGCATTCAAGCGTACAGCTCGGTGCCAGTCCGCGTGCGGCGATAGCGCTGGCGAGAGCGGCGAAGGCAAGCGCTTATTTGCAGCAGCGAAGCTTCGTTACGCCTGACGATATTAAGCAGCTTGCTCCTTATGTGCTTTCCCACCGGCTGCTGCTCCATATGGAAGCAAGAATGAACGGTTTGCGGGCGGAGGATGTTGTCGCAGTCGTGCTGGATCAGACGAAAGTGCCGGTAAGGCTGGAGCGCTAATGCGATGGCCAAGGAAATAACGGACAAAAGACGCTGGGTCGTTATTGGGCTTATTTATTCCACAGCATTATTTTATTTCTTATTTCAAGGCGGCAAGACGGCCTTTATGCTGTTTATGATTTTGAACTTATTGCTTATATATTTATTGCTTGGAAGATGGAGCGGGATTAGCAAAGTATACGGCAGCCGCAGCTACAAACAGCAGGGAGCTCCGGCTCATGCCGAGCAGTCTTTGACGGCGGGCAGCTCGCTTGAAGTGCAGCTATCGGTACGTGTTCCGGGTGTTTATCCGATTCCCTATGTCCTCGTTCGTGACCGGTTGTACCGGCATAACGGACAACGGCTGGACTTCGAGTCCTCGTTCGTCCCGAACTGGAAGCGGAGCGGCGAGGTTGTCTATTTGACTCCGCCGCTGCAGCGCGGCGAGTACCGCTTCCACTCCACGCAATGTCTATCGCATGACGTGTTCGGCCTCTTCGAGCACTCCGGCCGTTTCGGCTCCGAGGCGGTTTTCAACGTCATGCCGCAGACGGTTCCGCTGCGGCAGTGGCATGGTATCCAGAGAGGTATTCGCGGACCTTACTCGCATGCAATTGCTTCCCGTTCATCGAAGGAGACGACGCAAATTAACGGGGTGAGGGAATATTTGTATGGCGACCGGTTGTCGCGTGTTCATTGGAATGCGACGGCAAAGACGGGGGATTGGAAGTCAAAGGCGTTTGAACGGGAATCGCTGCCCCGTACGATCATCATTCTCGACCGGTATGCTGGCGATTATCCGGCTCCATCCGCAGACCGTTTCGAGCTGGCAGTATCTGCAGCCGCTTCATTGCTCGAGAACGGCTTGAAGGGGGATACGGCGATGGGCTTGCTGTCGGTTGGCACGCAATTGACCATGCTGCAGCCTAAGTCGGGACTGGAGCAGCGGAGCGCGGTAATCAAGCATCTGACTTTTGTTGAAGCCGACGCCCCGCATACCGTGTACAAGTCTCTTTTGAAAGCAGACTCTATGCTGGAGCCGGGATCGTTTGCGGTGCTGATTTCCGGAGTCACTGGCAAGGAAGCGATCCGTTCCATGGAATGGCTGTTCCGCAAAGGGCTGACGCCATGCCTTCTCCAAATCGGTAAGCCTGCCGGACAGGTGCGACAAGACGAGAGCTGGAGGCAGCTGCTGCGAAGCCGCGGCTGGCCCGTATTCTCGCTGCAGCAGCTGCAGGAGCTGCCGGCTGTACTGGAAGGGGGCGGTGGCTCATGATACTGTTATTTCGGCTCATCAAGCGGATTTTCCGCTACTTAGCGCCTGACTGGTATGTGAAGCTGTCCAGTTTGTTCGTAGCGCTGATGATAATGAATACGATTGCTGTCTTTGAGGGGTACTGGTGGGAAGAGACGTTTCAGATTGTGAACGCAGCGCTTCTGCTCGCAGTGGCGGTCGATATTATAATGCCGCTTCGATTGCGAGTAACGAAAGTGATAGCCCAAGCAGTACTGCTGCTAATATCTACGATCACATATATTCAATTTGACACCGTGTATGGCAAGCCTGAGACTTGGAATGAAAGACTTGACCTGCTATGGTTCTATGCAAAGCAGCTCGACCCGTTTATTTGGTTCGTTTGCGTCCTGTTCTTCATGTATTTACTGTTCAGCAAATGGGTGACGACGCGAGCTAGAATGATTGGCTTCGTAAGCGTCAATCTGCTGTCGCTGACGATTGCGGACTCGTTTACGCCCATCTGGTTGTGGGATAAAGTCGCCTGGATCGTATTTCTTGGATTAATCTGGCTCGTTGCCGCCCACTTAAGGCGGCTGGAGCGCAGTCATCCGCGCAGCTGGCAGGAGTTGCTTGAATATCCGCTGCAGCTTCTGCTGCCGGTTGCAATTGTACTTTCGCTGCTAATGGGAATAGGCGTGTTAATGCCGACGGTTTCGCCTATTTTGCAGGATCCGTATACGATATGGAAGGAATCGAAGGGGGAGCGCGTCAACGTCTTCCTTGGCGACAAGGGACTGAACTCACCAACCCAGATCAGCACCGGCGATACAAGCTCGGGCTATGGGCGAGATGATACGAAGCTCGGCGGCGGGTTTAATTACGACTATTCACCTGTTATGACAGTTACGACGAGCCATCGTGCTTATTGGCGCGGCGAGACCAAAAGCTTTTATTCCGGCGACGGCTGGAAGAGTGATAACAATGAAGATGAGCCTTTGTTTAGCGGAATCGTCAAAGATGGTGTGCTACCGTTGCAAGATGATCGAAGCTTAGCGGAAACTCTGTCTGTCGAACAGACGGTTTCTATGATTCGGAAGGATAACTATCCCGTCCTGTTTGCCGCGTCCCCGATTTCATCTGTTCATTGGGTCGGCAAGTCGGAATCGCCAATTCCGAATGGGCTCGCCTGGGCACCTAATGCCCATGAGCTAAGATGGTCGAATTGGACGATGAGAGATTTTCCCGCAGCTTATTCTGTCAGATCGGATATAACGGTTCTTGATGCAGAAGGTCTTAGCAAGACGAAGGCTGAGCGGTCTTTTCAAACAGAGCGTTACTTGCAGCTGCCTAGCGAGCTTCCGCAGCGTGTGAAGCAGCTCGCACTCGATATTACCGAAGGCGCATCTAATGATTACGACCGCGCCAAGCTGCTGGAAACGTACCTGCGTGAGAATTACGTATATACAAATAAGCCTGATCTATCTAAGCTTAGCGGCTCCAGCAAAGACTTTGTTGATCAGTTCTTGTTCGAATTGAAGGAAGGCTATTGCGATTATTTCTCGACGGCGATGGCTGTCATGTCCCGTTCGCTGGGGCTGCCTGCGCGCTGGGTGAAGGGCTTTGCTCCCGGGGCGCTCCCGGTATCGGAGTACGGCCCGCCGGGCATGTCAGGAGGAATTCCTGATGAGGGTGAACGAAATCCGAATGGTGAGGGCACCTATACGGTGCGCAACTCCGATGCTCATTCCTGGGTCGAAATTTATTTCGACGGGTATGGCTGGATTCCGTTTGAAGCAACGGCGGGGTTTTCATTCCCTTACACGCTGCCTGCGGAAGCTGCTCCTGTGATGCCGGATTTGACTGATATCGGCGACAGTCCGGAACCAGTCACAGCAGCTCAGGCCAACGGCTCACTGTTGAAAACTGGTTTGTGGATTTCGGTATCTTTGCTTGCCGTTCTGATTGCGGTCTGGGCTGTGCTCAGAAGGAAACAGTTCGTGCAAGTATGGCGGAGCTTCCGTTTCCGTTCGTTCACTTCGGATGAACGGATCGTATGGGAGACGGAGAGGCTGCTGCGCAAATGCAGAAGAAAAGGGCTGGAGCGCGGGGAGCATGAGACGCTCCGTGAAGCGCTGCTCCGGTGGTCCAGTGACGGCAAGCCGCTGCAAAGCGACTGGCGCGAGGTGTTGGACGGATTCGAGCGGGCGAAGTATAGTTCCGTCAAATCTTCGAATGAGGAAGCCGACCGGTTCGTCGGCAAAGTGAAGTCGATCATGCAGCAATTATAAATGAAGCAACAGGTATAGATCGTCATGAAAAAGAAGCCTAATTGCAGGCGGAAGCCTATAATCGACTATTAATGGAAAGAAGCCGTCCGCCGTCGTTTGACGGCGGCGGTATTTTTTTGCAACAAATTCGTGTTCTATGGTATAGTTTCGTAAGATAGCAGGAGAATGCAAAGGGGTCAAGCGCTTATGTTCGAGAGGCTGTTGCCGCACATGCGTGTGAATACGGTTTATGATATTCAATTAGATGAGTTGTACGCGAAAGGCGTGCGCGGCATTATTACCGATCTGGACAACACACTGGTCGGTGCCCGTGAAGCGCTCGCTACGCCTGAACTGGTCAAATGGCTGGACCGCGTTCGCGATCGGGGCTTTAAAGTGGTTATCGTATCGAATAATAATGAGACGAGAGTGTCGAAGTTCGCCAAACCGCTCGACATTCCGTATATTCATGCCGCCCGCAAGCCGGCGAATAAATCTTTCCGCAAAGCGCTCGCTGTACTGGGGCTGCCCGCGGAGAAGACGGTTGTGCTGGGCGACCAGATGCTGACAGACGTGCTCGGCGGCAACCGGATGGGATTGTATACGATTCTTGTAACGCCAATTGCTCCTGCTGATGAAGGAATCATGACCCGGGTCAACCGCCGGATCGAACGCATCGCGTTGTCGAGATTGCGGAAGAAAGGGTTATGGTATGAGGGGGAGACGAAGTAATGAAGGAATTGGATAGCGGAATTGCGCTGTCATGCGCTGGCTGCGGCGTGAACTTGCAGTCGGAGAATCAGGAAGAGGCAGGATATTTGCCGGAGTCTGCATTGAAGCGGGAGCCGGTCATTTGCCAGCGCTGTTTCCGTATACGCAATTATAATGAAGCATCTTCTATAGCAGTGGATCAGGATGATTTCCTGCGCTTGCTTGGAAGCATCGGCTCAACGGACAGCTTGGTCGTCCATATCGTCGATTTGTATGACTTCGAAGGCAGCTTGATTTCAGGCTTGCAGCGTTTTGTCGGCAATAATCCGGTGCTGCTCGTCGTGAATAAGGTTGATTTGCTGCCGAAGTCGATGAATTTGAACCGGATTCGCAACTGGGTGCAGCAGCAGGCTAAAGCCGAGGGCTTGCGTACGGTCGATATCGTGCTTTGCAGCGCGAAGCGCAACATCGGCTTTGATCATGTCATCGAAGCGCTGGAGCGTCACCGCAAAGGGCGCGATGTGTATGTTGTAGGCGCGACTAATGTAGGCAAATCGACATTGATCAACAGGCTGATTCGTGATTATAGCGATTTGGATCGCGAGCTGACGACGTCCCGTTATCCGGGAACGACGCTCGACGCGGTTCATATTCCTCTGGACGATGACAAGGATATTATCGATACGCCGGGAATCGTCTATGCCTCCCGGATGACGGAAATTGTTCCGCGCAGCTTCTTGCAGTCGCTGCTGCCCGACAAGCCGATCAAGCCGCTCGTGTATCAATTGAACGATAAGCAGACGCTGTTCATCAGCAGCCTCGTTCGCTTCGACTTCGTCGAAGGAGACCGCCAGTCGTTTACGCTTTATATCTCGAACTCGTTGAATGTCCACCGGACGAAGCTCGAACGGGCGGACGAGCTGTACAAGGAGCACCGCGGAGAACTGCTGGGAGCGCCTTCCCGCGAGGAGCTTGATGAAATGCCGACCTGGACCCGTCATTCATTGCGTATTCCGCGTGGCGCGAAGAAGGATATTTTCATCGCCGGCCTTGGCTGGATTCAAGCAAACGGAACGACGGGTGCAATCGTTGATTTGTATGCGCCTAAGGGCATTAAAGTGATGTTGAGAGATTCGCTTATCTAATAGAAGAGGGGGAGCGGACATGAGTCTAACGGCGCTTAGCAAGGAGACGGCAGGCCATGTAATTGACAGCCATACCGTGCTTTACGGCGTTATCGGCGATCCGATCCGCCATTCCAAATCACCGATTATGATGAATCGGGCGTTCCGGGAAACAGGCGTTAACGGCGTGTATGCCGCCTATCATATTACGTCTGACAAGCTTGCTGATTTTATCGCAGGTGTACGGGCTATGGGCATTAGGGGAGTCAATGTGACGATTCCCCACAAGCTGGATATTATGAAGCATATGGATGCGATCGACCCTGGCGCGGAAGCGATCGGAGCGGTTAATACGATTGTGAACGACAACGGCAGACTGACGGGCTATAACACCGATGGCATCGGCTATGTCCGGTCGCTGAAGGAAGAAGCGGAGCCCGCAATTGCCGGAAAGCGGATCGTCGTTATCGGAGCAGGCGGAGCATCGCGCGGAATCGTCTATGCTCTGGCAGGCGAGAAGCCTGCAAGCATAACGATTGCCAATCGTACGGAGGACCGTGCCCGTGAGCTGGCGCACAGCTTCGGCAGCTTGGCAGAGCTTCGGGCCGTAACATATGACGGGTTGCAAGAAGCTTGCCGCGATGCGGATATCGTTATCAATACGACTTCCGTCGGCATGCATCCCCATACGGACGCAAGCCCGGTAGAAGCTGGCTGGCTGAAGCAAGGCGCGGTTGCAAGCGACTTGATCTACAATCCGCTGAAGACGAAATTTCTTCGGGAAGCGGAGCAAGCAGGCTGCCGCATTCACGGCGGGCTGGGCATGTTTATTTATCAGGGCGCTTACGCCTTTGAATATTGGACGGGACAGACTGCGCCGGTTGCCGCAATGCGGGAAACGGTGCTGGCCTCGCTAATTTAATTTGTTAGTAGCAGAAAGTGCGAAAAAAGAAGGAGCATAACGATCATGTTGACAGGCAAACAAAAACGTCATTTGCGCGCATTGGCGCATCATTTGCAGCCGATTTTTCAGGTGGGCAAAGGCGGTACGAACGAGCAGCTCGTTCGTCATATTGAAGAAGCGATTGAAGTTCGCGAGCTGATTAAATTGTCCGTATTGAACAACTGCATGGACGATCCGCGGGAGATCGGCGCAGAGGTTGCGGATGCATCTGGCGCAGAGCTTGTACAGGTTATCGGCAAAACGATCGTACTGTATAAGAAGTCAAGCGACGAGAAGTACCGCAAAATCGAGCTGCCATCGCCGAAGCGCTAGCAGGAGCAGGAATTGATTGTGGGCAATTGGCATGTACGGAGAGGAGGGGACAGATCAGCATGGGCAATATCGGCATCATGGGCGGCACCTTCGACCCTATTCATATCGGTCATCTGATAGCGGCGGAAACGGCGCTTGACCGGTGCGGTTTGGACGAGATCTGGTTTATTCCGTCCTTTAAGCCTCCGCTTAAGGACCGGCAGCCGGGTGTTGACAGCGATATCCGCTATCAGATGGTGGAGGATGCAATACAGGATCATGCAGCATTCCGTGTTGTTGACCTGGAGCTTCGCAGAGGCGGAATGAGCTATTCTGTCGATACGGCGCTTGAGCTGTCCCGTCTGTATCCAGAGCATGCCTTCTCGTATATTATCGGGTCCGACCGGATCAACGATTTGCCGCAATGGCATCGGGTGGAGGAGCTGGTCTCGCTGGTGTCCTTCATTGGCCTCGAGCGGGAGGGGACGCCGGCAGAGCCGGACAGCTTGCCCGCTTATATCCGAAGCAAGCTAAGCATCATTGCTATGCCGGCAATCGGCATCTCCTCAACCGATATCCGCAACCGGGTACGGCTCGGCCAGTCGATCCGTTACAGGGTTCCCGAGTCTGTCCGGCAGTGCATCGAGGGGAGAGCTTTATATGAATCGTGAGCAGATGATCGCATCTGTCAAAGCGCAAATGCCTGAACGACGCTGGCTTCATACCGAAGGGGTAATGAAGACGGCCGTTCTGCTGGCTGAGCGGTACGGAGAAGATCCGGTGAAAGCAGAGCTTGCCGCTATTTTGCATGATGTGGCGAAATATTGGCAAACTGCAAAAATGGAACAAATCATTCGCGAGCAGAAGCTCAATGGGATGCTGCTCCTCTATGATAAGGAGCTGTGGCATGCCGAGGTTGGCGCTTGGGTCGCGGAGCAGGAATACGGCGTTGCTGATATCCAGGTGCTGGACGCCATCCGCTACCATACGTCGGGCCGCATCGGCATGACGAAGCTGGACAAGATCGTCTGCCTTGCCGATTATATGGAGCCGGGCCGTGATTTTCCGGGCGTGGAGTCTATTCGCGAGTTAAGCGGGCAAAGCTTGGAGCAGGCGTTAATTGTGGGATTCGACAGTACGATTTCGTTTCTGGTTGCCAAGGGCAAGCGGATATTTCCGCTAACGGTAGATGCCCGCAATGATTTAATTGAACAGCAAAAAACAGGAGGTTGAGCAATGACGGTACATTCAGACGAATTGCTGCAGGTGACGGTTGCTGCCGCAGAAGATAAGAAAGCGATGCGCATCGTTGCATTGAATTTGAAAGAAATTTCGCTAGTGGCTGATTATTTTGTCATTTGCCACGGCAATTCAGATACGCAGGTACAAGCGATTGCAACAGAAATTAAAAAACAAGCGGATATGCGCGGCGTTAAAGTGCGCGGCATGGAAGGGATGGACTCGGCAAGATGGGTGCTGATCGACCTTGGCGATGTCATCGTCCATGTGTTCCACCGCGACGAGCGCGAATACTATAACATCGAGCGTCTGTGGTCAGATGCGAAGGTAGTGGAGTTCGCATGAGCTGGATTGCCGGTACGTATCAAACATTAAGGGTGGCGCGTGAAGTGTCGCCCTATGGTTATTTTTTGACCGATGGCGAGAACGAGGTGCTGATGCACTACACGGAGCTCGTCGGCAAAAAGCCGAAGCTGGGCAATGAAGTGGAAGTATTCCTGTTCTTTGATACCGAGGACCGGATTTCTGCGACGATGAAGCGTCCATTGCTTGCGCTGGGAGAAATGGCACGCCTTAAGGTAGCGGATGTGCATCCGCGGCTGGGCTGCTTTCTGGAAATTGGACTTGGCCGCCAATTGCTGCTTCCGCTCTCGGAGCTGCCGGAAAAAGTCGAATACCGTCCGCTTCCAGGCGACGAGGTGCATGTCATTCTCGGCCACGATAAGGCAGGCCGGCTGCTGGCTACGCTGGCAGGAGAGGATGAGCTTGGGCCGCTCGTATTCGATGCGCCGCAAGCCTGGCGCAACCAGTGGGTTGAAGGCTGGGTAACGAAATCGCTGCAGATGGGCTCCTTCGTGCTCATTGACGGGGGCGTTGTCGGCTTTGGCGTATTCGGGATGATACCGGGCGCGGAGCGGACAAGACCTCTGAGGCTCGGCGAACGGGTATCGGCCCGGGTTACGTTCATTCGCGAGGATGGCCGCGTCAACCTGTCGATGGCCAAGCTCAAGCAGGAAGGCCGGCTGGAGGATGCCGACCGGATTCTTGCCTACTTGAAGGAACGCCCGGGCGGCGGCATGCCTTATTCGGATGAATCGCCGGCTGATGCGATTAAGCAAAAGTTCCAAATTAGCAAATCGGCGTTCAAACGGGCGCTTGGCAAGCTGATGCGGGAGGGAGCGGTTACGCAAAAGGGCAGCTGGACGTATTTGGCGGAAGCTGCTCCGGAAGCCGGGGGCGCGAGTGAGACTGCGGAGCAGTCTACTGACAGCATCGGCTCAGGCGCGGAGCATTCGGAGGAATAGAGCTATGGATTCGTATGGACAATTTGCTTCGGTCTATGATCGGCTGATGGAGGATATGCCTTACGAGCAGTGGCTGCAATTTGCCGAAAGCTGCTGGCAGCGCTACGGTGTGCCGGAAACGGTCGTTGATCTCGGCTGCGGAACAGGCAGCATTGCGGTGCCGCTCGCGCTGTCAGGCAAGCAGGTGTACGGCATTGATCTATCGGCTGATATGCTGGCTGTTGCCCGCAGCAAATGGGATGAGCATCCCGCGCGCAGCGGGACCGTCGTATGGCTGCAGCAGGACATGCGCGACTGGCAGCTTCTGGAGCCGGCAGATTGCGTGTTGTCCTTCTGCGACTGTATCAATTACTTAACCGAGGAAGCTGACGTTGAAGCGGCCTTCCGGGCCGCGTACGACGGATTGAAGAGCGGCGGCTTGTTCCTGTTCGATGTGCATGCGCCGTCGCTCCTCCGCCGTTATGCGGATGAGCAGCCTTTCATTCTGGACGAGGAGGATGTCGCCTACATTTGGACCTCCGAGCTGGATGAGGAGCGCTGCGAAATCGAGCATCATTTGACGATCTTTGCGCAAGAGCGCGGAGAGCGGTTCCGCCGGTTTGAGGAGCTGCACAGGCAGCGCGCCTATGATCCCGATTGGATCGAGTCCGCCTTGCGGCGGGCCGGCTTCGAGGCTGTGGACCGTTACGCCGATTTCAAGCTGGAGCCGGCTGGCGAGAGCTCTGAACGGCTTTTCTTCGCAGCGGTGAAGCGCTAGTATAAAGTGAAAAAGGTGTCGCACATGCGTTTGCTTGTGCGACACCTTTTTTGGGTTTCATCAAAATTTTTCCTGATGTCCGGAAGGAATTTGACGTCCGTCTTCTGAGCGCTTGGAAGCCTCTTCTGAGGGTGCGGCTCCGCTCGTCGAAGCTTTGTGCGGCGGAACGAAGCAACGCCTGCAGCGGGGCTCGTAGCTCTCTTTATCGCCGATTAGAAAGACAGGTCCAAGAGTCGCCGGCCTGCCGTTTACGACACGCTGGGTAAAGGCGGCATCGCCGCTGCCGCATACCGCGCAATAAGCATGCAGCTTGACGATCTCGTCGGCGACTGCGAGCAGCTCTCCGATCGCTCCAAACGCTTTACCCCTGTAATCCATGTTCAGTCCGGCCGCAATAACATGCTTGCCTTCGCTTGCGAGCGTGCCGATCAAATCGGCGATCGCCCTGTCGAAAAACTGCACCTCGTCAAAGGCGACGACATTTACCGCCTTCGTGTCTTCTATAACTTTGGCAGCCGCATCCGGTGTAAGCTGGCGCGGCAGGCTGGCTGACGGCAGCCGGTAACCCATCCGGCTCACGATTTCCGTTTCGCTGAAGCGAGTGTCCTCCGCAGGCTTATAGACCGCGACGCTCATCCGCCCGAATTGCTGAAGCTTCTGGCAGCGGCGGATCAATTCACCTGTTTTCTCGGAAAACATCGGGCCGGTAATAACGGTGATGAGGCCTCGTTCCATAATTGGGCTATAGCTCCTCTTTGTATCATTCATGATGCCTTCTGTCATACTATGCTGCAGGATGTATTATTTTAGCAAAAGTTTGCAAAAGAGGCGAATGCCGTCATCCAGCGCCGAAAGGCAGCTCATTTTGTTGAGGATCAGCCTTTACGCTTTTCCAGCATCACGCAAGAGCTCCTCGTTTTATTCCCTGAGAGCATCCTTCAAGCGGCTGTTCATCCCGTCGCCGAGTGAAGATCCGCGGGCGGCTGCAAGCCGCAATTTTTTCAATTCCTGCTTCAGCCGGTCATTATCTTTCACCAATGCATCGATGGCCGGAAGCATTCCGGGAACCGTATATCCTGCATCCGAAAACAGCTTTTCAATCGCCTCGCGCAGCTGTTCGGCCGATAGATTCTCACTCATTTTAACCCTCCAAAATAGCAATAAACTGTCACTATCACATCATATCCTCATCTGGTAAAATAGTCGAGTGCCCGAAATAGAGTCCGATAAATTTTCTCCATAAATTTCATTGACTAGACCTATATATTGATGTAGAATCAAAAACATCGACTAGATATTGAGTATATGAGTCGATACTACACCAAGACGTCTACTAGCGCATTTGACGGTTGTTGCAGTCAGAAGCGCTTTTCTATTGCTATAATTCAGCGAAGGAGAGAGAGAAAAACATGCTGGTTGTCTATGATTCCCGTACAGGCAATGTCAAGCGTTTTATCAACAAGCTGAATATGCGGGCTGTGCCGATTCAGGAGCAAAGCGAAGTGGATGAGCCATTCGTTTTGATCACTTACACAACGGGGTTCGGACAAGTGCCGGAGCGGGTTATGTCGTTCCTTGAGAAAAATTCCGACCACCTGTGCGGCGTGTCTGCCAGCGGTAACCGGAATTGGGGAGACGGATTTGCGAAGAGCGCGGATACGATCTCGGAAATGTTCGGTGTGCCTGTTTTATCGAAATTTGAATTATCCGGAACAAATCAAGATATGGAATATTTTGTTGAAAGGGTGCGGACCATTGAAACATATCGAACTGAACAACGAGCTCATGCAACGCGGGGCGGACGGCTTCTATCAATTGGATAAAGACAAGGAAGCGGTAGCCGCTTTTATGGAGGAAGTCGACAGCAAAAGCATGAAGTTTGGCTCGCTGCGCGAAAAGCTTGACTATCTAATAGAGAATGACTACTACGAGAATGTATTCGAGGATTATACATATGAGCAAGTGGAGGCCGTATTTACACTAGCGGAAAACAACGGCTTTCAGTTTGAATCCTATATGGCGATCTCGAAGTTCTATAAAGACTACGCGATGAAGTCCAACAACAAATCGCAATATTTGGAGAAATACTCCGACCGCGTTGCAATCGTTGCGCTTCACCTCGGTGAAGGCGATGCAGCCAGAGCGCTTCGCATTGCGGAAGCGATGATCGAGCAGCGGCTGCAGCCGGCGACGCCAACGTTCCTGAACGCAGGCAAAAGCCGCCGCGGTGAAATGGTGTCCTGTTTCCTGCTGGAGATGGACGACTCCCTGAACTCGATCAACTACGTGCTCGGCACTTGCATGCAGTTGTCCAAAATCGGCGGCGGCGTTGCCGTCAACCTGTCGAAGCTGCGCGGCCGCGGCGAATCGATCAAAGGCGTTGAAGGTGCAGCGAAAGGCGTTATGCCGGTACTGAAACTGATGGAGGACGCGTTCTCCTACGCCGACCAAATGGGTCAGCGCAAAGGCTCCGGCGCCGGTTACTACAACATTTTCGGCTGGGATATCATTGAGTTCCTGGATTGTAAAAAAATTAATGCCGACGAGAAATCGCGTATTAAAACGCTGTCCATCGGCCTGATTATTCCGAACAAATTCTATGAGCTGGCTGCACAGAACAAGCCGCTGAATGTATTTGGACCACATTCCGTTCACATGGCCTACGGCAAGCATCTGGACGATATGGATATGGATGAAATGTACGAAGAATTGCTCGCGAACGACCGCGTTGTGAAAAAAGTGGTTATGAACGCGCGCGACATGATGACGAAGATTGCTTCGATTCAATTGGAATCGGGTTACCCATACATTATGAACAAATCGAACGCGAACCGCGTTCATGCGCTGAAGGATATCGGCGGAATCAAAATGTCGAACCTGTGTACGGAAATTTTCCAAGTGCAAGAAACTTCGACGATTAACGATTACGGCATCGACGATGTCATTAAGCGCGACATCAGCTGCAACCTGGCTTCCCTTAACATCGTGAACGTGATGGAGCACAAAAAGATTAAAGAATCGGTTCATGTCGGCATCGAAGCATTGACGACGGTAAGCGACCTGTCGGCGATCGACAACGCACCGGGCGTCCGCAAAGCCAATGAAGAGCTTCATTCCGTTGGACTTGGCGCGATGAACCTGAACGGCTACCTCGCGAAGAACAAAATCGCTTATGAAAGTGAAGAAGCGAAAGATTTCGCAAGCACGTTCTTCATGATGATGAACTACTACTCCATCGAGCAAAGCATGGAAATCGCGAAGGAACGCGGCGAGACATTCAAAGATTTCGACCGTTCCGAATATGCGAAGGGCACATACTTTGACCGTTATGTAGAGACCGATTTCCGTCCGAAGCTGGACCGTGTGAAAGAGCTGTTCCAAGGTATGGAAATTCCTTCGCCGGAAGACTGGGCAGCGCTGAAAGAGAAAGTGCAAAAGCACGGCCTGTACCATGCTTACCGTCTGGCGATCGCGCCAACACAAAGCATTTCGTACATCCAGAACGCAACGTCGAGCGTTATGCCAATCGTTGAGCATATCGAGACGCGTACATATGCGAACTCGACAACTTACTACCCAATGCCGTTCCTGTCGCAGGAGAACTACTTCTACTACAAATCGGCATACAACATCGATCAATTCAAGCTGATTGACCTGATCTGGGAAATTCAGCAGCACGTCGACCAAGGCATTTCGACAGTTCTGCATGTGAACAGCAACGTAACGACTCGTGAACTGGCGCGGTTCTATATTTATGCTGCGCAAAAAGGTCTCAAATCGCTCTATTATACGAGAACGAAGCGTCTTTCCGTTGAGGAATGCACAAGCTGCGCCGTATAATTTAACAGCACTTATTACGATTATCGTTTATATATTCAATGCAAAACGGGCTGCGCCGCCGTCTTGGCCGCGCAGGCCGTTTATGCTTGCAAAGGAGCAATTTTGACGATGAAAGCAGTAAACTGGAACCGTCCGGATGACGATTTTACACTAACCTTCTGGCAGCAGAACGTTATGCAGTTCTGGACGGATGATGAAATTCCATTGTCCGATGACAAAATGGACTGGATGGAAATGAGCGAAATCGAGCGTACCGTCTACAAAAACGTGCTGGGCGGACTGACGCTTCTCGATACCATTCAAGGCGGCATCGGCATGCCGAAAATTTTGGAGCATGTTGAAGGCCTGCAGCGCAAAGCGGTATTGGCTTTCATGTCCATGATGGAGCAAATTCATGCGAAATCGTACAGCAGTATCTTCACGACGCTGGCGTCTGCTGAAGAGATTGACGCGATTTTCAACTGGGTAGAAACGAATGAGCAGCTGCAGAAAAAAGCGAACCTCATCTCCTCGTGGTACCACGGCATCGAGACGAAGCAGCAGCTTTACAAAGCGATGGCGGCTTCCGTATTCCTGGAAAGCTACTTGTTCTACAGCGGTTTCTTCTATCCGCTCTATTTGGCTGGTCAAGGCAAGATGACGAGCAGCGGCGAGATCATCGACTTGATCCTTCGCGACGAAAGCATCCACGGCTTGTACGTAGGCACGCTTGCGCAAGAGCTGTACCAAGAGTTCAGCGCAGAAGAGCAAGCGCAGCTGAAGGAAGAGCTTTATGAGCTGCTGCAGACGCTGTATGAGAATGAAGCTGTATACACGGACGACCTGTACAGCCCGATCGGCCTGCAGGACGAAGTGAAGGCTTATGTCCGCTACAATGCGAACAAAGCGCTGATGAATCTGGGCTTCGATCCTCATTTCCCAGAGGAGCCGGTCAACCCGATCGTCTTCAACGGCATCAGCACGCATACGAAGCAGCATGACTTCTTCTCGAAAAAAGGCAACGGCTACGTTCGTACCGTTCACGTTGAGCAGTTGAAGGATGACGACTTCGTATTCAACTTCTAAATCTGTTGAAATAATAGCAATCGGCGCGCGTAAGCGGCCGGTTGCTTTTTTTGTCGCTGTTGGGAGGGAGTGAACGCGAACTTGAGGGAGGGATGAGCATCCTGACTCATCATTAGCGAAGCAGACTCGCTATATAACGAAGCTAGATTCGCTGTAGAGCGGGATTTGGAGCGGTTGTCCAGCATTACGAAGCTAATTTCGCTGTTCGTGAAGCTAGGTTCATGAGAAGCGAAGCTAGGTTCGCTAACGGCTTTGTTTATTGAAGAGAATGCTGAATTAGCGCAAGTGGTTTCGCTAAATTGCGAAGCAACTTCGCTGGCGGCCGCCACCCATTTTACGAGAAAAAGACTATGCCAACGTATAGAACGCGTGATAAACTAGGTAGGATATGTAGTGTCAGTTGGAAGAAAAGTGGAGATTCTCATTCCATTGCAGGATAGCTGGAAAGAATAACAATATACAAGCATGGCCAGTGAGGATCCGTTCCATGGGCATCCTCTTTTTTTATGTACAGAGGAGATGAATTTAACGATGATTCCAATCTATATTGTAGATGCCTTTGCTGATACGGCGTTTAGCGGCAATCCGGCAGCGGTTTGCTTGCTGGAAAAGCCGGCAGAAGAGCAGTGGATGCAGCAGGTCGCGGCGGAAATGAATTTATCGGAGACAGCGTTTGTTGCGCAAAAGGCTGACGGATATGAGCTGCGCTGGTTTACGCCGGCTGCGGAGGTTGCGTTATGCGGTCATGCGACCCTTGCCGCCGCTTTTGCATTATGGGAGACGGGAAGGCTGCAGCCTTCTGAAAAAGCGGCTTTTGCGACAAAAAGCGGTTTGCTGACTGTCGTCAAGGAGACGGAGGGCAGCGGGGGATGGATGAAGATGGATTTCCCTGCTGAACCGCCTTCGCCGGTGCAAGCGCCGGAGACGCTCATACAAGGTCTAGGCCTTATCCCGCGTTATACCGGGAAAAACCGCTTCGACTACGTTGTAGAAGTCGACAGCGAGCGTACCGTTCGCGAGTTGAAGCCGGATTGGCAGCTGCTGGGCAGCCTGGATGGAAGAGGAGTCATTATTACGGCAAAAGCGGATAGCGGAAGCCATTGCGATTTTGTGTCCCGGGCCTTTTTCCCGAAGCTTGGCGTAAATGAAGATCCGGTGACGGGATCGGCGCATTGCGCACTTGCCCCTTATTGGAGCAAACGGCTGCGTAAGGAGCAATTGACCGGCTATCAAGCATCAGCTAGAGGCGGCTATGTAGGGACAGAATTAAGCGGGGACAGGGTGCTGCTCTCCGGACGAGCTGTTATGGTACTCCAAGGACAATTGGCGGAAGGGGCTGGGCAATAATGATGAAGCTAAAGCTGGAAAGAGAACAGAAGGAAGCGCTTGTTGAGCGTGTGCAAAGCTTTTTCGAGCTGGAGCGTGACGAGTCAATCGGCTCGATCGCCGCGGAGCAGCTGCTTGACTATATGCTGGCTGAGCTTGGACCCTATGTCTACAATCAGGCGATTGCCGATGCACGCAAATCCGTAATGGAACGCTTGCAAAGCGTGGAAGACGAGCTTTATGCACTGGAGCAGAGCGTCGCTGCCAAGCGCACTCGAGGAAGATAGCAGAAGGAGGCAGCATAACTTGGCATATGAAATTATTTTATTCGATGCAGACGATACGTTATTCGATTATCCGCGGGCTGAGGAGCATGCGCTTTCCAGCGTTTTTCGGCATATTGGCATTGAAGAGTCGCTGGCTCGCGCCGAGGAGGCGGATAGCTACACCTTCAGGTATAAGCAGATAAACAGCGGCCTGTGGAGGGAATTGGAGCAGGGGCACGTAACGACAAGCGAGCTGAAGGTTGAACGGTTTAGACGGTTGTTTGAGGGCGATGCCGCCTTTACGATTGATGCCGACGAAATTAGTGATCGTTATCTGGGCTTTTTGGGAGAGGGGCATTTTCTGTTCGACGGTGCAGAGGCGGTCATTCGCAATTTGGCGAAGCGCTATCGTCTAGCGATCATTACGAACGGATACAAGGATGTTCAGTTGTCGCGGATTGCCCGTTCCGGGCTGGCGGATTGCTTTGAGCAAGTCATCATTTCCGAGGAAGCCGGCTATCAGAAGCCGCATACCGGTATTTTCGGCTATGCCTTTGAGAAGCTGGGGTATCATGATCGCAGTAAAATGCTTATCGTAGGCGATTCATTAACCTCCGATATGCAAGGCGGCCTTAATATCGGCATTGATACTTGCTGGTACAACCCGGCAGGCAAAGCCAACACTACTTCTGTTCAGCCGAAGTACGAGATTAGATCGCTCGATGAGCTGTATGGAATTGTTGATTGTTAAGCTGCACACCGAAGTTTGAATGATGAAGGAGAGCTGCGAAAATGGGGAAAAAAACGACAGTATTATTCGATCTGGACGGAACTTTGACTGATCCGAAGCTGGGCATTACGAGCGGAGTTCAGTATGCTTTATCGAAATTTGATATCCATGTAGACAATCTCGATACGCTGGAGCCGTTTATCGGTCCGCCGCTGACGGAGACCTTTCAAGAACTGTATGGACTATCGGAGGAACAATCGCAGCAGGGGATCGCGTACTACCGGGAATATTTCGCTGACCGGGGCATGTATGAGAATGAATTGTATCCCGGCATGCATGAGCTGCTGGGCGGGCTGAAGGAGAGAGGCGTCCGTGTATGCATGGCTACATCCAAACCGACCTTTTTTGCGGAAAAAATCGCTGATTATTTCGAGATCAGCCGTTATTTTGATTTTGTCGGCGGCAGCAACCTGGACAATACGCGGACCGATAAAGGGGAAGTGATTCAGCATGTGCTGGAGACGCAAGGCATTGATCCTTCTGAAACGATTATGATCGGCGACCGGAAGCATGATGTAATCGGTGCGCGCAAAAACGGCATTCCTGCGATTGCGGTAGGCTACGGATACGGCCGCGATGAGGAGCTGCGGCTTGCAGAGCCGGCCTACAGAGCGGCGACGGTCGATGAGCTGGCTGCCCTTTTGCGGGAATTGACGGAGTAATACGCAATTCAAGCAGTGAATACAAATATGCAACGGCCAAAACGGCCGTTGCAACACAATGAGGGTAGCGGTTGCGTTTAAAAGTCATTCAACCGAGCATTTTTCATGAGCGATTCCGCGAATTCTTTCTTCACTGAGATTGAACATTAGAGCCAATTGTTTTATAGGAATGCCGCTATTATACTTTCTCCGAATTTCAGTGTTGCGGATGAGGAACTCGTCTTGGATTCCAGTAGAAGTGCCCCACGATTGGCGGTCGGTTTGCGGAATATACAGATGCTGCCCCTTTACATACTTTTGGATTTCTTCAATTAACTCTTTCGGCAACACATCTCGAGCGTTAACGTATTTTTTCATTCTGGCTCCTCTATAAAGTTTTCGTTAGCCGCAATGTATTAAGTTGTTCGAGATTGTTGTTGGTGAATCCTTCCATAACCATCGCTGCAAAAACATCAAAATGCTTTAAAGTCATTTTAGTTAAAACATGTTGTACATCCAATTGTTTCATGGACTGGAGGGCACATTGGATCAACCGCCTCTTCTCCGCCTTGTTAATTTCGAATTTTGGCCTGAAATGAAGACCGAAACCGCAGGCTTGAAAAATGGATTCTTCTGGTGAAGGGCTGTATTGAAATACCTCATAATAGGCTAGGCCTGCGATCTCTTGTGTTTTATCATCTTGGATACCTAACACGACCCGGTTTCTTAACTGAGCAGGAGAAATTTGTCTTGTATACAATTCCGCCATTTCCTCTTCTCCATCCTCATGTAATATCTCATTTATTCTTTCTGCCCCACTAAAGCTGATAGGCTCAATTCCTGCTATATCTAAACTCTCTGGCGCATTCCAGTTGTCTAAAGCAAGCTCGCAAGTCATGCTGCTATACTCATCCGAAATAAATCCCCACTTTTCCAGCAAGCTTATTTCTGCATTTCTAATTTGAC
Organism: Paenibacillus sp. NPDC058174; assembly: GCF_042883865.1. NCBI lineage: Bacteria > Bacillati > Bacillota > Bacilli > Caryophanales > Paenibacillaceae > Paenibacillus > Paenibacillus sp. NPDC058174. Next base: position 70,231 of record NZ_JBHVUY010000008.1, read on the forward strand.
CAAACTTAACGTATGAAAATGCAATCATCTTGCTGCCGCCATTGCTGGTTATATAAATGCCGCACTTTTCAATAAGTTCATTCAACACAAATTCGTAGCCGTCTACAAAACCATATGTTAAAACCCCGTTTCTAGATGAGGAAGATAGACGTATATCCGTTACGGCAACTATGTTCTCATCGCTAATGGCGACATACATGTTTTGATCAGCGGCTCTGTCCTTTAAATAGTCATCTGCGGACAAGTAGTAAACGGTGTTTTTAACATAGCGCTGCAAGGTTTCGTTTATTAGTTGCAGGAGGTAAACCAAGTCATCGTTTGAAGTAACTTCCCGTATTTTGATTGCTTTTGAATACATGTGCCAATCATCTCCTTCAAGTTTAATGTTTCTATTTCCAGTTTGGGGTTCGGGAGCATGAAATGAAATACTAAGATTTTTTATAAAAATTTATGAGCAGGCCTGCCTGCCGGCTTTCTGAGTTGAACTTTCTATCGGTTGCGACGGGTCAAAATGTAAAAATACATGTTGTAGGCCGCTTTTTCGACGATTTATCGCATCAAAATGTAAATGTGCAGTTTGATCGGCCTAAAATGTCCCTTTGGAGTGAAAAGGGGTGATTTCAAATGCACTTTTGCATTTTGAACGTGATTTTGGACCTTTTGAGGCTAAACAAAATGCACATTTGCATTTTGTTTCTCAATTATCGCGGGGGAGACCCGCATATGGATGGGATTTGATTTGGTTTGAATTTGCATTTGCATTTGAATTTTCATTCGCATTTGGGCGAGCGGAGCGTTTTGAGTTCGGGCTGATTTTTTGCAGATTCTATCCATTTGTTATCGTGTAAGCGATGGGAAAAATGGAATCAAGAATAGCAGCACGAACCAAAACGCGCAGCGACCCCGGGGCTAGACGAACCAAAACGCGCAGCGACCCGGGGTTAGACGAACTAAAACGCGCAGCGAGCCCAAGGGTATAAACGGGAGTATGCAATCTGAAAAAGCCCCTTTCCGGGCTTTTTTTCGTTTTCGCCCATTGAATTGGCGAAATGATCATCGCGCTGAAGCGAAATCGGAATCGTTTTTTACGTTTTGCTCATATCGGGAGAGCCGCTGCGGTTGCTATTCTGTGGAGGAGATGCATCTCGCACATTTTTGAACTTGAAAATGAAAAGGGGCAGAGCTATGAAACTGAAACGTCTTTTAGCTTCAACGCTGGTCATTATGCTGCTGGCAATGCTGGCAGTCGCTTGCTCGTCGAACGGCGGCAAAGAAAGCGGCAATGAAGGCACTACTAATACGAACAATAGTGAAACAGCCGGAGAGCCAACGAAGTACCCGATTGAAACGGATAAGAAGCTCACGTACTGGGGCGAAATTAACGGAAACCTGATCGGTGTAAAAGCGAGCCACAAAGACATTCCGTTCTTCCAGCAATGGCAGAAGAAAACGGGTGTTGCGCTTGAGTTTACGGCGCCGCCTACCGGACAGACGAAAGAAGCGCTCAACGTACTGCTCGCTTCCGGCGATCTGCCGGACATGATCGAATTCAACTTCCTGGGCGACTTCCCGGGCGGTCCGGAAAAAGCGATCAGCGACGGCTACATTCTCAAATTGAATGATCTGATTGATCAATATGCTCCAAACCTGAAAAAGTTTTTGCAGGATAACCCGGAGATCGACAAAATGGTCAAAACCGACAATGGCAGCTACTACGCCTTCCCGTTCATCCGTGGCGATGAATACTTGCGGGTGTTCCAAGGACCGATTATCCGCAAAGACTGGCTCGACGAGCTAGGCCTTCCGGTTCCGGAAACGATTGATGACTGGACAACGACGCTTACGGCGTTCAAGGAGAAAAAAGGCGCTTCGGCTCCATTCACAGTCAACAGTAAGCCGCGCTACTTCAATGATTCCGGCAACGGCGCATTCCTAGGCGCATTTGGCGTAAACCGCGGCTTCTATCAAGAGGACGGCGAAGTGAAGTTTGGACCGGCTGAAGCGGGCTTCAAGCAATATTTGGGCCTGTTCCGCGACTGGTATGCGAAAGGCTTGATCGACAAAAACATTGCAACAGCGGATACGAAAGCAGTGGACGGCAACATCGCATCCGGCGCAACTGGCGCATCGGTCGGCAACGCCGGCGGCGGCATCGGCAAATGGCAGCCGCTTGTAGAGGCGAATGATCCGAAAGCGGTGCTGGTAGGCGCTCCATATCCGGTACTGAACAAAGGCGAGACGCCGAAGTTTGGTCAAAAACATCAAGCTTACGCTTCTGAAGGCACGGTCGCGATCAGCGCATCGGCTAAAGATCCAATCCTGGCCGTTAAAATGCTCGACTATGGCTACAGCGAAGAAGGACGCCTGTTCTTCAACTTCGGTACAGAAGGCGAAAGCTACAACATGGTAGACGGCTACCCGACTTACACCGATCTGCTGATGAAAAACCCGGACAAATTGGCTCCGGCGCAAGCGATTTCGATGTATGCCCGCGGCAGCTACAACGGTCCGTTCATTCAGGACAAACGTTATGCCGAGCAGTTTTTTGCCCTGCAAACGCAGCGTGACGCGGTTGTAACTTGGGGTAAAACGGATGCGGCGAAATACAATTTGCCGCCGATTACACCAACGCCAGAGGAAAGCTCGGAATACGCGACGATTATGAATGACATCAACACGCTGGTGGATGAAATGTCGCTCAAAATCATTCTCGGTACGGAGCCGCTAGACGCTTATGACAGCTACATTGCGAAAATGAAGCAGCTGAAGCTGGACCGTGCAATCGAGATTCAAAAAGCAGCATTGGAACGCTATAACAACAGATAGACAAAGCGGGGAGAGGGCTTCGCCTTCTCTCCTCCAATTTGGGTGGAGGTGAGCAGCTTCATGGCAAACGCGCAGGCGCTGAAAAGCGGAAAGACCGGAAAAACGGGGAAAAACCGTTTCATTCGCGACCTTTTGATGAATAAATACTTGTACTTGATGATGATTCCGGTCGTTGCCTATTACATCGTCTTCCATTATGCGCCCATGTACGGAGCGCTGATTGCATTTAAGCAATACACGCCGATGAAAGGGATACTCGGAAGCGATTGGGTAGGACTCAAGCATTTTTACGATTTTTTCAATAGCTACTATTTTGTACGGATTTTGAAAAACACGCTCATTATCAGCTTTTATTCGCTGCTGTTTGAGTTTCCGGCGCCGATTATTTTAGCGCTGCTGATTAACGAGGTGCGCAGCAAGTCGTTCAAGCGTGTGGCGCAGACGATCACCTACATGCCGTACTTTATTTCACTTGTTGTCATTTGCGGCATCATTACCGATTTCACCAATGCGGATGGCGTTATCAACCGGTTGTTCATGCTTTTCGGCTATGACGGCCAAGCCATGCTGCAGAAGCCGGAGTTGTTCCGGCCGATCTATATTTTATCGGAAATTTGGCAGCGCATCGGCTGGGAATCGATCATTTACATTGCTGCCTTAATGAGCATTGATTTAGAGCAGTATGAGGCCGCCCGCATGGACGGCGCCAGCAGGCTGAAGCAAATTTTCCACATTACGCTGCCCGGTATTATGCCGACGATCGCGATTATGCTGATCTTGCGCATGGGCAATTTGCTGAACGTCGGATTTGAAAAAATCATTCTGCTGTACAATCCCGTTACTTATGAAACCGCCGACGTTATTTCGTCGTTCGTATACCGCAAAGGCCTTCTGGAGTTTGGCTGGAGCTACAGCTCGGCTGTCGGGCTGTTCAACTCGGTCATCAACCTGGTGTTGCTGATCACAGCCAACTATGTCAGCCGCAAAGTTAACAAAAGCAGTCTATGGTGAGGTGAAGCAGATGAGAAGAGAGTCCACTATCGGAGACAAAGTGTTTGATACCGCAATTTATGCCGTCCTCATTTTTCTCGTAGTCGTGACGTTGTACCCGTTGCTGTATGTGTTGTTCGCCTCGTTCAGCGACGCAGGCCAACTGGTGGGGCATAAAGGCGTGCTGTGGAAGCCGCTCGGGTTCGATCTAGGCGCTTATCGAAGCGTGCTTGAAAATCCGGGCATCGCGATCGGCTACCGCAATACGCTGTTTATCGTGGTGTTTGGCTTGATCGTCAACTTGTTTATGACGTCGCTTGGCGCGTACGTTCTGTCGCGTAAAAATGTGCTGTGGAACAATGCGTTTATGGTCTTTATCGTGTTTACGATGTTTTTCAGCGGCGGTCTTATTCCGCTTTATCTCGTCGTGAAAGGAGTCGGGCTGCTGGACTCCCTCTGGTCGACCATTCTTCCGTTCTCAATCAGCACATTTAACCTGATCATTATGCGTACAGCCTTTATGGGCGTTCCGGACAGTCTCGAAGAGTCGGCCAAAATCGATGGCGCGAACCATTTCACAATTTTGTTCCGCATCATTATTCCGCTTTCCATGCCGGTTATCGCCGTTATGATTCTCTATTATGCAGTAGACAAATGGAACGGCTGGTTCTATGCGTCGGTCTTTATCCGCAGCCGGGAGCTGTTCCCGCTGCAGCTCGTCCTGCGTGAAATTCTGATTGCCAATTCGACGGACAGCATGTCGGCAGGCGCAAGTGCAGGAGACCGGCATCAAATTGGCGAAACGATTAAGTACGCAACGATTATGGTTGCGACCGTTCCGATCCTTTGCGTCTATCCGTTCGTTCAACGGTTTTTCGTCAAAGGCGTTATGGTAGGTTCCTTGAAGGGCTAATGGCTAAAGGTTAGAAGTTAAAGTTTACAGGTTACAGGTTAAAGGCTAATCGAAGCAATCGACACAGAGAGGGGCTTTTACGGATGCAGGCAGTAAATCAGTCTTTGAATGCAGGAGCGATATGGAATCGCATAGAAGCGAAATTAAGCGTCATGCATGAAAGCATCGGCGAGAAATCGCCGCATGTGGCCGGAGCGGACGGCAAATACGATGATCAGCGGATCGATTGGTGGACGAGCGGCTTCTGGCCGGGCATCCTGTGGATTGCCCACGAAATGACGGGAGAGGAAAAGTATAAGACCTCGGCCTGGAGCTGGGATGAGCGGCTGGAGCGTCAGATGATTGAACGAAACTCATTCGATCATGATGTCGGCTTTCATTTCCTGCCGACCGCGGTGTTCAAGTATCAGCTGACCGGAGATACGGATGCCGAACGCCGGGCGTTGTTCGCCGCCAATTTTCTGGCGGGCCGCTTTAACCTGAACGGCCGCTTTATCCGGGCCTGGAACAGCGATATGCACGGCTGGTCGATAATCGATACCGCGATGAACCTGTCGCTGCTCTTCTGGGCGACCCGCCAAAGCGGAGATCCTCGCTTTGAGCAAATCGCCAGAGCGCATGCCGACACTGTGCTGCGCCATTTTATCCGCGAGGACGGCTCGGTCAATCATATCGTCTGCTTCGACCCTCATACGGGACAGTACGACGAAACGCGGGGCGGCCAGGGCGCAGCGCCGGATTCCGGCTGGAGCCGGGGAGCGGCATGGGCGCTGTACGGGATGGCGAATACGTTCCGCTATACGGCGGATCGCGCCTATTTGCGGGCAGCGCAGCGCGTCGCGCATTATTTTGTAGCGAATTTGCCGGAGGACAACGTGCCGCATTGGGATTTCCGCGCCGATGTGCAGCTGGACAATGAGCCGCGCGACACGTCGGCAGGAGCCATTGCTGCCTCCGGCATGCTGGAGCTGGCCGAGCTGCTGCCGGAGAAGGAAGGCAGAGTCTACAGGCAGGCGGCGGAGCGCATTCTGCAATCGCTGCATGACCATTATGCGTCATGGGAGGATGACAGCCACGAGGCCATGCTGCTTCACGGTACGGGACATAAGCCGGCGGGACAAAACGTCGACGTCTCGCTTATCTACGGCGATTACTTTTTCGTCGAGGCGATTGCCAAGCTGAACGGCTGGAAGCATCGCATTTTCTAATTGCGTGATTAGTTCAATTCTAATTCTATATCTACAGCAATCAGCCTGAGCGGATTATGCCGTTCGGGCTGTTTTTGATGCTGTTATGCGGTTTTTTCGGGATCCAACATTGATATTGTCAATCCGATTGAAACTTTTGACCATTCCATTTCATGAAATGATAGCGCTATAATAGGATTCTGCAAGCCAGTCCAACCGGAATGAATTTGGGTAAACGAGGAGATAAAGTTGAATCTGACTTCACTATGGAACAAACGTAAAAGCATCGTATTTACATGGCTCATTTCCTATTCGGCGGTTTTAATCGTGCCGATTATAATTAGCCTGATCATTTATTCGCAATCCAGTATGGCGCTCAAAAGTGAAATTCACCGCGCGAACGATTCCTTGCTGAAGCAGGTGCGGTATACGATCGACAATCAGATTGATTTAATGAAGCGGCTCAACATGGAGCTGACTTGGAACTCCAAGCTGCAAGCCTTGATCAATTCTACAGGCAAGGCTAGCGAGGCTCAATATGGCGCCTATCAATTGGTGAAAGATTTCCGCACGTACAAAACGTCCTATGCGTCGATAGACGAGTTTTATGTCGCTTGGGAGCAGGGTGCTTCCATCTTGCGTCCAGGCAATGTCAGAGACTTGCCGACCGCATTTCAGACGATTCACCAGACAGGGGCGATGACATACGAGGAGTGGCTGGATACGATCCGCCAATCGGCGAGCAACCGGTTTACGCTGCTGCCAAGAGGGGATGCCCCGGGGACGAAGCAGTCTATCGCCTATATTACACATTTGCCCAAAGATTTGAGCGGCCAGGAAACCGGTACGGTTGTCGTCATGGCAGATACGGTCCGTTTCAGCGCGGCCATCGAGAACATCTCGGGCTTCAGCGGCGGCCAAGTGCTTGTCCTGAATGCGGATAACGAAGTGCTATTGTCCAATAAGCCGGTAACGGAAGACATCGCTCGTCTGCTGAACAATCACCTGAACGGGCTAAGTCCGGCATCTGCTTCTGAAACAGACGGCAATCTGGAATTGTTCTATATGTCATCGGCCGTATCGGATTTGAAATATATGCTCGTCATACCTAGCAATATCTATTGGCAGAAAGCGGAGTATGTCCGCAAATTCACTTATATTAGCATTGGTATCAGCATTCTTGGGGCCATGGTGCTGACATGGTTTTTCATGCGCCGCAATTACTCGCCGATTAAGCAAATCGTACAATCGCTCATGGACCGAAGCGTGCAGGAGGAGCGGGTGGAGTGGAATGAGCTTAGCTTTATCGAACGGGCAATTACGAGAACCCGAAGCGAGAAGGAACAGATCGCCACGGAGCTGAAAATTCATCAGCATGCGCTTCGTTCGAATATGTTCAACCGGCTGTTGAAGGGCAGGGTCGATACGCTCGTGCCTTACGAGGAGGCATTCAAATCTTTCGGCATCGAGCTGCAATCCGATCAGTTCGCCATTATTTTGTTCGCGGTGGAGAATGGTGACAGCATTTCCTCCGAGCTGCCAGGGCTGGACGGGGGAGCGAAGCAGAAGCTGCTCCAATTCATCATTACGAATGTCGTGGAGGAGCTGTCGGGGCAGCAGGGCCATTACGGCTATGTGGCCGAAATTGACGAGATGATGGCCTGCATCGTCAATTTATCGGAAGCGGATTCAGCGGGCCGCAAGGATGATTTGCAGCAAATCGCTTCTGAGGCGCAGCGTTTCCTGATGCGTTTCCAGATGGATTTGACCGTCTCCATCAGCGGTACTCACACTTCGCTGCCGGGCATTGCGGAGGCGTATCAGGAGGCTGTCGATGCGATGGAGTATAAGATGGTGCTGGGCAAAAAGGGCATTATCCACTACGATGATATTCGGAGCGATGGCGGCGAGGCGGTGCAATCCGGTTATTACTATCCGCTGCAAGTGGAGCAGCAGATGATCAATTTCATTAAAGCCGGCGATTTCACCCAAGCCTCCTATTACATGAACGACATCATGCAGCGCAACTTCGCCCAGCCGATAATGTCGCTGACGCTGGCGAAGACGCTCATCTTCAATCTCGTCGGAACGATGGCGAAGGCGATTAATGAGCTGGGGGACGGGGAAAGCAGCCTGCTTGGCGACAATCCGCTCTGGATGGAAAAGATACTGGCCTGCGATACGATCCAGGAGATGCAAAATGAGCTGCAGCAGCTGCTTGGAGAGGTTTGCGCCTTTGCGGCAGCGCGCAACGAAAGCCATATGACGCAGGAGCGGGCGGAGTCGCTTCGCGGACTTGCGCAGGACGTTGTACGCTATATCGAGGAGGAGTACCGTGATCCGAATCTGAACGTCAACATGATCGGCGAGCGGTTTGATCTGAAAGGCAGCTATCTATCCAAGCTGTTCAAAAGCCAGGTCGGCGAGGGGCTTCTTGATTTTATCCATAAATTCCGGATCGAACAGGCGAAGGAGCTGATCCGCTGCAAGCAGAGCTCGATTTCTGACATTGCCAAGCAGGTCGGCTACAATGAGGCTGCCACCTTCATTCGTGTATTCAAGAAATTCGAGGGCATAACGCCTGGTAAATATAAAGAAATGATCTGAATGCTGGGGGATAACGATGATGAAGAGGATTAGGCAAAAAATTGCTGTGCTTCTGCCGGCTTTGCTGGCAACTGTACTTCTAGCCGGCGCTTGCGGCCAGAGCGGTTCATCCCGTCCGGCAGAGCAGGCAGGAGAGAAAGGCTATAAGCTCACTTACTGGGCGGAGCTTAACGGCAATGCGGCGAGCGTAAAGCCGACCTTCCAAGACGTGCCTTTCTTCCAGGAATGGCAGAAACGGACGGGCGTGCAGCTGGAATTTATTCAGCCGCCGGCCAATCAGGCGCAGGAAGTCATTAATGTGCTGCTAGCCTCAGGCGAGCTGCCGGATATGATTGAATACGAGTGGTCGAATTTTCCCGGCGGCCCGGCTAAAGCGATATCTGACGGCTATTTGCTGCGGCTCAACGATGCTATTGACCGTTACGCGCCTAATCTGAAAGCTTATTTGAAAGCGCATCCCGAAATCGACAAGCAGATTAAGACCGATGACGGCAGCTATTATGTGTTTCCATTCATCCAGAACGACGATACGCTACGTACCTATCAGGGTCCGATTATCCGCAAAGACTGGCTTGACGAGCTGGGTTTGGAGGTTCCCGCAACGATAGAGGAATGGCATGAAGTTTTGAAAGCGTTTAAAGAGAAAAAGGGCATCCTTGCTCCGCTGACGTTTCTGGGCGTTCCGAACGTGCTGTTTGGCGTTGAAAACGGCAGCTTCATCGGCGCTTACGGTATTAAGAAAGGGTTCTATATTGACGAAGGCGTAGTGAAATACGGACCTGCCGAGCCGGGCTATAAGCAGTTTCTCGCCTTGTTCCGCGATTGGTATGCGGAAGGCTTGATCGATATTAATATGGCGACGGTGGATACCAAAACGCTGGATGCCAGCATGCTGTCCGGCAGATCGGGGGCCAGCATCTGGAACGCCGGCGCGGGCATCGGCACCTGGCAGCCGATTATGCAGGCAAAGGATCCCAAAGCCAGATTTGTACCGGCTCCCTATCCCGTGCTCCATAAAGGCGAGAAGCCGAAGTTTGGCCAGCGTGTTCATACGTATATGAGCAGCGGCGGCGTTGGCATCTCGGCCAAAAGCGAGCATGTTGAGGAAGCGGTTCGGCTGCTGGATTACGGCTATGGGGAGGAAGGCCATCTGCTGTTCAACTTCGGCATTGAAGGGACCAGCTACAAGATGGTCGACGGCTATCCGGCCTATACCGATCTCATCTTGGCCAATCCCGACAAGCTGGCGCCTTCGCAAGCTTTAGCGATGTACACGAGAGCGAGCTATTTCGGCCCGTTCGTCCAAGACAAACGGTATATCGAGCAGTATTATTCACTGCCGGAGCAGAAGCAGGCTATTGCAATGTGGGCGAATACCGATGCGGACAAGCATAATTTTCCGCCTGTGCAGAAGAGCGAGAAGGAGAGCGCGGAGTTCTCGGCTATCATGCAGGATGTTACAACGCTCGTGGATGAGATGTCGCTGAAAATTATTTTGGGCATCGAGCCGCTTGATGCCTTCGATAGCTATGCGGCCCAGCTGAAGGAGCTGGGCATTGAGCGTGCGGTCGCGATTCAAAAAGCGGCGTTTGACCGGTACAATGACCGGTAACGTTGGAGAGATGAGCAGCGAAAATAAGGTGATCCGGCAGCAAAATGCCGGATTGCGTTTTTTTCCATTTTTGGTATAATAAAAAATGAATTCGATTTCATTTTCGATTGGATTTCAGTTTAGCTGATAGATTTCTACATAAGGCTTCGCTAACATACATTTTTATTCCGGTGATAAGCTCTTCTGCTATATTTGGAGCTTCTCATAGCAAGAGATGAAAGACGTTAATTTTTGAAACCGATTACATTCGAAAAGGAGGTGCTGCGATCGAACAGCGGGAGTCTGCTCCCTGCGCACGGAAGTCAAGTTGCTTACTCCAGATTACGCCTTTCGCTTCAATCGCTTTAATTTGCGTACAGATTGGCAAAGCCTGAAGTCAGTCAGACAGAACTCCAATGCAATATATAAAAAATGGGAGGTTGGATGATGATGAAAAGAATGTTCCTGCTCACGATGTCTTTTGTTGTGCTGCTCGGCTTAATTGTAATTACTCCGAAACCGGCTACCGTAGAAGCGGCGTTTGGACCCTCCGATTTCTTGAAAACAAGCGGCAAAGTGATTCGCAACAACTCCGGTACCGGGGCAATCGTTAATTTGCGCGGCCCGAATCTAGGCGGCTGGCTGCTTCAGGAAGAATGGATGTCGCCGATGAATACGCCGGATCAATATACACTTACGCAGACACTGTGGAACCGCTTCGGAACAGACGGCAACCATAACCTGCAGAACAGCTACCAGGACATATGGATTCAGGCCAGCGACCTGGACAATATTAAAAATATGGGGCTGAACTCGGTACGGGTGCCGATTTACTGGGAGGATTTCATGAACCCGGACGGCACGATGAAGCCTGACTCCATCTCCTTCAGGGAGCTGAATTGGCTCGTTGCCGAAAGCGCGCAGCGCAATATTTATGTTATTATCGATTTCCACGGCGTGCAGGGCGGAGCTTGTCCATGGCATTCCTGCGGCATTTCGAACTCCAATCAACTGTGGACAAATACGACTTATCAGGATCGCACGGTGCAAATCTGGGAGCGTATCGCAACCTACTATAACGGCAACCCGACGATTGCCGCTTATGATCTGCTGAACGAGCCGCTCGTATCGAACGGTGCAGCGGAGAACGCCGCGCAAATTAAGAAGAAATTCGATTATTATGACCGGCTGTACAAGGCAGTAAGGGCCAAGGATCCTAATCATATTATTATGATTGCGGCATTTTTCGACTGGGAGCAAGCACTGCCGCCGTCAACGTACGGCTGGACGAACGTCGTCTACGAGACGCATAACTACAACTTTGACCAATATGACAACTGGAGCGTAACGAATGCGATGATGGATAACTGGCTGTCGAAGATGGCGCAGTATCAAACGGCTTGGAACGTTCCTGTCTATGCGGGCGAATTCTCTTATGGCCAGCTTGATCTTTGGGAGAAATGGCTGGGCGGCTTGAATGCGCTGAACGCCTCTTGGTCCAACTGGTCTTATAAAGTAAGAGGCGGCGGCAATTGGGGCTATTACAACAACAATAACAATCCGGTTCCTGACATCTATAACGACAGCGCAGCGACGATCGTTGCCAAGTGGAACAGGTTCCAGACTTCCTATTTCCAGCCAAACACCGGCCTGATCAACGTGATTAAGAAATATTCCACTCAAGCTCCTGCACCGGTAACGAGCACCTCCAGCATTCAAGCGCTTGCCAACAACAGCTATGTGAGCGCGGAAAATGCAGGAGCCGGCTCGCTTGTTGCCAATCGTGCGACAGTAGGCGGCTGGGAGAAGTTCACCGTCATTAATAATGCAGACGGTACAATCTCGCTCCTGTCCGCAGCCAACAACCGATATGTAACAGCCGTTATCGATGAGAATAATCAGCTCGTTGCACGGGCAACCTCGATCCAGGGTTGGGAGAAATTCCGCAGAATAGATCGTGGCAATGGCAAAATAGCGCTGCAAGCGGTAGCGAACAACAAATATGTAAGCGCTGACCAAAATCTGGGCTCCGTTCTATACGCGAATCGTGACACGGTGTCCCAGTGGGAAGAGTTTGTTATTACGTCAGCGCCTTAATGGAATGAGATAGCAGCAAAAGAGCTGTTCTCCGCGTGGCCCTATGGGCTCGTTGGAGAACAGCTCTTTTGTCTGTCAGCTAAGCGATTTCTTCTTCGCAGCGGGCATCGATTGGAATAAGGTGACTTTGTTTTTACCGGTCGTCTTGGAGTGATACATCGCTTCGTCAGCCAGCTTCACCAGTTCCTGTACAGTGCCGGCGTCCTTCGAGGTGCTGACTCCGACGCTAATCGTTACGATCGTCTCCTGCTCCACACGCTTGCGGATCGATTCTGCAACCCGGTCAGGCTTTACTTTATCGGTGCCGATGCAAGCGAGCAGCTCTTCGCCGCCATAGCGGCCTGCCGTGCCGATGCCGGCCGATTCTTCTTTAATAATCTCAGACACTTGCTTTAGCACGCCGTCGGCTTTGTGGTGGCCCTGTGTGTCATTGAGCTTCTTGAAGTTGTCGATATCGCAAAAAATAACGGCTGTACCCCGCGATCTGCTCAGCAGCTGCTCTGCCTTCAAATTGAAATGCCTGCGGTTGTACAGGCCGGTCAAGCCATCCGTTATCGAAGATTGATACGTTAGCATCAGCCGCTCGATGACCCACTGGAACAACAGCAGAAACAGCTGCGTGAAATAGACGATCGGAAGCAGATGACTGAGCAGCATCAGCCAAGCGACCGATCCATGGAAGACGTAGCCGTCCGCGATACGGGACAGTTCAATAATGAAATAAGTGATCAGGCTTGCGGAATACCGCGTATTCATCTCCGTGCCCTTCGTATCAAGCAGGATGAGGAAGGTTACGATCAGCGAATAGAAGTCCAGCGCCAGGAATCGGATCTGCTCGCCAGCGGCAGCCGCTTCTATCGACGAAGGGAAAAAAGCGTAATGCGCTCCAGCAATGACGAAGGTCAAGCCGATCATGATAATGAACGGGATACTTTTTAGCCGGGCGCTCCGATGAGTATATAATTTCATGAACACAAAGTTTATAATAATAAAAGAAACGATTTGCGTAATGGATGCCGTCACTTGAAGCCACGGCGGCGCAGCTTGTTCAGGATAGGAAATCCAGGCGAGCAGCAGCTGCTGAATCATAAATAAAGGCAAGGCCGAGGTCAGCAAGCGGTAAACGCGCTTGTTCCGGTAGCTGGCATACAGCCGCAGGGACATAAACAGCATCAGCATTAAAATCACGATGACGCAGGCGGAAGAAATCAGCTGGCCGTCTGGGCCTGCTAACCATTGAATAATTGACATAGTTATGTATCACCGCATTTTTAATAGAATGTTGGCCTGCTTGCAGAAACATATGTTCTATACTATCATGTTTTACGGCAGGCGAAAAGTGTCGAAATGCAAATAGGTTACGAGGAGGAAGGACAATTGAACATACTTCAGGCATTATTTTTCCCGCCGGAGCAGCCGGGCGGGGTGTCCTCCATGGTCCCATATATTCAAGACCGTTTTACGAAGCTAGGCTGGCAAATGGAACTGTTCTCGCTGCCCAAGCGGGTTAGAGGAAAAGGACAGGAGGATATCGTCTTCGAGACGTTTGATGTAACGGAATTCGCAGGCAATCCGATTGTCGACAAATATTTGCAAACGTTTCGCGATTACATTTGGTGGACCCGTCTGAGAAATAAAGGGTCTTACGATATTATTCATGCGCATCACCCTATTGCAGCGCTGGTCATGAAGCAGCTGTACCCGGATACGCCGGTGATGATGACGATTCACTCCAGTTATGAGCGGGAGCTCATTCTGAACGGCAAAATTGCCGAGAACGGGCCGGAGCATCAGTTTCTGACAAAGCTCTACGGCGAGCTGGAAGTAAAGCTGGACCGGCTGTTGACCGTGTCGGAATCTTTCCGTGCTTATATTTCTCCCTATATAAAAGACGCCGATCAAATTAAAGTGATTCCGAACGGCTTTGATGAAAAAAGATTCAAGCCGATCGCCCACGAGAATGCGGTGCCGCAGCTCATTACGGTATGCCGTCTCGTTCCGGCGAAAGGGCTGGATGTGCTGCTGCACGCCTGTGCGGAGCTGAAACGGAACGGACATCCATTCGTTCTTCATATTATTGGCGACGGTCCGATCCGCGAGGAGCTGGAGCAGCTTGCGGTGGAGCTCGATTTGTACGATGACATCATTTTTTACGGCTACATGCTTCATCCTGAGGAGTTCATGCCCTTCTTTGATATATTCGTTCTTCCATCCCGCGCGGAGGCATTTGGCTCCGTATTCGCAGAAGCGGCGCTTTGCTGGCTCGCTCTTGTCGGCACGAATGTTGGCGGCATTGCCGAGCAGATCGAAGACGGCGTGAACGGCCTGCTCGTTCCTCCCGAGGACCCGGTCGCTTTGGCCGGTGCGCTGGAGAAGCTCGTGTCCGATCCGATATACCGGTACAACATTGCGAGATCGGGCTGGGATAAGGCGAAGAAGGTCTATTCCCTGCAGCGTGTGATCTCTCAATTGAAAAAAGTCTATTTGTCCTATAAAACGGAGGTGTAGCGGTTGTCCGCGCCTTTTCGATTTATTCATGCCGCCGATCTGCATCTGGACAGTCCTTTCCGCGGCATGAGCAAGGCGCCGGAGGGGTTGAAGGCGCAATTGCTGGCCTCTACCTTCGGCGCGCTGCGCGCTTTGACAGAGACGGCTATCCGCGAGCAGGTTGATTTCATCGTATTGTCTGGCGATCTCTATGACAGCGCAGACCGTTCGCTGAAGGCTCAATTGCAGCTGGTCAAAGAATGGGAGCGGCTGCAGGAGCACGGCATAGCCGTGTTCGTTATCCATGGCAATCACGATCCGATGAACGGTGCGAGAGCGGAGCTGCAGCTTCCGGCTTCCGTCACCGTTTTTGGCGCTGACCGGATGGAATACAGGCCGGCTTACTGCAGAAGCGGTGAGCTGGCTGCTTTTGTATACGGGATGTCTTACGGTACCCGTCATGTTACGGACAACTTGGCTGCTGCATATGAAGCAGAGCCGGGAGCGCCATTTCATATTGCGATGCTCCATGGCAACGTGAACGGGGATGCGTCGCATGATCCATATGCGCCTTGCAGCTTGGACGAGCTGGTCGGCGGCAAGGGCTTCGATTATTGGGCGCTTGGCCATATTCATACGAGACAGGTGCTGCACCAATATCCGTATGTCGTATATCCCGGCAACATACAGGGGAGAAATCCACGAGAGGCGGGCGAGAGAGGCTGCTACATCGTGGATGTATCCCCGTCGCGTGCGGTCTCTCTCACTTTTGCGCCGCTTGATGAGGTGCGCTGGCTGGAAGCGGAGCTGCCGATTGCAGGCATATTGTCGGAGCAGGAGCTTCTCGGCAGGCTCGATGAGCTGGCGGACCGGCTCGCTGCATCGGGAGAAGGACGCTCTGTTATGCTTCGGCTGCAGCTTACTGGCCGGGGACCGCTTCATGCGAAGCTGACGGATGCGCTTGTGCGCCGAACGCTGCTGGAGCAGCTGCAGGAGACGAGAACGGAGCCGGTGCATGAGGTCTGGAGCTGGATCTATGCGCTGGAGGCGAATACCGCGTCAGAGCTGCAGCTGGAGGGCTTGGCGGATGAAGACAGCTTTGCCGGCGAGCTGAGCCGTGTAACGGCAGCTTTGCTGGCTGATAAGGAGTCATGGAGAACGTTTGCCCGGGAGGCGATTGAGCCGTTAGCCGCTCATGCTAAGCTTAGCCGCTTGCTTCGCGGCAGCCTGGAGGAGCTTCCTGACCGCTGGCTGGAGCAGGCGAGAGAGCTGACGCTGGGACTAATGGACGGTGAAGGGAGGAAGGACGGATGAAGCTGCTTGAGGCGCAAATTGACGGATTTGGCCAGCTGCAAGGACTGCAATGCCGGCTGGACGGCAAGTCGG
Organism: Paenibacillus sp. NPDC058174; assembly: GCF_042883865.1. Classification (NCBI taxonomy): domain Bacteria; kingdom Bacillati; phylum Bacillota; class Bacilli; order Caryophanales; family Paenibacillaceae; genus Paenibacillus; species Paenibacillus sp. NPDC058174. The sequence goes on from NZ_JBHVUY010000008.1 coordinate 86,315, forward strand.
CAATCATATACGGTCTCAATGAAGCGGGCAAAAGCACGCTGATGGGCTTTATCCGGACGATGCTCTACGGCTTTGCTAGACGCAACGGACCACCCGCCGATCGTCAGGAGCCGGTCAACGGCGGAAGTCATGGCGGCCGTCTAATGTTTGCCGATGAAAGCGGAGACGTCTATAGTGTAGAGCGGTATGCTTCCGTTAACGGAGGCAAGCCGAAGGTGACGGCGCTGCAGACAGCGGACGGGGCAGCGGGCTCCGGCGAAGAGCGCTGGATGACGCAGGAGGAATGGGAGCGCCGTTTCTTGAACGGAACGGGTGAAACCGCCTATCGCCAGCTGTATGCGATTACGCTAACGGAGCTTCAGCAGGTTGGGGCGCTGGCTGGAGACGAGCTCGGCCGCTATCTATATGACGCCGGCTGGGAGAGCGGCAAAGCGGTTGGACAAGCCGAGAAACGGCTGCAGCAAGAGATGGAGTCGCTGTTTAAGCCGCGAGGAGTTAATCAGCAGATGAACCGGCAGTTGAAGTCGCTGGAGAGAACGGAAGCCGAGCTTCGCAAGCAAGCTGACGCGATCTCCGGCTACAATGCGCTGAAGCGTCAGCTGGAGCAGCTGGATGAGCAGCTGGCAGACTTGGATGAAAGGCTGCCCGGCCAACTGGAGCAAGTACGCTTGCTGACGAAAGCGAATGCTGTCCGCCCGCAATGGCTGGAGCGGCTGGAGCTGACGGCGGAGCGGGAAGGTGTCGCTGCAGCGGAGCGGATAACGGGTGAAGCGGAGCACCGCTGGCTGGAGCTGGAACGGGAGCGTTCCGGACGCCAGGCTGAGCTTGAGCAGAATCAGCAGGAGCTTGAGCTTATTGTAGGCAAGCGGGAAGGCTTGCAGGTTGATGAGTCCTTGCTTTCCCGTGCGGATGAAGCTGATGCTCTGATGCTGGAAAGCGAACGGATGGTGCTGCTGAAAGAAGAGCGCATTGAGCTGGCGGCCGAGCTGCGCAGCGACGAGGAGGCGATCGGGCGGCTGATCGCCCGCATCGCGCCGGACTGGACCGAGGAGGAGCTTCGCGCCTTGAAGCTGACTGTCGCGGACCGTGAGTATGTGCGCGGCGTAAAGCAGCGGGATATGGAGCACGCGCGCCAGCAGGAGCGTGTGCAAGCCGATCTGAGCCATGCGTTAGAGACGGAGCGGGACGCGGCTCATTCGCTTGGTGAGGCCGAAGCGCTGCTGGCGGCGGAGGAGCGGGAAGGTCAGGCTGGCGGCGTGAGCAGCTACCTATTCGCTCCGCAGACAAGCGAAGCGCTGCTAGCGGCATGGAATGACTGCGAGTCGGCGCTGCGGGATTGGGAGCTGGAGCGGCTGCAAAGCGATGCCGCTCCAGGGCCGGAGGCAGCCCGCAGCGAAGCCGGGCTGCTGCTGTGGGCAGGCGCCGCGGCAGCAGCAGGCGCGGCTATGGCCTTGGCTGTGCTGGCGCCGGGTAATGGCGCAGCTGTCTTGGGCGCCGCTGCCGCGGCAGCGCTGCTGGCGGCGCTTGCTTGGTGGCGCGGCCGCAGCACGCAGGGCGGCCGGTATGGCGCCGCCGGCGAAGCGGCGGGGCTGCGCAGCAGCGGGCGGCGGCAGGGCCGCGGACGGGGCCATGGACAGAGCCGCTACAGCAGCGGCGCTAGTGGCGAAGCTGCGGCGGCGCGCCATGCAGGCGAGCGCGGCAGGCGGCTCGCTGCGGGCCGTGAAGCAGCCGCATTGCGGCCAGCGGCGCAGCGCGTGAACGCGGCGCTTGCTGCGCTGCTGCAAGCGCCTGCGGAAGCGGCGGCCGCGTTGCTCGCCGCGCCGGCAGCAGGCGGCGCAGGCATGCCCGCTGCGCCGGAGCTGGCGCTGGCGGCTCGGCATGCGCGCGAGCAGCTGCGTGCAGCCGTGACCGCGCGGCGCGAAGCGCTGCAGCGCCGCGAGCAGCTGCAGCAAAGCCGGCTGGAGCTGGGGAACCGGCTCCAGCGGCTGCGTGCCGCAGCGGAAGAGCGCCGCGCCGCCGCAGCAGAAGCGGCGCAGCAGCGCGATGCAGCCGCCGGCGCTTGGCGCGGCTGGCTTGCGGCGCTTGCGCTGCCGCAGGCAATGTCGCCGGATGCGGCGCTCGAAGTGTTCGAGCTTGCCGAGCAGGCGCTGCAGCGGCTGGCACAACGCGAACGCCGCGCCGCGAAATACGCCGCTGCAGGGCGGCAGCTCGCCGCATTCGAGGCGCAGGCTGCGGAGCTTTGCGCCTTGCTGCCCGAGGCGGCGAAGGCAAGCCCGCCGCTCTCGCTGCGGCTGCTGCAAGCCGAGCTGCGCCGGCAGGAAGCGGCGCAGCAAGAAGCAGCTCGCCTGGATGAGCGGCTCGCCGCACTGAAGCTTGCCGTTCGCGATGTTACCGCGCGAATCGATAGCGCCAATGCCGAGACGGTGGAGCTCGTCTGGCAGGCGGGCATGGAGTCGGCTGCGGAATACGCCGCAGCACTGTCTCTTCGCCCGCGGCTTTTATCAATCGATGCCGATTTGAACCGGTTGACGATTGAGCTGACGGCAGGCTTGTCCGGGCAGCGTTTCGCTGAACTGGAATCGCTGCTTCAGTCCCATGACGAGGCTGAACTAATGCAGCTTCATGCTGCAGCGGCTGAGGAGCTCGACAACACCGAACGGATGAAGACGGAAAAGCTGGATGCAAGAGGGAGAATGCGGCAGCAGCTGGAGCAGCTGCTTCAGGAGGACGAAGGACGGAGGCTGCTCGCCGATAAAGAAATGACGATTGCACAGCTGGAGCAGGACAGCGAACGGTATGCGGTACTGGCGGTAAGCGCGGGGCTTATTCGCGCGACAAAGCGGATCTATGAGGAAGAAAGGCAGCCCGAAGTGCTGCGGCTGGCAAGCGAATATGTGCGGGAACTGACAGAAGGCCGGTATGTTCGGATCATAACAACGCCTGACGATCCGGCGATTCGTCTGGAGACGACGGATAAACGTTTCGTTCCGGCCGACAGGCTGAGCAGGGGAACTGCCGAGCAGGTATACTTGGCGATGCGTCTTGCTCTCGCTGAGGAAGCGGCGCATCGCCAGCGGCTGCCTATGCTGCTCGATGATTTATTCGTTAATTTCGACCGGCCGCGGCTCGTGGCGGCTGCCGGGCTTATGAAACGGCTTGCACAATCTCGGCAAATGCTGCTGTTTACTTGCCATGATCACATTCGCGATCTGCTCATTGGATTAATGCCGCAAGCCGCGCATATTCAATTGGAGCGCTGAGCGGCAGCCCTATTACGTTTTGATGGCCATTCGTTTGCGAATAATCAAATAGAGCCATCCTAAGCTGACGAGGCCAAAGATCGGATACAGCGTCGACAGCAGCGGTCCAAAGCCGATCTGGCTGGCGACAAAGCAGCTGAGCAGCACGAGGATCGTAAGCATGGAACGCGACCACTTCAGTCTCTCTTGAAGCTGCAGGGTCAAGCCGTAGATGTCGGCGATGAGCGTTGTGAAAATTTCCGCAAAAATCAAAAATACATAAATGAACTGAACCGTCTGGCCAAGCTGCTTGGCAATGCCGCCCATCGGAATGGCATATTGCTGAATGCCCGGCATATGGACCGAGAGCGCGATATGACCGGCCAGTAGCATGAAGCCGATGCCGATGCTTCCGACCCAAGAACCGAGTATGATCGTTTTCCGGTCGCGGATCTCGGCACCAAGCGGTACGAGCACCGCCTGCGACATCGACAGATTGAAGGCCGTATACAGAAAGGGCGACGCCCAGGCAGCCCAGACGCTATGATCGCTGGGGAGCGAGATGAAGCGGCCGGCGCCGGGCGTGTGGAAGGTGTCGACAATGACGACAACGGTAAACAGCAGCATCAGCGGGACGACGATGGCGTTTACGGTCAATATCGCCTTCATCCCTTTGCGCAGCAAAAAATAACAAGCGGCAATCGTTATAAGCAAACCCGCCTGGTACGATATATTCCAGTTTTCATAAAAGATCGTCCCGGCACCCGCGAGCATCACCGCAGTTACGCCGAGCAGCACAACCAGCATGAAATGGCTGATCCAACGGCCGTATTTTTCGCCAAACAGCGCTTTGTTCAAGTCTTCGTACGATTTGGCCTGAATATCGCTGGAAATGAGCATCATTTTGCTGCCAAGCCAGATGAACATCGCTGTTGCGATTGCTATCGTTAAGGTGCCCCAATAGCCGAAGCGGGTGAAAAACTGCAAAATTTCCTGTCCGGTCGCAAAACCGGCGCCTACGATCGTCCCCATATAGGTGGAAGCGATCTGAAGCACCTTTCCGGTACGTTTCAGCATTATGGCGTCCTCCGTTCGATAAACCTTCTATATATCAATAGGTATGATCGAGAGAGGACGAGCATGACAGCTTGTTCGGTTTTTTAGTATAGCCGCTGCAAAAACAAGAAAAGGGCGCTTCCCGTTCAATAAACGGGGTAGCGCCCTTATTATTAGTTGCGGCTGTTAATCTATAACTGTCGTTCATCCATTCCGTTATACGACTGCTAGCAGCTTAATGGATACGATTTTGCTATGATCGGGATCAAGATCGAGCTTTAACAGCGTGCTTTTTCCTTCATAAGTCAGAATAAAGCTGTTTTGCGTGTTTGGCTTGCCAAGCGCTTTGACTGCCGTCTCTGTTTTATCGCCGACGCGAATACCGCTTATGCCGGTGGAAATGCTGGCATCATAGACTTCAACGTATTGGATGGCGTTTTTACCATTAATGCCAACGGAAAAGCCCTTGTATTCATGGACTTCAATGGATTCGTCCCCGTCTTCAAGCGTGTACGTATCGCCGGCCTCGCCAAATCGTTTGAGCAGCTTGGAGCGGGCGTCGCCAATGGCCAGACCCATAATTAAAGGCTTAGCGGCGTTCCACTGCGGCTCGCTGCTGGCGGAGCTTTTACTGCCGGAATTGTCCGACTTGATATTGGATTCTGCGCTCGTGCCGCCGCCTGGCCCAGGATCAGCCGTTTCACCTGTCGGTTCGCCGCTGATAAGGTTGTTTTTCAAATAATGTTTTTGCGGTGTATCGCCTTGCATATAGGAATTGCCGTTCACGGCATTAGCATCTCCGGTCAGGTCAGGCGTTTCTCCGTTATAATTGCTCTGGCAGCCGGCAGCGACAATCGCCAGCGTTAGCAAGGCGGCCAGTTTTGCACTGTTATGTATTTTTGATCCGCGTTTGCGTCTGTTCATGGCTTCCAACTCTCCCCATTCAGGAATGAAATTCCTGTTCAATTGTATACGTCGGTACGGCGGCCTTGATCATTATATCGGCAATGCGAGTGCAACCTGTAATATCAGAGTCAGGCGATTTGCAAGCGTACAATAACTTCGTACTATTCTAGACGGTTTTAACTGGAAAAAGTTTCTGATTTTTATTGCTCCTTCCAAAAAACTTTGGGCAGCTTCAGTATGGAAGGATGCGCCAATGTCAGCTTTTGCATCATTCGCAGGTTGCGCATTCGGCCGTTCCTATGGTACGTTAACGAAAAGGGATTTTGGTGGAAGGAATGAATACGATGGATATTTTAAAAGAGCGAATTTTACAACAAGGTTTGGTACTTTCGAATGATGTACTCAGACTCGATTCTTTGATCAACCACCAAGTCGATCCGGCTTTGACGATGGAGATGGGCCATGAATTTGCCAAACGTTTCGCGGGCGAGCAAATTACGAAAGTGTTGACAATCGAATCCTCAGGCATTCCTGCTGCATTCGCTGCTGCATATGTGCTGGGCGTTCCGCTCGTGTTCGCACGGCGCAAAAAAACGCTCATTGCGGATCCGGAAGCTTACTGCGAGCGCGTACCTTCGTTTACGAAGGGAATGGTCACCGACATTATGGTGTCCAAGCAGTATTTGACAGCCGATGATAAAGTGTTGTTTATTGACGATATTATTGCAAATGGAGACGCAGCTCGCGGCTTGGTGAAAATTATTGAGCGTTCCGGCGCGCATCTGGTCGGACTGGGTATTGTCGTAGAGAAAACGTTCCAGGCCGGCGGCAGAACGCTGCGCGAGCAAGGCGTCCGGGTGGAGCCGCTTGTGAAAATCGCATCGCTGGCAGACGGCAAGATTACGTTTGAATAGCATGTTCCAGTATATATGCTCTTTTCCGACACGGAGTTTTAGCATATAATAGTTCGTAAGTGACTGAGAGGAGGCATAAGCAATGGGAAACTTATCTGCAGAATTTATGAACGCCAAGTTGAACGATGCGAAGGTTCATTTTGAACGCGCGCTCGATTGCAAACATACTGAATTTGATGATCTGTATCCTTATATGATTGAGCATCCGCAATTTTTCTGGTATAAACGTTATGTAGCCTGGTCGGAGCTGTTGACGATCGTAAAGCTGAGCGAGGAACTGGAGATGGAATGGCGCGATCAGTTTACGGAACGTCAAGCGGATTATATTGCGAAGCGCGTTATGTCCTCGAAAGTGCTGGACGAATGGTACGAGACGGAGACGAATGACTCCAAGGAGCATGTCGGTTAAGCTGAGGCTTCATAACATAATCGGATAGACCAAACCTCAATGGGCTGCTGTAGTCCGTTGAGGTTTTTTTTCAAAACAAGGACAGGGAGGCGAGTCGCTGTGATAAGCGAAGAACAATTGGATCAGTACCGGATTAGCGGTGAATTAGTTAGGGCCGTACGGGATGAAATAGAGGCCAATGATGTGATGGGCATCGTTGTAGCGTGGGATGATTCCACCGTTGTGTTACGAAAAGCGAATCGGCGCGTATTAAAGCTTAGCCGCGGCTATCGCTTCGAACCAGCCGCGAGCGAAAGAGGGACGACTCTTTAAACGCGGCGAAAGGAGCGGGTATAGTGAAGTGTCCGGTTTGTGAAGATGTCCGTATGAGGGAAGTGGAGAAGGACGGCGTTCTGATTGATGTCTGTCCCGAGTGCAAAGGGGTATGGCTCGATCGGGGGGAGCTGGACAAGCTCGTCCAAGGCGTGAAGGAGCTGCGGGAAGAATACGGGCGGGATGACCGGTATAACAATCAGTACAATCAGCCCCAGTCGCAGCCTCCGCAACAGCCTTACGGTCAGCAGCCGCCTCCGTACCAGCAGAACCAAGGATATGGCTATGGCAATGGAAACAACGGCAACGGACAGTACGGCTCCTACAAGGATGGCAAGCACGGTTACCCACACAAGAAGAAAAAGTCGGTTCTAGACGTCTTTGGCGATTTGTTTGATTAAAGGTTTGGACGCCGCTCGTCGGCGCAGGGTTGACCTCTCGGCTTTTCAGCCGAGGGGTCGGCCTTTTTTTGTGTTTTGTGTAATTTGAGATTTATAATTACGATTTATTATAATCGGATTAGATAAGTTTAACTGTTGAACTTTGCGGGAACATTGCATGTGATGGTGGTGGCACTGTGCAATTCTGACATGTACATGGCAGCGAAGCTGCTTCGCTAAGGCTACTCGAACAGTATCCGAGCAGGGCGAGAACTCGCCCGTATGTGCTGCGCTGATTAGCGAAGCTGCTTCGCAAAATTAAGCAAGAAATTTCATTAAATCCAGCCAAAAACGGCCTCGAAATAGCAACAGCGCATCTATTTTCGCAATAGTGTAAGTCAATTTCCGAATAGAGAAAAAAGTTACCTTAGTTGCCGTTATGGAGGTCAAATGAACGTTTTAGCCATCCTTCAGCGAAAATTGTTACGTTAAATAGCGAAGCTGCTTCGCTAAGGCTACTCGAACAGCATCCGAACTGTGCAAGAAGGCGTCCATAAATATTACGCTGATTAGCGAAGCGGCTTCGCAAAATTAAGGAGGAAACTTCATTAAATCCAGCCAAAAACGGCCTCGAGACAGCAATAGCGCATCTATTTTCGCAATAGTGTAAGTCAATTTCCGAATAGAGAAAAAGGTTACCTTAGTTGCCGCTATGGAGGTCAAATGAACGTTTTAGCTATCCTTCAGCGAAAATTGTTACGTTAAATAGCGAAGCGGCTTCGCTAAGGCTACTCGAACCGCATCCGAACTGCACATGAACAAGTCCATAATTAGCTCAGAAGCTTCGCTAAAGCTACTCGAACAGCCTACGAGCAGGGCGAGAACTCGCCCGTATGTGCTACGCTGATTAGCGTAGCGGCCGGACAGCTCGCCACGCAACAAAAAGCTGCCACCCCGAGCAGCTATAAGCGCTCAGGTGACAGCCTGCATGAAGCTGCTGCTTCCGCTGCTTCCAATATTCCCTTACTTCGCGTAATACCCGCCGTCGATCGGCAGCTCGATGCCTGTAATATACGAGGATTCATCGGATGCGAGGAAGAGGGCGCCCTGTGCGATATCTTCCGGCTTGCCGAGCCGCGGCAGCGGTGTTTGTGAGAGGAACCATTGACGCATATTTTCGTCCTTCATCAGGTCGACGGTCATCGGCGTTTCAATGTAGCCGGGATGAATGGAGTTGGCGCGGATGTTATGCTTCGCGTAATCGACAGCCGTCGCTTTCGTCAGCAGCCGTACAGCGCCTTTGCTGGCTGTGTACGGGCCGGCACCGCTGCCGCCGGTCAGTCCGGCAATCGACGATATGTTAATAATCGAGCCGCCGCCGGCTTCGATCATGTGCGGGATAACGTATTTTTGTCCAAGAAAAATACTCGTTACGTTAATCGACATCGTCTTTTCCCAGTTTTCGACGGTTAAGTCCATGTATGGCGTGGCGTTGGAGATGCCGGCGTTGTTGACGAGAATATCGATTTTGCCGAATTTCGCAACCGCCTCATCCACGACGCGAACCCAATCATCCTCGGAAGCTACGTTATGCTTGAAGCCTAGTGCTTCACCGCCGCCTGCTTCAATCTCACGAACGACCTCGTTAATTTTATCCTCCTGCAAGTCAGTAATGACCACTTTAGCGCCTTCTTTGGCGAATAGCAAAGCGTCCGCTTTCCCCATGCCGCCGGCTGCACCTGTAATAATCGCTACTTTGTTAAGAAGTCTTCCCATCATGGATTGCCTCCCCGTTTCTTGAGATTAGATGGTGCTGTTCTTCAGTTGGAGCAATTCGGTAATGCGCTCGTATGAAGTGATGAGCAAATCCTTCTCAGCCTCCGTTAAGTCTGACCAAAGTCCGTCTGTCAGCGTCTGATATTTTTCCAGCATTCGCTCATGGATATGACGGCCGTGATCAGTAAGCTGCAAATAAACTTGCCGCCGGTCCGTTTCAGAGACGACACGCTCCACCAAACCTTTTCGAACGAGCTTGTTGCTTAAATTCGATACGGCCGGGAGTGTAATATCCAATACTCTGGAAAAATAAGAGCTGGTCAGCTGTTTCTCATGAAAGAGTGCCTGCAGAATAAAATATTGCGACGAAGTCAGGTCAAAGTCCGGAAGTTTGGCATAACTCGCGACGATCGTCATCATCTGACGGGCAAACAATTTGTTCAGCTGCTCCTGCTTGTCCATCATCTTCACCTCATATCGATACGAATCAGTCTTTCATTACATGTTTCTAATTAAAGTAGTTAAAAGCTTTTAACAATTTAAATGTATCTTATTTTTTGCAGACAGTCAACCAGCAGGGAGTAAGTGGCAGGTTCAGCAGCTAGATGGAATCCTAATGTGACGGGAGGCAGCAACAACAACAACAATCTATTGAATATTCCTTGACAGGAATATTCCTTAAGTGGTATATTTCAATCAAGGATACGTGAGCTGGTCCGTATGACGATACAGCCTCGGTGAATATCATTCCATAAGGGGCAATGTCAGGATGGAAATTACAACTTTCAGCGCATTATCCGATCCAAACCGGCTGCATATTGTCGAGCTATTGCTGGAAGGCTCCTTGACCGTAGGGGAGATCGCAGAGCGGCTGCAAATCCGTCAGCCTCAAGTTTCCAAGCATTTGCGCATTTTGCTGGATGCGGGACTCGTTGAAGTGCAGGCGGAAGCCAACAGGCGTCGCTATAAGCTGAGGCTGGAGCCTCTGCAGGAAATTGACGCCTGGCTCGCTGATTATCTTCGAATCTGGGATGAACGGTTCGGCAAGCTGGAGCATTATTTGGATCAGCTCAAGGGACGGAAAAACTAATTGATTAACAGGAGGAATGTCAGATGGCGAACAAATTGACATTAAGGCCAGAAGGTTCAGTATTGGTAATGGAGCGGGAATTCAATGCGCCACGCGAGCTTGTGTATGATGCTTACACGCAGGCGGAGCACTTGAAGCATTGGTGGGGGCCTCGCGGCTGGGAATTGTCCTATTGTACTGTCGATTTCCGGCCAGGCGGCGTCTGGCACTATTGCATGAAATGCGTGGACGAGAGCCAAGGCGATTTCTTCGGTTTTGAGTCATGGGGAAAAGGCGTTTACAAGGAAATCGACACGCCTGAATCATTTACTTACGAGGACTTCTTCTCTGATGCCGAGGGCAATGAGACGGAAGGCATGCCATCATCGGTTATTGCGATGTCATTTGAACCGCTTGAAGGCAATCGGACGAGAATGGTTAGCCGGGCGCAATATGAATCGGAAGAAGCGTTGAACAAGGTGCTGGAAATGGGCATGGAGCCGGGTATTACCCAAACGCTGGACCGGCTTGAGGAATATTTGATTACTTTGTAATCATTAAATTAATTGCGGTGTACAGGAGAGACAGGCCATCCGGCAATCCGGATCGGCCTGTCTCTTTTCCGTTTAACGGCGCCGGATTTTCCCGGGAGAGGCACCGTAGTTTTTTTTGAACAAATGATAAAAGTGACTGAGATTGTCAAAGCCGGCCTCATACGAAACTTCCAGAATGGATAGAGGCGTTGTCAGCAGCAGGTTTTTGGCGTAACCCAATCGAAGCTGGTTAATGTAGGCTGTCGGCGTCGTATGGAGATGCTGCTTGAATACCCGGTTCATATGGCCAACGCTGTGGTCGGACAGCGTATACAGCCGTTCCAGGCCGCCCGTGAAATTTTCTTTTTTTTGCAGCTCTAGCAGCAGAGCATCCAGCCATTGCGGCATTAGTTTATCATTCTCGTTCTGGTCGTTGAAGAAATAATAAGTAAGCGCATCCGTCAAAAAGCTTCGGGCCAATATTTTGGCCTTCTTCTTCTCAAGCGTCGTATAGAGGTGGATAAGCTCTCCTTTCCGGACGAGTGTCTCAACATCGGATGAGGGCAGTACGATCGATGGCGGCATCCCCACGCTTTTCAGCTTTTGAGCGACAACAGGATTTGCAAAATATTTAAACGCATCCTCAATCACTTCTTTATAAAAATTGACATTAATAAACTGGCAGTCAGAATCGTCGTAAAAGTCATACCAATGGGTATCATCAGGCCTGATGAATACCATCGTCCCTTTTTCCATATAGTGCGCTTCGCCGTTAATATGATGGATGCATTTGCCGGCCGTTATAATAAAAACCTCGTAATAATCGTGGCGATGCAGCGGTGTCGTGTGCTTAATGGAGTATTCGATATGAAAATTCGCCTGAACCTCAGGATCGATCAGCGCTGCAGCTTTCAATACGGCAGCTTGCATCTTATGCTCACCTCTTAATTGAAATAAGGGTTGTCTATATGATGTTAATATAGCACAAAAAAAGCTCAAACAATACAAGACTGATGATGCAATCAAGTGTTACTATCATGCTGTTAGCGGATAGACATCCCTTAACGCCGCATCCTTTATGATAATTAAATAGCACAATAAATTACTGAAAAAGCAGGTGGAATGCAGATGCAATTGCTAACCCTTAACGGCGTATGGAACATGAAGAGAACGGACGAAGCGGAATGGATTAACGGAACTGTACCCGGTTCCGTATTTAACGATTTGCTTCAAGCGGGCAAAATGGAGGATCCGTTTTTCCGCGATAATGAATACGATGCGCTGGAACTGTCGAAATTCGACTATGAATACAAACGTGAATTTACGGTAGAGCAGGATACGCTTAAGCATGACGTTGTTCTGCTGCGCTGCGAAGGTCTCGATACGTTATGCGAGGTTTTCATTAACGGCAGCTCTGTCTTGAAAGCGGATAACATGCACAGAACGTATGAAGTTGATGTTAAGAACGTTCTTGTTGCCGGGGACAATACGATTCATATCCTCATTCAATCGGCTACCTTGTACGCGCTTGAAAAAGAGAAGGAACAGCATTTGTCGAGCTGCGCCGACGCTGTACCGGGCATCTCCCATATCCGGAAGGCACATAGCATGTTCGGCTGGGATTGGGGACCGCAAATTCCTGATGCAGGCATTTGGCGGAGCATCTCCATCGTAGGCTTTGATACGGGCAGAATTGACGATGTATATGTTACGCAGCAGCATTCTGACAACAAGGTAAATATCGATATTAAGGTTGAACTTCAGAGGTGGAATGATTCATCGCTCAGCCTGCGTGCAGTTCTGGAATCGCCAGACGGCAAAACCTATGAACATACGGTTTCTGCTGCTGTAACGGGTACGGAGGCTTCGCTTCAGCTTGAAGTTGTAGATCCGCAAATTTGGTGGCCGCATAACTACGGAAGCCAGCCGCTGTATGCCTTGAAGGTTGAGCTGCTGGATGGCGGCAAGGCGATTGACGACAAGTCTCTGACAATCGGACTGAGAACGCTGACTATCAAACAAGAGAAAGACACTTGGGGCGAATCCTTCGAGTTCGAAGCAAACGGCAAGCGTATTTTTGCCATGGGCGCGAACTATATTCCAGAGGATAATGTTTTTGGCAGGATCAGCTACGAAAGAACGGAGAAGCTCATTAAGAGCTGTGTAGAGGCCAACTACAACTGCATCCGCGTATGGGGCGGGGGCTACTATTGCGACGATTATTTCTATGACCTGTGTGACCAATACGGCTTGATCGTCTGGCAGGACCATATGTATGCATGCGGCAATTATGATTTTAACGAGCAGTTTAAAGAAAGCATTCGTCTGGAGACGATTGACAACGTGAAGCGTATTCGTCATCACGCATCCCTTGGCTTGTGGAGCGGGAACAACGAGCTGGAGTATGCTTGGGCTTACTGGGGCTGGGGAGAGCGTTACGGCGAGAAGCTGCAGCAGGATTATCTCAAGCAGTTCGAGCAATATTTGCCGGAGCTAAATGAGTCGCTTGATCCGAATACGTTCTACTGGCGTTCCTCGCCTTCATCTACGGGCAACTTCGACGATCCGAACAATGAGAACATCGGAGATATGCACTATTGGGATGTATGGCATGGGCGCAAGCCGATTACTGAATTCAGAACGTTGTATCCGCGCTTTATGTCGGAGTTCGGGCTGCAGTCTTTCCCGTCTCTGAAAACCGTAGAGAGCTTCACGCTGCCGGAGGATCGCAACATTTTCTCCTATGTGATGGAGTCCCATCAGAAGAACGGCACGGGCAACGAGAAGATTCTGTATTATATCAGCGAATATTTCAAATTACCGAAAAACTTCGATACGCTTCTCTACGTTTCTCAGCTCATTCAGGCGGAAGGGATGCGCAATGCGGTGGAGCACTGGAGAAGAAACCGCGGCAGATGCATGGGGGCAATTTACTGGCAGCTGAACGACATCTGGCCGGTTGCGTCCTGGTCAAGCCTGGATTACTTCGGCAGATGGAAAGCGGCTCATTATTCGACGAAAAGATACTTCGCTCCAGTATTGGCATCGGCTTGTGAAGAGGGGACTTCTGTTGCGCTTCATGTAAGCAATGAGACGCTGGAGCCGGTCGAAGGAAAGCTTACTTGGCGTCTGTTGAACCATCGTTCCGAAGTTATTCAAAGCGGTGAGCAGGCAGTTGCGGTAGATGCTCTGGCGACGAAAGAGATTGTTGCACTGGATTTTGCCTCTGTACTGGACTCCAAGCAGAAGCAAAGACAAAGCTATTTGGAATTTGACTTTATCGTGAACGGCCAGTCGGTGAGCGGCGGAACGGTTCAATTCGTGAAGTCGAAGCATTTTGACTACTTGAATCCGCAAATCAGCGTACAAGTCAGCGAAGCAGAAGACCGGTTCGTCATTGAGCTGGAGAGCCAAGCTTTCGCAAAATTCGTAGAGCTGGATTTTAAAGCCGCGGATGCCTTGTTCAACGACAATATTTTCGATTTGTCGGCATCCCGTCCGAAAACCGTAACGGTTAAAAAAGACAGCTTGTCGGAGACGTTGAGCCTGGATGCATTCCGGGAACAGCTTACGGTACGCAGCTTGTTTGACACGTATGAATAAGCAGGCAGCTTGAAAGTTGCAATGGTAGGATCCAAACTTTTATTGAAGCAATAGAACATCTCCCTTAAGGTGATAAGGCAGTCGTCTGCTTACTCACTCTGGAGGGAGATGTTTTTTTCATTGCAATAACCAGCAACATTTAACGTGCGAGCTTCGTCAAAAGTCTATATTGTAAAAAGATAATTTAAGGAAAAAAAGGAGAAATTCGTATGTTGAAGAATAGCTTTAATCACATATTGAATAGGAAGCACCAACAAAATGGCGTGATCCCTTTTACAGCTGTAGTGCTGTTGATAATGGCAGTTGGGCTGTTAGCTGCTTGTACGAACAGCAACGGAAATTCTTCTTTTAAGCCTGGCTCGGTTTTTGCTCATAATTCCAGCGGTGAACTATTTGTTATTGGCTCAGGCAATTCTTATGAGGTTGATGAGGCAGGCAACGTTACGATTGCTTACCGGGATGGAGCCGTTACAGCGAAAACGCCATTGACGCTGGATACGACGGGATCGGTAATCGGAATGAGCATTAATGAAACAGGCTTCTACATATCAGAGAACAAAACCGTGATTGTATACGGGTTTGGCGACGGCAAATTGTCTCCGCTGCATGTAATGATTAGTGATGACATGGGGAAGACGTGGAACGATTATACGATTGATGGCGCAAAGGGTTATGATACGAAGTTCATCGGTTTTACGTCGGAAAAAGAGGGCTGGATCGTCTCCGGCGGTTCAGCCGGTGTGGGGCAATCGATGAACTATATCTACCAGACGTCGGACGGAGGAAAGACTTGGCAGGAGATTGGCAACGCTAATGAACAATATGCGGGGCAGTTGACCGGGGCAGGTTTCTACAACAAGGATATTGGCTTTCTCGGGTTTAGATATTATGAAGATAAAGGACCCGTTATTTATTGGACGAAGGATCGCGGGCAAACGTGGGAAAGGTTAGCTGTCGCTTTGCCTGAACAGTATGCTGAATATGAAAAAACGCCGTTTTCTCCTGTCTTTGATGGCAAGGAAGGACGTCTTCCGATCGGGATCAGCAAGGATGGGAACGAGGCTCAAATGATATATTTAACGAGTAAAGACGGAGGACTTTCATGGGTTTATGAGCAAGGATCGCTCAAAAATAAATAAAGCCGGGAGAGATCGTATATGGCATACGATTTCTCCCGGCTTTTGGTTATTTCACGATGACATTCAGAATGTCATCGATTTTTTTTGTATTGGCAATCGCTCCGCTCGCCATCCAGTAGTTGCTTGGCATTTCGAAGACATGGCCGTTTTTGACAGCAGGCAGATTCCGCCATAAGGCGCTGTTTTCATAATCCGTCAATAGCGCTCTTGAATCTTCTCCCTGCACAAGTACAAAGATATAGTCGGCATCCAATTGAGGCAGTATTTCCAGTGAGAGCGGCTGTGCGCGGCTCCAGGACAATTCCTTAACGAGCTTATGCGGCGTTAACCCCAGATCCGAATAAAGCACGAGCCCGCTGTAATAGGAGCCGTCCATCAGTTGGACTTCTTTCGGTTTTACACGAATGACGGCAAACGTTTTGTTTTCTACAAAGGGCTTTAGCTGCTCTTTAGCCTGCTCGACTTTGTTGTCGTAATCAAGAATGGCTTGTTCCGCTTTAGCGGAAGTGCCGGTCATCTCACCGATGACTTCAAGCGTTTTCTTCCAGTCAACGGTCGCATCGTCAAATATGTAAGTCGGAGCTATGGAAGAGAATTGCTTATAGGATTCCTCATCCGCCATGTTCGTCGTGTACAGTACAACGAGATCAGGGTTCGTTGCAAGAAGCGCTTCCTTGTTCAGTCCGCCGCTCGAAAAATCAAGCTTGGGCACATCTTGAAGATCCGCCTCCAGATAATCCTGCACCAGCTCGCCATAAGACCATTTAGCTGCCGGCTTGATTCCAAGGGTCAGCAGCGCATCTTCAAGATAAGGAGCAACGATCCGTTGCGGGGTGGAGGTTAATTGAATCGAGCCCAGTTCATGTTTGAACTCTTTTGGCGCTGAGGCGGCCTCCGTTCCTGTTCCTGTTTCGGGTGAGGCAGAAGGAGTTGTACCATTATTGTCAGCCTTCGAGCCGCATCCGCTTATGAGTAAAATGGTTGTAAGTGCCGCCAAAATAAAGGTTGATCGCATTCTGAATTTGTTGCGCATAGTGCCTCCTAAGGTGATTTTGATATTCATTATCAACAAAAGCTATTTTATCACCCTAGTATGGCGATTAATAGAGAGGATTGTGTGGTGTTGAGCAGGCGAATTGTGCGCCCGGTTAATTCTGCTTCCTTCCAAGCAGCTGCTGAGCCTGTTCGATAACAAGTTCATGTGCGTAGGGGGAATACTCCAGCCAAGGCGTTTCTTCTATTATATGAACTTGACCGCTCTGAACCGCTCGAATCGTTGTCCACTCGGTACTCTGCCGCAATCGTTCCCAAGCCTGCTGCGATTCCTGATCCTGATCAATGACCAGCAGCAAATGACCGGTATCGCGAAGGGGCGCAAGATCCAGCATTGAGAGTGCGCGAAATACCGGAATGTTAAGCGTATCGCAGGGAGGACGAAGCCCCAGAT
This sequence comes from Paenibacillus sp. NPDC058174, assembly GCF_042883865.1. Taxonomy (NCBI): domain Bacteria; kingdom Bacillati; phylum Bacillota; class Bacilli; order Caryophanales; family Paenibacillaceae; genus Paenibacillus; species Paenibacillus sp. NPDC058174. The sequence continues at coordinate 103,098 of NZ_JBHVUY010000008.1, forward strand.
CATCGTATAGAACGGCACCTCCGTTGCGTCTGCCGTAAATGATTAATTGACCGAGCATAACGTGCAGCAGCGTGACGGTCTCACCGCCAATACGGCGCTGGATGACTTTTTTTGCTTCAACAGCTTTGTATTCATATTGGGTGATCCAGCGTTCAGCAGCCTTCTCCTGTCCGATGATCGATGCTATTTGCCGGAACTGATCCCGCCAGTGGCTGCTCATCCAGGGAACAACAAAGGTAGGTGCGATTTTACGGAGCTGCTCGTCAATTTCTGGTGGAATAATATCATCGCACAGTATCAGTTCTGGCTTTGCCTCCGCCAGACTTTGCATGTTATGCCTCCAGAAATCGGCAGGCATCACTTTACGCCGCAGCAGGTGAACAGAAATTAAATCATGGTACCGGCTTCGGTGATATTCCCGCTGACGGTCGACTGGCGCGGCATAGGGAACGATATTCAGCGCCAGAAGGTGAGCGGCATAATGATAACTGACCGTTGCAATTCTCTCATGCCTGCCTGCAGCGAACATCGAGGGGGACACGCCAACCGCTTCTCTGAACTTACGACGGAAATGCGAGTCATCCCCATAACCGACCCGGCGGGCGGCCTCGCTTGTTTTCATGCCATTGCGCAGCAAAGCTTTGGATTGAAGGATGCGGATTTTAGCCAAATAGCTATGCGGACTAAGTCCGGTGATCGTCTTGAAAACATGCGAATAGTGCCAAGGGCTCATGCAGGCGATGGCTGCTAATTCATCACGGGTTATTGGTTCCGCATAGCGGCGTTCCATCTCTTGAATGGTGCGCAGAATAGCATGACGGGCATCGTCTTCTTGCTCTTGCTCCGGTTGTTCGATATCCATGAGCAGGTAGACCAGCTTATAGAACGAAATCATATCGCTATGCTTGCGAATCTCCTTCGTGCTTGTACGGCTTTCCCATAGCAGTGCGGCCAAACGGTGAAGCTCCGGAAAATAGTGCTTGGGCACATCAACGCCGCAGCTAAACACATCGGAAGCAAGCTGAAAAATACGATCTTCCTCCGTACGCGCACGCTCTGATAAGGCTTCAAACTGAATATAGTAGCCCTCGGGAAGCTCGGTTGACCCGTTTCTTTCATATTCAAAAAGCATGCCAGAGGAGATCAGCAGCCCTCTGTCTCGCTCCAGCGTATAATGCTGTTTGTCAGCAGCAAGCAGACAGCTGCCTTTAGTAACCAGCAGCAAAATATAGCATTCCGCGAAAGCGGAGCTGGCGGCTGTCTCCATGCGGGAGCCAAGTCGTTCTATATCGATAAAGCGGAAGATGAGATTATTGCTGTCGCCTTTTGCAGGCTGTGGAAGCAGTAAAGTCATGTTACATCATTCCTTATCTTAACGATTGATTTTTAATATCATTGAATTGTAATAGAAATAGACTTCGGAATCAATTAGGCTAATATTATGTCCCACCATAAGTATGGCTGCTCAGCTGGCTTGAGAGACGGGAAAGCTTAATACGAAAGCTGCTCCTCCGTTCATTCGATTATGAGCTGATATTTGTCCGTGACAACGTTCGACAATTGCCCGGGAAATGGCTAGCCCGAGTCCCGTTTGTCCATCTTGCCCTTTAACGAAACGTTGAAAGAGCCGGGGGAGGATCGCTTCCGAAATGCCATCCCCATCGTCACTAATTTCAATAGCTACACGATTATCATTTTCAGACACATGGATGTGTATCGTTTCCTTTGCATAACGCGAAGCGTTGCCGACAATATTCAGCAAAGCCTGAAGGAGCTTCTCCGGGTCGACTTTGATATGCGGCTGCTGTCCCCAATCCGGTATGCTGGACACTTGGATTTGAATTCCTTTATCCAGAAGAAGCGGGTTCATTCGTTCTACTGTTTTGGCAATCAAGTTTTGTACCGGAATATCGAAGTCCTCGAAGATCCCCTCTTCACTTTCCAGCTTTGCGAGAAGGATCATTTCCGTCACAATCTTTTTCAGCCGTTCACATTCGTCTGCGATCGTTTCTAATCCTTTATCTGCATGTTCTCCTGTAAAAATCCCGTCCCGAATTCCCTCCGCATAGCCTTGTATCGACATTAGCGGCGTTTTCAGCTCGTGAGAGGCGTTTTGGAAAAACTGCTTTTGCGCACGGTGATATTTTTCGAGCTCGTTTGCCAGCTGATAGACACTTTGTGCCACTTCACCAACTTCTCCGCTTGATTTAACCAGCTCCACCTCGGAGAAACGGCGTGTTTCTACTTTTTTTAATTGTTTCCTTAGATCTGTCAATGGCGTAACGAGCTTTCTCGTGATAAGCATGCTAAGTAAAAAAGCGAGAATGCCTCCCATCGATAAAATCAGCAGCATACGGCTAAATAAAGCCCACTGCATCGATTTGATTGTGCTGAGTGGTGTGGTCATCATAATGGTAGTGGAATAGGGCCTAATCCGGTCTACACTATCCGTTATGGATTCCGCGATATACATCCCATCAGGCTGCTGTAAAAATCCGTTGCCCTTCACAGCAGAGGATGTTAAAAAAATTTCCATTCCATAGCCTTAGCAGCAGTTAGTTGGCTGTATAAGAGCTTCTGAGCGGACTGTAGCCATATCGCCTCCATTTGCCCATTGCTGACAGCTTGACCTGGCACAGCTTGCAGCGCATTCAAATAATATCTTCCTGTTGCCCGCATTTCTTTTCTTTGACTGTCGATTAGCGTATTAGACAATAGCGGATAGATCAGGACAGCTGTAATGGCCAGAACAGCAAACAGCAAAATCCCGAATGATAGATTCAGTCTATAGATCAATCTCATATTTGTTCTTCATCTCCTTGAACGCGCAATCGATAGCCATGTCCCCAGACTGTCTCAATAGGGAGCTCATTAATTTTTCTGCGCAGCCGCTTTACCAGATCGTCAATCGCCCGGTCACTGCCGAAATAGTCAGCACCCCAAACCAGCGTCAACAGCTCGTCACGAGAGAAGGCGCGATTCGGTTGTTCAAGCAAGGTTCGAAGCAATGTAAATTCTTTAAAGGTCATACTTAATTCTTTGCCACGCCAGAAAACCTGTCTTTCTTCGACAACCAGCTTTAGCTCAAGAAACTCCAGCTGCATTCTCTGGGCAGGGACAAGGTTGTGATTAACTGGTTGCGGATGCATAGTACGGAGCCGGTAGAAGAGACGGTTGACCCGCGCAACCAATTCCCGGGGACTAAAGGGCTTGGTTAAATAATCATCACTCCCCAGCTCTATGCCAAGTATGCGGTCAACTTCTTCATCCCGCGCAGAGATCATAATAATCGGGACTTCAGTCTCTTTGCGAATTTGCCGGCAAAAGTCGTAGCCGTTCATCTTCGGAAGATTAATATCGAGAACCCAGAGATCGGGAGATTCTTTTTTCCACAAGGCCAATGCTTCTTCAGCAGTTGATAATGCAAAGGTCTCATAACCTTCTTTATTTAAATAAGCGGACACAATTTCTCGAATTTTAGCATCGTCGTCCACGATCGCAATTTTATATGCATTCATGTCTGCAGCCTCCGGACCGAATCTTTATCACTCATTGTAACAAATGCCTCTCCGCTGCGGTGCAATCCCACACTTTTTCCATACTTTTTCTATAACTCCTCCGAATCTTAATTGATGCCTGTCTGTATAGTTAGGAGCTGTAAGCAATCGAATTCGAATACGTTGAAAAGGATGATCGCAATGAATAAGAAATGGACCTTGCTTTTACTGGCCGCATTATTAATGTTAACGGCTTGCAGCAAAACCGATTCTTCAGTGAACTCCGGCGCCCCGTCGCCAGGTGAGAAGAAGACCGTTGTTGTGGCGGTGATGAGTGCTGACCCCTTCCTGGAGAATGCAGCTAGAGCATTTGAAGCGCTTCATGACGATATTCAGATTGAAATTAAATCCCATTTGGCTAATCCTGATGGAGGGCCAAGAGCAGCCGTATCGCTGGCCGATATCGAGAAATATATTCAAACCTTAACGACACAAGCCCTTTCCGGTAAAGGAGCGGATTTGTTGACAATGGGAATTTTGCCTGAAGATAAATTTGTTGAAAAGAAGGTACTAGTCAATCTGTATGAGCTAATGGAGAAGGATTCATCTTTTGATAAAGGGAAGTATTACGAGAACGTTTTGAAATCCTCTCAAGTAGGTGACGGTCTCTATGCGATGCCGCTTTCCTTTTCGATAGATGCGATTCAGGGCAATGCGGAGCTGCTTAAGAAAGCCAACATCAATATGAATGACAACAATTGGACCTGGAGTCAATTCGCTGACATCGTTAAGAAATTGAAAGAACAGAATGGCTCCGACTACATGGCATTCGTCAATCCTAGTCAAATCATTGCCGATTATATTTCTGAGAATGGCTCCGAATTTCTGAAAAAAGGAGAGCCGAATTTCGATTCCGATGCATTCAGAGATGCATTGACGCAAATAAAAACGATGTACAGCGAAAAAATAATCGAAGGAACCTATACGGATACAGACAAAGTATTGTTTGCGATGAAAAGTATGAGCAGCCCTAAAAATGCATTATTGTCCGTTCTGGATCCGAAGCTTCAGTATTATCAGAAACCGACAATGAATGGTAAATCTTCAGGCTGGAAGATGGGCTCTTTCACTACCTTTGGTTTAAATAGCAAATCGAAGGTCAAGCCGGAGGCATGGGAGTTTCTTAAATTTCTGCTTTCTGAAGAAATGCAGTCTTCACCAGATTTGATGGGCTTACCCTTAAACAAAGCTGCACTGGACGAGAAGTTTGCTGAAACGGAGCAAGAGCTCGAGCAAGGCAAGCTTGAAGTGAGCTTTGCCATTCCTGACTCCAAGACTGTGAAAGAGCAAATTCAATCTTTGAAAACTTTATTTGAAGGGGATGGAGGGGAGAAATTATTCAGCGATCAGAAAGTGCTTAATATCGTCTTTGAAGAATTTTCACCCTATCTCAGGGGGCAGAAATCAGTTGAAGAAGCCAGCAAACTGATTCAAAACCGGGTGAAGACGTATTTGAATGAATAATGAATGAATATAGAACAAAGACAGAAAACCCCAACGTTGCCGTACAACGCTGGGGTTTCAGTTGTTGAGCTGAAATCGTCACTGTTATAGCTATTATGTCATGCTGCCCTTCCTATGTGTTTCTGCACGGGCAAATTGCTTTGCGTTTAGCGGCTCTTTGCTTTTGAGCAGAAGCCTATATGGATACCTAATAGGTTATAAGGACTATATATATGTCGATTTCTGGCGGAGCATGAGTCTTGTAGTATGACCTTTTAGAACTATTGGTTTACCAATATTTATATTTACAGCTGCTATAATTAGGTATATACTACCGAGTGTGATAATTTTAGAAAATAATAGGGGGTTATTATATTGTCCGCAGTTTTTGCATTTCTGTTCTTTGTTGCTTTCGTAGTATTACTTATTTTAGGCATTGTCGGTGTATCTAAGAAAAAACCGAAATCAAAGAGGAAATTTCTATTTTCGGCAATTTGTTTCATCTTTTTCATTTCTGCTTCCATTGCAACTTCAGTACAAAGCACTGATACAGTTGTTGATTCCTCTGTAGATAATGCTGATCCTGATAAAGAAGCAGAAAAAGAAAAAGAAAAAGCTGATGCGAAAGCAAAAGCTGATGCAGAAGCTAAAGAAAAAGCCGAGGCAAAAGCAAAGGCTGATGCAGAAGCTGCTAAGCCAAAGCTTGAAGTTCTGACTCATTCTGTAGAAACCGATAGCTTTGCAGGTTATATCGTAGGTACTGTTAAAAACAACACTAAGAAAGAATATAGCTACGTTCAAATCCAAATCAATCTCTATGATGCTGACGGTAATCAGGTAGGCAGTGCATTAGATAATACAAATAACCTTGAAGCCGGCGGAACATGGAAATTCAAAGCTATCGCTCTTGGTGACGATATTGATTCTTATAAAATTAAAGATGTAACGGGCTGGTAATACAATATTTTCATACATAAACAGGCAGAAGGTATTTGAGCCGGCTGCCTGTTTATTATTTATAATCGTATAGCTATACTCCTTCAGTTGACCCGTGAAGCGCAAACGAAAGGCTTACTGGAAATTGCTTTTCCAAAATGAGGTATGGAAATTCGTAATGATTGGAAAGCAAAAAGGCTTTTGATTCTCCGAATCCGGAAAATCAAAAGCCTATAATGGTTGATTTGGTGCGGTCGAGAGGACTCGAACCTCCACGGCTGTTACACCACTAGAACCTGAATCTAGCGCGTCTGCCAATTCCGCCACGACCGCATATATTGTTTCAACAGAAAATATAATATCATAATTATTAGAAACTGGTCAAGAGGGAATTTGAAAAATGTTTATTTTCGATGACAATCATCTCAATGACTCATCTAACTAACGCAGATACAGTGATCGAAATTCCGTGTATCATGAAGCAAACGGAAGCAACGTCAGCGGTTGACAAATGAAAACAGTTGTAACTATAATCGTCACATGAATAGCTGCGACTTACTAGCAAGGAGGCGTGCGGGATGACCAATAACCGGTTTGCCGTTGCTGTCCATATACTTTCATTATTGGAGTTAATGAAGGATACGCGCTTAACCTCAGAATATATCGCAGGCAGCGTGAATACGAATGCCGTTGTCATCCGGAGAATTATGGGTATGCTGAGCAAAGCGGGGCTAGTGCTGACTAGCCCGGGTGTTGCCGGAGCTTCGCTTTCTCGTCCGGTTGATCAGATTACACTGCTGGACATTTATCGGGCGGTGCAAAATGATGGACATGAGGAGTTGTTCGCGATTCATGACAAGCCGAATCCGGATTGCTCAGTAGGGAGGAACATTCAGTCCTCGCTTGAGCATGCTTTCTCAGAAGCGCAGCAAGCGCTGGAGGATAAGCTTGCTGCGCTTACGCTGAAACAAATCACGACGGATCTGGCCAGCAAGATGTAGAAACGGTAAAGAGACCAAAAAGGACAGTCTGCGGAGATCCGCGGTACTGTCCTTTTTGCCGTCTGAACGACGAAGGCTACGATAGCTTGTTATTTATTTGCTTGAGATGATGGATATCATGCTTCACGAAAATAGCCAAGTAGCTATCTGCAGTGAATTGCCGCTTCCCCGAACCGATTGAGAATCGGGTTTCGGTGCCGATGTCACGAATTCGTTGGAGCAGTTGTTTGCGTGTTCGAACAAATTCGTCCAGCAATAAATGAATCGTATCGAATCTGCTAATAAACGCAATCGCTTCTTTATTGTGCAGATCATGATCCGGGAAAGCAATGAGGCGTGTTCCTTGAGCCATGAAAGGGACGTGCTCTGTTACAATAAAACGGTCCCAATAGTACAAATGGCCAATGATATCTCGAATGGACCATTTACCTTCACCTATGGGCTCGAGCAGCCGACTTTCTTCCGCTTCTTTCACTTTTAAAAATTCCTCGAGAGATTGTTCATAACTAGATGCGGATTTCATGATGCTCAATTAAATGCTCACCACCAGTATAATTGTTATAATAAGGTCATTATAACCAATAAATCACTAGAGGTAAAGAACGTATGTTCTTATATGAGGGGTTGAGAAACTCCAATTTCTAGCTTTTTCCTCGCTAAAAGAAAATCAAAATGCAAAAGTGCAGGCTGATTGGCCCAAAAGGGCTCCAAACAGCTCTCAAAATGCAAAAGTACATTTGAAATCCCTTCTTTTTCCCTCAGAGGGGCTTTTTTAGCCAATCAAAATGCACATTTGCATTTTGATGCGGTAAATCGCCGAAAAAACGGTTAACAAACTGTACTTTTACATTTTGATTTGTTCCACTGCACTATAAGCTCTAAATGATGAAAAGGTTTGTCTTGCTCTGAGGGTCCGGAATAAGCAGGGGGAGCGGAGCGGTTTGAGTTCAGGATGACATTTCGCAGGTTTGAACCATTTATTATGGGATTAGCGATAGCAAAAATGGAAACAAGAACGGCAGCATGAACCAAACCGCGCAGCGAATCCGAGGCACTATGAAGGGGACCGCGCTACGAATCCGGATTGCGAGCCAAGATTAGCTTTGTCATCAAACGCTCAATAATTCCTCCTATACATAGCTAGAACGGGTCATCTGAATTAGCGGTTCTTTTGTTATGATAGCTTGTGAATTGGAAGAGAAAGGGGATTTAAGGGTGATCCGACTTAAACATGGCTTCGTAGCCTGCCTCTTAGCAGGTGTGCTGCTTTTATCAGCTTGCAGCGGAGGTTCGAGCGCAACCAATTCGGGCAATCCGAATGCCGGCCAAAGCGATGACCAATTGATCTACAAGAAAAAATGTATATCCTGTCACGGAGTTGATCTCCAAGGCAGGGCGGGCCCAAGTCTTCAGAACGTTGGCAGCCAATTAACGGAGGAAGAGATCTATAGTATCATAGCAAACGGCCGTAAGGGGATGCCGAAATTTGAAAAACGTCTCTCCGAAGAAGAACTCCGCAGCGTTGCCCGCTGGTTATCGGAGATGAAGTAGAAGCAGTGATGCTGAAACGTAATAAACAGTGAAAAAACAGGTCCGTGAGTCGCTGCAAGAGCGCGAATTCACGGACCTGTTAATTTAATAGCCAGCTTCATTTATTCCACCGCAGATTTCAAGTAACCGTAGTGCTCCTTGTCCATCTGCGCGAGCGGAATGAATAAGATTGACGCGCTATTGATGCAATAGCGTTTTCCTCCGCGATCCTGGGGCCCGTCGTCGAACACATGGCCAAGATGTATGTCGCCCGCCCGGCTTCGCACTTCGGTTCGAACCATCCCGAAGCTTGTATCTTCTTTGTAAGTGACGACCTCCGGGATAATCGGCTTCGTGAAGCTCGGCCAGCCGCATCCCGAATCGTACTTATCGCGACTGGAGAACAGAGGTTCGCCGGTGGCGATATCCACATAAATGCCGGGTTGCTCGTTATCCCAGTACTCGTTCGAAAATGCATGCTCCGTATCATTGTTAACGGCTACCGCATATTGGTCTTTCGTTAATTTCTGCTTCAATTCTTCATCACTAGGTCTCGGATAAAGTGAGGGATCAATCACAATTTCCTGATCATCAAGAATGCTTAGATCGATGTGGCAATAGCCGTTCGGATTTTTCTCCAAATAATCTTGATGGTACTCCTCTGCCAAGAAATAGTTCTGCAAAGGCAATACTTCGGTGACAATCGGCTTGTTGTACTTTTCTTGCTCCTGAGTTATAGCTTGTTGAATGATTTCCGCATCCTCGGCATCGGTATAGTATACCCCAGTCCGGTACTGAACACCTTGGTCATTCCCTTGCTTATTCTTGCTGGTAGGGTCGATTACCCGGAAGTAATCGGCAAGCAGCTTCTGCAGCGTAACTTGCTTCGGATCATACTTGACATGAACAGTTTCTGCAAAACCGCGATCTCCCCGGATTACATCTTGATATGTCGGGTTCTCGCCCTCACCGTTCGCGTAACCTGAGGTTACGTCATAAACACCGTTAATGCGGGACATATAAGCCTCCACACCCCAGAAACAGCCGCCAGCTAAGTACAGGTCGCGCAGCTCGGAGTCGGGTATGTCCGGCCGGGCTGTCGCTGCGGCCGCCGCCTTAGCACTCTGCCGGGATTGCTCGGCACTGATTTGCCCGCAGGCGGACAGCATCAGGACCACAGCAGCTAGAAAAATACTTAACGTAACGTTTCTCATGAGCATCCTCCTTAGCTTATGTCCTTGAATGTCTCCATGATCAACTCATTGGAGGCGTGACCGGGAGATGATTTGACCAGAATGCCGTCAGAGCCGATATAATAGGAGCTCGGATATCCTCTTAAACCATATTGCTTCGCCCATACTCCGTTCTCATCCAACAACACAGTGATATTGGAATAAGGCTGCTTAGTGAACCATTCCATAAAATCCTTCGCTGATTTCTCACCTTTATAGTTCGGCGTAACGATCGTAATCACGCGGAAATCATTTTTTTGACCGGCCAATGTGTTCAAATCCTCCAGCCCCGCCAGACAGATTGAGCACCAGGAAGCCCAATATTTCACATAAACCTTCTGGCCCTTGAAATCCGCAAGCTGAATTTCATTACCGTTCAGATCGCTTAAGGAGAAGGAGGGAGCAGCCGTTCCCTTATTCATCACTTCATTGTTTTTCACAGTGCCTGCAGCGGAATTTTGCACAGTTTCCTTGGCACCGCAGGCGGACAGAACTGTAAGGAGAACGCCAGCTAACAGCATAAATTTGACCCATTGCTTTGAGATCCTCATGCTCTATACCCCCAGTCATTTACTGAAACCATACGACAATCGTGTTAAGCTGATCGGTCATGAGCAGAATCCCCATCAGGATGAGAATACAGCCGGATACAACCTTGATGATTGCCATGAATTTGTACAACCGTCTAATCCGTGTAAGAATCAAATCTGAAAATATCGACATCAGCAGAAAAGGAATCGCCAGTCCCAGCGTATAGATCAGCATCAGAAAGCCGCCGTATGCTGGTGAGCCTTCACCAGCTGCGATACTGAGAATAGCGGCCAGCACCGGGCCGATACACGGCGTCCATCCAAAGCTGAAGGTCAGCCCTAGCAGAAAAGCGCCGATATATCCTTTACTGGTAATGCGATCGCTGGAGATCTTCTTTTCCCGTTCCAGCCAAGAAAGCTTAATCCATCCGGTCTGGTATATGCCGAACAGGATGACAATAGCTCCGCAGACCGCAATGAACCGTGAGCTTGTAATGACGGTGCCAATCGTTCCGAAGCCAAAACCGAGGAAGATGAAAACGGTAGATAACCCAAGGACAAACAACAATGTCCGCAAAATCAGCCTTGGCTGAAGCCGAAAAGAACGGGAAGAAGCGGTCCCTGGATTTACACTGCTCGCGCCGGTTCCCGACAAGTAGGCCACATATACGGGAAGCAGCGGCAAAATACATGGTGCAAAAAACGACAACAGCCCTGCGGCAAAGACGCCGAAGAGAAATAATTGATCGCCTGCCAATTCCATCACCGCCTGATTTTATAGCTTGGTATTCGTGGATGAAGAGTGGAGCTGATCGGAAGCGGATTTGCGGCTGGTATAGACCGGCAGCGTAAACCAGAAGCAGCTTCCGGCTCCAGGGGTACTGCGCACGCCAATTTCGCCGCCATGGAGCTGGACAATCGATTTAGCGATAGCCAGCCCGAGCCCAGCGCCTCCGCTGCTTTTACTCCGGGATTTATCCACCCGGTAGAACCGTTCAAAGATGCGGGAAAGCTCCGCTTCACTGATTCCTTCGCCTTCATCTATGACGGAAATTCTCAGGAAGGAATCGTCCTGTTCAGCAGCCGTCAAAACGATTTTACCTCCATAAGGGGAATACCGAATGGCATTTTGCAGCAGATTGGACAGAACCCGCTTGATTTGAGCGGGCATCATATTAGCGGCAGGCAGTCTGTCCGGCATCTCAATCTCGACCTTAAGCTGCTTTTCCTTCAGATGCAGAGAGAAGCTTTCCAAGGTGCTGATTAGCAGTTCATCCGTATGATAGGGCTCGGGGGCGAAGATTTCTCCATTAGCTTCCATGCTGGAGAGCTCGAATAAGTCATGAATGAGACCGCCCAGCCGTCTCGTCTCCAGCTGAATGGTATGCAAATAACGCTGGAAGGTGTCTTTATCTTTAATGACGTCGTCTTCAAGCGCTTCTACGAACGATTGAATGGAAGCCAGAGGCGTCCGCAAATCATGGGAAACATTCGCAATCAATTCCCGCCGCGCAGCTTCGGAACTGTACAGATTGTCGAAGCTTTCTTTTAATTTCTGACTCATTTCATTGAATTGTCGGGCCAAGATTTTAAATTCCAATGGGCCAATCGAAGGGACCTCCGTATGGAAATCGCCTTCTGCTATTTTTTTGGTCTGTTGCGTGATCCGTAAGATTGATTTCTCCAAAGGGCGCGTCAGCAAATGCTGCAGAATAAAAGAAAGCAGGCCAGTTCCTGCTGTAATGCTGGATAGCCAGTAAAGTTGTTCGATCGTTAACAGCATCTTGGAATAACTGACAAACAAACAAATTAATAAAACGCCGATGCTTGTAAGGTTGGCCAGCAATAAATTAGTTCTTAATTTCATTGGCGCGCTTCACCCGCAAACTTATAGCCAATGCCCCAGACCGTCTTGATATATTTAGGCTCTGAAGGATTTGGCTCGATTTTTTCTCTTAGTCTTCGAATATGCACGGTCACTGTGGTCGTATCTCCCTCATAGCTGAAATCCCACAGCTTGCTCAGAATCTGATTCCGTGAGAAGACCTGATCGGGATGGCTTGCCAGCAAGTGCAGCATCTCGAACTCTGTAACTGTTAAGTCAATCGTCTGCCCGCATACGTCAACTCGGCGTTTGCCAGCATGAATCGTAATATCCTCGTATTTGATTATAGGTTCGGCAGCATTGCTCGGGGCAGGCTGTATGTGCCGGACTCTGCGCAAAATATTTTTTACACGAAGAACAAGCTCCCTTGGACTGAAAGGCTTGGTTAAGTAATCATCTGCGCCAAGTGTCAGTCCCATCAGCCGATCCTGCTCTTCTCCGCGCGCGGTCAGCATAATAATTGGTATATCCTCAGTCTGCCGGATTTCCTTGCACACCTGCCAGCCGTCCTTGCGGGGCATCATGAGATCGAGCACGATTAAGTCGGGACGCTGGCTCGACCAGAGCTCCAGCGCTTCCATGCCGTCTCTGGCGGTCAAGACGGAATAGCCTTCCCGTTCCAGATATCTGCGGCATACATCGGTAATATTCGCATCGTCATCAGCGACCAGTACACGCTCGTTCAATCCGCCCCACCCCTTAACGTTCAATCAAGATTTATAAATTTGATCATACCATAAAAAGGCTGCTCAGCCCGGCTGCGTACACGCTACATCTTAGAAGCGGGCTTCATATATTTCGTGACCAATGCAGGTGAGACATAAGTATTGTTGTGATAAAGTACAGCAGCTGCATCCAGATCAACCTTCTTGCCGTCCACTGTAATCATCTTTTTCCCGATCCACACTTTAATTGATTGTCCCGCTGGCTTCATGCTGGTATCCATCTTCGTATCACTCATCATCTTGTCGTCCGCCATGTTGTCATCCATCATTTTATCGTTCATCATCTTGCCATCGTCCATCTTGTCATCTGTCATGTTGCCTGAGTACATCAATGTTACGGAATTTTCCTTGCCGTCCCATTTCACGCTGTAGCCGTACATCTCGGCTGCCTGCCGCAGATGAACAAGCTCCATTCCGTCTTTCTTAATCGTCTTGGGCATTGCTGCAGCAGCACCCGCCACTCCGGCAAAGGCTAGAGAAAGTACCATTGCTGCCAGCAAAATAAACATCTTGCTCTTTGTAACTTTAATCATTTTTATCACACTCCATATCAATTTATGTTGCACATGCAGAGTAAGATAAACTGCTTACAATTATCTAAGCAAAGTATTACGAATGTATTACGGCACACAAGAACAACAAAAAAAAGGTCCGTGAACCGCTGCAAGAGCGGCTTCACGAACCTGTTCGTTATAAGGTATGGTGCGGTCAAGAGGACTCGAACCTCCACGTCATTGCTGACACTAGAACCTGAATCTAGCGCGTCTGCCAATTCCGCCATGACCGCATATCATTTGAATTACGTTTCTTATGGTAGCATGTGTCATTAAGCCAAGTCAAGCCATTCCGTAAAGTTCAAATATTCAGCATATTTTGCCACGATTGGACAAACAATGAAAGAAGCGTAAACACGATAAGGGGGCTTGCGAATTTTGAACGCGAAAATAAAAAGGACTTGCCTGCTGCTTGCGGCCGGCGTCGTCGCTATAAGTTTATCTGCAGGGGGCCGGCTAGGACTAGCCGGAGCAGAAGGGGCGCTAGCAGAACCGGATCAGAAGGCCGTGCAGTCAGAGGGAGGGCAGGCCCGGCAGGTAGCTCTCGTCATCGATGACTTTGGCAACAATATGAACGGTACGGAAGAGATGCTCAATCTGCCGATTAAGTTCACGGTAGCAGTAATGCCGTTTATGCCAACGACCAAGCAGGATGCCGAGGAAGCGCACCGGCTAGGGCATGATGTGATCGTCCATATGCCGATGGAACCCAATAAAGGGCTGAAGTCCTGGCTTGGACCAGGCGCAATTACAACAGATATGAGTGATGCGGAAATTCGCAAGCGGGTGGAAGAAGCCATTGACGAAGTGCCGCACGCGATTGGCATGAACAATCATATGGGATCCAAAGTGACCGCTGATGAACGGGTTATGCGCGTTGTGCTCCAGGTATGCAAGGAGCGGGGACTGTTCTTTCTGGACAGCCGGACTACGTTTAAGACCGTTGTACCGAAGATAACGCAAGAACTGGGCGTTCCGACCGTATCGAATGACGTGTTCCTGGATGACGTATATACGGAAGCACATATCTCCAAGCAAATAGGGATTGTCCGTAAATTTCTGGAGCAGCATGACAATTGTGTCGTTATCGGCCATGTGGGCGCTCCAGGCAAAAAGACCGCCGCAGTGCTGCGGCAGTCTATTCCCGTTATGCAATCCAATGAGCATATTCAGTTTGTAAAAGCTGCCGATATGCTGTCCCCGTCACCGGGTGATCCATTTATATTGCCGAATTCCTGATGCTATGGCATTGGCAATCTGGAGCTGCTGACGAGGATCGGTCAACATTGCCCGGTCCCCGTCATTGCTTATGAAGCCCATCTCGACAATGACAGCTGGCTGGTCTACCCGGCGGAGCAAATAGAAAGGCTTGCCTTCACGCGGATAGTAAGTCGTCTCTTGCTGGCGGTTGAGCGCATCCTGAATGCAAAAAGCAAGCAAAGCGCTCTCGCCGCTTTCCTGATGGAGCACTAGCGGTCCGCTCTTGGAACGGTTTTTCGTCGCATTGACATGCAGGCTGACAAGCAGCTGCGTGTCAATTTCTTCTGTCAGCTGCCTGCGCTGAGACAGGTCACGGCGATGTCTGGAACGGGTAATATGCCAGCGGTTATCATCGCTAAGGGCATAATCGCCGGTCCGATTCAATACGGCGGAAATGCCTTGGCTGTTCAGCAGCAAATACAGCTTTTGGGCGACAGCCAGATTAATATCCTTCTCAAGCACCGAGTCTGCAGAAGCCCCGCCGTCGATGCCGCCGTGCCCTGCATCAATTAGTACGTTAGCGGAGGGCATCGTCCAGCCGCTGTCATTCTCGGATTGCGGTTCATCGGCAGCATCGGGATCCGGAGCCGCATTTGCAAAACTAATGGGAAGCAGCATAAGTAAGGCAGCGGCAAGCTGCAGCATTTTCAACAAAATCGTTCCTCCTCCGTTACTCTGGGACCAAATGCAACATTCTTATCGTGGCTTAATGGAGGAAAACTCATACACGTTTATTAACGAAGGGCACCGGGCAAACTTGTATTAACAAATAAATGAGGTGATAGCTATGGCAAGCGGCAATGATTTGATTAAATACGTAACGGAACAGGTTGTGCACTATATGGAAACGCCCCGTGCCGAGCGCAAACAGACAAAAGCGTCAGCCAGAGCTCAAAGGGAGCACTGGATGACGCGCTGGTTTGGCGTTGGCGCGATGAGCGTATTGTTATGGTGGAGAGGACGAGCAGAGCGTCAGCGGTAAAAGCGTCCGAGCTCAGCAAGCAGCTGAACTGGAATATAACGGCGGCCTTCGCCAAGTTCATCCGTCTCCAATGCGGCGTAGACGATACCGTTATTCCAGTCATGGTAACCAGTAACGGACCAGGCATACAGCATATCGCCGCCATAGCGTTCAGCGACGTATTGCACTTGTTTTTTCGCTTTGACGGCATACAGAAGCTTCGATACATCTTTAGCGCTCGCTTGCAGCGGTGCGGCCTTGGTCAGCCAAGGCAATTTGCCGTATGGATCGAATGAGGGATTGGACACGACACCCTGCAGCTTAATATTGGTTTTCGTTAAATCGATGGCAGGAAGAGCAGCGGCTAGCTTTGCCTCCTTCGTGCTTGCGGTTTCCCATTTCCGTGCATCAAGAGGAAGCCCTTCACCGCTCATCGCGTCGCTGTAGATGGTTCGTTTATCGTCGCTCGTTTTCCAGACGGCAAGCAAGGGATGCACATATAGCTGCTGGTTTGCAGAAGGATGGATAAGGGAGAGCTGCCGCAAAGACTGCTGCAGCGTTTGTTCGTTATATAAGTATTGTCCCAGACCGTACTCGCCGATTGTATAGCCGCCTTGCTCGACAGCTTGGACGACGACATAACCGGCTGTTTTGCCATTCGTGTCTTTAATAAGCGCTAGCCAATTGTGCGTTCCCGGCCCTAAAGGCATTATTTCGAATTTGGCTTGCTTCCAGGAACGGAAATCCGGCTGCTTGGCCATCTCTTTAATCCAGCCTGTCAGCAGGAATGAAATTTCGAAGGTGCTGCTTTGCTCGGCTGGCTCCGCTATTCCATGGACAGTACGCACAGTTATGGGGGATAAAAGCAGCCCGATTGCTACGGCAAAAGTAATTATTTTTTTCAGCCACTTGTGCTTGCGCATCTATACTCACCTCTTCATATAAAGCAGGCTGCACATGCAGCCTGCTTTATTTAATAGAATCTGCTGTTCCTATTGTATGCGGACAAGCCCGGGAAGGCTGTTGCTTATTGTCGCCCTTGCGGCGATTCGTCACGTTCTATTTTTGGCGGATGGATGCGGATTCCGTCTGATTCCGCTAGTCGATGCCCTCCAGATGGAAGATGCCGCAATTTATGGCGGATGCCGTCACCCTCGGCTCGAATTGCCACTTCGTTTCCTGTCTTCTTTGGTTGTATTGCTCTTCGATGGCAGGCTTTGTTTCCTCCGTCGCATGCTTGATCAAGGGCTCATAATAGCTGTCAATCCGGTCTAGCTCTTCCTGCAGCCTCTCTGTTGCTGCCGCGGCCCAGCTGTAATCGTAATTTTTCAGCTTGCGTTCCAGCGCTTGTTCCACTACCGACAGTGCCTTAGTAAGCGACAAGCCGTTTTTCGCAACATGAACGTTGGCAGGCAATCTTGGCGTTAACCGCATCGTCTGCAGCTGATCATGGAACTGTTCAACGATGCTTCCTGTCGCCAGAGACACGCCATAGCTGTGAATTTCCTCGCGTTTCATGTCGCAAGCGAACTCAACGCGCATGTTGACGCCAAGCCAAGCGGTATAAGGAGTCGATGAAAAAGGGGTGTTGGCCTTTTTCTCCGGCTCCTGAAACAAATTGACGTAGCTGCCATAGTTTTTGGCGGCGGCGAACAGCTGCTCCAGCTTGCGGGAGCCGAAATACAGATCCTCGCGCGGCGTTCGGGTGCCGTTCGTCAAGTTGCCTGGCACAAATCCCATGGAACGGCTTAATGCAGCGTTGGCCGCCGCTTCCTGCGGCGACAATGCTGGTGCCGGAGCGGAAGGGGATGCAGTGAGCGCTTCATATTTCTGCTTATCGGTGACGAACAGAAAGGTCATCGTCTCAGGCGGCGATCCGGTGCGGTCAACGAAGCCCCAGTAATAGGGGCGATTGGTCAGCTCGCGGTCTGCCGCGGGAGACAGCTTGACGGTGAAATGCGCTGGAGATTTTTCCAATATGGCGCAATCTGTCGCCTCCAAGTAGCGGTGGACAAATTTATGGACTTGCTTCTCGTTCATGGACGAATCTTCACCTCCACCTGCTGGCCTAAACCTGTCATTTGCGTCAGAATAGCAGCCGGATCGGCCGTCTCATTGCGCAGCTTCACGATAGAGCTGCCGAGCTCATTGATCTGCTTGCTGAGATCGGCATTGCTGCCGCCGGACTGGAGCAGCACCCGGGCGAGCTGCTGCTCCAGCGAGCCTTCCCCTTTTTCAAACCGTTCCAGTATATGATCCAGTTCCCCGATAACAAGCTCGAACAGATTGATTTTTTCATGCAGCAAGTTGACGATATGTTCCTCGATGGTGCCCACCGTGCATAAATTGTAGATATGGACATCCTCGGTCTGTCCGAGGCGGTGAACCCGCCCGATCCGCTGCTCGACCCGCATCGGATTCCACGGCAGATCGAAGTTGATCATATGGTGGCAGAACTGCAGGTTGATGCCCTCGCCCCCGGCTTCCGTTGCAATAAGCACCTGTGCGCGCCCGCGGAACAGATCCATCATCCAGTCCTTCTTGCCGCGGTTCATCCCGCCCCGGTAAGGAACGGCAACCATATTGTTGTTGCGGAAAAACTGCAGCAAATATTCCTGCGTGGCCCGGTATTCCGTGAAAATAATAACCTTCTCATTCATTTGCTGAACGAGCTCCAGCGTCTTCTGGGCTTTCGTATTGGATTCGATCTTGCGGATAAACTCCACGAGCTCCCAAATCTTCGGCCGCATCGGTGAATCCTCGGCTGTCTTCTTAAATAGATTGACGAGCGTTACGAATACGGCATCCCGGCTGCTGCACACTTCCCGTTGCAGGGTGACGAGGGAGAGCATGCTGGTCAGATCGCCGCCGCTCTCATCGTAGCGTTCGCGGACGAAGCCGGTTACGGCATCGTATAGAGCCTGCTCTTCGGGTGACAGCACCAGCGGAATGTTGCGGACGATACGTTTTGTGAACGAAATGCCGCCGTCGCCTCGGCGGTTGCGGATCATAATGCTGGACAATGCGTCCTGCAGCTGGTCTTCGTTTTTCGGAAGCCGTTTATCGACAACGAAATTGGCGGCAAATTCGCTTTGTCCACCGAGCTGCCCCGGCTTCAGCAGCGTAATTAGGTTGAACAGCTCGTCGAGGTCGTTTTGGATTGGTGTGGCCGTCAGCAGCAGGCAATATTTTTTGCGGAGCTGAACGACAAATTGATAGTTGGTCGTTTTTTTGTTTTTCAGCTTATGCGCTTCATCAATAATGATGAGGTCGTAGTCATTGCCCAGTACGAGCTCGCGGTGCGGATCACGCTTGGCAGTATCGATAGAGGCAACTACAACGTCATAGTGCCAGGTATGCTCTTTCTTTTGCGCAACGGCCGATATGCCGAATTTCTGATTCAGCTCTCTTACCCATTGCAGGACAAGGGAGGCAGGCACGAGAATAAGCGCGCGGCGAACGAGACCGCGAACCATATATTCTTTCAGGACGAGGCCGGCTTCGATCGTTTTGCCGAGCCCTACTTCGTCTGCGAGAATGGCCCGGCCGCCCATTTCATGGAGCACCTTGCGAGCTGTACTAATTTGATGCGGCATCGGCTCGAGGCCGGGAAGCGTCCGAAGGCACTGCATATGCTCGAAGCTGTCGATTTTTTTCGCTTGCTCGGCTTCCATTGAGAGCTGATATAACGTCCAGTCGTCCCAAGGGCCGTTTTTCGCCATCCGGCTTTGAAGCTCCTCGAACCAGGAACGGTCCAGCTTCAGATCCACCAATGGATGCAGCTTGCGGGTTGCAATAGCGTTCGAACCGGCTGCCGTCCCGGCGGGATCGGCGTTATGGTTTGTAGAGGACAAGTTTGCGGGCTCCTTTCGGGAAAAAAAGAGATAGTTGCCTATAGTATGACCCTATTGCCGGATATTCATAAGAAAGAGGAGTAGAATAAGATCGAGGAAATTGCGGACGCCTGCGTGTGATTAAAGCTGTAGATGCTGTAAGCCTATTTGGCTGTAGGATAATGAAAATCAATATATAGTATGTTATAATGGTGTTAATATACAATATGTTGCGATTTTGTTATGAGGCCATGTATGGAAAGCCAATTCATAATTTGGGGAGGCTGCTGAAATGGGTGAAGCGGGGAGCAATCGGCTGGAAGGTTTGAGTGAAAAAATATTTTTGGACCGGTATGCTTGGAAAAACGCAGATACGAGCAAAGCCAAGATAGGCGATATCGTACTGGCGCTAACGAAGGATGATCCGAAATTTCCGGCAAAAGAAGTCGGGGAAATCATTTCGCGGGACGGCGATGACGTACAGGTTAAGCTGCGCAGCGGCGATACGGTTAAGACAACCGTCGACAAACTGACGCTGACAATCGAGCATACACCGGATGAGATGTGGGATCGGCTGGCTGCGGCTATGGCTGGGGCGGAAGGGGATGAAGCGGCGCGAAGCCTGTGGACGGAGCGCTTTCGCTATATTTTAGATGATTGGAAGCTCGTTCCGGGCGGGCGGATAGCTGCTGGAGCAGGAGCAAGCGAGGAGCTTACGCTGTTCAATTGTTATGTCATCCCATCGCCTAAGGACAGCCGGGGCGGCATTATGAAGACCTTGACCGAAATGACTGAGATTATGGCAAGGGGCGGCGGAGTTGGCATCAATCTCTCCTCGCTGCGTCCGCGCCGTGCTGTTGTGGCCGGAGTGAACGGCACGTCGAGCGGCTCCGTCTCATGGGGAGGTCTGTTCAGCTATACGACGGGGCTGATTGAGCAGGGCGGGAGCCGGCGGGGCGCTCTCATGCTGATGATTAATGATTGGCATCCCGATGTTATCGACTTCATTACAGTGAAGCAGACGATGGGGCAGGTGACGAATGCGAATCTGTCTGTCTGCATCAGTAATGCATTCATGAAAGCGGTGAAGGACGACGCGGACTGGGAGCTTGTATTCCCCGATACGAAGGATCCTGAGTATAATGACCTGTGGGAAGGCGATCTGGATGCATGGCGGAAGCTGGGCAAAAAAGTGATTCCGTACAAAACCGTCCGCGCCCGCGACATCTGGCATCTCATTATTGAATCCGCTTGGAAATCGGCAGAGCCGGGCGTTGTATTCATGGAATACTACAACCAGATGTCCAACAGCTGGTACTTCAATCCGATCATCAGCACCAACCCTTGCGGAGAACAGGGCTTGCCGGGCTGGGGCGTATGCAATTTGTCTGCCATTAATCTGTCGAGATTTTACGATGAGGCGAACCATGCCGTTGACTGGCAGGAGCTTGCGAAAGTAACCCGCTGGTCCGTTCGTTTTCTCGACAATGTGATTGATACAACGCCTTATCATTTTCAGGAAAATGAGGATAATCAGAAGCGGGAGCGACGGATCGGACTTGGAACGATGGGGCTTGCCGAGCTGATGATTAAGCTTGGTATCCGTTACGGCAGTCCGGAATCACTCGTATTTCTCGATGAGCTGTACGGCTTTATTGCACGGGAGTCCTATCTGGCATCCAGTGAGATCGCTGCGGAAAAGGGTTCTTTTGAGGCCTTCGAGCATGATCTATTCGTGCAAAGCGGGTTTATGCGCAATATAATTGAGGCGTTCCCGGAGGTCGGTGAAGCCGTGAAGCGACAAGGCATTCGCAACGTAACGGTCATTACACAGGCACCTACTGGCAGTACGGGGACGATGGTTGGCACTTCAACTGGCATCGAGCCTTACTTTGCGTTCGAATATTACCGGCAAAGCCGCCTCGGCTACGACAAGCAGCTCGTTCCGATTGCGCAGCAATGGAAGGATGCTCATCCCGGTGAAGAGCTGCCGGATTATTTTGTGACGGCTATGAGCCTGTCTGCTAAAGATCACATTCGCGTTCAAGCGGCAATACAGGGTTGGGTCGACAGCTCTATCTCCAAGACGGCCAATTGTCCGAATGATTTCACCGTGGAGGAGACGAAGGAGCTTTATGAGATGGCCTTTGAGCTTGGCTGCAAGGGCGTGACGATCTACCGCGACGGCAGCCGGGATGTACAGGTGCTGTCGACTCCGGGTGAAGAGAAGAAGGCGGAAGAAGCAGTCGTGGTCGAAGATGGGAAAACGGACGAGGCGGCTGAGGAGGGAACGGTCGAAGCGGGAACTACGGATGAGGCTGTTGGAGAAAGGTTAACTACGGGAAGTGCAGCTGGTGCGATAGAGGTGAAAGAGGGGCCGGCCAGAACGGGAGTAGTCGATCAAGCCTACAAACGCCGGCCGCAAATGCTGCGCGGCGCGACGTATAAGATCAATACGCCGTTCGGAATGGCTTATATTACTATTAACGATCTTAACGGGACACCAGCTGAAATTTTCCTGAACGTCGGTAAGGCAGGCTCCGATGTGTTCGCGATGGCGGAAGCACTGGGCAGAGTATGCTCGCTGTTTCTCCGTTACGGCGATCATGGTAATAAAGTGAAACTGCTAATCAAGCATTTGAAAGGAATTGGCGGCTCCGGTGCAATCGGCTTTGGCGTCAATCGCGTGGAGTCGATTGCAGATGCGGTTGCGAAAGCATTAGAGACACATTTGGAGAGTGTTGATGAGCAGGCGGCTTTGGCTCCGGCGGTGAGTACGGGTGTGTCGAAGTTGAGTGCAAGTGGGGAAGAGAATGCTGTTAAGCATCAGCATAAGCATGGTGAGATCAGCTCGCTGGATCTTTGTCCTTCATGCGGCTCAGCCGCATTGATTAATATTGAGGGCTGCAAGCAATGCAGCAATTGCGGGTATAGTAAGTGTAATTGAGATCTGTACTTGTGATGATTTTGTGATTTTGCATAATAGGTATGAGAAAGAAGGGATTCTTTCTGTATGCTAGATGTTGATGAGCAAACCACGGAATTAGCGAACTGAAATGTAAATTCCGCCCTTCGACTCTCTGATGAGAAGCGAAAGGGCGGAAAAGTTTGCTTTCTCGTTATTCGGAGTTTTTATGCACTTGCTTCAACTGTTGAAGTAACTGATAGATGACCGTTATACAGTCTATAATAAAGGCCTTCAGATTGTAATAACTCTTCATGTTTTCCTTTATCTGCTACCGTTCCATTCTCTATTACAATGATCTGATCCGCGTGTTGAACTGTCGAAAGCCTGTGTGCAATGATGAACGTTGTTTTTCCGGCCATTAAACGATCCAATGCCTCTTGAACTAACCGCTCGGATTCGTTATCTAACGCTGCAGTTGCTTCATCCAGCAACAAAACTGGCGCATTTCTGAGCAGAGCTCTAGCAATTGATATTCTTTGTTTCTGACCGCCTGACAAACGGACCCCTCCCTCACCGATGTGAGTATCCAATCCATCAGGAAGTTCTGAAATGAAACCTAAGGCATTGGCATCCCTTGCGGCTGCTGTGATTTCTTCCTCAGAAGCATCTAACTTACCGAAGGCAATATTCTCCCGGATCGTCCCAGAATACATAAAGCTTTCCTGTGGCACAAATGAGAAATAGCTTCTTAAATCTTGCAATTCCATCTCCCTCGTATTTTTTCCATCTATCTGTATATGACCCCCGTCAGGTTCAAATAAGCCTAATAGCATTTTAAAGACAGTCGTTTTTCCACCGCCACTTGGACCAATTAATGCAATTTTTTGTCCAGCTTCTACATTTATTGAGACATCATTCAGTATCAATCGTTCTGTATTGTAACCGAATGTTAGCCCGACAACTTCTATTTTGTTAATTGCATGATTAACTTTATGTGCAGGAATTTCATGGAACTCGGCTTTCTCGTCCATCGTCTTAAAAATCCGATCCGCGGCACCAAGTGCTTGCTGGAGCTCTCCCCAAGAAGAAGCAAGACCGCTAAATGGCCAAGTCAAATGATTCATAAGCTGTATAAAAGCGATTAGGCCACCTACAGTCATAGAGCCTGACGCTGCAAAGTAAGCCCCCGCAATGAAGGTTACGATAAAGGATAAAAGGCCGACAGCATTAGCCGTAGCAGATAGCGAGGCCTGAATTTTCCCTCCGCGAATTTCAAATTTACTGATATCTTCATTATTCAAGATAAATTTATTAAGCAATGTTTTTTCAAGTCCAAAAGTTTTGAAAATAGTACTTGAGTTCAAAATCTCTTGCAGTACGGAGGTTAATGTTCCAACCCGGCTTTGTAATTGTTGTGAATTGTGTCGAAGAACTTTTCCGAATAATCCTCCGACAAGAAGGGTCATTGGGCCAACAAGCGCACAGATTAAAGCCAGTTTCCAATTGATTGTCATTAAATAAATAAATGAGGATACTGCCAGGATTGGATTGCGAATTAAAGAAAGTATGGTATCACTGCATGCTGTACCGATTGCCTGATTATCATTTGTCATCCGTGTTAGAAGCTCACCGGAATGATTTTCATTAAAATGACTTGCAGGGAGACAAAGTACTTTCTTGAGTGTATCGATACGAATATTTTTCCTGATTTGTGAGGAGACCTTTGATTTTAGATAAGTGTCCAAATAAATGTTTGTAACCGTAAGAAAAAGGATGATAAGGCCTATGGTAATAAGAAGGGGCCAATGTGTTTGAGTTTGAGTGACTGCTGCATCTGTAATTTTGTTTAGATACCAGGCTGTGCCAAGATCCAATCCTATACCGACAAACATTGTTATAAATAAGAAAGTGTAACTGATTTTGTGCTTAAAACAGTAAGCTGTCAGACGCCATAATGTGTTCTTCTGTTTCATTAAATCGCCTTCCTTTACTAAAGAGTTAATTTTAGCTAAACAAAAGCTCTCAAATAAAACATCCGCAAGACATCCCTTCAACATCTATATACCATCCCCACAGATGGTATACTACCTTAAAAATCCATTTTATGCAATTCGCTTTTCTGTTCATTTTGCTTGACAGAGGAAAATTATGTAGGCATAGTTGAAGAAATAGAGTACAAAGAAGGGGAGTGCTGGATATTCCTGAGTTAGAAAAAATAACGATAAATCTTGGGCCAATGGATCTTGGACAAATTGATCTATTAGTAGACCAAGGTTACTATACAAACCGCAGTGATTTTATTCGTATCGCCATTAGAAGGCAATTAGACAGTCATGCAGCTGAGGTAAAGGAGTTCAAACATACACAGTACTTTGCTTTCGGTGCGCTGGAATTTGATCGCAATCGATTATTGCAAGCAATTGAAGAGAATGTGAAAATCGATATTAAGCTCGTCGGTGCTCTCATCATTGCAAAAGACGTTACAAGAGAATTAGCAGAAGAAGCCTTCGGTAAAATTCGGGTTTTCGGAATTATCAGAGCTCCAGAGTCAGTGAAAAAATGGCTCATTCTTATGAATGATAAAAAATAATTGATTTAATTCCCGCTAGAGCGTTTATACAAACTAGGTAACTCAAATTAAGGAAGTGTGACATGCTTCATCTTTATTATCTTAAGATGGATCGAGAAATGGCATCTATGGAACGGGAAGAATGGCTGCCTTACGTTTCTGAAGAAAGACGAGAGCGGGTGGCGCGCTTTCATTATGCGAAGGATGCGCAGCGGTCATTGTTTGGGGAGCTATTGGCCAGGTATGCATTGTGTGAAAGCACAGGGCGGGGAAATAGTGAGTTGAAGTTTATTCAGAATCCGTTTGGTAAACCGATGCTGGCAAGGGAACAAGATGAGAGGGAGATTTACTTTAATCTATCTCATTCTGGACAGTGGGTAGTATGCGCAGTCGATCACACCCCGGTTGGCATCGATGTTGAAGAGTTGAAGCCAATATCACTCGACATTGCTAGACGTTTCTTTTCCAAGGATGAGTACGAGGCGCTGCTTCGAGAACCGGAGTTAAGCCAGCAGCAATACTTTTATGCGTTATGGACGATGAAAGAAAGTTTTATAAAAGCAGATGGCCGAGGGTTATCGTTGCCGCTCGACCAGTTCACGATCGATGTTGCCCAAGGCCGAGTGCAATATCAACAGAAATGGCAAGATAGCCGATTGTGGCACAGTCAACTGGATGAGGAGCATATGCTGGCCGTTTGTGCTTCTTCGGAATTACATAACGTAACGCAGTATTTTACGTTGAGTGACTTCGTAAGGATGGTTCCGGATAAATTGGATTTGATAGGATAGCAAAAAATGACTAGTAATTGAAGGCGGTAAGATCGTAAAACAGATAATTTCAAATGCCGCCTGCCGTCGATAAATAATGCAAAATTAAACCCAGTACCACGACGGTACTGGGTTTATTCTATCTGGAGAAAAGGAAAGATGAGTTCATGCATTCGGCTGCATGTAGAGGGGTTATTAATTAGGACTGCAGAGTTGGCGCTTGTTGTGTCTCTAAATACTCCAATGCATTGTAGACCATCTCTGCGGCTTCACCGCTTGTAATTTCTTTTTTCGGATTGAAATTGTAGTCTGCATCGAGAGTAGCTATGCCAAGGATGAGTGCACGCTTCACATCCCAGCTTAGCTGTTCTCTATTGCTGGAGTCTTCATTAATTGCTGGCAGTTCGGTTTTCTTCTCCAACGCGATCATTAGGTAATGTGTGAATTCTTCCTTGGTCCAGACCTTTTTCGGATCCAGATCATTCGGCAAACCGAGATCGTTAGCCGCTGCAATAATCAGAGCTTGCGCATAGCAAGCTTTATCATCCGCCTTCTTGAAGTAATCTGTAGCATGAGGTTCTTTAAAGAAACGAATCGTATCCAGATTGAATCCAAACGCATTGACTAACAGTTGCACGCCTTGAGCAGCGGGAAGAGTAGCACTAATCTCTACGCGACCCTTGTGATCCCCTTTCATGATGCCCTTATTTTGCAGCGAAGAGACTGAGATTTGGATCTTGGCATTATTCGCTTCTTGAAATCCTTGTCCAGCAGCGGCAAAGCTATGTCCGGCTATGGTAAGGGAAAGAATTGCGGTGGCAGTTACTGCAAGTATTTTAAATTTGTTTTTCATGTCTATCACCTCGTTGTAGTATTGAAGCTCCGATCTCTTAAACGAGCATCGTTTAATAATGTTGCACTCTTATGGTAAATATCAGTAAAGCATCAAGTACCCTCAATTCTGGAGAAATATCGCTTTCACTATTTTGCAAACGATGGCTTTGTCTTGTCAGTACACATGGACATCTCTATTAAGGGGATAGAAATGAGCGTCGCGAAACGAATCGTCGAGGGAGCTTATAATGTTTGCCCGTATTCCCGGGCGACCCGCGGTAATATCGAAGTTATTACAAACGTAGTGGACTGGTGTGTGATTAATCCAATCCATACAATGGGAATATGAGATCAAAGCTCAAGCATATTAGCTTGGGCTTTTTGCTGTTTTAGAAGTAGAATTCAGATAAATCAGCTAAAACCAATGCAAAAGCTGCAGTTATTTTGAAAACGGTCAGGGTTTGTGGATTATTGTGGTTTTAAAATCGGAATCATGCGCCAAATTTACATAAAATCAACTTTTCGTTAACTCTAAGCTTACATTTTGTCATTAATATTGTAATTAATCCACAACAAACAAAAATAAACCACAAAATAGTGATGTAAATATTGTGAAGTGAGGTTTGATTATGTCCCTGTCATTCGAGAAAAGAAAGAAGAGAATTTTAGAGGTGTTAAGAAGGGAAAGCCGTGTTGAAGTTCCGGTTCTGGCTGAGCAGCTGCAAGTATCCGCGGAGACGATTCGCAGAGATCTGGAGCGTCTTGATCGGGAAGGAAATTTGAAAAAGGTGCATGGAGGGGCAGTCAAGCTGGAGTCGGATTCACAGGAGCTCCCTTTCGAGATGAAGACAAAGCTTTATGCGCAGGAGAAGGCGGCAATCGGAAAACAAGCAGCCGCTTTAATCAATGATGGAGATACAGTCATGCTGGGCAATGGCACGACTACCATTGAAATTATTCGCAATCTGGGAGAAAGCCAGGACGTGACAATCATCACTCACTCGACGCCGACACTGTTGCTGGCTCTTGAGAGCTTTCCGGGAAGAATCATTTTCATTGGCGGTGAAGTCAACAAGCGACAAAAATCAGTAGAAGGCCCGCTGGCTGAATTGGTGATCAATCAATTGCGAGTTAACAAAGCTTTTATATCGGCTGGAGGGGTTTCTTTAGTAGAGGGGATTACCGACTATCAGCTGTCCGAGGCCAAGATTTCAAGAATGATGATGGAGAGGGCTGATGAAACGTTCATCCTGGCGGATTCCTCGAAGCTGGGAAGAACGACCTTTGCCAATGTATGCCCATTGGACGATGTATATATGTTTATTACAGACAAGCACTGCAGCCAGGAATGGAAGCAATATTTATCAGATAAGGATATTCGGGTTTTTATAGCTGAAGCAGAATAGCAGATAGCTGGAGCCTAGTTTTGAGAAAGATATACAGCTTGAATAAACAGGAGGAGCTAGGTTGTGAAGCGGATTGCTATTGATATGGATGAGGTTATTGCAAACACAGCAATCTCACTCTTGAATTTATTTAATCAACAATATGATCAGGATGTAACTAAGGAAGAACTTGAAGGAAAAAGCTTGATTCAAGTCAGACCGCATTATCGAAAGGAAATTGAGAGCTTTTATACTTCGGAAGCGTTTTTTAGAAGTCTAGATGTCGTATCGGATAGTCAGACGGTAATTGTCGAGCTTCAGGAGCAATATGAGATTTTTATTGCGACAGCAGCGATGGAGGTGCCGGCTTCCTTCAAGGCAAAGTACGAATGGCTGAAGGAGCATTTTCCGAGCATTCAGGACAGCCATATCGTATTCTGCGGGGATAAAAGCATAGTTAACGCCGATTACTTAATTGATGACAATTTGAACCAGCTTCATTTATTCAGAGGAGAAGGGATTCTGTATAGTGCCCCTCATAATAGATTTGCTACCGGCTTTACTAGAGTAGACAACTGGCTGGATGTAAGAGAGTTATTCGTGAATAAGGGGTTTATATAAATGAAACATGGACGAACGTATAATGCAGCAGCTTTAAATCATGTTGTCACACCTCTCGCTCATTGGAGGTTTTCACAGCAGGGCGTGCTAAGCGGATCTGTTAAAGATGAGAACCTCGTTATACGGGATGAAAGCGGGAATGGCAACAGTATTATGCTTGCGGTTGCGAATACAACAAGCACTGAGCCAGCAGCAACTCTCAATTGTATGTCATGGGAGCATAGCGGGTCTAATACCTTTCTGCAATTGAACAATGATAGAAACGCTAGAGGAAATGGTTACTACTTTCGCACAGAACAGAATGCGCCATTAAACAAAGAGACTTTTGTAAAAGGCTTTACAATCGAAGCGATTATAAGCCTGCCAGATCCATTTGATCATAAGATTCATAGCTGGATGGGCGTTGTAACAAGACAAGGTCAAGGTGCAGAGCTAGACCGGACCGGCGAAGCTGAGGTGCTGGCAACCATGTCGGTGTCCAACTGCAAGGAAATCCAGTGGGTAAGCCATCCAATGAATATGAGTACCTCTACTACTAGCTGGTCACGTTATTTGGAGGAGGGCAAGTGGCATCATATTGCCATTGTTAATGATACACAAAGAACACTGCTGTATGTAAATGGCATCTGTGATTACAACAGTCCTGTTGAGCCTATTTCTGGTATAGCTGCTATAGAAGGCAACGGATGGAATATTGGAGCTTCTGAATGGGGTGGCCGAATTGACAACTTATTCAGTGGAGCCTTGAAGGAAATAAGAATTTCAGGCCTGCCGCTCCATCAAGAAGATTGGCTTTCATTTGCTGCTGAAGAGGAGCTTCTTGAAGGGAGATATACCGGCGAACCGCAGCTTACAGGAGAAAGTAATTATCACTTCATTTTTGTACCTGATCCGCAAATGCAATCGTACTTGAATCCGGAAATGCTGGAGGCGCAGACAGAGTGGATTGCGAAGCAGCAGCATGATTTACAAATTGAGATGACTGCCTTTGTTGGTGATTTCGTTCATAATAGCGACTCAACTGTTGAATGGAACAGGGCATCGTCAGCTGTATTAAAGCTGGATGAGAGTGATGCTGCTTATATGGCAACTGCGGGCAACCATGATTACGACCATACTCATGCGTATCTTCGATTTTTCGGACCGCAGCGGTTTGCAAGCAAAGCTTATTATAAAGGCTTTTCACCTTCGCGTTATAGCTCATATGCCATTAAGAATGCAGGCAGCTATAACTATTTGTGGCTAATGGTAGATATGCAAAATGTACGCGTGGACCTAGCATGGTGCAAGGAAATATTAAGCAAGTATGCTCAGTATCCAACCATTCTAGTATCTCATGACCTGATATATATGCTTTCTCATGGCGACACGAACATACCGTATGAATCAGAGAATGGCGCTTTCATATGGGAACAGCTAATTAATCCGTATCAACAAGTCTTTATGACTGTTAATGGACATTTTAATGGCAATGTGCATCAAATTTGCTCCAATGAAAACGGGCAGGACGTTATTCAAATGCTGGTGAATTATCAGGATCGTTATCGCGGTGGAAACGGATGGCTTCGATTAGTGGAGCTGGACGAGCAGAACAATGCTATAAAATGCCGAAGCTTTTCACCTTGGGTTGCTAAGCTGTCTGAAGATGCAGTGCTGCAATATCCTGACTATCTTTTCTTAACCGGAGACTATGACGAGTTTGAGTTAAATTTTGATTTTGCAGCGAGGTTCGCTTTTGTAGAGCAAAATAAAATGGGAACAAGCAGCTGAATTTTAAATTCAGAATTTTCCAAAAATTTGTCAGGCGGAGAAGCTGAAGGCTTTGATTAGTCAGAGAGCCTCTTAAAAAGGAGTATGAACAGCATGAGCTCGAAAATTTCGGCAGTTGCCGGAGGAGAGAAGAATCATTTGCATACATCAGCAGGTAATAGAAAGATGAAGCGAATAGGCAGGCATTATCAACTATATTTGATGCTGCTTCCATGTATTGTATTCTTTATTATTTTCTCGTATTGGCCGATGACTGGTCTTGTACTAGCATTCAAGGATTTTCAATTCAATAAAGGAATTTACGGCAGTCCGTGGATTGGCTTAACCTACTTTGAACAGTTTTTCATGGACCCGCAAAGCTGGCAGATTATTAAGAATACACTAGTCATAAGTATGATGAAAGTATTTCTGGCCATGCCATTTCCGATTATTCTTGCCCTAATGTTTGCTGAAATTAAGCGTAAAAAAATACAAGGCTTAATTCAAGGTATTGTATATTTGCCGCATTTTCTATCTTGGGTTATTGTCATTGGTCTTATCCAGCGCATCCTTGCGCCGGATACTGGCTTAGTCAATCAAGTGATTTCATGGTTTGGCGGAGACGGAAGCACATTTTTCTTAATGAAGGAAAGTGCGTTTTATCCAATCATGTTCTGGAGTCATATATGGAAGGAGATCGGCTGGAGCTCCATTATTTATTTTGCTGCCATCGTCGGCATTAACCCTTCCCTATACGAGGCTGCCAAAATCGATGGTGCTAACCGACTGCGTCAAATATGGCATATTACACTGCCGGGCATACGCGCAACTATTCTCATCGTTTTTATATTATCTCTGGGCAATATTCTATCAGCAGGCTTTGATCAGATTTACATGTTGAAAACACCAGGCAACATGAATATATCCGAAATACTGGACACCTATATTATTTATATGGGACTTGAAACTGGACAGTTTGGCTTTGGAACAGCACTTGGTCTAATGCAAAGCATTATCGGCTTAATTCTTGTACTAGCTGTTAATAAAGCATCTCGCAAATGGTTTGAAACTTCTTTGTGGTGATACGGCGTGAGCCTTCACAAATACAACAAGATGGTCAAGGAGAGGGAGAAATCAGCAATGAAGAACAAAGGTTGGTCGAAAGCGGTTTTGCTAATGTTAGCTGTAATGATCGTATTGACGGCGTGTACAGGAAAATCTTCTTCTGGTTCAAGTGAGTCAGGGAATAGCGGTACTCCATCGGACAAGCCGGCAACCTGGATTGCGGATCGCAAAATTAAAGGTTTGATTTTCATGGGCAGTGATGTTGATGAGGAGATGAATCCTGAAATTTTAGCGAAGCTAAAAGAAATGACAGGTATTGAATTGCAGCTTCAAGCGATTGGACATGACGACTCTACAAATGCGCTGGCTGCAGGTCTGGTTGCTGGTGATTTGCCTGACTTTATTGGCTACTATTTGGACCACAGCGGCCGTCCAGAGATGGAGATCATTAATAAAGCTGCTCGCGAAGATGTGTTCCATGATCTTGCTCCTTATTTGAAAAAAACGAAAATATATAGCAAATATTTTGAAAAAGGATATTTGCCAATCGATACAGAGTATGGCGTTATGTTCCGTCCGGAGTATAATGGCTCAGCTTATACGGTGCACATTAATATCCCGCGTGAAGGTGGCTACAACGTACGAAAATATGTTGCTGGTCCGTACATCCGCAAGGATATTGCAGATGCGCTTGGCGTAGATCCGCGCAAGATTACGACTTCAGAGCAATTGTATGAACTTGCAAAGAAAATTAAAGATGGACACTTTAAAGATAATAACGGAAAAGAAGTATCTCCGATTGGGCCTATTATTTGGGGCGGTGGCGATCGTCCAAGTTTGTACAACGATCTGGTATGGACAGGTTATAACGGTGAAGGCTTCAAGCATGATGCAGCAACAGGGAAAATCATGCATGAAAGCCAAACAGACTATGGCTTGAAGCGAGTGGAATTTGTTCAGAAGCTGCTTAAAGAAGGACTTATGCACCTAGAGTATTACACGATGGAAGAAACACGTGCTAAAGAGGGGATGCTGAACAATTCATTTGCCATTATAGGCGAGATGCAAAACTATGTGGCTGAGAATAAGGATGGTCGTTATATACCGCTAGGTCCGCTAAATTCGGTGGATGGTCCTTATAAGATGGAATTGCCATTCAAAAGCGGGTATGGTGGATGGTCGATTCCAAAAACGACTAAAAACCCAGAGGATATTGTAAAGCTTGCTGATTTTCTTGCCAGCCGAGAAGGTAAACTGCTGTGGATGTATGGTATAGAAGGACGCGACTATGATCTGGATGAAAAAGGAAACCCAGTGCCGAAAAAAGAAGTGCTGGATTTGCTTGAGAAAGATCCAGCCAAGGCAAAGAAGTTAGGCTTTAGTGGAGTAGGCAATGACTGGGGCTGGTACTTAGGCGGTACTGACAAAAACGACTTGGAAGATTTCGGTGAAGCTCCTTATGGCTCTTCTTTAACGCCTGATAAGGATAAAATGCCT
Organism: Paenibacillus sp. NPDC058174; assembly: GCF_042883865.1. Taxonomy (NCBI): domain Bacteria; kingdom Bacillati; phylum Bacillota; class Bacilli; order Caryophanales; family Paenibacillaceae; genus Paenibacillus; species Paenibacillus sp. NPDC058174. The sequence continues at coordinate 135,943 of NZ_JBHVUY010000008.1, forward strand.
TTATCCCTTGCTGACTATTGGGGTTATGACGAAAAGCATAAAAACGCTGAAGTGAAAGACGGTTATGCTGCCCTTGCCTTTATTGGACAATTTAATAAAGGAAACCAGCTGACAATGGCGCTTGATAAATACAAAGAAAGCATGATCAGAGCATACTATGCGAAGGACATGAACGAAGCCAAAACGATCCTTGATGCAGCAGCGAAGCAGCTTCAAGCTGCTGGCCTTGAGGATTATATCAAGCTGCTAGAAGAGAAAGATAAGGATCCGCAAACAAAATTGCTATTCTAATAGCTTATAGGCAGTCATACGCGGCAGAAGCCTTCTCCTTTATAGGCAGAGGGCTTCTGTCAAATGAAACGGGGAGAAGCATCACATGAAGAAACTAGCTACGTCTTCCACAGTACTCGACAAATCACTGAGCTATATCAATTATGCGATTCTTATATTGCTATGCTTAAGCATTCTGCTGCCAATCTTAAACGTACTGGCTTTAGCTTTTAATGAAGGGACGGATGCTGCTAAGGGCGGTATTTATTTTTGGCCGAGGGAATTTACGTTTGGAAACTTCGCAGAAGTGTTTAAAGAATCCAACATCATAAATGGTTTTATTATTTCAATGTTTCGTACTGTAGTAGGGACGATTTTGAGTGTATTGCTGACAGCGATGGCTGCGTATGCTTTGAAGAACCGTTCAATGCCCGGTCATAAGCAGATTACCTTTATTATTTTCTTCACCATGCTGTTTAGCGGCGGTATGATTCCTTACTACATTGTGCTCAAAAGCCTGTCTTTAACAAACAGCATTTGGGTATATGTGCTTCCAGCCTTGTACAGTGTGTGGAACATGATGATTATGCGGTCCTTCTTCGAACAAATACCAGATGGCCTAGAGGAAGCCGCAAGGATAGATGGCTGCGGGGACTTTGCGATTTTCATGCGTATCGTGGTGCCGGTAAGCAAGCCTGTGTTTGCAGCAATTGCTCTCTTCAATGCAGTAGGCCATTGGAATGACTGGTTTACTGGTGCATTTTACGTAAGAGATTCGTCCTTAAAGCCTTTGTCTACTGTTTTGCAGGAAATGCTGACGAAGCAAAAGGCGCTAGCAGATACGCTGACAAATGTAACAAATGCTATTCAATTAGATATGGCACAAAAAATAACTGTAACAGGAACATCTTTGAAAATGGCGACGATTATTATCGTCATCACACCTATTTTAATTGTGTACCCTTTGCTGCAAAAATATTTTGCTCAGGGCGTTATGATTGGTTCTATTAAGGAGTAACAAGCTAAGCATACTTGATACAACACAGCACCAGAGAGATAGAAGGAGAGAAACATGATGAAGCTTGTTAGTCCTTGTCAACAAAGCGCAGTGCCGTTATTCATAGAGCAGGGGGCTGGTGACCGTGAAGTCTAAGCGTTCATCAGCATTAAATACTCCGAGCTTGTTTTCGCTAACCTGGCCGATTTCTATTGAACTATTGTTTGGCATGCTGTTAGGGGCAGTGGATACAATGATGTTAAGCAGCTATTCGGATGAAGCGGTAGCTGCGGTTGGACTAGCTAATCAAGTGCTTACTGTAGCGGGAATGCTATTTGGATTTATTACAATTGGTACTGCAGTGGTGTTAAATCAATGGCTTGGCGCAGGGCAGCTTGGAGGAGTGGAGCGGATTAGTTCGGTATCCTTGACGCTGAACCTGATGCTAGGTCTTGTTATTAGTTCGGCTTTGTTCTTTTTTCCTGAGACGTTTATTCAACTATTTCATTTGTCGAGTGAGGTTACTAAACTTGCAGAGACCTACTTGTCTATAGTAGGCGGCTCTATGTTTATGATTGCATTAACAATGACATTAGGGACTATGCTGCGATGCCGGGGTATTGTGAAGGAAATGATGCTGCTGTCTCTGGTAATCAATGTAATTAATATTATAGGCAATTATATAGTATTAATGAAGCCGTTTGGACTGCCAGTGTTTGGTGTAGAAGGGGTTGCGCTTGTAACTTGGGTATGCAGAATTATATCATTGCTTGTTTTTCTAGTACTTTGCTATCGCAGGCTTGAGCATCCTTTACGTTTGATAAATCCTAGGCGAATCCAAGGAGGAGACCTGCGCTTATTATTTAAGCTTGGTTTGCCTTCTGCAGGAGAGCCGGTTTCTTATAATTTGTCGCAAAGCATCATTACTTATTTTATTACGATGCTAGGAGCGGCTGCGCTTACAACGAAAATCTATACTCAAAATATGACCGGTTTTATATTTATTATTTCGATGGCAGTAGGTTCAGGAACACAAATTATTGTAGGGCATTTGATTGGAGCCGATCAAAAGGAGGATGCATATCGGTCAGGAGTGTACAGCTTAAAAGTCGGGCTTTTGCTTACAGGAGGCGTAAGCGTCCTATTATACTTCATCTCTGAGCCGCTATTGCATCTATTCACCTCAGATGCAGATATTATCCGACTTGGCACCCAGCTTTTCCTGCTATCCATATTGCTTGAGCCTGCAAGGGCATGCAATATGGTGCTTATTAGCTCGCTTAATGCAGCAGGAGATGTGCGCTTTCCTGTTATAATTGGAATTGTATCCATGTGGGGAATTAGTGTTCCATTAGCTTATGTTATGGGAATTACATTAAATATGGGCTTAGCAGGAATATGGCTTGCCTTTGCAATTGACGAATGGGCAAGAGCAGGTTTAATGTTCTATAGATGGAAAAGAAGGGGATGGAAGAAGTTGGATCTTGTTGCGTCAAGTGGCATGTCCACGTAGAGGATAGCTGGCGGCTTGTTAAAAAGGAGGCATATATCTTGAATAATGAATTGAAATTTCGCCCGGACGGGACCTTTAAAATTGTACAGCTGACGGATTTGCATATTGGAGATGAACACGCTAAGGAGCGGGTGGATGATGATAGAACGGTACAGCTTATTGAACAAATTTTGACCGCGGAACAGCCAGATCTTATCGTGCTGACAGGCGATCTGAACTGGAGCCATGATATAACGGACCCGCTGATTTCGTGCCGTAAGGCGCTTGAGCCGGTTGTCCGTTCGGGAATCCCTTGGGCTGGCGTATTCGGCAATCATGATGCTGAAGCAGGTGTAACTAGAGAGGAACTCCTGGCTGTCCAGCAAGAATATGCCGGTTGCTTGACGGTGGCTGGACCTGCCGGGATCCATGGAGTGGGCAATTATACGCTGCCTGTGAAGCATTCAGAAGGAGGCGGCGACAGTTTGATGCTGTACTTTTTTGACTCTGGCTCGTATGCGCCTGAGTCAATTGGCGGATACGAATGGATTCATCATGATCAGATTCGTTGGTATATGGAGAAATCCGGTCAATATACCGAGCTTAATGGAGCTCCCCTGCCTGCACTTGCATTTTTTCATATTCCGTTACCTGAGTACGAATTCGCATGGACCGGAGAGCAGGTTACCGGAGTAAAGGGAGAAGACGTTGAATGTCCGAGAATCAATAGTGGATTGTTCAGTGCGATGATTGAGATGAGGGATGTGATGGGAACCTTTGTTGGCCATGATCATGACAATGATTACTGTGGCACTTATCATGGAATTCGCATGTGCTTTGGCCGGTCGACCGGTTACAACGCCTATGGCAATCTCAAAAGAGGGGCGAGAGTCATTAGCCTTCAAGAAAGCAAGCGTTCATTTGACACCTGGATCAGACAAGACGATGGGGAGATCATACGATGAATGTTGAGTTAGGATCAAACACTGCATCACGGACAATCATCATTCCAGTATTCGAGGACCGGTTAGATGCGCTTCCAGAAGTTTTAAGAGGCTTTCGGGCATTAAAGCAGGTGCCCAGTATTGGAGCAAGGCATGCTGTGAATTGGTTTTACGGCCGAAATGATGAACATGATTTCCTGCTCGTTGGACTCGGTAAGACGGATGGATTCAATGGAGCAATAATTCGCGAGGCCGCAGGAAATGCGGGCCGTGCAGTATGGCAGGAGCGCCGTCAGTCCGCAGTAGTTTCTTTCGAGGCGCTTATTACAGGAGATCTAGCCAAGCAGCTTGACACGGATATCATTTCCGGATGGGTTGAAGGATGGAAGCTCGGCACCTATTCCTTCACGAAATATAAGTCCAAGCCTGCCGAGCAGATGGCGACGCACTTATATGTGGATGTTCAAGAGACAGAGGATAACTTGCGCGCAATTCAACTTGGAGAAATACGCGCCGAGAGTGTCATCTGGGCACGAGAGCTGACCAACGAGCCGCCAAACGGGCTCCGCCCCGGGATGTTGGCGGAGAGGGTCGCGGAGCGATTTGCTGAAACACAAGTTCAAATCAAGCTCTACGAAGGGGACGAGCAGCAATTCGCAGGTCTGGCAGCAGTTGGCCGAGGCAGCAAGCATTCACCTGTATTCATTGAACTTCGGTACTGTACGGACGCTTCACTTCCGCTTACTGCGTTGATCGGCAAAGGTGTTACGTTTGATACAGGCGGTATTAACCTGAAACAGGATTATGACTTTAGTGAAATGCGGATGGACATGGCGGGTGCTGCAGCTGTGCTTGGAGCGCTGGACATTATCGTTAACAGCGGTACTTTAGCGAACGTAGCGGTATTGATTCCTGCAGCCGAGAATTGTCCGTTTGATGACGCACTATTGCCGGGAGAGACGATTCGCTATGCGAACGGACTTACCGTTCAAGTTAGCAATACGGATGCAGAGGGCCGGCTTATTCTTGCGGATGCTCTGATTCATGCGCACACGATCGGTGCAAGTGAAGCGATTGATCTGGCGACATTAACGTACTCTGTCGTTCATGCGTTCGGCTCCAAATTCGCAGCTGCTTTTGGAGATGATGCAATGACCGATTCGCTTAAGGCATTCGGGGCTCCATTCGGTGAGAAGCTATGGCAGTTGCCTCTAGAACTCGAGTATGAATCCTATCTGGACAGTGATTACGCCGACATTAGCAACATAAGCCGTGTACCTGAAGCCAGAGTCATTATTCCTGCCCTGTTCTTGCATAAATTCGTGGATGCTTCGCTCAAATGGGTGCATATCGATATGAATGGTGTTAAGGCAGCTTCTTCAGCGAAGGGAGAGTATGCTGTCGGGGCGACTGGGTTCGGAACTCGGATGCTGGCAGCTTATTTGATGGATCGCGCAGCTTTGAGGACGGAGGATACAAACAAGTGAAGGTAGATTTTCATTTCCATCTTGAAGAAGGACCTTATTCTTTCAAATGGCTGCAAAGAACAGCAAGCTCAATTGCAAATGTCACTGGCTGTGAAGAACGGAAGCATTCATTGTCCTGGGTGACCACACAGGTTGAACGGCTGCAGAAGAGACTAACTGAAGGCTGCTTCTCCGAGCAATGGATCGAAACTTATATGACTGCGGGACTACAACGGGGAATCGAGAGATTTGGCATTGTCGATCATCTCTATCGATTCGATGAGTTTCAGACTTATTATGAACGGTATATGACACTCGATAATAGTGAACTGGGCCGCCTGCAACGTTATTGGCTGGAACAAGTGCGGATTGGCTCCATTGAAGATTATTTGTCGGCAGTACGCAGAACGCAGAAGAAGGGCTACCCGATCTCGCTGGGAGTGGAGGCGGACTTTTTTCCGGGCGGAGAAGCTGAGCTCAAGGTGCTGCTTGATCAATATGAACTGGATTATGTGATAGGCAGTGTACATTTTATTGACGGCTGGGGATTTGACAACCCCGAGCTGCAGCACTTGTTCGGGCAAAAGAATTTACTTGAACTGTATGCTTACGGCTTCGAGCATGTGAAGCAGGCAGCACGCTCCGGTCTCTTCGATATTATTGCCCATCTGGATAATTTGAAAGTATTCAATTATAGACCGGATGAGGTGAATATGCTTGAACTGTACGATGATGTGGCCAAGACGCTTAAGGAGTCAGATATCGCTTCCGAGATTAATACCGGATTGGCATACCGTTATCCTGTAAAGGAGATGTGCCCGAGTCCTGCTTTCTTGAATAAACTCTACGAGCATGGCGTTCCTATCACATTTGGTTCCGATTCTCATTTTCCTGACGATATTGGGATGATGCTGGAGGAAGCAGCACAACTGGCTCGTGACACTGGCTATAAGGAAATTGTCTATTTCGAGAACCGCAATAGAATCTATACTGACTTTTAATAGGATATTGTTATTCAAAAAAAAGGATGGGGAAGCGCCTTGACGCTTCTTCATCCTTTTTTTATTCATTTAAGAACGATTGTTCAAATTTAATCTTGACCGATCGTTCTTAAAGTGTTACATTTGTTCTCGAAAGATCTTGACCGATCGTTCTTTATTCTAGGTTTATGTGAAAGGAGGAGTATGAATGGTCAGAACAAAGGAATTTGATCGTGATACAGTTTTGCATAAAGGCATGCTGTTATTTTGGGAACAAGGGTATGAGAAAACTTCCATGAAAGAATTAGTATCACACATGGGGATTCATAAAGGGAGCTTGTATGATACTTTTAGCGATAAAAATTCGTTGTATATCGAAGCATTAAAAAGATATAGTGAAACGCTTGAGCAATCGTATAAAGTCCGTCTAGCTGGCCTTTCTGGGAGAGAAGCAATTCAAATGCTGTTTGAAAGGGCAATTCATCCAGGGGAAGAGTCTCCTGTGGGATGTTTTATTGTGAATACTGCGGTTGAATTGGGCACTCATGATTCAGAGGCAAGGGATTGTGTTCTTCAGTTCTGGGACTTTACGGAACAATTAATACATGACCTTATTATCGAAGGCCAACTTTCAGGGGAACTTTCCAAGACGCTAAACGCGGAACAGCTTGCTCAATATTTTAACAATGCACTGATCGGACTTCGCGTTATGGTTAAAACGATTACAGACAGGGAAAAATTAAGCCAAATTATAGAAATGAATATGTCTTTATTAAAATGATTTTTTTAATTTATAACTGGAAGGGACTGCATACCTATGACGAAGATATACAAGCCAATAACAACAGGGCTGCTTTTAGTTGACCCTTATAATGATTTCTTAGCACCGGAAGGCAAAAGCTTCTTGCGTGCTAAAGAAGTAGCAGATTCCGTAAATTTGCTGGAGCATTTGAAAGAGATCGTTAATGCTGTTCGGCAAGCTGGCATTCAAGTCTTTTTTGTTCCTCACCATCGCTCTGAACCTGACGATTTTCAAAATTGGCTGCACCCGACTCCGTATCAGCTTCTTACGAAACAAAGACAAGTATTTGCTAAAGGTTCATGGGGCGGAGAATTTCATCCTGATTTTCAACCACAAAAAAATGATGTGATTATTAAGGAGCATTGGGGAAGCAGCGGCTTCGCAAACACGGACTTGGATCATCAGCTTAAAATGCACGGTGTACAAAAGATTATTGTAATTGGCATGTTAGCCAATACATGCATTGAAGCGACAGCACGCTTCGGCATGGAACTTGGTTATCATGTCACCCTTGTTAAAGATGCAACAGCTGCTTTCAGTAAAGAGGCAATGCATGCAGCGCATGAAATTAATGGTCCTACATTTGCACATGCTATTTTAACAACAGAAGAACTTCTTGCGTCCCTATAAACAATTAAAGGAGAGATGTATCATGAGAACCGTCCAGCTAAAAAACACCAATATCCCTTCTATTGCTCTTGGTACTTGGTCTTGGGGAACCGGGGCTAACGGAGGAGACGCGGTTTTTGGAAATGCTTTGATGTCCGAGGATTTAAAGCCTATATTCGATGCGGCAATGGACGCCGGATTGAATCTTTGGGATACAGCTGCAGTTTATGGCATGGGTGCTTCGGAAGCCATTCTCGCAACGTTTATTCAAGGAAGAGACGACGTCCTGATCTCAACGAAGTTCACGCCTCGTATTGAGCAGTCAGACCATGCTCTTGAAGAAAGCATCGGTGAAAGTTTGCAGCGGCTTGGTACGGAACATGCAGATATTTATTGGATCCACAATCCGAAAGATGTCCAACGCTGGACTAGACAACTGGTTCCGTTAATGAAAAGCGGAAAAATAAAGCATGCAGGCGTGTCCAACCATAATTTGGACGAAATTAAGCTCGCTGCGGATATATTGGCTCAAGAGGGGCTTCAACTGTCAGCGGTTCAAAACCATTACAGCCTGCTTTATCGTGCCTCAGAAGAAGCTGGAATAATCGAGTATTGCAATGCTAATGACTTGATTTTTTTCTCTTATATGGTATTGGAGCAAGGTGCATTAACTGGTAAATACAATGCTCAGAATCTTTTTAAAGAGGGAACTCGGAGAGGAGACGCCTTTCATAAAGAGGTATTCGTCAAAATTGAAGATTTGTTGGAGCTGTTGAGAGAAATTGGCAGCCGGCATCAAGTTAATCCTGCTGAAATCGCCATTGCTTGGGCAATCGCCAAGGGAACAGTACCAATTATAGGCGTGACGAAACTATCGCATGTCGCTAGTGCCGTTTCTGCCATTGACGTAAGGCTAACAAATAATGAAATTGAAGAATTGGAACGGGCAGCGAAGTCAACAAATGTAGAAATTCGAGGGTCATGGGAAAACAACATGATTTAAACTCGGCGCATGAAATCATAGATAGGACGGTATCAACATGAATGACAAAATTGTAATGCCGGTATGGACCTTCGGACTGTTCATCGTGATTATGAACACGACGATGTTTAATGTTTCGATCCCGAGCATTATTGGGGATATTGGCGTATCAGCGTCCCTTGGTTCATGGATTATTTCAAGTTATTCGATTGGTTATGCCTTATCAACGATGATATACAGCAGGCTTTCTGACGTACTGCCGATTCGAAGACTGTTGGCAATTGGGCTGGTAATACTGGGTCTCGCATCTGTGTTCGGCATTTTTGCTTCTAATTTTGAAGCGCTGTTGTTTGCTCGAATTGCACAATCTGCCGGCGCAGGTGTGACAGCAGGACTAGGCCTTGTTATAGCGAGCCGATATATTCCTTATGAAAGACGAGGCCGAGCGATCGCGATGATTTCGGCGGGATCTGCGATGGCATTCGGTCTAGGGCCGATTGTCGGAGGGCTAATTACTGAATACATCGGCTGGGAGGGGTTGTTTGGCGTTACGAGCCTTGTGCTTCTGCTGCTCCCCGTGTTACTGCGGCTGCTTCCTAAGGAACAGCCAAAGCCATTCCGGTTTGATTTGCTTGGCGCTGTCCTGACCGTTGTCAATGCGGTGGCTATTCTGACTGCCGTCACACAGCGATCATTCTTCTGGCTGGCAATCGGTATCATATCGATCGTCGCTCATATCTGGCATCTCAAGCGAAAGAATGAGTCTTTTATTAACCCGAAACTTTTCGCAGAGCCGAAGTATCGAAAACTGCTTTTTATCGGCTTCAGTATCCTGGTGCTGAATCTCGGAAATTTGTTTATCATGCCTCTGGTATTGGCTAATTTATTCACGGATTCACCGCTGATGATCGGCCTTACAATTGCGCCTGGCGCTGTCCTATCTGCCTTTCTAACACGTTATGTCGGGCGCTGGATTGATCGCTATGGTAATATGCGTGTCCTCATGATCGGACAGGTTACTTTAGCATTGGTGTTGCTTGTTTTTTGGGCGATTATCGGCATATCGCCAGCGGTAGTCTTGGTTGGATACTTATTTTTCTCGCCTGCGGCTTCAGCATCGTTAGCATCATTAAATAATGAAACTACCCGTATTTTGCCATCCAGCTTGATTGGTTCCGGCATGGGATTCATGCAGCTCATTCAGTTTTTCGGCGGTTCGTTTTCTGTAGCGGTTTGTGGCATACTACTGGATATTCAAAAGAAACATTCACTAGTTCATGCCTATGAGTTTGTGTATGCCGCTTTAATAGCAGTTAGTATCTGTTCGTTACTCATGCTAACTTGGTATGTACGATCGAATCAACGAGTTGCGTCCTTACCTAATAATGGGGCAAGTCGTACCTAAACAAAATAGAAATGGAGAAGTGAGTATGAACACGTTCAATCAATTTACAGTCAATCGCAAAACACCAGCTTATTGGCAAATTACTTTTCATAATCCGCCTATAAATCTTCTGGATCCTGATACGATATTTGAATTGTTAACACTTATGGATCAAATTGAGGCAGACCCTGATTTGAAAGTTGTTGTTTTCGATAGTGCCGATCCTGAATATTTCATTGCGCACTATGATATGGCGAGAGCTGGTGAAAAACAACAAACACCTAAAGAAACGGAGCTTCCGGCGTGGATTGATTTCGCTACACGATTATACAGAACTTCAGTTGTTACCATTGCTGAAATTCGAGGACGAGCAAGGGGAATCGGCAGTGAATTTGCCTTAGCATGCGATATGCGGTTTGCAAGTAAAGAGAAGGCGGTTTTTGGCCAGCCAGAGGTTGGAGTCGGTGTCGTACCAGGAGGAGGCGGCAACGAGGCTCTAGCTCGTTTGGTGGGACGCGCCCGGGCACTTGAAATCGTTCTAGGCGCAGATGATTTCGATGCTGAAACAGCAGAACGTTACGGCTGGATTAACAGAGCTATTCCTGATGCAGAATTAAATGGTTATGTGGAGAACTTGGCTTCCAGAATAGCTTCATTTGATAAAAAGGCGCTCAATGATGCGAAGGAACTTCTTAATCGGATCGGAGTTCCCGCTGCTGCGGAAATACTGGAATCTCGAACAGCCTTTATTACGGGGGCAATGTCAGCAACTGCTCAAAGAAAAGTATCGACTGCTTTTGCACGCGGTCTTGGCAAACCAGGTGATTTCGAACTTCACTTTGGTCAACACGTTGGAAATTTAGAATAATCAGTTGCAAGATCAACATCAAAGTATCTCGAAAAGTCTTTCGCTGTCTTTTTTATTCATTGCCTTAGAGCGTTGAATAAATTAAAGGAGTAACCTCATAATAACGAAGAACCTAAATTTTAGAAGGAGGTTTTTCGAATGTCTGAGATACGCGGAGACCTTACACTCACTCAATCAGTCTGCAGCTATGTTATCGATGTTCCCGTTGAGAAAGTCGACATTGGAAAATGGATATTTTCGCTTTCTGACGCTGAATATCAGCGATGCTGTCCTCCAGACCATATTGCGGTAGGCACTACCACAACCGAAGACGGTCGTCCAATGTCTATTAATGTAGAGACAATCGGTACGAGTCTTGCGGTACAGCACTATGTCGGAGAGGTCGTAGATAAAGATTTTTGCCGAATGGTTTCTACGTCCGATATCTTCCTTACAAACGGAAGAACACAAATGCAAGTAGTATGGGAGCTTAGCGTTAAGTCAGTCAACGATAATCAGACAGAATTTACGAATTCGGTCCAATCGCATCCTACCGACGATTTTTTGGAAATCATCGCGAATCAGGGACTAACGTTTGAACAAGTCGCGAAGGACAGACAAAAAGTTGTAGAGGATCACAACGAACGGGAAACACCGCTTTTTGCGGAGAGCATTGCACGTGCTGCGGGATTATGAAAGGGATTTATAATTAGTAAGTGGATAGATACCTTGTCAATAAGCAGCCCTGATATTGATGTGGATGAAGGTTCATATACCTGCAAAGGCACCCGGAGGGGTGCCTTTTTCTTATGCTCTAAAGATAAATTTTTCGTAGACAAATTTACGCTCCGGTTTGATATTCCGCATAAAGTATAGTCAAATGACGAATCCTATACCGAAATTTACTTTCAATAGGAAAGTGAGGAATATTGCCACATGACAAAAACCTATGATAAAGGAATTACGGGCTTATTATTGGTTGACCCCTATAATGATTTCTTATCTACGGAAGGTAAAGCTTACCCCCGTCATAAGGAAATATCAGAATCCGTAAATCTGCTCGAACATTTGAAAGAAATCGTCGATAGGGTTCGAAAAGCCGGAATCCGTGTTTTTTATGTTCCCCATCATCGGTCAGAACCAGATGATTTCAATACTTGGTTGTATCCGAATCCCAATCAGATCAGAGCTCAACAATCACAAATATTTGCCAAAGGTAGTTGGGGAGGGGAATTTCATCCCGATTTTCAACCTCAGAAGGGCGACGTGATTATCAAAGAGCATTGGGCCAGCAGCGGATTTGCGAACACGGACTTGGATCATCAGCTGAAAATGCATGGCTTACAAAAGATTATTGTTATCGGTTTGTTAGCTAACACCTGCATCGAAGCGACCGCACGCTTTGGCTCGGAGCTTGGCTACCATGTTACTCTCGTTAAAGATGCTACTGCAGCTTATAGCCAAGAGGCAATGCACTCGGCACATGAAGTTAATGGGCCTACGTTTGCTCACGCAATTGTAACAACGGAAGAACTTCTTTCTCAGCTGTAAACGATTCGGCGAAGTACCATAGAGGAGGCTTACTTATGTCCAAAATTCGCGAAGATCTAACCCTCGCAAAATCGAGCTTCAGCCACATTATCGACGTTCCAGTGGAAAAGGTCGATATCGGAAAATGGTTGTTCTCGTTATCCGAAGCTGAATATCAGCGTTGCTGCCCTCCGGATCACATTGCGGTAGGAACAACGACGACTGAAGACGGACGTCCAATGTCGATCAACGTGGAGAAAATCGGCACCAGTCTCTCCATTCAGCATTATGTCGGAGAGGTCGTCGAAAAACATAAATGCCGGATGGTCTCCACGACAGATGTCTTTATTTCGAATGAGCAGCGAACCCAAATGCAAGTAATTTGGGAGCTCAGCGTAAAATCCATCAACGCCGGTCAATCCGAATTTACGAATTTCGTGGAGACTCATCCGTCGGAACACTTATTGAGTATTTTTGAAAGTCAGGGACTAACGTTTGAGCAGGCTTCCGCATCTCGTCAAAAGATATCGGAGGATCACAACAGACGAGAGGCGCCACTTTTCGCAGATAGCATCGCACGCGCTGCACGCGGGGAAATGCATTAGTTATTAACAAATGACCGACACAAAACAGGAGGGAGAAGCATATTCATGCTTTTCTCTCATGTTTTGCTCTAGCTAACCGAGGGATTACTACGAGAGAGCTAAAATAGTTCACGTTTATGGCCGAATTTTCAATCATAATATAACGTTGTCGAATAGTTTTTTCTCCATATGGAATAATAACTTCATTAAACTTTAATCTAATGGAGTTGTCCTGATGAGAAGATTTAGAAGTGGTAATTTCAATAAATACGAGAGAAACATTAAATTGAAAAGTAATAAACTGGAGGAAGACCATAAGAAAGAGTTTACTTCAGATATTGAACAAAACGAAAAGATTTTAAAAGAAATGTTTCAGGATTGTTCTGATTTGGAATATCGGCATATCGAGGTTAATCATCATATTAAATGGCTAATTGTATACATAGATAATCTCATTGATGAGAAAATGCTTGATGAGTATGTTATTAAACCAATGATAGCAAATGCAACTAGAGCTAAAACAGAAGGAGACCTTAAAGACGAGTTGATCTTCTCTGGTCCTACAAACATTTCAAAAAATGTATCAGATATCGTTCGTAATCTATTAGAGGGTTATGCGGCCATCCTAATAGCAGGCAGCAGTGAGATCATGACGGTTTCGATTTCTGGTTCAGCCAAGAGAAGCCTAAATGAACCTTCATCTGAGCCGGTAGTACGCGGCCCGAGGGAAGGTTTTATTGAAAGTCTTTCAACAAATATAAGTCTGATACGTGGCAGGCTCAAAACTCCAAAATTGAAGGTAGCGTATATTACATTAGGCGAGCTGTCTCAAACGCGTATAGCCATTTCATATCTAAAGGGGATTGCGAACGATTCATTAGTTGACGAAGTGCGGGCAAGATTAGAGACGATTAAATTAGATGGTGTACTCGACTCAGGGTATATCGAAGAATTTATTGAGGATCAACCTTTTTCACCATTTCCTCAAGTACACAGTACAGAACGCCCAGACGTAGCAGTTGCTGAATTGCTTGAAGGAAAAGTAGCCATTCTAGTAGATACTACCCCATTTGTACTCATTGCTCCGATGACGTTTTGGGCAGGACTTCAAGCGAGTGAGGATTATTATATTCGTTGGCCTGTAGCTACATTTATTCGATGGATTCGATTCCTTTTTATAAACTTTGCAATATATGCCCCTCCGTTATATGTAGCGATTACAACCTTTCATCAGGAGATGATACCTACTGATCTTGTACTAAGTATTGCGGCCTCAAGAGAAGCTGTGCCGTTTCCTGCCATGATTGAGGCTTTACTTATTGAAATCATATTTGAAGCATTACGGGAAGCTGGTATTCGTCTGCCTAAACAGATGGGACAAGCGATAAGTATTGTTGGAGGATTGGTAATTGGTCAGGCTGCTGTCCAAGCAGGTTTAATATCTGCTCCGGTAGTCATTATCGTGTCAATAACTGGAATATCCATGTTTACAATTCCTCGGTACAGTTTTTCAAATGGGATCCGATTACTTCGTTTTCCAATGTTATTCTTAGCAGGTACTATGGGACTCTATGGCATTGTTTTAGGGTTTCTGGGCATCATGCTGCATGTCACCTCTCTCCGGTCATTCGGCACTCTTTACTTTTCTCCTATTGCTCCGTTAAAGTTTAGCGAATTGAAAAATGTTTTAATAAGGCTGCCGATATGGATGAAATTTCGGCATTCCAACAATCCCAATTCACGAGAAGATCGTCTTGGAGATTTGAGTGGAGGCTCATAAAAAGCTGGAGGGAGAATAGATGAGAACATTTAAATGTATGATATTTCTCATGCTCATCATTCTTTGCGGATGTTGGGATCGTACGGAAATTAATGATCTTGCATTTGTTACAGCTACTGCCATGGATCTATCGGACGATGGTAACATACTGTGTTCTCTTCAAGTCGCCATACCTTCATCTACAGAGGGGGGAAATCGGGGTGGAGTAAAAGACAATCAATTTTTCATCATTTCTGCAGAAGGAAAAGACGGGAATGAGATTCACCGGAAACTTCAGAAGAAGAGCTCACGTATATTATTCTTCTCACATCGAAGCGTTATTTTCATCAGTGAACATTTAGCCAGGCATGGAATTGATGATGTGTTAGATATTTTCACTCATGATCCTAAGTATCGGTTAAAGACCTATATCATGATTGTGAAAGGAGGAGAAGGACGGGACATTTTGAAAATGAAGTATCCTTTCAAGCAAGTATCAATCGAAGCGGTGAAAGAAATGGAGATCTCAGGACAAGATTTAGCCGTAACATTACGCGATTTTTATATGACGTATGCAAGTGAAGGCGTTCACCCTGTTATAGGGGCAATCGAGCCAGATATGTACTCTAAAGATACCGATAAGGAAATTTACAATTTTGCGGGTGCCGGTGTATTTAAAGATTTCAAACTGCTTGGTTTGTTGAATGAAAAAGAAACATTGGGGCTGTTGTGGGTGACGAACCAGCTGAAGGCAGGTCGAATTACGGCAAAATTACCCCATGGAGGCGAAGTGGGTTTGGTTCTAAACCATGCTGACCGCAAAATCATAACGAAGAATTCAAATGATTTTGTCCACTTTAAGATTCTACTCGAAGGTCAGGGAAGTTTGGCCGAGAATACTTCCAGTTTAGATATTAACGAACCAGGAAATTTGAATGTCATAAAAAGCGCATTAGAAAGTGCTGCTAAGAAACAAGTGCAAGATTTTCTCATTAAAATTCAAAAAAAGTATCAAGTAGATAGTGTAGGTTTTGGCCAAGAACTATATAAAAATAATCCGAAAAAGTGGGCCGTCTTGAAAAATCAATGGGATTCGCGATTTCCAGAGGCCGATATATCAGTTGAAGTGAATCTGACGATCAAAGGTGCTGGAATGATTCATTCTTCATTTGATATGAAGAACAAGGAGATGAGAAGATGATCCTGCAAATCGTAACTTTTGTTGTCGTGATGTTGAGCCTGACTATTTATTATTTGCGACATATAAAACAGCCTAAAGCGGCTATTTTATATAACAGCTTGATGGGGGTATGTATAATAGTCGGCATTTTAACCATTGCCAAAGTACATATACCAAGCACAACCATTATAGCGAGAACCTTATTTGAACCTCTCGGAAAAATCATTTTACAACAATAAAACTAAAGTACTGACTTCTTCCAAAGTTTTTTTATAGAATCAATCATTAGAAGGATAAGAGGTAGAGCTAATTGTGTAAATAAAGCGTGGCTGGGATAGGTATATCTAAGATAATGATTTAAATCGGTAGAATAATTTACAAAAACTGAAATCGATCCTAATACGGACAAAATCGTTATAGGGATTACAAGGTCCTTATAGCCTTTAATGTTACAAAGCTGACCGATACTTAGACAGATAACAAAGAAGGTAAGGGATATTTTTATAAAACTGCCCATAACCCATATAGCTACCGCTAAGGCTTCCATGCGCTCAAAGCTTCCTTGAATTCCTATGTACTGTATGACGCTCAATAAGGGAAACGTCAGTTTTTCCGTTAAAGGCCCAAATATCATGATCATAGGTATCATAATAATGGCTAGAAGTCCAGAGATCGTAAATAAACCGAAAAAGGAAGCCTTTAATGCTTTTTTCGGTTTATTTAAATAAGGAAGAAGCCATCCTAAAATAAAAAATTGACTTAAATAAGCAGCTGGAAAAATTGATCCCTGGAGGACCGGGAACAAACCGTTACTCAACACAGGACGGAGCCGCTCTGGGTCATATTCTGCAAGCATGAGCATCAGGAGCGGAATCAATAAAACAAACATAACTAAGGCAAGGTACTCGTTGCATCTTGCAATAGATTCAATCCCCATATAAACAGCTATGCCGCATAAGAGTGCTAATGATAGACTGAGAACGATGGGTGGGCTCCTATGGAGCAGAACGGTATTTACAAACTGTATATGCTGATTAATAATGATGAAATTAAAATTAATCCAGTAGTATAGAATATACAGCCCCATCAATTTACTTAGCCATTTGCCTATGATTTGTGAGCTGTACTGAATAATGGTTTGACCCGGGTAGCGTTTAGATAATAGGATCATTACCCAGATGTTTATTGACCCGATCAGGATAGAAGGGAAAATCGTCATCCATGCGTCTTGTTTAGAAATTTCGACGGTTACATTCGGTATGATCAGAATGACTGTTGGAGCTATAAAGGAAAAAAGCAATAAACTAAGTTGAGTTGGCGATATTTTTTCAGCGGGTGTCATTAACTTTCTCCTTCCTTTTGTCTTCATCTCTACAGATCTATATCAATTATTGCCTTTATTAATAGCTCGTAAACAAACTAAAAGGACATTCAAGCTGCGTAACAGCATCTTGAATGTCCCTTGTCCATTTTTTAAATTCCATTATTCTTTAAAAACTTTAGCATCAACTCGCCAATTTCAAGCGCATGTGTTTCTAATGCAAAGTGCCCTGTATCTAATAAATGGATCTCAGCTTCAGGCAGATCTTTTCTGAAAGCTTTGGCACCTGCCGGAATAAATGACACATCATTCTCCCCCCATACTGCCAATAAGGGAGGCTGATATTGCTGGAGATAGTTTTGAAATTGTGAGTACAATCTTACATTGGTTTGATAGTCGAAAATTAAGTCTAATTGTTTTTCATCATTTCCCGAACGAGACATGTAAGCAATATCAAGATTATAACCATCTGGAGAAACGCTATTTTCTTTTGTCCCCTGAACATACTGATTTCTGATTGTGTCAGGTGAGAATGCTGTCCGATAACTTTCTCTTTTTTCTAAAGTAGGATTAGACCAATATTCTTCTCGTGCTGCCCATTTTTCACCAAGTCCTTCACGATATATGTTTCCGTTTTGGCTTATGATTGCTGCTACACAATCTGGACGTTGCATGGCTATACGAAAGCCGATAGGAGCTCCATAATCAAAAACATATAACGCGTACTTAGTCAGTTGTAGTTTATCGATAAACGACATCATAATTTTAGTAATTTGATCAAAAGTATACTCAAACTCTTTCCTGTCAGGTGATGAAGAGTTCCCGAATCCAGGATAATCAGGAGCGATTAGATAATAATCTTTTTCTAAAACGGGTATAAGATCCCTAAACATATGGCCAGCAGACGGAAAGCCATGGAATAAAAGAATAACTGGTTTTTCTGGGTTGCCAGCTTTACGATAAAATACTTCTAATCCTTCGATCTCTAATGAATGATAAGTTGTCATATCTTTGCCTCCTACATATTTACCTTGATTATTCCCTGATGTCCAACATATATTCATTATTCTTTTACGGACCTTAGCGATCATTGCTAAGATGATACACCGATATTACAATCATGTAAAATACAGAAATGAGATACTAAGTATCAATATTTCATATACCTAAAATGATGGACTATTCATGTCTTTTTGATTATTATTAGCCTTACTCGAACCGCTCCACACAAGGTTGACAGGGTATCTATTAAAAGGTAGAATGCGAGCATGAACAAAAATACCGAAGAAGTTATTCTAGATACCGCGCAGTCGATTGTACAAGAATTTGGGTTCAATGGTTTCAGTTATGCTCACATCGCTAAAAAAGTAGGAATACGTACCTCAAGTATTCATTACTATTTCCCGAATAAGGAGGATCTCGGAGAAGCACTGATTGAGAGGTATTACAACAATTTTCTGGCTTCAATTGCTCAAATTGATGCCGAAATAAATGACAATATAGAAAAATTACAAAAATTCATCCAACTTTATAGTGGTCCAGTTAAGGAATATTGTACTTGTATGGGTGTTATGCTTGCTACTGACCTAGCCTCGTTATCGGGTCAAACACTAGATGGAATTGCAAAGTTGTTTACAAGCAATTTGGATTGGTTGAGACGAGTATTGGATGAGGGACGGAGTGAAGGTCAATTAAACTTTACGGGTTCTTCAGAGACAGTTGCCCATCAATTTCTTGCGTCACTTCAAGGGGCACAGCTATTAGCAAGAAGTTTCCGGGATCAAAATCGATTCAATCTAATTGCGGAAGGACTTATAGCCGCTTTGATTTAACTAAAAAAGGCAGATTTTCTTTCCATTCATTTGTACATGTTAACTTTAGTTAATTGAAGATGAATGGCTTGAATTCAATCTATGAATTAGTAGATAGAATCAAGTGAGGTAGCCGAAGGAGGATGTAGCGATTATTTGAATTTTATCTATGAATTAGTAGATAGATGAGATGGTTGAAAGGAGGTGACGGCGCAAGGTACTGTACGGACTTTTGTTTTATTAAGTTGCATGAATATAATCTATGAATTAATAGATAGATGAATAAAGGGACAGATTAAGGAGGTGACGACGAGAGATGCTGTACGAATTGCGAATTTATCATATTAATTCTGGTAAGATGCAGGCTATTCAAGACAGATTCAAAAATCATGTTATTCAGTTATTTGGGAACCATAACATGAACATAACGCATTTTTGGGAAGAATCTGATGGTGATCGCCTACTTTATATTGTTGAGCATGAAAATATGGAGCAGCGTAATGTTAATTACGATAGTTTTCGTAATGATCCTGCTTGGATTGAAGTTAGAAAAATTTCTGAAATTAATGGAGCATTAATTCATAAGCAAGAAAGCATTTTCATGAAAGATGTATCATTTTTTGAGAATAAAAAGTCTCACTGAAGAATGGTAATAAAAAAATATGAAATGGAGTCGATAACAATGAAAACTTTGGTAATTGTCGCTCATCCCAACCTTGATGCATCCAACTGGAATAAATCATGGGTGAAAGAACTGCAAAAAAATGATGATATTACGGTTCATGAGTTATACAAAACGTATCCTGATGAAAACATTAATGTGGCTAAGGAGCAACAATTGATTGAAGCACATGACCGGATAATTTTCCAATTTCCTCTGTACTGGTACAGCACACCGCCATTGTTGAAAAAATGGTTTGACTCAGTACTGTTATATGGCTGGGCATATGGTCCGGAAGGCACTAAAACAGCGGGGAAAGAAATCGGTGTGGCTACTTCAACCTATGGTACTGCTGCATCTTATCAAGCTACCGGTTCTAACCGCTTTACTTTACAAGAAATTTTGCGGCCGATCGAAGCGCTGGCTGAGTTTATTAGTGCCTCGTATCTCCCTCATTTTTCACTCAACGACACTTCCGATGTTACGGAAGAACGGTTGGTAAAAAGCAGTCTGGATTACATCCAGCACATTAAAACGGTAAAACCCGTAGTGGTTAAATAATGAAAACTTTAATCATAGATGTTTTTATGGATACAATTTGCCCGTGGTGTCGTATGGGAACAGCTAGTCTGCGAACCGCTTTGGAACAATTGCCTGAAGGAACAGAGGTAACCATTCGTTGGCATGCTTTTCAGCTTAACCCTGATATCCGTCCTGAAGGAGAAGATTATCGGGAAGTTATGATCGGTCGTTTAGGCGGTACTGCGCAGTTCGAAGCAAGAATGAGGCAGTATAACCAATATGGAGCTCATTTCGGTCTTGCATTTAATATGGATATTGTGAAATTTACACCCAATACTACACTGTCTCATCAATTAATTGCTATTGCTCCAGAGGAGCTGCAAGAGCAACTGATTGATAAAATGTATACGGCATATTTTGAAAAAGGCATTAATATCGGTGATGTCAATGAACTAGCGGAGATAGGACAAGCTGCCGGACTGGTCGATGATGCATCTGAGCTAAAAATTCGCCTTTTGAACGGCGAGGGTCTTGAAAAAGTTGAGTCAGGGCAAAGCGACGCTCAAAAGCTAGGGGTTAGAGGGGTTCCTTACTTTGTCGTTAATAACGAGATTAGACTTTCAGGCTTAAAATCTCCCGATGAATTTATACAAGTATTTGAAAATATTTGACCTTTCAATAACGGATCTGAAATTATCGGATATTAATAAAATTTGGAGCGATGGATTATGAGTTTGTTCAAAAAACTATTTAATAAGGAGACATCACAAATGTCGAAAAAAGTGAATTTAGCGGTTATCTACTATAGTTCTAATGGTACAAACTTTCAGTTGGCTCAATGGGCTGCGGAAGGCGGTCGTAAAGCAGGGGCAGATGTAAAAATTTTGAAAGTAGCAGAAACTGCACCACAATCCGTAATTGATGGAAGCCCTTCTTGGAAATCACATCTTGAAGAGACGAAGAATATTCCAACTGTGTCTTTAGCAGACTTGGAATGGGCAGATGCGATCATCTTTAGCATGCCTACTCGATTTGGTAATCTTCCGGCTCAAATGAAGCAATTCCTTGATACAACAGGCGGCCTTTGGGCTCAAGGTAAAACGGTGAATAAAGTTGTGAGTGCAATGACTTCCGCTCAAAACGCCAATGCCGGACAAGAACAAACAATCCTCCAGTTGTACACTTCGATGTATCACTGGGGTGCGATTGTTGCAGCTCCAGGATTTACGGATCCATCCGTGTTCGTGGCTGGCGGTAATCCTTATGGTACTAGTGTAACCGTGGATCAGAACGGGGCAATGAAGGAAGATGTTCGTGCTGCAGCGGAGCATCAAGCAAAACGTACTGTAACGATTGCAGGATGGGTTATAAATGGTTTAGGGCAATAATAAAAGAAGTAACAACAACATTAAAGGAGTATGAACAAAATGACGATTCAGGGAAAAGTGTTTGTAATATCTGGTGGAAGCAGCGGACTTGGAAAGGCTATGGCAATTGAGATGGTGAAGCAAGGTGCTAATGTGGTTATTAATGGACGGCGAGAACAAGCACTGGCTGAGGCTGCAAAAGAAATTGATCCTACAGGAAAGCAAGTCCGTTTCGTTGCCGGCAACATTGCTGAACCTAAAGTTGCACAGCAAGTAATCGATGAAAGTTTGATCCATTTTGGACGTATCGACACTCTGGTGAATAATGCTGGTATTTTCTTGTCCAAGCCGTTTACAGAGTACACGGAAGAAGAATTTGAAACTTATTTATCCACTAATGTGATTGGATTCTTCCATATTACGCAACGAGCGGTAACACAAATGTTGAAGCAAGGAACGGGACACATTGTTACAATAACGACGAGTCTGGTAGATCAGCCTTCTTCTGCAGTTCCTTCGGTACTGGCTTCACTAACCAAGGGTGGGTTGAAATCGGCGACGAAATCGCTGGCTATAGAATATGCTTCTCGAGGCATTCGAGCTAATGCAGTTTCGCCTGGAGTTATAAAAACACCAATGCACGCCATTGAATCACACGAAGCACTAGCTAAGCTGCACCCAATGGGCCGTATGGGTGAGGCACATGAAGTGGTAGATGCCGTTTTATTTTTGGAATCGGCTGAATTTATAACAGGTGAGACCATTTATGTTGATGGCGGGCAAAATGCCGGCAAATAAATAATATTGTAAGCTGAGAGGAAGGTATATCTAATGCCTATTGTTACAATTCAAGTAACCCGTGAGGGAACTACGCCTGATCGTCAATCTGTAACGGCTGAAGAAAAAGCGGAGCTTATTAAAGGGGTTAGTGAACTTCTGCTTAACGTATTGAATAAACCATTAGAATCTACTTTTGTCGTTATCGAAGAAGTTGATACAGATAATTGGGGCTGGGGCGGATTGCCTGCGTTAGAATATCGTCGACAACTGGCCAATAAGAAGAAAGAACAATAGTCAAAGTCCTTGTCGGTTTCAAACTATCGTGATTGATTTAAAGTATAAAGAACGTTCGTTCAATAAAAATATTTGAACGGACGTTCTTACTGACTATATATGTGCAATTTTTTTCCGCATAGGAAATAAGAATTTACCTGAAAATAAATTGTAAGTTCCATATCGTAAAGGAGAGCAGCGAAGATGGATAAAATTGAAAAGAAATTGTACACAGCTACCGTAACAGTAGAAGGCGGAAGGGCAGGAAGAGCGGTATCCAGTGATGGTTTTCTAGATTTGAAATTAATAGTTCCTCAGGAATTAGGAGGTCCCGGAGGGGATGGAACTAATCCGGAACAGCTTTTTGCCGCCGGATTTGCTGCATGCTTTGAAGGTGCGCTGGGCGTTGTATTAAGAAAAAAGAAAATTAAATCGGAAGGTACAAAAATAACGTCACTTGTTACGATTGGCAAGGATGTGAACGACGGCTTTGTTTTGTCAGTAACTATGGACATCACAATTAAGGGTGTAGAGACGGAGGTAGCGAAGCAACTCGTCGAAGAAGCTCACGATGTTTGCCCTTATTCTCGTGCAACCCGCGGAAATATCGAATTCATCACAAACGTGGTGGTTTAAACCGCGCATAAATCGAACATCTAATAAATTTTGGAAAGCCGGATGATGTAGATTGGAGGACTAGTACAATGAATCTAGATACCGCGCTGTGTCGATTGTTTCATATCCGTTATCCCATCTTTTTGGCAGGGATGGCAGGTGGACCCGGGACGGTTAAATTGGCTGCTGCCGTATCCAATGCAGGGGGGCTTGGGATACTGGGATCCGCTTATATGACGCCCGAAGTGCTTCGCGCTGCAATACGAGAGCTTCGTAAGCTAACGAACGCTCCCTTCGGAGTGAATTTGTTCTCAATTCAAACTGTTGATGACAATTCGAGAACCGAAGAAGTTCAGCGGGAATTAAACGAGATACGAAAGATTTTAGACATTCCACTAGTTCAGGGAGATCAAGTACAGTCGCCTGAGTATTTTGAGCAACAATTCGCAGTTCTGATTGAGGAACAAGTACCGGTGATCAGCACGGCTTTCGGTGTTCTTCCTACACATATGATGAAGCAAGCTAAATCGCATGGCATTCGAATTGTGACAATGGCGACGACAGTGCAGGAAGCACTTTTGGCTGAGCAAGCAGGTAGTGATGCTATCGTGGCTCAAGGAAGTGAAGCAGGAGGGCACCGCGGAACTTTCGATATCTCAAGTCGGCCTATGGGCGCTAATATTGGAACAATGGCACTAGTGCCACAAATGGTAGACCAGGTGGGCATTCCTGTTATTGCGGCCGGAGGGATTATGGACGGACGTGGACTTGTCGCCGCGCTTGCGCTAGGCGCTGAAGGAGTGCAAATGGGCACTCGCTTTTTGACTTCAATCGAATCTGGTGCTCATGAAGCTTATCAGAAAATATTGCTTTCTTCCAATGAGGAGAGCACAACCATTACAAACGCATTTTCTGGTCGCCCGGCAAGAGGAGTAAAGAACGCTTTTATCGAGAATTGGGATAAGAGAGGCATTGAACCACTTAAGTTCCCGACACAGAATACAGCAACAAGGGACATTCGAAATGCGGCGTCGAGACAAAATAATCCCGACTTTATGTCATTATGGGCTGGGCAAGGTTTAAGAATGTTGACAGCGGGTCAAAGCGCAGCAAGTATCGTGGAAGAAACCGTCCGTCAAGCTCAAACGATTCTTCTTAATACCGTTCATTAATTGTTTTCGAGTTCCCTAGAATGAACAGCACATTCAACCAGAGATTCCGAATTATCATCAGATAAATGAAATGGAGCACACTCCGACAGTTCGTATGTGTGCTCCATTTTGTTTAATAATCTATTTCGTTCGAGAAGAACGATAGTGCAAACTATTCTGTTATTTCATTATTTGCTTCCCATTTTGCAATCTCTTCCCGAACCCGTGGCGCCACTTCTTTCCCCAGCAGCTCAATAGCTTTCATAACATCCTCATGTGGCATCGTACCAACCGGCAAGTGCAAGAAAAAGCGTGTGAAGCCTAGTTGCTTACGCATAAAAATGATTTTATTAGCAACCGTTTCGGGATCACCAACATACAGTGCACCTTCCAAGGTACGTGAAGCATCAAATTGAGATTTCGTATATTGTCCCCAGCCACGCTCTACACCAAAATAGTTAAACGATGCTTGCGTAGGCGGAAAATACTTCTCCACTGCAAGTGAGGTGCTCTCCGCAATGAAACCGAGCGAGTGAACCGCTATTTTCAATTTCGATACATCATGTCCAGTACGTGCGGCAGCTTTCTTATAAAGCGGCACAAGCGGAGCAAAGTTTAAAGGACTTCCCCCAATAATGGCGAGTACGAGTGGCAGACCTAGCTGCCCTGCGCGTATAACCGATTCTGGATTTCCCCCGCTGCCAATCCATACAGGTAATTGTTCCTGAACGGGCCGCGGATATACACCTAAGTCCGTAATGGCCGGTCGGAATTTGCCTTTCCAGGTGATTTTTTCTGATTCCCTTAATTTTAGTAAGAGCTCTAATTTCTCCTCGAATAGTGCATCATAATCTTTTAAATCGTACCCAAACAAAGGAAATGCATCAACCATAGAACCTCGACCCGCGATAATCTCAGCACGGCCATTGGAAATGCCATCAAGAGTGGCAAATTGCTGGAACAAACGCACCGGATCTGCGGCAGAGAGCACCGTAACCGAACTGGTTAAACGAATCTTTTTGGTCATTGGCGCTGCGGCAGCCAGAATGACAGCTGTAGCGGAATCTCCAAATTCTTTGCGATGATGTTCACCGACCCCGAATACATCGAGCCCCACTTGGTCAGCAAGAACGATCTCTTCAACAACCTCACGTAAACGCTGTGCATGACTGATTGTCTCCCCTGTCACAACATCCGGAGTTGTTTCGACAAATGTATCTACACCTATTTCCATTATTAATTCCTCCTATTTTGAATTGCTCTCTCGATGTTTGATACCATATCCGATTTTCTTCAACACCTGTATTAGCAAGTATTTTTCCTCATCTGTCGCGAAAGACATATTATCAGAGATCAGCTGGGCATGCTTGGGGAAAATATCGTCAAAGTTGCTCCGGCCTTCAACTGTTAATGCCACATTCGTTTTTCTTCGGTCATCTGGGATTGGAATTCGCTCCACCAGCCCCTTCTTTTCAAGCTTGTCGACCACATAGGTAATACTTCCGCTTGGAATCGAGAAAGTATCACTTATCTTTTGAATGGATTGTGGCCCTTTATTGTAAAGAAGCTCTAAAATTTGAAAGTTCTCTATACTAAGCCCGTGGCTCTCAATATCACGCTCTAAACTCGCGTATAATTCTCTCACCATGTTTCTTAATACGCGTATCAGCTTTAAATCAAGTTCCACTCCTTCTGCGTCGCGTTCAGTCAAATTCAAGCCTCCTTATGATCAAGAATTTATCCTATAATTATTTATTCTAATATTAGGATAAATGAATGTCAATCTTATAACTTTGAAATCACAATATAAAATCCATTAGATAGGCATGGAAAATTCTACTTTATTATGGTGTAATTAACTTAGGTTTGTGAACACGCTCTAGACCAAGTTAAGGAAGTGTGACATGCTTCATCTTTATTATCTTAAGATGGATCGAGAAATGGCATCTATGGAACGGGAAGAATGGCTGCCTTACGTTTCTGAAGAAAGACGAGAGCGGGTCGCGCGCTTTCATTATGCGAAGGATGCGCAGCGGTCATTGTTTGGGGAGCTATTGGCCAGGTATGCATTGTGTGAAAGCACAGGGCGGGGAAATAGTGAGTTGAAGTTTATTCAGAATCCGTTTGGTAAACCGATGCTGGCAAGGGAACAAGATGAGAGGGAGATTTACTTTAATCTATCTCATTCTGGACAGTGGGTAGTATGCGCAGTCGATTACACCCCGGTTGGCATCGATGTTGAAGAGATGAAGCCAATATCACTCGACATTGCTAGACGTTTCTTTTCCAAGGATGAGTACGAGGCGCTGCTTCGAGAACCGGAGATAAGCCGGCAGCAATACTTTTATGCGTTATGGACGATGAAAGAAAGTTTTATAAAAGCAGATGGCCGAGGGTTGTCGTTGCCGCTTGACCAGTTCACGATCGATGTTGCCCAAGGCCGAGTGCAATATCAACAGAAATGGCAAGATAGCCGATTGTGGCACAGTCAACTGGATGAGGAGCATATGCTGGCAGTTTGTGCTTCTCCGGGAATACATAACATAACGCAACATTTCACATTGAGTGACTTCGTAAGGATGGTTCCGGATAAATTGGATTTGATAGGATAGCAAAAATAGTTGATGGCTAGTCCGGCAACATAGTGCATTTAGCGAAACAGGAAACAAAAAGGCACTTACAGCTACAACGTATGTGCTTTTTTGTTTGCTTAGTTAAGGACGATGGAGAAGCGATTTTAAAAGACTCGGATGGGGGTGGACTTGTGAAGAAAATAAAGATTTATCATTACGATGCATTCAGTGAATTTCCTAATTTAGGAAATCCAGCGGGGGTAGTTTTCGATGGTGAGACTCTGACTGAAGAGGAAATGAGGAAAATTGCAGAAAAAGTAGGCTTTAATGAAACGGCATTCCCTATTAAATCCGATAAAGCAGATGTAAGAATTCGTTTTTTCACTCCAGGTCATGAAATAAATCTTTGTGGCCACGCAACAATGGCTACTATCTATGCTTTAAAAACAAAGGGATTACTTGGTAATACTACGGAACTTAGTATTGAAACAAAAGCAGGTGTTTTGCCGATTCGATTATCTTCAACCGACGGAATTCACATTACCATGAGACAAGCTGCTCCTCAATTTCAAGAATTTAAAGGCTCTCTTAAAGATCTGGCTTATGCAATGGGAATTGATGAGAATGATATTGAGTCAGAATGTCCAATTGTGTACGGAAGCACAGGTACATGGACGTTGTTAATCCCCATAAAAACCTTGGCTGCATTCAGACGAATGCAACCGAACAATCAGCTTTTTCCTAACGTGCTGAATGAAATGCCTAGAGCTTCTATTCATCCATTTTGTTTTGAAACCTATGATCCTCATGCACATATGCACGCACGTCATTTTTCTTCTCCGTACTCTGGCACTATTGAGGATCCGGTCACTGGAACAGCCTCTGGTGTGATGGGCGCGTACTTCGCAAGATACATAAACAAACATGCTCCTTCGTTAGAACTTCTCATCGAGCAGGGGCAAGAGATTGGAAGGAACGGTAAGGTTCGAGTGTACGTGACCGATAACGGGAATGTGATAGAGGTTACGGGGAATGCGGTTTTTGTAAATGAGTTTGATGTTTTAATTTAATAGATCGCGAAAACGATGTAGCGCAAACAAACCTTCAAGCTGCTGAAGGTTTGTTTTTGCGCAATGAAATTTTCTGTTACGAACTTTGATAAGCAATTAATTGCCTGCTGCCGAATTCTTATCATCCCTAATCATCAATTCAACCACTCTAGAAACCGCATCCCTCAGTTCATCAGACTTGTCAATCGCACTGGAGTCAATGGACGGGCCGAAAGGATTCGTCGCTGTCCAGGCGGTGGATAGAGCCATAATCGCGGTCAGAAGGAAGTTTGGCGGGAAGGCTGTTCCGATCTGTCCGGCAGACTGCGCTTGTGTCAACTCCACAACTTTTGCGTTGTGGGCAGCAGTTCGTTCGGCAGGGTTATCTGTCTTCTGTTCAAGACTGAACCATGTCATCAGCCGCATGAGGTCAGGGTTTGCCATTGTAAAATCGAAAACACGCGCTGCATAGCCCGGCAGATCCTCAGGTGTAAAAACAAGCTCATCATACACTCGCGTAAGATGCATCTGAAGGATGGTTGTGAAAAGCGTCTCTTTATTCTCATAATAGATGTAGATCATATTTTTATTGCATCCGGCTGCTTTTGCTATTCGATCTACTCGCGCGCCAGCAATGCCACAGGCGGAGAACTCCGCCATAGCTGCTTCCAATATTCGTTCACGCGTTGCATCGGCGTTGCGCATCATTGTTCCCCCTAATACGTTCTGTAGTTGGCTCTAATATAGCATGAATAACGATGAATTGACAAAACGGTTAGTTAGTCATACAACTAATCAGATGACTAATTTATGAAAGACTGGAACATTAGAGAAAGAAGGAATATGAAATTCGAACTACAACTTAGGCTGAATGTGCAGTGAGTTGCTATTGCGAATGGCCAAAAAACAGAAATGGCGATGTAGGGAGATTATCCATAGCATCGCCATTTCTATATTTGATTTATTTTTTTACAAGCCTAATATTGGTACAGCTCTAAACATTTGTTCTTCTACTTTTTAATCCAGTTCTCGAAATTTAGAGCAGCATTATTTACTGATCTCACAGTCTCAGAAATATTATTTATTTTTTCAAGCTCAGTTGTCATGGTATGATGAACCGCAGTTACAGTGGAATCTTTCTCGACGAAGATACCTTGCGTTCCGCCTTTAATATGAAACGTGTCCGTTTTATCGTCATTCTGTTTACCTAAGAACAAGATATACTCTTGTTCAGCCAGAACATCATCATTGTTCAATTGATGTATATAAACATAATCAAATTTATTACCTTGAAGAGTATCTAGAACCTTTACTATAGATACTGCTGCTATTTCATTCACAATTTTATTAGAAATTACTTTCCCCTTAATAATTAAAGCAGAGTTCTGTTTTAATTCTTCAATGTTGCGAGAACCATCGACATAAACGGCATCAATTCCAGTTACATTATTGGGGGTCAGGGATTTAATAAATTCAAATTCCTCTGTACTAAGAGATTTATTCCCTTCATTAACTTGATTCTTTGCGCTGACACTGATATTGGTGCTATAGATTAATACAGCCACAATTGCCAGGGTTATTAATGAAAGCAGACTTAATCTCATTTTCTTTTCCAATTTATACACCTCAGTATCGGTTATCAATATAAAAAAAGTGAAAGCTAGCAATAGGATAATCGTATTTCATTTAGTTAAATTTGTAAATATTTCCTTGGGATAAGGATGTAAAAAAGTTCAGTTCAAAGATTAGGTTCTTTACACACGTTGTATCTGGCAAGATACCGTAAGCTGATTTCGATCATTGATCGAAGTCAGCTTATTTTCGCTTCAATCATCTATTCTAAAGATTCCATTGCAGGAGGCTCCTTTTACATAAACCAGCTGCATTTCTGGTAAGCTTGATGTTGTTGGCTCTGTGTGGAAATATACATAAATTCATTGCAAAGTTCATGTGTTTTCCGAGGCTGCTTCCCTATAATTGTGTTAATAACGGGAATTGTACAGAAGTGGAGTAGAAATTCTCAATTTTTCATATACGAGTAGCATTATATAGTAGGACAGCATCGGGAGGTTGGCTGATTTGTACAAGGTACTAATTGCAGAAGACGAAATGTGGGTCAGGCTCGGGCTGAAAAATTCAATTAACTGGGAAAATCTAGGCATGTCCGTAGCTGCGGATGTAGCCAATGGCGCAGAGGCTTGGGAGCACTATCAGAAGGAGAAACCTGACATCGTCATTACCGATATCCGGATGCCGGAGATGGACGGCATGGAATTAATCGACCGCATTCGAGAGCATGATGCAGCGACGAAAATTATTATTTTAACCTGTCTGGAGGAATTCGGACTTATTCAGACGGCAATGCGCAACGGTGTAAGCGACTTCATCCTGAAGCTGACGATGGAGTCTAATGAGATGGTCGATATTTTAGCGAAAGTAAAGCAGGAGCTTGATGTGGAGAGGGCAGATTCCTCCAAGCATCTGTTACGCGACATCGACGTGCTGAAGGAAAGCTTTGTGAAGGATTATTTGTTCCGGAATCGCTACTCCCAAGAGGAATTTCTAAGCAATGTCGCCGAGTACAAGCTGATGCTCGATCCGCATAATATTCGTATCTGCCTCATGGACATTCACCATTATCATCGGCTGAAAACACGGTTCGGGGATGAGCGGGGCCAGTTGCTCCGCATGTCGATGCTGAATGTGCTTCAAGAGATTTTGAGAGATTACGGTTGCGGAGAAGTATGCCATGACACGGACAACCGCTACTTGTTCCTGCTCAGCTTCGGCAATTCGCTTAGCGAAAATGAGCAATTTCAGCAGCTCCATCAGCTGCTGGACCATATTCGCAGAGTAATGCGTTCTTACTTCAACATTGCTGTTACCTTCGCAGTTAGCAGTACAGCGCATGACCTGTCGCCGCTGCGGGCGATGTACCGTGAATGTCTGCATGCGATGAGCTATAAGCTTTATGTGAATACGGATCATTTTATTAGTGGCGATGTGAATGTGCATATGAAGGCTGAGGAGAAAATTCATACGTCATTGGCTGGGCTTGCAGATGTACTCAGCGTTCATGGCGAGCAGCTGTCCAAGGAGTTCGGCCATTGGTCCGAACGGATGAAGGAGCGGGAGCTTCCGCAGTCCCGGGAAGCAACGGTCCGAGACTTCAATTATTTATTTCACAGGCTGTCGCTCCATGTGCCGCATCCATCGCAGGAAAGTGCAGAGCTCGTGACCCAATGCACGCTGCGGCTGGAATCCTGTGAGACTTGGGACGAAATGGTGCAGTTAGCCGAGACCTTCATTCAAGGACTGATGCAGACGCGGCAAATTCCGATGAGCCGCAAGGTGGCGGAAGCTGTCGCCTATATTAACAAGAACTTTCAGGGTGAGCTGACGCTTCAGGATGTCGCTGATGTCGTCGGGATGAGCCCCAATTACTTGTCTTCCTTGCTGAAGAAGGAATTGGATGTCAATTTCAGCGAGTATCTCATTCATATAAGGGTTGAAAAAGCGAAGAGGCTGCTGCTGGAGAGCGATTTGCGTTCCTATGAGGTTGCAGAGCATGTAGGCTTCATGGATCACAGCCATTTCAGCCGGACATTCAAGAGATCCACTGGCATGGGGCCGCGCGAATTCCGCAAACGCTGGGGTCAGGCCGAGGAGATTTGCGATGATGAACAATAGACGCTTACCAGCAGCCATCCGCAGGTTTCTAGGCTATGCGCTTCATGAACGGGCACGCTGGGGAACGCTGCGATTCCAGTTGTTTATTACGTATGCAGGCGTCAGCCTGCTCGTCTTGTCTTTGGGCGCTTTTTTCTTCTATGCCAGCACGACGAAGATTGTCAAGGAACGGGCGGAGCAGCTGACCTTGCAAAACTTCAAGCAGGCGGAGAGCAGTCTGCTTGCTATCCGCAGTGAAATGGACA
The DNA here is from genome assembly GCF_042883865.1 of Paenibacillus sp. NPDC058174. Lineage (NCBI taxonomy): Bacteria > Bacillati > Bacillota > Bacilli > Caryophanales > Paenibacillaceae > Paenibacillus > Paenibacillus sp. NPDC058174. The sequence continues at coordinate 167,827 of NZ_JBHVUY010000008.1, forward strand.
AGACGAGCAAGGTGCTGCTGGCGAATGAATCGGTCCGAAGCTATATGGACAGGCCGTTGTCACAGGCCGAGGAAGTGGAGGCGACGGCAACACTCACTCAACTATTCAATGATGTGCTCTTCCGCTACGACAACATCCATTCGATCTATGTGTATTCGGAATCGGGAAAAATCCTGGGCGTGACCCGCAAAAAGCTTTATACAAGCTCGGATTCCGGCTTAACCAGCTGGGCGTACGCTTCGGGCTTGTATGAGCATGTTCTAGATACGTTTCCCGGCATGGATTGGCAGAGCAACGTCAAGGTGAAGGATCAGGAAGCGGTATTCCGTTATCCCGAAACGGCGGAATGGAATGACTCGCTTATATTGGCATCCCGGGCGATTGTGAGCTCCTATCAGGAGCGGCCTTTATCAATTCTTACTTTGAGTATGAAGGAGAGCAGTTTGTCTCCTTTTTTTGCTGAATTGGCAGGGATTACGAAGGGCTGGATTTATTTGCTGGACGGTAGCGGCAACATTATCCGGGGCAACGGGCAGGACGGGAGAGAGCGGGATACGTCGGTCTTTACGCTGGAGCATGCGAACGGGAACAAGTATGGCAGCTATACGACAAGGAATGAGCATGAGAAGCTGCGGGTTGTATACTACCGGGTTGGTACAACGGACTGGACGCTTGTGAAGGAAATTCCGTACCGCGAGTTTTCCAAGGACAGCAATACGCTGAAGAAAATCGTCATCGTCATGCTGCTTGCCAGCCTTCTCGTTGCATGGGTGCTCGCTTATTACTGGATTATGCGGCTCACCGTTCCATTGTCCAAGCTGACGAAAGCGATGAAGCAAATGGAAGTCGGCAACGTCGGCTTCGAGGTAGCCGGCATGGCGCATAATGAGATCGGCCGGCTTGGCATGCAGTTTAACAAAATGTCGCGAAGCATTCAGGAGCTCATCGAAACGAATAAGCATACGGAAGAAATGAAGCGGGAAGCCGAGGTGCGCACGCTGGCGTCCCAGATCAACCCCCATTTTCTGTACAACACGCTGAATATGGTGAAATGGATGGCTGCTGTGCAGCATGCACCGAACATTGAGGAGACGGTGACGGCGCTTGGCAACATGCTCCGTCCCATTTACCGGGAGACTTCCGTTTTCACAACATTGGGAGATGAGCTTGGCTATATCAAGCATTATATGACGATCATGAATCACCGGTACGGGGAGGGCACGCTCATTCATGTGGACGTTGAGGAAGAGCTGATGCAGGCTCAGGTTCCCCGCTTTATTTTGCAGCCGCTGCTTGAAAATTGCTTTGTCCACGGGATGTCACAGAAGTATGCGGGAACGATCAAGCTGTCGGGCCGCGTAGAGGGCGGTTTGCTTGTGCTGGAAGTGAAGGATGAAGGCAAGGGAATGTCCGAGGAGAAGCTCGTTGAACTGCGGTATCGGCTGGCGAAGGAGAAGATCGGCGGCGAGCCGGGAGCAGCAAGAGCCCACGGAATGGGCTTGCTATATGTCAATCAGCGGATTCAGCTGCATGCAGGCGAGTCTTTCGGACTGGATGTGTTCAGCGAGGAAGGGAAGGGGATGACGATCCGGATGCGGCTTCCCTTGGAATATAAAGTGTAGAAAAATACATCATATTGTGAAATAAATCATTTTTAACGGACAGGCCTGTGAAAAAATTAAGCATGGTGCTGGAATAAATCATCTTTTCATTGTTCCGTCAATTCCTTCGCTTTCCCCTGTTGGCTAATATGTAGATACAACAAGGGAAAGTGAAGCTTAGAAGAACGGAAGGTGGAGAGCAAGCCTATGATTCAGGCAGGGGGCAGAGAAGCACGCTTTAGGCTGTCCAATCGGATGAAATTGTTTTGGATGGCAGTTCCTTTTGTACTCGTCGTATTTATTTTCAACTATATCCCTCTATTCGGATGGATCTATGCGTTTTTCGACTATAAGCCGGGAGTACCGCTTTGGAAAACGCCATTCGCAGGGATTGATTATTTCAAGCTCATGTATGAAGAGCGCAAGGATTTGTTCAATGTGCTTCGCAATACGATGATCATGAGCGTGCTGGGGCTGTTGTGTACACCGCTGTTTGCCGCATTTGCGATTTTTCTCAACGAGATGAAATCCAAATCGTTCAAGAAGGTGGTGCAGATTACGACGACGCTTCCTAACTTTATTAGCTGGGTGCTCGTCTATGCCGTATTTTTTATGTTTTTCTCCAGCGACGGCTTTATTAACAAGGTGCTGTTCCATTTCGGATGGATTGATTCACCGACTAACGTGCTGGGCAACAATGATATCGTATGGTACGTGCAGACGGGAATCGTCATGTGGAAGGGGCTTGGCTGGGGCGCCATCATCTATCTGGCGGCGATCGCCGGCATCGATCAGGAGCAGTATGACGCAGCCAAGGTGGATGGAGCCGGACGCTTCCGCACTATCTGGCATATTACAGTGCCGGGCATTCTGCCGACGTTTTTCGTTCTGTTACTGCTCGATATCAGCAATATGCTGTCTAACGGCTTCGATCAATACTTTGTGTTCTACAATCCGCTCGTCGCTTCTCATATTGAGGTGTTGGATTACTATACGTACCGGGTCGGTATGCTGAATAGCGACTTTTCCTATTCGACGGCTCTTGGCATCAGTAAAACGGTGATCAGCATTACGCTTCTGTTCACAGTCAACAATCTGGCCAAACGTGTACGGGGAGAATCCATCATATGAGGAGGCTTATCGGATGATTATGAAAAGATTTCGTGTCGGAGAGCACTCGTTCCACACGATCAACTATATCGTTTATACCGCATTTATGCTGCTTTGCATTTATCCGTTCTACTATATCTTCATCAACTCGATTAGCAGCCCGGATGCGATTATCCAAGGCGTCTACTTTTATCCAAAAGGCTTGACGCTGGACACTTATGTTCAGCTGTTCCAGTCGGACAACATTATTAATGCGTTTCTGATCTCTGCATCACGTGCGGTTATTGGAACCTTTGCAACTGTAATGGCCTGCTCGTTTTTCTCTTATCTGATTACGAAACGTGAGATGTTCGCCAGATCCTTCGTGTACCGGTTTGTCATCATTACAATGTATCTCAACGCGGGTCTTATTCCTTGGTACATTACGATGCGCGGCTTGGGGCTGAAGGACAACTATCTGCTGTACATTTTACCTACGATTATTTCCGCTTATTTCATTATTTTGATCAAAACGTATATGGAATCACTTCCGGTCGTGCTAGAGGAATCGGCCATGATGGACGGAGCAGGCTATCTGCGGATATTCATCAGCATTATTCTCCCGGTGTGCATGCCCATACTGGCGACGGTTGCCGTCTTCCATGCCGTCAATCAGTGGAATTCGTGGACAGACAATTATTTTCTGGTGAGCAATCCCAAGCTGCAGACGCTGCAGCTCATCTTGCTCAATTATTTGCGGCAGGCGGAATCGATGGCTTCCGATGCGAACCGGCAGCTGATCACTTCAGCGGCAGGGATAACCGGATTCCGGGTCTCCTCCGCATCCGTTAGACTCGCGATTACGATGATCGTAACGCTGCCGATTATGATGGTCTATCCGTTCATGCAGCGCTACTTTGTCAAAGGTATCATGATGGGCGCTGTAAAAGGGTAAAAGAAGGCTTATTGGATGTATACAGATGTATACCGGGCTGGCTTCGGCAAGCTTTGTATAGCGTAGCAAATCGATCACTATAGGGAGGGTTCATCATGACAACCAAATGGCGGAAATCTTTACTTGCCCTTAGCTTGACTGTAGCGATAGCCGTAACAGCGGCAGGCTGCTCGAGCGGCAAGCAGAATGGACAAGACACGGGGGCACAAGAAGGTAACGGTGACGGACAGCCGAAAGAGATTACGCTGACCATTTATGGCAACGGCTTTGGAGGCTCGGTTACACCCGGCGTTCAGACGGACCGCGTAGCGCAGGAAATTAAGAAAAAGCTGAACATTAACATCAGCACGGAAGCTAAGGTGAATGACGACAAGCTCAACACGATGATGGCGAGCGGCGATTTGCCGGACATCATTTATGCGGAGCGCCGGCACATGAAGCAGCTTATTGACGGCAATCTGGTCATTCCGCTTGACGATCTGATCGCCGAGCATGGCAAAAGCATTTTGGAGGAATCGCCGCAGCGGATTGAGTTCAGTAAAAAGTATTTGAGTAATGATACGAATAATTTATTCTTTATTCCGCTGCTGGCTGGTGATGCTCCTAAGGAATACACGTATGCGTCTCCGGGCTACATGGTTCGTTGGGATTACTACAAGGAGCTGGGCTATCCGCAATATAACAATTGGGAGGATCTGCTGCAGATTTTGAAGCAGATGCAGGATAAGCATCCGACGAATGAAAAGGGCGAGAAGGTATATGCAATGGCTCCGCTGTTTGAATGGGGCTACAGCATTCAGACCGAGTTCTATGACCGCTATAGCGGCAAGCTGCTTCTGGATAAGTTCATGGACGTTGATCCGGAGACGCTGGAAGCAAGAAGCGCGATTCTTGAGCCTAACGGCAGCGTATGGGAGACGGCGCGGATGTATCAGAAGGCGAATGCACTGGGACTGTTCGATCCGGACAGCTTCACGATGAAATATGACAATATGCTGGAAAAAATTAAGAGCAACCGCCTGTTGTTCAGCTGGTGGAACTGGGCAGGCACGAACGAAGCGAATGACGCATTCGAGAAAGCCGGCGAATTGAAGGGCTGGGCTCCGCTTCCGCCTGCGAAGGGTCAAACACAATATGTGGGCGAGTACGGCTCTATCGGCCGTCTGGACTCCACGTTTGCCATCTCCAAAAATAGCAAAAATCCGGAACGTGCGATGGAGCTGATCAACTTCCTTGTATCTCATGAAGGCTCCCGTCTGATCATGAACGGCATTGAAGGCGTGGACTGGGAAGTGAAGGACAATGTGCCGATGGATACGGCGGAACGAATTGAGCAGTCGAAGGCTGATCCAGACTTTGGCGCGAAAAGCGGAATTACCAAGTACTACAACTGGAGCGGATTCTCTGCTGGCGCGATTGATCCGAAATATAACGTGCCGACCAACTTCGGCAACATTATTAGCGAGCAGCGTCTGAACAAGATGAATCCAATCGAAAAAGACTACAGCGAGCATTATAAAATCAGCTACCCGGGCGAGCTTATTGAGAAGCTGGTAGAGAAAGGCGAGATCAAGAAAAATGGAACGGACTATACGAAGTTTGCTGCACTGCCGATTGTAACGCCTGATAACATCAAAAGAATTGACGGAAAAATCGACGAGTACATCAAGCGTATGGTTCCGAAGCTGATTCTGGCCAAGGACGATGCGGAATTCAATCAAATCCAGAGCGGCATGATGAAAGAGCTGGAAGGCATGGATTTGCAGAAATCAGTAGACTACTGGACTGGAGCTTACAAGAAGAATAAAGAGATTGTGACAGGAAAATAGGCAGGTCGTGAGTCCGGCAGCCTAGGCTGCCGGCTGGCGTGTTGAGTCAGGTTTGACTGGTTTTCAGTTTCAATCTCCGTTGCCGCGACATCGGGCTGGGTTATGTACGATTGCTTGTTAGAGGCTGTAACGAAGGATCAAAATGCAAATCTGCATGTTGAAAGCCTGATTTTTGATGAAATACCGCATCAAAATGCAAATGTGCAATTAGAATAATAAGTGGACACCTCTTAAGTGTAGAAAGATAATAAGGTTAACGAGGAGAGGTGTTCGGTATGGAAAAGCAGCCACGTAAC
>NZ_JBHVUY010000009.1:0-120421 GCF_042883865.1 Paenibacillus sp. NPDC058174
TTGGGTTATTTATCACCCAATCAATTTGAGTTGAATTATTACAAAAAAGTAAGTTGATACACTTAAGCAGTGTCTACTTTCTTGACAGAGGTCCAAAGTGCAGGCTGATTGGACTAAAAAGCATGAATGGGGCGGTTTTGACCGATTTCAAATGTACATTTGCATTTTGAAGGCAACTTGGCGTCATTTAAAGCCTAACAAAATGCACTTTTGCATTATGTTCCTCTAGCAGCGCAATTTAAACTAGCATACAGGCGGGCAACAGAGCTTCTATTTTACACGGAAAAAACAATAGAGCAATCTACAGCGGATTTATAGAGAGGCAAGCAATAAACCTATTGCCGCGGCAGAAGGATTCCGATATAATGTCCATTATAGATGAACATTTGTCTTTGTAGGGAGGACGAATAGTGACGCAACGTTATTATGTCGTTCGGGAAGATATGCTGCCTGAGGCGATCATGAAGACGATCCAGGTGAAAGAGATGCTCGGGCGGGGCGAAGCTGCTACGGTGCACGAGGCCGTTGAGCGGGTAGGCTTGAGCCGGAGCGCTTTTTATAAGTATAAAGATGGCGTATATGCGCTGCATGAGCTTGAACGGGAACGCATCGTCACGATCTCGATGGATTTGGAGCATCGGTCGGGCGTATTGTCCAAAGTGCTCAGCTTAGTGGCTGGACTGGAAGGCAATGTGCTGACGATGAATCAGAGCATCCCGCTTCAGGGGTACGCGAATGTTGTGATTTCGGTCGACATTTCGCAATTGACGGGAGATCTATCCTCGCTCATCGAAGTGATCCGCAGCCAGCAAGGGGTGCGCAAAGCTTCCGTAATCGGGCAGGGTTAATGCAATAATAAATCATTTACGAGACGATTGATCTGTGGAGGGAATGTCATGAAGCCAGTTAAAGTTGGATTGCTAGGTCTTGGTACGGTCGGGACCGGCGTCGTACGGATCGTGGAGGGACATCAAGAGGATTTGCAAGGCCAGGTCGGATCCCCGATCGTCATTGAGAAAGTACTCGTCCATAACAAAAATAAATCGCGCAGCATTTCGATCGATTCGTCTAAGCTGACCGAGGATCCGTGGGAAATTATCCACCATCCCGAAATTGACGTTATCGTTGAAGTGATGGGCGGTATTACACATACGAAAGAATACATTATGGAAGCGCTGGCCAGCGGCAAGCATGTCGTGACGGCGAACAAAGATTTGATGGCGCTGCACGGCAAAGAAATTTTGGCGAAGGCGCATGAACATAACTGCGACGTTTTCTATGAAGCTAGCGTTGCCGGAGGCATTCCAATCATTCGTACGCTGATCGAGGGCTTTTCCTCCGACCGGATTACGAAGATTATGGGCATCGTGAACGGTACGACCAATTATATTTTGACGAAAATGAGCCAAGAAGGCGCGTCATATGATGATGTATTGAAAGAAGCGCAAGAGCTCGGTTACGCGGAAGCTGATCCAACCTCCGATGTGGAAGGTCTGGATGCTGCCCGCAAAATGACGATTTTGTCGACGCTTGGCTTCCGCGCCAACGTGGATTTGAATGATGTTTCGGTACAAGGGATGTCCAAGGTGAGCAAAGAGGACATTTTGTATGCGAAGCGCCTCGGCTATGAGGTGAAGCTTCTTGGCATTGCGGAGCGCCAGGATGATGAGTTCAGCATCAGCGTACAGCCGACAATGGTGAAGACATCCCATCCGATCGCATCCGTTAACGGCGTGTATAACGCGGTTTATGTGTATGGCGAAGCGGTAGGCGAGACGATGTTCTACGGCCCGGGAGCGGGCGAGCTGCCGACAGCTACGTCCATTGTAGCCGACCTCGTTGCCGTGGTGAAAAACTTGAAGTTGGGCGTGAACGGCAAGCAAGGCGTCGTGGCCTTCAAGGAGAAAAAGCTGAAATCCGACGAGCAAATTTCTTCGAAATATTTTCTGCTGCTGCATGTGGACGACCGGGCGGGCGTGTTAGCCCGTATTACGCAAGTGTTTGCTGATTTCGAGGTAAGCCTGGAGTCCGTTCTTCAGCAGCCAAACCCATTGAATCCGGAAGCCGAAATTATTGTAATTACGCATGATGCCAACAAGGCGGCGATCAATAAAGTGCTGCAGCAGTTCGAATCGCTAGATGTGATTCGTAAGGTGAAGAGCGTCTATCGCGTAGAAGGCTAATCCAAATCTAATCGAGGCAAAAAGGAGCTTTACCCGCTATGAAACGAGTATTAGTAAAAGTGCCGGCAAGCACAGCCAACCTGGGCCCCGGCTTTGATACATTGGGCATGGCACTCTCCCTCTATTCATGGATCGAGATGTCGCCTGCAACAGTGACGTCGTTCCGTCTGCATGGCGAGCAGATGCAGGGTCTGCCGACCGATAAAAGCAACCTGATCTATAAAGTAGCACAGCTGGTGTTCAAGGAAGCGGGCGTGCAAATGCCCGAGCTCCATATTGAGATGTACAGCGAGATCCCGCTGACGAGAGGTCTTGGCAGCAGCGCGTCCGCAATAGTCGGCGCTCTGGTCGCGGCTAATGCGCTGATCGGCAGCCCGTTAAGCGAAGACAAGCTGTTTCAAATTGCGACATCGCTTGAAGGGCATCCCGACAACGTTGGCGCGTCCTTGTTCGGCGGCATCGTTGTCTCTGCTTGGGATGGCGAGCGGGCCGACTATGTACGGCTTGCTCCGCATCCCAAGCTGGAAACGCTGGTAGCTATCCCAGCGTTTCAATTGTCCACAGAGAAGGCGCGGCATGCGCTGCCTTCTCAAGTGAGCATGGCCGACGCCGTCTTCAACGTCGGCCGCAGCTCGCTGCTCGTCGCCGCTTTGGCCAGCGGCGAGCTCGGCCTGATCCGTCATGCGATGCGCGACAGGCTGCACCAGCCTTACCGGGCAGCCCTTATTCCAGGCATGACGGCTATTCTGGAGCGCGCTGCCGATAACGGCGCGCTTGGGGCAGCGCTCAGCGGAGCGGGGCCGACGCTGATTGCGTTTGTGGATGCGGACAGCCCGCGTAAAGCGGAGCTGGAGCGTTTTCTGCTGGAGACGCTGCAGCAGGAAGGCATAACGGCGAAGACGATGTGGCTGGAGCCGTCTGTGTCAGGGCCGGAAGTACGGATTGAAGAAACGAATGCCGACAGCATCAATGACGGAACGACGCTAATGTCGCGGATTAAAGGAGAGGTTATGCAATGAGTATGAGCATCGCGCTGTTGCCGGCGGGCTCCGTCTCCGATGAAGCGGCGAAAAAGCTGTTCGGCAATGAAGAAGTTACTTGGAAGCACCACCGCTTGATCGCTGACGTGTTTCTGTCTACGGTCAATAACGTTAGCCAATACAGCATTATCCCGATTGAGAACACGATCGAGGGCTCGGTCAGCCTGCATATGGACTGGCTCGTGCATGAGGTTGATTTGCCGATTCAGGCGGAGTGGGTATACCCGTCTATTCAGAATCTGATCGGCCGGCGCTCTGAGCTGACCGGACCAGACGGCGAGCTCGATTTGAGCAAAATCAAAAAAGTGTTCAGCCATCCGGTTGCAATCGCCCAATGCCTTCAGTTTCTGCGTGCGGAGATGCCGCAGGCAGAGAAGGAGACGGTGGGCAGCACCTCTGAGGGCGTGCGCATCGTCCGGGATAACCCGGACAACGGCTGGGCTGCAATCGGCACGGCGACGGCGGCTGCAAATCAGCAGCTTGATGTGCTTGCCAGCGAGATTACTGACCACAACAACAACTTTACCCGCTTTCTTCTTGTCGGCAATGAGCCGTTTACGGCAAGGGAATCTGCGACGCGCAAGACGAGTATTCTTATTACGCTTCCGGATGATTTTCCGGGTGCGCTTCACCGGGTGCTGTCCGCGTTCGCTTGGCGGAAAATCAACTTGTCCAAAATCGAGTCGCGTCCAACGAAGCGGCAGCTTGGCACGTATTATTTTTACATCGATATCGATATGGCGCTGGATACGGTGCTGCTGCCGTCGGCGCTTGAGGAGATCGAGGCGCTGGGCTGTCAGGTTCGCATTCTCGGCAGCTACCCGAGCTTTACCTATGAGCAGCTGAGCTAGGAGTCGAGAGTGGTGGTTCTTGAGCTCAAATTTGGTTGATTTGCAGGGCATCACTGAGCGCTTCAAAATGCAAATATGCAGTTTGTTGGCCCATTTCGGAGGCAAACTAGCTGTCAAAATGTAAAAGTGCATGTGAATGAGGCTTTATCGAGCTAAAATGAGGCTCGAGGCGCCTGTTAAACTGCACTTTTGCATGTTGAAGCTGATTTCGAAGCGAAATCGGGGAATCAAAATGTACTTTTACATGTTGGTACGAAATGCCGATGGTTAGAAGGTGCTCCGCATATGCGGGGCGCCTTTTTTTATAGAGGACAAGCAACATTTTCGCAAATGCAAACATTCGTCTATTTTTTTTCGAATAAGTTGGAGACACCTGCCCATGTTCTGCATAGGATGTAATGATTAGCGGGGCATTAGCCTTGACTGTGGTACAAAGAACGTGACAGGAGGTTTTCGGCGAGTGAAAATTTATGTCGTGAAGAAAGGCGATACATTGTACTTTATTAGCCAGAAACATAATGTGTCGATTGAAGAGATTTTGAAGCTGAATCCAACGATAACGAATCCGGATGCACTGGACGTTGGGATGAAGCTCAAAATTCCATCCTCGCATGGCGGAGGTGCCGGGGACATTATGCATCAGCATGTCGTCAAGCAAGGCGATACGCTCTGGAAGCTGTCCAAAGCATGGGGTGTGCCGCTGGCGGACATGATTAAAGCCAACCCGCAGCTGAAAAATCCGAATGTGCTGCTGACTGGCGAGATCGTCAACATTCCGAAGGCAGGCCATGCATCGGTTGAATTGCCGGCTGCTGGTACCGGTGCGGCTCATCATCCGCTGCATCCGATGTCGATCGTCCAAGGCGTTCAAAATTTGGTAGGGGGCAAAAAACCGACCGGCCCGATTCAAGGAAAAACGAATACAGCACCTATAGCGACGGCACCTGCACCAGTAGCGCAGGCCGTTCCAAACAAGCAGCCGACCGGCCCAATCATAGATAAAAAACCGACAGCTCCTATAGTGAAGCCTGTGGAGCCGGCTAACATTCCCGCCCCGCAGCCGGCTGCAGTGAAGCCGAATAAGCCGCTTCCGGTTGAAAAGCCTTTGAAGGCTGAAAAAGCCGGTAAAAAAGAGCTGCCGGTTCAAAAAGAGCTGAAGCAAAGTGTTGATTTGTTCAAGCAAAGCAACATCCCGGCTATAGAAGCTTCCTCTAATGCGAGTCCGATTTTTGGTGGTTATGGTCACGGCGAGCATGTTTCGCCGATTCACTCCGGGTATGGCTACGGTAATTCGAACATCGGTCCATCGAACATTGGTCCATCGAACATTGGTCCATCGAACATTGGTCCGTCGAACATTGGTCCGTCGAACATTGGTCCGTCGAACATTGGTCCGTCGAACATTGGTCCGTCGAACATTGGTCCGTCGAACATCGGTCCGTCGAACATTGGTCCGTCGAACATCGGTCCGTCGAACATTGGTCCGTCGAACATCGGCCCGTCAAACATCGGTCCGTCGATTTGTCCACCTGGCACGATGCCAGTCTCCCTTGGCGGTTATGGCTACGGCGGCTGGGGTCCAACAGCAGTATCGCCGGAATCAACGGGCGGTTATGGCTACGGCGGTTGGGGTCCAACAGCAGTATCGCCAGAATCAACAGGCGGCCACGGTTATGGCGGCTGGGGCCCGACAGAAGTATCGCCGGAATCAACAGGCGGTTATGGTTACGGCGGCTGGGGCCCGACAGCAGTATCGCCAGAATCAACAGGCGGCTATGGCTACGGCGGCTGGGGTCCAACGGCAGTATCGCCGGAATCAACAGGCGGCTATGGCTATGGCGGCTGGAGCCCGACAGCAGTATCGCCAGAATCAACAGGCGGCTATGGCTATGGCGGTTGGGGCCCAACAGCAGTATCGCCAGAATCAACAGGCGGCTATGGCTATGGTGGCTGGAGCCCAACAGCAGTATCGCCAGCCTCGAACGAGTCAATCGAAAGTGTTGCTAACAGCAGCATCAGCCCGTCGAACATCAGCCCATCGAATATCGGCCCGTCAAACATCGGTCCGTCGAGTATCGGCCCGTCAAACATCGGTCCGTCGAATATCAGCCCGTCGAACATCGGCCCGTCGAACATCGGCCCGTCGAACATCGGCCCGTCGAACATCAGCCCATCGAATATCGGCCCGTCAAACATCGGTCCATCGAATATTGGCCCGTCGAACATCGGCCCTGAAGTAAGCTATGGCTACGGCCCGGGAACGGTGTCTCCGGCTATGACAGGTCCATATGGCGGCTACGGCTATCCAGTCTGGGGCTTCCCGCCGTTCCCTCCATTCCCGCCTGTAGGGGGATGGCCTGGCACAGTAGCGGGTGTGTCTGAAAAGCCTTGCGGCTGCAAAGGGAAACGCGAAGATGAAATCGAGCAGCCGGTTGCAGCTGCGGAGACGGTGAAAGCCGTGAAATCATCAGCGCCTAAATCAGCATCTAAAAAATCGGCACCGAAAAAAGCCGTTATCCGTACAGTAGCAGCCCGCTCGAGATCGCATAGAACAGGCAGCAAGCCATGGATTAACCGCTAATCATGTACGTAAACGTCCCTCCGTATACCGCAAACGGAGGGGCTTTTTTTCTTGTTTTCGACAATATTCAACCTTCATGCATAGATATGGAAGCTGAGGAAACACTATTGTCAAAATGAAGCAAAGGGGCCTTTATCATGATGGAGTTCAGCTTATGGAAGCAGGTCAGAAAACGTCTTCGCCGTCGCCGCCGCTCGCTATGGATATTAGGCTCCTTCACGATATGGCTGTGCGCTTTATTGGTGGCAGCAGGGAGCACGTCTGCAGCCGCTGCTGCGGCTGTTGAGCCTGCGGAGGCGAAGCCCGCAAGCATCATTGAAGCACTGGAGGAGCAAGATGGACCGCTTGCGGTCACACTTAGACGAGTATACATTTGCGGGGAAGAGACCAGTCCGCTTGGACGGCTTGCTTCCCAGCAAATCGTAAGGCTGCTCCGCCTGCATCCGGAATGGACGGCAGTTATGGACCGCGACGGTCAGACCGTGATGCTGCAAGAGCAGGTCGAGGATCTATCCGAGGAGTGCCGGTCCCACGCTTATTTTGGTTTAGACAAGAAAGGATATTTTTCCTTATTCGAAGGCGAGCCGGGCAAGGAAAAGGTGCTGCGCACGTTTTTCCAGCTAGACGTTCAATACATGGAGAGCAGTCTGCCTCATGAAAAAGTGGACGAGCTTGCCCAAGGAATTAAAGTGTCCGATATCGATGAATATAACAGCGTGCTGTCTACATTTAGCGACTTTGCCCTGCAGGCCGAGGAAAAAGAATTAACGCCAGCTACATATTAATCCATTACAGCATCAGCAGCACGCCCCTATTGTAAATAATATTCAGTTAGTACCGCGGACCCTATCCAGGGGCTCGCGGTTTTTTTATGTGGAGCGGCATTGCATCTGACAGCGGCCGACTCGGAGGGAATCGCATCCCCTGGCAGCGCTCGGCCGGATCACAAAAAAAGTCGCCAAGCCGGAATCGTCAAACGCGTGTTCTCATGGGGTGCAATTTTTGCTATAATGGAGGTTGCGAAGTCATAAGGCAATTGATTATTGCTTACATAAGTTTGCGAAAGGCTGAAGCCTCGCATCGTTGAAGGAGTTGGGCATTTGCGAGTTTTAGGGATCGATCCCGGCATTGCCATTGCGGGTTTTGGTTTTATCGATAAAGTCGGCCATAAGCTTACCCCGGTTCAATACGGCTGCATTCAGACGGCAGCGGGCACGCCCTCTCAGGAGAGGCTGCTGCAAGTATACGACTCGGCCGTTGCCTTGATCGACAAGTACAAGCCGGACGCTGTTGCGATTGAAAAATTGTTTTTCAACCGCAACGTAACGACGGCTTTTGATGTTGGGCAAGCAAGGGGCGTCATTATTTTGGCCGCGGCTCAACGGGGGCTTCCAGTTTCCGAATATACGCCGCTTCAAGTGAAACAGGCTGTCGTTGGCTACGGCAAAGCGGAGAAGCGCCAGGTACAGGAGATGGTGAAAATGTTTCTGAAGCTTTCGGCCATTCCAAAGCCGGACGATGTCGCCGATGCGCTGGCGGTTGCGATTTGCCACGCCCATTCTGCCGTAATGGCGCAAAAAATAAACGAGGTGCGTCGATGATCGATTTTTTACGCGGGCTAGTCGCCCATTTGGAAACGGAATACATCGTATTGGATGTACAAGGTGTGGGCTATCGGGTGTTTACCCCGAACCCTTATGCTTTTGCGGCAAAGGAAGAAGCTGTCACGGTCTATATTCATCATCATGTGCGTGAGGATGCCATTCTGCTGTACGGCTTCGAATCGAGAGAAGAACAGTCGCTGTTCCGCAAGCTGCTGGAAGTATCGGGCATCGGCCCGCGCGTCGCGCTTGGCATATTGGCGGGAGGGCGCCCGGATGCGGTCGTCGCAGCTATTCATCAGGAGAATCTGACTTTTCTGACGAAGCTGCCGGGCATCGGGAAGAAGACGGCACAGCGGATGGTGCTGGACTTGAAGGACAAGCTGTCTGGCTTTATTTCCGACGAGGGTCTGCTTGCTGTCGCTGGCCTTTCGCCAACCGCTTCGAAATCAGGCGGAGATGCTCAAGGAGCCGGCACCGCTTGGGAGGAAGCGCGGGAAGCGCTCGGTTCGCTTGGCTATACGGATGCAGAGCTGGATCGCGCATGGCATGGCCTGCAATCGTCGGTTACGGCGGAGGAAACCGTCGATTCCTTGATGAAACGGGCTTTGCAGCAGCTGTTCAAAGGGTAACGGAAGGAGATGACCGCAATTGGATGATAGAATCATATCCGCCAACCTGATGATGGACGAGCAGGCGATGGAGCTAAGCTTGCGCCCCCGATATTTAGCGGAATACATCGGGCAGTCCAAAGCGAAAGAAAATTTGAAAATTTATATCGATGCAGCCAAGCTCCGCAAAGAAGCGCTGGATCATGTTCTGCTTTACGGGCCGCCCGGGCTGGGCAAAACGACGCTCTCCAACATTATCGCCAATGAGCTTGGCGTGAACTTGCGGACGACGTCGGGGCCGGCAATTGAGCGGCCGGGCGATTTGGCTGCGCTGTTGACGAATCTGCAGGAGGGCGATGTGCTCTTCATAGACGAGATTCATAGGCTGCACCGTACCGTTGAAGAAGTATTGTATCCGGCTATGGAAGATTATGCCCTCGACATTATGATCGGGAAGGGGCCAAGCGCACGTTCCGTGCGCCTTGATCTTCCGCCGTTTACGCTCATTGGAGCGACCACTAGAGCCGGACTTCTGTCCGCACCTCTGCGCGACCGCTTCGGCGTGATTAGCCGGCTGGAGTTCTATACCGTTGATGAACTGGCCTATATCGTAAGCCGTTCGGCGGAAATATTCGATATTTCTATTATCGGCGAGGCATCGATGGAAATTGCGATGCGCGCCAGAGGAACGCCGCGGATCGCGAACCGGCTGCTGAAGCGGGTCCGGGATTTCGCCCAGGTGCGGGGAGACGGCATTATTACGCATGAAATCGCCATAGCGGCATTAGAGCTGCAGCAGGTCGATCCGATGGGACTCGACAGCATTGACCATAAAATGCTGCTCGCAATGATGACTACTTTTGCCGGGCGTCCGGTTGGCCTGGACACGATTGCGGCCTCCATCGGAGAAGAAAGCCAGACGATCGAAGACGTATATGAGCCTTACTTGATGCAGATCGGTTTTCTGCAGCGGACGCCGCGCGGGCGGGTTGCCACCGATCAAGCCTATAGACATCTGGGACTTCCGGTGCCAGAGAGATAAACCAAATGACGACCAGACGGCCGCATTCGGCGAGCCGTCTCAGGAGAGGGGAATGTACACGGATGAGAACGACGCTTTTGTCGTACCGCCGGCTGATCGTTTTGACGATGATTGGATTACTGCTCGTTTCGATGTGGACGGTTAAGCCGTCCCAAGGCGCGGTGCCGCAGCTGGATTCGATACGAGTCGCTATTTTTCTGCAATTGCCGGGGAAATATCAAGTAAATACGCCGGTTGCAACGCTATCCTCGACAGGCGGGCTGTCGGTTGGCATGCGCCAGCCTTCGGGCACGGAGCAATGGTTAAGCTTAGGTGCCGGCGCTCAAGCCCGGTTCGTAATTGACAATTATAAAGTGCTGGTATCGGAGACGGAAAGCTTCGATACAGCGCTCAAAGCCTATAAGCGTCTGCAGGCAGCTTCCGGTACCGGAGCGATCACTTCCTTGTCCAAGGGCGGGAAAACAGTCTATCAAGTATCGGAAGGCAGCTATAATACGCTGGCAGAAAGCCAGACCGCTTTGAAAAAATGGAGCGCTGACGGTGAACTGAGCAGCTCCTCCGGCGGTATTACAGCGTCCGTACAAGGTCCGCTTCATTTGGAAAGCGGCAGCTATACGTCTAAGAGTGCGGCTGACAAGGCTGCACAAACGTTCGGAGCGGCTGGCGTCGATGCGTTTACCGCACTGCGCGGTACGGGCAGCTATACCGTTATGGTAGGCGCAGCCACTTCCGCAGCGGAGCTGGAGCTGATCAAGAAGAAGGCAGGGGCGGCAGGAAGCAGCCTGAAGCAGGCTGCAGCGGGTTCTTACTTGCTGCTCCGCAACGATCATACATTAAGCGGCAAAGCGGCTAACCCGGCAACGCAATTCGCGTTCCCGTCCGGAACGTCGAAGGTATGGGTATCGCCTGGATCATCGGATCCGATTAAGCTGACGGAAAGGTTTAGCCGGACGTACAGAGGCGAATTCGAATTAAGCGAATTCAACGGCAAGCTGGCTGTTGTCAACGAGCTGCCATTCGAGCAATATTTGTATTCGGTAGTTGGCGCGGAGATGGTCGCTTCCTGGCCGCTTGAAGCGCTGAAGTCGCAAGCAGTTGCTGCCCGCACGTATGCGCTGTACCAGGGCTTTGGCTTCCAGATCGCTCATGTGGTTGATTCGGTTAACAGCCAGGCTTACAGCGGTACCGGCACGGAGAAAGCGGCAACGATTCAAGCCGTTGATGCGACAGCGGGAGAAGTGATCCTGTATAACGGCAAGCTGATTGAAGCTTTGTTCTCTTCCAACGCAGGCGGCCAGTCCGCCGACGCCAAAGAAATTTGGGGCAATTCCGTCGCTTACCTGCAAACTGTCCCAAGTCCTGCCGACGCTGCGTCGGAGAAGTCGCTTTATGGCTGGTATCGCGTCGTGTTATCCAGCGGTTTGACGGGATATGTGCGGGAGGACCTGCTGGATGGAACGGGAACAACGAATGCTGCAGGCGTTAAGCTCATGAAGGTTAACGCAGCAGGCACGAAGGTACGCGTTCTTCCAATTGTTCAGGATGCAGTGCCGCTAGTCGGTCAACTGAACGCCGGCGACGAAGTAGCCGTGCTGGAGCGTGTTGTACAAAACAACGAAATGTCCTGGATCAGAGGGCCATTTACTTCTCAGCAGCTGGTAGATTCCATGAAGGGGAAGACGACTTCAGCTGTAGGCGGGCCGATTTATTCACTTGAAGTCAGCAAGCAAGGGCAGTCAGGGCGTGTTACGGAGATGAAAGTGAACGGCACCGTGCTGCCGATCAAATATCCGGACGGCTTGCGTTCCGCTCTGGGAGGTTTGCCGAGCACTCTGTTCCAGATTGACGAGACCGGAAAGGTCGCTATGCTGGGCGCCGGCGGGGAAAAACGCACGAAAACAAACGCGTCCCAGTCCGTTTATGTGATAGGCGCTGACGGAAGCGTCAAGCAGGCTGACGGCAACACCTTCGTCATGAATGGAGAGGGCAAAGTCCGGGCGACGACGAAGGATGCCGCTTACCGCTTTATCGGCACAGGCAACGGCCACGGTGCTGGCTTGTCTCAATACGGAGCGCTAGGTCTCGCACAGCAAGGGTATGACTATTCCTATATTTTGAAATACTACTATAAAGATGTAACCATCGCTAAGGAATGATTGAATCGTGAATGTAGATTTATTTGACTTCGAGCTGCCTGAGCATTTGATTGCCCAGACGCCGCTTGCGACCCGGACGGATTCCAGACTGCTGGCGTTGAGCCGGCATTCGGGGGAGCTGGCGCATCGTCGTTTTACCGACGTCGCTGATTATATGAACGAAGGGGATGTTCTCGTATTGAATGATACGAGAGTTATCCCGGCAAGATTGATGGGCATGAAGCCTGAAACGGGCGGGAAGGTCGAGCTGTTGCTGCTCCGCCAGCTGGAAGGCGATAGATGGGAAGCGCTGGCCAAGCCGGCGAAACGGCTCAAAACCGGATCGGAAGTATGGTTCGGCGATGACGGCAACGGAGGTCCTTTGCTTCGGGCCGTTGCCGAAAGCGAAGGAGAAATGGGCGGGCGTACGATCCGTTTTCATTACGAAGGGATTTTCCAAGAGCTGCTTGACCGCCTTGGCGAAATGCCGCTTCCGCCGTATATTAAGGAGCGGCTGGAGGAGCGCGAGCGGTATCAGACCGTTTATGCGAAGCATGAAGGCTCAGCTGCAGCTCCGACTGCCGGGCTGCATTTCACCGAGCCTTTCTTGCAGAAGCTTAAGGACAAGGGCATCAAGCTCGCTTTCGTAACGCTTCATGTCGGGTTAGGCACGTTTCGGCCGATGTCGGTGGACAAAGTCGAGGAACATGAGATGCATTCTGAATTTTATGAACTCAATTCGGAAAACGCACGTATTATTAACGAGGCAAAAGCGAGCGGACATAAAGTGATTGCAGTAGGGACAACTTCGGCGCGTACGCTGGAGACAGTTGCGGTAAGGTTCGAAGGCGGGCCGATTCAGGCATGCAGCGGCTGGACCGACATTTTTATTTTCCCGGGCTATACGTTCAAGCTGGTCGATTCGCTCATTACGAATTTCCATTTGCCGAAATCGACGCTTGTGATGCTCGTCAGCGCGCTTGCGGGCCGCGAGTCCATCATGAATGCATATAAAGAAGCGGTCGCGGAGCAGTACCGGTTTTTCAGCTTCGGCGACGCTATGATTATCTATTAGAATTTAAACAGACAGGACGAGTGAAACAGTGGCTGTGAAATATGAATTTATTAAAGAGTGCAAGCAGTCGGGAGCGCGTCTGGGCCGGGTTCATACCCCCCATGGCGTAATCGAGACGCCGACATTTATGCCTGTTGGCACGCAGGCTACCGTTAAGACGATGAGTCCGGAAGAGCTGAAAACGATGGACGCGCAAATTATTTTGAGCAACACATACCATCTGTTTTTGCGTCCGGGACATGATATCGTGAAGCGCGCCGGAGGACTTCATAAATTTATGAATTGGGATCGTCCGATCTTGACCGACAGCGGCGGCTTTCAAGTGTTCAGCTTGAGCGAAATGCGTAAAATTACAGAGGAAGGCGTTCATTTCCGTTCCCATCTGAACGGAGACAAGCTATTTTTATCGCCAGAGAAGGCGATGGAAATTCAAAACGCGCTCGGCTCCGATATTATGATGGCTTTCGATGAATGCCCGCCTTACCCGGCGGAATATGATTACGTCAAGCAATCGCTGGAGCGTACGACACGTTGGGCAGAAAGATGCCTCAATTCGCACGCTCGTCCGCATGATCAAGCGCTTTTTGCTATCGTGCAGGGCGGTATGCACAAAGATTTGCGCATTCAGAGCGCAACCGATTTGACTTCCATGGATTTCCCGGGGTATGCTATTGGTGGACTGAGCGTAGGCGAGCCTAAGCATTTGATGTATGATGTGCTTGATCATACCGTACCTATTCTGCCGGCTAACAAGCCTCGTTACTTGATGGGTGTCGGTTCGCCCGATGCACTGATCGAAGGCTCTATCCGCGGCATCGACATGTTCGATTGCGTATTGCCGACACGTATTGCCCGCAATGGGACAACGATGACTAGCCAAGGCCGTCTCGTTATCCGCAATGCCAAATTTACAGATGATTTTGGACCGCTTGATCCCGAGTGCTCCTGCTATACTTGCCAGAACTATTCGAGAGCCTATATCCGTCATCTATTGAAAGCGGATGAAACATTCGGTATCCGGTTGACGACGTATCACAATTTGCATTTCCTGCTTGAACTCATGCGGAATGTTCGTCAGGCGATTAGAGAGGACCGGCTGCTTGATTTCCGGGATGAATTCTTTACTTCGTATGGCCTGCACGACAACGACAAAGGGTTTTAGAAAGGGGGGAAAACTATACGATGTCTACTTTTCTAGCAGCAGCAGCAGACGGCGGACAAAACATTTGGGGTATGATCCTGCCGTTCGTACTTATGTTCGCGGTATTTTATTTCTTGCTTATCCGTCCGCAGCAAAAGAAGCAAAAGCAGCGCAGCTCCTTGCTGAGCCAGCTTAAAAAAGGCGATAAAATCTCGACTATCGGCGGCCTTCACGGCACGATCGTTGAACTGACGGACGACACTGTCGTGCTTCGCGTCAACGATACGACGAAGATGACGTTCGAGCGCAGCGCTATCAACACGGTTATTACTAGCGCACCTGCATCTTCCGCAGAATAATTACTTCTGGCAGCAGAAATGCCGCCGAAAGCCTGTCATCTGAAGCATTCTTCAGATGACAGGCTTTCTTTTTGCATAAGCCGGCCATTCGCTGAGCTTGAGACCGGCCGCGCTGGCAAAGACACCTAGCGTAAGCCCGCCTAGCATATCGGTAATCCAGTGGATACCGAGATAGAAGATGGAGAAAAGGATAACAGCTGAGCAGCTGCACACGATGGCCGCCCATCTGCGATTGGAGGAGCTGCATGCCAGAATAGCGAGCGTAACCGACATCGAAGTATGCAGACTTGGGAAGCAATTGTCCAGACCCGATAGCAGCCGGTATTGGCTTTCAAAGGAAGGGAACGCTTCTAACAGGAAGAAAGTAGCTCCGCTGTCTTGGTAAGACCATACTTCCTGTACAGGGAAGAACAAGAAGAACGGAATGGCGACGAAGTAATTAAGCATAATGGCGTAACAGGTTGCGTAATAGAGACGGTGGCGGCCGCTCACTCTTTCCTGCGTCGTATAGACTGCCAATGAAGACAGCATAAGCGCCTGAAAGACGACAATGTACATAAAAGAGAGAAATGGAGTCAGCCATTTATGGTGGAACAGCTGTTGAATCGAATGGACGATATTGCCCTCCAGCGCATGAAAAAGTGCGGTGAAATTATATTGTGTAATGAGCTGGCTCTCGATTCTCAGCTCCATTTTGTTGCAGAGCAAGATGATAATTAAAGCGATGAAATGAAAGAAATAACGCTTGGAACCGAGCAGGCTGCGAATGAGCTGGGCTGATGCCGCGAAGGGGTTCATGCCGGCGCCAAGCCAAATTAGCATAAAAGCGGAAAGCGCAGTATAAGCGGCAACCGATCCCATCGTTTGGAACAAAATCAATAAAAAAACCTCCTAAGCCGGTTACTTTATCCAGTGTCGAACTTGGATTAGTATGCCGCTTACAAGGTTTTTTAGCCAAGATTGGTATTTCTGCTGTTCATCATTTCTTCGTGTTCACACCGATCATCCCGCCGAATGCTCCAGCCAGAAAGGCTATCGCAAGCAGCAGTCCGCTGTGCCAGCTAAGATGGGCATCTGCAGCAAGGAACCCGATGATTAGAATAAGCAGGCCGTATAACACGCCTAGCACTCCTCCATAGTACCAGCCTCTTTTACCCGAGCGCCTACCTGATACAAAGCCGCCTGCAAGCGAAGAAAGACCATGCACGCCCATGGAGAATGCCGGGAGGCTGTTCTCCCTCATATTGCCGAAGTGAAGCAGCAGCGACAGCAGCAAAGCCCCGGCAGCGAGCCAAACGATGGCAAAAAGGATGCCTGCCAGCACCGGAGAGCCGATTTGCGGCGGTTTAGCAATTTGTTTGATCGGATTCAATCGTACCCCTCTCCCCTACAAATAGTATCGATTACTAATCCATATGGCCAAGCCGGTCATAATAGTACAAACCTGCCATAATTTCGTACCTTGCTCCATCGTATGACGAAGTCCCTTCCAGAACAGAATAGCTGTACTGGCTGCTCGGATCTCATCTGATGCAGGTGCAGCTATGTCGAGGAGGCGATTTTCATTGGATTTCTGGGGCCTGCTGGTCCGAACCGTGATTATTTACTTCATCGTATTTTTGATCATGAGGGCGATGGGGAAGAGGGAGATCGGCAAACTGTCGGTTTTTGACCTCGTCATTTCTGTCATGATTGCGGAAATTGCGGTTATCGTAATTGAGGATTTGAGCCGTCCGATGTGGGAAGGCATCATGCCAATGGTTGTATTGCTGGCGATTCAAATCGGGATGGCGATTATCGGGCTGAAAAGCCGCAAGTTTCGCCAGCTTACGGACGGAAAGCCAAGCATTATTATGGCGAAAGGCAAGCTTAACCGCGATGTAATGCGCAAGCAGCGCTACAACTTGGATGATTTGATGCTGCAGCTGCGCGAGAATGGAATGAGCCGGCTTGCGGATGTAGAATTTGCAATTTTGGAGACAACCGGCAAGCTGTCTGTCATACCGAAGGAAAGCGAAGATGATCAGGATCATGACATGTCGCATAAGCATCAATCCGAGCTGGGCGATATGGACGATAGCCATAATGGAACGAAAACGTCTAAATCTGCAATTCCCCCTAAATACCGGTTTGAGACACTGCCCGTTCCGCTTATTATGGATGGTAAAGTTCAAGATAATAATTTAGCCCAACTGGAAAAAACACGTTTTTGGCTTAAAAACGTGCTTCAGGAGCAAGGCGTCAATGATTTCAAAGATGTGTTTCTTTGTACGATTGACCACAAAGGCCGAGTGTTTATCGATTCCGACCGAAAGCCGCGAACGTAGCGGGAAGGGATGTTTTCCTTCTGCTGCAGACGCGGCTTTTTTCTCTTACTTGAACCATCGGCCGAGTAAAGGGACTCTGGCGATATCATAGCGGTCGATGATCCGCATCCATATCATAAGCAATAAGTAGACGATTACACTGGCGGCGCAGGCAATTAATAAATTGCTCCATTCCGCCGGCAGCGGCTCGCGGTTCATCGTCCATCTGGCGGCAGCGCCCATGACGACCATTGCCGCTCCAACTTTGAGAAAATCGAGCATTTTCATCCGGAAGCCGATAAATCGGAGCACACTTATATAATGGAGGCCGGTAACGAGCACAATATTGATGTTGATGGCGATCAAAGCTCCGTAAATGCCGAATTCAGGCTTGGAGGCAAGCTGCACAATGAGCACAAGTTTAACTACTGCACCGATAAACGTATTCATGAGGGCTGTTCCCGGTTTATCAAGTGCCTGGAGTGCGGCTTGCAGAGGGGCCTGCAAATAAATGAAGAGGCCGATCGGCGCCATCAGCTGAAGCATCGGGGCGATTTCTGCGTGATTGTACATAAGGCGGCATAGCGGCTCTGCGAATAATCCCATGACGACGACAAACGGGGCGCCGGCAACGAGTGCCAGCCGCATCGATTGATGCATTCGTTTATGAATCGTAACCCGGTCGCCGCGCGCGGCTGCTTCCGAAAGGGAAGGAACGAGCGAGGAGGCCAGTGAGTAAGTAAGCGCTGTGGGCAGCAGCAATAGCGGGATAATCATTCCCTGCAGGGCGCCATATTGCGCGGTAGCCTTACCGGTAGCAATGCCTGCGGCAGCCAAACTGCGCGCCGTAAAGATCGATTCCAGCAAATAGGATAAGGAGCCGACCATCCGGCTGGCCGTCACTGGAATGGAGAGTTTCAGCAAACGCCGCATAACGGGTGTGCGAGGGGAGGAGGCTTCATCAATATTAGAAGGATCAGAATCGATTTTGTCAGCAGGGCTGCTATCTGTTTGTCCATGAAGCCGCTTTTCCTTGATTCGTTCTCTCGCATATTTAAGCAGCATAACGGCCAAACCGCCGATCTCGCCAACGACCACGCCAAGCATAGCGCCAGCCGCAGCCCATTCGACGCCTTTAGGCAGGAGCAGGAAAGCGAATGTCAGCGTGCAAATGATGCGAATGACCGTCTCTGTTATTTGAGATACGGCGGTAGGCACCATATCCTGCTTGCCTTGAAAGTAGCCCCGGTAGACCGAGGAAATACCGACTATAAGCAGAAGCGGCGACATCGACAGCAGCGTACGGTATACTCGGGCATCCGGCAGCAAATGTGCGGTAATCCATGGCGCAAACAGCAGCAGCGCAGAAGTCATCAGCAGCGCAAGGCATACGGTAAGCAGCATGGCGTTGCGGAAAATTTGTTTGACGCGCGGAGTATCGCCTCGAGATTCTGCCTCAGCGATCCACTTGGCGACAGCGAGCGGAATTCCGCCGGTAATTACGGTCAGCATGACGGCTAGAAACGGGTAGCTCAGTTGATAGAGCCCGACGCCTTCTGCACCGATAATCCGAGGAAGCGCGATACGGGGCACAAATCCGAGAATCCGGTTTATGATGCCGGCCGCTAACAAAATCATAGCCCCTTTAATGAAATTTTGTTTCGTCATCCAATTCCCTCATCTCTTCTTCTACGACTGCGCCTGTCCGACAATTCAGCCGATGCCATGGAGACAGGCTTCCCGTACATCTTTATGCGCGGCATGTCCGATTCATGAATCATCCAAATTTATCAATTCGAAAATCGATGCAGGAATATGAAGACGGCATAGCGAATATGTAGCGTGCGATGCGAGTATTGGATTACGAGGACAAGAGCAGGAGGAAGCGCCATGAGGGATGACGAGCTCAACAGCATGATCGAGCAACTGTGCGGCAGCAAAGCGGAGGAGTTTCATCTCATCGGGTACGAGCATGTGACGGCGAGGGAAATCTGGGCATGCGTCAGCGAGAAATACAACAAAACCGGACAGCCCGAACTTCATCAAATCGTAAATGACATTTTGTCGCTGAAGGTGACTAAATTTATGAATTTCATGACGCTAAACGCTTTTCGGGGAACCCATTTCTAATCCTCATCAGAAGGGTTCTTTTTTTTGACTCGTATTTTACTCGCAAGTATAATAGGAATATTGAGATCATAAGGGGGACTATGAACGTATGAATTGGAAGAGATTAACAGCCTTCCTTGGGATCGTTGTCATTATGTTTGGCGTGATCGCTTGGAGCAGCCCGTCATTGGTCAAAAATATGCGACTGGGGCTGGATTTGAAAGGCGGATTTGAAGTTTTGTATGAAGCTTCACCACTGGAAGGCGGAGAGAAGGTAACCCCGGAATCACTTCGCAAAACGGCAAGCAGTCTGGCTGACCGGGCGGACAAGCTTGGTATTGCGGAGCCTGAAGTCACGACTGAAGGCACCAACCGCATCCGCGTTAGACTTGCCGGCGTCTCCAACGAGGAAGAAGTCAGAAAGGTAATCAACAAGCCTGTTAACCTGACCTTCCGCGATCCTGACGGCAAAATCATGCTGAACGGCAACGACTTTGTACAAAATGCTGCAAAAGTCGAGTATGATCAGGTCGGCAATCCGATCGTTACGATCAAGCTGAAAAGCGCGAAGAAATTCGAAGAAGTAACGACAGAGCTGACGGGCAAAAGACTGGCTATCTATTTGGATGAAGAGCAATTGTCTAATCCAATGGTCAACTATCCGATCAGCGGCGGTTCGGCTCAAATTACGGGCGATTTCACCCATGATGAAGCCAACAATCTGAAGGATACAATCAATCTGGGTGCTTTGTCGCTGAAGCTGACTGAGAAGTATACGCAAAGCGTCGGGGCTAAGCTCGGACAGCAATCACTGCAGGATACTGTTGGCGCAGGCCTCATCGGCACAGCGATCGTACTGCTGTTCCTCGTCATCCTGTTCCGTATTCCTGGTGTTGTTGCCGGGATTACCGTATTAACGTATACATGGCTTCTTGTACTCGTCTTCGAGCTCTTGAACGCCACTTTAACCTTGCCGGGCATCGCAGCATTTGTACTCGGTATAGGTATGGCGGTTGACGCCAATATCATTATGTACGAGCGGATCAAGGAAGAAATCCGAAGCGGCAAAAGCTTGCTGTCGTCGCTTAAAGCCGGCTCGAAAAACTCGTTCCGCACCATTATGGATGCGAACATTACGAACATTATTGCCAGCGGTGTTCTCTACTACATCGGTAACGGTGCAATCCGCGGTTTTGCGCTCACGATGATTTACAGTATTCTCGTCAGTATCGTAACGAATATTTTCCTGGCGCGCCTGCTGATCCATCTGCTGATTCGCAGCAACCTGTTTACGAAACCTAGCTATTACGGCGTGAAGGAGGCAGAAATCCGTGAACTTTAAAACAACGGTGCATTTCGACTTTATTAAACACCGCAAGAAGTTTTTCTCTTTCTCGATTATCTTGACGGTGCTTGGTATAGTGTCGCTCCTGGTCTTCAACCTGAATTACGGGGTGGATTTCAAAGCCGGCACGAATATGGATATTTCAGTCGGCCAAAAGCTGACGCAAGCCGACGCGAAAGCAGTGCTCGAAAGCGTTGGTATTACCGATGTCATTCCTACGGTTGGCGGCGATAAGGGCGACCGGGTATCGGCGCGCTTCGAGGATGTGCTGGAGCAGAGCAAAGTAAAAGAAATTGAAGGTGCTTTTAAGGCCAAATACGGCGACAACGTATCGTCTGAAGTCAACATCGTATCGCCAGACATGGCGCAAGAGCTTGGCAAGAAGACGATCTATGCCGTTCTCATCGCGAGCGTGCTCATTATGCTTTATGTGATGATTCGTTTCGAATGGCGGTTCGCGCTTGCAGCTAATATCGCCATTCTCTATGACGCTTTTGTCGTTGTTGCGATTTTCTCCATTTTCCGTCTGGAAGTCGATTTGCCGTTTATCGCGGCTATTCTGACGACGATCGGTTACTCCATTAACGATAAAATCGTTATTTTCGACCGTGTCCGCGAAAATCTGCGCTTTGGCAAGTTCAAAAACAATGAGCAGCTTGCGGAAATGGTCAACCAAAGCTTGTGGCAGACGATGGCGCGGAATCTTTATACGGTATTGGCCGTATTAATAATTGCAGTCTGCTTATTCATTTTCGGCAGTGAATCGATCAGATTGTTTGCTTTGGCGAAAATGATTGGTCTGGTAAGCGGAGCTTACTCTTCCATCTGTATTGCAGCGCCGCTGTGGCTGGTGCTCAAAGGCAAACAAAAGCCAAAAACGGCTCAGCCGGCAAAATCGACTGTATAACTATTTAAAGAAGTGGAATACCACGCTGGAGGCTATATGTCAATCAAACAACGGTATGCTGATGCAGAGACGGCTAGTCGCTCGGACTTGTGGGGAAATGCGGCGCTCGCGTTGTTTAAAGGCATTGTCGCCATATTGTCGGGCAGCAAAGTGCTTCTCGCCGATGCGTTTCGCTCGGCGGGGCAAGCAGCTGCGGCATTTGCCGCACTGACCGGCATTCAGCTTCGGAGCAGCAAAAAGGCGGCTTCGGAGGACGGCAAGGGCTCAGCTTCGCGATTCGCTGCGGTTATACTGCCGATTGCTCTCGTAATTGCGGGAGTGGAAATCGGCATCGCTGCGGGAAAAGATATTTGGATGGCTTCAGAGCAGCCGTTACAGGCTCCGCATTGGAGCGCGCTGGCTGCCATTGTCGCAGGCATTGTTGTGCAGCAGCTGCTGCTGCCGGTCAGGGAAAGGCAATGGGGCTTGTTAGCCTCGCTTACCGCTTTGATCGGTACGGGCAGTGCACTGGTCGGCCAAGCGACAGGCGCCAAATCGCTCTATTACTTTGGACCGGCTGCGGCGATTGCGATCTCGGTTATGTTAGCGGCTGGCGGCTTCAGGCTGTTGGCAGAAGCGTCCCGCAAGCAGCATGCTTCTGGCGTACAGCACGAGGATGCGGATGATCTGATGCAGCTCATTCAACGGGTTGAAGGCGTCATAACGGTAGAGTCGCTGCAGGCGAAGGAGCATGGCCATTACGTGGTGGCGGATGTCGTGATTAGTGTCAATCCGCGTATTTCGGTTCTGGAAGGACATGACATTGCCAAGCGGGTCAAGCAGCTGCTGCTGCTTCGGTTCACTCATTTGACGGATGTTACGATTCATGTCGAGCCTTACGACCCGGGTTATCCGTACAAATCGAATCATGATCCGAATCAGGAGCATGCGCCTACGCTGCTGCAATAAAAGTAACGAACGGAATGTCAGGAAGGGGTTGAACTCGGCGTGATACAAGCAAAGACACGCTGGATTTTAGCGCCTTGGAGCAATGAACATGAAGCGGCTGCAGTCCTTCTGGGAGAGAAGCTGGACGTTCCGCCTCTCGTTGCCAAGCTTCTCGTACAGAGGGGCTATGGCGGCGTTGAAGAGGCAGAAGCTTTTCTCTGGGGAGGCGACGAGCAGCTGCATGATCCGTTTCTGTTGAAAGGGATGGCCGAAGCGGTTGCCCGCATCAAGGAAGCGGCAGACAAAGGCCAGAAAATACGAATATACGGAGACTACGATGCAGACGGGGTATCAAGCACCTCTCTGCTCGTTCATGTCTTCCGGGAGCTTGGTTATCATTTCGATTATTATATCCCGCATCGTGCGCTGGAAGGCTATGGCTTGAATCGTGCAGCGCTTGAGCTTGCGGCTTCTGAAGGCGTAGAGCTGATCGTCACGGTTGATACCGGCATAAGCGCATATGAGGAAATCGAATTCGCCAAAGAGCTTGGTCTCGATGTTGTCGTAACCGACCATCACGAGCCGCCGGAGCAGATTCCCGATGCTTGCGCAGTCGTCAATCCGAAGCGTGAGGATTGTACATATCCGTTCAAAGGTTTGGCGGGTGTGGGCGTCGCCTTCAAGCTGGCGCAAGCGCTGATGGGGCGGGCGCCGATAGAGTGGACTGATATCGTAGCTCTTGGTACGATTGCGGACATTATGCCGTTAGTCGGCGAGAACCGCTATATCGTTCGTTGTGGCTTAGAGCGTTTGCGTAATACGGGCAATATCGGTTTTCGCGCGCTTGCGGAAGCCGCAGGCTTCGAGCTGGACGGGGTAACCTCAACGACGGTCGCATTCAGTATGGCTCCAAGAATTAATGCGGCAGGCCGGCTTGATCATGCGAAGCGGGCTGTGGAGCTTCTGACAACAAGTCATTATGATGATGCCATACTTGCGGCATCGTCCCTTGATGTGCTGAACAAGGAGCGGCAGCGTATCGTTGAGAGCATTACGAAGGAAGCTGCACAGCAATGGGATGAGAAATGTTCGGCGGCGAAGACGGAGGGAAGAGCTGTTCCCTCCGTTATTGTGCTGGCCGGTGAAGGCTGGAATGTCGGTGTCATCGGCATTGTGGCCTCCAAGCTGCTAGAGCGTCATTACAAGCCCGTCGTCATTCTCGGAATAGACGGCGATAGCGGCATGTGCAAAGGCTCGGCGCGGTCTATAGACGGCTACGACCTGCATGCGGCGCTTACAGAATGCGATGAGCTGATGGACCATTATGGCGGCCATCAGGCGGCGGCGGGCATGAGCTTGCACCGTGATCGCTTAGCGGAGCTGGAGAGCCGTCTTGGCTCACTGGCTGATCAATGGCTGACGGAGCAGGATTGGATTCCTAAGACGCCTGTAGACCTCGTGTGCGATGTCCGCGATGCAAGCGTGGATACGATTACTCAACTATCGCAATTAGAGCCATTTGGCGCAGGAAATCCGTCCCCGCGTTTATTGTTTCAAGGGGCAGAGCTTGCGGAGCGCCGCACGATGGGCAAGGATTCCAAGCATTTGAAGCTCTCACTGCGCAATAATGACTCGCGCAGCCGTGCTGCGCTGGAAGCTGTCGGCTTCAGCATGGGAGAGCTGTCTGCCCAATTGCAAATTGGCATGCCTGTCGATTTGATCGGCGAGCTATCGATTAATGAATGGAACGGACAGCGCAAGCCGCAGTTGCTCATTCAGGACTTGTATGCCGGCGAGAATGCGGTGAAATTCCCGGAAAGGCAGCATTTTGGACAAGTGTATCAGCTGCTGCGGGAATGGCAGCACGTACCGTTAGCAGGCCTTACGGAGCGGCTGTCGCCTTTATGCGGCTGGGCTCCTGAGATAGTGGGGATGATGCTGCTCGTATTTCGCGATTTGGCATTTATCGAGATAGACAATGAATACGTCACGGTCGTTCCGTCTCCGCAGAAGCGTGATTTAAGCACCTCTGCGCATTACCGTTCTGAGAAGCGCAAGGCTGAGACTGCGCCGCATGTCGTATATGAAGAATTGGCATAATGGAGTTGTACGAACAGAAGGGATTGAATGTTAAATGAGTTTGAACTTTAAAGATTATATCCGGGTAATTCTTGATTATCCGCAGCCTGGCATCCGCTTCAAGGACATTACGACGCTCTTGAAGGATGGCGCAGCTTACCGCGCTGCCATCGAGGAAATGCGCAAGCTCGTTGAGCATCTGCAGATTGACGTTATCGCCGGTCCTGAGGCACGCGGTTTCGTTGTAGGCGCACCGTTGGCACTGGCGCTTGGCGTGGGCTTCGTACCCATCCGCAAGCCTGGCAAGCTGCCGGGAGAGACCATTGAAGCTGGATATAATCTGGAGTACGGCAAGGATAGCCTCGCGATGCATAAGGACGCCATTCAGCCTGGCCAACGCGTGCTCATTGCTGATGACTTGCTTGCGACAGGAGGCACCATCGCAACGTCCATCGATCTGGTTCGCCAGCTGGGCGGAGAAATTGCCGGCGCAGCATTCCTGATTGAGCTTACTTACCTGACAGGCCGGGAGAAATTGGACGGCATTGAAGTGGCTTCGCTTATTAAGTACGACTAGAATATAGAGTACTATTTAATGTGAAGCGGATTGGTGAAAATAAGAGCGGCCAAGCGAGAGAGTTTATCCGCTTGGCCGCTCTTATTTATACTATTGGTTAAAAAACTTGATGCAAACTAGCTGGCTCTACACCACCGTAAGATCCTTGAAAATCTCCTTTAAGAATATAAGTACCTGAGCTTAGGTATCCTACCGGTATGTCAATAGTACTCGAGGTTGGAGTAATATTCACGGTAGTTGAAAATACTTTGGTAAGTTGACCATGTGGCGATTTGGAATATAACGACAGGACAACGGTATCATTAGTACCGCTCCATACAGCAGCATTTAATTTATACTGAGCTGGCTGATATACCGTCAATTCATGCGAAGTCGCTGTATAGGCGGCAAATGCATGAGTTGAGAAAGAGAAACAAGCAATTAATAGGATTAAAACGATTTTTTTCATAGAGATCACCTCCCTTCTTATTTTGAATTATCAATTAAGAAAAACTATGTAACGACATATTATACGCAATCCGTTTATTGATATACCATAAAAATGGGAATTAATCTGTTGGCGGAGAAACGAAAGTTTATAGTCCTTCACTGAGTCACTCCAAGGAGTGGCTTTTTTTGCTGCCTATAGTCTTTTTTATACTTTTAACTGGAAATTATTAAAACAATCGATAAATCGCAACTAATGTTAGGTATATGTGATTTAACAATGATTACGGAAGACTCATGTTAGCTGGAAACGGATTCATTTTTTCGCTTAATTTTTGCAAACGGATTCAATTTCATCTTTTCTTGCAAAAAAGTGATTTTACTATGCAATAATGTGATGAATAGTAACATTTCATTGAAAAGTATCATTTATCGTTGGTCAGGCAAATAGTATCGGCGAACATCCCCCCTTACAATTAGACATGTGAGGAGGGAATAAGATGGCAGAGATTACAGCAGTAACGGAGAGACAACAAGCGCTCAAAAAGAAGACCAAACTGGGCAGACTTATTAAACAGTGGGATTTGCAATTAATGGTAATCCCGGCGCTTCTGCTGATTCTTGTATTTAGTTATTTTCCGATGTATGGCGTACTTATGGCTTTCCAGGACTACAACATTTTCAAGGGGTTTTTAAACAGTCCGTGGGCAGGATTCAAGCATTTCGAAATGTTCTTCCATGCTCCCGAGTTTTACAAGGTGATGCGCAATACGATCATCATCAGCTTCCTGAAGCTGGTCATCGGGTTCCCGGCGCCGATTATACTCGCGCTTATGCTTAACGAAGTGAAAAATATGTACTTCAAACGAATTGTTCAAACCGTCAGCTATTTGCCGCATTTCCTGTCTTGGGTTATCGTCTCGGGTTTTGCAATCTCGATATTGTCGACGGAAAACGGCAGTTTGAATATGTTGCTTCAGTCAGTCAAGCTCATCGATGAGCCGATCAGTTTCCTGGCTATACCGGAATACTTCTGGACTATTATCGTTACGACTGGGGTTTGGAAGGAAATCGGATTTGGTTCTATCGTCTACTTGGCAGCGATTGCAGGTATTGATCCCAGCATGTATGAAGCGGCTTCCATTGATGGAGCAAGCCGGTTCAAGCAGATTTTTCTCATTACAATTCCGACGATTATGCCTGTCGTCATCATCTTTATGATTCTCGCAATCGGCAATCTGCTGAGTGCAGGCTTTGAGGACCTCTTGCTCCTCGGTGTCAATCCGGTGTTAAGGCCGGTGGCGGACGTGCTTGATACGTACGTATACCGAACGGGTATAAGCGGTCAGCGCTTCTCCTACGCCACAGCGGTTGGCTTGTTCAAGGCGATAATCAGCGTAGGCTTGCTTACTTTTGCCAACTTGCTAGCTCGCAGAACCGGCAACAGCTTATGGTAGGTCCTACTCGCAGCAACAGCATGAGATTGGTGAAGGAGGCACGGCAGCCGTGAAAATAAAAGCAAGCTTCGGCGACCGAAGTTTAACCGTATTCGTATATGCAGCACTGGCAGTTATTGCTTTTACAACTTTTTATCCGTTTTGGAACGCCGCGGTTATTTCATTGAACAAAGGGATGGATACGGCACTTGGGGGAATTACATTCTGGCCTCGTGCATTTACTTTCGAAAACTATGAAGTCGTGTTCCAGGATAAACGCATACTGGATGCTTTCTTCATATCAGTCATGCGAACTGTGATCGGAACGATCGCTTCCATTCTGATGACCGCGATATTCGCTTACGGCATGACAAAGCGCGAGCTGATGGGACGCAAGTTTTATATGATTGCTTGCATTATCACGATGTATTTCAGCGGTGGTCTCATTCCGACATTCCTGGTCATTCGCGGCCTGCACCTGATGGATTCATTCCTTGTATTCATCATCCCTGGCTTGATCAGCGTCTGGAACATGATTATATTCCGTACGTTCTTCAATGGGCTTCCAGCCGGTCTCGAAGAATCGGCTAAAATCGACGGCTGCGGATATTGGTCGACGTTTTTCCGGATTGTGCTTCCGCTGTCGGGTCCAGTCATTGCGACACTCGCCCTGTTCACTGCGGTGGGTCACTGGAATGACTGGTTCTACCC
The DNA here is from genome assembly GCF_042883865.1 of Paenibacillus sp. NPDC058174. Lineage (NCBI taxonomy): Bacteria > Bacillati > Bacillota > Bacilli > Caryophanales > Paenibacillaceae > Paenibacillus > Paenibacillus sp. NPDC058174. The sequence goes on from NZ_JBHVUY010000009.1 coordinate 27,443, forward strand.
AAGCATTTATATTACCAACGAAAAGCTTATCCCGATTCAGACGAAGCTTCAGCAGATTCTGAATTCCAATATTATGAGCGAGCAGATGTCGCAGCTCGACTCCGCTTCACAAAGCAGGCTTTCCTCGATGAAGAGCATTACAAGCAAATCGCTGTCGATGGCGACGATGATGGTCGCAACACTGCCAATCATCATGGTATACCCATTCGTGCAGAAGTACTTTGTAAAAGGCGTTCTGGTCGGATCTTTGAAAGAGTAGCTTGCTTTATCTTCAACGTGAGACGGATGGTTAAACCTCATGGTCGACAAATTCGTCTCCGCTGAACATAATTAAATGAAGAGAGGGGTTTACAGAATGAACAGATGGAGAAAATCGGTATTTCTAGTATTGGCCTTGATGCTCGTAGCAGTTGCGGCGCTTGCAGGCTGCAGCAGTTCAAATGATGGCAAAGGAAACAATGGGAATAATGATTCAAGCCCGTCCCCTAGCGCGACAACGGATAGCGGCGGTGAGACGGCTGCTGCAGGTTTTGAGCTTGGCAGCGAGCCGCTTAACTTCTCATTCTATGGACATTATGACTGGTACACCATGCCACCTTGGGGCGGCGACGAAGCGACAAAATGGATTAAAGAAAATAAAAAAGTTGACATTACGGCCATTCAATCCGGCGGCAATGCAGCTCAAAAGCTGAACACCATGATTGCTTCCGGCAAATTGCCTGACGTCATCTGGCTGGACCGCGGCGCTGATGTAGAACGTTTGCGCGCAGCAGACATGCTCGTTCCTTTCGACGACTATTTGGATAAATATCCGAACTTTAAGAAGTGGGTAGGTGACGAAGCGATCAACATGCTTCGCTCCAGCGACGGCAAAATTTATCAGTTCCCGAACTGGTACACGTCGCAGCCAATCGGCAACTCCGGTTACCTGGTGAATAAAAAAATCTATGAATCGCTTGGCTCGCCAACCATTGAGACAACCGACGATTTCTACAACTACTTAAAGCAAGTGAAAGAAAAGTACCCGCACGTAACGCCGTTTAACCCGGATTTGGCGATTGACGGCCAAGGCCTGGACGTATTGTTCGGCGGCTTCGCGAATGATTACACGCCAGCTTACGTGGCAAACCGCGCTGTACCGCAAGGCGACAAGCTGACTTCGCTGTTCGTCGATCCGGTCTTCCGCGAGTCGATGCAATATGCAAGCAAGCTGTTCCGCGAGAAGCTGATGTCTCAGGACGCATTGACACAAACGAAAGACCAAGTGAAAGAGCAAGCTTATAACGGCACAGCTGCTGTATTTGCAGGCGCCAGCCCGACTGAGTACGGTGCAGTAGGCGATGCTGAGCTGAAGAAAAAAGATCCTAACGACGGCTACATCATGATCTGGCCGGTTCACAAGCCAGGCGTAGACAAAAACAAAGTATGGACGGGTACGTATACACAACTGGGCTGGAACGTAAGCGTCATTACGAAATCCGCTAAAGACCCTGAGAAAATTTTCGCATTCCTCGACTACCTGACTGGCCCTGAAGGCACGCGCACACTGTTCTGGGGACCTGAAGGCACGTACTGGAACGGACATGACGAAGATGGAGCTCCGATCTTTACAGAAGCTTATGATACGGACGTAGAAGGCCGTACAAAAATGATGGATGCGACCGTTAACTTCCAATGGAACGGCAACAGCGTATTTATCGATAAGTCGAAAATGAAGCATGAGCTCACGCTTCCAGTTGAGAAACAAAGCTGGGAAGCTCGTTGGCAAAACGAGATTACTTGGAAAACGCAGGATAATGCAACACAATTTATTAACATGGCGCCGGCTCCGGATTCACCGGAAGGCATCATTGCAGCAAGCTTCGAGGAGATCTATAAAGAAGCTAGAGCCAAAGCGCTTTATGCAAAAAGCGACGAGGAAGTGCTCTCGATCCTCGATAAAGCGGAGAAAGACGCGCAAGCGGTTGGCTACGACAAGCTGCTTGCATACAAAACAACTAAATGGCAAGAAAACCTGAAAAGCATGCAAGGTAATTAACATCGGGCATTATCTCGGGTTATAATAGGTAAAAACGGTCGCCGTCCTTCGCAGGGACGGCGATGCCGTTTTGAGCCAGTCCCTTCATTTCTATTCTTTTTCAAACGGAGATGATCCCATGTATAAAGTATTGATTGCGGATGATGAGGTGCTAGATCTCGAAGGCATGCGCACATTTATTCCATGGACCGAGCTGGGGCTGGAAGTGGTCGCAGCAGTTCATAACGGTTTTGCCGCTTATGATGTATTAATGGAGAAAGAGATTGATATTCTCGTATCGGATATCCATATGCCCAGCATGTCTGGACTGGAGCTCGCCCGCAAAGCGCTCGATTCGGGCAGATGCAATGATTTGCGGATTGTTTTTGTAAGCGGTTATCAGGATTTTCACTATGTGAAGCAGGCGCTGTCACTGAAGGCTTACAGCTACGTGCTCAAGCCGATGGACGATAACGAGCTTATTAAGGCGCTTGCCGCGATTACGAACGATTTGAATAAGGAACGGGAGCGTCAAGCGAAGGAGCAGCAGCTCAGAGATACTTATATGCAAGCCATTCAGCATCAGAAGAAAGAAACCGCTGCCATTGTACCTCCGCTATCCCATTCAGGCGGCGAACTAAAGAAGAATACGAAGCTCATTCATGAGATGATCCAATATATGAAGCAGCATATGAATCAAAGCTTGACGCTCAAGGAGGTCGCAGACCACTTCTGCTTTTCGCCCAATTATTTGGGATTGATGTTTAAGGAAGAGACGGGCAAAACCTTTAGCGAATATGTCATTTGTCTGCGGATGGAGAAAGCTGGCGAGCTGCTGAAAGATCCTAAGGTGAAAATCTATGAGGTTGCCGATCTCGTCGGTTACCGGTACATGCCTTACTTCAGCAGACAGTTCAAAGAGACGTTCGGCATGACGCCGATCGAATTCAGGAGAAAAATTTGACGATGGCAGGGGTCCCTTTGCATAAGCAAGAACGCAGCTTCATTCCTTTTGGAGTGAAGCTTCTCGTATCCTACGTGCTGCTGATCATCATCCCGATATTTATATTCGGCTATATCGCCAATTCCATTATGGTGGATTCGATTCGTACGCAGACGAAAACGGCGATTAAAGGCACGCTGCAGCAAATTCAGGACAACATGATGTATAAGATCGACGACACGACCAGACTGTCGGATCTACTGTATTTCGATTCCAAGCTGTCCAAGCAGCTTATGCATTATGAGGAGGGATGGGTCAGCTATGAGGCGACGACCAACCTGCTTATGCCTAAGTTCTGGCAGACGATAGAATCGACCAACCGGAATGTATGGCTGACGATCTATTTCAGCAATGAAACGCTCCCTGAAATCTATTATGACACCTCCAATATCGATCCGTTGAAAATAAAGGGCCGATTTTTTGATGTGATGCATTTGAAGCGCATCGAGAATAAGGAATGGTATGCCAATTTTCCGAAGGAAAAGTTCGGAGAGACGATGGAGTGGAAGCAGGTCGAGGATGATGCCAAATACGGACGGATCTCATTGCTGCGGCGCATTGTCGATACGACGGACCCGACTAAGCTAAAGGAAATCGGCTTCGTACGAATCAGCACTTACCTGGATGATATCTTTCAAAGCGTTGACTATCATAAAATCGGCGGAGACAGCACGCTCGTCATTACGAATGAAAACGGCCATCTGCTATATTCGTCGGGGAGCGCTGTTCAGTCAGAGGAACAATTCCGCAACGAGGCGAGCAGCGGAAGCCATTTGACAATCGATCAGACATTACCGGGTTTGGGGTGGAAATTGACGGCGTTAATCCCGTCTTCCGTATTTGAGGAGGACAGGAAGAAGGTCGACAGGCTGACGATCGTCATTTGCCTGTTATGCGGTATCCTTATTACGTTTGTCGCCACCTTTGTGTCCCGCACGTTTTCCCGTCGTGTCCTGAAGGTGGTATCGGTGCTTCAATCTTTCCGTCAGGGCGATTTCCATAGACGCATTCAATATAGCGGCAATGATGAGTTTACGACGATTGCTGCTTCACTTAACGAGCTGGGGAAAAAGACGCAAAGCTTGATCGAAGAAGTATATGTAACGAATCTGAAGAAAAAAGAAGCGGAGCTTGAAGTGCTGCAGGCGCAGATCAATCCGCATTTTCTATACAATACGCTCTCTTCAATCAGCCGTCTTGCCAAATTCGGCGAGGTGGACAAGCAGCATCAGATGGTGATGAACCTGGCCAAGTTTTACAGGCTGACGCTGAACGAAGGACAGACGATCATTCCTATCGCCAAGGAAATCGAGCAAGTGAAAGCTTATATGGACATTCAGCAGATCAAATATGCGGAGCGGGTGGAGGTCATCTATGAGATCGATCCTTCGATCCTTCCTTATTCGGCCGTTAAGCTCATTCTGCAGCCCTTTATTGAGAATGCTCTGGAGCATGCGTGGCGGGGTGACCGGATTCAAATCCGGATTGCCGGAGGCTGGCAGGACGAGGCGATTTGCTTCCAGATTATCGATAATGGCAGCGGCATGCCGCAGTCGACAATAGACGCCATATTTAGCGAGACGGCAGCCGCTGAGCGGAATGGCTACGGCATTCGCAACGTACATGAACGCATTCAGCTGTACTATGGCAAAGAGTATGGTGTCGCAATCGATAGTGAGCCGGGAGAATGGACCTGTGTTCAAGTGTTGATCCCAGCCCAGATTCACCCGATCGCCAATTCGGAAAGTTAACGATTTTCGGGCGATTACCATGACTCCATAGTTGACGCAACGCCGCTCTTACAGGATAATATTAAGAAAACTCGGAAAATGCGGAATCGGAGTCGAACCGAAGGCTTTTCAGAAAGGGAATTTTCATGGGCATTGAGCAGTTACTCGAAAAGGCATCGGCCTATATGAAGGAACAAGACTTATTACGCATAAGGGAAGCCTATGAGTTTGCGGAGCAAGCCCATCATGGACAAGTGCGCAAATCTGGGGAGCCTTATATATTGCACCCGGTTGCGGTAGCCGATATATTGGTCGATATGCAGATGGACGTGCTGTCGATCATAACAGCGCTGCTGCATGACGTCGTTGAGGATACGACTGTGGATTTGGAGACAGTGCGGTCGAAATTTGGCGAAACCTGCGCAATGCTTGTCGACGGCTTGACAAAGCTGGAGAAGATTCGTTTTCGTTCGAAGGAAGAACAGCAGAATGAGAATTACCGCAAAATGTTCGTGGCGATGGCCCAAGATATTCGCGTCATTCTTATTAAGCTGGCCGACCGGCTCCATAATATGCGTACGCTCAAATTCCAGTCAGAGGAAGCGCAGCGGCGAATTGCTTACGAAACGCTTGAAATCTTTTGTCCAATTGCACACCGGCTCGGTATTTCCGCGATCAAATGGGAGATGGAGGACATTGCCCTCCGCTATTTGAATCCGCAGCAGTATTACCGCATTGCTAATTTAATGAAGAAAAAACGGGCGGAACGGATGCAGTTCATATCCGACGTTATTTTCCGTATTAAAGAAAAGCTTGAGGAAATGGGCATCGAAGGAGATATTTCCGGACGCCCTAAACATATATACAGCATTTATAAAAAAATGACGGCGAAAAACAAGCAGTTTAATGAAATCTATGACCTGATGGCAATCCGCATCATCGTCGAGAACATTAAAGACTGCTATGCTACCTTAGGCATTATTCATACGCTATGGAAGCCGATGCCCGGCCGCTTCAAAGACTATATCGCGATGCCGAAGGCGAATATGTACCAGTCCTTGCATACGACCGTAATCGGCCCTAACGGGGAGCCGACGGAAGTGCAAATCCGGACTGTTGATATGCACCGCACCTCGGAGTACGGCATTGCGGCCCACTGGGCATATAAGGAAGGCTCGCTTGTTCCTGGAGGCAATTTCGAGGATAAAATGTCCTGGTTCCGCGAAATTCTGGAGCTGCAGAACGAAACTCGCGATGCGGCGGAATTTATGGAATCGCTCAAAATGGACTTTTTCTCCGACCTGGTATTCGTCTTTACGCCAAACGGCGAAGTCATCGAGCTGCCGGCCGGATCTGTACCGCTTGATTTTGCTTACCGGATTCATACTGAGGTCGGCAACCGGACAATTGGCGCGAAGGTGAATGGCAGGATTGTGCCGCTGGACCATAAGCTGAAAACCGGTGACATCGTTGAAATTTTGACCTCTAAGCATTCTTACGGACCTAGCCAAGACTGGGTTAAAATCGCTCAATCCTCCCATGCAAGGAGTAAGATCCGCCAATGGTTCAAGAAGGAGAAGCGCGAGGAGAACGTCGCCAAAGGCCGCGACATGCTGGAGCGCGAGCTCAAGCGGCTGGGGCTGGAGCCTCATGTCTGGCTAGCGGATGATAAGCTGCAGGAAGCGGCAGCGAAGTTTGCGTTCAATGACATCGAGGATATGATGAGCGCGATCGGCTTCGGCGGCATTACCGCCGCACAGATCTGTACGAAGCTGACGGAGAAGCTGCGCAAGGAAGCCGAGAAGAGCAATGAGCTAATCATTGAGAAGGAATCGAAGGCAAGCAGCCGTAAAAACCGTCCGACGCATGGCGTTACGGTAAAAGGGATCGACAATTTGCTCGTTCGTTTTGCACGCTGCTGCAATCCGGTGCCGGGTGATGAGATCGTTGGCTATATTACGCGCGGACGCGGTGTATCCGTACACCGGATGGACTGCCAGAACATTCCGTTCGGCACGGATGGTGAAGAAGCGGAACGCGTCATTGAAGTGGAATGGGAAGCTTCAATCGAATCCAATTACAGCGTCGATATTGAAATTGCCGGGCATGACCGCGACGGCTTGCTGAATGAAGTGCTGCAGGCGGTATCGGAGAGCAAGACGAATATATCGGCTGTGACCGGACGTTCGGTTAAAAATAAAATGGTTATGATTCATATGACGGTGCTTATCCGCAACATCGACCACTTGTCTTCCGTTGTCGAGAAGATCAAGCGGGTGCAGGATATTTATTCGGTGCAGCGGATTATGAACAGCTAATCGGAGGTCTAGAGCGGTGAAAGTAGTCATACAGCGGAGCAAGCGCGCCGAAGTGACCGTTGACGGGGGAGTGACCGGAGCAATCGAGTTTGGCCTCGTATTGCTCGTTGGCATCACACACGAGGATACAGAAGCTGATGTGCGCTGGATGGCGGACAAAGTAGCAGGCTTGCGTATCTTTGAAGATGACAACGGCAAGATGAACCATTCCGTTGTTGATATTGGCGGTCAGATCCTATCGGTCTCGCAGTTTACGCTATACGGCGACAGCCGCAAGGGGCGGCGTCCCAACTTCATGGCCGCTGCTAGGCCGGAGCAGGCGGAGCCGCTATACGAGCGTTTTAACGAGGCGCTGCAGGCAGCGGGACTTACGGTGGCGACTGGCGTGTTCGGCGCGATGATGGACGTATCGCTCGTCAACTGGGGGCCAGTGACGCTTATTGTGGACAGCAAGGCTTAAGAGCTTGAAAAGGGCATACGGATGATCAACTGATCTTTGTTATGCAGCAAGCACTGTGAGCCGTGTGTCTATTCAGGTATTATGCAGCATTTTAAATTACTCTTTACTCTGATCGAGATTCGAGTTAAACCGATTTAAAGCTCCGGCTTTGAATCAATTAAGACTAGGCTAGTTGAAAGCTGGTTAGAGTGATACGGACTATACTGCCGGGGTTTAGCTTGAATGCAAGCGCCGGAAGCGGGCAACACTAGGGACAGCGGCAGCGCGTCCCTTTTTTGTCTGGCTGGATTTAGTTCCAAGAGATCAATCCTTACGATGAACTGATTTCACTCATTGTAAAGTAGCTGTTGAGTGTTCGTTTCGAGCTCCACCATCTACGAAGGAATGGAACAGCCAACTCTAAAGGGGCGAGCTTGCCAAACATCAGGCGAAGGAGTCCCGAGCAAATGCATCAATCCCGCAAGGAGCAAGGCATGGAGCGGACGGCGCGCAGATTAATCCATGCCGACCGCAGAGAGGCTCTGATCTGGTCGCAGCTCGAAGGCGACATCGAAGCAGCTGAGGAGTGGGCAGTCACCCCAAAGGGGACGAAACACGATCAGCCAAATAATAAAAAATAGTATGTACGTAAAGGCGTCTCCTTAAAGGGAGCGCCTTTTTTTTGTTGCTGATGGGGAAGTGTGTACCTGGTTTGACCGCTGACTTGAATCCGAGTGATGAGTAACGCGAGATGACATCAGAATTCGGGAGTCCAGGAGGCGCGAACGGTATGAAAAGGGAGGCCCTTCCTTGCCGAGTGGCTGGAAGGGGATCAAAATGCAAAAGTGCATGTTGATCGGTCATTTTTTGGCCGAAATAGCGATCAAAATGTAAAAGTGCAGGTGAAACGGCCTAAACAGGGCGTGTTTGCTGATTTTAGCCTTATCAAACTGTATATTTGCATTTTGATGGCGATTCTGGCCGAATAAGCGGGTTGCAAAATGCACTTTTGCATTTTGATCTTTTAGGATCCGGTCTGAAGAAGAAGTGGTGAATGAAAGTGTAGAGTTGGGGAATTGTTCAGATTCGTGAAGGGAATAAGAGTAGAAGAAAGATGAAATCCATAGATAAATATGGATATTATATAGATAGTAATACTATAATTGATGGAGTATATTTTTGTAAGTTGACATGCGAGGAGGAAAGCACATTGTGACAAGAAAAATAGCATTACCTTTAACAATAGGTGGTATTGTAATTGCTGTCTTCTTAATTTGTTTCCTATACATTGCTAGAGGGTATGAAGTTAATTTAGAAGGATTGAAGTATCAGCTAGGACAAGCTCATGTTCAAGTTTCGGAGTCGGCGTTGATTAAGATTGAGGGCAAAGTGAAGAAAAGTATTACCGGTCAAAAAACCTTCATTGGAACGATAGAAATAGCTGGTGATGATAATCCTGTGCCTGAAAAATATAGAAAATTAGAAATCAAATTGCAGAGTGATGACTCGGGCATAATTATATATAACTATAATGATAATGGCATACCCGTCATGTATAGTTACGGAACACTTTACACCAATTCAGATTTCAGTGAAGTCACTATCGCTATCTTTGATCGTAAGGAGCAATCCTCCTCAGGCATTTGGACAGCGGAAGACGGATTGATGTTCAGCGCCCCAGCAAGCAGCAGGGAAGAAGCTCTGGCAATCTCCAACAGACGGATGAGCCGGGTCTTACAAGGTACATCGCTGGAGTAGCTAGTAACGATTTAAATGTAGGCGGAGTGGTTTCGAGTTCATGATGACTTTTCGATGATTGAATTCCCGATCGAGTTAACGATCGATGGCAATCAAGAACGGCAGCATGAACCGAAACTACGGAGCCCGAACGGCAGCATGAACCAAATCCACGAACTTCCGCAACCGCTTTCTATTTTGTAATAATGCTGTAATCATTTTATAATGGTTCCTTAATATCGTTAACCTATAATAGAACTCGACCCCCTTTTTAAAAATATAAATTTCTTGGACCTACAACTCGTTTGTAGGTTTTTTTCTTTTTTACGGACTCTAATCACCATAACAATAATAAAGGCAGCATCAAAGACCAGCTTACCGGTCTTTTGCTGCTGCCTTTCATTTCATACGAACAAAGATACAAGCCAAGGTGCTGCACACAGCGTAACGAAAGCTGTCAGCAGCATAGCGATACCCGCCACTGATCCCGTAACCGGGCCGTACTCGAATGCTTTACTGACTCCTGCAGAGTGAGCGCTCGTTCCGAAAAGGACACCTCGTGCAATCGGATTGCGAATCCGGCACAAGCGAACGACCAGAGGGCCGACGATCATGCCGAGCAGACCGGTAATAAGCGTGGCGACAGCGGTGATGGTCGGTAATCCGCCAAGCATATCGGAAACGGCAAGCGCAATCGGTGTGGTGGCCGAGCGAGGAGCGAGCGTCTCCATCATTTGGGCGTTCAGCCCAAGCAGCCGAGCCAGCCCGGCGGATGTAACAATAGCTGCGATAGCGCCTGAGCTGACGCTAACGGCAATGAGCAGCGCATTTTTTTTCAGCACATCAAGATGCTTATAGAGAAGGACGGCGAGGGCAACCGTAGCCGGCTCAATCATGTCGGTTAATACACCTGCGCCGTTATTGTATTGCTTGAAAGGAACGCCTAACAGCTCGATAGCAATTATGATAATGGCTGGCGTAACCAAAAGCGGAGTCAGCCACAGCTTTGGATACATGCGGTAGAGCCGTTTTGCACCCGCATATACGGCAATCGTAGCCAGCAGCCATAGTGCAGCCTCCATCATCCCGCAACGCCTCCTTCACTTTGTCCGCGTGCTCCGCCGCCAATAGATCCTGGATCAGCAGCTTCATTAGGCGCAATTCGCTGTGCAATCGTGCCTGCGAAAATCATGACAGCGACGGTGCTGCCGATAATGGCGAGCAGGATAAGCGGACCGCTGGAGACGATTAAGCTTTTATAATTGACGATTCCTACAGTAGATGGAATAAAGAACAGCAGCATTTCAGCCAGCAGCCAGGCGGCTCCGGCTTCGACCCATTCGATGCGCAATAGCTTTGTTTTCAGCAGAGTGAATAATACTGCGATACCAGCAACACTGCCCGGAATGGGCAAATGAAGCAGATGAACGGCTAGAGCTGAAAGCTTGGAAATCACGATGAGCAGCAGAACCTGCCCAATCGTGCGTAGTGCTTTTTTGTACATGTGGTTCAGCTCCTCTTCTTGTTGCTTTCTTAGTGTACTGCAAGCCTTATTATAGGTAAAATGAATATACAGAATGATTTACATTCCATTTTGCTATGATATATAAAGGAGAGCTGCACATGGATATCCGGCATTTGCAGTACATTAACGAAATCGTCAAGCAGCGCAGCTTTACGAAAGCGGCAGAATCGCTGCATATCGCTCAGCCGACAATCAGCAAATCGATCCGCAATTTGGAGAATGAGCTGCACTTTGAGTTGTTCAACCGGGATAGCAAAACGGTGAAGCTGACGGATGCCGGGGAAGTGGTGTACCGCTATGCGCAGCCGATTTTGCAGCTATTCGACAGCTTGACGGCGGAAGTTAACGATCTGTCGTTCTTGCAGAAAGGTACGATTTCAATCGGATTGCCGCCGATGGCAGGTTCGCGGTTTTTTCCTTCGGTGCTCAAGCGTTTTCAAGCGCGTTATCCCGGCATTTCCGTACAGATGGTGGAGTACGGTGCAGTCCGGATCGAAGACAGTGTAAGCAGCGGCGCTCTTGATGTCGGCGTCGTGCTGACCCCCGTAGATAAGGAGCAGTTTGAATCAATCCCGCTCGTTAGAGAGAAACTAAATGTCATCATGCCGACGTCTCATCCCTTCTCAGGCAGACAGTCAATTGCGTTATCCGAGCTTTCGACCGAGCGGTTTATCCTGTTCAGCAATGAATTTACCCTTCATGACCGGGTTATCGATCATTGCCGTGATGCAGGCTTCACCCCCCATATCGTCTATGAAAGCTCGCAATGGGATTTCATTACGGAGATGGTGGCGTCCGATCTTGGCATTGCCATGCTGCCGGAGACGATCTGCCGGACGCTGGATGCTACGCAAATCAGCTCTGTTCCGTTGACCGAGCCGGTTATTCCTTGGGAGCTGGTCATGGTATGGAAGCGGGAAGGGTATTTATCACGGGCAGCAAAAGCCTGGATTGCTTTTGTAGAGGAAATGTTTGCTTGACTTTTCGGCTGTATACAGGTAATATTAACCCTTAATATCATAAAAATGATTTGTTGATGGAACCAAGTAATCCCGTGCACGTACCCAGAGATGGATGCCTAGGCTGCAAGCATCCTTATGGTGGCTGGATGAAGAGACCTTCCGGAGAACGATCGGCGAACGAGAACGGCTTTGTTGTACAGAGCCAGCATTAAATAGCCGGTATGCGTGTAACGGGCGTTAACCGTTTATGAGCGGGCTTGTCGTACAAGACGGTCCGGAATTTGGGTGGCACCACGGGAGTTCAGACTCTCGTCCCTGGCGATGAATAGTCGTCAGCGACGAGGGTCTTTTTTGCGTTCCAGATCAAGGCAACAAGGAACGATCAGGGGTCAGGAGGGAAGAAGCATGGCATTTCAGAAATTGCCGGGCACACAGGATATTTTGCCTGGAGCGTCGGAGCGTTGGCAGTATGTAGAGCAGAAAGCTCGGGACATATGCCGGCGGTACAACTTCCGCGAGATTAGAACGCCGATGTTCGAATCGACGGAGCTGTTTCAGCGGGGAGTAGGCGAGACGACCGATATCGTCGAGAAAGAAATGTATACATTCACCGATCGCGGAGACCGGAGCGTGACGCTTCGTCCCGAGGGAACAGCTGGCGTTGTCAGATCCTATGTCGAGAACAAGCTGTTTGGCGAGCCAGACGTATCGAAGCTGTATTACATCGGTCCGATGTTCCGCTACGAGCGCCAGCAAGCCGGCCGCTATCGCCAGTTCCACCAGTTTGGCGTCGAGGCGCTGGGCTCGGTCGACCCGGCTATTGATGCCGAGGTGATTGCACTAGGCTACACCTTCTATACAGAGGTTGGCCTGAAGGGAGTACGCGTGGAGATCAACTCCGTCGGTACGCCTAGCGTTCGCGCCGATTTCCGCGAAAAGCTGCTGGCTTTCCTGGAGCCTAAGCGCGAGGTGCTGTGCAAGGACTGCCAGTCGCGTATGGACCGCAATCCGCTGCGCGTATTGGACTGCAAGAATGATCAGCATCACTTCGAGGGAGCGCCTTCGATTCTGGACAGCTTGGACGAGGAGTGCAGCACGCATTTCAACAAGCTCCAGCAATACCTTTCCGATATGGGCATCCCTTATACAATTAATCCCCGTCTAGTACGCGGGCTTGATTACTACACCCATACCGCTTTCGAGTATAAGTCGGAAGGCATTGGCGCTATCGATACAATTGGCGGCGGCGGCCGCTATAATGGCTTGGTAGCTGAAATCGGCGGTCCGGATCAGCCGGGCATCGGTCTTGGTCTTGGCCTCGAGAGAACGATCATGCTGCTCAACAAGCAAGCTGAGCAAGCAAACGAGCCTCAAGTGGATGTCTATCTGGTCGGTCTTGGCGAGGCGGCGGAGCGTGAGACAGCTAGAATCGTCTATCAGCTTCGTCAGGACGGCATACGTGCGGAGCGGGATTATTTGGGCCGGAAAATGAAGGCGCAAATGAAATCCGCCGACCGTCTGCAGGCTCGCTACACCGCTATTCTTGGCGATGACGAGCTATCGCGCGGAGAGATTGCACTGAAAGACATGGCGAGCGGCGAACAGCGTTTTGTAGCGCTGGGTCAGCTCTCCGCCCAGTTGAAGCAGTAACAGCAAGCAGTAAGAAACAACAATAGTTCCAATACATCCGATTGAAAAGGGAGAATGAAAACCATGATGCTCAAAACTCATCATTGCGGTACTTTAACGAAAGCCGATATCGGCCAATCCGTAACCCTGAACGGCTGGGTTCAACGTCGTCGCGACCTTGGCGGCGTATTGTTCATTGACTTGCGCGATCGTACAGGCATTGTTCAAATCGTATTCAACCCGGACTTCTCCGGCGACGCGCTGGCAATTGCTGACCGTGCCCGCAACGAGTTCGTGCTTGCAGTAACAGGCACAGTCGTAGAGCGTGACGCAGAGACGGTGAACAAAAACCTCGCGACAGGCGAGATTGAAATCCGTGTAACAGAAATTGAAGTGATGAACAGCGCGAAGACGCCTCCATTCCCGATTGAAGACGGCGTTGAAGTCGACGAGTCGCTTCGTCTGAAATATCGTTACCTTGATCTGCGTCGTCCGGAAATGCACAAAACGCTGCTGCTTCGTTCGAAAGCATCGAAAATTTTCCGTGACTTCCTCGACGGCGAAGGCTTTATCGACGTAGAAACACCGATTCTGACGAAAAGCTCGCCAGAAGGCGCGCGCGATTACTTGGTGCCTAGCCGTGTGCATGAAGGCGAATTTTTCGCCCTGCCGCAATCGCCGCAAATTTTCAAACAGCTGCTCATGGTCGGCGGTATCGAGCGCTATTACCAAATCGCACGCTGCTTCCGCGATGAGGATCTTCGTGCAGACCGTCAACCGGAATTTACGCAAGTCGACATCGAGACTTCCTTCCTGTCGCAAGACCAATTGCTGGGCATGATGGAGCAGCTCGCAGCACGCTTGTTCCGTGAGACAATTGGCGTAGAACTGGAGCTTCCGTTCCAGCGCATTACGTATGAGGATGCCATCAACAAATACGGCTCTGACAAACCGGATCTCCGCTTCGGTATGGAAATAGAAGATATTACGGATATCGTTGCAACGAGCGACGTAAAAGTATTTGCAAGCGTTGCGGCAAGCGGCGGTGTCGTGAAGGCGTTCAACGCAAAAGGCTGCGGCCATTGGAGCCGCAAAGAGCTTGACGATCTGCAGCCGTTCGCTGCCCGTTACGGCGGCAAAGGCCTGGCGTGGATCACGATTAAAGAAGGCGAGTGGAAAGGTCCAATCGTTAAATTCCTCAAGCCGGAAGAAATCGCAGCTCTTACAGAGCGCCTGCAAGTAGAGGAAGGCGACTTGCTGACGTTCTCCGCCGACAAGAAAAAAGTTGTAGCCGACGTGCTTGGCAACCTGCGTCTGAAAGTGGGCCGCGAGCTTGGCTTGATCGACGATTCGAAATTCAAATTCGCATGGGTTGTTGACTTCCCGCTGCTTGGCTGGGACGAGGATCAGAAGCGTTATGTAGCCGAACACCATCCGTTCACACGTCCGAAGGACGAAGACGTGCACCTGTTCGATACCGATCCGGGCAAAATCCGCGCACAAGCGTACGATATCGTGCTTAACGGCTACGAAGTAGGCGGCGGCTCGATGCGGATCTACAAACGCGACGTTCAGGAAAAAATGTTCAAAGCGCTGGGCTTCACGATGGAAGAAGCACATGAAAGCTTCGGCTACCTGCTGGACGCATTCGAATACGGCACGCCTCCGCACGGCGGTATTGCCTTCGGTCTAGACCGTCTCGTGATGCTGCTTACAGGCAGAACGAACCTGCGTGAGACGATCGCTTTCCCGAAAACGGCAAGCGCAACCGACCTGTTGATGGACGCTCCATCCACTGTTGAGCTGTCGCAGCTGGAGCAGCTTCATATCCGCACGGTTCTGAAACCGAAGCCTGAAGCGGCTAAACCGCAGGAATAAGGCGAAGGAGGCGGCCACGATATGCTGCATCAATTTTCGCGTACTGAGCTTGCAATAGGCCCGGAAGGGCTGGAGCTGATGAAAGGGAGTACGGTTGCCGTGCTCGGCATCGGCGGTGTAGGCTCGATCGCTGCCGAAGCGCTCGCCCGTACGGGTGTAGGGCGCGTCATCCTGATCGACAAAGATGTTGTTGATATTACGAACGTTAACCGTCAGATTCATGCGCTGACGACCACGGTAGGCCAGCCGAAGGCTGACCTGATGCGCGACCGGATTAAGCTGATTAATCCGGATTGCGATGCCGTATCGCTACGGATGTTCTATACGGAGGAGACGTACGAGCAATTGTTTGCTTATGAGCTTGATTACGTCGTGGATGCATCCGATACGATCTCGTACAAGGTGCACCTCATTAAGGAATGTCTGGAACGCGGCATTCCGATCATTTCGAGTATGGGTGCGGCGAACAAAATGGACCCGACGAGGTTCCGCGTAGCCGACATCTCCAAAACCCATACCGATCCCATCGCCCGTGTCGTTCGCACGAAGCTGCGCAAGGACGGCATTAAGAGAGGCGTGAAGGTCGTATTCTCGGACGAGCTTCCGAAAAAGCCGCGTGAGGATGTGACGCAGCGGATCGTACCGGAGAATGCTCCGGAAATTCGCAAGGCGAAGCAGCCTCCAGCCAGCAACGCATTTGTACCGCCGGTAGCCGGACTCATTATGGTCAGCGTCGTCGTACAGGATATGCTAAGCAAGGCAGGCATCGAGGTTTAATGCAAGAGAAAAGGGCGGTCGCAGAAGGGAATTCCCTCCTGCGACCGCCCTTTTGTGATGCGTCATGCAGCTAGCTTTAGCTTTGCTTCGTGTTTGTGTTTTTCCGCTCAACCAGCTGAGTGAGCTCGGAGATGAGCGCATCCAGTTTGCCGTAGCCGTCAACAAGATGATTGATCTTGGAATCCTGGTTTTCCATGCTGGCGCAAACTTCTTCTACGGAAGCCATATTTTGCTCCGTCGTCGCCGCCATTGACGTCATTTCGTCGGCAATCGATGAGTATTGCTCATGCAGCTGGCGGGAAGAAATGCCAACCGTGTCGGACTGCTGCTTCACTTGCTCCGTATTGCCGTTGATGCTCTGAATGATTTTCTCGACCTGCTGTGCTGCGTTATAGCTTACATCGGCAGCATGGTCACCTAGATTGACTTGCTCGCTGACGGCGCTGATTTGCGTATGAATGGCGCCCAGAATATCGTTGATCTCATTGGCAGCCAGACTGGCATTGTCGGCCAGCTTGCGGACTTCACCGGCTACGACGGCAAAGCCGCGCCCTTGCTCGCCGGCACGCGCTGCTTCAATGGCAGCATTGAGCGACAGCAAATTCGTCTGCTCCGAAATTTCGCTAATAGAACCAACGATGGAGCTGACGCGCTCGTTCTGTTCAGTCAGCTGCTTCATCATTTCTACCGTTTGCGAGATGATCGAACGAACACGTTCCACTTCCGTAGACAGCGTATGAACGAGCGTATTGCCATCCTCAGTCAGTGCAGCGGTGTCCGCCGAATATTGCTGTAGGCGGGTTGCGCCTTCCAGCAGCTGCGTTACTGCGCCTTCAATCGTTTGTGCAGAGCTGCTGACGTTAAGCACCATGCCAGTCTGCTTCTCGATGGAAGCGGACATTTCTGTGAACGTCGTTGTAACCTCGCGTGAAATTTGTCCGGTGGATTGCGCCGTATTTTTCTGCTCGTTGCTGAATTCTCCCAGAACGAGAATCGACGATTTCATTTTCTCAACCAGTTGTTCAGCCATTTCCTTGGAAGCAAGCGCATCGCTTCGCTCTACCAGTACTTCCTCTTGCAGCTTCTGGCTGAACTTGGCCGATGAAGCGAGCGCAATCGTGATGAAGATAATGTACAAATATAAGTAGATCAGCGAATCATTAGGAAATAAGACATCCTTGTATTTCGGGGTCATAAACAAATAAGTGCTAAGACCCATGCTAAGCAGCCCGGAGAACACAATAGGCTTATAATCGGCGTACAGCGTCATGAGGGCAATGCCTACAAAAGTAAGGAAATAGGTGCTTATAATCGGATTCGGGTCAGATACGATAAGAAGCGTCGTAATCGCCATCAAAATAACGGGTACGTAATACATGATGTAAGAAACTAAAATTCTTTTGTAAGTCATGAAGGTAGCGATGCCGATACTGACTGTGCCTACTATCACGAGCAGCAAGATCATATCGGTGCCAAGTCCCGCGCCAATATCGGCAACGATCCCAAGCGCCAGCAAGCCCCATAATATTTTTATGAACAAACGATTTCTTTTGTCTAGCACAGTCAGTTCTTTCTTCATCGTCATCTACCTTCTCTTCCCGACTATTAAATTTTTATACCCGATCGGATCGTATGGCTGTCCGGATAGGCAAGCCACTCATAGTGCTCTTTGTTGCTATACATGCGCTCCATATCGAAAATAACCGGAATAACGTAATCGCCTTTATAAAAGGTCTTTTCTCCCGCTTTCTCCATCGGCACGTGGAATGTAATGCGCAGCGCACGGTAAAATACCGGCTCCAGCAAAGATATAAAGTATCGGAATTGATGCGTCTCTGCGCTAAAAACGGCGGAAGAGAGCAGGTCCGTTATCGGATGGCCCCTGTATTGCTTAATGACTGCGATTTTATCTATTTCGGCTACTCGTGCAGGATCAGCTGCAATTTTCGGATGGCTATGGAAAGGCGCAACAGAATCAATTATGCTAACACCAGGTGTATAGGCTTTAATCTCGGAGGTGCCCACGTAATGGCCTTCAGGCGAGATCGCGACGTATCTCTCCAGCGCTTGCTCAGCATACTCCAGCTCAAAGCCCTTTTCTTTCCATACGGTGGTCCAAATACTGTTGAACATCGTTAGTTCCCAATCAGTCTCGACTTTCTTGAACAATCGACAGCACTCCTCTTATCCTCTCTCTCTTTACAGATTAGTTATCTAGTCTCTACCTGTTCCCTCTCAACATGGCAAGTCGATCGTACGATATTGCATAAAAGAATAATTTACCACTAATTTATATCGGTATATTTAGTAAAAAAGTTTACATCAAAAACCTACGTTTTACCTAGGAATTGTGAAGATATAGTGAAACAAAAGGCCTATTTTCAGGAAAATCGACAATCTGGCGAACACCTGTACGATATGCTATGATCGTAGTAACGGATGAAGAAAGTAGTGAATGCGCATGGACTTATTTAGCTATCAGGAAGCAGAGACGCCGCGTGCGAGGCTGCTGGCGGACCGGCTGCGGCCGGAGACGCTTGAAGAATATATTGGGCAAGAACATATAATAGGACCGGATAAACTGCTAAGAAGGGCTATAGAGGGCGACCAAGTGTCGTCTATTTTGCTCTACGGTCCGCCGGGCTGTGGCAAGACGACGCTGGCGAACATTATTTCCAAGCGTACGGCCGGTGATTTCGTCAAGCTGAATGCAGTCGACGCTTCCGTGAAGGACGTTCGTGAGGTTATCGACCGGGCACGGAGCAACAAGATGCTATACGGGAAAAAAACAATTCTATTCCTCGACGAGGTGCACCGCTTCAATACGTCGCGGCAGGATGCGCTGCTTCCTGCGGTTGAGCAGGGCATCATTATTTTTATAGGAGCGACAACAGAAAATCCGTTCCATCATGTGAACGGAGCGTTGCTGTCTCGCTCTACGCTGTTTCAACTGCAGCCGCTTGATGAGCGGCATGCGCTGGAGGCGATGAAGCGGGCGCTGGATGATAAGGACCGCGGGCTTGGCTTTATGAATTTGAAGGTTGAGGAGGATGCGCTGGCGCATCTCGCGGCGATGGCGGGGGGCGATATCCGGCGTGCGCTTAATGCGCTGGAGCTAGCTGCTGTAACGACGCCGTCGGAGCCGGACGGGTCCGTCCATATTACGATCGAAGTGGCGCAGGAATCAATTCGCAACAAGGCGCTGCGGGCAGATCCTTCCACGCAATACGATGTGCTCTCGGCGTTTCACAAAAGCGTAAGAGGCTCCAGCGATGCTGCGCTGTTCTGGTTTCTCTATGCGGTAGAAAAGCTCGGCATGGACCCGATGACGTTCATCCGCAGGCTGATTGTCGCTTGCAGTGAGGATATCGGATTGGCTAATCCGCAAGCAATGATCCAGGCGGTGACCGCGATGGACGCCTACCACAAGATCGGCTGGCCCGAGGCGAAATACAATGTCACGCAAGCCATTTTATTCGCCGTGGAAAGTCCAAAGTCGAATGCCGTTGCAATGGCGATCGCCAAGGCGACAGCGACGATTGAGGGGATGGGCAGCGCCGAAGTGCCGCTCCATCTGCGGGATACCCATTACAAGGGCGCGCAGCAGCTTGGGCATGAAGGCTATAAATATCCGCATGACTACCCGGGGCATTATGTAGAGCAGCAGTATTTGCCTGATGTGTTGAGGAATATGAGTTTTTACAAAGCGTCGGAGCAGGGGATGGAGCAGAAGATCGCGCATAACCAGCAGCTGCGGGGCAAAGGGAAGAAATAAAGGGACTGACTTAAGAAGGTCTCTCTTTTAGAGAATATCATTAATATTATATTTCTCAACTACTAATTGGGATATTTATTGTTTTATGTAGTACTGATCTTTTTCTTTAATTAAAAACAGCACCAAGGAAGTGGTTTCCTTGGTGCTGTTTTTAGTCGTATTCAATTTGTAAATTATTAAAGTAATCTAGCATCTCATCTGCCAATTTTTCAGCTTTATCCTGAAATTGAGCAGATATTTTCTGATTTGTAGCTAATAAAGAGGTAGATTTATTTAGTTCGACTTCTATGTTTTTAGTGAGAGTTAAAATGTGTTCTTCAGTAAAATTTGGTAAAGGGGTACCGGTTGAATTTTGTTTAGTGGCAACATTGAGCAATGACCAACGATGGTTAATGTCGTCTAATGAGCTTTGTAAATCGGCTAAGTAATTATTAATTCTCCATTCTATATCTTTAAATTGATAGGTATCATCACCAATTGCATATTTATCATCACCAATATCATACCTAATGTCTTGAACAATATAATATTGGTCATTGTTGAAGGGTTTAACTTTGGAAGCAGCGATGAGTTTTTGCTTATTTAAATTCATTTGTTTCCAATGTGTCTCGAAAGATGTATTAACATTGGTAAATTGTTCTTCAAAATTCTCACGGTTTTTAAGTTGTTCTAGTAATGTTTGGATAACATTTTCAAGAGATTGATTTGCTTGTATAACTGCTTTTTGTTCGTTTTCTTTCTTTCTCTTGTTCGCTGCTTCTTGTTCCTCGATAGCTTTAAGTTCTGCTTGCTGTCTATTTGTGTTTTTAATTTTTTCAGATAAAGACTGTATTAATGAGTTATACTCTTGAACGCTACTTTCTTTAAAAGAGAATTCATTTAGTAGTCCATCGTTATCGGGAAAGTAAAGAATTAACTCATTTTTTCTTATAGCCCCAGTAATAGTAATGGTTGAATTAAAGAAACCATTAGTGAAGTTTAGACTAATAGACTTCTTGCTTATAACACCTGTGAATGGATATGAATTAGTTTCAATAGCTATTTCGTTTCCTGATTTTTTTGTACTCGCATACTGCATACTCCCATTTAATAGGTTTTCTTGATTTGTCCAATTAATAAATATCTGTTCAGATTGATTTGAATTAATGTATAGAAACCCTTTCAAGGAGTTATCATCTGGAGTGGGAGAAGCTGGTGGTGAGGATTCTACTCGGGTTAAAGAGGGAGTGCTTGCATTACTTAAAGTTGACTGCAAGTTCTTTTCTTTTGATTGGCAGCTAATTAATAAACTAAAGGCGAATGCCAAAAAAAGGGCTATAGCTAGCTTTCTCATCAAACTCTCCTTTGTTTTCTTATAAGTTAATTTATTAATAGTTACATACGATCTTATCGGCTTATCATCCTATACTGATCTGTTTTGGCTAGAATAATGAGATACCGCTTGTTTGATCTATAATTTATAAAAATCGTTACTGATAATTCTACCATGTAATAATTTATTCGTTAATCTATTTTTAGGACTTTTTTCTTGATATAGGGTCAATGACCACTGCTAACGGGGCCGAAAAATTGAGTTATCCTTGCCCGGATTGAAGTTTAGCTGTCATTTTATTATCCATATATACCTACCCCTCTCTACGTATTCTCCCTCTTGCCAATTTTAATAGAGTTGAGCGACAATGGATGCACATTCCAGCCAATTCTAGTATAGAACAGGGGAACTAGATGATGAAGGTAGAGAAGAAGCCGGCGTTTATTAGTATTCGTACCAAATTGCTCATTCTTTTTTGCGTGTTGATTTTTCTGCCGCTGATTGCGCTCAGCACCTTGTCCTACAATATTTCTACGAGAGCGATGACGAATCAGGCCGTGAAATCGACGGCGACGCTGCTGGATGCCAACGTAGCGAATATTGAATCTGTTATCCGCGAGGTTGAGTCGACCTCAAGCTATGCAATCGTCAATAAAGATATTCGCAGCTACTTAACGATGACCTCCGTCGATTCCGATCCGAAGCTCGCATCGGCGCTTATCGATAACATAAAAGGATTTATCGAGTTTATTTTAATTTCCAAGGGCTACATTCATTCCGTAGAGTTTAGAGGGGTGGACGACCGTCAAATCGCCTATGGCTCCCGATTTATCGGAAATGAAGGGGAGTGGATCGACCAAGCGGTTCAAGAGAGAGGAAAAATCACCTGGACAGGGCGTTATGAAAACGGTGATATCCATCACGAACCGATTATTTCGCTAGTCCGCGTCATTAATGACTATAATGCGATCGACAAGGCGCTTGGCATCGTCATTATCCGTCTGAAGGTTTCCAAGGTGAACGAGCTGATCCAAAGCAAGGATTCGGGAGCAATCGCAGGCACTATGCTGCTCGATCATGACGGAAATTCGATTACGGAACAACGGTCTGAGCCGGGTGACAAGTTTCAACTGGATAGCAGCAGCATACATCAGCTTGTCAGCAGTGAAGGAAAGCCTGTTGATGAAAAAGATAATCTGCTGCTATACAAAAAAATTGCCTATACCGGCTGGGGGTTAATTTCCTGGGTCGATAAGGATCATCTGTTCAAAGAATCAAGGTCGATCCAGTTTTATACGATACTGATCGTGGCGATATCGGTCGCGACCGTGCTTTATGCTTCATGGCTTATTTTTAACTGGATACTTAAGCCGATTGAAAGATTGACCAAAATGATGAAGAAAGTCGATGACAACTATTTTAGAAAAATTACCGGGATTCGTTCCAAGGATGAGATTGGCTTGCTGGCGGCGAACTTCAACGCCATGATGGACCGGATTCATGATCTTATTGATAAGGAATACAAGCTGACACTCAAGCAGAAGGAAATTGAGCTGCATGTGCTTCAGATGCAGATCAATCCCCACTTTCTGTACAACACGCTCGACATGATCCGCTGGAAGGCCAGAATTGAAAAAGCAATGGAAACGAGTCGGTTAATTCAAGTGTTATCGACGTTGTTCCGCTTGAGTCTTCACCGATCGGGAACTTGGGTTGAGCTGAAGGACGAGGCGCTGTACGTGAGGAGCTATCTTGATCTCCAACAGCAGAGGCTGGGTGCGCGATTGACCTGCGAGATCGATATAGAGGATGAATTGCTGGCTTCCTATGTGCCGAAGATGATTTTGCAGCCGCTTGTGGAGAACAGCATCGTCCATGGCATGCCGGGCCAGCAAAAGCCGATGCATATAACGGTACGGAGCACGCGGCTTTCTGCAGGCGACGCCTATCACATTGATATTATCGATGATGGCTTAGGCGCTGATATTCAGGCATTATCCGACTTGATCGCCTACACAGGCGAAGGGAGCCACGGCATGCGCAACGTCTACCTGCGGTTATCTTTATGGTTTGGCGACCGGTTCCGTATGGAGTTTTTGCCGGCAGCGGCAGGAACCCATATCCGGTTAACGATTCCATTCGTCGATACGATACCGGCCGAATCTTCACCATAGGCAATCTTGTTTAAAATAGTGGATGCTGAGTTAATTTAATCGGTTTCTGGCTGCAACCGTTTTCCCTACAATAATGATAACGGTTACAAACACCGCAAAACAAAAATGAGGGGGAATACGATGAAACGCGCACACACAGTCATAAGTAAGGCTGTCAGCATCATGCTGGTTCTGATCTTGTCGATCGGGCTAACGGCATGCGGAAGCGGGAACAACGGCAGCAAAGGCAGCAACGAACCTGAGAATAAACCGAGCAATGGGGGAACGGCCACAGAAGCACCGGCCAAAAACGTAGAATTGACGTTCTGGAACATTTGGAACGGGTCAGATGCGTACATGGGCGTGCTGAATGATAAGGTGAGCGAATTCCAGCAAGAAAACCCGAATATTAAAGTCAAAATCGAGCAAATGCCGCATGATCAGTACAAGCTGAAATTAAAGGCAAGTGCAGCAGGCCGGCAATTGCCGGATATGTTCGTCGTATGGCCAGGCGCAGAGCTGAAGCCCATGGTAGACGGCAATACGGTACTGCCAATCGACGATCTCGCCGCAGAATACAAAGACAAGCTCATTCCGAGCGCTAACTTGATCGACTATCAAATTGACGGCAAGCAATATGCAATTCCTAACATTGTTGTATACACCCATATGATTTACTACGATAAGGACATTTTGGCCAAAGCGGGTTACAGCGAGTTTCCGAAGACCTATACGGAATTCAAGGAGATGGTTGTAAAAGTGCGTGATTTGGGAGTTACGCCGATCGCTCTCGGCAACAAAGGGCAATGGGTGCTTCAATCCTGCTACATCTCCACGATTGGCGACCGCATGACAGGAAGCGACTTCCTGGTCAAAGCGATGAGCGGAGAGAAGAAGTTTACCGATCCTGAGTTCGTGGGCGGTTTGAATGTCATTAAAGAATTGACCGATTTGAAAGCATTCAATGAAGATTTAAACACGATCGACAACAATCAGCATTTGGATTATTTTGTCCAGGGGAAAGCGGCTATGTTCGTTGAAGGCACTTGGTCCCTTGGCGGCGTACAAGAGAAGCTGCCGAAGGATCGTAATCTGGGCCTCGCTATCTTCCCGGCCATTGAAGGCGGAGCAGGCAACCCGCAAGCTTTGTCGGGGGTTACGGGACAAGGCGTTGCGATTAACAAAGATATCGATCCAGCCAAGCTGGATGCAGCCCGTCAATTTATCCGGTTTCTGAGCAGCGAGGATACGTATAACCGTCTTCTGGCCAAGGATCAGCTGGTTCCGGCAACTGTTACAGTTCCGTCCGATGCATCCGATACGTTGAAGCAGCTCATTAGCCTGACGAGCGGAGGCGTGGCTCCTGTATATGATGCCGTGCTTACGCCTCAGTTAACCGAAATTATTAACAACGGACTTCAGTCCATTACGATGGGCACCAAGTCGCCAGAGGAAGTAGCGAGCGAGCTGGAAGCGGCTAAGGCTAAATAGTTCATATAGGAACGAACTTCGGAGAATCAGGGGTATTCCTTGATTCTCCGCTTTAATTAAGAAAGGAGCAATCTCTCGCATGCATCTATTAAATCGCAACAAGTGGCTGATCTGGCTGGGAATTTCTCCTTCCCTTATCGTGTACACATTGTTTTGCATGATTCCTATTGGCATTTCCTTCTATTATTCCTTTCAGAACTGGGACGGCTTCTCCGACCCCTCGTTTATCGGATTGGACAACTTTGCGGCTTTAATGAAAGATCAAGTATTTTGGAGCTCGCTGAAAAATAATATGTTCGTCCTGCTGGCGTCCGTGCTCGGACAAATTCCGATCGCTTTGTTGTTCGCTTTGCTGCTGAACAGCAAGCTTAGAGGCGCTAAGTTTTTCCGCACGGTAGGCTTTCTGCCGGTAGCTATCTCAACGGTCATTATTTCTTTGACCTGGAACATGATTTATAACACACAGTACGGATTAATAAATACGCTGCTCAAAGCGGTCGGTCTGGATCATTTGGCACACAACTGGCTGGGCGATCCGAAATGGGCCATGCTGGCAGTATGTCTGACGATTATATGGCAATATGTCGGCTTGTATCTGGTGATCTTTCTGGCAGCGCTGCAAAACGTCCCGGCGGAAACGCTGGAGGCAGCGGAAATCGACGGAGCAACCGGTTTCGTCAAAACGATAAAGATCATTATCCCGATGATATGGGGTACCATCTTGGTTTCGATTATTTTATGTATCAGCGGAAGCTTGAAAACGTTCGATTTAATCTATGTCATGACCAACGGAGGACCGGCTCATACGACCGATGTCATGGCAATCTATATGTTCAACAAAACATTCTCCTCCTTTCAGTATGGATACGGAAGTGCGATATCTGTCGCCATCTTCGTGGTCAGTCTGCTGCTCATTTCCGTTGCTTCACGATTGCTGAAAGCGAAAGAAGATTAAGAGAGGAGAGGCGAGAGATGCCGCATACGATTACCGTTCCCTCAGAAAAAGCGATGCTAGAGAGGGATACGAGACATTCGACGAGAAAAAAGATACTCAAGCTAGTCGTCTATATTTTTTTAACCGCCTATAGTATAGTCAATTTATTCCCGATCCTGTGGATGTTCATGAACTCCTTTAAGTCGGATGACGCTTTTTCCCAAAGTGTATTGGCATGGCCAAAGCAATGGCTGTTCGCCAATTATGCGGAGGCATGGAGAGTCGCCAAGCTAGGCTTGTATTTCTCCAACAGTATGATTATTGGCGTGCTGGCTGTCTTGTTTACGGTGCTATTAGGCGCCTTCGCGTCCTATTTTCTGGCCAGATTCCGATTTAAGCATCAGACGAAAATCTACAATTATTTCGTGTTTGGCATGCTGATTCCGATCCATGCGACACTGGTTCCGTTATTTATACTTGAAAACAAGCTGCATATGCAAAACTCGTATCTGTCGTTGATCGTGCCCTATATCGCTTTTGGGCTGCCGATCACCATATTTATTCTGGTAAGCTTTATGAAGAGCTTCTCCAAAGATATTGAGGAATCTGCCATCATGGATGGCTGCGGGCCGCTGCGTATTTTTTGGTCCATTATATTGCCGATGTCGATGCCGTCGATCGCAACGGTCGTCATCATTAACTTTATCAACAACTGGAATGAATTTTCATTTGCCTTGGTGCTTGTGAGCAATCCGGATTTGAAAACCGTTCCGCTAGGGCTTTCTAATTTCGTAGGCCAATATACCACTTCGTATACGACGCAGATGGCAGGCTTGACGATGGCGCTCATTCCGGTCATTATCGTCTTTCTATGCCTTGAAAGTTATCTGGTTAAGGGAATGACGGCGGGTGCCGTTAAGGGCTAGCTAGCAGCATCTGGACATCTAAGGGAGGATCATGGGAATGAAGCTTAGAATGCTGATCGTGGACGACGAGCCCATTATATGTATGGGATTGAAGGAAACGCTGCCCTGGCATGAGCTCGATATCGAAATCGCAGGTGAGGCTTATTCCGGTCTGGAAGCTTTGGCTATTCTGGAGAAAGAAAAGGTGGACCTCATTCTGAGTGACATTCGCATGCCTGAGATGGACGGACTGGATCTGGCGGCAAAGCTGCATGAGATCGAGCATCCTGCTTCCTTCATTCTGCTCAGCGGATACGAGGAATTCGAATATGCAAAAAGAGCAATTCAATATAATGTGAAGGATTATTTGATTAAGCCGGTAGACGTCGATCAATTGATGAGAACCGTGGAATCGGTCTGCCGGACGATTCGGGCAGCGCGCGAGAAGCAGGGCAGCGAGCTTCGCAATCAGCTGGAGCATCGGCTTCGTCAATTGCTAATGCAGGCCCATGAAGGCGTGCATGATCTTGCTTTGCCGGAGCAGGAGCTCTCCTTCCCGGTTCCTTATCGACTCTTTGCCAGCGCTGTGGCAAGCTATGACCAGTTATCCTGCGGATTGACGGATGAAGTCGTTCGGCAATTGCATGCGGCATGGCAGAATAGGATAGAGGCTAGGCTGAAGGGGCTTGGATATGAGACGATATCGGTATTCGTTCATCCGAACCTGCATTTCGTATACGGTTACGGCAGCGACGATATGCAGGAGGAGGTTTTTCCGCAGCCGTCCTGCACGCTGGAGTGGAACGGCTCGAATATTCCCTTGTGGGTGTGTGAGTCTCCGGCACAGACTGGTCTCGCCACATTGAAGAATGCGTACGAGCAGGTCGTGCTGCAATTGAAGCGTCTGGAGATCGGGATAGACGGGAGCTCCAGAGAGAGGAGACAGGAAGCGGATGCCGTGTCTGCTTATCCAGAGGCGCTGGAGAAGCAGGTCGTGGAGACGTTTTTCCAACAGGATGTCGAGCAGCTGCGGCAAGCAAGCCGGGAGCTCTTTCTCTATTTGAAGGAAAATCTGTTTCTGCTGCAGGAGAGCTGGAAGGTGTGTCAGCTCATTAAAGTGCTCATTTATCGTCGGCTGAAGCATGTAGGCGTCCGTGTTGAGGAGAAAGACTCTTATTTCACGGATGCCGATTTGTTCATCTATAATTCGTATGCATCATTGGAGCGGCTGTACTGGGACGAGCTGATGGCGCTCCAGACGATTATGAACAGCTCGAATGTGGGAAAGAACCGCTGGGTCGTCAATCGGGTAAAGGAATGGATTCATCAGGAATTTACTCAGGATCTGAAGGCTTCTACCATTGCCGACAGGCTTCATATTACGCCGAATTATTTCAGCCATATTTTCAAGCAGGAGACGGGCAAGTCTTACAATACTTACTTGAATGATGTCCGTATTGAAACGGCGAAAGGGCTGTTGCGGGACACGGATATGAAAATTGCTGATATTGCCGATCGTGTCGGATACAATGACTACAAATATTTTGTAAACGTCTTCAAAAAAACATGCGGCGTATCGCCGTCCGAGTATAGGGAAACGAGATATCAATAGCAAAACGAACGACTTGTAAACGGGTGACGTTTACAGGTCGTTTTTTTGTGCGGAGAGGTTATCTTTTTTGTGCACGATACTGAAGCGGGGACATGCCTATGCAGGTTTTGAACACTTTGCAGAAGTAGGGAGCCGAGGCGAATCCGGTCGCTTCTGCAATGTCTTTGGCGGAAAGAGCGGTGCCGGACAGCAGACTCTTGGCGTGAGAGAGGCGGCTTTCCTGAAGCTTCTCCTTGAACGATTTGTTGTAATACAGCTGCATAATACGCTCTAGCTGCCGGACGCTTACGCCAATCAGCCCCGCAAGCTCGGCAGGAGTCAGCATCAAGTGGCTGTCTTTGAAATAGTTGTCGGCAATAAATCTCCGTCTGTCGTCCAGTATTTTTTGCGGAAAATAATAGCTGGGCGCCCGATCCCCATCGGCGAAGTTGCGGATGGCATGAATAATAATCTGGGATGCCAGACTCTGAATATAGGCGTAATAGCCAAGCTTGCGGCTGGACACCTCTGCGAATAGATGCTCGAACAGAGGAATCGTTTCGAACGCGTCGCGGCCAAACCAGAAGTGAGTATTTCGCAGCGTTTCCAGCATTTCTTCTACTTCGGTTTCAATATAGTCATCATTTTTCTTCTTCCGCCGGCCGGTTACCTCAAGCTCGAAGTTGATACAGTATTCACACATCGGGTCTTCATCGTCTGCCTGCTGTTCATGGTATATGCCGGGTCCGGTGAGGTAGAACACGCCGGGTTCGATGGGGAATTGCTGATCGGATACGCGAAGCACGCCCCGCCCGCTCGGAATAAAGTGCAGCTCATAGCTGCTATGGCTGTGGTTCTTGAAATGCCAGGCCGGTGTAGCCGGCTCGAAATTGATATACAGAATATTAAACCGGATATGGCCGATGGATACCTTAATATCCAGATCCATATGGCGTATCGGCTCATGCCTTTGCAAGTGTTCCATCTGAATGACCTCCGAATGTAACCATTCTGCAAAGGGAAGATAAATCCTTCTACTTTTGCGACATTATTGCACAATAATGGCGGTCATGTCTATTTCTCTAAATCTTCATGCGGCGTATGCTAGGCGTAGCAGTAGATTGACAGCTATTAAAGGAGGATATCAGCTATGAAATTTACACGTTGTGAGGCAAATCCGGTCGTTGTTCCAGGGGAAGCCGGAATCAGGCAAGTGGCTACATTTAATCCGGGCCTTATTTACGATCAAGGGAAGTTCCTGATGTATGACAGAGCGGCGAGCTCTTTAACGCCGTTCCAGACCAGCATCGGTCTGCTGGAAAGCGAGGACGGCATTCATTTTACTCCAGTTCAGGAGGAAGCCGTATTTACGGGTGAAATGCTCGGTTTTCCTGGAGGAAGCGTGGAAGACGCAAGGGTCGTCAAGATAGACGGTTTATATTACATGTGTTATGCACTGCAGCCGTATGCGTTTGACTGCTGGCCGACAGGTATAGCGGTACCTAATTACTTTCCCGAGCATTATCCGGAATGGGCAAGCAATGGGGTGAGGCCGATGCTGACTCGTTCCGGCATTGCGGTATCGGAGGACGGCATTCATTTCAAGCAGCTGTGCTATACGACGCCGCCAGAGATTGATGATCGCGACAATGCTCTGTTTCCTGAGAAAATAAACGGGAAGTTTGCTCTTCTGCGAAGGCCGATGGAATATGTGGGCGAAGCCTATGGAACGGACAGGCCGGGCATGTGGATTTCCTACTCCGATGATTTATTGGAATGGTCTGAGCCTAAGCTGCTGGCTGTCGCGCAGGAAGCGTGGGAGGGGACTAAGATTGGCGCTGCGGCTACGCCTCTTCGGACGGAAAAGGGCTGGCTCGTGCTGTACCATGGCGTGGATGGCTCATCGATCTACCGCGTCGGCGCTCTTCTGCTCGATTTGAACAATCCGGAAATCGTCATCGGGCGAACGAAGCAGTTCATTATGGAGCCGGAGGAGTACTATGAGAAAACCGGACTTGTTATCCCTAACGTCGTCTTCCCGACAGCCAATCTCATCATAGATGATATTCTGTACGTCTATTATGGCTGCTGTGATACCTCGATCGGATTGGCAACCGTTCCGGTCAACGAGCTTTTGGACTTTATTTTAGGCTAATCGACCAGGAAGAGGCAGTGCGCAGGGCATTGCCTCTTTGGCTGTAAAGGAAAGTATTAAAAAAGTGGATGTAATTATAGATTACTACCCTTACGATAGCGTGTCTGCAAGACTACAATTAAAAATGTAAGCGTTTGCTTTGATAAAGAGTATAAATATGGAAGGGGACAAAATAATGATACGTTCATGGAAGCAGGCAGCTCGTGCCAGCAAAAAAACATTCTACACCGTGTTATGCGCCGGCTTGGTGCTAACGACAGTAGGGCTGCCGTCAGCAGCCGCAGATCCGTTGCCTAGTGAAGGCCGCGTCATTCACGTTGCGAAGGACGGCAGCAATAATAATCCGGGTACGGAAGCGGAGCCGTACTTAACGATTAATCATGCTGCGGAGGAAGCGCAGCCCGGTGATACCATCGTTGTCCATGCCGGACTGTACCGGGAGACAGTAAAGCCAGCGCGAGGAGGAACGGATGAAGAGCATCGGATCGTATATACGAACGCTGGCGACGGCGAGGTCGTCATCAAAGGCTCGGAGGAAATTAACGATTGGGTGCCTTATAGCGGAGATGTGTGGCAGGTTGCTTTGCCCAATAGCTTCTTCGGTGATTATAATCCGTTTGCTACAAGACACCCGCAAGGCGGAGAAGGCGGCTTCTTCCCGGTATATACGGCTGGCGATGTGTATTTGAACGATCAGGCCTATTATCAAAAAGGCTCCTTGAGCAATGTCTTGGCTGCAGGGAATACGTGGTTCGCGGAAGTATCCGGTGGGAATACGACGATCTACGCAAACTTTGATGGAGCCGATCCGAATCAGAAGCTGGCGGAAATTAATGTGCGCAGGCAGGTATTCGCACCGGATGCATGGGGGCTTGGCTACATAACGGTTGACGGCTTCACAGTCAAGCATGCCGCCAATACGTATTCCGACTTTCCGGGATCGCCTTCCAGGCGCCAAGCAGGTGCGATCAGCGTTAACGGCGGCTTGAAGTGGATTATTCAGAACAATATCGTCATTAATGCGCGTACGATTGCGATCGATATCGGTCTTGGCAACGATGAATGGGCAGGCAACCGTCCGGGCGTAACGCGCACGAATTTCAGAGAAACGGACAAGTATGGTTCCCATGTTGTCCGCAACAACTATATCGCGAAGTCGGGCCAATCAGGCATCGCCGGCGTGTTCTCGTGGAACTCCGATATTATGTACAACAGGATCGAAGACACGAACTACCGCGGTGAATTCAGTGGTGCGGAGACGGCTCCGATCAAGGTGCATTACATGAACGAAGGGCTGATAAAAGGCAATTATATTAAAAACTCCAAGGGAGGCAACTCCGCCGGCATCTGGACGGACTGGGGCAATCAGAATGTCCGTATTACCGGCAACATTGTGATGAACACGCCGTGGGGCTATTACGCAGAAGCTGTTCATGGCCCTATTCTTGTAGACAATAACGTGTTTATCGGCAACAACGATATTCGGATGCTGGACGCAACAGGTGTCGTATATGCCAACAATCTGTTCATCGACAACGGCAATATTAACGTTGACGGCGGAGGAAGGGAAAATTATTATTTTCAGCCGGGTACGATGAACGAGACGAATGCCATGAACACCGTACAAAAGTTCCACTGGTACAACAATCTGGTGCAAGGCTCTGTGCTGCCGTCCGATGCAGCGAATAAAACGCATGTGAAGGAGGATAACTTCACCAATGTAATCTCCGATGTGGCGTATACGACGACCAATGATGCCATGAGCATCAGCTTCAATCTGAACGCTGCGGGAATGAACGGTCTGGATATTGTGACGCAGGCGCGGGTCGGCGTCATACCCAATGCGAATGAAAGCATTGCGGCGGATGTTTCGACCGACTTTTTTGGCAACGCTTTCCCGGCAGGAAGTGTGAAGGCTGGTCCGTTCGCGAACGTGCAAAATGGTGCTAACCAATTCGTGCTGTGGCCGCCGCAAGGGCAGACCGTGCCATCACCGCCGGCTCAGCCAACCGACGTGCCGCTCAATTTATCGTTAGGCTCCAATGCAGTAGCTGTTGCATCGTATGAGGACAGCAACTTGACCGCCGACAAGGCCATTGACGGCAACGGCTCGTCTCGCTGGTCAAGCGATCACAGCAACGACAACAACGCATGGATCTATGTCGATCTTGGAGCTGAGTATAACGTTTCGAAAGCCGTGCTCTCGTGGGAAGCGGCTTATGCCCGCGAATATTTTATCCAGATTTCCGATGATGGACAAAGCTGGACGGATGTGTACCATACGACAAGCGGCGCAGGCGGCAACGAGTCGGTCACGATCCGGAAAAATGCAAGATTTGTCCGGATGCAGGGCGTCGTACCGAACACGTCTTACGGATATTCGCTGTACGAGTTTGAAGTGTATGGCACCCCAATTCAGCCGGAGGTGCCCGTGAACGTGGCATTGAACAAGGCGCCCTCTGCTTATACGGCATCTTCGCAGTCCAATGATGGAAGCGGGGAACAGAACAGTCAGCCAGACAAGGACCGTTCCGCCTTCCGGGCGTTTGATGGCAATACCGGCACGCGCTGGGGGTCAAATGGCGGGGACGACAATTGGCTTCAGGTAGACCTGGGTCAGTCTCATGTGATCGACCGGATCGTGCTTGCCTGGGAAGCAGCATACGCAGCGCAATACAAAGTTCAAGTTTCAGATGACGGCAGCGTCTGGACGGATGTTTATGAACATGATGATGCTTCACCAGCAGGCGATCATGTGGACGACATCGAGCTTCAACAGCCCGCAACAGGACGCTTCGTCCGTATGCAGGGTGTAACTGCTGCAACGCAGTGGGGACTTTCACTGTATGAATTTGAAGTATACGGCAAGGTCAAGCCAGCCGATACTGCACCCCAGTGGCCGGCAGCGGCAGCACTGGAGCTGACGGGTTTAACGGCGGAATCGGCATCTCTCCAGTGGCCAGCCGCAATCGATAATGGGACGGTATCCGGCTACAACGTGTATCTGGGCAGTACCCTTGTCGCTTCGCTTGCTGCTGGTGTACGCAGTTATACGGCTGCGGGGCTGAACGCCGGCAGCACGTATACAATCAAAGTAACGGCGATTGATGAGAATGGGAACGAGAGCGGGGGACTGATGAAGACCTTTACAACATCGGGCAATCCGGCGACGAAAGCACTTTCGACTACGTATCCCCGCAACTACGGGGACTGGGAAGAAGGACTGCTGGCTGGTGACGGCAAGCAGGGCATTATCGTATTCGGCAATCCGCGGGAAGAAACGGTTGTTTTTAACGACCGGGATTTCTTCATGGCAAGATCGGAAGCGAATCCTCACCGTACCTTTAACACAGTAAGTGAAGCGAATATTGAAGAGATTAGAGATTTGCTCATTTCCGGCCGTTACCAGGAGGCGAATCAGCTTGCGGCTGATGTGCAAGGGTATCGGGGAGGCGGAGAAGGAAGCAAGCATCCGGGCTATAAAATGACGATCACGATGCCGGACAACGGCCCGATATCGAATTACGTCCGCTCTACGGATTATTCCGACGGCGTCGTCTCCGTCAACTGGACAGACGGCAAGGGGGACTGGGAGCGCAAGTCATTCGTGTCGAGACCAGACGGAATGACGGTGCAATATTTGCCTGCTCCAAGCGGCGAGACGCTGGACGTCAAGCTGGCGCTCAGTATTGATCCCGGCATGAATTTGTTGAATAAAGGGATAACGTACGAGAACCATTCCTCGGTCGATTTCCTCAACCTGCGGGCGAAATACGCTAACGGTACCTACAACGCGGGTTACGAAGGCGTCACACGCATCGTGACGGACGGCCAGAAGACGTTGGATGGCGATGCGGTGTCTGTAACAGGGGCGACCTACGTTCTGCTATTGTCCCTTACTCAGCGCTATGACGGAACGTTCGAGGGCGGGCTGCCGGCTGAACAGGAATGGAATCAGGAGCTTCTTCAAGGTCAGCTGTCGGGTGTGGCTGATGATTACGCGACGCTGCTCAGCCGCCATACGGCCATGCACAGTGAAATCTTCGACCGCGTTTTGATCGATTTTGGGGCAAGCGAGGGGGACCGCTCCAAATCCAACGAGGAGCTGCTCGCCATGCAGAAGGCATCCACGACGCCTATTCCGGCGCTGTTCGAGCGGATGTTCTATTCGGGCCGCTATCATCTGCTGGGATCAAGCAGCGCTACAGCGGCGCCTGACCTGCTTGGCAACTGGACGGGCGACAGCAACGTTGGCTGGGACGGCTATTATCACCTTGACGCCAACCTCAATTTGCAAATATCTGGCGGCAATATCGGCAATATGCCGGAGGCGATGGAAGGGTACTTCTATCTTAATCATCAATGGCAGGAAGATTTCCGAACGAACGCGCAGAAGCTGCTCGGAACAAGGGGCATGCTTACAGGCGGCAATACGCCGAACGGAGAGGGACTGATCTCGAATATTAATTTCGAATATCCGTACCAGTATGTGACCGGCGGTGAATCCTGGCTGCTCTATCCGTTCTGGGAACACTATCAGGTTACGGGAGATACCTCCTTCCTAGCCGACCAATATTACCCGCTTATCCGGGATATGGGCGACTTTTACGAGGATTTCCTGGTCGAGAAGGATAGCAACGGCCACTATATTTTCGCAGGCTCTATTTCACCCGAGAATAGGCCAGCCGGCGGCGTACCGCTTTCGGTCAACTCGGTTTATGATATCTCCGGCGCGCGCTTTGCTCTGGAGACATTGATTGAGACAAGCACCCTCCTTGGACGGGATGAGGAGAAGATACCAGTCTGGCAGGAGCTGCTCGATCATTTGCCGCCTTATTTGGTTAATAATGACGGAGCGTTTGCCGAATGGGCATGGCCGGATCTGATGAACAAAAACAATTATCAACATCGCCATTCAAGCGCTATGATGCCGGTCTGGCCTTACCGCGAAGTCACGCCAGAGAAAAACAGGGAGCTGTACGATGCTGCGCGTGTTTCCTTGCAGAAGAAGGACGGCGGTAATTATGAGAATGCCGGGCATGGGCTGCTTCACAGTGCGCTGGCGGCCGCGAACTTGAACAATGCAGATTCCGTCAATGCCAAGCTTGTACGGTTTGCCAAAGACGATTATTACTATTCCAGTCTGTCGACGTCGCACTATAACAACCACGGCACGTTCGCTACGGACGTCGTCAACTCCGTTCCGACGATTATGATGGAAATGCTCGCTATTTCCGATAGAGGCACGTTGGAGCTGCTGCCGGCTTTGCCTAAATCGTTAACTAGAGGCTCCATTTCCGGCATGCTCGCAAGAGGGCAAGTGACTGTCAACGAGCTCAAGTGGAATATGGACAACTTGACGGTCGACGTCGAGCTGACGTCTGCCATCGATCAGAATCTGACGCTGATTCAGCGCGCAGGCATCGAAGAAATCGTCAGTCAGGATGTGACGATTGCAAGCTCGCCGCTTGGCAGCATCGCACGCGTTATACCGCTTCAAGCGAATAAGAAGGTTGCGATTCGCCTCAAGCTGAAGGATGCGTCCAAGATTAACCTGGCTTTAGGCAAAACCGCCAGCGCCTCCTCGGAATCGAACGCTCAGCAAAGCGCTAGTCATGCTTTCGACGGCGATCCGGCTACTCGCTGGGCCGCGAGCGAGAGTGCGGACAACTGGCTCCAAGTGGACTTGGGCGGTATCTATGCATTAAATGAAGTGAATTTGCAATGGGAGGCTTCGTATGCCAAGGCATACAAGCTTCAGGTCTCGATGGATGGTGTGCATTGGACGGACGTATATGAGCAAGCAAACTCGCAGGGCGGTACGGAGAAGATTAGTGTGGATGCACTTGGCCGCTACGTTCGGATGCAAGGACTAGTAAAATCCGGGCAATGGGGATATTCGATCTACGAGATGGAGATTTACGGTCAAGAAGCGCCAAACCTTGCGCTTGGCAAGCCTGCACAGGCATCGTCCTCGTCCAATCCGCAGCAGACAGCAGCGGCGGCTTTTGACGGCGAGCAGTCTACCCGGTGGGGTGCAAGCGAGTCCGCTGACAATTGGCTGCAGGTGGATTTGGAACAAATCTATCGCGTTTTCCGGGTTCAGATTGACTGGGAAGACTCTTATGCTAAAGGCTACAAGCTTCAAGTTTCTTCTGACGGGGCGCAATGGAAGGATGTTTTCACGGAGAACAATGGCAATGGCGGTACGGATATTATCGATTTGAATGAGGATGCAAGATATATCCGGATGCAGGGTACAGCGAAGTCTGGACAATGGGGATATTCCATTTATGAAATGAAAGTTTTCGGGATGGTGGTCTCGGAGCAAGGTCCAAGCGCAGCGAGTATTGCGGCGGGTATAACGGTGCTGCAAGCGCCGGCCAGAGGCGAGACGAGCTTGGTGCTGCCCGTCGTTCCGGCAGGGTATTCGGTAGCGATCAAAAGCACGGACAAGCCGGGTATTCTTGGTCTAGATGGACGATTGTCGCCGTCCTCATCGGCAACAGAAGTGACGGTTGTACTGACGATTACGAGACTATCGGATGGAAGCACGGCGGATACGAGCGCACTGAAAGTCATCGTGCTTGGAACAGCTGCTCCTGGTAATGGCAGCGGCGGTACGGGCGGGAATAGCAATGGAGGCGGAAGCGGAGGTGGAGGTGCTCAGTCAACTGATGTCTTGACAGTTTCCTCTGCGGAGCTGCTGCAATCGGTAAAAGACGGCCATGCCATCTTGCCGGTCGCGGCGAGCATCAGACAGGTCGTGCTTCCTCTGGAAGCGGCGGAGCTGCCGGCGAACAGCCGAATCGTGATCCGCTCGCAAAACTATGAACTTGAGCTGCCAGCTGCCCTCGTACGGCAGGTAAGAGAAAAGGCTGCTGCATCCGGTTTATCGGAGGGCAAGCTGACGATAGGCATTCAGCCGATATCGGATACGGCGCTGCAATCGATGCTGAAGGCGGGCGAGCGGACGCGGGTGACATCAGCGGGTACTGCGTATGAGTTTAGTCTTATTTTTACAGCGGCTGATGGTAAAACGATAAAAGTGGATCATGCAGATGAACCTATCGTTGTGCGCTTGAAGACGAGCGGCGGGAAAGCAATCAATCCGAAGCTTGCGGGGATTTTCCGTCTGGACGGTAATGCCAAGCCAAGCTATGTTGGCGGTACAGAGAATGCGGGCCAATGGCAGAGCGAAGCAAATGCGTTCGGCATATACGGAGTAATCGAAATGGTATGGAGCTTCACGGATGTGCCATCCGGTCACTGGGCAGAGAGCGTCATTCAAGAGCTTGCAGCTAAGCGGATCGTCAATGGAACGAGTGACGCGTCATTCGAACCTAATCGGGCGATAACCCGTGCCGAATTCGTCTCACTGCTGGTACGCGCATTGAAGCTTACCGAAGCTGAATCCGGTCACGCGGTATTTGCTGACGTGGCGGAGAACGCATGGTATGCAGAAGCCGTAAGGGTAGCGGCA
This sequence comes from Paenibacillus sp. NPDC058174, assembly GCF_042883865.1. Taxonomy (NCBI): domain Bacteria; kingdom Bacillati; phylum Bacillota; class Bacilli; order Caryophanales; family Paenibacillaceae; genus Paenibacillus; species Paenibacillus sp. NPDC058174. The sequence goes on from NZ_JBHVUY010000009.1 coordinate 65,257, forward strand.
CAAGCCGGAATCGTTGCAGGCAAGAGCGGCAATACATTTGCTCCGAATGCCCAAATAACGCGCGAGGAAATGGTCACCATGCTTATACGGGCCTATCAAGCGGCGCAAGGGGCAAGTCAGGCTGCTAGCGGCAAAGAGATAGCGTTTGAAGACGAGAAGGAGGCTTCCGGCTGGGCGATTGAATATATTAATCGGGCTGCCGAGCTTGGACTGGTTAAAGGCCGGAGTGCAGGTGTGTTCGACCCTAAAGGTATCTCCACGCGTGCGGAGTCCGCTCAGATCATTTACAATTTGCTGAACAAATAATGCGCGTATTGTGACTCGTTGTGCTAGTAAGATGATGTAATGTAATGTAATCGAAAAGAAGGGGCAGACCCGCGGGTCTGCCCCTTCTTTGTATGGGACAGCCTATATCCTATATGTACGGCATTCCCGCTGATGCACTCCAGTAGCTTTCTTGCAAAGCAGTAGCTTAGTAGATGAATAGTCTGACTGAGTTGGTAAGCATATACGAATACTCTAACTTATCAGCTATCCGTATTATGAAGTGAGAGGTGAGGACTTAAGCCAAGTGGTTAGACAAGCACTATACAAACGTCTGAGCGACTCCCTCTCCATAATGTCCATCAGATGCGAAATTACCCACCCGTTGCTAGTCTCTCCTTGGCAAATGAGAAACAAAATGCAAAAGTGCAGGCTGATGCGCCCCAAAAGCTCCAAAAAGGCGTTCAAAATGCAAAAGTACATTTGAAATCGCTCGAATTGACTCAACAGGGACTTTTTAAGCCAATCAAAATGCACATTTGCATTTTGATACCATAATTCGCCGAAAAAGCGGCTTCCAACATGTACTTTTACATTTTGATTAGATAAAAAGCTGTGAGATGCGTGTTTTTTGACTGTGAGGTGCGAGTAGAGAGAGCGGACGGGGCAATGTAAGTAGTGTTTGATAAATAAGTTTTTAGGGAGAGTGGAGCGTATTGAGTTCTTGCTGACTTTTCGATGATTCGGTCCATTACTCATCGTGAAGCGATGGGGCAGCAGAATCAAGAACGGCAGCAAGAACCAATACGCGCAGCGGACCGGGGCTATGTAAGTAGTCTTTAAAAATAAGTTTTAGGGGGAGCGGAGCGTATTGAGTTCTCGCTGACTTTTCGCAGGTTCGATCCACTACCCATTGTGCAACCAATGGAACAGTGGAATCAAGAACGGCAGCAAGAACCAATACGCGCAGCGGACCCGCGTATTGTGTTAAACACATCAAAGGACAGACCCTCGAGTCTGCCCTTGATATTTATTGCCTCACTAATTTCTTCCGGCCATGCGGCACAATCATCGGCGTACCGTACAGCGGGTCGGGAATGACCTCGCATTTGAGCCGGAAGACCGATTCGATCATCGCGGCATCTACAATTTCTCCCGGAGCTCCCTGTGCGGCAATTGCGCCGTCTTTGACCGCGACGATATGGTCCGCATAGCGGCATGCCAGATTAATATCGTGAAGCACCATAACGATGGTCCGATTGTCGCGCTCATTCATTTCCTGGAGCAGATCGAGCACTTCAATCTGATGTGTCATATCGAGGTAAGTCGTAGGCTCATCCAGCAAAATAATGCCGGTCTGCTGCGCCAACGTCATCGCGATCCACGCCCGCTGACGCTGACCGCCGGAGAGCGAATCGACCGAGCGTTCAGCCATGCTGTCCATGTCCGTCGCTTGAAGCGCCTCGCGCACACTGCGCTCGTCTTCCTTGGACCATTGCTGCAGCCAGCTTTGGTAAGGATAGCGGCCTTGCTTGACGAGTTGGAGTACGGTCAGACCCTCCGGAGCAACAGGGCCTTGAGGAAGAAGCGAAAGCTGCTTAGCCGCAGCTTTAGGCGCCATCGCCAGCAAATCCTGTCCATCCAGCGTAATGGAGCCCTGTGTCGGCTTGAGCAGCCGGGCCAGCGAGCGGAGCAGTGTTGATTTGCCGCAGCCGTTGCTGCCGATCAGCACGGTTACTTTTCCTTCGGGTATCGTTAAATTCAAGTTTTCAAAAATATGGTTTCCCCCGTAGGAAAGCGCCATTTCTTTCGCTTCAAGCAAGCTCATTGCACGTTACCTCCTGCTAGTCTCATTCTTATTGATTACGATGACGGTATAACAAATATAAGAAGAACGGCGCGCCGATAATTGCGGTGAACACTCCCGCGGGAATATCCAGCGGGGTAAAGAGCGTCCGCGCAGCCAAGTCTGATAGTAATACGAGCAAAGCACCAATCATCGCACTTACTGGAAGCAATCCTCCAAAGGAGGAGCCGACCAATTTGCGGGCGATATGCGGCGCAATTAGTCCAACGAAGGCGATAGCGCCGCCAATGGCAACTGCCGCACCGGCAAGCGATACGCTCAGGATGAGCAGCAGCAGCCGATGCCGCTGCACGCTGGCCCCAGCGCTTCCGGCGACTTCATCGCCCAGCGACTGAATATTGACGTGACGGGACATGAGCCATGTCAACGGCAGCAGCACGACGAGCCAAGGGAGCAGCGTAAAGACATCCTTTTCCCAAGAAGCGCCGTAAATGCTGCCGGTCATGAATGTCAGCGCCCGGTCTGCCATGAAAAAAGGGCCGGAGATCAGCAGCATATAGGAGATCGATTTGAACGCTGCCGACAGGCCGGTTCCGATCAGCACCATGCGAAGCGGCGAAGCGCCATCCTTCCAGGAGAGCACATAGAGCAGGAAAGTTACGGCAAACGCGCCGATAATAGCGGCCAATGGCATCCATTGAATGGAAAGCTTCTCGTTGAAAAAAAACATGAACAGCACGGTGCCAAGCGAAGCGCCCTCCGTAATACCCGCTACATCAGGCGAGGCAAGCGGGTTGCGGATCAATCCTTGAAGCACGGCACCGGCTGATGCAAGCGCAGCCCCAACAAGCAGCGCGATTATAATCCGAGGCAGGCGAAGCTTGAGCACAATGACATCATGCATCGGGTTTCCATAACCAAAGATCGATTTGACAACGTCGAGCGGAGCGATGAATTTGCTGCCGATGCCGGTGCTCAGGACGGCGGCCGCAGCGCAAAGCACCAGCAGCACAACCGCTATAAGGACCGTTTTGCGCTCAAGCAGCAGGCTGAGTTTCGGTTTGTTCGTACGGATTGTACTGTATTTGCTCATGATGCTTTCCGTCCTTTCCGGGCGATATAGACGAAGAATGGAACGCCTAGGACGGCGGTCATGACGCCAACCGGAACTTCTTTAGGCATGGCGATGTAGCGGGAACCGATATCGGCGGTGACGAGCAGCACAGCTCCAAGAACAGCACTGTATGGAATGATCCAGCGGTAATCGCTGCCAATCAGAAAACGTACGATATGCGGAATGATGATGCCGATAAAAGCAATTGGACCGGCGACTGCGACAGAAGCGCCTGCCAGCAGAATAACGGCAACCGAAGCCAGCCCTTTGACCATAGCGGTCCGTTGGCCAAGCGTTTTTGCAATATCATCACCCATGCCAAGCAAGTTAAGCTGACGGGAAAGCGCCAGGGCGATAACAAGGCCGACAGCCATATAAGGAAGTACGCCCTGCAGCATCGACATATTGCGGCCGGCAACTGAGCCGACGAGCCAGACGAGCACCTGATCGAACATTTTGCCGCTTGAGAGCATGAAGCCTTGCGTCAGCGAGGCGAAAAAAGCGGAGATCGAGGCGCCTGCGAGCGTAATTTTGACCGGAGTCATGCCGTCACGACCGATGCTTCCCAGCACAAAAACAATCGCGCCGCTGATCGCCGCGCCGAGCAGTGCAAATAAAGCCAGCGGCTGCATGCCGGACAAGCCAAGCCAGCCAGAAGCGATTACAACCATAAAGGATGCGCCTGCATTGACGCCGAACAGACTTGGGGATGCGATAGGATTGCGGGTTATAACTTGCATGATAGCGCCTGCTACCGCAAGACAAGCACCAACTGCTCCGGCAATAAGTGCCCGTGGAAGTCTAGTCGTCTGGATAACCAGGTGCTGCTGCAAGGAGGCGTCATAATGGAGGAATGAGTCCATAACTTGTGAGAACGGAATGTCCGTTGTGCCGAAAACAATGCTGCAAACGATCGCTGCACCTAATAGTAGAATCGAAAGTAGTAGTCCAAATAATCGCATAATAGATGTAGCCGACCTTTCCATTTGCTAAAAAGCTTCTATTAAGCAGTGTAGAGGAATGGCCTGCCCCTGTCAACGAGTATGATAATCGTTCTCAAAAAATTCATTGACTTCTAGGTCATCCCTCTATATAGTGTTTCATTGAGAATAATAATCAGCAGGGGGAGCAGAAAAATAATGAGTAAATGGTTGGGCAAGAAATCGGTCGGAATTATGATTTGCGCACTGGTATTGGCAATAATTGCAACGGGTTGTGGAGCGAAAGCAAGCAACTCTACTAATAAGAATGGTAATGCAGCAGCAGGAAATTCGGAGCAAGCTTCGAATGAGACTCGTATCGTTAAGCACGCGATGGGCGAGACAAAAATTACAGGCACACCTAAACGTGTTGTCGTTCTGACGAATGAAGGAACGGAAGCTGTTCTGGCGCTAGGCATTAAGCCGGTAGGCGCGGTTCAATCTTTTACAGGAAATCCTTGGTATGATCACATTGCTTCCGAGATGGAAGGCGTGGAAGTGCTGGGTAAGGAAGGCCAGCCGAACGTTGAACTGATTGCCGGTCTTAGCCCGGATCTGATTATCGCAAACAAAATGCGCCATGAGAAAATCTATGAGCAGCTGAAAGCGATCGCTCCAACGGTAGAATCCGAGACGTTGCGGGGCGAATGGAAAAACAACTTCAAGCTGTATGCGGAAGCACTTAATAAAACAGCTGAAGGTGACAAGCTGCTGGCAGACTTCGATGCCCGCGTTGAAGATTTCAAAGCGCAAGCCGGCGACAAGCTGAAAGAAACGATCTCGTTCGTACGCTTTATGGGCGGCAAAACTCGCGTCTACCAATTGGATACGTTCTCCGGCATTATTGCTAGCCAAATCGGTCTTGCCCGTAATGAAATGACGCTGAACACGAAAGAAACGTTTGCAGACGAAATTACGAAAGAGCGCCTTCCAGAAGTAGATGCTCACCGCATTATCTACTTTACCTATGAGACAGGCGACGGCAAAGGCAATGATCAAGAGAAGGAATGGACGAATGATCCGCTCTGGACAGGCCTTAGCGCTGTAAAAGAAAACCGTGCTTACCGTGTGAACGATGCGATCTGGAACACGGCAGGCGGCATTAAAGCAGCGAACCTGATGCTCACTGAGCTGGCTGAAATTTACGGCATTCAATTGAAAAACTAATTATAGCTCCTCTATTGAAAAAAGGCTGTGGAAAGCAGAATCATCTGCTTGTTCCACAGCCTTTTTTTGCCGAATGCCGTTTGTTGGCTGCTAGGCAGATAAACCGAACATAAGAGCGAAATAACCGAATACCGAAGCGAGCAATCCCATGGCGGATGCCGGTGCAAGCCGGTTGCTGCGGTACATGAGGAAGAACCCGCCTATCATAATGAATGCGGCTGCGAGCATCAGCAGGCTTGCCAGATTCGGGTGCAGCCCAAGAACCAGATCAGGGCTGTAGCTGTCTTGATAGATCGAAGTGAACAAAGGTGAAGGCGATACCGATTGCAGCGTATCTTTGACATTATGCGGCGGCGTTTGCTGACCGAGTATGCCTGTCACGATAAATACGAGCAGCGCCGCTGCGCTTTCCGCTTTCAGCCATGGACGCGGATTGAAGCTGCTGCTGCGCTTGATCATGGAGCGGTAGCCAAATCCGTTCGTGTACGCGAATAGTAAGAGCGGCAGCAGCAGCAAATGCTTGATAAGCAATAATTGGCCGTAAGGCAGCATCCAGGCCGAGACATATTGCGGCGTTGTGAAGCTCATTAGCATAATGCCTGCGATGATTGCGATCAGGAAACAGCCAATGGCAACCGGCGAGAACCAGCCTAGAAAGGACTCCCAGTGCTGTTCGTTCCGCGAGAACCATCCCGCTATCAGCAAAATGCCGATCCAGACCGTGACCGCAATAAAATGAGCGGAGTGGACGATCAGTCCTTTTGTGCCGTATAGCGTTGACGCATGGCTGGCATACCCCAGCCATACTGCGAGCAGCAGCGTGATGAACAATCCGACCTTGGGCATATGCTTGTCATTGCGGAACGACGGGAGCGCTAGCAGTACGGTTAGGCCAAGCGAGGCGACCAGCGTCCAGATCCAGGCTTTTCCGGCTTTAATATCAATCAGAATGCTTTTGATCATCGTGCCGTAAGGCGTCTCAAACTCTTTGGCAAACAGCAGCGCCGATTGATGGATCGGCACAAAGGACAGCAGCGGGATAGCGATGACGCAGACCAGAAGCAGTCCGTTCGGCACGGCAATATCGGGACGCCGGTTATCTGGAACGAGACGAAGCAGGAACGTACCCGTCAGAATAGCAAAGCAAAGATAGAGAAGCGCCTCGCTGACATAGGTCATCCTTTGCGCCTCCGTGAGATGAGAATCGCAGCTACCAGAGCGATGACTGTGATGACGACAGCGACTACGAGAATCGGTCCTAGCGCCATATCGCTGTTTTGCGTAGTGGAGGTGCTTCCGCTGTTGGCTGCTTGATCGGGCTCAGCAGGCTTCGTTGTTGGCACATCGGCTGGCGTCTCAGTAGGGTCGGCCGTTGGCACCGGCGTCGCCTCTGGCGTTGCAGTGGCAGGCGCTTCCTCTGGCGCATCGACAGTAAAGGAATAATCACCCGAAATCGTGTGGCCGTCCGCTCCCATAATCGTCCATTTAACCGTATAGCTGCCGTTAGCGAGCTTTTCCGGCAAATCGCCGCTCATCGTGTCTCCGTCTACGGCGGATTTGCCAGTCTTCACTTCCTCAGCCGCTTCGTTGAGCAATTTAAATTTGCTGAGCTTTTCAATTTTTGTATTGAAGGTCATCGTAATTTTGTCTGGTGATACATTGACGGTTTCTCCATCCCCCGGAACGGCGCTGTCCAGCTTGGAATGCGCCAAAGCGGCGGACGGGAACAGAATAAGTAAGGCTGCCAGAAGTACAACTATGTTGCTTGCCATCATTTTTAAACGCATGTGAATTTCCTCCCAAAAGGCTAGTCATAATCGAATTTGATAGCATTATAACAGAAAGAAGGAGGCCGCGAACGGCGAAAAAGGGGCAATTGATTGCGGCTTTATGAACATTGTGCAATGAATTGCAAAAAACGAGAAGATTTGCAGCCATTTGCCGCATATTGCGCCGGGCGGGCTGAATACACTGAATTACTGCGGCTGATAATACCGCCAAATACGGCTTGTAAAAGGAGTGTAAGGAATCGTTGGGCGATCCTTTACCGATCATCTGGCAGTTGGCGCTTATCGTGATATTGGTTTTTATGAACGGTTTTTTTGTAGCGGCGGAATTTGCGATGGTGAAGGTGCGGGGCAGCCGGATCGATACGCTCGCTTCTGAGGGCCATTCGCGGGCAAAGCTGGCCGCGCATTTGACAGCGAATCTGGACGCTTATCTGTCCGCTTGCCAGCTTGGTATTACGCTTGCCTCGCTTGGGCTGGGCTGGATTGGCGAGCCAGCGATCAAGGATTTAATCGAGCCTTGGTTTCATGCACTTGGCTTACGCAATGGCGTACTCGTTCACGGTGTTTCCTTTGCGATAGCATTTCTATTCATTACGATTTTGCATATTGTGTTGGGAGAGCTTGCACCCAAGACAGTCGCGATCCGCAAGGCGGAGAAGGTGACGCTGCTGACTGCGCTGCCGCTAGTATATTTTTACAAGCTGATGTATCCATTCATTTGGATACTGAACGGGCTGGCCGGATGGCTGCTGCAGCGGTTTGGACTGGAGCCTGCCTCTGAGCTTGCTTCGGCCCATACGGAGGAAGAGATTCGCATTCTGATGAAAGAAAGTCATAAAAGCGGCTTAATCGACAATACGGAGCTGACGCTGGTCGATAATATTTTCGAGTTTGCGGAAACGACAGCAAGGGAAATTATGATTCCCCGCACCGAGATGATCTGTCTCTATATGAAGCTGTCATTGGAGGAAAATAAGACGATCGCACTGGAGCATATGCGCACGCGCTATCCGGTATGCGAGAACGAGAAGGACAATATTATCGGATTTGTCCATATTAAAGATATGCTTAAGGATTCAAGCCAGCATGCCCTCTCAGACATTCGTCAGATGATGAGGCCGGTTATGACGGTTCCCGAATCGATGCAGATCAGCAATCTGCTGAAGCTGATGCAGAAACGGAAGTCGCAGCTTGCTATTCTTATTGATGAATACGGGGGGACCTCCGGTCTTGTGACGCTGGAGGATATTATGGAAGAGATCGTTGGCGAGATTCAGGATGAATTTGATGAGGAAAGGCCGGAAATCGAGCGGCGGGATGACTCCGCGTATTCCATAAGCGGACTTATGCTCATTGAGGAAGTGAACAGCTACTTTGGATTAGATATCGGCAGCGACGATTATGATACGATCGGCGGCTGGATCTATTCGCAAATCGAGAACCCGCCCCAGCGTGAGCAGCGGGTGGACTATGAAGCGGGGGTCGTCTTTGTCATCGAGGAAACGGATCATTTGCGGATATCCCGTATTAGATTGGAGAAAGCGGCAGGCAGCCAAGGAACGGGAGCCGGTCAAGGCGGCATCGGCGCGGGAAGGCAGCGGGGAAAAGCTTCGCCAGGACCCGATTGATTCATTTTGCCAAACTGGGATATGTATAAGAAAAGGACCTCATTCCCGTTAGGCGGGAGTGAGGTCCTTTTGTTCATTAGACTTGTGCGACAACTTGCTCGTAAACGGCCGGATCGATTTTGTGCACCTTGTCAATCGTGCCGCCGCCGAGGCAAACGTCTCCGTCATAGAGGACGACTGCTTGTCCTGGCGTAATGGCTTTTTGCGGGTTGTCGAATACGACTGTCGCCTCGCCGTCCTTGCCGAAGGTTACCGTAACGCCTTGATCAGGTTGACGATAGCGGAATTTTGCTGTACAGTGAAAGCTTTGTTCCGGTTGGAAGGGCGCAATCCAGTTGAAGCCGGTCGCTGTTAAGCCGGTGGAGTACAGGCTTGGATGGTTTTCACCTTGAATGACGTACAGGATGTTGCGCTCCAAATCCTTGTCGGCAACAAACCATGGCTCGCCATTGCCGGAGCCGCCAATGCCCAGACCTTGGCGTTGCCCAAGCGTGTAATACATTAACCCGTCATGACGGCCCTTCACCTCGCCGCTGCGAATGTCGACCATCTCGCCGGGCTGGGCAGGAAGATAGCTGCCAAGGAAGGTTTTGAAGTTCCGCTCGCCGATAAAGCAGACGCCGGTGCTGTCTTTCTTTTTGGCGGTATACAGGCCGGCTTCTTCCGCAATCCGCCGAACCTCCGGCTTAGGCAAATGTCCGATCGGGAACATCGCTTTTGCCAGCTGGCGTTGACTGAGTGCGCTTAGGAAGTAGGTCTGATCCTTGTTGCCGTCTACGCCGCGAAGCAGCTTCGTCTCGCCGTCTGCTGTGCGCTCCACACGGGCGTAGTGGCCGGTCGCTAGATAATCTGCGCCAAGCTCATTGGCCTTTTGCAGGAAATCGCCGAACTTGATTTCCCGGTTGCACATGACGTCCGGATTTGGCGTGCGTCCGCGTTTATATTCATCGAGAAAGTATGTGAACACTTTATCGAAATATTGCTTTTCAAAGTTGACCGTGTAGTAAGGAATGCCGATCTGGTCGCATACGCGGCGCACATCCTCCGCGTCTTCCTCCGCCGTACAGTGGCCGAACTCATCGGTATCGTCCCAGTTTTTCATGAAGATGCCGATTACCTCGTAGCCTTGCTGCTTTAGCAGCAGCGCGGTCACGGACGAGTCCACGCCGCCGGACATGCCTACGACGACTCTTGTATTTTTATTTTGCTCCATTATGTTGCACCGCCTTTATTTTGCAAACCTCCAGCTGATTGCTTCGTATAAGAAAGAACCTAGCTTCGTTCCATTGTATCATAGAAGAAAAACTTTTTCATGGAAGCCCAAACCTTTTCTCGCATGTTCGATGCAGAATATGTTAACATAGATGTGATATGGGAATACCATGATTTATAGCGATAAGATCAAGGAAACATTCACATAAGCTAGCAATTAAACAAAGAGAGGTGCCGATTATGAAAATATCGACGAAAGGCCGTTACGGTCTAACGATTATGATGGAGCTGGCGGCTAAATACGGAGAAGGCCCGATTTCGCTCAAAAGCATTGCCGAGCGGAATCAGCTTTCCGAACACTATTTGGAGCAATTGGTAGCGCCTCTGCGCAATGCAGGTCAAGTAAAAAGTATTCGCGGCGCTTATGGCGGCTACATTCTGTCTAAAGAACCGGAGACGATTACAGCCGGGGATATTATTCGTATTTTGGAAGGGCCGATCTCGCCCGTCGATTTCACGGAAGAGGATGACCCGGCCAAACGCGATTTGTGGCTGCGCATCCGTGACAGCATCGCTGAGGTGCTGGATTCGACGACGCTTGCCGATCTTGTAACGTTCCAAGATGCTGGCAAAGTCGACAATTATATGTTTTACATTTAATGTAAGAAGGTATGCGATATGAAAAGCTATTATTTTGATCATGCGGCGACAACGCCCATGCATCCGGAAGTCGCCCAAGCTATGCTGGCAATTATGCAAGGCGCCGGCGGCAATCCGTCGAGCATGCATGCTTTCGGCAGAGAAGCAAAGCTGCTGGTAAGCCGCGCGCGGGATACGATTGCGGCTGCTCTTGGCTGTAAGCCGGCTGAGCTCGTCTTTACATCCGGCGGTACCGAAAGCGACAACGCTGCGATCATCGGAGCCGCAATGGCGATGAGGAAAAACGGTAAAACCCATATTATTACATCAACTGCTGAGCATCATGCGGTTCTTCATACATGTGAATTTTTGAGCCGCGAAGGCTTCAGCGTCACTTACCTGCCCGTCGACGGTACAGGCAAGGTGTCGCCGGAGGATGTCGCGGCTGCGATTACGCCGGAATCCGGTCTGATTACGATTATGCACGGGAACAATGAAGTAGGCACGCTAAATCCGATCGAGGAGATTGGAGCTGTTGCGAAAGCACAAGGCGTGCTTTTTCACGTTGATGCGGTACAAGCCTTCGGACTGCTGGACTACCGATTGCAGCAGCTCCCCGTCGATCTCATGAGCTTTTCCGCTCATAAAATTAACGGCCCGCAAGGGGTAGGCGCGCTTTATATTGCGAACGGAACGCCGTTCGAGCCGATTGCGCACGGCGGATCACAGGAGCGAAAGCGGAGGCCGGGGACAGAAAACGTCGCAGGCATAGCCGGTTTCGCTAAAGCTGTTGACATTTGTGTGAACAATCGTGCGGAAAAGCAACTTCTGATGGACAAGCTTCGTAAAGAGTGGATAGAGCGGTTGAAAGCTGCAATGCCGGAGGTTGAGATCATCGTTAACGGCGATGCGCAGAACAGCTTGCCGAATATCGTAAATCTCAGCTTTATCGGGATTGATACCGAGACGATGCTGATGAGCCTTGATCTTGCAGGCATTGCCGCTTCTAGCGGTTCGGCCTGCACATCGGGCGCGCTGGAGAGGTCTCATGTGCTTCGCGCCATGGGGCTGCCTGAAGAAAGATTGAATTCCGCTGTTCGATTTAGCTTCGGTTTGGGGAATACTGTGGAGGAAATGGAAGACGCTGCGAAAATCGTTGGAACGATTTCTGCGCGTGTCCGTACTAACGTCTAGGAGGCCTCCGAACGCAGCGTGATCAAACTTCAACAACTAATCGGACTTCCGGTCTTCGTCATTCATTCCGGCAAACATGCCGGTATGGTAAGGGATGCATGGTTTGATGAGCATTGGAAGCTGCTCGGCCTCGTTCTCTCGAACGCGAAATGGTTCGGATCGGGCGTGCTGGCGGTACAATGGTCGGATGTGCTGACCTGCGGCGAGGACGCGGTGCTTATCTCTGGTGAAGAAGCGGTAAAGCCGGTCAAACCGGCTGAAATTCTCAGATCCTTCGATACCGGAGTCGTGAAATTGAAAGACTTGCCGGTTGTAACCGTTCAAGGCTTGCAGCTTGGGCGGGTGTCCGATGTTTATTTTTACCCGTTTCAGGGTACACAAATAGTAGGCTATGAGCTTACGGATGGTTTTATATCGGATCTGATGGAAGGGCGCAAATGGCTGAGAGCCCCGGAGGATCCGGAGGCCGTGCTGCTCGGGGAAGACGCGATTATTGTTCCTGCTGTCAGTGAAGCGGAATTGGAGCCTGTCGCAGCTTCCAATTCAGAATATAGGGAGAAATGAAAGATGATGAGATGTCCCAATTGCAATTCCAAAGATATTGGCAAAATCGGTTCCCATCAGTTTTACTGCTGGGGCTGCTTCATTGAGCTGACAGTGAATGGCGAGAGAATGTCGGTCTACCAGGTGGAAGAGGACGGCACGTTAAGCTCTCTCGACGACCTGTTCTTCGAAGAGGAAATGCCGCAAATCCATGCTAACTAAAATTGTATATGTAGGATGAAGCTGCGCTCCCTGTATAGGGAGCGTTTTTTTGTTTTATGTCTAGCTTGGAAGATTCGAAAAGAAGGGAAACCCTCTGATGCTGGATGTGACTGACTAGTCTGCTTTATTTGGCTGAATCACCTCGAAATTTGCACTGAACCTCTAACTGATGTTTGATGCTCGAATGGGCCCAAGTAATAATTCTGCTATGCTTCGGTGTCTCAGCGGAGCCTCGACAGCGCAGTATACAAGGCTTCGTCGTAATTAGTGAGGCAGGAGTTATTAGCGAAGCAGGTTCGCTAATGAGCGTACAAAATTTCGCTAAATGGCGGAGTAAGAGGGGGATCGGAGGCTGTAGTGCATGAAATTACTTTATAGTGTACATCATTTTCTCAACAGAGAAAAAACTTCCTCTATTGCGCCTAAAAGCCCTAAAACACGCCGATTCTGTAACTAACTAATGTACTTTCCTCCGTTTAATAGCGAAGCTGCTTCGCTACTAAATTAAGGGGGACCCGACAGACAAGCTAATCTGCTGTATGCTCTGGCTGGACTACTTGATGGTGGCTATCTACATGGCCTAATGGATTGCTGTTGCTCGATTAATGCAGCAAAGTAACCAATTTTGATTACTATTATTTTCACAGGATCACTGGGGACAATTAGCGAAGCAGGTTCGCAAATGAAAGTAATAAATTTCACTAAATGAAGGAAAAAATGAGGTGTGAAGGCTGTAGCGCATAAAATTACTCTATAGTGTACATCGTTTTCTCAATAGAGAAAAACTTCCTTTATTGCTCCTAAAAGCCCCAAAACACGACGAATCTACCACTAATTAATGAACTTTCTTCCGATAAATAGCGAAGTCGCTTCGCTAGCATGTAGGGTAATGGAGAATCCGAACCCCACTTGAATCCGAACCCGTATACGCGGTTTAGGCATCGCATCAACCTTAATAATCGGGTAAGCGATGAAAAAATAGAATCAAGAACGGCTGCACGAACCGAAACGTGTAGCGACCCCGGTTAGTTTCGAAGAGGGAGAGCGGAGCGTTACGAGTTCGGGCAGACTTTTTGCAGATTCCAATATTAATAATCGGGTAAGCGATAAAAAATAGAATCAAGAACGGCGGTACGAACCGAAACGCGCAGCGCCCCCGGCGCATGAACATGTTTTAAAAGATACTCACGTTGTGTGGAGTAAGCTCGCTTTTCACCACCCCGATGGATGAACCTCCCCGCTTGTACATATACTGTATCAGATGCGGCCCGCAGCCGTAATCGCGACTGTTTATACGATAGTGCGGGGGGTGCAGGCGATGGAACGGTTTACGAAGAGCCGTCTGTTCGTTTGGCTTGTTTACTTGATACTTGGATTGCTGGCCTTATACTTGCTGCTGCTCGTCAAACCGATCATTATACATCTGTACGTATTTTTCAAAGCGATACTCGCGCCTTTCCTAATCGCCATGATCATTTCTTACGTTCTCAATCCGGTGGTGTCCATGCTGCATGCGCGGAAAGTGCCGCGTACGATCGCCGTGCTGCTGATCTATGCCGTATTTTGCGCAGGACTGGCCGTCGTGCTGGTTAACGTCATTCCGATGTTCGTCGAGCAGGTGCAGGAGCTTAACCATCATGTACCGGATTTGACGATGCGGGCGCAGAACCTAGTCACAGATATGAACAATTCGTCTTTCCTGCCGGAGAGCTTCCGGGATGGTATTAATAAATCGCTGATCCATATGGAGAAAAAGCTGTCCGAAACGCTGATCCATTTCGTCAATAACATTGGCTCGGTCGTCAATGCGCTGTTCATCGCATTCATTATTCCTTTTCTGGCCTTCTACATCTTAAAGGATTTTGATGTGTTCGAGCGGACGGTCATTACGTATGTACCAAAAGCTCACCGCAAAAATGCCGTCAGACTGCTGAAGGATATCGACTCTGCGCTTGGCAGCTATATTCGGGGACAGTTTATCGTCTGCGGTATCGTCGGTATTTTGGCCTATATCGGCTATGTGATTATCGATTTGCCGTATCCGCTGCTGCTTGCGGCTATCGTGGCAGTCACGAATATCATTCCGTACCTGGGGCCTTTTTTCGGAGCAGCTCCAGCTCTGCTTGTGGCGTCTACCGTCTCCGTCAAGCTGGTCATTCTGGTTGCAGTCGTTAACGTCATCTGCCAAATTCTCGAGAGCAACGTCGTTTCACCTCAGGTTGTCGGGAGAACGCTCCATATGCACCCGCTTTCGATCATCTTTGCATTGCTTGTAGGAGGCGAGATTGCGGGCATCGTCGGGATGATTCTGGCCGTGCCGATCTTCGCCGCTTTGAAGGTGGTCGTTCAGCATATGTTCGCGTACTACGTGCGCAGAAAGATTATTTGACAGCGGCCATAACGGCCGATATACTTTATACAAACGTTGATGAAAAAGAAGTAAGCCGCAGCCCGTCAACTAGAGAGAGAGCTTCTTCGCCTGACAAGGCGATGGCTGAGAAAGCTCTTATGGCGAAGAACGGCCGAAGCTAATTTCGGAGTGTGAACAAACTTCACCGGGTGGATCCGTTAACGTCCATATAAGGCGATTGCTCATTGGCCCGTTTGCATACGGCGGAGCGATAACCAGGGTGGTACCGCGATCGTGAATTCGTCCCTGTCTCTGACAGGGGCTTTTTTATGTTTTCATTCGCATTTGCGAACAAAAAGAAAATTCGATCACATGGAGGCGTGTTAACAATGAAAGCTAGTGAAATCCGTTCCAAATGGCTGCAATTTTTCGAAAGCAAAGGCCATAAAATCGAGCCAAGCGCATCGCTTGTTCCGCACAACGATCCGTCGCTGCTGTGGATCAACGCTGGCATGGCGCCGCTGAAGGCTTATTTTGACGGCCGTGTTATTCCAGAAAATCCGCGCATTACGAACTCGCAAAAATGTATTCGTACGAATGACATCGAGAACGTCGGCAAAACACGCCGTCACCATACGTTTTTCGAAATGCTGGGCAACTTCTCCATCGGCGACTACTTCAAAGAAGAAGCCATTACTTGGGCATGGGAGTTTCTGACGGGCAAAGAATGGATCGGCTTCGATCCGGAGCGTCTGTCGGTTACGGTATATACCGAAGATGAAGAAGCGCTGAAGTTCTGGAACGAGAAAATCGGCGTGCCGCTGGAGCGTATCTACAAGCTGGAAGAGAACTTCTGGGATATCGGCGAAGGCCCTTGCGGCCCTTGTACGGAAATTTTCTATGACCGCGGCGACAAATACGGCGATCTGAACGATCCTGAATGCTGGCCGGGCGGGGAGAACGAGCGTTTCCTGGAAGTATGGAACCTCGTATTCTCACAATTCAACCATAACAAGGACGGCAGCTACACGCCGCTTCCGAACAAAAATATCGATACAGGCGCAGGTCTGGAACGTTTCGCTTCTATTCTTCAAGATGTCGATTCGAACTTTGATACCGACTTGTTCGTACCGATTATCGAGCAGACTTGCAGCATTGCCGGTGTTAAATACCATGTGAATGAAGAGCATGACGTTGCGCTGAAAGTCATTGCCGACCATATCCGTACTGTTGCGTTCGCAGTAGGCGACGGCGTCATGCCTTCCAACGAAGGCCGCGGCTACATTATCCGCCGTCTGCTCCGCCGTGCCGTCCGTTACGGAAAAACGATCGGCATCGACCGTCCGTTCCTGTACGAGCTCACTTCTACAGTCGGCGAAGTGATGGGCGTCTACTATCCGGAAGTGGTGGAAAAACGCGAGTTCATCGAGCGTGTGATCCGCACCGAGGAAGAGCGTTTCCACGAGACGCTGTCTGACGGCTTGACGATGCTGTCAGAGCTGGTTGAAGCGGCTCGTAAAGCCGGTTCAACCGAAATCAACGGCGACGACGCTTTTAAACTGTATGACACTTACGGCTTCCCGTTTGACTTGACAGAGGACTTCGCTTCCGAGAACGGCATGACGGTTGACCGCGAAGGCTTTGATGCAGCGATGGAAGGACAGCGGGAGCGTGCCCGCGCCGCTCGTCAGGATACAGGCAGCATGAAGGTTCAAGGCGGTCCGCTCGGCGAATTAACGGTTAAAAGCGAGTTTGTTGGCTATAATGAACTCGTAACGGAGTCTGCAATTACAGCGATCGTTATTGACGATGCGCTCGTTGATCTTGCAGGCGAAGGCAGCAAGGTGCTGGTGCTTCTTGACCGTACGCCATTCTATGCAGAGAGCGGCGGCCAAATCGGCGACCGGGGTACGATTACCGGCAAAGGCTTCGAGCTGCAGGTTGAGGATGTAACGAAAGCGCCTCATGGACAAAACGTTCATCATGCGGTGGTCGTGTCGGGTACGGTTCGTACCGGCGAAAAGGTAGAAGCGACAGTAGCGCGCTCTGTCCGCGAGGATATCATTAAAAACCATACGGCGACTCACTTGCTTCATAAAGCGCTCAAAGAAGTGCTTGGCGATCATGTTAACCAAGCAGGCTCGCTCGTTGAAGCCGATCGTCTCCGCTTTGACTTCTCCCACTTCGGCAGCATTACGCCGGAGGAGCTGACGGAAATCGAACGCCGTGTTAACGAGCAAGTATGGCTCGGCACAAGTGTTGTCATCGAAAGCAAGGCGATCGCCGATGCAAAAGCAATGGGAGCGATGGCGCTGTTTGGCGAGAAATACGGCGACGTCGTACGCGTCGTACAAGTCGGCAAGTACAGCATCGAGCTGTGCGGCGGCTGCCATGTAGCGAACACTTCGCAAATCGGGCTGTTCAAGCTGCTTGGCGAAAGCGGTATCGGATCGGGCGTTCGCCGGATCGAAGCGGTAACTGGCCGTCATGCTTACAGCTATATGGAAGGTCAGCTGGATCTGCTGAAGCAAGCATCGAGCTTGCTGAAGTCTAATACAAATGACGTTCCGAAGCGGATCGAAGCGCTGTTCGGTCAAGTGAAAGAGCTGGGACGCGAGAATGAGTCGCTTCAAGCGAAGCTGAGCCGGATTGAAGCGGGATCACTCGAGGATCAGGCCAAAACAGTCGGCGAAGTTACCGTATTGGCTGCTAAAGTCAGCGCGCCTTCAATGGACGCACTGCGCGGCATTGCGGACGAGCTGAAGCTGAAACTGCCATCGGCGGTTATCGTGCTTGGGGCTGTTCAAGAGGATAAAGTCAATCTCGTGGCAGCAGTATCGGCAGATTTGGTGAAGAAAGGTTTCCATGCCGGCAAGATCATCAAAGAGGCTGCGGTTCACTGCGGCGGCAGCGGCGGCGGGCGTCCGGATATGGCCCAAGCAGGCGGCAAAGACGCTTCGAAACTGGAAGAAGCGCTGAAACTTGCGGAAGAACTGGTTCTAGCCCAATCAAATGTGATATGATAATATTGTAATTTGGAAAAAGAACTGCGGATGGAAGCGAGGTGCTGGCGATGAGTTCCATGGACAATACGATGAAGTTTAGTGTAAAGGGGGAGGACGTAGAATCTTCCTCACAAGACATTTTGCTGAAGGTGCATGAAGCGCTTCTGGAGAAGGAGTATAATCCGATCAATCAGATTGTAGGGTACTTGTTATCCGGAGATCCCGCTTATATTCCACGGCATAACAACGCCAGAAGCTTAATTCGCAAAAAAGAACGCGATGAACTCATTGAGGAGCTTGTCCGGTTCTATTTGAACAATAAGAAATAGTCGGGAGCCGGTTCATAGCGATGAGAACAATGGGATTGGATTACGGCGACCGCAACATCGGCGTCGCGATTAGCGACGCATTCGGCTGGACTGCGCAGGGGAAGGAAGTTGTTCACAAGCGCAGAGACGGCGGCGAGGTGGAGCGGATCGCTGAGCTGGTGAAAGAATACGAAGTAACGGAAATCGTCGTGGGGCTGCCGAAAAATATGAACAATACGATCGGGCCGCGCGGCGAAATAAGCATTGCATTCGCAGAGCAGTTGCAGACGCGGTTGAACTTGCCTGTTCACCTTTGGGATGAACGGCTGACGACTGTATCCGCTGAACGAACGTTGATTGAAGCGGACGTTAGCCGGAAAAAGCGGAAGCTTGTCGTGGACAAAATGGCGGCCACGCTCATTTTGCAAAATTATCTCGATTCTAAAACGAAAAGGTGAGGGTTAAGATGACAAACGATGACATGCAGTTCGAAGAACCGGAAATTATTTATATTCCGGATGAAGACGGCAACGAAGAAGAATTCGAAGTCATCATGAAGTTCGAAGTGGACGGCTCTGATTCGAAATATATGATGGTTGTTCCGCTCTCTGGTGAGAATGAAGAGGAAGACGAAGTCTATGCTTTCCGTTACGAGGAAGACGGCGACGATC
This sequence comes from Paenibacillus sp. NPDC058174, assembly GCF_042883865.1. Lineage (NCBI taxonomy): Bacteria > Bacillati > Bacillota > Bacilli > Caryophanales > Paenibacillaceae > Paenibacillus > Paenibacillus sp. NPDC058174. The sequence goes on from NZ_JBHVUY010000009.1 coordinate 84,151, forward strand.
TGAAGCTGTACACGATCGAAGACGAGGAAGAATGGAACATTGTTGAGGAGACGTTTAACACGCTGCTTGGCGAGATGGAGGAAGACAATTAATGAACGATAATCTCGTCCCCGTACCTCTGGAACGGCTGAAGGAAACGTTCGGCAATGAGATCGAGCTCATCGCTGAAGACGGCCGTCCCGAAGTGTATGAGATTAAGGCGGAATTTCAACTTGGACCTCATGTTTATGCCTCGCTGCAATCGGCAGCGATGGCCAAGGAACAGGAAGTCGAGCTGTTCCGCGTCATTTTGTCAGACAGCGGCGAACCGCAGCTGGAGACGATCGAGGATGACGAGGAATGGGAACTTGCAGCTGAGGCCTACGATGACCTGCTTTTTGCAGGCGACGAAATGCCTTAATGCAACAATTGCATAACCAGTGACGAAGAGCGGCTCACACCGCTCTTTTTCGCGAGAAGAAGGTTAATAAATACGGATCAGAAATTAAAATACCGTCGTTTAGGAGGAAGCTTAGGTTGAATCAATCCGCACGTTCTTCATCCGGACCAAGACCGGCTCGCATTGGGATGTGGGTCGTTATTAGTTTGTTAAGCATTATGCTCATTGGTGCAGGCAGCGTATTTTTATATATTTGGATCGGTCTTAAACCAACGTCTGCCGGCGAGGTAAAGGAAATTGAAGTTAAGAAAGGCTCTTCCGCATTTACAGTAGCTGATGTGCTGGAGGAACAGGGCATTATTAAAAATTCCTTTCTCTTTAAATATTATTTGAAGCTGAAAAAAGAAGGTTCCCGTTTCCAAGCTGGCATCTATGAGTTGAAGCCTGGTATGAAGAATGATGAAATTATCGCCAAGCTGAACAGCGGGGAAACCGTTGCCGAGAAAATGATCAAGTTTACGATTCCAGAGGGCTTTACTTTGCTTCAAATTGCGGATAAGCTGTCCCAGGACAAGCTGATCGACAAAAACGTGTTCATGGAGCTTGCAGAGAAGCAAACGACATGGGGCGATGCGGAAGCCGTCCGTTCCATACCGGAAGACGCCAAATTGCATCACCGGCTGGAAGGATATTTATTCCCAGAGACGTACGAGCTGAAGGTGGGCAGTACAGAGGCTGATATTTTACAGCGTATGATTACGGAGCTGGACAAAAAGCTGGCACAGCTGCCTGAGGGCTGGGAAGATGTGCTTGCAGAGCGGAAGCTGACGCTGCATCAGCTGCTGACGATTGCTTCGCTAGTGGAGCGTGAAGTTGTCGTGAAGGAAGAGCGGGCTGTCGTCTCCGGCATTATTAAGAACCGGCTTGATAAAGGGATGCCGCTGCAAATTGATGCCACCGTCCAATATTTGCTGGATAAGCCGAAGGAAAGACTGATGGAGAAAGACCTGCAGGTAGAGAGCCCTTATAACACGTACAAAGTGAAAGGCTTGCCGCCGGGTCCGATTGCGAACCCGAGTCTGGCTTCTATCCAAGCCGCGCTTTATCCGGAAAAAACCGACTATTACTATTACGTAACGAAAAAGGACGGCTCGCAAACCCATTTGTTCGCCGTTACCTATAAAGAGCATTTGCGCAACATCGAGAAAAGCAACAAGACTGCGAAGTAAGGAGAGTTAAGGCCATGACATACAAGCCTGAATTGCTGACGACAGCCGGTTCTATTGAAGAGCTGAAGCGATTGATGGACGCCGGTGCTGACGCTTTCGTAATCGGGGAAGCCCGTTATGGCATGCGTCTGGGCGGCGATTTCGATCCGGCAGCAATAGCCGAAGCTGTTAAGCTGGCAGCGCCGCGAGGCGTCAACATTTATGTGTCGCTCAACAATTTGATGGATAATAGCGTGCTGGATTCGCTTCCAGGTTATATTCGAAGCCTGTCTGAAGCCGGTGTTAACGGCATCATCTTCGGCGACCCCGCCGTATTGATGACGGTGCGCGCCGAAGCGCCGCATATTCCGCTGCATTGGAATGCGGAGATGACGTCGACGAATTACCGGACTGCCGAATATTGGGGACGCAGAGGCGCTACCCGGTTCGTGCTTGCCCGCGAGCTGAATATGGATCAGATTATCGAGATGAAATCGGCTGCGAAGCTGCAGCTTGAGGTGCAGGTTCACGGAATTACGAATATCTATCATTCCAAGCGTTCTCTCGTCAACAGCTATTTAGATCATCAGCAGGATACTGGGCGGCTCGACCAGTTGGATCAGCACCGCGGTCTTTATTTGACTGAGGATGAGCGTCCGGGTGAACGTTATCCGATCTATGAGGATGCGAACGGCACGCATATCATGAGCTCGGACGATCTGTGCATGCTCGAAAATGTGCATGAGCTGCTGGAAGTCGGGGTCGACAGCCTGAAAATTGAAGGTGTAATGAAGTCTATTGCATACAATGAAATCGTTGTCCGCGCGTATCGCAAGGCAATTGATGCTTATCTGGCCGATCCTGAAGCTTATGCTTTCCAGGAAGAGTGGCTGGACGAGATTAAAGCGGTGCAGGACCCGAACCGCGAGCTAAGCTATGGCTTTTTTTACAAAGAGCAAGTGTATTAATGGATCTGGAGGTGTGCAGGAATGATGACAACAGCAGAGCAAACGATACCGCGTTACAAGGGCAAAAGAAACCGGCTTGACCGTCCTGAGCTGCTCGCGCCGGCGGGCAATCTGGAGAAGCTGAAGTTTGCCGTCCATTACGGAGCGGACGCGGTCTATATCGGCGGACAAAAGTACGGCCTCCGTTCCAATGCCGGCAATTTCAGCTTTGAGGAAATGAAGGAAGGCGTCGAGTTCGCCAAAAAATACGGCTCCAAGGTTTTCGTCGCAACCAACATCTATGCTCATGACGAGGATATTGACGGACTGGAGCATTACCTGCAAAAGCTCGAGGAGGTTGGCATCGCCGCGATTATTGCGGCTGACCCCATCATCATCGAAACGGCGCAGCGTGTAGCGCCAGGACTTGAAGTCCACCTGAGTACGCAGCAATCGACACTGAACTGGCAGGCTGTCCAGTTTTGGAAAGAGGAGGGCTTGCCCCGCGTCGTGCTTGGGCGCGAGACTAGCTTTGCAGAAATCGCCGAAATTAAGGCGCGCGTCGATATAGAGATCGAAGCGTTTATTCATGGCGCCATGTGCTCTTCCTTCTCAGGACGCTGCGTATTGAGCAACCATTTTACCGATCGGGATTCCAACCGCGGCGGCTGCTGCCAGTCCTGCAGATGGAAATACGATCTGCACGCCGACGAAGAGCAGCTTTATGACGAGGAAGCTGATCCGTTCACGATGGGCTCCAAAGATTTGTGCATGATCGAATACATGCCGGAACTGATTGAGGTTGGTGTGGACAGCTTCAAAATCGAAGGCCGGATGAAAAGCCTTCATTATGTCGCGACTGTCGTCAATGCCTATCGCCAAGCAATCGATGCGTATTTCGAAGATCCGGAAGGCTACGTGCTGAAGCCGGAATGGGTTGAAGAGATTAACAAGGCGGCCAACCGTCCGCTAAATACCGGCTTTTTCCTCGATACTCCTGGCGCGGAGGATCATATTTATGAGCCGGAGGAGAAAGCGGCGCCGTATGATTTTGCAGGCGTCGTGATGGAGTATGATGAGGCAAGCGGTATCGCTGTCATTCAGCAGCGGAACCACTTCAAGCCAGGCCAGGAAGTCGAATTCGTTGGCCCCGGCGGCCGCTTCTTTAAACAGACAGTCGGTGAAATCACCGATTCCGAAGGCAACGCTTTGGATGCTGCCCGCCACCCGCTGCAACTGATCCGCATTCAAACGGCGCAGCCGGTGAAGCCAATGGACCTGATGCGTAAAAGAATTTCTAAAAAGTAAGTCGGAGAGAGGCGGGAGCCTCTCTTTTTCGTAGTGTGTGGGAGATTGAGCATAGTTTGCTTCACTATGATAGCTGGGGCTACCCCTTTTCGCGCTAAATGATGCGGATTCGCGTGCAGCATGATCCCATTTCGCTTACAGGGGAATAGGGTGATGTGACTTGTGCAGAGGGTTAACTAACCTCTTCTTTACTAGCGTTCTGAGCTTGGCTGGTGAACAAAATGCAAAAGTGCATTTTGATTGCTCCTATTTCGGCCAAAACAGCCATCAAAATGCAAAAGTACATTTGAAATCGCTCAATTGGGCCTTTTCGGAGCTTTTTAGGCCGATCAAACTGCACTTTTGCATTTTGAAGCGCTAAATCGTCGAAATTCCGGCCAACAACATGTACTTTTACATTTTGATTAGTTGAGTCTGGGGTTTAGGCAGGCTGGGGGAGCGCAGCGCTTCGAGTACAGGGTGACATTTCGAAGGTTCTATCCATTATTCATCGTGAAAGCGATGAGACAATGGAATCAAGAACGGCACCATGAACCGAAGCGCGCAGCGAACCCGGTATGGTTGCGGTGCAGGAAGGGGAGCGGAGTGATTCGAGTTCAGGGTGACATTTCGAAGGTTCTATTCATTATTCATCGTGAAAGCGATGAGACAATGGAATCAAGAACGGCACGATGAACCGAACCGCGCAGCGAACCTGTTGCATGGTGCGGGCGTGCGAGGGAGCGGAGTGATTCGAGTTCAGGGTGACATTTCGAAGGTTCTATCCATTACTCATCGTGAAAGCGATGAGACAATGGAATCAAGAACGGCACCATGAGCCGAACCGCGCAGCGATCCTGCTGCATGGTGCGGGCGTGCAGGGGAGTATGCGCTCCCGACACATTATACGCAACAATTCCTAATAATGGCGCACATAATCGATCCGGAGAGGTGAAAACCTCTCTTTTTTTATAAATACTGTCGAATTCCGGCATTACAGGCCGCGTTACATATTATGAATTGACAATTGTTGACCGATATAAAATAATAGGGTTATATAACCATACATAATAGGGTGAAAGAACTAACCGCAAATGAGGGCTACATCATCAATTGCACACAACGACAATCGTACAAAGGCGGTGTCTTCCATTGAAAAATGTGGGGAAGAAGAACAAAGAGAAAAAGACGACTTCTACCAGCAGTTTGAAAGCGCAAACAATAGGAGGCAAGGGAGCTAGTCTTGCCAAGTCTGGTATTCATGCACTGAAAGAGACAAAGCTTACGAATCCTGTAAAGTCGGTTGGGATGAAGCTGTTTTTCATTATTTTTATCAGCATCATCGCGTGCGTGCTTGTAGTGGGTCAATTGGCCTACGCACAATCAAAGAAAATTGTAGAACGCAAAGTGTCGGAAGCGAGCTATCAGACGATCATTCAAGCAGCTGATAATTTAAATACGATTTTCAAAACGTATGAAGATATCTCGATGCAGATTCTGATCGACAAAGACTTCCATAAGCTCGCCGACAAAGTAGCGGAGAGCAAGGATGATTACACGACTTTTGAAGGCGTTAAAGAGCTTGGCGACAAGCTGCAAAATTACGTAATGGGCAATGACGCGATTCTCGGCGTATATTTGTTCCCGGTAGATCCGAAGGTAAAACTTGTAACGGCAGGAAGTGCAAGCGCTTCAGCTGCGGATGCTATGGTTGGCAGCGAATGGTTCAAAGCGATACAAGAGCAGAAAGGCAGAACGTATTGGGTTGAGACGCAGCCCGGCGGCTTCGGCACGGGAGACAAGCAGGCGACAATCGGCCTGGGACGTCTGATGAATGACAGCAACTTGAGCAAAGCCCGTTATATGATCCTGCTTGAAATCAGTCTTGACCGTATTCAAGAGCAGTATCGCGATATTCAGCTTGGCGAAGGCAGCCAAATCTCGATTGTAGACGAGAACAACAATTATATTGCAAACGCTGATGCCAGCCTGATCGGCAAACCGCAAAATATTACGCTGCCTGCCACCGAAAACGATTCGCTGAAATTGAAGTCAACTTCGGGCGAAGACGTGCTGGCAGCTTATGCGCAATTCAAATCGATGAATTGGAAGCTGGTCGGAACGATTCCGGTGAAAGAGCTTGTTAAAGATGCAGCAATCATTAATAAAATGACTTGGATTACTGTCGCACTGGCTGCGGTACTTGCTATCGCGATTGGCATGCTCGTCATTCGGACGATCGCTCTTCCTCTGGTTCAATTGCGAAACCTGATGAACGAAGGGGAAAGAGGCAATCTGACCGTTCGTTCCACGTTCAAGAAACGTCAGGACGAAATTGGCCAGCTCGGCGACAGCTTCAATAAAATGATGACGCAAATTACAGCACTTGCGAAGCAAACGACATTGTCAGCGGAAGAGGTGCTGGCTACTGCAAGCGAATTGACCGACGCATCGAAAAAGACGGCGATTTCCGCGAGAGAAATCTCGATCGCGACGGAGGAAATTGCTAACGGCGCAAGCAGCCTTGCTGTTGAGGCGGAAAGAGGCAGTGATCTCACAGGCAACATTAACGAGCAGATGCGTACCGTAATGGACGCAAATGGGGAAATGGTGGAATCTGCTGGAGATGTGGAGAAAGCCAGTCAGCAAGGTACGGCTTATATGGGCGTCCTCATTGAGAAAACCGGCATGACAGAGGAAATGACCCGTTCGATGGTGGAGAAGGTTGATAGCCTGAAAGAAAGCACGGGTTCCATCGTGAAAATTCTCGACGTGCTGAACAACTTGACGAAGCAGACGAATATTCTTTCGCTTAATGCGACAATTGAAGCGGCTCGTGCAGGTACAGCTGGCAAAGGCTTCATGGTTGTCGCCGATGAGATTCGCAAGCTGGCAGACCAATCGCGGCAATCGATCGATGTCGTTGCTCAAATTACAGAAAGAATCAGCGGCGAAATCGAGGAGACCGTTCAAGTGTTGTCTGAAGCATATCCGTTGTTCCAGGAACAGATTGGTTCCGTTAAAGAAGCGAACCAAATTTTCTTAACGGTACAGAGCCAAATGGGACAATTTGTTCAAAAGCTTGATTCCGTAACAGGATCAATTGGCATGCTGGATCAATCGCAGTCGGTGCTTAGTGAAGCGATGACTAACGTCAGCGCCGTCGCCCAGCAGTCGTCGGCTACCTCGGAGGAAGTGGCATCTCTAAGCACGGAGCAGCTTAGCATTAGCAACGGCTTGGTGAACTTGTCCGAGCGTCTGGACAGCGTATCCCGTCAACTGAAAGATTCGCTTGCGAAATTCAAAATCGATTAATAGACTTCGCATATCATTGTAGCCGTTCAGCCAACTTGGCTGAACGGTTTTTTATGCGCAGATAAGGTGATACTGCGTGTATATGGAAAATGGAAGCGGAGGATACAGCAGCGATGGCTCGGCGAGCAATGATAGTAGCAGTACTGCTTACAATGGTGATGGGACTTTATATTATTCGATTAGCCTGGATTCAGCTTGCACCAGGTCCGCAGCATCATTCGTCGGCAACAGCTGCGGCAGCAAGAGGCAATTGGAAGCGGATGTCCGTCGTGCAGCGGCAGCGAAGCCTAGTGCTGGATACGGGCAGAGGCGATTTTCTCGACCGCAGCGGCGAAGCCATAACCGGGGAGACGTATACGACGCTGGCACTGTTCCCGATCGCGGCAAGCTCACGAGGAGCTGAGCTTGAATTGCAAAAGCTTGCCAAGCTGCTGAATGTTTCCATGGCTGATTTGAGCGCCAGATGGGACCGGCTGCGTGAGCCGGCCTTCTGGAGAAATGCGGGCGGCAAAGGGAATCCGCTCCGTTTAACGGAGCAGCAGGTGCAGCAGTTATCGCAGCTCAAGCTTCAAGGCATTAAAGCACTGCCCTATCGGAACCGTTATGTGGATGGTCATAAGCCAAAGCAGGCGATTGGCTACACAAGCCAGCATCCCGAATGGCTGGAGACTACCTATCCACACGAGTTGGCCAGCGGCAAGCGCAAGCTGACCGATCAAGTGGGCGGCTCCGGCCTGGAAAAGTCTTTGGACAAATTAATCCGGGGGATCGGCGCGACTTCGGTTTCTTATTTCATGGACAGCCGTTTTCAGCCGCTTAAAGGGCTGGATCTGCGCGTAACGGAGCCGGGAAATAACTATTATCCGCTGCAGGTCGATACAACACTCGATCTGGATTTGCAGAATCGGATTGAAGCATATGCCGACGCTCAAGGGCTTCAGGAAGGAGCGATTGTTGTACTGGATGCAGAAAGCGCTGATATTGTAGCTATGGTATCCAGGCCGGCGATGAAGAAGACGGAACGTTTAAGCGAGGAGAACAGTAAGACACTGCTCAATCATGCGCTCATCGCAGTTCCTCCAGGCTCCGTCTTCAAGCTGGTGACGGAGGCAGCAGCACTGGAAGCTGGAGTAACGTGGGAGAATGAGGAATTCACCTGCAACGGTGAATATGGCAAATACGGCCTTAGCTGCTGGAAAAAAGGCGGCCATGGCCATCTGACGCTGCGGGAGGGATTGGCACAGTCCTGCAATATCGCTTTTGCTACGATTGCTGAGCGGCTGAGCGCGGAGCAATTCGAGCATACGGCTGCCGCACTAGGCATCGGGCGGCAGGCAGGCTGGCATGCGGAAAAGCCATTTGGGCCATTCCGCGAGCCGCTTCGTCTGCTCGGCGAGGAAGAAGCCGGGCAGCTGTTCGTTCGCCGCAGCAATGCGGACGGCGAACAAAAACGCCTCGTCATCGACGGAGGCGTTATGGCGCAAAGCGCAATCGGGCAGCGGGACGTGTTAATGACGCCGCTGCAGGCGGCGAACTTAGTCGTCACGCTATTGAATGGAGGGCGCGTAATGGAGCCGCGCCTTGTAAGCGAGATCCGCTATGCCAACGGCCAGCGGATGGTGAAGCTTGCCGCGAAGCGGGCAGACGACGGCGGGGCCGGCCGGATTCATCCGGCCACCGCACGCGTGCTGCTTCGCGGAATGGAGGCGGTCGTTGACCATGGCACCGGTCAGTCGATCCGCCAAGGAATTTGGACCGTTGCCGGGAAATCCGGCACGGCCGATGTACTGCGAGCGGGCGCTCCCCGTATTCACCAATGGTTCACGGGCTACGGGCCGGCGAAGTCACCGCGTTATGCAGTCGCGGTGCTCTCGAAGTACCGGCCGCCGGGAAGCTCCAACGAAGCGACGAAGCTGTTCCGCGGCGTTATGGACATCCTCGCTAAGTCCGAATCGGAGGAGCGGAATAAAGTATAGCCGTTATTTTAACCGGCGTTACTCCGTTGGCTTGGTAGCTGGAGGCGGCTCCGGTACAGGCGATATATGGTCGAATTCATCTTGCGGTGTTCGAATCCAGCGATGGAAGAAGCCTTGGTCATATAGGGCTTTAATTAGAATGATCAAAATTGGCGACAAAATAACGCCCGCCACGCCAAACAGCTTGAGTGATACGATCATGAAGGCAAGCATTGTAAAGGCGGAGACGCCAAGCGTATCTCCTGTAATTTTCGGCTCAAGTATTTGACGGGCCAGTATGACAACCAGAAACAGCACGGAAACCCAGATAGCTAAAGAGGTTTGTCCCACAATGAACAAATAAATAATCCACGGAACAAAAATCGTGCCGACGCCGAGAAGCGGCAAAATATCAAAAATGGCGGCGACTACCGATATCATTAGCGCATTGTTGACGCCAAGCAGCAGCAGGGATACGAAAATAACGACAAACGTTATGCTGATCATTTTAGCCTGAGCTTTAATATATCCGGCAATGCCTTTGAATACATTTTCTCTAAGAAAGAAAAATGCTGTTTTAAACGTATTTGGCGTTTTCTCATTCGCTGTTTTCTTCCACATTTTAATTTCAATGCTAAGAAAATAAGCGAGAACAACGCCAATAATCAGATTGAACAGGAAGGTGGAGAAGGAAGTAACGTAGCCGTAAAGACCCATAAATACGGTTTGAATGAGCTTTGGCAGTTTTTCAGTAGCGCTGTTTATGTATTCTGTAATTTTGACGACCCAATCCTGTGGAAGTGCTTCAATTCGCCCTTGAAGAAGACCTGAGTTGCTGGCGATTTGGTTTTCCAGTATTTTCTGGTATTCAGGCAGCTTGTACTCAATGAAATCCTTTGCTTGATCCATAATGACATAGGCTAGTCCGGAGAAAGCAGCTAATGCGACGATGGAGAATATAAGAATGGAGATACCGGAGGCAATCGATTTTTTTATGCCAATTTTATTAAGTCGCTTCGCAAGCGGCTCGATGCACATATAAATAACAAAAGAGAAGAAAATAGGAGTTGCGATTTTGTACAAATAACTAAATGTAAGCATCGTAAGGTAAACGGTTAGTGCAATTAGTGCGATGTCAAATGCAGTTCGCCAATATTTTTTGTAAAATGGCAGCATGAGCGTAACTCCTTTGTTTTATTGGATTCATATTTCCATAATGATTGTACTATAATTTTTAGATGACTGCCTATTTTAATGCCATTTTTCAAACACAGTATGTTACAATTAAACTTATCTGTGATTAGCGCGGGTGCAATAGCCGCGAGCTTTAAAAATTTTTAAACGGTGGGGAATAATATGGAGAATTTGCTGCTTGGGGCACTTTACTTCTTGACGTTCTATGCTTTCCTCCCTGCATTCATTAGTCGTACTTTCGGGTTTCGTGTTTTCAAAAAAGGTCGTGTAGAGCGGGAGATTGCGCTCACATTCGATGACGGTCCAGATCCCGAATATACGCCGAAGCTGCTGGATCTGCTAGCGAAATACGATGCGAAAGCAACGTTTTTCGTCGTTGGCTCCCACGCAGAAGGACAGCCTGAGCTGCTCCGCCGGATGAAAGAGGAAGGCCATATTATCGGTATTCATAATTATGTTCATAAGTCGAATTGGCTTATGCGTCCCAAAACGGTGCGCAAGCAAATTGGCCTTACTTGTGATGTTATACGTGAGGCGACGGGTATCCGTTCCGGCTATTATCGGCCGCCTTGGGGGATCGTAAACGTATTTGATTTTGCCAGACTGGGGCATTATCAGATCGTGTTGTGGTCAGCGTTGTTTGGTGATTGGAATGTGAAGCTGGGCGCTGAGAAGCTCAAGTCCAGAATGATGAAGAAGCTGCGTCCGGGCGAAGTTATTTTATTGCATGACTGCGGCAGAACGCCGGGTGCTGATCCTACTGCTCCAGCCAATATGCTTCTTGCACTGGAAGCTTATCTGCAGGAAGGGACGAAACGAGGCTATCGGTTCGTTGGTGTGGATACGATGATCAAGCTTACGGAAGATAATAAGAGTAAAAAGCAGCCTTGGTGGAAACGAACGTTAATTTCTGCGTGGCTGCAGTATGAACGGGCTTTCCACTTCGTCTTTCGTCTGAAGCAGGTGGGCGAGGAGAACCCGGCTTTTCATTACCGGATTACGAAATATAACGGACAATCAGTAGTGCTTGACGGCAGCGGCCCGTTGGAAAAAGGCGATAAAATCGTGGAGCTGCATTTTGACAATCGTATGCTCTCGTCTATTGCCTCTAATTCCAAATCACCGGTTGCTACTGGTATAAAGATGCTGAGGGAGGTTGAGCACGCGCTTCCTGTGCTGGCAGATCAGCTGGCGGAAGATCCGGAAGCGGAGAACGTCAGAGCTGTATATGGCGTTACGATGATTCATCGCGGCGCTGATCGGCTGGGGTTCCACGTTTTCCGGCTGCCGGACGGGCTATTCGCTCGTTCGACTCGCATTTACTTACGGGTGTTAATGAGGGTGCTGACGAAAAAGCAGCATAATGAACGTGCGAGCCAGCGGAGAAGCGGGATTGATCCGCATATGCTGCTCATGCCGATAAATCATATGATGACCTATGCAACTCGAGGGACGGCGCTTGTGCATGAAAGTGCGAGAAGCCTCTCTGACGCCGTTGAACGGACGATTCAGGCCGCTGTAGCGGAAGATCCTGCTCATGTTGGCGGAAGCACTTCGGCTATTTAATTAATGTTAATAGCAAATGGAAGACCTGCACGGCGGTAATTTATCCGCTTCGTTGCAGGTTTTTTTCTGCTCAAGGCTTGGGGGAAGCTGCGCGTATCGTTTCATGCTGCTATTCTTGATTCCATTGTTCCATCGCTAACACGATGTTAATGGACAGAATCTTCAAAAAAGCATCCTGAACTCGAAACGCTCCGCTCTCCCTTGCTTGAGTAAAAATGCGGGTGTCGCTGCGCGTATCGGTTCATGCTGCTATTCTTGATTCCATTATTCGATCGCCTACACGATGCTAATGGATAGAATCTTCAAAAAAGCATCCTGAACTCGAAACGCTCCGCTCTCCCTTGCTTGAGTTCAAATGCGGATGTCGCTGCGCGTATCGGTTCATGCTGCTATTCTTGATTCCATTGTCCCATCGCCTACACGATGCTAATGGATAGAATCTTCAAAAAAGCATCCTGAACTCGAAACGCTCCGCTTTCCTTAATTGCGCAACATACATATAGTCTCACGTTGGCTAATCAAAATGTAAAAGTGCAGGCTGATTGGCGTTTTTTCGGCGATTTAGGGTGTCAAAATGCAAAAGTGCAGGTTGTTTGGTCTAAAATGGCCTGATAAGTCGATTTGGAGGGTTTTCAAATGCACTTTTGCATTTTGATAGCTGTTTTAGGCTATTTTGGGGTAATCAAAATGCACTTTTACATTTTGTGCTGTCAGCGCGCGGTGTGTCGTTACATGATGGTCGTCGATCATATGCGGAAAAGTCCCACAAACCCCACAAACCGTGGTTATAGACCCGCTGTAGATACTCTTTTGCAGCGACGCAACCAAACTTCATAATTTCTTTCGTTTTTGCACAAGCCCGTCTTCATTTGAGTCCTTTAGTATGAGTTACATCGGAATAACAAAGGAGCAACTCAATATGAAGAGAACAATTATGTTTAGTGTAATAGCCGTTATAATGGCTGGAGTAATATGGTGTAGCTGGGGGTTTGTTTGGTCAAATCAGAATCAGCAGACTTCGGCAACAAGCGTCAGGGGTTGGGAGAGCTGGGAGAAAAACAAGCTTATTGCACATGCGCTTGGCGGAGTGGACGGCGCTAAGTACACCAATTCTTATGAGGCATTTATTACCAATTACAATAGAGGGTACCGCTTGTTCGAGGTTGATCTTGTGCAGACAGCGGATGGGGAGCTAGCTGCCAGACATGGCTGGTCGCATAGATTGCAGCCGGATTTGGCCGTTCATGGAGGACGAAACGTAACAACGCTTCAGTTTGCAAATTCGCTTATTATGGGCAGGTTTCATCCGCTTACGATGCCGGATATACTGCGGCTGATGCAGCAATATCGTGATTTTGACCTAGTTTTGGATACAAAGGTGGGCAGCAAAGAGCAAGTTCAACAGCTGTTTACACAGCTGGTCAATGAGGCTCAGCGTACGGATCCTGCACTGCTCAACCGGATGATACCTGAAATTTTCAGCCCGGAAATGTATGACACGGTAATGGGAATCTACCCTTTCCCGAACAAGATGTATTCACTATACAAAACTGGCGCCTCCGCCAATAGTATTGTAGAATTTGCAAGGGACAACCACTTGTCAGCTGTCGCCATGCCTGCGTATCGCGCAGTTATTAATCCCAATCTAGTTCCGGCACTAAATAAGCTCGGGGTAAAAAGCTACGTCCACACCGTTAATAACAGACTGGTTATGCAGCTGCTGAACAGCTTTGGAGTACATGGATTTTACACGGATCAGGAGCGGTCACCAGAGGAACTGCTGGTTGCCGGCTCTTTCTCAGGCCAGCTAGAATTTCCGGCATACATCCGTTCCGGATTGGCAAGTATAAGCAATATTGTGATGAAGGTGAGAAATTATGGCTAAAAATAATGTACTAGTTGTAGACGATGAAACGGAAATTAGGGAAGCGCTCGTTATTTATTTGAAAAGCGATGATGTGGATGTATTTACAGCCTCTAACGGCCTTGAGGCATTGGAAATCCTTGAACGGGAAACGATTCATCTCATACTTATGGACATTATGATGCCGCAGCTTGATGGCATTAAGACGACATTCAAAATTCGCGAAAGTAAAAATATTCCGATCATTATGCTTTCCGCCAAGTCGGAAGACAGCGACAAGATTCTGGGTCTCAACGTTGGAGCAGACGACTATATAACGAAGCCATTCAATCCGCTGGAGCTGGTCGCTAGAGTCCGGTCACAGCTGCGCCGGTTTACGAATTTAGGCTCCTTCCAGTCAGACGGAGAAGAGATCATTCAAGTAAGGGGACTTCTGCTGAACAAAAGCTCGAAGACGGTTGAAGTCGATGGAGAGGACGTCAGACTGACCCCGAAGGAATATAAAATTTTGGAGCTGCTGATGGAAAATAAGGGCAGAGTTTTCTCAATCGAAGAAATATATGAGCGTGTGTGGAATGAACCGATTTTCGCTTCAGAGAATACGGTTGCCGTTCATGTAAGAAATATTCGTGAAAAAATTGAGATCAATCCCAAAGACCCAAAATATTTAAAGGTGGTATGGGGAATTGGATACAAAATCGAGAAAAAATAAACCAGACCGGAAGGCTCGAATCGAACTTCTTGTCATCATCGTCGCTGCGATCTTATTGAGTGTTGTGCTGATAGACAGGTACTTATACGTGCCAGGATTGAGTTTGGGTTTGGGATATTCAATTTCAAGCTTCATCCAGCAACTGCTTGCTGCTATTATCTTTGCCCTGTTAATAGGCAGACTGATTCTCTACTATAAAAAGCCCCATAACGAGCGTATCTTTTGGCACGGCAGTGTGATGATGGATTACTTTCATATTTGGACAATAGGCATTCGAACCAGTCGCCAAAACGGGAAAATAACTCTCGTCCTCTTTATCATTTTTTTGCTCACTGCGACAGCCGGCGTTTGCATCTGGCGGGCAGTCACCTATTACAGCGGATACGAGCTGGGCTGGCTTATTCTTTATATTTTGTTGTACGTGCTGCTTGTAGTTCCCTATACGCTGGTCAAACTCAGACGCTTCGCTGCCATATTAAACGGAAGCAAAGAAATTGCTGAAGGAAATATTCACAATGCGATTCAAGATACAGGCAACGATGCGCTATCCGAGCTTGCTGGCTATATTAACAATATGAAGACCGGCTACCAAAGCGCTTTGGAAAATCAGATGAAGAGCGAGCGGCTGAAAACAGAGCTGATTACGAACGTATCGCATGATTTGAAGACCCCGCTTACTTCCATTATCAACTATGTTGATTTATTGAAGAAAGAAAGCCTCTCTACAGAAACAACACAAGCCTATATTGAAATTCTGGACCGTAAGGCGCTCCGGCTGAAGCTGTTGATTGAAGACCTGTTCGATATTTCGAAAATGGCCAGCGGTGCAGTTGAGCTGGATATGGAGTACGTCGATGTCGCAACCTTGTTGAAGCAAGCGATTGCGGAGTCCAGCACGAACATGGGGCAAGCGCAGCTCGTCATTCGGGAAAAAATCGCGAAATTTCCGATCCATGCGCATTTGGACGGCAATAAAATTTGGCGTGTATTCGAAAATTTAATTGGCAACGCACAAAAATATTCGCTTCCGGGAACTAGAATCTATATTTATTTGGATGAATCTGCTGATGGGGTATTATTCAAAATTCAGAACACAGCTGCATACGAGATTGATTTTGCAGCAGAAGAGCTGTTCGAACGGTTCAAAAGAGCAGATGAATCCCGCCATACAGAAGGCTCCGGACTCGGACTGGCCATTGTGAAAAGCATCGTTGAGCTGCACGGCGGGGAGATCAGAGTCGAGATCCATGGCGATCAATTTAACGTTATAGTCCAATTGCCCAAGCAGCGCCTTCTTTAGAAGATTGCCTTGCCTGTTGATAAACAAGTATGAAAACAAAAAGAGAAACCCGCGTCTTCAAGACGCGGGTTTCTCTTTAACTCAATCAAACTACATTTTCATAACGCCGCCAGTGCTGGCGTTTGTTACGAGATGCGAGTAACGCGCCAGGTAGCCGCGTTTGATTTTTGGTTCGAAGCCAGGCCAAGCAGCGCGGCGTTTATCGAACTCTTCGTCGCTGATCAGAACGTTCATGGAACGGTTGTTCATGTCCAGCTCGATGATGTCGCCGTCTTGTACGAAAGCGATTGGGCCGCCTTCAGCTGCCTCAGGCGATACGTGACCGATGCTGATGCCGCGGGATGCGCCGGAGAAACGGCCGTCCGTTACGAGGCCAACCTTCGTGCCGAGACCCATGCCGACGATTTGCGAAGTTGGAGCCAGCATCTCAGGCATGCCAGGGCCGCCTTTAGGTCCTTCGTAGCGGATAACGACAACATGTCCTTCTTTTACTTTGCCAGTTGCGATGCCGGCAAGCGCTTCGTCTTGCGAGTCGAAGCAGATCGCAGGACCTTTGTGGTAGCCGCCAACCTCTTTGTCGACAGCGCCAACTTTAATGATGGAGCCGCGTGGAGCCAGGTTGCCGAAGAGGACAGCCAGACCGCCGCGTTCGCTGTGCGGGTTGTCGATCGGGTGAAGAACGTCCTTGTCGAGAATTTCGCAGCCGGCAACGTTCTCGCGAAGCGTTTTGCCGGTTACAGTCATCATCTCGCCGTGAAGAGCGTCTTCTTTTTTGAACAATTCATTAATGATTGCACTTACGCCGCCTGCATTATGAACGTCTTCAATATGATAATCGGATGCTGGTGCGATTTTAGCCAAGTGCGGCACGCGCTCAGCTACTTCGTTAATACGTTCGATCGGATATTCAATGCCTGCTTCATGAGCGATAGCAAGTGTGTGAAGAACCGTATTTGTCGATCCGCCCATTGCCATGTCGAGAGCAAAAGCGTTGTCGATCGATTCTTTTTTCACGATGTCGCGAGGCTTCAGGTCAAGCTCGATCAGCTTCATCAGTTGACGTGCCGATTGTTTAACGAACTCTCTGCGCTCTGGCGATACAGCCAGAATCGTGCCGTTGCCTGGAAGTGCAAGGCCAAGTCCTTCTGCAAGGCAGTTCATGGAGTTGGCAGTGAACATGCCGGAACAGGAGCCGCAAGTCGGACAGCCGTATTGTTCAAGCTCAAGCAGCGACTGGTCGTCGATTTTGCCGGCCATGTGAGCGCCAACGCCTTCGAATACCGACGTAAGCGAGATTGCGCGTCCGTCTTTCGTGCGTCCAGCTTTCATCGGGCCGCCGCTGACCATAATGGTCGGGATGTTGACGCGAAGCGCGCCCATGATCATGCCCGGTGTGATTTTGTCACAGTTCGGAATACATACCATGCCGTCGAACCAGTGCGCGTTAACGACTGTCTCAACGGAGTCTGCAATAATTTCGCGGCTTGCAAGGGAATAGCGCATGCCGATATGGCCCATTGCGATGCCGTCGTCTACGCCGATTGTGTTGAATTCGAAAGGAACGCCGCCAGCTTCGCGGATCGCTTCTTTTACCAGCTTGCCGAATTCTTGAAGATGGACGTGACCTGGAACAATATCAATATAAGAGTTGCAGACCGCAATAAACGGCTTGCCGAAATCTTCTTCCTTAACGCCTGCAGCACGCAAAAGACTGCGGTGAGGTGCGCGGTCGAAACCTTTAGTAATCATGTCGGAACGCATTTTTTTTGGCGCCATGTGAGACCCTCCCATATAAATGTCGATACCCCTCAGTTTATCACAACGGACAACCGTTGGCTAGCGATACGAATGGATTCCAGACGCTTTCCAGCACCGGATAAACCTTAAGAAACATTGAAATTTGTCATAATATTTCTGAATAATTCCAACTATGGAGGACGGCGGGCAATACTATCTTGTATAGTGTAACCAGCAGGGTTTGGCGAACAGGAGGATATGCGTAATGAATAGGCGGGTATTAATTGTAGACGACGAGCGGGAGATTGCGGAGCTCATTGAAATTTATTTGCGGAATGAAGGCTATGAGACGGAAATTGCGTTTGACGGCGAGCAAGCGCTTGAGGCATATGGCAAGGCTGCGTTCGACTTGGTTATTCTCGACATTATGATGCCGAAGATGGATGGTCTCGAAGTGTGCCGGAGATTAAGGCGGGATCATGCGGTTCCGATTCTGATGGTGAGCGCGAAAGCCGAAGATATGGACAAAATTATGGGGCTCATGACAGGCGCCGATGATTATATGATCAAACCGTTTAACCCCTTGGAGCTGATCGCCCGGGTCCGGTCGCTGATTAGACGCTCCTACCAATACAATCCGGTGGCAACTGCGCAAAGCCAGGAACGGGAAGGACTTGTTCTGGGAGCGCTGACGATAGATAAAGCAAGCTATACCGCTGCGGTTGAAGGGAAGGCGTTAAATCTAACCTCAACCGAGTTTGGCATTCTTTATTTGCTTGCGAGCAATCCGGGCAGAGTGTTCAGTGCGGAGGAGATTTTCCAGCAGGTGTGGAAGGAGAAGTACTTCGAGTCCAATAACACGGTTATGGTTCATATCAGCAAGCTTCGGGACAAGCTGGAGCAGGAGCTTGGGGATAAGCTGATCGTAACCGTATGGGGGGTCGGCTATAAAATTGAAGGATAGAATCGCATTGCGGATGGTATGGCGGACGCTGCTGCATCTGGCGATCAGCATTGCTCTAGGCAGTATTAGCATCATTTTTTTAGTGGCAGGCGGCGATATTTTGCTCAGAGGCTCCCGCTTGCGCAGAGTAGTTATTGACATGTTTGATATTTTAGGGCGACAGGAAACGATGTATGCAGCGGGCATCATTCTAATACTCGCTTTTTTCTGTTTTTTCCAATGGAGATCCTACCGCAGTCTGGAGCGGATCGGCCATTCCATCCGTTACATTTCTGAAGGTCATTTCGATGACGTTATTCCGATTGTGCCGCGCAGCCATTTCGCGAATTTGGCTAAAGATATGAATGTGCTCGTTGAGCGGCTAAAAAACTCGTTGGACGACGAACGGCGTGCCGAGCAGACGAAAAATGAACTGATCACGAACGTCTCGCATGATTTGCGGACGCCGCTTACTTCGGTTCTCGGTTACCTTGGCCTAGTGGAGCAGGACCGTTATCGCGATGAGGTGGAGCTGCGCCATTATGTGCAGATCGCATATGAGAAGTCGCAGCGGCTCCATGTTCTGATTAATGATTTGTTCGAATATACACGTATGCGCCATGATGCGGTTCCGCTTCAGCAGGTGCAGATGAGCCTGAAGGAAATGCTCGGCCAGCTGCTTGTGCAGTTTTTGCCGGAGCTGCGGCAGGCTGAGATGGAGGGGAAGCTGTACGGTGATGATAAAGAGGTCATCATCTCGGGGGACCCAGGCAAGCTGGTTCGGGTGTTTGAGAATTTGCTGTCCAACGCGATCGCATACGGCAAAGAAGGGAAGAGAGTAGAAGTCCGTCTGCAGAAGATGGAAGGCTGGGCTTTAGTTGAGGTGACGAACTACGGAGAGACGATATCGGCGGCAGATCTTCCTTATTTATTCGACCGGTTTTACCGGGTGGATAAGTCGCGGACCGAGAAGTCCGGCGGATCTG
Source organism: Paenibacillus sp. NPDC058174 (assembly GCF_042883865.1). NCBI lineage: Bacteria > Bacillati > Bacillota > Bacilli > Caryophanales > Paenibacillaceae > Paenibacillus > Paenibacillus sp. NPDC058174. The sequence continues at coordinate 103,544 of NZ_JBHVUY010000009.1, forward strand.
GGCTTGGCCTAGCTATTGCCAAGGGCATCGTCGAAAAGCATGGCGGCGAGATTAGCGTAACGAGCGAGTCATCGGTGACGACCTTTAGAGTGAAGCTGCCTGCGCTGGATTAGGGCCCTAGTTTAAGACAAATTTAAGTTTTAATTATGATTTTGTTACATCCCCCTTAAAATGCCCCTCCTACAATAGGAGAAGAAAGATACGGCATGGAGAGGGGATTTTTTTATGAATAGCACTAGGAAAATGAATCGGAAAGCAGCAGGCCTATTTTTACTATTAGCGGGGATTACGGTGTTTGGCCTGGCCGGCTCCGAGTGGTATAGCAGACCGGTACAATCGAAGAAATCATTGAATATCGCCGCAGAGGCTGCCATATTGCTGGATGCACAGACGGGCAAAGTCATCTTTGAGAAAAATGCTAATGCTGCGCTGCCGCCTGCCAGCATGTCAAAGATGATGACCGAGCTGCTCGTTCTTGATCGTGTAAACGACGGGCTTTTGAAATGGAGCGATAAAATAAAGACGAGCCGGTACGCCGCGGATGCGCCTGGTGCGCAGATCGGATTCGGCCCTGGCGAGAGCTGGACGGTCAGAGAATTGTTCGAGGCGACAACGGTTCATTCCGCGAATGATGCTGCAATAGCATTGGCCGAGCATATCGGCGGCACGGAGAAGAAATTTGTACGAATGATGAATGAACGCGGCAAGGAGATCGGTTTATCAGATAAAGCGGTATTCGGCAATGCAACGGGACTAAGTATGACGGACCTCGTTGCTTTCCCGGAAGCGTCCGCCTCGAAAGAGACGGAGTTAACGGCCAAAGATACGGCCAAGCTCGCTTATTATTTGATCAGCAAATATCCGGAAGTGCTGGAGGTAACGGCTAGAGACAGCGTGAAGCTGACCAGCTCCGACGCTAGACTGCAGACGACGAATATGATGCTGTCAGGGAAGCCTTTCGCTTATCCGGGAAATGATGGTCTAAAGACCGGCTACACGGAGCGGGCTGGCTATTGTTTTACAGGAACGGCGAAGGTTGACGGCAAACGGCTAATTACGGTTGTCATGGGAGCGGGCACAGCGGACGCCAGGTTCGAGGAAACGCAAAAGCTGCTTCATTATGGGTTTCAAACGAGTAAATTCGACAGCTGGAAAATAGACATGTCGGCTAAAATCGGACTGATTGCGGCTGCGGCGCGATAACCGCGATTTGTCGGATGCTCCGCCACCGATGTCACATACACGTTAAATTTATGGGTATATTTATCTATTTATTAATATCATTAATTTTAAATGTCATATAATCTTACACAAACCCATTTACTTCCTGAAATAGGCTGTCTATAATGGAACTATTATAGGCAGAGAGGTGAACCTATGCAGTTGACGGAACGCGAGAAGGAGAAGCTGCTTATAACGATTGCAGCCGATTTGGCCAGGCGCCGCTTAAACCGCGGGGTGAAGCTGAACTATCCCGAAAGCATTGCACTTATTACCTCGGAAATAATGGAAGGCGCACGCGACGGACTGACGGTTGCCGAGCTTATGACTTACGGAACGCGAGTGCTGCGCCGGGATCAGGTCATGCCTGGCATTCCGGAGATGATTCATGAAGTTCAAGTGGAGGCGACGTTTCCGGATGGCACGAAGCTTGTAACGGTTCACCATCCGATTGCGCAATAACCGGGATAGAGGGAGGAACTTGCTATGATACCGGGACAATACCGGACGGCGGCAGGTCATATTGCGCTGAATGCCGGAAGGCGGACGATCGCATGCATCGTGGTCAATACAGGCGACCGGCCGGTGCAGGTCGGCTCGCATTTTCATTTTTTTGAAGTGAACCGGGCTTTGAAGTTCGACCGCGAAGCCGCCTATGGTATGAGGCTTCATATCCCGGCTGGCACTGCGGTCCGTTTCGAACCGGGCGAAGAGAAGCCGGTGACGCTGGTGGAGCTGGGCGGCTCGAAGCTGAGTTATGGTTTGAACGGCTTGTCTCAAGGCAAAGCAGAAATCGGGGCGATGCCGGATGAGGTGCGGGCCAGACTGGCGGCTTGGGAAGGGGATCGAGCATGAGTACTATGGATCGGCAGAGCTATGCGGCGATGTTCGGGCCGACGGTCGGCGACGCTGTCCGGTTGGCGGATACCGAGCTCTGGGCTCGAATCGAGCATGACTACACCGTATATGGCGATGAGTGCAAGTTTGGAGGCGGCAAAGTTATTCGCGACGGCATGGGACAGTCCAGTGGCGCAATTCGTGATGAAGGCGTTCTGGATACACTCATTACGAATGCCATCATTATTGATCACTGGGGTATCGTCAAAGCGGATATCGGCTTGAAGAATGGTGTAATCGTCGGTGTGGGCAAAGCCGGCAATCCGGATATTATGGACGGCGTATCGCCGAATATGATTGTTGGAGCGAGCACTGAGGTTATTGCGGGCGAAGGTAGGATCGTAACGGCTGGAGGCGTCGATTCGCATATTCATTTTATATGCCCCCAGCAGATCGAGACAGCATTATCCTCCGGTGTTACGACGATGATCGGCGGCGGGACGGGGCCGGCAACGGGAACGAACGCTACGACAGTAACGCCAGGCGCTTGGCATATGCGGCGGATGCTGGAGGCTGCGGAGCAGTTTTCGATGAACATCGGTTTTACCGGCAAAGGAAATGCATCATTCACCGAACCGCTCATCGAGCAGATTGAAGCGGGTGCAATTGGCCTGAAGCTTCACGAGGATTGGGGAACGACTCCCGCTGCGATTGACGCCTGTCTGCGGGCTGCTGATCAATTCGACATTCAAGTTGCCATCCACTCCGATACATTGAATGAAGCCGGTTTTATTGAAGATACGCTGGCAGCGATCGGCGGGCGGACCATACATACTTATCATACCGAGGGAGCGGGCGGCGGCCATGCGCCGGATATTATTGTAGCTGCCGGTGAGCTTAACGTGCTCCCGTCGTCGACCAACCCGACGCGTCCGTTCACGATTAATACGATAGAAGAGCATCTCGACATGCTCATGGTCTGCCATCACTTGGACAGCCGAATTCCGGAGGATGTGGCTTTTGCTGATTCCCGGATTCGGCCGGAGACGATTGCCGCGGAAGATATTTTGCATGACATGGGCGTATTCAGCATGATCAGCTCCGACTCGCAAGCGATGGGCCGTGTGGGCGAGGTTATCATTCGAACTTGGCAAACCGCGGATAAAATGAAAAAGCAGCGGGGGCCGCTTGCTCCGGATGATGCGGAAAGCGATAACTTTCGAATTAAGCGCTACATTGCCAAATATACGATTAATCCGGCTATTACGCACGGCGTCTCGCATGTAGTGGGATCGATCGAACCGGGCAAATTCGCCGATCTGGTCATTTGGCATCCGATGTTTTTCGGCGTAAAGCCGGACCTGGTCTTGAAGGGCGGCAGTATCGCCTACGCGCAGATGGGAGACCCCAATGCTTCGATACCTACACCTCAGCCTGTATTCGGCCGTCCGATGTTTGCTTCATTCGGCAAACTAGTGCAGAGCAGCTCTATTACATTCGTATCGCAAGCTGCATATGACCGCGGAATAGCCAGCGAGTTAGGCCTTCAGAAGCGGATCGAGGCGGTTCGCGGCTGCCGCAGCGTGACGAAAAAGGACATGATTCATAATGATGCGACGCTAAAGCTCGAAGTGGACCCGGAAACCTATAAAGTAACGGTCGACGGCGAGCATGTTACTTGCGAGCCAGCGGCTGAGCTGCCGATGGCGCAGCGTTATTTTTTGTTCTAAAGGAAGGCAGGTGGCAGGCGAGATGATCCCTTGGCTGGCGATGCAGCAGCTTCTCGATTCCGCCTTGCCGATCGGCGGTTTCTCCCATTCTTTTGGCTTGGAGACGCTTGTACAGGAAGGCCGGATGGATACGACAGCAAAGCTGTATGATTATGCTTCAGCGATGCTGATGCAAAGCTGGGCGACATCGGATGCGATGGTGATCCGGGCCGTGTATCGTGACGCTCCTGTTGGAGCTTGGAAAGCATTGTGGGCGGTGGAGCGATTCGTTCATGTGCAGCGTATAGCGGCGGAGACGAGGAGCGGTGTGGAAAAGATGGGCCGCAGGCTGCTGCAGCTGGCCGGCTCCATACATCCGCAGCTGGACTGGGCGCCTCTAACGGAGGGGCTGCACAGCGGCGAATGTCTTGCGACGCACCCGCTCGTTCACGGCTATGCCTGTCTGCAATTTGGACTATCGGAGGAGCAGGGGATTCAAGGCTACTTGTACACCTGTATCGTCACCTGCGTAAACAGCGCATTGCGTCTTATGTCGATGGGGCAGACGGAAGGGCAGGCGCTTATTGCCAGCCTTTCGAAGCTTACTGAAGAGGCGGCTGCCCTTTCGCTCCGTATGGAGCCGGAAGAGGCTTATGCCAATATGCCGATGGCGGAGCTTGGCATGATCCGTCATGAACGATTGTATTCCCGCTTGTTTATGTCTTGAATGAGAAGCATAGAATCTCGAATCGAAGCTGAAATGAAACCATTTAATGGAGGGATTGCAATGTGTGAAGGACAAGGACATTCGCATCAACAATGGGAGAAACCGATTTTTGACGGGGCGCGTCCAATTCGGGTCGGCATTGGCGGACCTGTAGGATCGGGGAAAACGGCATTAGTCGAAGTGATGTCGCGCGAGCTTAGCGGCAAGTACAGTCTCGCCGTTATTACCAACGATATTTATACGAAGGAAGATGCACGCATTCTGGTTAACACCGGTGTGCTGCCGGAGGAGCGGATTATCGGTGTAGAGACAGGCGGCTGTCCGCATACGGCGATTCGGGAGGACGCATCGATGAATTTCGAGGCGATCGAGGAGCTGGAGCGGCGCTTTGACGGACTGGACCTGATCTTCATTGAAAGCGGCGGCGACAATTTGGCGGCGGCTTTCAGCCCGGAGCTGGTCGATCTGTTTATTTATATTATAGACGTAGCACAAGGGGAGAAAATACCGCGTAAAGGCGGACCGGGCATCATGCGCTCTGATTTGCTTATCATCAATAAAATTGATTTGGCTCCATTTGTGGGCGCCAGCCTTGAAGTGATGGATGCCGACTCCAAGCAAATGCGGGGCAATAAGCCGTTTGTTTTCTCCAACATGCATGGCGGCGACGGCGTGGATGAGATTGTAGGCTGGCTGGAGCATGAGCTTGCTCATGCCCGCGGCGAAGCGCATTCGCATATCATTCAATTGGGCGCTGCGCCTCATTCGCACTAAGATGACACGTCAAGAAGTTCCTTCATTTGCAGGCTGGCAGATGCAAACCTCTGTATTGCACGCATCATTTGCCAGAGCAAATGGAGGAGCAGGTACAATACTTACCGATAAATACCATACGGCTCCAATTAAAATCGCCAAAGCTTTTCCGCTTGAAGGACAACTGGGTGTTATCGTAATGGATGTGTCGCCCGGGTTGTTGAACGGCGACCGGTATGAATTCGATTGGCGGGCAGGCGAAGGTGCTTATACATTCATCACTAATCAATCCTATACGAAGGTTCATCCCAGCGGGGAAGATGGCGGCTCCTCTATGCTGCAAAGCTTTTCTCTTGAGAGGGATGCCGTCATCGAGCATATGCCGGAGCCGATTATGCTCTTTCAATCGGCAGCACTGGACAATAAAACGCGGGTGACACTCGCACCCGGGGCGGTCTGGATGCAGGCGGATGTGCTATGCCCGGGAAGGACGCTGCGTAATGAGGTGTTCCGCTATCGGGAGCTTCGCAATACGCTGACTGTTCATTACGGCGAGGAGCTTATCTTTGCGCAGAGACAGCGGATCAAGCCGCCGGAACAGAGGCTGTCCGCTCCGGGATGCTGGGAAGCACAGACGCATTGGGCGACCTTCTACTTGTTCTCAGACCGCGTCAACGGTGCTTTGCTGGAGGCGCTTCAGATGGTGCTGGATCAGCTGCCTTCATTTCAGCAGCATACGGTGCTGGCTGGAGCGACATTGACCTATCGACACGGCATTGCGGTCTCTGCGGCGTCAACAGCCGCTTGGCCGCTGCAGCAGACGATGAGGCTGCTTTGGGATGCGGCGCGGCTGTCAATGTTCGGCAAGCCGCCGCTGTCTTTGTTGAGGAACTAGAGAAACGACTCTTTTCGCGGATGCGGAAGGAGCCGTTTTTTATTGTTTTTTTGTTTGAAATCGTGCTCAAAGGTTGGCTCCGCGCGGAAAAAACGGTATTATGAAGAGAATTAAAGGATGATGCGAGGGAATGCAATGGATGAGCGTTTGCGTGAAAAGCAAGAGAAGCTTGTAGAGATGGACGATGCGTTCCGGCTGCTCCGGCGGCTGATTAACGCAGAATACAATCGATTCAACGTTCATGGGCTTGGAATGACCGAAGGGAAAATGGTGCTCCTGCTTGATGAGCTTGGACCGCAAAAGGCTTCTGCTATGGCCGAATTGCTTCGGATAACGAGCGGTGCTGTAACAGGCATTGCCGACCGGCTCATTGAACATGGCTATATCGAGCGGGCAAGAAGTGACCAGGATCGCCGTATCGTGCTGCTCGAGATTACGGACGAAGGCCGGAAGCTGGTCGGGTTCATCCATGAAATGCGCCAACGGATTATGAACGAGCTGTATGACGGGTTCGAGGTCGAAGAAATGGAGATTGCTACGAAAATGTTTCAAAAAATGTCGCGTAATCTGGAAGCGAAGCGAGAATCGGAATGCCTGAATATAGATTCTTCGAGAGGAATCCCGAAGTTGTAAGATAGAAAAATAGCTTTTCCGCCAGCTGGCGGAAAAGCTATTTTTATTATGAAGCAGTAGTACTCTAATCCATTATGCTTCGGTTGCTTGCTGTCTATTGATAGCTGCTGGTGCTGCTTCGGCTTCCGGGTCCTCAGCTTGACCCGTACGTTTGATAAAGAAGGACAGCAGCAAACCGACAATTCCAATTCCGATAATGACGACATATGCATCATTAATGCCTTGAATCGTCGCCTCCATCAGCATATGCTCCTTCGTGCCTGCAGCACCTGAGGTCATCATATCTGTAAGATGCGTTTTGGTGCTGTTCGTCATTACGGTGACAAGCAATGCCGTACCGATTCCGCCGGCTACTTGCTTAATGGTGTTGGAAATTGCTGTGCCATGTGCGTTAAGCCGCGCAGGAAGCTGGTTCAGGCCGGCAGTTGTTATCGGCATCAGGAACATTGCCATCCCGAAACGGCGTCCCGTAGACATCAGGACCAAATACGTATAGCTTGTGGAATCGGTCAGATTCACGAAGCCGATCGTGGTCAGAATCGTAATGATCAGTCCGATAATGGACAGCCATTTCGCTCCAAAACGGTCAAACAGCTTGCCGGTTACCGGCATCATGAAGCCCATCAGCAGCGCACCTGGCAGCATAAGAAGTCCAGACTCCATAGCTGTATAGCCGCGTGCGCTTTGCAAATACAGCGGAAGCAGCATCATATCTGCATACATGACCATTGTCACGACGATATTAATAACGGTTGTCAACGAGAACATGCTGTATTTGAATGCTCTCAGATCGAGAAGCGGGCTGCTGGAAACCAGCTGCCTCCAGGTGAAGAGACCAAGGGAAACAACCCCTGCGGCGATAGAGATAAGAACTTCTGCGCTTGACCAGCCCTTGCCGCCGGCGCTGCTGAAGCCGTACAGAATAGCGCCAAAGCCGATTGTCGAGAGAATGACCCCTAAGATGTCGACTTTAGGATAGCTTCGCTCCGATACATTTTTCAAATAAATAAAGGCAATTCCAATAATAATGACAGCGAACGGAATCATGCCGTAGAACATCGTGCGCCACGAGTAATGCTCCATAATATACCCTGCGAGCGTAGGGCCGATAGCAGGCGCGAAAATAATGGCGAACCCGACCATTCCCATCGCAGCCCCGCGCTTATCGGGAGGGAAAATAGTCAGAACGACTGTCATGAGCAGCGGCATAATAATCCCGGCTCCGGCAGCTTGAATCAGACGGCCGATCAGCAGGAGATCGAAGTTATGAGCCAAAGCGGACACGATGGTTCCGCAGAGGAATATGATCATGGAAGACTGGAAAAGCTCGCGTGTCGTGAACCGCTGCATAAGGAAAGCTGTAATCGGTATAAGCACTCCATTTACGAGCATATAACCGGTTGTCAGCCACTGGGCTGTAGACGCGCCAATCTGAAAGTCAGCCATCAGTTCAGGGGTCGCGACTCCCATAATGGTCTGATTTAACACCGCGATAAACGCTCCGAGAATCATAACGAACAACAATGGGCCTTTTTTGATCGAACTGCTGTCAAAGGCTGAATGACTACTCACAAAAACTCAATCCCTTCATACTTACTTCTTGATGAACTTGAAACTAATAGACACTTTGTTGCATAGTTAACTTAGCGTTTTAAATTATAATCAACGGGTATGCAATCTACAAGCAACAGCTTTTCTAAAACTGTTTCATAGTTTACGTCAGCAGGCAAACCGTCGTATAGTGGAATAATAATTTACAAATCGGCACTCAACTGTCGTATAGATAAGCTATGGAAAAGGATATGAGCGGCTATATGTCAACAACAACACCCCGGACCGATCCGCGAGTTCTGCGCACGCGCCAACTGATTCGCGAAGCATTTATCGATTTGCTGCAGGAGCTTGAGCTGGAAAAAATAACGGTGAACCGGATTACGGAGCGCGCTACGATTAATCGTGTTACGTTCTATCTGCATTACCGGGATATTCCGGATATGGTGGAGAAAATAGCGGAGGAAATGATTAAGCAGATTGAGGAAATCATAAATGATGCTTCCAATCCGTCTCCTGTCAGAGACAAGGATTGGCCCATTATGTACAAAATGCAAAAGCTGATCGAGCATATCGCCGACAACTCTAAGTTTTATAAAGTGCTGCTTGCTTCAAAACGCATTCCGGTTTTTACGGATAGTCTGATGAATCTAATGATTAAACTCATCACCGAGAGAGCGCAAAATCGGGAGCCGTCTACAGCTTTGTCAACTACCCGGGTACCTACGGATATTGCGATTTGGTACGGATCTTCCGCCTTTATCGGAACGATTATTAACTGGCTTCGGCATGATATGCCCTACACGCCAGCTTTTCTTGCCAAACAGCTTTCACATCTGTTTCGGCTGCAATTGCCTGAAACGGACTAGCAATAGTTCTCCGGACGGAGAGAAAACGTATTCAATTGTTACAAATTGATGGCAATGATGCATTCTTTTAGCCGCAGTTCGACAAAATACTGTAGAATAGTAAAGTATTTTGTCGAAATTAAAATAAAATGATTTATTCCGACAATACAACTGTGGTAAGATGGGATTAAATAAAATTATAAAGCAGGAATAGGGGAGACTTGAATCAATGAAAAAGACATTATCATTAGTTGTAACGATGTTAGCAATCGTAGCGGTACTTGCCGCATGCGGTTCGAATAACAAAGGCAGCAACGCTGGTACAGGCGAGAATGGCGCTGGAGCAGGCAATGACGGCGGCAAGAAAAAACGCATCGCGCTTGTGCTTCCTGAAAAAATTGGCGTTAACCCGTTTTTCGCAACGATGGACGAAGGCTTGAAAAAAGCTGGAGAAGATTTCGGCGTAGAAGTGAAAACGATCGAATCGACAGACCCGGCAGCGCTTGAGCAAAACCTGCGCGCTACTGTTGCTGAAAACTATGACCTGATCATTACGGCAACTTTCCAAGCAGAAGATGCTTTGACGAAAGTCGCTACAGAAAATCCGAACAAGCCGTTCGCGATTATCGACACGACAGTTGATCTTCCTAACGTGCGCAGCGTAAAATTCCGTGAGCAAGAAGCGGCTTACCTGCTTGGCGCAGCAGCGGGCTTGTCCACGAAAACAAACGTTGTAGGCGCGGTTGTAGCGATGGACACGCCGCTGTTGAAAAAATACACTTCCGGCTTTGAGCAAGGCTTGAAAGCTACGAACCCGGATGCAAAATTCCTTGTTAACTATGTAGGCAGCTTCGTGGATTCCCCGAAAGCGAAAGAGCTGGCTTTGCTGCAATACTCGCAAAAAGCTGACTTTGTAGCCGGCATGTCCGCAGTAGGCGACCTTGGCGTATTCGAAGCGGCGAAAGAGAAAAACCTTTACGCTTCCGGCCAAGACATTGACCGTACACTTGACGACCCTGAGCATATCGTATTGTCGCAGCTGAAAGGCACAGACACAGTAACTTACGAAACAGTAAAAGACTTTGTTGGCGGCAACTTCGAATTCTCTTCGGTTGACTACGGCTTGAAAGAAAAAGGTGTAGGCGTTACATTCATTACGAATGAAACGACTTCCGCACTGAGCCCGTTCATTGGCCAAGAGACAGTGGACAAAGTTAAGGCGATTGCAGAAGATATTATTTCTGGTAAAATTGTAGTACAAACTCCGTAGGTTCAAAATAGTAAAATACTGCCGGCTGCTGATCGCAGCCGGTTTCCTGTTGCCTACATAAAAAAGGGAGGAGCGATGTTATGCTGCTGCAATTGGACAAAATAACAAAGTCTTACGGCGCCGTTACCGCTAACCGGGAAGTCGACTTCTCGCTGCGCGCGGGTGAAATCCATGCGCTTGTAGGAGAGAACGGCGCTGGAAAAACGACGCTGATGCGTATTTTATACGGCATGGAAACGCCAACCTCCGGTTCAATTACCGTTCAGGGCGAGGAGAAGCATTTTAGCAGCCCGACGGATGCGATCCGCAGTAAAATCGGCATGGTGCATCAGCATTTCATGCTGTTTCCGTCTTTTACCGTAGCTGAAAATATCGTCATTGGCAGGGAGCCCTCGAAGGCAGTCGGCTTCGACCGGAAGGAAGCGGCTGCCCAAACGGAAGCGCTGGCTCGTCAGTACGGGATGCCGGTAGATCCTTGGCAGAAGGTTGAGGATTGCTCGCTCGGCATGCAGCAGCGGGTCGAAATATTGAAAGTGCTTCATCAAGGCGCGGAAATTATCATTCTCGATGAACCAACTGCTGTTTTGACGCCGCTGGAAGTTAAGGAGCTGCTCGTTGCAATTAAAGCGCTGTCCGCCAAGGGCAAAAGCTTTATTCTCATCAGCCATAAGCTTCAGGAAATTATGGAAGTGGCTGACCGGATTACCGTGCTTCGCGATGGCCGCGTAACAGGAACGGTCGACGCAAAGGACACGAATGTCGAGGAGCTGTCGCGTCTGATGGTCGGCCGGGATCTTGTTGATATGGTTCGGGAGACGCCAAAGCCGGGTAAAACGGTGCTGGAGGTTAAAGGGCTGACGGTGCGGGGAAATCAACTGCATCCGGCGCTTAATGATGTGAATCTGCATGTCCGGGAAGGCGAAATTGTCGGCATTGCCGGCATATCCGGCAATGGACAATCCGAGCTGCTGCAGGCGGTATCCGGCTTGTTGAAGCCGGATGAGGGCGATGTGCTGCTGCTTGGCGAAAGCATGAAGGGCCAGTCCGTCCGCACAATACGCGAACGCGGCATGGCGCATATACCGGAGGACCGTTACCAATGGGGCGTTGCCAAAGGGGCAAGCGTGATGGAAAACGGACTTATGGGACATTACCGCAAATTCCAGCGCAACGGCATTCTTCGCGGCTCCGCGATCCGCAAGCTTGTTAGCGGCTGGGTACAGCAATTTGGCATTAAGACCGGATCCATTCATACGAAAGCGCAAAATCTGTCGGGCGGCAATTTACAGAAGCTGATCGTTGCCCGGGAGCTTGCACAGAAGACTCCGTTTCTCATAGCTGCAGAACCTACGCGCGGCGTGGATGTCGGAGCTATGGAAATCATCCATGGCGAGCTGCTGAAGAAAAGAGCGGAGCAAGGCGCGATTCTGCTTGTGTCCTCGGAATTGACGGAAATATTGAAGCTTTCGGATCGCATTCTAGTTATGAATGAAGGCCGAATCGTAGGCGAGCTGTCGGCAGAAGCTGCAACCGAGCAGCAAATCAGTTTATTAATGGCAGGAGGAAAAGCGGTTGGATAATCTTAAAAGTACGGCGCGCGCGCTGCTTCAGCCGCTTCTCGCTATTATTGTCGGCTTGATCGCAGGCGCTATCGCAATCGCAGTCGTCGGAGGTTCTGTGTTCGAGACTTACGGCGAAATGTGGAAGGGCGCTTTCGGCAGCTTTTACTTCTTCACCAATACGCTTAGCCGGGCGACACCTATAATACTGATTGGTCTGGGCGTTGCGCTTGCTTTCCGCGCCGGATTTTTCAATATGGGGTCAGAAGGCCAAATGGTGCTCGGTGCACTAAGCGCGGCGGTTACAGCAATTTACTTGCCGGGACCAGGCTGGCTGAAGCTTGTTGCCGCTCTGGTTGCGGGTATTGCAGCCGGCGGCTTGTGGTCTGCACTCGCGGGCTGGCTTGACGCTAAATTCAGAATGAACTTGTTGATCACGACACTGCTTTTGAACTATGTAGCGGTGCTGTTTGCCGGGTACATCGTATCCTATCCTTTGAAGGACAAGTCAGGCTCGGCAGCAATGGCACAGACGGTAATGATCGACAAGGCCGCATGGCTGCCGAAGCTGTTCCCGGGCATGAGTTTGCATGCCGGTTTTATCCTTGCTGCTGCGGGCGCGATCTTGCTGGCGCTATTCATGCGCCATACAGTTGGCGGTTATGAAGTCCGGATGCTGGGCGGAAATCCGCTTTTCGCCGGATACGGCGGGGTGAAACGCGGTCAGATGATGATCTACAGCATGCTCGCAAGCGGCGGATTTGCCGGCTTGGCTGGTGCAGGCGAGGTGCTTGGCACGCAATACCGGTATCTCGACAATGCGTTGACGGCTCCAAGCTATGCGTGGTCCGGTATTATGGCTACGCTGCTGGCAGGATCGAATCCGCTGGGTACAGCGCTGGCGGCTCTGCTGCTGGCGGCTCTTCAGACCGGAGGCATGGGTGTAGAGCGCAATACGAGCGTTCCGCTGGAAGTGTCCAGCATCATTCAGGCGGTTCTCATTTTGTTTATATCCGCAAGATTTACGTACTCTTATTTCAAGAAGAAGAAAAAGAAAGCGGGGGCTTCCAATGGACCAGCTGTTTGATGTCTCGTTGTTCGCATCGACGCTCCGTATGGTCACGCCGATTTTGCTGGCGGCGCTAGGCGGCGCATTATGCTCCCGCGTCGGACTTTTTAACGTCGGTCTGGAAGGCCTCATTCTGATCGGCGCTTTTGCGGCGATTGTAGGCAATCATTTGACCGGCAGCGTTTGGCTTGCTGTGCTGTTTGCGATCGCGTGTGTGCTTGTGTTCTCAGCGTTAATGGCTTATATGAGCATACATCTCAAAGCCAATATTATCGTCGTTGGTATTTCGCTTAACTTTTTAGCGGCCGGGCTGACGACCTTCTCATTGCGGGCTATTTTTAATGTAAAAGGCGCTTTCTATGACAAGGACATGATCGGGTTGCCGAAATGGGATATCCCGCTCTTGAAGGATATTCCATGGCTTGGCGATGTCCTCTCAGGCCATTCACCGCTCGTCTACCTGTCTCTGGTGCTTGTATTTGTTCTTCAATATTACTTGTTCAAAACGGTTTCCGGCTTCCGGCTGCTTGCAGCGGGTGAGAATCCGACGGCTGCCCGGAGCCTTGGCATCAAAGTAACCCGTATCCAATATGGCGCTATTCTGATGTGCGGCGTGCTTTGTGCGCTGGCTGGCGCGCAGCTGTCGCTTGGCCAAGTTACGATGTTTACAGAAGGCATGACGGCCGGCCGCGGCTTCATCGCATTGGTTGCTACGATGCTTGGACAATCGAGTCCGCTTGGCGTACTCGGCTCCAGCATGCTGTTCGGCTTGATGGATGCGCTCAGTACGAGACTCCAAGGCTTCGCGGTTCCGGTTCATTTTACAATGATGCTGCCTTATCTCGTTACCATTGTTGCGATGTTCTTCTTTAAAGATAAAAGCTATATGCAGGAAGCGCGTAAAGCGAATGAGAGCTCCCGTTAAGCTAGGAGGATGACATAGACATGAACAAGAAGGCTGAACGTTTGAAAAAAGCGCCGGTCCGGGTTGCCGAGGTGGCTCCGGAGCTTGCTCACCGCGTACCGCCGGGCCAGACGATTACGGAGCGGTTCCCGATTCTTCATGAAGGCGATGTGCCGAAATATGACTTGTCGACATGGACGCTTCGTATATTCGGAGAAGTGGCAGAGGAACGGATCTTCACCTTCGAAGAGCTGATGGCTTTGCCTCAGACGAAGCAGGTGAACGATATTCACTGCGTAACCCGCTGGTCGAAGCTTGACACGGAGTGGGAGGGCATTCGTTTTATCGACCTGCTGCCTCTGCTGGGTGTTCATGCCGATGCCAAATATGTGATGATCCATGCGGATGAGAACTATGACACGAATCTGCCGCTGGAGGACTTGCTGCTGGATAATGTGATGCTTGCTCACAGCTTTGACGGCGAGCCGCTGACGGACAAGCACGGCTGGCCGCTACGGCTCGTTGTGCCGCATTTGTATTTCTGGAAAAGCGCGAAGTGGATTCGCGGTATTGAATTTATGAAGGAAGACCGTCCTGGCTTCTGGGAGCGCAACGGCTTCCACAATTACGCAGACCCGTTCCGCGAGCAGCGGTTCTCCGGCGAGACGATCGATATTCCGGAAGACGAGTGGGTTCATAAGGAGTTTGATTAATATGCTGTTGTCTATTTTACAGGTTCAATCTGAAGATTTGCCGCCATTTGCCATCGTATGCGGCGATCCTTTCCGCGCTGAGAAAATTGCCGGCAAGCTGACAAATGCCCGCGAATTGGCTTTCAGCCGCGAATACCGCACCTTTGTCGGCGAGTATGACGGTGTCCGTCTGGCCGTTGTAAGTCACGGTGTCGGTTCCCCTGGTGCTGCCGTTTGCTTCGAGGAGCTCATTCGCGGCGGTGTGAAAACGCTGATCCGCGTTGGCACAGCGGGTTCCTACTCCGCTGATCATCCGGCTGGCAGCTTGATCGTCAGCACGGCTGCGGTTCGTGCGGAAGGCTTGACGAGCCAGCTCGTACCGAGCGGCTTCCCGGCTGTTGCCGATACTGACGTGACAACGGCTCTATATGAAGCTGCTGTCGTTGAGGGCGGCATCGTCAAGAAAGGCATTACAGTTACGCTCGATGTGTTCTTCAACGGCGTTGTCGAAGTGCCGCATAAGCAATACAAGGCAGCAGGCGTGTTGGCGGTTGAGATGGAAATCGCAGCGCTGTATGTCGTTGCTGCTCTTCGCGGAGTACGCGCCGGCGCTATCGTTGCATTGGACGGCTATGCCGACTCTGATCTGGCAGCCGAATATGATCCGCACACGAATGTCGTTGCGGATGCTGTGGAGCGCGAGATCATCGCCGCGCTGAAGGCAGTTGCGAAGCTTGCAAAAGCATAAGATGGTGGGGCGTCGCAGCAAGGTTTTTCCTTGCTGCAACGCCTTTTTTTTGTGCGTAAAAAAAGCAATCGCTCACTGCGCAATTCGGTCCAACCTGCCGTTCTTGCTTCTATCTGCCTAATCGCTTCCGCGATAGGAGGATGGATAGAAGCTGCAAAAAGTCAGGCTGAACTCGAATTGCTGCATCCGCTCACCTGCCTACTTGTAGAACAATTAATCGCTCATTGCGCAAATCGGTTCAACCTGCCGTTCTTGCTTCCATCTAACTAATCGCTTCCGCGATAGGAGGATGGATAGAAGCTGCAAAAAGTCAGGCTGAACTCGAATCGCTGCCTTCGCTCATAAAACTACTGAATTGATTGGTCATTCTTTTAACTAATCTGCTATTTAAATTATCACAGAGCTCGATGTAACTTTTATCAGGCCAGGCTGCTGCATCAAGTACTTTTCACTAACATTTGCTACCTTTGGGTGTACAGCGAAGCAGGTTCGCAAAACAACGAAGGCAATTTCGCTAAATGGAGGTTCAGGCAGTTCCATTGTAGCTACAGCGAACCAAATTTCGCTAATGGAGAACCTAGGTTCACGGAAAGCGAAGCTGGCTTCGCAAAATGATGGGTGAGGACTCACACCAATGCGTACAACGAAGCGAGGTTCATTAAATAGCGAATGAGCTTCGCTATAGACCGTAAGGTTACTTGGAGGGGCAGGCTAATAGAGTAACTGAGGTGCTATAGCACATGGTAGTTATAAATGGCTCAGCTGATGCCTCCAGCGAAGCAGGTTCGCAAAACAACGAAGGCAATTTCGCTAAATGGAGGTTCAGGCAGTTCCATTGGAGCTAGAGCGAACCAAATTTCGCTATTGGAGAACCTAGGTTCACGGAAAGCGAAACT
This sequence comes from Paenibacillus sp. NPDC058174, assembly GCF_042883865.1. Taxonomy (NCBI): domain Bacteria; kingdom Bacillati; phylum Bacillota; class Bacilli; order Caryophanales; family Paenibacillaceae; genus Paenibacillus; species Paenibacillus sp. NPDC058174. The sequence goes on from NZ_JBHVUY010000009.1 coordinate 119,856, forward strand.
GTCTTCGCTAAATGACTGGTGCGGCCTCACACCAATGCGCACAACGAAGCGGGATTCACTAAATAGCGAATGAGCTTCGTTGGAGAACCATAATGTTACTTGGAGGGGCAGGCTAGTAGAATAACTACGGTGCTATAGCGTACGAATAGTTATAAATGGCTTTGCTGATGCCCCCAGCGAAGCAGGTTCGCAAAACAACGAAGGCAATTTCGCTAAATGGAGGTTCAGGCAGTTCCACTGTAGCTACAGCGAACCAAATTTCGCTAATGGAGAACCTAGGTTCATGGAAAGCGAAACTGTCTTCGCTAAATGACTGGTGCGGCCTCATACCAATGCGTACAACGAAGCGGGGTTCACTAAATAGCGAATGAGCTTCGTTGTAGAACCATAATGTTACTTGGAGGGGCAGGCTAATAGAGTAACTGAGGTGCTATAGCGCATGAATAGTTACAAATGGCTTTGCTGATGCCTCCAGCGAAGCAGGTTCGCAAAACAACGAAGGCAATTTCGCTAAATGGAGGTTCAGGCAGTTCCACTGTAGCTACAGCGAACCAAATTTCGCTAAT
>NZ_JBHVUY010000009.1:120521-135317 GCF_042883865.1 Paenibacillus sp. NPDC058174
GCGGCCTCATACCAATGCGTACAACGAAGCGGGGTTCACTAAATAGCGAATGAGCTTCGTTGTAGAACCATAATGTTACTTGGAGGGGCAGGCTAGTAGAGTAATTGCAGTGCTATAGTAATTTTTTGCTGCTATGAGCTTAGATGTCGGATCTTGTTATTGGTGTTTATTGGTGTTGGTTTGAGCGGATAGAGAGCAAATGGAGCGGATTCGAGTGCAGACTGACTTTTTGCAGCTTTTATCCATTTTATAGAGCGAGAGCGAATATAGTAATGGAAGCAAGAATGGCAGGCTGCACCGAATCCGCGCAATGAGCGCCAGTCCGCAGGGTTGTCTTTGGATCGCACCGAATACGCGGAATGAGCGCCACCCCGCAAATTGACTGTGCTCCCGCCCAGTATTTCGAACCTTGTTCATAAAAGACAGCTATGCTATAGTACGATAGGTATAAATGAATAAATACTGAAGCAGCCGGACAGAGCGTCCGTCCGTTTCAGGAGAGGTTCGCGAACTCCCTCTATAAAAAACTAAGGAAGAAACAGAATCTCCTTAGATTCTGTTTCTTCCATTTTATGGACAAATATCTAGTTCGAGGAATCTCTCTCTCATCAGGGAGGAGATTAACAATGTATCAAACAAAGCAAGGCAAAGCCGTCGTCGTATTCAGCGGCGGGCAGGACAGTACGACATGTCTGTTCTGGGCGCTGCAGCGCTATGAGGAAGTGGAGGCAGTCACATTCAACTATGGTCAGCGCCATGCGCTTGAGCTGGAATGTGCGGCGCAAATTGCTGAGGAACTGGGCGTGCGTCATCATGTGCTCGATATGTCGCTCTTGGGACAGCTAACGCCGAACGCGTTGACGAGGCCGGACATGGAAATTGAGCAAAAGGAAGGCGAATTGCCGAACACCTTTGTTGACGGAAGAAATTTGCTGTTTCTGTCCTTTGCAGCGGTGCTCGCAAAAGGCATCGGCGCTCATTCGATCGTAACGGGCGTTTGCGAGACGGATTTCAGCGGCTATCCGGATTGCCGAGACGTGTTCATTAAGTCGTTGAACGTTACGCTCAATCTGTCGATGGACTATCCCTTTGTCATCGAGACACCGCTGATGTGGCTGGATAAAGCGCAGACGTGGGCGCTTGCCGACGAGCTTGGCGCTTTCAGCTTCGTACGAGAGAAGACACTTACCTGCTACAACGGCATCATTGCCGACGGCTGCGGGGAATGTCCGGCCTGCAAACTTCGCAGGCAGGGGCTGGAGCGTTATTTGGCCGGAGCGGGAAGTCGTGGTGAGCAGCGATGATGCAGCAAATCTATCCGCAGACGCCGCATGCCTATTGCTATGAATTGAATAAAGATATGCATTTTGCAGCAGCCCATTATATCCCGACAGAAGAAGCGGGCAAGTGTGCACGGCTGCATGGACATACGTATTTCGTTAATGTGACGATTGCTGGCGATGAGCTGGATGCGTCCGGTTTTCTCGTCAATTTTTCCGATATAAAAAAGCTTATTCATGACCGGTTTGATCACGGCTGCCTAAATGAACATACCGAGCTGTTTGGGCCAGCCTTGTCCTCCGGACATTCGAATAGTACCGGCTCTGTAAGGTTTCCTACGACAGAAGTAGTCGCTCGGACAATCGCTGAACTTGTGCAAATGTATTTGGATGGACGGTCTAACCGTCCGAAATGCATTCAAGTCTTTTTGCGCGAGACGCCTACGAGCTATGTCGTATACCGTCCGAGGATGGCGGCATCTCATGGCTGAGAAACGTTTGCCGGTCATGGAGATTTTTGGACCCACGGTACAAGGCGAAGGCATGGTCATTGGACAAAAAACAATGTTCGTTCGAACGGCAGGCTGTGATTACAGCTGCTCCTGGTGCGATTCCGCTTTTACTTGGGACGGTACCGGAAAAGACTCCATTCGCATGATGACGGCTTCGGAGATATGGACCGAACTGCGGGATATTGGAGGGAAAGGTTTTTCCCATGTTACGCTTTCCGGCGGTAATCCCGCCTTACTGGCCAATATGGATGAACTGGTAGAGCTGTTGAAGCTCGAAGGAATACGGATTGCAGTAGAAACGCAAGGAAGCCGCTGGCAGAATTGGCTTCTCGCTATAGATGAAGTAACGCTGTCGCCTAAGCCGCCGAGCTCAGGGATGCTGATGGATTGGACCGTGCTGGACGATATTGTCGGGAGATTAGGAGAAGCAGATCGTCTATACAGCTTGAAGGTCGTCGTTTTTGACGAGAATGACCTGGAATTCGCTGCTTCCGTTCATCGGCGTTATCCGGACACGGCATTTTTCGTACAATCGGGCAATGACGACCTAACGGAGACCGACAACAGCATTATGTTAAGCAAGCTGACCAACAATTATGAGCATCTTGTCGAGCAAGTGATGAGTCGAGATGATTTGTCGGCAGTACGGGTACTGCCGCAGCTTCATGCTTGGATTTGGGGAAATAAACGCGGCGTATAGCCGGAAAAAGTGAGAGTGAGGGACATGGCGATGTTAGGAAGAAAAGAAGAAGAGCTGCAGGGGATCAGCCTGCTGGGCAACCAAGGAACCAAATATCCATCGCAATATGAGCCTGCTGTATTGGAGGCTTTCGACAACAAACATCCATATCGCGATTATTTCGTTAAATTTAATTGCCCGGAGTTTACGAGTCTATGCCCGATGACAGGGCAGCCGGATTTTGCAACAATTTATATTTCCTACATTCCTGATCAGCGGATGGTAGAGAGCAAGTCGCTCAAACTCTATTTGTTCAGCTTCCGGAATCATGGCGACTTCCATGAGGACTGCATGAACATTATTATGAATGATCTGATTGCGCTCATGCAGCCGCGTTATATTGAAGTCTGGGGCAAATTTACGCCGCGCGGCGGCATTTCAATCGATCCGTACTGCAATTACGGCAAGCCTGGGACAAAGTATGAACAATTGGCTGAGCAGCGGCTGTTCAATCATGATCTCTATCCTGAAAAAATAGATAACAGATAACTGCTAGTAACAACTATCTCGCAAGGCTATTACACAAGCAAGGCCTGACCCTTCTCCATATACTATATTAGACCAATTGGAAAGGAGCCTACCAAATGTCTTGTCATCCTTGCGATCCGTTCTGTCCTACCGTCCGGGTTTACGATCCGCCAGTAACGGTATTTAATGACATTTTTCATCCGCAAATCGTCGAAGTTGTTCATCGCGTCAATGTCGTGAACCGTCACCATTGTGTTCCGTGCGAGAAACATCTCTATGAGTATTGCTATCATAATGAAGAAGTTTCGAATGAGGGAAGTCAGCGCAGCCGCAGTCATAACCGCAGCCGCAACCATAATAGCAGCAGAAGCAGATATGCTGGCGTATCCAAAGTAAAAGCAAAGGCCAAAGCCAAAGCCAAAACATCCAGATAATAGGTTTGTAACGGAATGGGAGACACCCGTCGCACTCGGCAACGAGATTGCGACGGGATTTTTTTTATTGCAAGCTGTTGCCTGTTGCCTCAGAATCTGCCTTAGTGGTTATTGCCGGACGCGTTGCCTTTCTTGTCAGACGACTTGGTTGTCGTGTTTTTGTTTCCGTGACCTTGTTGTTTCGCCATTGCGGTTCACCGCCTTTCAGACATTAAAGTAGGGGAACTGTGAAAATCTCGCTGTTAAAAATAAACAGCGGGATGAGTTATTTTGTGCGGATAATTGCTTATTTAAGCATAAAAAAGACGGAAGTCCGTCATGCACGTATATGCGCATGACCGGACTTCCGTCTTGTCTTCTAGGGTCAGACTTTCCGGATAGCCGCAATGCCTTTGCCGGCAACAGCAGCGAACATGGTGCCGTCTGGTCCGAAGGCTGGTGCGGACAGCGAGCTTTGGTCCGGAGCAAAAGCGAAAGGATCGGCTTTGCCGAAAGTCCCGCTTGAAGCTTCCAGCGCAAACAGTCCGTTATTGCCGAATGCCGTGTATGCGCCGGTGTTCAACCGTTCTGCAGGTATGCCGGATGCAAGCCAGAGACGGCCGGCGGAATCGAATGCCGCTCCGTCAGGTGAGCTGATGCCGCTAAGCCGCCCGCCGGCTACAGCAGGGTCGGATTCGAAAGCAGCCGCACCCGCATCATGCCCTGCCTCTATGAGACGAAGCACGCTGCCGTAGCCGTTGCCGGAAGCAGCGCTGCCGGTCTGTGCGATGAAGAGCGAGCCGTCAGCCGGATGAAGGGCTAAGCCTCTGCCCGAGTCGAGCTTCGTCGCTCCAAGCACAAGCGCTGCCTCATGAGCATGAACCAGAATATCTGAATATTTCTCCAGCTTGTCCAGCAAGTCCTCACGCAGTTGATCGACACCGTCTGGAACCCGGAAGGCGCGGTCTTCGAGCTTGGCCCGAACCGCTTTAACGGTCAGCTCGATCCACTGGCCGCCGCCGAAATCAGCAGCGAAGAGCTGTCCATCCTCGAGCAGCGCGGAGTTTGCCGTACCGAGGAGCGGATCGTATTGACCGGAGCTGACGAATTTAAATAGTGCGTGGCTGCTGCCCATATAGACTGCGACTCGGCGATCGCGAGTCAATGCTACCGAAACGTCGCCATGTGCAAATCTGCCGAGCGCCGTATGTTTTCGGACCGCAAAACCAGTTTCGGCAGGGGCTGCCTCAGCTATCCAGCCGACCGCTGCGGGATTGATTCCGGCTTTGGCTGCACCGGAATCAAACGGCTGCTCACCGGCAAGAACAGTGCCCCACGGCGTACGTCCGCCAGTGCCATTGCTCCACAAGCCTTGCACCTCCGCTGCATGATGGACGGCTTTCGTTCCTTTTGCCGGCCCCGTCAAAGCGATCCGGTCCATTGCGTCAATTCGTCTTGAGCTAGCTGCTTTCCAAGAGCTTTGGCTATCGGCGCGAGTGACCTTAATGATCGATGCGCCCCGCTCTTTAAGGGAATCGGCCTTGCTATTCGAATGGCTTACCCAGAGTGTGCCTTCATTTTCGTTTTGTCCAGGCCAGAAGCTAATGTAACGCCCTTCATCGCCGGAAGTTAGCCAATCGGCCGAATAGCCCTCCGCAACTGTAAGCCGGTTTTCTGTCGTCGTCTGCAGTGCGGGAAATGGAAGAGCAGCCGGGGCAAACAGCTTGGCTGCCGAGGCTTGGGCTTTGCCGATCAAGGGGTCGAGGCCGGTTGCGGAAGCGGCGAAAGCTGCGGCTCCAGTTCCGAGAAACGCAAGAAAAGAGCGGCGTGAAACTTCTTTTTTATAGTTCATGATGGACCTCCAAATTAGACCGATTCAATAGAATTGCTCTCTAGCATTTAAGATAGCATAAATGTGGCATTGTATGAACATTTTTTATAAAAAAATGGTGTAAAAAGGCTGATTTTCGATGTACTATTAAATTGTAGTTTTTTATCGTTCAGCGTCGGATGCTGTCATTTTGATTTTTGATAGAGGGGGCCATTAATGAATCAGCGTTCCGCAACTGCTGAAGACGAGACTTTTTTATATGAAGTTTATGCGGGCACACGGCGGCATGAAGTCATGAAATGGGGGTTTGGCGCCCATGAGATAGAGCTGTTTTTACAGATGCAGTACCAGGCTCGCCAAGCGTCGTATTCAGCTGCGTATCCGGATGCGGTGTGCCGGGTTCTTTGTGCGGGAGATGAACCGGTAGGCTCGTTGAGGGTTTATTACGGCAGCGAGTCAATCGTTCTGATCGATATCGCATTGCAGCCGGAAGCGCAGGGTCAAGGCGCCGGATCAGCAGTATTGCTGGAGCTGCAGCAGAAAGCGGCTCAACTCGGGCTGCCGGTCATGCTCCATGTCTATAACACCAATGTGCGGGCGCGCAGGCTCTACGAGAGGCTGGGTTTTAAGGAAATGTCAGCCGATGAGATTTATACCGGTATGAGATGGGAGCCTTATACTGGCAGCATGATATAAATGATTGCATGAAAGAAAGGCGGAATAGTGCTATGGCGGAGGCATCTTTGCTATTTTACAAGTCGGCTGTGGGCGAATCCTTTCAGGTGCTCGGCACAGAGCCGCTGTTTGAGCTGGAATTGATTCAAGTCGACGATCGGGGCCAAGCAGGAGGCTTTGAACAATTTGCTCTAGTGTTCCGGGGCCCGGAAGCGTTATTTCTGCCGCAGCAGACGGTCATGCTTCGGCACCCGGAGATTGAAGATGAGACCGTATTTGTTGTGCCGATCGGAAAGGACACGGACGGTTATCGGTATGAGGCCGTTTATAGCAGGCAGGTTCAAGCTTAATAGCAAGAGAGAAGGAGATGAGCATAGATGGGGCAACCATACATAGGAGAAATAAGAATGTTCGGAGGTAACTTTGCTCCTGCCGGATGGATGTTCTGCGAGGGACAGTTACTGTCGATCGCGGAGTATGAAACTTTGTACAACTTAATAGGAACGAGATACGGCGGAGATGGTGTATCGACGTATGCGCTCCCCGATTTGCGGGGACGGATTCCGGTTCATAATGGTTCAAGGCCAGGAGACAGTACTTATACATTAGGGGAAAACGCCGGTTCTGAGACGGCAACATTAACGATACAGCAAATCCCGTCGCATAGTCATACCGTAATGTCCCGAGGGGAACAAGGAAATACAAGCAATCCGGTAAATGCCGTGCCGGCAATGTCTTCGCTAGCTGCTTATTCGAATGGAGCCGATTCCGCTGTATCCGGCAGTGCCATGCACGCTTCCGCAGTTGGCGGCAGCGGCGGCAGCCAGCCTCATGACAATATGATGCCGTATTTGTGTGTGAGTTTTATTATTTCTTTATTTGGCGTTTATCCTAGCCAGAATTAGTATCACGGGAAAGCATGCCACGAATTAAATATATCGGGCAAGGGGGAGAAGAATGGGTACTCCGTATATGGGTGAAATCAGATTGTTTAGTATGGAATTTGCACCAAAAGGCTGGGCGATGTGCAATGGCCAGTATTTGGCCATAAATCAAAATCAAGCGTTATTTTCGATTCTTGGAACGCTCTACGGGGGGAACGGGGTGACGACGTTTGCGCTCCCTGATTTTCGAGGAAGAGTGCCGATTCATTACGGAAACGGCATCGAATTAGGACAGGTGGGGGGAGAGACAAGCCATACCGTCTCGCTATCCGAGCTTCCTGCTCACAATCATCAGCTGCAAGCGAAGTCGTCTGCTGCGACGCTGCCGACGCCGAATAATGGCGTATGGGCGGCTGCATCGGTAAGCGCGTATCATACCGGGGGGCCTGGAGGCGGCAATTTTGCCATGAATCCGCAGTTGGTAAAAGCTGCTGGAGGCTCACAGCCACACAACAATATGCAGCCCTATCTGACTTTGAATTTTTGCATTGCACTGCAGGGAATATTTCCGACACGTAATTAAGGAGGCCGAAATACATAATGGCAGATCAATTTTTAGGCGAGATTCGTATATTTTGCGGTAATTATCCGCCTCAGGGCTGGGCTTTCTGCAACGGCGGGCTGCTTCCGATCTCGCAAAATACCGCTTTGTTTTCATTGCTTGGCACCAATTATGGCGGAAACGGCCAATCGAACTTCGCGCTGCCGGATCTGCAGGGCAAGGCGCCGATGTTTTGGGGGCAAGGACCTGGTCTGTCGGATCACATCATAGGCGAGTCTGGCGGCAGTCAGAGCGTAACGCTGATTAACAGCGAGATCCCTTATCATAATCATGGGATGAACTACAGCAATTCCGCCGAGCCGCAGGGCGATCCGTCCAATGCGTTCCCAACCAAGGCGCGAGGACGCCGCGATGTGAATGTGTATGGCGACCCTTCATCAGGAGGAGCTCTGTCGGGAATGCATGCGCAGGCTTTAAATGTTGCCGGAGGAAACCTGCCGCATAACAATATGCAGCCCTATTTGGCCGTTAGTTATATTATAGCGCTGCAGGGCATTTTCCCGGCTAGATGGTGATAGACGGATAAATTCGTTTTTTTATGAAGGGGAAATGAACGATGGGAAACGGATGGACGGGGAAGCTTCGATCATACAAGCGCAGCGCAGCGGTCGCGACGATGGGGGCTGTGCTGTTTGGATTGATCGCCTTTGGCTTAACCCATGCGATATCGGCTGCGGGCGAAAGCGTGGACGTCAATAATGTTGCAGAGCTGCAGGCTGCGCTTCAGGATGCAAACAATAAAGTGATTAAGCTTGCCCCCGGCGATTACGCGCTGGGCAATACACCGCTGAAGATCAGCCGCGGCGTAACGCTTATTGGCGCAAGCGGCAACCGGGAAGGTGCGGCAGCTGCGACCAGACTGATTGCTTCCGGCAATAGAGCGATTGTAGTCAATGAAGCTCTGGACAGCGTTTTCGCAGATGTAGCACTCGAGGCACTGACGATTACGGGGGGACAAGCTCCCAAGGAGTTATACGGCGGAGGAGGCATTAACGCTGATACCGGGACGTCTACTTTGTCTCTTTACAATGTTGTCGTAGCGAATAACAGCTCTCATGCGGATCAGGGCGACGGCGGTGGAATGTACGTGTCGGGCGTGGACGGCGGAAAGCTGGAGCTTGACCGCGTTATCGTAAAAGACAATAAAGCGGCAGACGGCGGGGGCGGCTTATATGTGGAGGGTGACATTCAGGTAAATATTATCCGAACCTCCTTCGAGCGCAATGTTTCCGGCAAACGATCCGGCGGAGCGCTGGACGTGCTCCCGGGAAGCGCCGCTCATGCGGGACCGCTTCGCATCGAGGACAGTGCTTTTATCGGGAATGCTGCGACAGCTTCCAGCGGAGGCGCGTTGTCGTTAAACGTTGCGGATACTGTCATCCAGAATAGTACGTTTAGCGGCAATAAAGCGGTTAACGGCGGTGCAATCGTCTCGACGATTCAAGGCTCGCCCGTGCTGAAGCACATTACCGTTACGAACAATTCAAGCACGGAGAAGGGCGGGGGCTTATACATCTCTGTCGGAGCAAGCGAGCCTGGCATGATGAAGCTGAGCAGCTCGATCATTTCGGGCAATACTTCTGATCAGGAGCCAGGAAAAGCGGACATATTTGTAGATGATGCTTCCAAAAAATTATCTGCAACGGACAGTGTCAACAACGTGATCGACAAAGCGGACAGCGCATTTGGACCGGGAGGCGGCGGAGGCAATCTGTTCAACATCGATGCCAAGCTGGAGCCGCTCGCTGATAACGGAGGCTTTACGAAGACACATGCCTTGAAAGTTGACAGCCCGGCCAGAAGCACTGGCGGAGCCTCTGGCTCTCCGTATGATCAGCGCGGTTTCCCGAGAATGGTGACAGACAAGACAGCGGCAGGGGCATTCGAAGGCCAGCGTGTGACGCTGAAGTACAACACGACTTATACACAGTCGCTCCGTTTTCAAGATATTCCGAGTTCGGTAAATGTCGTACGCACCAGTCAGACTGCAGGTCTGATCAAGTCGGAAAATTTAACGGGCAGCGGCAATACCCGGACGCTTACCGTTGTACCGAATACCGGTGTACTTGGCAATGCGACCTATACTTATACGGTAAACCGGATAATTGCCGGACAGCCGCAGTCGCTTGAAGGCACGTTGGAGCTTGTGTACTACGCAGCACCGGACCTCACCGTCGAAATGACGCATAGCGGTGATTTCTATCAAGGCCAGCAGCAGGCGGCATATACGATTACAGTTAAAAATGAAGGTATCGCAGCGACGAATGGCACAATGAAGCTGAAAGCCGAATTGCGCAACGGATTAACGGCTGTTGCGATGAGCGGGGCAAATTGGACATGCAGCACATCAACTCTGGAATGCACGCGATCTGCCGTGCTTGCACCGGGAGGGACGTCTGTCATCAGCTTGACGGCAAACGTCGCGGACACTGCCGTTCTCGGACCGCTTGACAGCAAAGCCGATGTATCGGGCGGCGGAGAGGAAGCGGCCGATAGCGCTAACAATAACAGTATTGATGCAACAAAGGTGCAGCCTGTTCCGAACGTTGTGTCCGTAGCTGTTCCAGCTAATGCAACGTATAAAGCGGGAGACATACTTGCGTTTACTGTAAGCTTCGACAGAGCCGTCACTGTGACAGGTACGCCAGAGCTGCCATTGGTTATCGGAACGACGAATGTAAAAGCTTCCTACAATGGAGGCAGCGGTACGGCTGCGCTGCGTTTTGAGTATAAGGTGGCCAGCGGACTTGCAGATGCTGACGGTATTTCCGTCGGAGCGGCATTGGGATTAAACGGCGGATCGATTGTAAGCGCCCAGAACGCGCCGGCAAAGCTTGGCTTATCGGGAGTTGCAGCGACCAATGGCGTATTGGTTGATGCCATCGCTCCGTCCATCTCTGCGATACAGCTCCCTGCCAACGGAATCTACACGATTGGCCAGCAATTGGAGTTTATCGTGAAGTTTGATGAACGGGTGTCGGTTGGAGGCACACCTGAGCTTCCTATTAAAATTGGCGGAAGGACGGTTCATGCTGCTTTTACAGAAGCGATCTCGCCAACGGATCTCAAATTCGTTCTGACTGTATCGGATGGGGACAACGATAATGACGGTATCGAGCTAGGCTCTGCATTATCGCTGTCCGGCGGAGCTATTGCCGATACTGCCGGCAATCCGGCAGTGCTTGATATCCCTTCAGGTATTGACGCATCGGGTATTAAAGTCGATACCGAAGCGCCGTCGCTGCTTGCACTAGATGTACCTGCAGCAGGTGCGTACAAAGCGGGCAGCAAGCTAGTGTTTGCGGCTGAATTTAATGAAGAGGTGACGGTAACGGGAGTGCCACGCATTCCTCTGAAGGTTGGCGAGAATACCGTTTTTGCGCTTTATGAATCGGGTTCAGGTTCCAAAATCATACAGTTCTCCTATACCGTAACGGCAGGAGACAACGAACCGGATGGACTTTCTTTCGCACCCGATGCCGAGATTGATTTGAATGGGGCTACTCTGAAGGATAAGGCCGGCTATGCCGCGGCGTTGTCTCCGGCAGTATCCCCGGCTATGAGCGGTGTAATTATTGATACAGTTGCACCGGTCATTCAATCAGTCGTCATTGAAGGGAAGAAATACACGAGCGGAAGCACCGTTGCGATCGAGGTTCAGCTAAGCGAAGCGGCAAATGTAGCAACCGGCGGCGGAACGCCAAGGCTGCCGCTGAAAGTCGCGGGATCTGTGGTCTACGCTTCCTATACGGGAGGCGACGGAACAAGCAAGCTGGCTTTTGCGTATACGCCGGATTCCGACATACGCGATTTGGACGGCATTGAGCTGGAGCCATTATTGTCATTGAACGGAGGGGCAATTGCAGATCCGGCAGGCAATGCGCTGGAGTTAACGATTCCAGCTCCGCTGAGCAGGCCGGAAGTAATCATTGACACGATTACACCAAAAATCCTTTCGGTATCGGGTGTAAGCGGCTATTACAAAGAAGGCGATGCCGTCAAGTTCACGATTAAATTCAATGATGCGGTAGTCGTTAATACGGCAGGAGGCAAGCCGCAGCTTCCGTTTAGTCTTGGAACGAAGCAAGTCCATGCTGTCTATGAATCGGGCAGCGGTTTCGATACGCTCGTATTTTCCTATACAGCGGCAGCAGGAGATGCTAATGGAGAGGCGGTTGACCTGTCTGCAACGACGGCGCTGCTTAATGGAGGAGGCTCCATTGGCAATGCCAGCGGCAACACCGCGCAGCTAAGTCTAGCTGGAGTTGGCGATTTTACAAATGTGATTGTAGACTCGGCTGCACCATCGATTACCGCTGTAACGGCTAGTGCCCCAGGGACGTATGCGCTGGGGGATGAGTTGGAGTTTGTCTTCGACATAAGCGAGGCTGTTGATGTTCATACAGCTTCTGGTTCTCCAGAGCTGGAAATTGCGGTCGGCAGCCATAACCGGAATGCTCTCTATGATGCTGCCTCATCCACGAACAATAAGCTCGTTTTCCGATATACAGTGTCTTCGGGCGATTACGATATGGACGGCATTCAGTTGATGCAGTTGAAGCTGAATCAGGCGGTCGTTCAGGATCAGGCGGGTAATCTGATGAATACGGCTTTACCGGCTATGAGCGCGGTTATTAAAATCGATGCTGTTCAACCGTTCATAGAATCCGTAGATGGTCCGGCTGAAGGCTACTACTCTGAGGGTTCAACTTTAACCTTCAAGGTTCAGTTGAATAAATCGGTTCAACTGAACAACGCTGGGGGAACGCCTTCGCTTAAGCTGATCATTGGCAGCAAGACAGCAGATGCCGCACTCGTTAATACGGCGAGCAATGTCCTTACCTTCACTTACACTGTCACATCAGGCGATACGGATGAAGACGGCATTGGGGTTGGCGCAATTGCGCTAAACGGGGGAGTCCTGACTGACAGCTTGGGCAATCTTCTAGATCTTACTATGCCGGCTGTAAGCTTGCCGCTGATCATAGTGGACACTACGGCACCGAATGCTCCGGTATTTCTTACTGCAAACGGGACGAAGGCAGTCTTTAATGCCATCGAGATAACAGGTACTGCGGAAGCGGGAAGTCTCGTTACGCTAGCTACGACAGACGGTCCAGGGGCATCGTTAACGGCAACAGCAGCGGCGAACGGCAGCTGGTCGATGACAGTAACAGGTTTGCCGGAAGGGGACTACCGTTTGAAAGCTTCTGCAGCTGACGCAGCAGGCAACATTAGTGCGGAATCAGACATCACGATTACGGTAATGCCAGTTGTTGCTTTTAATCCGATTAGCTACAGCCTCGTAACAGGCAATGAGAAGCCGATAACGCTTGAAGCGACTTTCTTTGATGGAAGCAAAAAAGATGTTACGGCAGAAGCTGTCTTTACTTCGGATCATGTAAATATAGCTGAAGTTCGAGACGGCAAGCTTTATGGAGTTGGCGCGGGCAGCGCTACACTTACTGCAAGCTGGTCAGGGATTACGCTTACAGCTCCGGTTACAGTGCTTGCTCCCGGAAACAGCGGAGGAGGCAGTAATGGCGGCGGGGGCGGCAATTCAGGCTCCGAGGGAATGTTCGACTTCACTTTCTGGCTGAATGGCATGGCGCTTGCGAAACCAATTTCACTGAAGGATGTACAATCAGGATACGTAACACTTGATTTGGGTAGTGAGAATCCAGTGTCCGTTCGGTTCGATTCAGCTATAGTGAATAAACTCTTAGGCATCAACGATAAACTTATCATTCAGGTAGCGACTAGCTCCGGATCCGTGGAGATGCCGTTGAAAAAGCTGCTGCAGCAAGCAAGCGGAGCCAATGCTCCTCAATCTTTGACACTGGAGATTGCTGCGAAGGCTGAGGCAGAGTTGACTAAGGGTGCGGAGAAGCTGGGCGCAAACCTAGTAGCGGGCCCGTTTGCTTTTACTCTTGGATATGAAGACTCCGCTGGAAAAGGACATGCATTCCCGTCATTTAAGGAATACGTGCTCTTCTCAGTGCCTCTTGGCACTAGCAAACCGCCATATGGATCTGCTGTTCTGAAATGGGATGGCACTGCTGGTGAGTTCCGCTATGTTCCGGCGTTATTCCGCCAGGAAGGCGGACGCTGGATTGCCGATGCCAAGGATCAAACCTCCGGTATCTATGTTGTCCTTGACCGGCCGGTTAAATTTGACGACACAGCCGGACATTGGGGCGAGAAGGATATTGCCTTGTTAGCTTCTATGTTTGTCATTAAAGGCAAGGACAACGACAGCTTTGATCCGAACGGATCGATTACGAGAGCTGAGTTTGCGGCGCTTCTTACTCGTGTGCTTGGCCTGTCGTCAACATCGGTCAGCGGTCAGAGTTACACAGACGTGAAGAATGGATGGTATGCAGATGCGGTAAAGGCAGCATCTGCCGCCGGCATCGTTAATGGCTATAGCGATGGTACGTTCCATCCAGGCAATACAGTATCACGCGAGGAAATGGCTGTTATGATGATGCGTGCGCTTCAGTATGCGGGCAAAGTGCCGGCACCTGGAGCCGGAAGCAGCTTTAAAGATCAAGTCAGCATTTCCGGCTGGGCTTTGGAGGCCGTTCAGCAAGCGTCACAGCTTGGACTGGCGAAAGGCGATGCGTCTGGCGCATTCCGTCCGGGCGATAAAGCGACAAGAGCGGAAGCAGCTGCTATGCTGCTGCGCCTCATGCGTGAAGCAGGGTTGTCGCCTTGGTAAACAGCGCTAGTAAGAATTAGAAGACTAGTATTATAGGCAAAGAGCCAGCCCGGGCATCTGATGATGCTCGGAGCTGGCTCTTTGCTATTTATATAGAGGCGCTGCATATTGAAATCTAGCAATTTAAATTAAATGATAAAAAAGACTTGCAATCTATTATTAGTCTATGGTATATTCTAATTCCGGCCGAGAGAGACGCGGTTGGCGAGGTAAGCGAAGAGAGAGGGACAAGCTGAACGGCTTGAAACTTTCGAAAAAAAAAGCTTGCAACGAGATAACGGATGTGATAAGATAACATGCGTTGTCACAAAAGATATTGTTCTTTGAAAACTGAACAACGAGCGAAACTGCCCTGTTAATTCTAAGGAATTAATAGAAAAGCGATAAAACAAGTAATGAGCAATCAACTTCTAGATCGGGCTTTTCGACCAGCTTCACAGCTGAATCGTCGAAAACCCTTTAATGGAGAGTTTGATCCTGGCTCAGGACGAACGCTGGCGGCGTGCCTAATACATGCAAGTCGAGCGGATTCAACGTTTCCTTCGGGAAAGGTAGAGTTAGCGGCGGACGGGTGAGTAACACGTGGGTAACCTGCCCATAAGACTGGGATAACATTCGGAAACGAATGCTAATACCGGATACGCGATTTGG
>NZ_JBHVUY010000010.1:0-69342 GCF_042883865.1 Paenibacillus sp. NPDC058174
CGAACACGACCGTTAAGCCCTCCAGCGCCGATGGTACTTGGACCGCAGGGTCCTGGGAGAGTAGGACGTCGCCAAGCACGAGAGGCCTGCCGCATGATTGCGGCAGGTTTTTTGTTGTTTAGATAACACACAGAACACAAACTTTGCTCCCACAAGTCTCACCGACTGCTAGAACCTCTATGCCTTAAACCTTCCAACCCTAATCCTAATCCTAACCCTGACCCTATCGCTATCGCTAAACCAGAGAAGCGCTCTATCCTCTCCATCGGGATGCAGTGGAAGGATTCGATATCTTTAGCTGCTCCTTCATCTACCCTACCTCCTAAGCGCTCTAGTAAGAGCTCTACAAAGTAACCAAATGCGCTGATTCTCTCTCCGAAAACCGACGTTGCTCGCATATGTAGGCAGAATGTGTTTACCGAAGATCCTTAAGTCCTATCAAAATGCAAAAGTACATGTTGATTGAGCTAAAAACCCCGATATCCACCTTCAAAATGTAAAAGTGCAGGTGAAAGGGGCTAAAATCGCCGAAATGGCCTCTAAAACGCGGATCAAACTGCACTTTTGCATGTTGATGCCCATATTGGCCGAATTTGAACTAAACAAACTGCACTTTTACATTTTGTTCGCCCGATGAGCGTGAAAACGGTAGAGTAAGCCAGCAAGCTGTCTTTAAAAGGAACTAGTGTGTTTAAAGGCAGAAGCGGAGCGAAACGAGCCCATGATGACTTTTTGAAGCTTCATTGGATGTTGGAGCCGGGTTAGCGGCGGGGGATGGAAGCAAGAACGGCAGCATGGGCTGTTTCGCGCAGCGAAGGCATGCTGCAGTGTTTTTTAGTGTGTTAAAGGCTGCAACGAAGGCATGCTGCAGCGTTTTTTAGTGTGTTATAGGCAACAGCGGAGGCATGTTTTTAGCTATTGAGTTGTGACGGCATAGCGCACTATGCCATAATCAGCTTACAAGAATGCTGAAGGAGGCTGTTCGACGTGCCAATCGAAATTAGAGAGCTTGAAGCAAGTCACTTTGATGAGGGTATGGAGCTATCACAGTTTGCGTTTCAGTTTACGATGACGCCTGAGGAGAAAGAAAAGGCTCGCGAGCGCTATAAGCATGAGCCGGCGGTTCGCTGGGGCGCATTTGTTGATGGCAAATACGCTGCGAATCTGACGCTGCTTACCCTGCATACATACGTGGGCGGCAAGCGTTTTGCCGTAGGCGGCGTAGCAGGAGTTGCTACATGGCCGGAATACCGCAGGCAAGGACTGGTTGCAGAGCTGTTGCGTACTTCGCTTCTCCACATGAAAGAGCAAGGCCAAACGCTGTCGTATCTCGCGCCCTTTGCCATAGGCTTTTACCGGAAATTTGGCTGGGAGCTTTATACGGATAATAAGCGATACAAAATAGAAGCGGCGCTTATGCCAAAACGCGAGGACTATGCCGGCCGAATCGAAAGGCTTAGTGATAATATTCCGCTGCTTAACGAGCTATATAATGCCTACGCCCGCCGATACAACGGGATGCTGGAGCGCACGGAGGCCTGGTGGACGGATCGCGTTAAACGCCGCAAGCCGGGTCAGACAGCCGTCTATTACGGAGGGGATCAAGCCCCGCAAGGCTACGTTCTCTATGATGTGAAGCAGAAGGAATTGAAAATTCATGAATTCGTAACGCTGACGGAAGAGGCGGCGCGTGCGCTCTGGTCCTACTTGGGGCAGCATGACTCTATGATCGAACGTGCGGAGGCTGTGGTTCCGGTCGATGACCGACTCGCCTTCTTGCTGCCAAACCCGAGAATCAAGCAGGAGATTGAGCCGTATTTCATGGCTAGAATCGTAGATGCTGAAGCTTTTCTATCGCAATATGCATTTACGGAGGCCCAAGAAGGTGAGCCTTCTTCCATACTAATCGAGCTTACAGATGAGCATGCACCATGGAATGCAGGCGTCTATAAGCTGGACATTCAGACAGACGGAACCGCTAAGGTTGTCAAAATTCCGAAGGCGGATACAACGGCATCCGGCGAAAAAGAACCGCTTCGCATACACACCGACATCGGGAGCTTGACGGCCATGCTGCACAGCTATATGCGGCCGAGCGAGCTGAACCGGCATGGAAGAGTAGCAGGCGACGAGTCCTCCATCCGTTTTTTGGAAGCGAGAATTCCGGTTAAAACGCCGTTTTTAATCGATTTTTTCTAATATCAGGATGGGGCTCCAATTGAGCCGCAGCGCTGCGCAAACTGCCTTCGTACAGCCTTGACAGCCCCTACCCCCTCTGCTAATATTGCAATAATATACGTAGAGGCAAGATATACAAAGGGAGGAACATACTCGTGTGGGAAACGAAATTCGCCAAAGAAGGCTTAACATTCGATGACGTACTGCTCATTCCAAGGAAGTCAGAAGTGCTGCCACGGGAATCAGACATTTCAACTCAGCTTAGCGGGAGCATTAAACTGAACATTCCACTTATTAGCGCAGGAATGGACACCGTAACCGAAGCGGCTTTGGCGATTGCAATCGCTCGTGAGGGCGGAATCGGCATTATTCATAAGAACATGTCTATCGCACAACAAGCAGAAGAAGTCGATCGCGTAAAACGTTCAGAAAGCGGCGTTATTACGAACCCGTTCTCGCTCACGCCAGAGCATCATGTGTATGATGCCGAAGAGCTGATGGGCAAATATCGTATCTCCGGTGTTCCAATTGTGGATGCTGAAGGGAAACTGGTCGGTATTTTGACAAACCGCGACCTGCGTTTTGTTCACGACTATTCCATCAAGATCAACGAAGTTATGACTCGCAAGGATCTGGTAACGGCTCCTGTCGGTACGACACTTCAAGAAGCAGAAGTGCTGCTTCAAAAGCATAAAATCGAAAAACTTCCACTCGTAGACGAGTCCAACACGCTTAAAGGACTTATTACGATTAAAGATATCGAGAAAGCAATCCAATTCCCTAATGCGGCTAAAGACAAGCAAGGACGCCTGCTTTGCGGTGCTGCAGTAGGCATTGGCAAAGATACGACGGACCGCGCTGAAGCGCTTGTACAAGCTGGCATCGACGTACTTGTCGTAGACTCCGCTCACGGCCATCATATTAACATCATCGATGCGGTTCGCAAGCTGCGCGCGAAGTTCCCGGAACTGACGATCATTGCCGGCAACGTAGCAACTGGTGAAGCGACACGCGACCTGATCGAAGCTGGCGCTTCCGTCGTTAAAGTCGGTATTGGTCCAGGCTCGATCTGTACGACTCGTGTAATCGCAGGTATCGGTGTTCCGCAAATTACAGCAATCTACGATTGCGCTTCAGTTGCACGCGAGTACAACGTTCCGGTCATCGCTGACGGCGGCATCAAGTATTCCGGCGACATTACGAAGGCTATCGCAGCTGGGGCAAGTGCGATCATGATCGGCAGTCTGTTCGCAGGTACAGCCGAAAGCCCGGGCGAGACGGAAATTTTCCAAGGCCGAAGCTTTAAAGTATACCGCGGCATGGGCTCGCTGGGCGCGATGAAGGAAGGCAGCAAAGACCGTTACTTCCAAGAGAACGAGAGCAAGCTCGTTCCGGAAGGCATTGAAGGCCGCGTTCCTTTCAAAGGTCCTCTCGCGGATACCGTTCACCAGCTTCTCGGCGGATTGCGTTCCGGCATGGGCTACTGCGGCACTTCGAACCTGGAGCAATTGAAGAATGAGACGCAATTCATTCGCATCACGGGCTCCGGACTTCGCGAAAGTCACCCGCATGACGTGCAAATTACGAAAGAAGCTCCTAACTATTCGCTGTAATGACCTGATAAACAGGAGTAACGGCAGATGATAGACGATACGGTTAAGCCGTATTGCCTATTATCTGCTTTTTTCATGTCTATTTAGCAGCATTCACCCGCGCAATACTTCCAATATTCTCATTCTATTCAGGTTTCTCTCACCCTCTCGCATGTGATACAATTAACAACGACAAACTTGAGGAGAAAAGGGGAGAGGAATGTTGAAGGCAAAGATTAGCCCGCCCAAAATGAGGTCGGTTGCAGTCGCGTTTATGGCGGTCTGGTTAGCGGTATTCTCAGTAGGAGGAGCTGTTAGTGCAGCAGATACGCCTGGCGGCGAATGGGTAGACAATTCACTAGGTTTGGAAGTGAGCTCCGCTATTCTAATCGATGCGGATTCCGGACAAGCCATCTATGAAGTAAATGCAGACGCGCCCCGTCCTCCGGCAAGTATGACGAAGCTGATGACGGAATACATCGTACTTGAGGAAATTACGCAGAAACATTTATCTTGGGACGACATCGTTACTGTAAGCCAGGAAGCGGCCAGCACGCCGCCCGACGGATCTCAAATCTATCTGGCGCAAGGCGACCAGCATACAGTAAAGGAACTATATATAGCAATGGCTATCCAGTCGGCTAACGATGCTACGATTGCTCTTGCATCTCAAATCGCAGGCAGCGAGCAAGGTTTTGTCGAAAAAATGAATGAAACGGCAAAAGAACTCGGATTAACGACAGCAAACTACACAAGCGCGACGGGTTTGTCGGATACGACGATCATTTCGGCTCGCGATATGGCTAAGCTGGCGCAGACGATTCTGAAGAAGCACCCTGAGTTTCTGGAATACTCCAGCCTGCAGGAGCACAAGTTCCGCCCGCGTGACAAAAAACCGATGTACAACCTGAACTGGATGCTCGGTTCCAACAAGAACAACACTAACTTGAAAGCTTTCGCTTATGACGGTGTAGACGGCATGAAGACGGGCTACATCTCTGCAGCGGGCTATACGTTCACTGGTACAGTTAAACGCGGCGACACGCGTTATATCAGCGTCGTTATGAACACGAAATCGAAGGCTGCCCGTTTCAATGAAACGGCGAAGCTGTACAATTACGCGTTCAACACGTTCGAGAAGAAATCGGTCGTTGCGGCGAAATCCGTGGTAGAATCGGTCAAAACGGTTAAGATTAAGAAAGGCGCAAGCAAGACGGTGCCAGTCGTAACCGAGTCCGATATTACTTTCACGGTGAAGAAAGGCACGCAGCCGAAGATCGAGCTGGCAGGCAACCAGATTATGAGCGAGAACGAGCTTGTAGCGCCAATTAAAGCCGGCCAAAAGGTTGGTACCGTTACGTACAAGTACACGGATGATCAAGGCAAGGAATTGGATAAAACAATCAATCTGATTGCATCGGAAGATGTGAAAAAAGCCGGCTGGTTCAAATTGATGTTCCGCGGCATCGGCAGCTTCTTCTCCGGTCTGTTCAACGGGATCGTAAATCTGTTCTAATTCAAGGCAGGCAGGGAAATCTAGGGTTGTCGATTGGTGAGCCTTCCTGTAAAATTAATGGTTAGAATAAGTGGCGATACTTATACATTTTAATAAGCGCAAGCCTGCGAGCCGAGGCCGACGGGGCTGCGCCACATTTTGAGGAGGATTCATCAGCATGGAAACAGGAACTTCGCGCGTAAAACGCGGTATGGCAGAAATGCAAAAAGGCGGCGTCATCATGGACGTTATGAACGCCGAGCAAGCGAAAATTGCGGAAGCAGCAGGCGCAACAGCCGTTATGGCTCTTGAGCGCGTACCTTCCGACATCCGTGCAGCAGGCGGCGTAGCCCGTATGGCTGACCCAACGGTAACGGAAGAAGTCATGAAAGTTGTTTCCATCCCGGTTATGGCGAAAGCCCGTATCGGACATATTGTTGAAGCAAGAGTGCTTGAAGCAATGGGCGTTGACTATATCGACGAGAGCGAAGTTCTGACTCCTGCCGACGAAGTATTCCATATCAGCAAAAACGAATTTACAGTACCGTTCGTATGCGGTGCTAAAGACCTTGGCGAAGCGCTTCGCCGTATTCAAGAAGGCGCGGCTATGCTTCGTACGAAGGGTGAACCAGGAACAGGCAACATCGTTGAGGCTGTTCGTCACCTTCGCTTGATCAACGGTCAAATCCGTAAAGTACAAGCTTTGTCGAAGGACGAGCTATACAACGAAGCGAAAGTTCTGGGCGTTCCTTACGAGCTGCTGCTGAACGTACACGAGAGCGGCAAGCTGCCGGTTGTTAACTTCGCAGCAGGCGGCGTAGCTACGCCATCTGACGCGGCATTGATGATGGAACTGGGCGCTGACGGCGTATTCGTTGGATCCGGTATTTTCAAATCCGACAACCCGGAGAAATTCGCTCGCGCAATCGTAGAAGCAACTACGCATTACCAAGACTACAAGCTGATCGCGGAAGTGTCCAAAAACCTGGGCGCACCGATGAAAGGCATTGAAATCTCGAAGCTGGAAGCTTCGCAGCGTATGCAGGACCGCGGTATTTAATAGACGCGGCGATTAGAAAGGCGTGTAAGCATATGAAAATAGGGGTACTGGCGCTGCAGGGCGCGGTAGCAGAGCATATGCGAAGTTTGGAGGCGGCGGGCGCGGAAGCGGTCGCCGTTAAACGAATGGAGCAGCTCGACGAACTAGACGGACTTGTCATTCCGGGCGGCGAAAGCACGACGATTGGCAAGCTGATTAGAAAATATAATTTCCTAGAAGCTCTTCAGTCGTTCTCAGAGCAAGGCAAGCCGCTGTTCGGCACTTGCGCGGGCTTGATTATTCTTGCCGACCGCATTGAAGGACAAGAGGATGCGCATTTGCGATTGATGGATATGATCGTTGCCCGCAACGCTTTTGGCCGTCAACGTGAAAGCTTCGAGACCGATCTGGACATTAAAGGCATCGATGAGCCGGTAAGAGCGGTATTCATCCGCGCCCCTCTTATTAAAGAAGTCGGCAAAAACGTAGACGTGTTGTCTACGTACAAGGGCGAGATCGTGACGGCTAGACAAGGGCATCTGCTGGCGTCTTCCTTCCATCCGGAGCTTACGGACGATTTCCGCCTGCATGCTTATTTTGTCGACATGGTGAAAGAAGCGGCAGCGAGCCGCTAAGAGAGAGGGGTTCAAAGTTCATGTTGGATGTCAAATGGTTGCGCAACGAATATGAACAGGTGGAGCAGGCGCTGAAAAACCGCGGCGCTTCGCTGGACCTGATCACCGGATTTAACGAAATTGATGTGAAACGCCGCGATTTGCTGGTGGAGACGGACAATTTGAAAAACCGCCGCAATACGGTTTCTCAAGAAGTCGCCAAGCTGAAAAAATCAGGCGGTGATGCGGACGCGCTAATCGTGGAAATGCGCGAGGTAGGCGACCGCATTAAAGAGCTGGACGATGAGATTCGCGAGTTGGAGGCTCAAATCGAGCATATTATGCTGGCGATCCCGAATTTGCCGCATAGCAGCGTACCAGTAGGCGCTTCGGAGGAGGACAATGTCGAAATTCGCCGTCACGGCGAGCAGACGACATTCGACTTCGAGCCTAAAGCGCACTGGGACTTGGCGCAGGAGCTTGGCATTCTCGATTTCGAGCGTGCAGGCAAAGTGACGGGCTCGCGCTTTACGTTCTATCGCGGACTTGGGGCACGTTTGGAGCGTGCGCTTATCAGCTTCATGATGGATCTGCACAGCGATCAGCACGGCTATGAAGAGGTTCTGCCTCCGTACCTTGTGAATCGCGACAGCTTGATCGGTACCGGCCAGCTTCCGAAGTTCGAGGAGGACCTGTTCAAAATCGCGGAATCCGACTTTTTCCTCATTCCTACGGCTGAGGTTCCGGTAACGAACCTTCACCGGGAAGAGATTTTGTCGGCTGACGAGCTGCCGAAGCATTTTGTCGCGTACAGCTCGTGCTTCCGCTCGGAAGCAGGCGCTGCAGGCCGCGATACACGCGGCTTGATCCGTCAGCATCAGTTCAACAAAGTGGAGCTGATCAAGCTGGCGAAGCCTGAAGATTCCTATGAGGAGCTGGAGAAAATGACCGCGAACGCGGAAAAAGTACTTCAGCTGCTGGGACTGCCATACCGCGTTCTGGCGCTCTGCACGGGCGATATGGGCTTTACAGCTGCAAAGACGTACGACCTTGAAGTATGGCTGCCTAGCGCAGGCACATACCGCGAGATTTCGTCGTGTTCGAACGTAGAGGACTTCCAGGCACGTCGTGCGGCCATTCGTTTCCGCCGCGAGCCAAAGAGCAAGCCTGAGTTCGTGCACACGCTGAATGGCTCGGGACTGGCAGTAGGACGCACGTTTGCCGCTATTCTGGAGAACTACCAGCAAGCCGACGGAACGATTATCGTACCGGAAGTACTTCGTCCATACATGGGCGGACTGACGTCGATTCAACCACGCGGTTAAAAACAATTTTTGTCCACAGGCTAAATAAGAGTTGCTTCTCGAATTTAGCCTGTGGTACAATATATTCTGTTACGGTTTCATTACGGAGAGGTACCGAAGCGGTCATAACGGGGCGGTCTTGAAAACCGTTAGGGTGCAAGCCCACAAGGGTTCGAATCCCTTCCTCTCCGCCATTTCATTCAATCAGCCAAGCGTCTGGGGATAGTCCCGGACGCTTTTTTTATTTTTCCTCACAGGTTGGGGATAAAATATTTAAAAATGTGGATAAACTTAATAAAATGTGCGTAACTATGTGGATAACTTTACGGGGCGTATCGCATAAATCATTTCGGATTGCCGCATCTTAAATACGGGAGGTGCTAACAATGGCGAAACAAGATGAGCTTCGTATCGATCAGCAGCAATTGGTGGATGCGTGGCAGCGTACACTGCCCGAACGGGTACAGCAATCGGATCAATGTGAGGTAAAAGCCGACGAATCGGACTCCTCCGCTCTTCGCGTGACGATTGAAATCGCAGGCCGGCAAGCTTATTCCCTTGATTTTAAGGTGCAATATGTGGATAGCCGCGAAGTTCGCGTCGAGCTTGTGGATGTGGAGAAGGATCATGTATCGGTAGACGAACGTACGGAGACCATTCAACAGCTCATTCAAGACTATACTAGGCATCTGCATGAATGTGCGCAGGCGCTGCAGCAGTTAACGCACGCATAAGGAGCTGAATAAAGATGACCAAGGCGAAGGGATCTGTGGATAAAAATTTATCCAACGTTGTGGAGGATCTGGCACAAACGCCGGTAAACAGCCATCATGCGCAGCAATTGCAGCAGGATGTCAATGACCGCCGCAACCAGGACGCGATCAACCACGACCAGCCAACGGATTTAAAGCATCAGCGCAATTAATTTATCATCTTCATTTATTTAGGAGGTAGTGTAGATGGGCAAGCCGAAAAGCGTTCCCGTTCCAGATGCGGACGGCAATGGGGGCGGAGGCGGACAGAAGCATCGCGGAAATCAACAAGAGCCTTTGTCTGGCTCCAAAAAGACAAAGCAGCGCAACCATGTCGACCATAACAACCCTCAGGGTTAATCGGCGTTTTCTATAAATAAGACTTCCTGCAATCCCGTTTCAGTTCGCTGAAGCGGGATTGTTCGGTTTATATTGTTACTACTAAATCAAAATCAATTGTTATAGAATGGAGGTATTGGACAAGCGACGAGGAGGACATTACGAATATGAAAAATGGGCAACGGATGGCTGTGTTACTCTTAGCGGCCGTTCTATTTCTAATTGCAGGCTGCAGCTCGAGTGGTTCGCCAAAGCAAGCGCTGCAGAATGCGATCAAAAAAACAAGTGAATCCGACAGTTATACACAAGCGATAACGATCGGCATTGATGAGCTGCAGCTTCCTGCCAGCACGGCTGGTAAGCCTAATCAGGCCATCGCAGCGGGAATTGCCGGCATGCTGAAGGGCGCCACCCTGAAGATTAATACGGTGTACCAGAAAGAGCCGCTGCGGACCGATATGGAGCTGAATATTGTTCTGGGAGGCTTAACGGTTAAAGTACCTATTCTAATCAGCAATGAAAAAATGTACGTTCAAATTCCGGCAATACCACTGCTTAAGCTTCCAAATACGATTTTGGGCAAATATATTGAGATTGATATGGAAGCTTTGGCTGCGCAGCAGCAAAATGCAGCAGCCCTTGATTTGGGTGCGCAAATGAAGCTGATGGATGAGCTGAATGGCTTGCTATTGAAGCATTTTGACGAGAAAAATTACTTTAGCAAGGTGAAATCCGATGAGGCCGGGCTTCCGGAAGGTATAACAGCCGATCAGGTCGTGCGTTTCGCCATTGACGACAGCAATTATTCTTCTTCCATTGAGACGATTGTAGGCAAAGTGCTGCCGGAGCTCTACAGCATTCTAGCTTCTAACGAAGCTTATCTGGATACCTTCCAGCTGAAGAAAGAGGATGTGGAGAAGCGGAAGGCGGATCTGGAGACGAATAAGGCTCAAATTCAGGATACGCTCAAAGAGCAGCTGAAGGTGAAGGAAGTATCCGTGACGGGTGCGATTACCGGCGATTATTTGTCGTATCAATCCCAGATTATTAACGCTGTCTATACGGATAAAGAAAGCGGAGAGGCGCTGAAGCTGAATCTGCATATCGATATCGAGTACTCAGCCGTTGGCGAGACACCGACATTTACACATGAGCTTCCGACGGATGCCGTTAAGCTTGAGGATCTGACAAAGCTGCTGAAGGCGCAAAGCGGGCTGTAAGTCAGGTAGCTTTAAAAAGTAAAGTATGTTACATTTAATTCATACTAAAAAGCAAAGGATGGTGCTGCATGAAAATCGAAGTATGGTCCGATTTTGCATGTCCCTTCTGTTATATAGGCAAACGGCGGCTGGAAGGCGCACTGGAGCAATTCGCTCACCGAGATGATGTAGAGGTAGAATTTCGCAGCTTCGAGCTGGATCCAAACGCAAAGCGCGATGTCGATTATGATGTGAATGATATGCTGTCCAAAAAATACGGCATGAGCCGCGAGCAAGCGGAGGCTAACAACCGCAACTTGACGGAACAAGCCCGCACACTGGGTCTGGACTATCATATGGATAAAATGGTGCTGACGAATACATTCGACGCGCATCGTCTGACGCATTTGGCGGCGAAATCCGGCAAACGCGAGGAGATGGCTGAGCGGCTGTTCAAGGCTTATTTTACAGAAGGCAAGCACTTGGGTGATCATGATACGCTGGCTGATCTGGCGGTTGAAGTAGGCATTGAACGCAGCGAGGCGCTGGAAGCGCTCAAGAGCCCTACCTATACGCAAGAAGTGCGTTCAGATGAGCAGGAAGCGAGCCAGCTTGGTGTTCGCGGGGTTCCGTTCTTCGTGATTGACCGCAAGTATGCGGTATCCGGGGCACAGCCAAGTGAGGTATTCCTCCAAGCCGTACAGCAGGCTTATCAGGAGAGCAAGCCTCTAACGGTTATTGGCGGCGATGAAGGCGACGACGCGGCTTGTACAGACGGCGTTTGCGCTCCTAAGCAATAATAGATTTTTATGAGAGGGCCGCAGGTATGGGACTGACCACTGTTTAGGAGACAGCTGTCAGCCCCATAGTCTGCGGCTTTTTTATATTTTCAGAGGGATAAGGGTTGTCAGAAAATGGGGCACTGCGCTATACTTATACCTAGATATTCGATACATAGATATTCAATGTATATGAGAAGTGAAGCGATTGGAGGTTGAGTTTGCTGTGACGATCAACAAAGAGCTGATGAAAGGCAGTACAGTCATTCTTATTTTGACGCTGCTGGACCGCAAGGAAATGTACGGCTATGAAATGACGAAGGAAATCGAGCAAAGCTCTGACGGTGTTTTTACGTTTAAAGAGGGAACGCTGTATCCCATTCTTCATGCGCTGGAAGTGGAAAGGCTTGTGGAGGCTTATTGGAATGAGGAGGGGGCGCGCAAGCGCAAGTACTATCGCATTACCGATCATGGACGCAAACAGCTCGGGGAGAAGAAGCGGGAATGGGCGCTGTTCCGCAGTACGGTTGATCGTGTGCTGGGGGAGGGACAAGCATGAGCCGCAGCGAAGCGATTCAGGAGCATGAGGTTGTACGGTTGTATCTGAAGCGGGTATGCGGACATATTGGAGCAAAGTCCGTTCATGACGACATTCAGCAGGAGCTGCTGGCGCACTTGGAGGAGCTCGTTGAAGAGAAGGAGCAGGAGGGCTTCGGGCAAAAGGAGGCAATCCGTCTGGCCGTTGCCCAAATGGGCGATCCCGATGATGTCGGCAGACAGTTCCATCAAGCCCATAAGCCCAAGGCGAATTGGGGGCTGCTCGCTGTGGTCGCTGTGTTCATAGCAATCGCACTGACGGCGATGTATTCGGTGCAGTTGGCAAGGAACCCACGTATATCTGCCGATTTCTTGATGGATAAAATGGTGTATATCGGCATTGGCCTCGGTATCATGGCAGGCTTGTACTTTTTCTTCGATTACCGGAAGCTGAAAAAGTATTCGTGGCATCTCTATGGCTTGACTGTATTAGTTATGATTATGCTACCGTATTTGAGCTACCAGATTAACGGCAGAAGTGGATGGGTCCCTATCGCTTCCTTAAGTTTCGATGGTGTTTGGATATGTCTGCATCTATTTATCCTCTCGATAGTTGGACTTTTAAGCATGTCTGGCGACAAGGCAGCAGCGTCTGGCAAGCTGAGACGGATTGCTTTCGGGTTCAGAGATATGCTAGTCCTCTTCGTTCTTCCCAGTTTTCTCTTTCTAAGGATGAGTAGCCCTACGTATCTGGTTATTTACTTGATTTGTCTTATAATTCTTATGACTGTGTATGCACACAGATGGCTTCTGCTATCGTCGGGATTGTTGACAGCATCCGTTATGTTCAGCCTGTATCTATTGACCAACAAGCCGTTTCAATATACTCTTTTCGTACGACTGAGCAGCTTCTTTAATCTAACGGGTAATCCGGATTCCATGTATATGACGAGAATGTCTGTGCAGGCGATTCGGGAAGGTGGGTTGTGGGGGCAAGGCCTCGGCGCGTCCAACGAGACGCTGCGTTTTATTCAAAATGACATGATCTTTACTTATCTTACCTACAGTATGGGTTGGGTCATGGCGGGTCTAATCCTTGTTGTCGTAATCACGTTTATGGCGCAAATCGGGATTATGATCAACAGGCTGCGCGACCGCTATGCGAAAGGATTGGTTATAGGCTTGTTCTCGCTACTATGCCTGCAATTCATTTGGTGCATTGGCATGTCTTTCGGCTGGCTGCCGATCATAAGTATCAGGCTTCCTTTCATCAGCTACGGGGGAACATCAACCCTTCTTGAACTGTCTGCTATGGGTTTGTTCCTTAATATATATCGGCGAAAAGATATGATAGCAAGTCCATCACAGCAACTACAAACATAGCAAGGTTAATAGCGCTGCAGCGGCAGCGCTATTTTTTTGTGTTATTTGATAGGTCCACACAGGAAGAATTTGGGTTACAATGGTCAGAGATTAACGAAACGAAATGACGCATCAGGGGGAAATCTAACAGGTGAAAAAGAAGACGAAGAAAAAGTTTTGGAATTTAATCATGCTGCTCGCTATCGTGTTCGTTGCGATGTACATTGTTCCCCAACTGGAACTGGATCAAGGTGCAGGTACACATTCGACGAGCAGCGAGTCTGGCGAATCGGATTATAAGCTTTATTTTCCAGCTGATCGATTCCCGGAAACCGCCAAGCATATTGAAGATGCCATTGAAAGCGGAGAGTCGAAAATCTGTACGATCGACCGGGTCGGTGCCGAGGATAACCGCAAGGATTCCCTAAAGGGTGTTCCGACTAAAAAGGGCTACGACCGCGATGAATGGCCGATGGCCATGTGCTCAGAAGGCGGAGCGGGCGCAGATATTGAATACATATCACCATCTGACAACCGTGGTGCGGGAGCATGGGTCAGTAACCAGCTAGAGCAGTATCCAGACGGGACACGAGTGGAATTTATCGTTCGGTAGGCACGCTGTCCGGCGTACGCCACATATACTGCTCACAAACATTAATAGGCGGAGGTCCCGTCCCCTAGGCGGATGATTCGAGCCTTACCGATATTTTTCGTGAAAACATGACGGGTATCGAGAATGAGCTTGCTATGGTCGGCGATGTGCTGCACAGGCATGACGGTATGGTCGGTGCTTATGAGGATGCAATCGGCTTGCTCCAGCTCTTCCTCTGTCAGAGCGATACTATCTAGCCTAGTTCCGTCCGCAAGACGGACAGACGAGACATAGGGATCATGATAGCTGATGTCAGCGCCGCTTTGCTGCAAGACGTCCAATATCGCAATAGCCGCTGATTCCCGCGGGTCGGCAATATTCTTTTTATAAGTTACTCCATATACGATTATGCGCGCATCAGCGAGCGCTTTTCCTTCGGGGAGAGCAAGCTGCAGCTTGGTAACGATTGAGGCTGGCATAGCATCGTTGATTTGCTGCGAAAGCTGGATGAACTTGCTCGTTATGCCGAACTGCTCCGCTTTCCACTGCAAATATAGCGGATCAATCGGAATGCAGTGGCCGCCAATTCCCGGGCCGGGATAGAAGGGGCTATAGCCGTAAGGCTTGGATGCCGCAGCCTCGATGACCTCCCAGATGTTCACATTCAGCTTTTCGCATATGTCGGCAAATTCATTCATGAATGAAATGTTGATAAAGCGGAAGCTGTTCTCCAGCAGCTTAGTCGTCTCTGCGGCCTCTGTTGTGGACACTGAAACGACATGATCGAATAATTGGCTATACAGCTTCTCGATACGGGCAAGGCACTGTGGAGTTACGCCGCTTACCACTTTGGGAATGCCGGTCAGCGTATTGTCCCGGTTGCCGGGATCAATTCGTTCGGGGGAATACGCGATGAACAGGCTTTGCCCTGTTTGCAGTCCGCCTTTCTCCAGCAGCGGCTTTACGACTTCTCTTGTAGTGCCGGGATACGTTGAGCTTTCCACGATAATCAGCTGACCATGCCTCAGCAGCGGATAAAGCCGTGTACATGCATCCGTCAGATAGGACAGATCGGGTCCGTGTGTAGCTGACAGCGGGGTTGGCACGCATAAGATAATTGTGTCGACGCCCATGATTGCGGTATATTCTGTAGAGACAAACCAGCGGCTGGTAGCCATCGCGGCATCCAGCTCTTCATTCTCAATATCTTGCACGTAGCTTCTGCCCTCATTAATAGCATTGATTTTGAGCGGATCAAGATCGATGCCTACAACGGTAAAGCCTTTCTTAATAAAGGCCATTGCCAGCGGCAGGCCGACAAATCCGAGACCGATAATGCCAACCTTCCCCTTAACCGCTTCAGTACTATTAGCAGCATTTTCTATTATCATTTCGTTCCAACTCCTCCGGAGCACATCTATCTACTATTCTGTTAAAATATTAAAAATCAGTGCGGGATGCTCACGATACCTGTCTATTGCGGTGTATTTATTTTTTAGAAATGCGACCGGGCAAGAGAGGAGAACACCGTTGAATAATAAGATCGTCCCAGGCGTTACGATTATTACGTCTACCATTCGTCCGCAATTCATCCATCAAATCTTTCAGAACTATGTGCGTCAAAAATGGGCGCCAAAGGAATTAATTATCGTATTAAATAAAAACAAGATAGAGATAGCGCCTTATTTGAAGATGGCCCAGCAGTATCCCGGTGTCACTGTATTGCGTCAGCCGCAGTCGAAAAAGCTGGGGGCTTGTCTCAATTACGCTGCGTCGCGGGCCAAATATCCGTATATAGCGAAATTTGACGATGATGATTACTACGCGCCAAGCTATATACCCGAAGCAATGGGATTATTCGCGAAAAAGAAAGCAGATCTTGTCGGTAAGCGAGCCTGTTTCTTCTATATGCCGCACCGTTCATTGCTGTTTTTAAGACAAATGCCTGTGCGTCCGTATAGCAGGTGCCGGAAAATCGCTGGAGCAACGATCATGTTCCACAGACGTGTATTCAAGAAAGTAAAATTCTCAACGAGAGTACGGCAGGGCTCTGACGTTCGGTTTGTTAAAGCTTCAATTCGCAGGGGGTTCAGAATGTTTACGACCTCCCCTTATAATTTTGCGGCATTTCGCCGGGCTAACCGGAACTCGCATACGTGGAAAATAAGCGATAAACGGCTATTGGCAGCTAAGAAAGCGCTGCTGCTCCGCACGCGCAATTACAAGCGTCATGTGAATCGTTCTCTGGATCAATTGAAAGGAATTCAGCCGTACCCTATGCCAATGGGTGTGCAGGATGATTTAAGGTACAGCAAGGATTAGCAGATTGCAAATACCTGAAGGACGCTGTCAAAAGCGTAATAGAGTAAATCGTTAAATAACAGCATGTTCTATGCTGTTATTTTTTTACATGCGCTAGGCATATACCGTGTTTGCTTCCATATGAAAACCATAAATTGTATCGAATAGGCAAGTGTTTACGCGTTAGGGCAACATAATTTTGTAAGAGGTGACGAGGCATGCACAGTCGTCGTGGGAAGTCTTATCGTCGTTTAAATATTGGATCTGTTTCCCGGCGGCTGGCTAGTCGACGGAAACGTAAAAAAGTGTATTTGGATATAGCAGATGCTGCAATCGTGGTGGTTGATGATGGCTGCCGTTTTAAAAAGGTGCATAAAAAATGCAAGCCAGCTAAGCATGGGCGAAAAAAGAAAAAATGCCATAAGAGGCATCGCGGAGTTACTGGAGCAACGGGAGCGACCGGGGTAACTGGTGTTACGGGGCCAACTGGACCAACGGGAGCAGGTGATCCTGGGGTAAGGGGTGCTACGGGAGCAACCGGTGCAACTGGTGTGACAGGCCCAACTGGTGCCACTATGGGTGCGACGGGTGGAACAGGGGCTACCGGTGCAACAGGCTTTGCGGGTGCAACAGGAACAACAGGTCCGACTGGAGCCACAGGAGCGGGCAGCACTGGTGCTACGGGAGCGACCGGTGCAACTGGCGTGACAGGCCCAACTGGCGCCACCATGGGCGCGACGGGTGTAACGGGAGCCACGGGTATAACAGGTGTGACCGGAGCGACTGGCGTGACCGGGCCAACGGGTGCAGGTGATCCGGGAGTAACGGGAGTAACAGGCGTGACGGGGTCGACTGGGTCGACTGGGTCGACTGGGTCGACTGGTGCAACAGGAGTAACAGGGGTCACGGGATTCACCGGTGGAACCGGAATCACAGGCACTACAGGAAACACCGGAGTCACGGGAGCAACAGGCCAGACAGGAGCGACTGGAGCAACAGGGGGAACTGGGGCTACAGGTGAAACAGGTACAACGGGGGTCACGGGAGCAACAGGAGCCATAGGAGTAACGGGAGCCACCGGTGCAACCGGAGTTACTGGTGTAACGGGAGTAACCGGCATAACAGGGGTAACAGGAGCAACAGGTGAAACAGGAGCGACGGGGCCAACAGGTGTAACGGGAGCCACTGGGGTCACGGGTGCAACAGGTGTAACCGGAGCAACAGGCGTGACAGGGCCAACAGGCGCCACTGGAGCCACCGGAGTCACGGGAGCTACTGGTGTAACAGGCCAGACAGGAGCCACGGGTCTAACTGGTGTTACAGGAGTACCCGGAGTAACCGGAGCAACAGGAGCAACAGGCGTAACTGGGGTTACGGGAGCCACAGGGCCAACAGGTGAAACAGGAGCGACTGGTGTCACCGGAGCAACCGGAATTACAGGCACTACGGGAGCTACCGGAGTCACGGGAGCAACAGGCCAGACAGGAGCCACAGGAGCAACAGGGGTCACGGGAGCCACTGGTGTAACAGGATCAACAGGTGTGACGGGAGTCACCGGAGCAACAGGAGCCACCGGAGTAACAGGTGAAACAGGAGCGACGGGGCCAACAGGAGTAACAGGAGTAACGGGAGCTACCGGTGCAACCGGAGTTACTGGTGTAACGGGAGTAACCGGCATAACAGGGGTAACAGGAGCAACAGGTGAAACAGGAGCGACGGGGCCAACAGGAGTAACGGGAGCGACCGGAGCTACAGGAGTAACAGGGATCACGGGAGCCACTGGTGTAACAGGATCAACAGGGGTGACGGGAGTCACCGGAGCAACAGGAGCCACCGGAGTAACAGGTGAAACAGGAGCTACAGGCGAAACAGGAGCGACGGGGCCAACAGGTGTAACGGGAGCAACAGGAGTCACTGGAGCCACTGGGGTCACGGGTGCAACAGGTGTAACGGGAGCAACCGGAGTCACTGGAGCCACTGGGGTCACGGGTGCAACAGGTGTAACCGGAGCAACAGGCGTGACAGGGCCAACAGGAGCCACAGGAGCCACTGGAGTAACAGGAGTAACTGGGGCCACAGGTGAAACAGGAGCGACGGGAATAACAGGAGCAACAGGCCAGACAGGATCGACCGGAGTCACCGGAGCTACTGGTGTAACAGGCCAGACAGGAACCACGGGTCTAACTGGTGTTACAGGAGTAACCGGAGCAACGGGAACGACAGGTCTTACAGGAGCAACAGGCGCAACTGGGGTTACGGGAGCCACAGGGCCAACAGGTGAAACAGGACCGACTGGTGTCACCGGAGCAACCGGAATCACAGGCACTACGGGAGCCACCGGAGTCACGGGAGCTACTGGGGTAACAGGCCAGACAGGAGCAACGGGGCCGACAGGAGCCACGGGAACGACAGGTCTTACAGGAGCCACAGGAGTAACAGGGGTTACGGGAGCCACTGGGCCAACAGGTGAAACAGGACCGACTGGTGTCACCGGAGCCACCGGAATCACAGGCATTACGGGAGCCACTGGAGTCACGGGAGCTACTGGGGTAACAGGCCAGACAGGCGCCACGGGTCTAACTGGTGTTACAGGAGTAACGGGAGCCACGGGTCCGACAGGAGCAACAGGAGCTACAGGAGTAACGGGAGCCACGGGTCCGACAGGAGCAACAGGAGCAACAGGGGTCACGGGAGCGACCGGAGCTACAGGAGTCACGGGAGCCACGGGTCCGACAGGAGCAACAGGAGCAACAGGAGCAACAGGGGTCACGGGAGCGACCGGAGCTACAGGAGTAACAGGGATCACGGGAGCCACTGGTGTTACAGGAGTAACGGGAGCCACGGGTCCAACAGGAGCCACCGGAACTACAGGCACTACGGGCGCAACCGGCACGAGCACAACCAGTGTGTCGGCATATGCAGGAAATACATCTGGGACGGTCATTGCTGTTGTTCTTGTAGGAACATTAGTACCACTGCCGGATTCCCAAAACTTGGCGGCAGGCATTACTATAAACGGGGCTAACAACACGTTTACAATAGCTCCAGCCGGGCGCTACTATATCACCTATCAGGTTAACCTGACCGCAGGTTTACTGCTTGGTTCGCGTCTTATCATCAATGGTGCGGCAAACCTGGCATCGACGATAACGCCAGTGCTAACACTCTCCAGCTTTAACAATGATGTTATTGTCACACTGCCCGCCAACTCTACCGTATCCCTTCAGCTATTTGGCTTGCTTGGAGCAGCCACCTTAATCAACAACGGTGCTGGTGCCGCGGTGACAATTATTGAGTTAAGTTAATGAATGAGCCGAACATGGACAATAGCACAGGAATAGGATGAAGCAACGTTATGGCTCCAGGAGAGTGATGATAATGCCGAGTATTAGCCTGTGCATGATTGTCCGCAACGAAGAAAATCATTTAGGCCGCTGCTTGTCATCCGTCGCCGAGGCTGTCGATGAGATCGTCATCGTCGATACAGGATCGACGGACCGAACGATAGAGATCGCGAGTGCTTACACGGATCGGGTCGAATTGTTCGAATGGATTGATGATTTTGCAGCGGCCCGCAACTATGCGTTTTCCCATGCAACAAAGGACTATATATTATGGCTTGATGCCGATGATATATGGACCTCGCTTGATCTGCGAGCCTTGTTGTCCCTAAAAAGAACACTCGATCCTAGTGTAGATTCCGTGTCGATGTACTATGATCTCGCCTTCGACGAATACGGAAAGGTAACCTCCAGATTAAGGCGCAATCGACTTGTCAAAAGAGAGCGGAATTATCGCTGGATCGGTGCCGTTCACGAATATCTCGAGGTTTACGGGAACATCATGGCTTCGGATATAGCCGTTACCCATCAGCCGGATGAGCAGGATTCGAACAGCAATCGCAATATTTCTATTTATGAGAAAAGACTGGTCAATGGGGAACGCTTCTCACCCCGGGACCTGTATTATTACGCTAATGAGCTGAAGGATCATGCCAGATATGAGACCGCCATCCGATACTATGAGCAATTTTTAGGTACGGGAAAAGGATGGCTGGAGGACAATGTTGCTGCTTGTGCCAAATTAGCTGACTGCTATTCAGAGCTTGATGAACCTAAGCTAATGGTAGATGCGATATTGCGTTCCTTTTATTATGATCATCCGCGCCCGGAATTTTGCTGCCGGCTAGGCTTTTATTTCCTCCAGCAAAATGAACCGAAGACAGCAGCCTACTGGTACCGTTTGGCGGCGGAGGCAGACAAGCCCGAGCAAGACTGGGGCTTCGCCAGCTTGACATGCACGACATGGCTGCCGCATTTGCAGCTTTGTGTCTGTTATGACCGTATGGGCAAATACGACGAAGCTAACCTTCATAACGAGCTGGCTGCCCGCTATCGTCCTGAAGATCCGCGAATAATCTCCAACCGGGAATATTTGAAGAATCGTATTAGTCGTATAGGCGAAGGGGGCGTGCTGCTTGGCTGATCAGGCGAACAGACGGGTGCTTATCGGCTGTCCTGTGCATCAGCAAGCCAATGTGCTTTCCCTGTTTCTGACTTCATTGAACCGTTTGAAGGCGGAAGGACTGGAGCTCCATTATTATTTTGTAGATGATAACCAGGAAGAGGCAAGCAGTGAGCTGCTTAAGCAATTTGCCAATGGACAGGGAAGCGGGAAGGTCACGATTCAATACTCGGGTATGAAGGACGTCTATAACCGTTCGGGTGTGACGCATTGCTGGAATGAGCATCTTGTGTGGAAGGTGGCTGATTTTAAAAACGAAATCATTAATTATGCTCTGGCTGAGCGATTCGATTATCTGTTCTTAATTGATTCCGATCTTTTATTAGAGGAGCCCACCTTGCTCCAGCTCATCTCTGCCGAGAAGGACATCATATCCGAAATCTTCTGGACCAGATGGCAGCAAGAAGCGAGACCGCAGCCGCAAGTGTGGCTTCGTGATGAATATAAGCAGTGGGAGCAGCAGCGAGGCGAACAGTTGAGCAGTGATCAAATAGCGGAACGTATGGAGCAGTTTCTAAGCCGCATGCAAAAGCCTGGTATTTATGAGGTTGGCGGGCTTGGCGCTTGTACCTTGTTAAGCCGGCCGGCCTTGGAGAAGGGGGTACACTTCGGCCCGATCAGCAACGTATCGTTCTGGGGCGAGGACCGTCATTTTTGTATTCGGGCAGCTGCTTTGGGATTTTCTTTATTCGTGGATACCCATTACCCGGCCTATCATATCTATCGCGATGCGGACTTGCCGGGCGCGGAGGCATTTCTTCAGAAAAGCCATGTCCCCAAATTCTCCTCGTCATCGGTCATTACATTCCCGGAGTTTTCCGATCCTCTCCCGTCGTCAATTAAGCCACGGCTTACGTTATCGATGGTCGTTCGCAACGAAGCAAATCGTTACCTCAGGGAGGCGCTTGGAAGGCACCGCCGCTACATCCAAGACGCAGTCATTATTGATGACGGCAGTACGGACGGTACGGTCGAAGTCATTCAGGAAATGCTTCAAGGGCTTCCGGTTCGATTGATCCGCAAT
Source organism: Paenibacillus sp. NPDC058174 (assembly GCF_042883865.1). NCBI lineage: Bacteria > Bacillati > Bacillota > Bacilli > Caryophanales > Paenibacillaceae > Paenibacillus > Paenibacillus sp. NPDC058174. Next base: position 21,632 of record NZ_JBHVUY010000010.1, read on the forward strand.
GAAACACCGAAGTTCAGCAATGAGATTACATTGCGCAAGCAGCAGTGGGAAGAGACGCTAGCCGTGAAGCCGGATTGGATACTTAATTTGGATGCGGATGAATGGTTTGAGGACCGGTTCGAACGCGAGCTTGAGTCGCTGCTGTCTCAGAAGGATATAAAGGTCTATTGCTTTCGGCTGTATGATTTCTGGTCGCCGACGGCTTACCGGGACGATCAATACTGGAGTGCTCATCATCATTTCCGCCCTTTACTGATGCGATACGAGCCGGCGTTCGCGTATCGATGGAGGGAAACTCCACAGCACTGCGGACGGTTTCCGGAAAATATTTTTGAGCTGCCGAACGGGTTGTCGGAACTGCGCCTGAAGCATTTCGGCTGGGCGAGTGCCGTACACCGGCAAGAGAAGCTGAACCGTTATATGCAGCTCGACCCTGATGCCAAATACGGGTGGAAGGAGCAATATATGTCCATTCTTGACCCCTCCCCCAGACTTGTGGAATGGCAGGAGCAGCAATAAAAAAAGAAACTGCGGTGTGCAGTTTCTTAATCTCAAATTTTAATGATCATCCTCATCCACAAGGACACCAAGCTGCCGGTTCTTTTCCTTGAACCTCGTATTGTGGGAGGATACATAGGCCACTCGATCCGCGGCTGGATCAATATATAGCTTGGCGCTGTTGAGCGCATTGACGGCATCGGTAAAAGTACCGGCGATCAGATGAACCTTGCTGTCATGCTTCACGAAGTCGCCCGCCGCAAATATGCCGGGGATATTCGTCTCCATCTTGCTCGATACATTCGCATTCCAATCGCCCATATCCAGGCCCCATTCTTTAATCGGGCCAAAATTGTAGCGCAGTCCGTGATTGACGATGACGGCATCGACTTCAATGCGCTGTTGTTCGCCAGTGTCGACGTGGCTGATCGTTACCTCATCAATTTCTTGGCCGTTCTTGCTGTGAAGGGAATCGACAGCGTAAGGCGTAAGAATAGTTGCAGAAGATGCCTTCATCTGCGATACATTTCGTTCGTGCCCGCCAAACTGATCGCGGCGGTGAACAACGGTTAAGCTGGATGCAATCGGCACCAATGCGTTGGCCCAATCGACAGCGGAGTCGCCGCCTCCGGAGATCAGCACCCGTTTGCCCCGGAAAACCTCCAGTTCCTGAACTGTGTAGTGCAGATTGCTTACTTCAAAGCGATCTGCGCCCTCGATATCCAGCTTAGCTAATTGAAGAATGCCGTAGCCAATAGCCAAAACGACGGTTTTCGTCCAGTGGCGCTCTCCGCTCGCTGCCGTCAGAATGATCGTATTGTCCGCCTGGCGCTCGAAATTGGTAATATGCTGACCCAGCACAATCGTGGGATCGAAGGTTTTGGCCTGCTGAACTAACTGCTCAATCAGCTTCTCGCCTAGTGTCGGCGTAAGGCCGCCCACATCCCAGATCATCTTCTCCGGGTAGATGAGCACTCTGCCGCCAAGCTCTTCTCTGGCTTCAATCAGCTTCGTCTTCAAATCCCTCATGCCGCTGTAAAAGGCGGTATACATGCCGGCTGGCCCTCCGCCGATTATGGTCACATCATACAATTCCAATGCTTCGCTCATGCTCCGGTCCCTCTTTCTATATCAACTGCACAAAATGCAGCGATGGTTGTAGTCGTTATTTCCATTATATTGATAACGATTATCATCGTCAATTTTATTTTGCCCTCGAGAAAATATTTACGTGTTTCAACTAAAAAATCACACCGTCTTAACCATTTGACAAGCGCTGCTGTTTAGGACTAGAATAATCTCATCAAATTACTCTATACAGAGTAAAAAATACAAAGTAAAAACATAAAGGAGCAGGATGAGATGAGAACGATACTGGCTTTTTTAAAGAGCAAGACGCTGCTGGGAGGGGCGTTTATGCTTGTGTTTTACCAGATTATATTTGTGGGGATATTCATTTCGGGTTATAGTGCTGTGCCGAAGAACGCAGCCGATCTAACTGTTGCGATCGTCAATGAAGATGCGCAATATGGCGCGGAGATTGCGAAGCAAATTCAAGAGCAGCTTCCTTTCCATCTGAAAACGAATCTTTCTTATGAGGAAGCCAAAGAGGAGCTGAATGGACGTGACGTTCACCTCGTTGTGCATATCCCAAATGATTTTACGCAAAAACTAACGCAGCAAGGCGAGCAGGTACAACTGGACTTTCTAATCAATCAATCGAATCCTCAGCTGGTAAGCGGGACGATGCAAAGCGTGGCCTCGCAAATTACGGACAAGCTCAGCCAGCAGCTGACGGTAGAGAACGTTAAGGGTATTCTGCAAGGGCTGAAGCTGCCTGAGGATCAGGCGTCGCAATTGGCAGATCAAGCGTCGAATAAATTTAAGTCGAACATGGTTTTGTCCAATCCGCAGCCGGCGGGCATGCACAATCAGATGGCTCCTATGTTCGTGACAATGGTCTCCTATGTCGGGGCGATGATTTATTCTATGATGGCGGTCAGCACCTTAGGGCAGCTGAGGTCGAAGTTCGGAAAGTGGAAGGCTTTTCTCGGATGGCAGGGAGCGAATGCGCTCATTTCCTTAATTGCTCCGTTAATTGGTTTGACAATCTATTTCAGCGTTCAAGGCTATGGTGCGGAAGTCTTTGTACAAATGTGGCTGTCGCATGCGCTGGAAATGTTCGTCGCGATGGAAGTGACCTCTGTATTCTGCTTGCTGCTCGGTCAAGCCGGCATGATAGTCAACCTGCCGCTCCTGCTTATTCAGACGATCAGCGGCGGCTCCGTTATGACGCAGGAAATGATGCCTGGATTTTTTAAATTTTTCAGCTCGTTCTCGGTTATGTATTACAGTACGCAAACCGACTACAACCTGCTGTTTGGCGGCAGCGGCACTTGGAAATCGATTATGATGATGGCGGTTATCGGATTGGGCGCCTTGGTTATTAATAGCGTCATTCATCAATTTAAAAAAGTGAATGAGAGCAAAGATTCGATTCCGCAGCCTCTTATGATGTAAACTAATGAAAGGACCGCTCTAATGAAGCGGCGGTTCTTTCTTTTATACCAAGGAGGATTTCAGAATGTCCCTGCAAATTTTCATTCTCGGCGTATTGAACAAAGCAGAGCATCATCCCTACGACGTGAAGAAAATGATTCTGGATAACACAGATAATGTGGTGAATATTACAGATGGCAATTTGTATTATAATTTTGATGTTTTGCTGAAGAAAGGCCATATCGAGAAGGCGCAAGTCGTTCAGACGGATAACCGGCCTGAGAAAACGACTTATCGCATAACAGATTCAGGAAAAAAAGCGTTGGAAGACGAAATTTACACAAGTTTTAAAAATGCGAAAACGGTGCTGTCTCTGTATGCTTCAATCGCGTTTATTGATTTGGTGGATAAAAGCCGGCTCGCTTTCTTTGTAGAGGAAGCGATGGAGAAGCTGCATAAGCGAATCGACATGGTTGAGAGCAAGCTGGCAGCGAAGAAAATTCCGGATGGCCTGACGAAGAAGCAGTTAAGCTATGGCCGGTTCATCGCGACCCACACGCTGGACACGTTGCATACCGAGCTAAAGGCTTATGAAGCACTATTGGATATTTTACGGAGTGAATGAACGAGGATAGATGAAGGATCGGGCCGCAGGCCCGGTCCTTTTCAGCATATGGAGCTGTAATTTAACATTAACTTAAAATGCGAATGCGTATACCAGTGATATAATGGCGCTGAATGAAATGATTGTCCGATATCATACTAGCGAGGGATGGCTATAGCGATGATGGAAAAACAGCAGATTCCGGGTGCAGGAAGCAAACCGTTAAATGTCAGAATTGCCGACAATGTTAAAGCATTAATCGAAGATCTGGGATTGCGTCCTCATGAGCCGGTTCCCTCGGAAGGCGCGCTGGCCAAGCTGTTCGGCGTCAGTAAGATGACGACTAAGCTTGCACTGGAGCGGCTGGCAAGCGAGGGTGTTGTTTACCGGATGCCGCGCAGAGGGACCTTTCTATCCCCTTATAAGGAAGAGAGCCCTCCGGCTGAGGAGGCGGCTTCGCTGTCTGCAGCGGCAGAGTCTAATGCCGGACTCCCCGCCAAGCAGACCGCAGCTGCCCGAGCAGATATGATCGCAATTGTCGTTCCGAACTTGGACGATTATGTGTCCCAGATCGTGATGGCGGTTGAAGCGGAAGCTAGAGCAAACGGCAAGGGGCTGCAGCTCGTCGTTGCAGGGGCACGGGAGGATGAATGTCTGGCAGAGCTTGCGAAGAGCGGCGTCGAAGGCATTATTTTCTACCCCCGCGATCCGAAGACATGCAGCGATCAAGTGCTGCGGTTAAAGCTGCAATCGTATCCGATCATCATTATTGACCGGATTTTCCGCGATATCCAGATCGACAGCGTCTATCACGACCATTACAAAGGGACGTATAATCTCGTCGAGTATTTGCTGAACAAGGGGCATCGGAACATCGGCTATATTTCGAGTCCAATCGACGGCATTACGAGCCGCGAGGAGCGCTATCACGGATATATCCAAGCGATGCTGTACAACGGCCTGTCGGTGAACCAGTCTTACATTATGCTGGACTTCAACCGCGAGCATGAGATGCGGTTTCTTGAGCGGAACGAGCAGCACGCTGCTTATTTGAAGCTCAATCCCGAGATTACAGCAGTTGTGTGCGCGAATGATTATTTTGCCGCTTCTCTCATCCATACTGCGCTTATGGAAGGCATAGCCGTACCGAAGGATCTATCGGTAGTTGGCTTCACCGATCTGGCCCTGTCTGCGCTGTTGTCTGTACCGCTTACGACGGCCCGGCAGCCGACGGACCAGCTTGGCCTGCGCGCCGTCCGGCTGCTGCTGAAGCGGATTAACCATGGCAGCGTCCACCCGGTGTCTGAGCAAATTCCGATTGATATTGTTGAGCGTGAATCTGTACTGGACATTAGGCTGGCGCGCTGACGATAATGACGATTTCGAGTTAAAGAGCTTGGATTTTTGCCTAATAAGGCGGGAATTCAGGCTCTTTTTCGCCTTTACATATTCTTCAACTAGTTTTTACATATTCTTCAATCCGTAGACCATTGAATATACCAGTGGTCTAAAATACCATATTAGCTGTCGGCTGGGAGCGTCTGGTCGAACAGGAAGTATCAAATTGATGTGGGGAGAGAAGTTTCGTGGCAAAGAAATGGGTCTTGTGCTTCATGGTTGTTTTGATGGCCGCATCCTTGTTGGCCGCCTGCACGAGCAACAATTCAGGAAGCAATGGGAACAAAGGCAATAACGGCGCCAACACTGAGCAGTCACCTTCACCTGCGGCTACCGTTAAGGCGGCAATCGTGCCAGAGGCGCCAATGCTGGCCGAGTTGGTCAAAGCCGGAACATTGAAGCCGGTTGAAGAGCGTATGCCTGTCAAAGAGGACATTATGATTGAGCCTGTCTTCGAGGAAATCGGCCAATACGGCGGCGAGTGGAATTTCCCATGGAACGGTCCAGACGACAAATGGGGAATCTCCATGGCAACGGAAGAAGCAATGTTCCGCTTCAAGGAAGACGGGACAAGCGTAGAGCCTAACGTAGCCAAAGGATATGATGTCAACGCAGATGCGACAGAATACAAAATTTATCTTCGTCAAGGCATGAAATGGTCCGACGGTGTTCCATTTACAGCTGACGACGTCATCTTCTACTGGGAGCACATGCTGATTCCGGAGACATTCGGTAAAGCTCTGTACGACTGCTACTACTCCGTAGACCCGGTAACAGGCGAGAAAGCCCGTGCCGAAATCGTCAAAGTGGACGATTACACGGTAAAAGTTACGTTCAAGCATCCGAGCGTATTGTTCCTGGAGCGTCTTGCCATCGACAACAAATGGTTCTTCGCACCGGCTCATTACTACAAAACGATCCTTCCTGAGTTTATCGGCGAAGAAGCAGCTCTTGCAAAAGCAAAAGAGTACGGCTTCGAGGATCTGAAAAACTTCGGCATCTGGACTGGTTACTACTACTGGCTGTACCCGCAGCGTCCAACATTGCGCGCTTGGGTTGCCAAAAACGATATGAACAGCGACCGTTTCATTATGGAGCGGAACCCTTACTACTTCAAAACCGATTCCGAAGGCCAACAGCTGCCTTACATGGATCGTATCGTATTGACGAAGATGCAAGACAAGAGCCACAAGCTGCTTGAGACGATGGCCGGCCATGTTGAAGTTGGTTCGTTCGACTTTACAGACTACACCGTACTGAAGGAAAACGAAGCGAAAGGCAACTACCGCGTTATTCCTTGGTCGACACCTAACTGGTCCAGCACCGGCGTGCAATTGAACCAGACGACAGAAGATCCGAAGCTTCGTGCGCTGTTCCAGGACATCCGCTTCCGTGAAGCGCTGTCGCTTGCAGCCGATCGCAAAGAAATTTCGGAAATCATCACGAACGGTCTCGGCGAAGCAAGCCAAGCGTCGATTCAAAAAGGATTGCCGAACTATCAAGAGGGCTGGTCGAATCAATGGACTGCTTATGATACAGACCGCGCTGCCAAGCTGCTTGATGAAATCGGCCTGAAATGGGATGCGGCTAAAAAATACCGGACATTTGCTGACGGCTCTGACCTGACGCTGACGATCTACCGCGAAGATCCGTCCGACAATGAGAAGTTTATCGAATTGATCCGCAAGTATTACGAAGGTATTGGCCTGAAAACCGATGTTAAGATCGTGGATCAAGGCACCTTCTTCGACCTGAAATATGCGAATAAAATTCCGGTTACAGTGAAGACGGTCAGCGTTCTGAACGTTGCCTTCCGTCCGGACGAGCTGGTTCCGCTCCGTGTAATTACACCTTGGTTCGGCCACTACGGCTTGTACACTTCTTCGCAGGGCAAAGAAGGCGTGAAGCCTGAAGGCGACGTTGCAAAAATTCTTGAGGATTGGGACAAGCTGAAGGCTTCCAAAACGAAAGAAGAAGTACAGAAGTATACAGACGACATTATTAAGATCCACCAGAAAAACCAATGGGTAATCGGCTATACGGCTCCAACGCCAGGCCTCGTGGTTGCCAGAAACGATGTAAGAAACGTGCCTTCGCTCATCGCCAGCGATGAAACTCGTTATATCGGTCATGCGCACCCGGCTCAGTTCTTCATTAAAAAATAATTGATTTGATAAGCGGCCTGTCTCGAGGATTCTATCCTCAGGCCGGCAGGATCGCCGCCGCGCCCTACTAACGCGGCGGCGGTTTCCGCTTGTTTATAGCCGGGAGGAGTTATCTGCTTATGCTTCGATATATGCTGCGAAGAACGTTGATCATGGTTCCGGTCACCTTATTCGTATCGATGATCGTGTTTATTATTATTCAATTGCCGCCTGGAGACTTCGTCAGCGGATATGCCGCCAAGATGGCAACGAGCGGTGAAATTATGGACGAGCAGGCGATGGCGCTGCTTCGTGAATCGTACGGCTTGGACAAGCCGTGGTATGTGCAATATTTTACATGGATGAAAGGCATTCTTACGGAGGGCGATTTCGGCTACTCGCTTAGCTACAACCGTCCCGTATCGGATATTATCGGGCAATACATGGGCATTACGATCATTGTCTCACTGGTCTCAATGGTCTTCACTTACGTGGTGGCGATTCCGATCGGCATTCTGAGCGCAGTCAAGCAATATTCGTTCTTTGACTATCTGGCTACCGGGTTCGGATTTCTCGGTATGGCAACGCCTAACTTCCTGTTGGCGATTATACTCATGTTCATCTCCTTCCAGTGGTGGGGCGATCCGATGCTCGGCTTATTCTCAGCGGAGTTTACAGATGCGCCTTGGAATTTAGCCAAGTGGATGGACTTGCTTAAGCATATGATCATTCCGGTTATCGTAATCGGAACCTCCAATACATGCGAATTGATTCGCGTTATGCGCGGTCAAATGCTCGACGAGATGACGAAGCCGCATATTCTGACGGCTCGGGCCAAAGGCCTGCCGGAATGGCGCATCCTGCTGAAATATTCGGCTAGAGCGGCGATCAATCCGATTGTGAGTACGATCGGCTGGTCGTTAACGACGATTTTTACGGGTTCGACAATTACGGCAATTGTGCTCAATCTGCCGACACAGGGCCCTGTTATGCACAAGGCGCTGCTTAGCCAGGATATGTATCTGGCCGGAAGCTGGCTGCTGCTGATGGCTGTGTTTACGCTGCTCGGCACCTTGATTTCCGATATTTTGCTGGCATGGCTGGATCCTCGGATTCGCATGACACGGAAGGGGACTTAGCGGGGTATGGTTACACAAACGAAGGCGCTTATGCAGCGTTTCGTCCAGCGGCGTGCCAATAAGGGCACAGGACAGGACTATGCAACGTCCCACTGGAAGCTCATGTACCGTGAGCTGAAACGGCATAAGCTGGCTCGAATTAGTCTATTTGTACTGGGATTTTTTTATCTCGTTGCCCTGCTGGGCGGATTCATAGCACCGCAAGGGCTTGAAAGCTACAGCGGCGAGTATATGAACAGCGCGCCGACCAAGGTTCGCATGATTGATGCGAACGGCAAATTCCATCTGCAGCCATTCGTATACGGGCTGAAGTCAGAGCGTGATCCGGAGACGCTGCGGAAACGGTTCGTCGAGGATCCGGAGCAGATCTTCCCCGTGAAGCTGTTCGTTCATGGATCGAGCTATTCCTTTCTAGGCCTCTTTAAAACGGATATTCATTTGTTTGGCGTAGACGAGCCGGGCCGGATTTTTCTATTCGGTACGGATAGCATGGGCCGGGATATGTTCTCCCGCGTCGTGCTTGGCAGCCAGGTATCGCTAACGCTGCCGCTTGTCGGTGTATCAATCAGCTTCTTGCTGGGACTTCTTATCGGCGGCATATCCGGCTACGCCGGCGGCCGGGTGGATGCGATTATTCAGCGCTTTATCGATATTGTCCGCTCCTTCCCGACATTGCCGCTCTGGATGGCACTGGCGGCGGCGATCCCTCCGCGGGTCGGGGTCGTGGAGATGTTCTTCTACATTACGATTATTATGGCATTCATCGAATGGACCGGGCTTGCCCGTGTCGTACGAAGCAAATTTATTTCCTTGCGTTCTGAGGATTATGTAACAGCGGCGAAGATAGCCGGCGTAAGCGATTTGCGCATTATTTTCTCCCATCTGGTGCCGGGCTTTATTAGTTATCTGGTCGTAGCGGCAACACTGGCCATTCCGGGCATGATTATCGGCGAGACGGCGATGAGCTTCCTTGGCCTCGGCATTCGTTCGCCGGCTACAAGCTGGGGAGTGCTCATGCAGGAAGCGCAGCAGATTGAGAACGTGGCGCTGTATCCGTGGAAGCTGATTCCGCTTCTATTCGTTATTGTAACGGTGCTGGCATTCAATTTCCTCGGGGACGGTCTTCGCGACGCAGCGGACCCTTATAGTCATGGCAATGGGGCGAAATCGGCGAAAAGAAAGGGGAAGCGCAAGTGGGCGAGCTTAAGGTCGAAGAAAAAACAGCTGGAGGTCTAACGTCATCGGCTGCGCCGGTCGTTGAAGTAAACGGCCTGCGTGTCGGTTTTCGGACGCAAGCTGGCGTAGTGCAGGCGGTAGACGGAATTGATATGAAGATCGGACCGGGCCGGACGCTCGCGCTGGTTGGCGAATCCGGCTGCGGCAAAAGTGTAACCGGCAAAGCGCTGCTGGCGCTTCAACCGAAGCATGCCGAGGTAACCGGCGAAATATTGCTGAAGACTGCGGATTCGAAGGGCAAGGAACGTGTTGATCTGGTGAAGCTGAAGCCGGACAGCAAAGAGATGAGGGCGGTGCGCGGCGGCTCTGTATCGATGATTTTTCAAGAGCCGATGACAGCATTATCTCCTCTCCATACGGTGGGCGATCAGATTATGGAGAACGTCCTGCTGCACCGGACGCGCAATCGGAAGGAAGCACGGCAGATTGCGCTGGATATGATGAAGCGCGTAGGCATCGGCAATGCCGAGCAGCGTCTGGATCAATATCCGCATGAGTTTTCCGGCGGGATGCGGCAGCGGGTTATGATTGCGATGGCGTTGTCCTGCAATCCGACGCTGCTCATTGCGGACGAGCCAACCACCGCGCTGGACGTAACGATTCAAGCGCAGGTGCTGGATTTGATGAGAAAGCTGCAGCGGGAGCTGGGCATGGCGACGTTATTCATCACGCATGACCTTGGCGTTGTTGCAGAGACGGCTGACGATGTAGCGGTCATGTACTTGGGACGCATTGTCGAGACGGCTCCGGTAAGAGAATTGTTCAGCAACCCGAAGCATCCTTATACGAAAGGGCTTATGAAGTCTATTCCTAGAATCGGGAGCGAGACGGGACGTCTGGCCTCTATTGAAGGGACTGTGCCGCTGCCGCTCAACCGGCCGCCGATGTGCGGTTTCTACGAGCGCTGCACGGATCGGATAGAAGGCGTGTGCAATGCAATGGAAGTTCCAGAGACGCAGATCGGTCCCGATCATCGTGTACGTTGCTTCCTTTACAACGAAGAAGGCTCGAAGGCGGTTAACGGAAATAAGGATGCGAAGGAGGCGAGGACGCATGGCTGAACCGCTGCTGAAGGTTGAGAAGCTGACGAAGCTGTACCCGGGAGAGCGCAAAGATTCACCTGTGCAAGCCGTTGGCGGCGTGTCGTTTGAAGTGCAGCGCGGAGAAGTGTTCAGTATCGTCGGCGAATCGGGCTGCGGCAAAACGACGCTCGGCCGATGCATTGTACGAGGGCTTGAAGCAAGCTCAGGCAAAGTGCTGTATACGCCAGCCGATGGCGGAACGGTTGATTTTCTCCGTGCGGAGAAGCGTGATTTCAAACGGCTGCGCAAGGATATTCAATTGATTTTCCAAGATCCGTACTCCTCGCTGAACCCGAGAATGACGGTATTCGATATTATTAGCGAGCCGTTGAAAGCGAATTTCAAGCTGAGCAAGCAAGAGCTGGAGGAGCGGGTGACCGCTATTGCGGAGAAGACCGGACTTAACCCGCAATATTTGCGGCGTTATCCGCATGCCTTCTCCGGCGGACAGCGCCAGCGGATCGGTATTGCCCGTGCGCTCGTAACCGAACCGCAGCTTGTTGTATGCGACGAAGCGGTATCGGCGCTGGACGTATCTATTCAGGCGCAAATTATTAATTTGCTGAAGGACTTGCAGGAGCAGCTGAAGATGACCTACATCTTCATCTCCCATGACCTGTCCGTTGTCGAGCATGTATCGGACCGGGTTGCAGTCATGTACTTGGGACGGATCGTCGAATTGTCGCCCAAGAAGGAATTGTTTGCGCGGCCGCTTCATCCGTACACGGAGTCGCTGCTGTCAGCGGCACCTGTGCCGGACCCTGACGGCAAACGAGAGCGCATCCTGCTGGAGGGCGAAGTGCCGAACCCGGCTGACCCGCCAACCGGCTGCCACTTCCATCCGCGCTGCCGGTTCCGCACTTCCCTATGTGAGACGAAGGTGCCGGAGCTTCGCGAGGTTTCACCAGGCCGGATGGCGGCTTGTCATTATGGAGAGGAGTTGATGCTCAAAGGAATCGACAAGGGTTAGACCAAGAATAAGAGCTATACAGCTCCCGGAGTGCGAATACACCACGAGCCTTATTACTTCTGACACCGGGTGAACGGTAAAACGCTTAGAAACAGCAGCTTGCATTCATTATCGGTTATAACAGGAGAGGGAGTGGATGAAATAATGAAGTTGAAATCAGGTATGACGAAAAAATGGGCTGGCATGATGGCGGCGGTCCTCTTTGTTACCTCATTAGCGGCAGCTGGCAGTACGGCGAAGGTTAGCGCAGCAGGACCGGTCACGATTTATCGCGACGGCAATTTCTCAGGCGTGTCTCAAGAACTGACTGCAGGCTTTTATAATGTCAACGAGCTGAAAGCTGTCGTCGGCAATGATCAGATTTCCTCTGTCCGGGTTGCACCAGGATACCGGGTAACGCTGTATAAGGACTACAACTTCTCTGGCGGCTCCAAGGTCATCACTGCCGACACCGAATGGCTCGACGATTTCAATGATGAAGTATCCAGCTTGAAAGTAGAAGTCATCGGCGGACCGCATAAGCCGGTTACGGTATATGCAAATGCGCCTTACGGCGGGTTGGAGCAGGAGTTTGATGTTGGCAGCTACAACGTAGAGGCGCTCAATGTTGTCGGCAACGATCAGATCTCCGCTATGCGGGTTGCTCCGGGCTATAAAGTAACGCTGTATAAAAATTCGAATTTCTCCGGAGACTCGAAAGTCTATACATCCGACGCGATTTATCTCGATGGCTTCAATGATGCGACCTCCAGCTTGAAGGTCGAGGCGATCTCGCCGCTTGACGCTACGGCTGTAGCCGTGCCTGGCAATGCTTATTCGGAGAACTCGAAGCGCGAGCTTCTGCAAACCTTTGCTCCGCGAATCTGGTTCGCACAAGGTGAAGTATACTTCCCGTCCTCAGTGGAGTACACCTTCCCCTACGTTGACCGGTACTTGAACCCTAGCTCCGGCAAATATGAGCTGAAGACGAAAACCGAGCTGAATCCGTACGACAAGAAGCTGCCTTACTTCCAAGGCGATCTGGCCAATGCCCCAATCTATTCGTTCTGGGTAGAGAAGGAATACGGTAACGTCGATCTGGTCTACTTCCAATTTAGCGCTTATGATCTTGGTAAAACGGTTGTTGGTCAGGAATTCGGCAACCATGTCGGTGACTTCGAGCGCGTCACTGTCCGGTTGGCGAAATTCGAGCACGGAGGCACGAAGTACCTGAAGCCCGTTCAAGTGTACTACGGTGCCCACTCCTTCGGAACGACTTACAATTGGAATGAAGTCGACAAAATTAACGGAACGCATCCGGTTGCTTATTCCGCATTCGGCTCGCACGGCATGTGGAAGGACGCAGGGAATCATGTGTATCAGAATATTGTCGTTGCCCAGTTGACGGACGTGACGAACCAAGGAACGGCTTGGGATACGTGGAACCGTGTGCAGGCATTTGAATATTTCCCGCTGCAGTCAACGGGAGTTGGCCTCGGCAATCCGTGGCCGACTTGGCTGAATAAGGATTATACGAATCCGAATAGCGGCGCGATCTACCGCTTCGGCAATCCGTCGCAGGGCTCGCTGTTCGGCCAGCCGCTGCTGGCAGGCGGACCTTCCGGACCGCAGGAAAAAACGTCCCTGACGAGCGACGTTATACTCGATTAGTACGGAGAAGAAGAAAGGCTGTCCAAAGCGCATGATGTGCGCTTGGACAGCCTTTCTCTGCTTTGATATGTTCAGCTAGAGCCGGGCTTGTGGAGACGCGGCAGGTTCGAGCAGATTTAGAGCGATGAGCTTGTCGATGACCTGCTGGGCCATCTCGTCCGTCGATTGAAGTCCGTCCAGCAAAATATCGCAGTCGGGTGCAACGGCTTCAAACATTTTCAGATAGGAGATGCGTCCGCCGCGAAGATATTCCTCCAGAAAGTCTTCTACGTATTGAACTCGTTCATCTATTGGAAGATGGGTGAAATCATGGCGCAAATTCCGCAGCAGCCTGCGGGCTAAGGCAGTGTCTAAGGGAAGCTCGATGCAGCCGACAAAATCAATCAGATCGGCCATGCCTATCCGATTTCTCCCGAACGGCTCCTCCAGAATAATGTACTTGGCCGGCTGCAGCCTGCGGTTCCAGGCGTCGGTAACCTCGGCCCCGTAGGCTAAAGCTTTTAAATCCCGGAAGAAGACAGGACTTTCAATGAGCTTAACGTCGACTTCTTTGCCATCTGCTAGATCCTGATACAGATTAGGAGGGTACACCGTCGTTTCTTGATAAGCATCAAAGAAAAAAGTCACTGAATCCGGTATGAGCTGGCCTAACCGGGTGACGAGTGTGCTCTTGCCGACAGCGGATGCCGAGCCGCAGATCGTAATGATAGTGCTTCTAGCTTTATCAAGGGTCATTTAGGTTTAATCTCCTCTCAAGAACCGATTTAGCTTCGAATTAACCTCTTCCGGTTTCTCCAAGTTCATCATATGTCCAGCTCCTGAGACCATTTCGACCTGCAGGTCGAGTCCTAGTCCTTTGGCTCGTTCGAACGCTGAAGAAGCATCACTGATCACTTCCTGATCACCAAACAGAAGCAGAACAGGCATCGTCAGCCGGTGAAGCTCTTCATCGCTATATACGCTGGGTGCAACTCGCAAGGATAGCGTTCCATACTTGAAAGCGGCATAGAATTGCTCCGCCAGCAGCTTATTCAGCCGATGACGGGACAGCCATCTGAGGAACAGGTTTACATTCCATTTGACCGGCAGCGCTGCCATTAGAATGATGCGGTTAATAAAAGCCTTATGCAGCGGTACGAAAGAGGCAGCTGGACTTAAGAGAAACAGCTTCTTCACCCGCTGCGGCGCATGGCCTGCGTAATTAATGGCCTGGAAGGCCCCGTAGGATATGCCCCCGAGCGTGAAGCTATCCACATGCAGCGCTGCCAGCGTCTCCTCCAGCCATTGCGCGCATTGCTCCAGACTGGCAGGCAGATTGCTCGGCCGGCTGTTATTCAGATCGCCGATGAAATCAAGGGCATAGACGCGATGTTGTTCCGCCAGCGTTGCGATGTTAGGGTGCCAGACTGTTGAACTAAATCCCATCGCGTGCAGCAGCACCAGCGGTTCTCCATCCTCGGGGCCGCAGGTGACCACATGCGTGTCGCCAAAGCTAGTCGGGACATAGCAGGTGGAATATGGAACATCCCACTGAGCAAGACTTTTCGCATATTGGTCCCTGTAGCGGGATTCTTTCTTTAAGGTTTTGAAGTGGAGCGGGTTCTCTGATGTGGTCGTGGTGGCGGTCTGCGGCATCACATAATCCCTCCTTGCGGTATTTGAAAGCTTCCGACTGACAGGATGGTAGTCTAATGATCGTTTCTAAGATGCCTTACGAAGCTTTAATTTGTCCGTGGCTATATTTGCGTTAAGGATAAGCTTCAAAGCGGCTACACCTTGCGGTAACTGGTTCGTAATCGTGGCTTTCGGCAATAGGAGTGCGCGATTGCTTCCTACATAGATACAAATTAGAAATTTAGATTCCGTAATTTTAAAAATATCCTTCCAATTAATATGATAGGATCCGGAATCGGACGCTGTGGATATACCCGTATCGGAGAACGTGTAGGAATGATTATGTTGAAGAAGCGCATCCGACTGATACATCCGATTGGAGCGGAAAGTGACGAACAGATACATCAGACCGCTGACAAGTGCGCCTACAGCTGCCCCGCCTAGTACAGCAATCGTCACTGCAAGCCCATCCAAGGGCCTGTTATTTGCCATGAACATTACCGCAAACAGTAACCAATAGACAAAGACACTAATGACTAATAATTTCTTCTGATGCTGCAGATTGAGATGTTGAATATCTTTCCGGGTGAGGCGGATATCGAATGAAACTTGTTGAGAGTCGTTCATGCTGCGGTTCCTCCTGAATGTAGAAAATACTCGATTTAATATATGAAAAAAATAGATATAGAGGCAGAATCTCCTTATTTTAACCTAATTGTCGCAAGTGCATCAATACATTCTCATTGACTTTGCCGCAGCGTCATCGTTTATCCTCCGATTATCCAATATCTTAGGAGGTATATGATGAGAACACGAATTAAAGATGTCTTGATCCTGACCATGGCAGAGGGCAATGAATCTCCTGTACGGGGCGATATTCTAATAGAAGGCGATACGATCACGAAGCTGGGTCCGGAGATTGTGGAGGAAGCCGATGAGGTTATTGAAGGCGGGGGCAGTTTTGTTGCTATGCCGGGGCTTATTAATGCGCATCAGCATACGCCAATGAGCTTATTGAAAGGCTTCTCAGATGACCTTAAACTAATGGATTGGCTCGAACGTAAAATGCTGCCTGCAGAGGCCAGAATGACGCCCGAGGACATCTACTGGGGATCAAAGCTATCGATGGCGGAGATGATTAAGTCGGGAACGACTGCTTTTGCCGATATGTACATCCATATGAATGAAATTGCTGCGGCCGTAGAGGAAGTCGGAATGCGCGCTTCTTTAACCCGAGGGCTCGTGTTTCTAGAGGATGATGGGGGCAAAAGATTAGCAGAGGCGCTTGAGCTTGTGGAGCGCTGGCATGGAAAAGCGGACGGAAGAATCACGACGATGTTGGGCCCGCATGCTCCTTATACCTGCCCGCCTGAGCCGCTATCCAGAGTCATTCGAATGGCCGAAGAGATGAAGCTTCCTGTGCATATTCATTTGGCCGAAACGAAAGAGGAGATCGTCAAGATTAGAGAGCAATACAATCAGACGCCTGCGGAGTATTTGTACAATCTCGGGCTCTTTAATCAAGCGCATGTTCTGTTGGCTCATAGTGTGCATGTAAATCGCCGGGATATCGGCTATTTGAAGGGGATGCGCGGGGGCGTGTCGCATAACCCCGTCAGCAATTTGAAGCTGGGCTGCGGCATTGCTCCTGTTACTGAAATGATAAAGCAAGGAATTACAGTTGGGCTGGGTACTGACGGATCGGGGAGCGCCACGACGATTGATATGTTCGAGGAAATCAAAGCCGCGACATGGCTGCAAAAGCTGGATTATGGCGATCCGACCGTACTTCCCGCAGGCCAGGCACTCCGCATGGCGACAAGTGAAGGAGCGAAGCTGCTGAATATTGCTCATCAAGTCGGGACCCTCGAAGTCGGAAAGAAGGCGGATCTGATTCTGATTGATATGCACAAACCGCACCTGCAGCCGATTCATAACGTCGAATCCTTGCTAGCCTACAGCGTGAATGGTGCCGACGTGGATACGACAATCGTCAACGGGAAGGTGCTGATGCGGAATCGGAAGCTAACGACGATCGATGAAGAGGAGCTGTTGAAACAAGTCTCTGTTCGGGCTAAAAGAATCGTAGCGGGGATCTAGAGCTGCAGCAGAAAGCGTGGATTTTGATGATACAAAAAGGGAAGACGGAGTATCCGGCAATAGCCAGCCCGTCTTCCCTTTTTTATAACACCAGTTAGCTATTCGGATATACCATGACTTTAAGGCTGCCGGCTTTGTTCGTCCGGGCTCTCTCCATCGCTTCCTGCGTTTGAGCAAGCGGATAGCGGTCGGTAATAAGCGACCCGACATCGGAAATACCGGAAGCAAGGGCGGCTATGCCGCTTGGATACGTATTGGCGTAACGGAATACGCCGTACAGATCAAATTCATTGTCAGCAATAGAAGGAATGTTGAGCGGAATTTCTGCCTGGGGTGGCAGCCCGACAATAGCCAGCTTTCCGCCGCGTCGGAGCGAACTGAGGGCCGCCTGCAAGGCGTGGGGACTGCCCGCGGTTTCCCAAGCGACGTCCACGCCACTCCCGCCAGTCAGCCTGCGGATTTCCTCTACTGCGTTATGCTCGCGTACGTTGATTGCATGGGTTGCGCCAAGCCGGATCGCAGCCTCCAGACGGATTGGCTCTAGATCCGTAACGAAAATTTGACTTACGCCGTAGGCTTTAGCCGCTACAACCGCCATCAGGCCGACGGGGCCCATGCCCATAATGGCAACCGTCGAACCTGGCTTGAGCTGCGTGCGTGCAGCCGCATGAAGGCCAACGGAGAAGGGCTCGTTCAACGACGCTTCCTCAAAGCTCAGGTGGTCTGGAATGAGGAATAAGTTGTCCTCACGCATGATGATGTACTGAACAAAAGCACCGTCAACGGGCGGAGTAGCCAGGAATTGTACCTCCAGACACAGGTTATATCTTCCTTGCTTGCAGTATGCACAGCGGCCGCATACGATGCCGGGTTCCACCGCCACCCGGTCGCCATTCCGGAAGCGGGAGACCTTTTCGCCGGTTGCAGCAACGATACCCGCGCATTCATGTCCGAGTATAATCGGCTTCTCGACGACATACGGACCGATCTTGCCATGCTCGTAGTAGTGAATGTCGGACCCGCAGATCCCGACAGCCATTACCTTAACAAGCACCTCATCGGGGCCAGGCTCTGGAACGGGAAGCTCCTGAATGACGATTTCTCCCGGTTTCACCATGACAGCCGCCTTCATAACGGCAGGAATTTCCGATTGTACCATAGCGTTATACGCTCCTTATGTCAGAATGGGAAGAAAGGCTGCCTTGGTAAAAAACTATACAGCCGCTGCAGCTTCTTGTTCAATCAGCGAGTCGATGATCATTTTGAAGATGGCCAGGTCATTTTTATAATCCTCAGGAGTTGTCTTTATTTCCGTACCCTTCGTAATCGCGTCATAGAAGTACCGAAGCTCTCGCGTATAGGGGTCGGTAAGTGTTGGACGAACGACGGATTGCTTGAATGTTTCACCTGCGGTCTCGACGATATGCAACTCGGTCGGCAGATGGCGGATATAAGGCGAGTTGTATTGAATCCGCACCGATTTGGTGCTGGAATACAGCTCAATATGGGCGTCAAACCGGCCCTGTGCATCAACGCCAGTCTCGAAAGTGACGCCGAAATGGCCATAGTCGAGAATGGAGCTCAAGAAGTTGCCCCCCGAAGCGGTTGGAATCTCGGACATCTTGGAGCCGATAACCCGTTTCGGCATACCAATCAATTCCCTCATAGCGGAGAGGTCATGGCTGGATAAGCCGCACAGCAGGCGATATAGCGAGCTGTACGGGGAAGAGGCGTCCAGTCCCGTTGCTTCTTTGACGAGCCGTTCTGCACGGACTCGCTTGTCCTCCTTCAATTCATCCGGAATATCATGGAAGGTCAAGACGTTACTGGATTGTTGAACGAAAAAGCTGTTTGGCCCAATAATGTCGCGTACGCGAATATAGTGGATGTTGTCAAAGCCGCCAATTTCCTTTACCGCCTCTTCGAATGCTGCCGCATAGCGTCTCATGTAGCCGACCATTACTTTGACGTTGTTCCGGTCACGGGCTTCAATAATAGCGTCCGCTTCGGATTGCGTCAGCGTCATTGGCTTTTCGACAAGCACATGCTTGCCCTCGTTGGCTGCCGCAATCACGCATTCAGCATGATATTCATCGCTGTTCAATACAAATACAGCATCGATATCCGCTTGCTTAACAAGCTCAGAGGCTTCCGTATACAGATTCGTTACCCGATACTTCTCTCCCATGGCTGCAACCAGTTGAGGTGAAATATCACAGAGGGCTACGATTTTATATTGGCCAGGCAAAGAGTCCAGTACGGGCAGGTGAATGACTTGTGCGACTTCTCCGAGTCCTATAATGCCGACATTAATAATGTTCGTGTTCATCGAGTTTCTCTCCTTATGTGTTTTCAAGTATTAGCCTTTGACAGAGCCGGAGGCTGCGCCATAAGCGATATATTTTTGTACGAATAGCAGGAAGATCAGTATAGGCAATGCCGACAGTGTCGCTGCAGCCGTCAGTCCGCCCCACTGCGTGGCGTTCTGCTGCATGAACATTTGCAGTCCAAGCGGCAAGGTCATCAGGCTTTCTTTCTTAATGAAGATATTCGGAATGATATAGTCGTTCCAGGACAATAGAATCGTAAAGATCGATACCGCTGCAATGCCCGGACCTGAGATCGGGAGCACAATTCGAGTGAAGGTACTCCAGCGGTTGCAGCCGTCCATCCAGGCCGCTTCCTCAATTTCGCCCGGGATGGAGTCGAAGAATCCTCTGAACATCAGAACGGACACCGGCAGACTAATCGAGGTTTGGATCAGGATGACTCCTGTTAACGTATCGATCAGATGCAGCGAACGGAACGCCAGAAACAGCGGCAGCATGACCAGCACAAATGGAAACATTTGAAGCAGCAGCAGTACGACTGAGAAGGAGCCTGTCAGCTTTGTACGGAAGCGTGAGATCGCATACCCGGCCAAAGCACCGATCAGAATGGTTGCCACTACCGTTAGAGAAGTAACAATAATGCTATTGATAAACTGCTGCCAGAAGGCAGATTTGTCGTTGACAAACAGATAATTTTCCATGGTCCAATGCTGCGGCAGCACCTGTGTCGAGGTCATAATTTCCGTATTCGATTTGAAGGAATTCAGCACCATTGTGATGACAGGCAGGTTCACGACAATCGATATGACCAGCAAAAAGAGGAACACCAGAGCAATTAGCGGTTTTTTGTTCATCGTCTAATCCTCCTTCTTCTGGACTCTCATTAGAATGAGTGCAAGAGCCAGCAGAACGATCAAGCTTAGGATGCCGAGTGCCGAGCCGATGCCGGTCGAGCTTTTGATAAAGGCATATTTATAGCTCATAATAATCAGGTTTTGGGTAGCATCAAGCGGTCCGCCAGATGTCAGCAGCCACAGAACGTCAAAGTCATTGAAGCTCCAAATGCTCATCAGAATCCAGCTTACGAAGGTTGCGGTCTTGAGCTGCGGCAGCGTAATGCTGACAAAAGTCCGCCATTTGCCGGCTCCGTCAATGCTCGCTGCTTCGTACATATCGTTGTTAATCGTCTGTAGGGTTGCCAGCAGGGAGACCATCATGAACGGGAAGCTTCTCCAGATTTTGACCATGATAACGGAGAATACGGCCCATTTTTCCGAGCTTAGGAATAGAATCGGTTCGAAGCCAAACGCTTGAATGACAGTATTGACTAGTGCAGTTTGATCTCCAATCATCGAGCGCCAGCCAACCATCGAGACGACGGAGGATACGACCCAAGGCACGAGCAAGGCTACCCGGAAAATGCCTCTGCCCGGAATGTTCATATTGAGCAGCACGGCGAGGAACAGTCCGACCACATAGCTGCCGAGAACAGAGCAGATCGTAAATCCGATGCTGAAAGTGAAGGCTTTCCAGAATTCGCTCATTCGGAATATCTCGGCGAAGTTCTCCAAGCCGACGAAGGAACCGGAATCCAGCAGAGACCCGTCTTTCAGACTATAGATAATGCCAGAGATGAACGGATACAGACTGACAAGGGATATAAATAGAATTGCCGGGCCCAGCATGCGAAGCTGCAGCCACTTCACGCCTTGTTCTTTCATGGATGTCACTCACTTTCCCGGATGCGGAGGAAGCGCCTTTCGGCACTCCCCGCGTCCAAGTTCATCATTTTTTGTTGCCCATGATCGTCTCGTATTTCTTTGCGGTTTCTTCCATCGATTCCTTGACTGGTCTGCCGGACATCAGCTTCTGAATCATCGTCAGCGTCGTTCCGTCGCCTTCGATTTCGTTCAGCTCAGGGAATCCTCCCGGAGCTTGGAAGCCCGTTGTTTTCATAATGCCAAGATACTCGTCGGCAATCAGCTTCAGGATCGGATTGTTCTGCCAGTAAGGATCTTGAGTGAAGGATTGCTTAACAGGGAATCCGCCTTGTTTGCCTTCCGTCCAGAGCGTTTTGTTGTTCTCGGACCACCATTTGAGGAAGGTTTTTGCTTCATCCGGGTGTTTGGTTGCTTTATAGATCATGATGTTGTTAACCCAGCCGAGCGTACCTTTATCGCCATGAGGTCCAGCGAGCGGCTCTAACACGCCGATTTTATCCGCCAGTTCCGGGAAGCTGTCCGGCAAGCTTGGCGTGTGAATGAACACACCGCCGCGTCCGGCGCCGAATTCTTTAACGCCGCTGTCGCCGTTGAAGCCCAGCATAGCCGGATTGACAGAGCCGTCACTAACGATATCAGCCAAAAATTGAGCAGCCTCAACGTTGCGTTCGTTCAGCAAATCGACTTTCTTGTCTGGTGTGAAGAGGCCGCCGCCGTTGTTCAGCATGAGGGAGAATAGTGCTTGAAGGCCCAAGTTCGGGTCATTGCCCGGCAGTACAAGGCCGTATTTGCCGTTGCCGTTGATCTTCTTCAAGTCAGCTCTAAGCTCGTCCCATGTCTTCGGAAGCTCGGTAATGCCAGCCTCTTGGAAAACATCCTTGCGGTAAAAAGGAACCCGGATGTCGATCATCCACGGGAAAGCGACATAATGTCCGTTATACTTGAGCGCCTCTACGCTGCCTGGGACGAAATCATCCAGCTTGCCTTCGCTTCTCAGCTCTTCAATGACATCATCAATTGGAAGGATGGCATCATTGTCCGTGAACTGAAACGCCTGGTAGCCTGCGCCTGTACTAATATCCGGCGGAGCGCCTGCTGCAATGGCGGTCGTAAAGGTCTGGTACCAGTTATTCCATGGCGTGGACTGGTAGGTCACTTTAATTGTCGGATGCTCGCTGTTGAATTGTTCAACCAGCTTTTGCGCTTCCTCCACATAGGATGGAGGACCCCAGACCATATCCCAAAAATTAATTTCTACAGGCTTCTCTGCAGTGCCGCTTCCCGGCTTGGAGCCGTTTATCTGCGGTTCACCGTTACCGCCTTTGCTGCAAGCGGTTACAGAAAAAGCAATTACGATAATGAACAAAACCGTCAACCATTTCTTCGACATTCTTTTAGACATTTACATTCACCCCTGTTTATGTTCGTAGTAGCCTCTTGCCGATTTCGTAGCCGTTAGACGGATCTGTCATCACCACCTCAAAATAATATAAAACGTTTAATTATAATTAGAACAACATGTTAAAACGCTTACAACTATAAATAAAATTGAAACGTTTATATTTTGAAGAATAGCCTATCGGCACCCATCTGTCAATATTAGATTTGGGCGCCGCTGCTTTCTCGAATAATCAGCTTCATAGGGAACGTGACTGTTTTTGCAAAATGATCGGTATCCGGCTTCTCAATTTGCTCAATCAGAATGGTAACGGCAGAGCTCGCCATCTCGGTAATCGGCTGTCTGACGGTCGTTAGAGCAGGACGGTACAGGCTGGCCATATTAATGTCATCGAATCCAACCACAGCTTTATCGGCTGGGACATGCATGCCCAAGTCCTCAAAGGCTTTAATTGCGCCGATTGCAATCAGATCGTTAGAGCAAAAAATCGCAGTGAATTCCACGTTATCCTTGCATAGCTTCTTGGCACAGTCGTAGCCGTATTGGCTGAAGAACTCAAATTTCTCCTCCTGGCCGCTGATCATAAGCCGTTCGTCAACAGGAATCCGATTCAGCATCAGCGAATTACGGTAGCCCAGCTCCCGTTCAATGCCGCTCAAATAAGACCCGATAT
The DNA here is from genome assembly GCF_042883865.1 of Paenibacillus sp. NPDC058174. Classification (NCBI taxonomy): domain Bacteria; kingdom Bacillati; phylum Bacillota; class Bacilli; order Caryophanales; family Paenibacillaceae; genus Paenibacillus; species Paenibacillus sp. NPDC058174. The sequence goes on from NZ_JBHVUY010000010.1 coordinate 44,689, forward strand.
AGGCAATCTTCGTATGGCCAAGCGAGATCAGATGATCCACTACCTCCATGGAGCTAGCCATGTAGTCTCCCCATACGGTCGTCAGCTTCTTCTCGTAAGGGTGGAAGGAAACGAGGGGAATCCCCCACTCCAGCAGCGCTTCGACATAGCGTTTGTCTGCTTTGCTTCCAAGGCCAAGGGAGGCGATAATTACGCCATCGACATTGCGCTCTTTGAGCGTGTTCAACGATATTTGCTCCACCTTCGGGTCGGATTCGGTCGTTAAAATAAGCAGGGTGTAGCCGAAGTTCAGCAGCTGTCTTTGTATATTGCCGGCAAGAGAGCCCCAGAATTCATTGGAAAGGGAAGGGACGACCATACCGATTGTGTTGGTCTTCTTCCGGATCATCGTTCTGGCCGCTTGATCCGGGACGTAATTCAGCTTTTCAATGACTCGCGTGACCTTTTCCCGCGTCTCTTTCTTTACAATATCCTTGCCGTTAATGACATTGGAGACAGTAGCGATGGATACTTTGGCTTCTCTAGCGACATCTTTAATGGTAGCCTTCATGATTGCCCCCTCGAAAAATTTAAACGTTTAATATTATCTTTAAATATTAACGGGGGATTGTCAACCTAATTGTTGAGATGAGGCTTGCCCTCTATTCAAGAATGAGCTTCATACCCTCATGGCTGGCGGTAAATCCAAGCCTGTCGTAGAAGCGATGGGCGTCCCCGCGTTGCTTGTCCGTTGTCAGCTGTACAAGCCCGCATCCGGTAGACTTGGCAATGGCGATTGCTTCTTTGAACAAAGCTTCGCCCACCCCTTTTCCGCGATAGCTGCCGTCGACCCGCACTCCTTCGATTTGAGCACGCAGCATGCCTTGCCGGGCGAGGCCGGGTATGATAACCAGTTGAAGGCAGCCTATAATTGCTTCGTCTTCGATGGCTAGAATGATCTGATTGCCGGTCTGCGCCTCTATGGCGGCAAAGGCATTGTGGTAAAGTGCGGGAAGGGGGTTTTCAAAGCGCTCGCGCTGCGAGCCGAGCTCGTCGTCCGCAAGCATGCGGACAATAGCGGGCAGGTCGGATTCTTGTGCTTTTCGGAAATGCATGGTGGTTCACTCCTTGATGTGGATGATTTAAAGTCCATGGGTAGAGTATATCATCAAGTGGAATATGGGATAATTTGCTGGTAATAGATAGAGGCATCAATGAGAAGTATTATTTAATAGATGAAATTACTGCTTCAAAAAAAATCATCTATATGGCTTAACTTAAAATATGATTCTTTAAGCTTCTTCCTTATTTCATTATCACTTAAACTTGATGTTATAATTTCTCTTTCGAAATCCTCTAGCCAACCGATCTTAAGACGCTTTGTAAATATAACGATAAGAAATTGAAGCAATAAAATGATAAGAACAAATATTAAACCAAAGAGTGCTATTTTTAAGTCAATATTACTGAAATGATATAAAATAACTATCATAACAAGAGGATATAAATTAGTATATGTGCCGATAGACTTTATGTAACGAAGATAAAGACTAAAATCATTACCTTTAAATGTTGATTCAATTCTCTGATACTTCATCGCGGAAATTTTTCCAAATACACCCAGTAACCCAAACGTTAACATGAAAAGTACATTGCAACCTAAGATCATAAGTATATCTATTCTGAGGTCTAAATTTAAGATGATTGCAAGACTTGTTAGTACAATTGATGTTATTCCTACATTGAGTTCAAAAAATTTCATTATTTTTCTGTATTGAAGTTCAAGAGGTGGCACATCTACTCTTCTATAATTAATAATTTTATGAATTCGAAACTCTTGATTAAAAGCGTGGAAGATACTATTACTAAAGTTTAAAAAGATAGCAATATATAAAATGAGTCTGTCCAAATTCCGAAACATTAATGGGATTTCCGGGAATATTAAATAACCTAATGTCCCTATCGCAACACATAATACCCAATTGTTGATCCCACCCGAAGCTATTTTCTGTCGTTCTCTTTCTTGTAATCGGTTAATATAGTCTAGCCAATCTTTCTGTGTTAATTTCTCCAATTGTTACCCTCCTGATTATTACGTAACTTTTAGGAAGCTAGAGATACAAAAATAGATTCACTACTCTGTTAAAGCAAATATAAGTGCTTTTTCTCAGATCAAATAAGTAAACACTTTTTGGGTAATTTTTGTTATTGGGTTCATCAGAAAGAACTCCCTCTTTTCGTCCCACTGCGGGGTTAATCGCATAGAAATTATATTAAATTGGAAAATAATCTAGTTTAATACCGTTTGTTAACGATTGTTGTCATTGCGGTATCTTACCTGTCCTGACTTGAAGATGGTTCTTTAATATTAGTAGTTTTGCTTGCCACCGAAAACAGTGGACGTTGGCACGCCATGGTGGCATAAGGTAACGATGACTCGTTAGGATATACGTTAACTGAGACTCGATTCAAATTCTCTAACTAGCGACTCAATTGCCCGGAGATTTCCATTCCGTTGTGCTCGATAATATTCGACATGCTGTCTGACGGCACTGATGGCATTTATGAGCTGATTTTCTCCAAAATCGAGGAAAATCATTGACAAATAGTAACGGGTGGCTGCGGTATTCATAGTCCTGCGGTATTCTGACCCTTCCATCATATGTTTGAAGACATACACATAAGTAAGAGCCGACCCACGATCCATATCGCTCGAAGTGGTGATGTAATTGAGAGCCTTGTCTTGATCGATCTGTCCTTTATAAATCTTCTTTGCATAATCGTATGAAACGGTAACCATTTCCGCATTAATAGCTTTACCCATTTGAAATTCACTCCTCGGATGAGACTGATCAGATCATGTGCGTCTTTCATTGTAATAAAATTCCTGATTATAAGTCTATAAAATTGTGTTCCATATCTCAGTTTTACTGGTTTATATTTTTTTTCTCTTTGCTGTCTTTCTGCTGTCCTGTAGGGCAACCGAGGACAGTAGAAAGACAGGCAGCTCCTGAAAACATACCCACAAAAACAAAAGAACCACACAATAGTCAGGTTTAGAAGTCTTAAAGAATGGCAGATAGGATGCTGACGTATGACCTCTACCGAACGGCAGTGCCACAGAGAGAGATTGCCCAATAATACAAAAAAACCATAACAGTACGATTCTTCATTTTTTTAGTATGGCTCGCCCGATACGATTGGAAAGTACGACCTGTAGTTTAATATTGGATTCTGTTAACATATCGCCACTGGTAGAATTTCGAGTTTCTTATCCCTTTAAGGATATGGAAATATTGATCACAAGAACTTATATACCTATTTTTCTAACTAAATCCATTAAAGGATTTTTTAATTTTTACATTTTTTTAATACTTACTATTAAAATAAGATAGTTGTGTTATAATTGGAAATAGATAAATGGAAAGGAGGAGTTTCAAAATATTTTTTTTGAAATAAAATACTTAATTTGAAAGGTGATAGGGATGAAAAAGAGCGGAATTAAGTCATTATTTATTGCATTGTGTTTGTTTATTATGCTGTCTAATGTATTAAGTGCAAATTCTTATGAAGAAGTTAATGCATCAGGGGATTCAAATATAGTTCAAGCAAAGCAAGGAGATTTTGATATAGTTCAAGCGAAGCAAGATTTGGTAAAAAAGGCTACTTTATTAAAAAAACTGACTGGTGCTTCAGGTGATGAACAGGAAATTAATCATCTTTTAACAAGAATGGTAAGCGCTGGCGCAAGCAAAGATGTTATTGCTGAAAATATGCAGGAATATGGCGTATACTTACTAGATTTGCCGGAAAGTAAAACAACAATATCTCCATTTGCTGTCGGAACCACTGATATGCAAATGACCAACCCTATTATTATGTTTGACAGTAATTCAAGCCAATGGATTATTACTGGTGGTGGTTATTGGAAGAATGATAATTGGCAGCAACATATGCCTACAGTGTGGTGTCAAGGTCCTATAACAGTTGGGCAAACATGTTCTGTAGGAGGGGAACAAGCTTTTGGCGTGGGATTTACAAATGTAAGCGGTAGTTATACTGGTGTAGCTCTTAACTCGGTTTATGCTTTCATGTCTGATGGAGATGGGAATGAGATCAGTACTACAGTGCGATCAGATGGTAATGGTGCTTTAGGTTTTGGATTCAGACTTCAGGATAGCCTTAGAATTAAAGTTGCCCGTCCTATTAACTCCACTGTTACTTATATCGGTAAACATTTTGCTGGGCTAGCAAGATATAATGCTAAATTTTCAGCATATGATGGAAACGCAACAAGTTATTTTACTCACACATATGATAATTCGGTAATTAGTAATGTTACCTTTGGTGTAGGTAGTCAAATGTCTGGTGTATCTGTTCAAACATCAGTTCAGACTAAATCTTTCCCTGCTTTCAGCGGTGATACTTTGTTTTAATTCTCCACTCAACTTTTATTTAGTTAAATAGAACAACTCTGATTAGACGGGGGGAAAATTGTGTTTTCACCATTCACATTTTTAATTCTCACTGTAATAATGAGCGTTCTAATTTTTTCCTTATTGTATTTTTTCATTAGAAATAGAGCGCCCATTCAGAAAGTCGTTATTGGATTAGCATTAATTCTAATTGCTGGTTTCTTGCTTTTAAGATATGAGTCGATAGTTTTTGAGTATTTTTGTATTCAGTTTTTAGTAGCCGGATTTTTTCTAACGATATTACCTCAAATCCCAAATGACAAGAGCAAATAATTAAGGAACTATCGTTGTAACGAAATTAATAAGGGGGTGTCCTAAAAGTCATAAATGATTAAGGGACGCCCCTTTATTTTGTCAAACAAAAAGAAACCCATTATTGGTAAAATGGAGGTACCACCCAACCATTTACGAAAGAAAACGTTTCTTTGTACATATTATTCACAGGCAGCAGCCCGTACAAGAAAACTCATTTCAGTTTCCACTTCCGTTCCCAACATTGTAAAACAATAGTTAGAGAAGCGGTAGATAAAATAAAACCCTCGATATATCAAGGGTTCTTAGTCATTTTTATGGCGCGCCCGATACGATTCGAACGTACGACCTGCAGTTTAGGAAACTGTCGCTCTATCCTGCTGAGCTACGGGCGCGCAGCAAGTATTATTTTAACATGGGGGCTTTTGGGGTGCAACTCAACTGTCGCGAGCTAGCATAGCTCTCTGTTCAAATATCATCCGTCCGCTTAGAGGTCCCAAAAGGCGTTAAGTATAGAAGGGGAGTACTTGCACGCTACCTTAAAGGCTCAGCAGGGCTCTAACTAACAAGAGAATGGCCTAAATCCTCGATTTACATGGCCGTCAGCTTTAGTTAAGGTATTTCCAGGGTCTTAAGTAAGAGGGAAACGTGCCATATAGTCGTGATAAGGCCTTTTGAAGGTCTTATTGGAAACGGATAGCCCCGAAGAGTTGGCCGTGAGGTCGAGTATGTACATTTAAGGGGCTACACCCCTTAGAATCCCATCGGTTAACCCAATGACCATTCTACAGGGTGCATTTCCTTCCTCAATAGAGGACTGTAACTTCAGCTTCACTTCCTAAAAAGCTCATTATACCGCTGCGCAGGCGCAACGCGATACGCAGATCGCCCGTTAGCATCGGCCACAGCGCCATCCTCAACAGTCAATCCCCAGCCGAACGAGAGCACGGACTCGAGCTGAGCTGCTTCAGCTTCCGTCAGCGATGCGACAACGATCTCCGAGTCCGGCTCGAGGATAAGCTCCGCATCTTGCTGAAGTGCTGCCAAGATCCAGCTATGAATCCCGCGGATCGTATTGTATTTGATCTGATAGCCATTCTCCACGGCATCTTTCAACACTGCTGGTTCCTCGGACGCCAAAGTCTTCAGACCGGCATAGTCGAACTTGAACTTGCTGTCGTCTTGCGGCAGATCTCCGCTGTTCACACGTTGGATCAACTGCTCCTTCGTCCAACCCAGCGATTTGAGCGACTCCAGCTGCAAGGCATCCCATTGCGACAGTTTTGCTTTATTGTCATTCGTATGAGACATAATGATCACTCCTTATTTCTAATTTAAATTAGGCTCGCCTATATGAAAGAGACGCTCCCGGCCAATCGCTCGACCAGGGGGCGTCTCTTATCTATTCCTAACTGCTTATTTGCTTGCTTTGTAAGCGTTCAGGAATTCTTTCACTTTTGCTGCATCAGCTTTCAGTTCAAGACCTGTATTTACCATAGGGGTAAGCGTTGATGTCGCTTTGAATTTGTTGCCGCCATAGTAAGTGATGAAGTCTTCTTGGTTCAGGGAGTACAGCACAGCTTTGCGCAGATCTGCGCTTTCTGCAACTGGACGGTTTTTCGTATTGAACAGCAGGTACGAAACCGCGTTGCTCGGAAGCGTCTGGAGCGAAAGCTTAGCGTCGCCCTTCACGATATCGAACTTCGTCTCGGAAACGCCGTAGTACAGGTGAATCTCGCCGCTGCGAAGCGCGGACAACGAGCTGTCTGCATCTTTGATGAAGCGGATTTTGATGTTGTTGATTTTAGGCTCATGCTCCGTGCCTTTCATGTAGGCCGGGTTTTTGTAGAAGATTGCATCGTAATCGTTTTTGTACGACAGGATGTAAGGACCGCTTGTATACAGCGTGTTGTTGTACGCGCTGCCTTCTGTTACTGTGTTTTGGTCGCCGTAAGGGATATCTTTGTTTGGATCGAATTTCGCAACGTCATAAGTGTTGATTTTTTCAACTTGCTTCTTGGATACGATACCAGCCGATTGGTGTGCCAGGTAGTTGAGCACTTGCGGGAACGGTGTCGTTGTCGTCAGCTTCACAACTTGGTATTTGCCCGATGCGTTGTTTGCTTGCGTCTTGTCGGAGACAAGCTCGGAAATTTTCGAATCCAGGCCTTTTTCAAGAGCAGCTTTAACTGTGGAATCTCCGCCGGATACTTTGATTGCATCAAGTGCAGCAAGATCCGTTACAACTTCAGCAGATTTAATATGCTCGTGCAAAGTAAAGGTACGGTGGTCAGGTACGGAGTTTTTGTCCTTCGCACGGTTCAGCGAGAAGATAACGTCGTCTGCGCCTACGCGCTCGCCTGTATCGACAGCCAGCTTGTCCTTGATTTGGGCAAAGTTGATGTCGTCTCTCAGGATGAAGTAGTAGTCGGAGTTGCCATCAGCAATTGCGTGGTTGCGCGACAGGGAACCGACAGAAGTGATTTGATCGTCATCTGTCAGGTTAACGAGACGAACATATTGGTTCGTATTGATGATGTTGATGGAACCGTCATTACCTTTGATCGGGTCAAGCGACGTCAGTGTAGGCATGGTGGATTGAAGCACCAGTGCGTCTTTGCTGCGTTTGGATATGTCGTTGAAGTCCAGCTCTTCCCATGGGAGCGAACGGGATTTAGACAGGCGTACGGAAGCCGGGTTCAGCACGTCTTTGTTGAAAGCTTGCGCTTTGAGCGAGCTGTAAAGCGGAGCGATATAGGCTTTATCGAAAACGAGCTTTTGCTCGAAATCTTTGTACGTAGCTGCAAATTGCTCAGGCGTCTGGGAAGCTGCCTGGTCGATAAGCGCATCGATTTCCGAGTCGGACAGAATGCTGTAATCGCCGCCAGTTTTGAAGAGCGAGCGAACGGCGTAGTCCGGGTTGCCTGTTACAGTTGTCCAGCTCGAAAGCGAGACATCAAAGTTGCCTGCATCTTGCTGAGCTTTGAAGCTGCTGTAGTCGGCTTGCACGTTAAGTTTAACGTTAAAACCGTTTTTGTTCAGCTGATCGCGGATAATATTGAGATCGGCCTCGTTGGTGCTCATGCCGAGCACCTCGATGTCTACGGGATTGCTGTCAACGACGGCAGTGCCTTCAGTTGGTTTCGGGGACTCCGAAACGTCTTTCTTGGTCGTAAGCGAGCAGCCGCTGATCATAATGGTCAAGCTGAGCAGAATGGCTGCGAATTTACCTTTGTTTTTCATGATATTCCCCTCCTGAAAAGATGTTTATTTATATTTAACTCACATTCATTCATCGTCCATTCATGGTTTCGAAACGTAGATGTAGATAGAATATGAATGAGGTTACTAAAGGTAGATGTTGCTTTTGGCTAAAAGCTAGTCCAGCTTCGGATCAAGCGCATCGCGCAAGCCGTCGCCAAGGAAGTTGAACGACAGCACCAGGCCGATAATGGCTAGACCCGGATAGATAGCGGTATAGGAATGAGTCTCCAAATATGCGCTGCCCAGCTTTAATATATTGCCCCATTCCGGAATATGCGGCTCAACGCCCAGTCCGAGGAAGCTTAAGCTGCTCGTTGAGATGACGGCCGTTCCGATTGTAAGGGTGGATTTGACGATCATCGGCGCCAAGGAATTCGGCACGATATGCTTGAACAGAATCTTCATATCACCGGAACCAAAGGCACGCGCTGCTTGCACATATTCGAGTGTGGATACCAGCATGACGTTCGCCCTCATCGTACGGGCATATGTTGGAATGGCTCCAACGCTGAGCGCAACAATCAGGTTGGTCGTGCTGGCTCCGAATGCGGCGATGATAGCGATTGCCAGCAGGATACCAGGAATCGAGTACAAAATATCGAGCGCACGCATAATAATGTTGTCCGCTTGACGGCCGTAATAACCGGATATCGCGCCAAGCGCGCCGCCGATCAGTACCGGAATCAAGGTTGACAATAAACCAACGACAAGGGAAATGCGTGCTCCGAATACGATTCTGGAGAACAAGTCACGGCCGAAGTTGTCCGTGCCGAGCGGATATTCGAGACTTGGCGGCTGGAAGATCGCGCTGTAATTGTTGTCGATGGCCATTCCGTAATCGAAGGTCAAGTAGCTTGTGACCGATACGGTAAGCAGGAACAGAATGAAGAGCAAGCCCAGCATCGAGGTCGAGCTTCTGGACAACCGGTCGACGATGTCGTTAAGCTTGGAGCCGGCCGTGTAGCCTTTGTCCCGAAGTTTCGCGATCAGCAGCAGGCCTAGGAACAGGGCGAACAGATTGCCGGAAGCCGAGGTAATAATGAGCAGCACGGCGATCAGCCACATCCATGAAGGCAGCAGCGTTCCATTCGCGAATTTAGCGACAAGCAGCACGGCGATAAGCTGTACCGCTGCTGATAACAGCAGCAGAACCATGCCAATCAGGAAAGTGTCCGAAACGTAAGGCTTAAACAGGTTGAGCGCCGATACTGCGAATACGAGCAAGGTGGTCATCAGCGCATAGACAGCTAACGTATAGGCTGCGGTTTTCTTCCGCTTAATGAGTTGGAAAGCCACAGCAGCTATGAAAATATTGGCGGTTAACAAGCTCAACAGGAGCACATACCCCAGGCTTCTCGTTGCGGCGGTGATTTCACCCCTGCGGATCAGGTTGCTGCGGATGAGCGCCCATACTGCAAGCTGCAAGCCGGCAAAGACGAAGTAAGCGATGCTGAAGATCAGCACAGCCGGCTTGAACGCGCCTTCCGCTGCCGAGTAGCTATTAAGAAGGAACACTAGCGCCAGCCCCAACGATACGATGCCTGCGAAGCTGGCTTGTCCATATTCAGAGGCTGATTTCAGCCGAAAATTAATTTCTTGTTTCGTACTTGCTGGATTCGTCACGAGTTGCACCTGCTTTAGTATTGTTTCATCTTCGAACGAATTCGCGGATCAAAGAATGCATACATCAAATCAACGATAACGTTGATGATTGAGATGGTAATGGCTGTATAGACCACGCCGCCCATAATGCTCGGGATGTCGGGTATAAATTGCTTGTCTACAATATAGCTGCCGATACCGCTAATGTTGAATACCTTCTCGGTAACAGCAGCTCCGCCGAGCATGGTTCCGAATTGAAGGCCGATTACGGTAATGATCGGAATAAGCGCATTGCCAACGGCATGCTTCCACAGCACGGATCTGCGAGCGAGTCCTTTTGCCCGGGCTGTAATAATATAATCCTCATGAATGACTTCAAGCGTCGAAGATCTCGTCATCCGGGCTACTGCAGCGGTTAATCCCGTGCCAAGCACGATGATCGGCATGATTGCAGACAGCCAGTTGTTAGGGCTGTATGTAGCCGGGAGCCAGGACCATTTGATCGAGAAATTCAGAATAAAGATCAGGCCCTGCCAAAAGTTCGGGATCGACAATCCGAGCAGTGCGATGAACATAAACGTATAATCGAAAAACGAGTTCGGCCTAGTTGCCGAAATAATGCCGATTGGCAGCGCGATCAATACGGCGATCAAGGTGGAGATCAACGTAAGCGTCAGCGTAACCGGAAACTTATTAGCGATAGACACAGTCACGTTCTCATTGCCGGAGAAAGAGCGTCCCAGATCGAAGGTGAAAATGCCCTTGAGCGTATTCCATAATTGCACCAGGTAAGGCTGGTCCAGTCCGTATAGATGGTTGAAGTTCGCGATTTGCTCATCCGTCGCTGTCTCGCCAAGAATATTGGCGGCAGGGCTCATGGGTGAGATGTATAGAATCGTGAATACAACGAACGAGACGCCCAAAATAACGAACAGCGTCATGAACAGCCGTTCTGCGATATATTTGGCATAAGCGCTGGCATATACCGCCATTAGCACGTACATCGGCAATCCGAGCAGCCACGATAGGGCGAAAAATAACGAATTGCCGAGCAGAGAGTGGAATGTTTCGGCAAAATCCAAGTGTTGCTTGTAATTGCCGCCCAAGGCTCCATCACGAAGTCGTTCCTGAACAAGAGCCTCGAACTTGGTCGAAGCCAATCGTTCCGCCTCGCGGTTCAATTGCTCTGCTGAGACGGTCTGTCCAAAGAAAGCATGCTTGCGTCTCAGTTGGTCCCTCGCTTCCTCTAACAGCCGTTCCTTGCTGCCGGAGGCAATGAGGCTGGCTCTTAGTTCTTCCGCTTGTCTGCGAGAGCCGTCTGAAGATTTGCGATATTGATAAACCCCGAATACAATTAGTGTAATTGGTGCCCCAAGTAGAAGTAACAGCAGCCGGTAGGCGGGGTTGATATACATTTTACGATAGATGGCGGCAATACGATCTGTGAAGCCGTATCCCGTTGCAGCAGCATCGCCAGTCAATCTATATTCGCTCCTTTTTTAATTGCATTATTCCGATAGATATAGTAGATTTTATTTTAAGGGTAGATAAAAGTCAAGTTTCATTCTATTTTCTCATATTTAATCTTAATCTGACCGCGAAGAGTTGAACAAATTCGTAAAAATATATAAAAAAAGGTGACATCATGAATGCATTGCTTCAGGTTAATCAATTATCGGTATCTTTTTTTACCAGAGATAAGGAAGTAGAGGCCGTTCGAAATGTGAGCTTCGAGGTGGGCAAGGGCGAGACGCTCGGCATCGTCGGCGAGTCCGGCAGCGGCAAGAGCGTAACGGCGCGTACCATTATGCGTCTGCTGCCGTCTCCTCCTTCTATGGTGAAGGGAGGGGAAGTGCTGTTTCAAGGAAAAAATCTGGCGGACAAAAGCGACGCGGAGATGGAGGCGATTCGCGGCAAGGAGATCGGCATGATCTTCCAGGACCCGATGTCGTCGCTTAATCCGACGATGCGGATCGGCAAGCAGATCGAGGAGAGTCTCATTAAGCACCGGAAGATGGGTAAAGCGGAGGCTAGAGGCGAGGCCATTGCGATGCTGAAAATGGTCGGTATCCCGAACGCCGAGACGCGTTATTCCCAGTATCCGCATGAGTTCTCCGGCGGGATGCGCCAGCGTGTCATGATCGCAATTGCGCTTGCATGCCGGCCGTCGCTGCTTATCGCAGATGAACCTACAACTGCACTCGACGTGACGATCCAAGCGCAAATTTTGAACCAAATGAAGGTGCTTCAGAAGGAACTTGGCACTTCTATTATATTAATTACGCATGATCTGGGCGTTGTAGCCGGGATGTGCGACCGCGTCGTTGTTATGAAGGACGGGGAGATCGTGGAGACGGGAACGACGGAGGAGCTGTTCGCGAATCCGCAGCACCCGTATACAGTCAAGCTGCTGAACGCTTTGCCTCGTCTGGATGAGAAGAAGAAGCCTAAGCCGGTGCCGCTTGTGAAGCGCTCCGAGGACGATGTGCCGCTGCTGCAGGTTAGATCGCTGAGACAGCATTTTGATCTGGGCAAGGGTCAAATTTTGAAGGCGGTCAACAACATCAGCTTTGATATTCGTGCAGGCGAAACATTGGGCGTTGTAGGCGAATCGGGAAGCGGCAAGTCGACGACGGGCCGTTCCATCCTCCGTTTGAATGAAGTGACGGGAGGAGAGGTGCTCTATCGCGGTATTCCGCTGCAGCAATTGAACCGCGGGGAAATGAAGCGGATGCGCCGTCATATGGGGATGATCTTCCAGGATCCATATGCGTCGCTTAATCCGCGGCTGCGCGTGGCGGACATTATCGGCGAAGCATTGGACGTGCACGGCATGTCCTCCGGCAAGGAGGTACGCCAGAAGCGGATCGAGGAGCTGCTCGACATGGTGGGGCTTAACGCATCTCACGCTATGCGTTACCCGCATGAGTTCTCGGGCGGGCAGAGGCAGCGGATCGGGATCGCACGGACGCTTGCCGTTGAACCGGAGTTTATCGTCTGCGACGAACCGTTGTCTGCACTAGACGTGTCCATACAGGCGCAGATCGTGAAGCTGCTTGAAGAGCTGCAGCAGCGGCTTGGCCTGACCTATCTGTTCATTGCCCATGACTTGTCCATGGTGAAGCATATTAGCGACCGTGTAGCCGTCATGTACAAGGGCAAGATCGTAGAGCTGGCGGAGAGCGAGGAGCTGTATGCGAATCCGCTTCATGACTATACGAAGACGCTGCTCGCGGCCATTCCGGTTCCAGATCCGAAGATTGAGTCGCGCAAGAAGCTCATCGTGAGCACAGAAGCATCGAAGGCCGATCCTTATGGTCTTGAGCATTCGAGCTTCTTGGAGGTATCGAAGGGGCACTGGGTAGCGGTAGCCGGAGAAGCATAACCGGAAACCGAAGAACAGGGCGCGACGGAACGAAAAAAAGCATCATCGAATAAAACAGGGGATGTCCCAAAAGGTCTGAATAGACCTCGGGACATCCCCTGTTTTATTTGGCTATTCGCGCTGGAGATTTCCAGCTTATAGACGAGCAGCCTAGAAAGAGCAAATTTTATTTTTGCAGCGCTTCCAATTTCGTTACGCCTTCTTGCTGTAGGTATTGCGGCTGGCAGTTCCCATTCCTGCACCCAAATACAAGGGAAAATCAGCTAGACAAAAGCTGGTGAAGATAGTATTTTTGAACTATAACATTGGAAATTGCACCATTGATTGTCGAAAAATGCCTAAAAATTGTATTCATCTGTCGACACGTTTTTACAAACTCTTGAAATAAGAAAGCGTATAATACATTTATTACGACAAGTGTGCTAATAAGGAGCGTGCCCCAAAGCGAGCTATGGACAAAACGATATTGCTTAATCAATTGCAATCGCTGCGGATGAAGCTTCATGAAATTGCAGAGGCACGCGGCAGCTTAACCGACCCGGAAGTTCTTGCTATTAGTGAAGAGGCCGATCAACTAATCGTAGTACTGCAGCAACTGCAGCGCGACCAAATCGCTTATACACTGCCGCGCCGTAATGAGAAAAATTGCAATTCCCAATAAGTCTACGAACTCAAACTTATATCTTATTTCTGCTTGCGCAGATTTCTGAAGAACTGGGTCAGCAGCGTTGCACATTCCATTTGGAGGACGCCGCTGGTCAGTTCCGTTTCGTGATTGAACCGGGGCTCCTGCAACAGGTTCATTAACGTGCCTGCGCACCCTGCTTTCGGATCATCGGTGCCGTATACGACGCGCTTGATGCGGGATTGCACGATAGCGCCTGCGCACATTGGACAAGGCTCCAGTGTGACATACAGGGTGCAATCGAGCAGCCGCCAAGCGCCTATTTTTTCGCAAGCCTCTCTAATCGCGACCATCTCGGCATGGGCGGTAGGGTCATGCTTGGTCTCCCTTAAGTTATACCCTCTGCCTATAATTTCGCCGTCTTTCACGACGATGGCGCCAATCGGCACCTCGCCGATCTGCTCGGCCTTTCGTGCTTCTTCGATGGCATATTGCATCCATGCTTGATCTTCTTGCTCTCTTATCATGATTGAAACTGTACCTCCGTATCGTTGTGAAATGTTCGTATTTATTCCTCGAACAAATATTCTGTTGTTAACATGTGGTGGATAAAACTGTGGATAACTATAGTGTTGTCCACAAAAATACGCACAACTTATTCGACAGCTATGTGGATGGATTGTAGATAATGTGAATAACTTGTGGACAATGAGGCCGGAATCCATTCTATGCAAAGGAAGTGTCGCATTCTTGTCGTTCAAAATCAAGTTCTCACTATTGATTACGCTGATCATTTTGACCGCATTCCTTTTCATAGTTATTGTGGAGGAAATTACGACGATACGCAACATGGAGCAATCGGCAAAAGAGCAAATGCAAGACATTTCGAAGCACCTTGCACAAATGATAGAGGAGGATCAGGAGCAATCAATTTCAACGATGGATGGAGGGAATTTGCATAGTCATTCGGCTGAGCGTCTGAACAGTATGGTCGACATGCTGTACGTCGTGGACAATCAATTGCTGGAAGTCACGCTGTTTGCCAAGAAGCCTGCTGAAGCTGCTGCTGCCGCTCATTCGATTGCCGACTGGAGCGTTGCCTATGGCGCTTATTCTTATGTAGATGAAAGCGGGGACGCACTGTTTCTGGCTAAAGCTTCAAACAATGCATTCCATTTTCGAGAGATACATATTAACGGCACCGAGTATATGAAAAGCTATTATAGCGCGGAAGGTTTTCCATACATAATTGGTCTGGTTTATGATTGCGATACCGTTCATCAAGTGGTTAGCCTTAATCGGATAACCGCTCTTCAATATGGTATTTTTATATTGATATTTGTGCTGTTCAGCAGCAATTTGCTGGCAGGCTGGCTGCTTCGGCCGTTGCGCAAAATTTTATGGAAAGTGAATGAGGTTTCTCAGGGCCGGTTCGATTCCGTCATTAAGGTGGTCGGAAAGGATGAATTTAGTCTGCTTTCCTTGAAGATCAACGCCATGTCGCAAAATCTTACGATTTACATGGACAAGCTGCGCAAGGCTTTTGAGGATAACCGCCGAATGAAGGATTATTTGCAATCCTTTATTAACCATACAAGCGATGCCATCCATGTAATCGATTTGGACGATCGGATTATTCAGGTAAATCAGGCGTTCGAACAGCTCTTTGGCTATAGCAGCGAAGAGGCGATCGGGTATAGTCTGAAGCTTGCTCCGGAGTCGCATCGTTCCGAAATGCGGCTTATTCAGAATTCGCTTCTATCGGGCAAGGTGCTGCCAGCGCAGGAGACGGTTCGGATGACCAAGAGCGGCGAGATCATCCCGGTTAGCGTGACGGTGTCTCCTATAAGGGACGAGAAGGGCAACGTACAAGCCTTTGCAAGCATTACCCGGGATATGAGGAGCCGCAACCGGATGGAGGATCTGCTGCGCAATTCGGAGAAGCTGACGACAGTCGGCCAGCTTGCTGCCGGAGTGGCTCATGAAATTCGCAACCCGCTGACGACGCTGAGAGGGTTTCTGCAGCTTCAGCAGCAGAGCAAGAAGCTCAATTCGGAGCATACTAGCCTAATGTTGTCGGAGCTCGATCGAATCAATTTAATTGTCGGGGAGTTTCTCATTCTGGCGAAACCGCAAGCGACCCGTTTTACGACCAAAGACGTTCGTACCGTGCTTAAAGAAGTGATGTCGCTGCTGGATAGCGAAGCGCATATGTACAATGTTGTGTTCAGCCATTCTTTGACGGATGCCTCCTGTCTCGTCTCTTGCGAGGAGAATCAGTTGAAGCAGGTATTCATTAATCTGTTGAAAAACGGCATTGAGGCGATGCCAAGTGGCGGGCGTATTCATGCCCATGTAGCGCGCAAACAGGATCAGATTACGATTTCGATAACCGATGAGGGGATCGGTATTCCAGAGGAGATGATTGCGAAGATCGGCAGTCCGTTTTTTACCGGAAAGGAAAGCGGAACAGGCCTCGGGATGATGATCAGCCAGCGCATTATTCACAGTCACGAAGGGCTCATGGAAATTCAAAGTCAGGTCAATGTAGGAACGACTGTTACAATTATGCTTCCGGCTTTGAATACGCAATCGAATGAAGGTATACTGAAGGAATCGGAGCAATAGAATTTGGATAGTGTACGGACGGAATTACTCAGGATGGCGGTGGGGTACGATGGTTGATCGGGAGCGGCGGGGCTCTGAATCCGGAACTTATAGCTGCTTGGTGGCTGGAGCCACAGGACTGGTCGGTTCAGCAATCGTGAAGCAATTGCTGGCTGATCCGTCTTGTCATGCCGTTACAGTGCTGGCCCGCAGACCGCTGGACTTACCCGCAGCGGCCGGGGACCGTTCAAAGCTGCGTGTTATCGTGGCAGACTTTGAGCAGCTCGGAGAAGCGCTTGGCGACGTCTCAGCCGATGTTGTGTACTGTGCGTTAGGCACGACGATTAAAGCAGCCGGCTCTCAGGAGGCGTTCCGCCGGGTGGATTACGATTATCCGGCGTCGCTTGCCGATTGGGCGGAACAGAGGGGCGTGAAGCATTTTCTCGTGATTACGGCGATAGGCTCCTCCGCCAGCTCGCCTTTCTTTTATAGCCGGGTAAAGGGGCTGCTGCAGGATAGACTTGCAACAGTACCTGTAGAGACGATGCATTTCTTCCAGCCCTCCTTGCTGCTTGGCCACCGGCAAACCGTCAGGTTTGGGGAGACGGCAGCAGCGGCGCTGTCCAAATCGCTGGGCTGGCTTATGGTCGGGCCGCTGCGGCCCTATCGTGCTATAGAGGGCGAAGCTGTCGCCCAGGCGATGCGATCCGTAGCAAAGCAGGCCGTGGATGGTCAGCTTGGCCTGAAAGCGGGTCACGCAAAGCCAGCCGTATTCATCTATCCTTCAATAAAAATCGCGCAGTTGGCGGCACATACACATGAGGTGAACAGAAGTGCGTATTAACAAGTTTATTAGCGAGACGGGCTATTGCTCGCGCCGCGAGGCGGATAAGCTGGTGGACAGCGGCCGTGTAACCATTAATGGAGAAAAGGCGCAGCTCGGAAGCCAAGCGGAGCTTGGAGATGATGTGCGGGTGGACGGCAAGCGGATCGGTGAGCAGAAGCGCCACGTCTACATTGCATTAAACAAGCCTGTAGGTATTACGAGTACAACGGAGCTTCATATTCCGGGCAATATCGTCGACTTTGTTGGCCATGAAGAGCGGATCTTTCCGATTGGCCGGTTGGACAAGGATTCGGAAGGGCTGATTCTGCTAACGAATGATGGAGACGTCGTAAATCCGATTTTACGTTCGGAGGGCCGGCATGAGAAGGAATATATCGTGACGGTAGATCGTCCGGTTACCGCTGACTTCGTTAAAGGAATGTCGGAGGGTGTGAGGATATTAGGCAGTATGACGCTGCCATGCGTCGTTACTCGTGTATCCGACCGGGTATTCAAGATTATTCTAACGGAGGGCCGCAACCGGCAAATTCGCCGGATGTGCCAAGCCTATGGCTATCATGTGCGGAAGCTGAAACGGCTCCGCGTCATGAACATCGAATTGGGCGGGCTGCAGACGGGCCGCTGGCGCGATCTGACCGAGGCTGAGCTGAAAGAGCTGTTTCAGACGCTGGAATACGAGCCGGCCACGCTAGGATAGGATAAAGGCGAATAAAAAGACCTTCGCAACTCACTGCGAAGGTCTTTTTATTCATGCGTACTATTGCTTTGGAGTTGCCGGTACTTGCTCAACCGCATCGGGATCGATGTACTTCCGGATAATGGAGACTTCTACGCGGCGGTTTTTCGCCCGTCCTTCAACCGAAGTATTGGAGGATACTGGACGATATTCGCCGTAGCCGATTGCGCTGAAGCGTTCCGGCTTCAAGCCTTGATTTTGCAGCAGCACGTCCATGAAACGAATCGCCCGGGAAGAACTGAGGTCCCAGTTGGACTTGAATTCCCGCGTGGAGATCGGCTCATTGTCGGTATGGCCGGATACGATAATCTCGTATTCCGGATATTGCTGCAGCATTTTGGAAATGGCCGACGCCAAATCCTTGGATTCATCCTTCAGCACGGCACTGCCGGAGGCGAACAACGCATTGTCGCTAATCGTAATCATAAGCTGTGACTGGTTAAGCTTCGTCTCCAGCTCTGTCATTAAGCCGTTCTTTTTAATATAAGTGTCGAGGCTTTTCTTCAGCTTCTCCAGGTCCTCCTGCTCTTTCTTCATGAGCTCCTGGCGGCGCGATTCCTCTTCCTTCTTCTTCTTGTCTTCCGGCTTCTCCGAAATAATCTCTTCGCGCTGAGGGCCGCGCTCTGTAATGGACGGATTGTCCAGAACGCCTACACCGCTGTTGAACGCGAGATTAAATGCCTGGCTGAGCTCTTCAAACTTTCTGCTGTCCACGGAACTCATGGAATACAGCACGATAAACGTAGCAAGCAGAAGAGTGAGCAAGTCAGCGTATGGGATCAGCCAGGATTCGTCAATGTGATCCTCGTGGTCATGCTTATGCTTTCTGCTCAACGGCGCCTTCCTCCTTCTCCCGCAGCTTAATGCGCTCAGTTGGAGTCAGGAATACCGACAGCTTCTGGCTGATCGCAATGGTAGAAACACCGGATTGAATGGAGAGCAGTCCCTCTACCATCATGAGACGAATCTCAATTTCCCGTTTCGAGAGGCGTTTCAGCTTGTTCGCAATCGGGTGCCAGAGCACGTAACCTGTGAAAATACCGAGCAGTGTCGCAATGAAGGCCGCCGCGATGGCATGGGCAAGGTGATCCATGTTGCTCATATCCGACAAAGCGGCAACCAGACCAACTACGGCGCCCAATACGCCGAGGGTAGGCGCGTAAGTGCCCGCCTGTGTAAAGATAAGCGCTCCTGCTTTGTGACGCTCCTCCGTTGCCGAAATATCCTCAAGCAGAACGTCGCGTACGAAATCCTGGTCGTTACCGTCAATAATCATCCGCATACCGTTGCGGAGAAACGCATCGTCAATGTCATCCACTTTAGCTTCAAGCGCCAGCAAGCCTTCACGGCGAGTGATGGAAGCCCACTCCATGAAGCTGGCGATTAATTGGTCACGCGGCATCAGCTTTTGCTCTACAAATACTTTTTTGAACAGCTTGCCAGTCTTCGCCAGCTCCGATAACGGGAAAGCGATCATCACGGCAGCAACGGTTCCGACTATAATAATCATAAAGGCTGCAGGATTATACAAGTTGCCAAGACCGGCACCTTTCAATACCATCCCTACCAAAACTGCTATAACACCTAAAACGACACCAAACACCGAAGATTTTTCCATGATACACCCCGTCCAATACGTATTCGACATTATCTACTATTATTATCGACAGGAGGGCTTACTGAGATTAGACTTAAAGTTATGATTTACGAGGTTCGCGTTAAAATTCATAAAATGCGGTAAAATGATAGTATAAGGAAAGCGAATAAATTCAATGGGACAAAGGTGGTTATCGGCATGGGCGTAAGGCATGCAAGAGAATATGCAGATATATTGAAGGATTTGACGGAAGCGGTCAGCGCGATCGGGGACAGCTATACTTTTTTTGAGATGGAAGAAGAGGAATGGGCGGCACTTGGCGAAACGGATCGCCACGAAGTGATGGAGGCGCTGGCGGACGACGTGTTTTTCGGACTGGGTGAGCAGCCGGTTATAGCCGTAGGTTCGGGAGAAATTACGTATCATCCCAAGCATCATGTCATTGAAGTATCGCAAGGCGACAATGTGACGCGGATGGTGCGGCTCGTCTAGTTAATTGATGATACGAGGCAGAGAAGGACATAAGCAAGGAAGAAGCGGCAGAGATTCTGTCGCTTATTTACATTTATTGTCGAATCATATAGAATGAGAACAATCATTAATGGCAGAAAATATAACATGTACATAACGCAGAGGTGGGCGCAATGACCGCTACTAGTAATGATTTGCCGAAAGCGCTCGGCTTGGATAACGAACATCTGGTTGCGTTCTATCAACCGATTATAGCGATGGATACAAGGAAAATCGCGGGCTATGAAGTGCTGGGGAGGGCTTGCTCGGAAGGGGGCTTGGTGCGCAGTCTGGGGCCTTTCTTTGGCGACGCTTCCGTCGCGGACGAGGATCATATTGCGGTAGACCGCATATTGCGTGAGCAGGCGATAAGCAAACTTAGCGGTTCAGATTCGTCTTCTTTGCTGTTCATTAATTTAAAGCCTAATTGGATTCAGCGTTATTCCGATGCAGGTGAGCTGTACACATTGAATCTGATTGATAAATACGGTATCGATCCGCGCCGGATCGTTATCGAGATTACCGAAGAAGCGTTCCACGGCTCAAGAGAGGAGCTGCGCAAGGTTGTTGACCTTTACCGGTCCAGAGGCTGCTTAATTGCAATTGATGATGTGGGCAGCGGCTTCAGCAGCACGGGCCGGATCGCTCATATTCAGCCGAACATCCTGAAGATCGATATGCATATGATCAAACGGAGTGCGACTCATGACGGCTATCTGGGGGCTCTGCGCTCCTTCTCCGCGCTTGCGGAACAGATCGGCGCATCGCTGCTCGCCGAAGGCGTCGAGACACGGGATGACCTGGAGCGGGCGATTGAGGCGGGCGCACGCTATGTGCAGGGCTTTCTTTTCTCCCGGGCGGAGCCGGAGTTCCAAGAGGCATTTCGTTTTGCCCCGCTGCTGGAGGAGGAATTGGATGCGCATTTGCGCAAGCATCTTCTGTCGGAGCAATATTGGCAGCAGCAATCCCGGCAGCTTGCCGCTCAAATTGATCATACGGTGCAGGCACATGGCTATTATGAGCATAAGGATGTGTGGATTCGCGAGCTGCTTCCCAAGCTTCAGGACAACTGTATCCGTGTCTATCTATGCCGTGATGACGGCATTCAGCTGTCCTCCAACTTTTCACGCGTAACGGATCAGGAATGGCGGCAGGAGGATGAATTTCGCGGAGCGAACTGGAGCTGGCGGCCGTATTTCATCCCCAACCTCGTGCAGCTGGGGGAGCTTAGGCCGACGATCGTGTCACGCGTCTACACAGATCTGGAATCGCATGCGTGGATTCGGACGATATCGGTGCTCGCCGGTCCAGGTCTTATCTTATTTGCAGATATCAAGGCGCCAGAGACGACGGATTAGGAGCGGGGCTGGAAAATCATGCAATGGAACGATGCAGCGCCTCGGGGCGTTGGACGGACATACGTATCGTCGATGCGGAAGCCTGCCTTCTCGTAGGCGCGAATGGCTCGAAGATTCCAGATCAGCACTTCAAGATCAACCGTGCAATCTGGACGCAGGCGCAGCGCTTCTTGGGAGACGAGGGCGGCGGCAGCGGCGCCAAGACCCCGGCTGCATAGATCGGGGTGCAGACCCATCCCGAGCCTCGTGACGCCAGTCATCGGAAACAGCTGCGCAAAGCCGATCAGCTCTTGGTCATTGTTGACGATGGCCCTATATTGCTGCTGTCTGAGGACGGGATCGCCGAATTCGATTCCGTCCTGTTTCATTTGATGCCAGCTCGGCCATTCATAGAGACGGTACGGGGATTCGTAGGTCCAGCTGCAAATTTGCTCAGCGTGACGAATTTCCAGCGGAATGATGGTCATAACGGCTGACAGTGGTTTATAATGTAAGGATGGCAACCCGGAAAATAACTCAGTCATGGGACGACAGCTCCCTTTTATAGAAGATTTTGAAGGATGCGAGGCTGGTGCTCGCAGTTCTGGTTGCTCTTCCAATCGAAAACAATAGGCTTTATTATTATACGCTACTTCGTTCGTTAGAAGGGGCTACCTGTTCAAGGAGATTTTAATGATATGCGGAAATTGTTATGGCTCGGATGCTTGTCTTACCTGGTAATCGGCCTGGCTCACGTCATTGGCGGAGCGGTGCTGGAGCAAATGATGGCGAAGTACGGACTGTCTTACAGGGACAGCGGACAATGGATTATGAACCAGTTTCTCGGATTTCTGGTCGGTGTGCTGATCGCGCCGACGATTACATCAAAAGTGGGCAAAAGAGGCGGTGTTCTCATTGCCATCGGTTTGCTTACGATAAGCGAAGCGGCCTACAGCTTATTGCCCCCATGGGGCCTAATGCTCGCAATTGCGCCTTTCGCCGGCTTTGGCTTTGGCATGACGGAAGCGGTCGTTGGGGCGATGGTTATCGATATGGCGACGCAGAACGGCAAGGCATCAGCTATGAGCCGGGTGGAGACTTTTTTCGGAATTGGCGCATTTCTAATGCCGACGATGGCAGGGCTGCTGATCCGCCACGATATATGGCAGCTGTCTTTTCCCGTGTTGGCCGCGATGGCGGGAATTATGTTCATCCTATGGCTGACGATGCAGTTCGGAGGCGAGATCGACGACCGGATCAGCTTTCATGGACGGCTTGGCGATCAGCCGCAGCAAGGTGCTGCGGATAAGGAACGGAGCCAAGACGATCATACTTCGGCAGGCGTTCGAAAAGGCGGCTTGTTAGGCTATCATTCGCAAACGCTGCCATTTTTGCTGCTGGGCTCATTATTCTTCATGGTCTATGTCGGAATGGAGATGAGCTTCTCCAACTATTTGCCGTCCATATTGATCGAGCAATTCAATGTTGCGGCGGCCAGCGCGCCGGCTGCGCTTAGCTTGTTCTGGGGGACGATGATCGCTGGCCGGCTGTTTGCTGGCCGTCTGGCAGATTGGGCAGGCTACTCCCGTTATTTGCTGTTTGCGACGGCGGGAGCGGCTATCGTGTTCGTGGGCATGGCGGTTACAGGCCAGCTGACCACGATGATTGTGTTGATCGGTCTGAGCGGGCTGTTCTTCTCAGGCGTGTTTGGAATCGCTCTCGTCTATGCGAATGAGCAGATCCCCGGCATGACGGAGCGAACGACGAGCTTGCTCGTAGCTTCCGGAGGACTAGGCGGTGCGCTGTTCCCGCGGTTGACGGGCTGGATGATGGATCGCTTTGGCGCTGGCAACACGCTATGGATGCTGGGCGGGTCGATCATACTGCTGTTTGCTCTGTTGCTGGTTATGCTGGTGCTTGGCAGACGGCAGCATCATGCACGCGGGCGTTTGAGCGAAGGCTAGGCTGTTGTGCGCACCTGAATGTATGTGCCCGGCTGCAAATGCAGAATTCAAGGATATGCCCGCGTACCTCGTTGGCACCGTAACGTTGAGAGGCGCGTGCTGGTAATGGAAAAAGGTACATTTGGAGATTCGGGCGGCTTATGCGGTATTCGCAGATGATGCAGGTGCTCGAAATGGTGGTAAGGTAAATAACGAACTGGCTTCGCTGATTAACGAAGCAAAGTTCGCTGGACAGCGATCATGATCGCCATATAGCATTACAGCGAAGCAAAATGCGCTATTCGAGAACCTAGGTTCTCGAATAGCGCATTTTTGTTCGTTGCAGCAGTTGAGGGGGTTGGCAGGGGCAGCTGTAGCGAAAGTTAGTTCGCTAGAGAGCGAAGGTGGTTCGTTATGAGCGAGTTATGAGTGGGTTCGGTGAAAAGGCGGGGGATCGGGACGTTGCTGGGAGTGAGCTGGGTAAGGAGTGAGTAAGTATAGGTATCTGCTCGCGGTGCGTCGGGACAATCACGAAACGAAACCTTATGGACACGGGATGCGTTTGCGGTAATAGGCAAGGTGGTGCGGACGCTGGGAATGATGAAAAGTAAATAACGAACCAGCTTCGCTGATTAATGGAACAAAATGCGCTAATCGGGCTGAAATGACCGCCTCTGAGCGCGATAGAGAAGAAAAGTACATCCATCCGGCATCGAAATTCTCAACAGGGAAATTTTCTTCCTTATTGGCGGAAATGTGAAGAAATACCGCAGGTGCGGTGGGAAATAGAGAAAATTAGTTAGTTAGAGAGCGAAGGTGGTTCGTTACGAGCAGGTATTGTGAGAGATGGCGTGTGGTAATCGGACGTTGCTGGGAGTAGGCTGGGCAAGTAGTAAGTATAGGTAGCTGCTCGCAGCGCGTCGGGCCGATCACGAAACGAAACCTTATGGAAACTGGCTGCGTTTGCGATAGTAGGCAAAATGGTGCGGACGCTGGGAATGATGAAAAGTAAATAACGAACCAGCTTCGCTGATTAACGGAACAAAATGCGCTAATCGCGCTGAATGACCGCCACTGAGCTCGATAGAGAAGAAAAGTACATCCATCCGGCATCGAAATTCTCAACAGGGAAATTTTCTTCCTTATTGGCGGAAATGTGGAGAAATACCGCAGGTGCGGTGGGAAATAGAGAAAATTAGTTAGTTAGATAGCGAAGCAGCTTCGTTATGTGCAGGGTTGGTGAGTAGGTTGGAGGAGGAGCTACGTCAAGTGTGGTTGTAGAACGCATGTCGGGTTGAAAACTGCCAAGAATTTCTCTATAATAGAAATTAGATATAAAAATGAAACATAGTTTCATTAAATGAAACTAACCGTGAGGTTTGGTGTAGAGAACAACACCAAGAACAACACCAAGAACAACACCAAGAACAACACCAAGAACAACACCAAGAACAACACCAAGAACAACACCAAGAACAACACCAAGAACAACACC
>NZ_JBHVUY010000010.1:69440-91484 GCF_042883865.1 Paenibacillus sp. NPDC058174
CCATGAGCCACTACGACATGACTCGAAAAGGCGGCGATGATCATGGTTTTCGCATTCACGGGAATTGATCATGTGCAGCTTGCAGCCCCGGAGGGGTGTGAGCAGGAGGCGCGGGCGTTCTACGCTGGGCTGTTAGGCTGGCAAGAGCTTGAGAAACCAGCTGAGCTGCAGAAACGCGGCGGTGTATGGTTTCAATGCGGTCCGCATCAGGTGCATATCGGCGTGCAGCCGGAATTCATACCTGCGAGGAAGGCGCATCCAGCGTTCGGTGTAAAAGGTATTGCAGCCCTGCAGAGCTGGCTGCGGGCACACGGTGTTGAGACCATTGCGGACGACAGCAGGCAGGGTGAAGGGGCGGAACGTTTTTACGCCCATGATCCCTTCGGCAATAGGTTGGAATTTATCGAATGGGAGCGTGAAGCGAATGGGAAGCAGCAATAGCAAAGAGAGATTTTCGAATCGGGTAGAAAATTACGTGAAGTATCGTCCGGGTTATCCGGTTGAAGCGCTCGACTATCTGTACTCTGATGTGGGTCTCAAGGCCAACTCGAGAATCGCTGATCTTGGAGCCGGCACGGGGATCTTCTCCAAGCTGCTGCTGGAGCGCGGCAGCGAGGTGATTGCGGTAGAGCCTAACCAAGCGATGCGGGAAGCAGCCGACAAGGAGCTAGGTGAGCTGCCGAACTACCGCTCCGTTCCTGCCGCTGCGGAGACGACGGGCTTGCCGGAGCATTCGGTTGATTTTATCGTATGCGCGCAATCCTTCCATTGGTTTGACCGGCCGGCAGCCCAAGCCGAGTTTCGCCGCATATTGAAGCCTGGCGGCAAAGCAGTACTGATATGGAATTCCCGGCTTACGAGCGGCACGCCATTCCTGGAAGGCTATGAGGAGCTGCTGCGGCTCTACAGCACCGACTATAAGCAAATGACCCACAAGAACATTTCAGCGGATCAGCTGCGAGCGTTCTTCCGTGAGAACGGTATGCGTGAAGCGGCATTTACGAACGGCCAGTTGCTGGACCGCGAGGAGCTGCTCGGCAGAGCACTTTCTTCCTCCTACGTTCCGGCAAAGGGAGAGCCTAACCATGACCGTCTGAAGGAGGAGCTGGGACAGCTCTTCGAACGTACGAATGTGAACGGCCGGGTGAGCTTCGACTACCAAACCGAGATTTTCTGGGGAGACGTGTAGTACAGCGATCTCGACCGTGACTTCAACAAGCTAACAATAGAACAACAAAGCCGCAAGTCGTACTGTCCAGAGGACACACGGCTTGCGGCTTTGTTAGTGAGACCTTCCGACGCGCTTCACAGGATGAAGCCGCGTAAGCGGGCTCTATTGTTCGTCAGCATATTTCTCAGAAGTAGTCGCATCCATAACACGACGAGCGGTTACATAACGAGACTCATAATAGGAGTCACTAAGTTTACTAATTGTAACGCCTCTGCTGGACGAAGAGTGGGCAAACTTTCCATCGCCGACATAGATGCCGACATGAGAAATGCTTTTGCCATTCGTATTGAAGAATACGAGATCGCCAGCATTCAGGTCGCTCTTCGCAACCTTTTTACCCATTTGTGCTTGAGAACCGGAAGTGCGAGCAAGCTCAATTCCCATTTTCTCAAATACATAGGATGTGAATCCTGAGCAATCAAAGCCTTTCGTGGACGTGCCGCCCATCAGATATGGCGTACCGATAACATCATCGATAATGCCGTCCATTTTGGAATCCGCGAATACGCTGCCTGCTTGAAAAGCGAGCAGTAACAGGAGTCCAGCTAGCATTGCAGTAACCTTTTTCAAAACGGTAAAGCCCCTTCCGATGCCGACGAGGTTAGCTGTGGGGTTCGGTTGAAGGATCCCTATGATTTCTCAGGCGTCCGTGCTTACCCGGCGCGGCCGGTGCAGACGTCGAAATCAATTCACCCAGAGTGGTTCCCCCGTTTCCAGTACAAGGAATTAGGCAAGCTTTTTATGTACTTGGGAAATATTCGTTTTTTTTCGCAAATCTCCTCCTCCAACTGGCAAATTCTAATAATTCTCATGTAACCTTTTGCCAAAAACACGCGTTTTCATTAATTTCATTGACTGATTATGTGCTTTTATGGGGTACGACGATTAAAAAATCAATAACTATTTACATTTACTATGTGTGAAGAAGAGAGAATATGTGGAGCAATCGAAGAGAGTGCTCTCATGTAAGTGGGTACAAGCACAGAACGCGGCGGGAAATCGGAGTTGCCAAAGCCAGTAATGGCAAGGGAAGGACAAGCATAGACGGCATTCGACAGAGATAAAAGTGAAGCTTCAATTCTAATACTTCTAATTTTTATAATAGAGCAGTCAGACAGGCGTTGACAAGCTGCCAAAAGCCCAAAAAAGCGCCGGGGACTACCCCGACGCTTGCATATTTGCTGTCTATTCGATGTTATCCTTGCGTCCTCGACTGCAAACAATCGTATTGTGCGCAAATGGTCCATACTTTCATCATCGTCCGAATGAGATGATAGCCTTGATGAAGAATTAACGCAAACAAGCCGGCCCAGATTAAGGAAACGCTAGTGACGCAAAGCGCGATGCCGATGCCAATCGCCCACATGAGCAGCGAGACCCCGGTATAGGGAGCGATATGGCGCAACGCGTGCCAGAGGGAATTGAACACCCCGCTGCCGGAAGCGGCTCCGAGCTGCATCGAGAGAAACAGCAGATGGAGCAGCGCGCTCCACAGCAGCCATGCAGCGGCTCCTGGCAATACAGTTTGCAGCAGGCTGCCCATCGTGCCGCTTTTCAGCAGCGCTTGGAGCCAGGCCGGCAGAAGCCACCATGCCGGTGCCAAGGCAAGAAGCGTCTTGATCCAATAGAGCAGCATAACCGGCTTCCAGGTGCTGCGGATGCCTTCAATGAATTTCGTGCCGCTCTCGTCGGTTGCGTGGTGCAGAGAGTAGAACAACCCGGCATTGAACAGCGGCGTAAGCAGCATGCGGGCCAGGAATAACCCGCCAAGCATCCATAAATAAGGATGAATAAGGTCGGTTTTCATCAATTGGAACTGTGCTTCGCTAAAAAAGAGCCGGACTGCCGAAGGGGGCAGTGCATCGCCGGGAAAACGCCGCAGAAGCGGCGTAACGACCGAATCGACGAACCGGTAAAGGAAGAAGCCCCATAACAGCTGGTACAGAAACAATAGAATGATAATATTCATGTGTTTGACTGTCAGCCGCCAGCCTTGTTTCATATGCATTTTCAAGGAATATCCCTCCTACCAGCTCAGCGTTCCGAGCAGCCCTTCGATTAATTTGGCAATGCTGAGATTCCAGCGCGTGCGCTTCGTCTCCGGCAGCTCGGCAAGCATGAAGTTGTTGATATGCTTGTTGTCGAGCACGTTGCGGTACTCCGAATCGACGGCTGCCCAAGCGAGCGGAGAGTCATGGACGACTTTGTACTGGATATGCGAATCCTGTGCATCCCATTCTTTGGTCATGCTCGTACCGTCCTTGAACTGCATGACAATCGGAACTGAACCGATATTGCCGCCGTTCTTCTTCACCAGCACCGAGGATTCGAACATCGGCTTCCCGTCCTGCTCGACCGGACGAACCTGCACAGCTTCGATGGAAAAGTCGGCCATTTGATTGTGGTACACAAATTGATTGAAGTAATCATGCCATTTCTGCTTCGTCACTTGCTCAACGACCCGTTGGAAGTCGCCGCTGGAAGGATGCTTGAACTTATACTTCTGGAAGTAGGTCCGCATGACTTTCTGCATCATACGGGTGCCGATCTGGTTCTCGATGCCGGCCAGTACTAGCTTGGCCCGCATATAGACGTTCTCTGCGTAGTGATTATGACTGTCGTACGCCCATGAAGGCTGCTTGAGCGGTGCCGGATTCGTCATGTAGCTGGCTTCAAGCGGCAAATTCGGTATGACGCCATACTCGCTCTCCATCACCTTGTCTTCGGCGTAGGAGGTAAAGCCTTCGTCAAGCCATGCTTCCTCGAACTCGTTGGAGGCGACCATGCCGTACCAATATTGATGGCCAATCTCGTGAACGACGGTCCTCTCCAGGCTGTAGCCGGGATTGTCGTTCTCTGCGGCGAATGCGGTAACGAGTGTCGGATACTCCATGCCTCCAGCTCCGTTGGCGCCCTTCGGAGGTACGATGAGCGATAAGGTCGAGTACGGATAATCTCCGTACCATTGCGCATACTTGGTCAGCGCTGACTTGGCCGCATGCATATACCGGTCTTTGAACGCTTCATGCGCCGGATCGAGGTACAGCTTAATGCGCACGCCGGGGATTCCGGTACCGGAGAGCGTGTCCTCTACATAGACAAAGTCGGGAGAAGCAGCCCAGGCGAAGTCATGGACATCATCGGCGTAAAACTGGTACACATGCTCGCCTTTTCCGTTGCTGACCGGCGCTTTGGTCTGGAATCCGGTTCCGGCCACCGTATAAGACTCCGGTACTTGAATGTTGACGGAATAGATGCCGAAATCGCTGTAAAATTCCGAGTTGCCGTGGTATTGATGGATGTTCCATCCTTCGGAGGTTCGGCCGCGCATACCAGCCGTCTCATAGACAGCCAGCTTCGGGAACCACTGTCCGGCCATGACGAATGAGCCGGAGTAGCCCATTCGCGCGAACACTTCAGGCAGCTTGACTTCAAAGCTCATGGAGAGCGTTACCGACTTGCCCGGTGCGACCGGGACGGGCAGCTTAAGCTTGGCCAGTGTAAAATCGTCGGTGTTGCCGTCATCAGGCTGGACATAATGAAGACGCGGCAGCAGGCTTTCGCCCTCCATCGTCTCCAGAGCATTCAGCTTCATGTAGCCCTGGCTGGCCGAGGTTGCCTTGTCCTCCCGGAGCTTGCCCTTCGATTCCTTCATAAACGTTGTCTTGTCATTAAGGAAAGCGTTCGGGTACAGGTGAAAATAGAGCTCGGACACCGTTTTTTTGCCCGGATTGGTCCAAGTCACCGTCTGTTCGCCGTATAAGGAGCGTGCGTCGTTCTGCAGCGCGACGTTGATGTGGTACTCGACGACTCTCTTGCTAAGCGCCTGCGGCTTGGCTTCGGGAGCATCAGGCGCGGCAGGAGCGGCAGGAACAGCGGCAGCAGGCTTGGCCGATGTCGGAACAGATTGCGGCACAGCTTTGGCGGCAGGGGCGAGCGCGTACGTATATTGGGATTGCCAAGCGTGGCCGAAGCCCTGCTGGATCGACAGGCCGAGCAGGACGGCGGTGAGCGTGAATAGCAATAAACGTTTGACATGGCGTGGAGTCATTGAACGTTTCCCTCCCGTTGACAAGCATCTACAGCATGTATATGTTGGCTTTTCACGGATTATTAGCTAAAATGTAATTATTGTACGGGGAAGGTGGAAAAGCCATGACTGAACAGCAAGGACAGCCGGAACAACAACCGGAGAAGAAGGAAAAGAAATCATTGTCGCTCAACGTAGTGAGCAACAAACCACATAGAGGCTTTGGCGCGGGCACAATCGATTTGAGCCAAGTATCATGCGTTATTATTGACGAGGGTGTCGCTTATATCGATGACGGAGCGATGCATGCCAAGAGCAAGGTAGAGAAGGGCATCAAATTCAGCCCGGACAAAGCCAACACGCCAAACGGCAGAACATGCTGGGTTGTATGGGTGGCGGTGGAACGCGACGACGAAGGCACGAAATATGCCGGCGTTACCGCCTGTGAGATGCTGATTGACAAGGAGGCACGCCGCGGGTGGAAGATCCTCCCTGACCACGTCAACAAGCTGGATGCTGCGCTGAAACGCAAGATCAAGCTGGAAGAGCTTGGTGCAGAGGAGAAGGCAGCGCTGCGCAAGCTGCTCACCGAGCATAACGAAGAGTGGTGGAACCACTCCTCTGATGAGCTCAAGCAGGCGCTCGCTCCTGAGAGCCTGTAATGAAGCTTGTCGTCTTCGGAGCCAGCGGCGGGATCGGACGGAAAGTCATTCGCCAAGCGCTCGATGCGGGGCATCAGGTGACTGCTTACGTTCGTGAACCGAAGCGGCTTGTTATCGGTCATCATCCCGGATTAACCGTCGTGACGGGCGATGCGCTCCATCTCGGTTACGTAAAGCGGGAGATCGCCGGACAGGACGCCGTTATTTGTTGTGTCGGCAGCCAAGGGCTTGGCGAGACGACGCTCATGTCCGATGTGATGTACAACATTATTGAAGGCATGAAGGAGCATGGCGTCGCGAAGGTCGCTTATGTCGCTTCAGCTGGTATTCATGGCGAGCTGAAGGGCTTGAGCGGTTATGTAGTGAACCGTGTGCTTCGGCATGTGCTGGCGGATCATCTTCACTCATATGAGCTGCTGCTTGAAAGCGGCCTGGAGTGGACGGTGGCGCGTCCCATGCAGCTGACGGATGAGCCGTTGACAGGCATTTACCGTCAGACGGACAGCGGTGTGCCAAGAGGCGGCAAATCGATATCGCGTGCCGATGTCGCACATTTTCTGCTGACTTCGGTGGCGTCTGATGCCAATGCGGGCAAATCCATTGGACTAGCCTATTGATGGAATAAAGAACCGGGTGACGGGATTACTTAACGGCGTTTATGCTGAAGTAATCTCGCAACCCGGTCTTTTTTTTGTACACTTGAAAAAAAGTTTTGGATAAAGTGCAGGGTTTGGAGCATTTCCCTGCGTCTATAGTATTCGGGAAGGGAGGAGAGCGAGATTCAGGACGAGGCATGGATCAAAGCCGTACAAAACGGCGGGCCTGCGGCGTTTCAATCCTTAGTACATACGTATGGTCCATACTTATATCGAACAGTGTATGCAATCGTTCGTTCGCCGCATGATGCGGAGGATGTGACGCAGGAAGTGCTGATGCTCATCTATCGCTCCCTCCCGGAATGCCGAATGAATGGCTTCAAAACATGGATGACCCGCATTGCAGTCAACCGCGCGATCGATTGGAATCGCAGCAAAGCACGCAAGCCGGAACAGCCGCTAGAGGACTTGGACGGGCAAAAGGCGAATTTGCTGGCAGCGAACACAGGAATTGCCGCGGAGGAAGCTGCTATTGAGCGAGAAGGAAGGCGGCAGGTAAGAGAGCAGGTTCAGCAATTGCCGGACAATTATCGTGAGGTTGTAACGGCTTATTATATGGAGAACAAATCGTACGAGGAGATTGCTGCCGATACGGGGCTGGAACGAAAAAGCGTTGAATCAAGGCTTTACCGGGCGAGGAATTGGATTAAGCGGAACTGGCGGAAGGAGGACTTCGAATGAGCGGGACAGGCAATGATCCGGGCGAATTGGAGAATAAAAGGCAGGCTGAGCAGCCTAAGCTGCAGCAGCAAAGGCATCAGCAACAGGAATGGCATGCAGACAGCACGACGATGCATCTCTATGTCGGCGACGTGCTGCCCGAAACGGAGCGTGAGCAGGTAGAAGCCCATATGGCGCAGTGCGACGTTTGTCTGGAGCTGCTCATGACAGCGGTAGAGGCTGCGCAAACGGTCACGGCTGCAAACGGCGCAGATGTATCGGATATGCCGGATATGGATCAAATGGGGCGGAAATTAAGCCGTCTGTTGTTCCCTCCGCGTATCGTTCAGGAAAAGCCCTACCGGCGCCGTACGTGGCTCCAGCATCCGGCCGTTCATTTCGGGGCTGCGGCCGCTATTACGCTGCTGCTGCTTGGTACGGGTACGTTTAACGGTGTAGCGGAGCGCATGATGGCGATGGATGAGCATACGAGGGTCATGCTGGAGGCCGGGCAGGAACCGGTTATTGTCCCGATTGCAGAGGAAGAACGGGAAGACGGCTCCTGGTCGGACCGGATGGTAGATCAAACGTTGGGCTGGCTGAAGGGGATTGAGAAAAGCCGGTTTAAATAAATTTTGGTTGTACGAAAAGGAGATGATTAAGCAATGCAAGGAAATAAAAGCCCATTGACGGCTTTCTTCTTATCTTTCTTCCCGGGCTTTGGACATGCCTATCTGGGAAGGTTTGTCCGGTTCGTTTTATATGGAGGCAGTTTTTTCGGTTTGCTGGGTATTATTTTTCTTCTGGGCATAAACGGCTCTTTGAATGGTGAAGCGGTCATTCTGGTGTTCATCGCCGCTGCGAGTTGGATCATCAATATGATCGATATGATTGTCTCTCTGCTCAATGGAGCGGGACAGCAGCGGCCGGCATCTCCCTATGGCATTGATCCGGGTATGGGCCCAGGTTGGGAGGCTAGTCAATACGCTTACGAGCAGAAGCGGGAAAAAACGCAAACGATCCTGCTTTCCTTCGTACCGGGCGTTGGTCATATGGCGATGGGGATGCTGCAGAGAGGCTTAGCGTTTCTGGTTGCTTTTGCAGGTTTGTTAGCGATCACGATTTTTATCAGTATTGTTACGAATACGGGTAGCTTCCTCGTTTTTCTGCTGGCGCTGCCAGTCATTTGGATTTATACGCTGTTCGATGCGGTGCAGCAGCTGCAGCGCAAGCATCGCGGCGAGACGATCGATGACAGGCCTTTCTTCGAGGAATTGGAGGAGCATATCGGCTCCGGCCGGAAAAATAAAGTGCTGGCAGCGACGCTGGCGCTGTTTCCCGGCGCAGGCCACTTGTACTTGGGGCTGCAAAAGCGCGGCCTGCAAATTATGGGCGGTTTTCTGATCTCGATCTTCTTAATGGACTCCTTGCGGCTGTCGATCTTCCTCTTCCTGATGCCGCTGTTCTGGTTTTTCGCTTTCTTTGATGCGCTGCAGCAGATGTCGCGCTATGAGCGCGACCAATTGAAGGATCAGGCGGTAGTCGCACAACTGGCTCCTTATCAGAAGTGGATTGGCCTTGCCTTGCTCGTGCTGGGCGCCTACTATTTGTTCGATCAAGTCATGGGTACGTATATCTCCCAAACCTGGCCATCGGTCTACCGGGAGTTTATGAAGCTCAAGTATAACCTGCCGACGGCGCTCGTTGCATTTGTGATGATTGCAGCAGGACTGCGGCTGGTGTTTGGCGGAAGCTTCAGAGCTGGCTCAGGCAATACTCCCTCTGAAGCACCTCCCCGTCTTCCGGAATGGGATAAGGAGGAGCGTCCATGAAGGCCTGGCGTGTAGGCTCCTTATCTATGGGAGTGACACTGCTGCTTCTAGGAGCAGCGGTTGCTGTCTCCATCTGGAATGGAGCAGATTCTGTTAATTTGCTGCTTTGGGTTGCGCCGCTTGTCTTTATATTGCTGGGCGTAGAGCTGCTGCTGTACCTTTGGCTGGCAGGCACGGAGCGGACGGTCATGCGTTATGATTGGATGAGCGTGTTTTTTGTAGCGGTTCTTGGAGTTGGAGCCGTTGCAATGGTATCGTTGACCTCGTCGGGCCTGCTGGGGGAGTTTCGCCAGTCTCTGCAAATTACGGAGCGGACTGCCGTCGTCAAGACAGAGGCTGTTAAGGTGCCGGACACAGTGAAGAAAATCGTCGTTCAATCCTTCGAGCAGGTGCAGTTAGATAAAGCTGAGGTTGCCGATGTGCGGCTATTAGGTCAGGTGCAATATTGGGCGGTAGAGCCGATGAAGCATCCGGAGTCAATTATTAGTACTGATATGGTCGGAAGCACGATGTATGTGATGATTGGAAGCTTTCAACAGAAGAACAGGGGCATCGTATCGGAGTCGTATCATCCCAAGCTCACGCTCATTTTGCCACAGGGTATTGAAGTGGAGGAGCGGGGGCTCTAATCTAAACGAAGAGAGAGTCGAACGGCAGTCACTGCCATCGGCTCTCTCTTTTTCGTGTGCATATGGTGTATTACTTCGCGACCGTCTCCGGTTCTGGATAAGTGACACCCTGCGTGTCGACCGTTACTTTTTTCATCGCCATCGGGCTAAGCGGACGATCGTTTTCGCCGGTTTTTTGCGCTACGATTGCATCAACCGTCTCCATGCCTTCCAGCACTTGTCCAAAAGCGGCGTACTCGCCGTCAAGGGAAGGGTAGTCGACCGCCATAATGAAAAACTGGGAGCCAGCGGAGTTCGGCATATTCGAACGAGCCATCGAGATGACGCCGCGTGTATGCTTCAAGTCGTTCTGGAAGCCGTTCGATGTAAATTCGCCTTTAATGCCATAATCAGGGCCGCCCATGCCAGTGCCTTCCGGATCACCGCCCTGAATCATAAAGCCTGGGATAACGCGGTGGAAGATTAGGCCGTCATAAAAGCCTTTCTGTACGAGCGAGATGAAGTTGTTCACCGTATTAGGCGCTACTTTAGGAAACAGCTCGACCGTAATTTTGTCACCGCTGTCCATTTCGATCGTTACAATCGGATTTTTCGCGTCATCCGTTGATGTGGTGGCTGTTGGTGCCGGTGCTTTTGTTTCTTCTGGTGCTTGCGCACCTTGTCCTTCGTTTTGCGGAGTCTTGCTGCCCCCGCCGCAGCCTGCCGTTACCAGCAGAACCAGCGCTGTAACCAAAGCAAAAGTTAATTTCATGTAGTTCCGTTTCATTCGTTAATAGGCCTCCTGACCGCAATAGGTTGTCCATTAAATATCATAGCATATGGGAAGGGAAATGGAGAAATCGTCTAGTCCTTGCATAGCGCAAAAAAAACCGGCTGCCCATCTCAACGATGATTCGAGAGAGGGCTTCCGGTTTTTTAATACTCATATTAGCCAACTACGTTGTAAGCCATGATCCAGATGGAGCCGGCTACGACCGTAAGGAGAATGACTAAGCCGAATATGAGCGCGATCATATTGAAGCGCGGTTTCTTCTCATCACGGATATGCATGAAGAAGAACAGCTGAACTACAAATTGCAGCGCCGCCATGATCAGGATGAAGATGATCGTCGCTGTCTTGCTCATCAGATCGTTCAGAACAATGACGAGCGGCAGTATTGTAAGAATAATCGAGAGCACGAAGCCGATGACGTAGGACTTCATCGAGCCGTGCGCATTCGCATCACCATGTGCGTTGTGATCGTGGTTGCTCACCCTACATCACCCCCATCAGGTAGACAACCGTAAGGACGAAGATCCATACGACGTCAAGAAAGTGCCAATACAAGCTGATAATGTTTACTTTACGCTGCGTGACCGGCGTAATGCCGCGTCTTGCCAGCTGAATCATCAAGCCAACCATCCAGATCAAGCCGACCGATACGTGAAGTCCGTGTGTGCCGACTAGCGTAAAGAAAGCGGACCAATAAGCGCTAGTGCCGATCGTTACGCCCTCATGTACCAGCTCGATGAACTCGTAAACTTCGAGGAAAATAAACGATGCACCCAGCAGTGCAGTTACAGCCAGCCAGCCGATAAGGCCCTTCTTGTTCCCCCTGTGCATCTGGAGAACGGCGATACCGCTGGTAAAGCTGCTCGTAAGCAAGATGAATGTCTCGGCGATAACGCCAGGCATCTTGAACATTTCATCCGGCGTTGGTCCGCCGTCCGTGCTCAAGCGGAGCACGGCAAAGGTGGCGAACAGGGTGCCGAATAGAATAACGTCGGTTATGAGAAACAGCCAGAAGCCGAATACTTTGATTGATTCATGATCGTGATGATCATGGCCGTCATGACCGTGGCCATGGTCCTTGTCATGCGAAGATGTTGCCGTGTGTGCCATTTAGTTAGCCCCCTTTAACGCAGCTGCTTCTGTCCGTTCGATCTCATCGACAGGGATATAGTAGTCGGTGTCGTAGCTGAACGAACGAGCGATCATGCAGATGGCTACGCCGAGTAGTCCTGGTACAATCATCCAAGTCCAGCCCCATACGAAGCCAAAGCCCGCGATAAAGAAGAAGACTGACATGATGAACGGAATCGCCGAGTTTTTCGGCATGTGGATCGGTTCCAGCGGTGCAAGCGGTTTTGGTTTGCCGCCATTCGCCAAACGCTGTTTCTCCTCCCACCATTCGTCCTGGCTCGTAACAACCGGTACGCGTGCGAAGTTGTACATTGGAGCAGGCGATGGAATCGACCATTCCAGTGTGCGGCCATCCCAAGCGTCCCCGCTTTTCTCTTTCTTGAAGAACTTGATGCTGTGCGCAATTTGCCATACTTGAAACAGGAAGGCAAGACCCATAATGAAACCGCCGATAGTCGATACGACGTTAAGCGGCTGCCAGCCCATGTCGAAGTTGTATTCGTTGAAACGGCGCGTCATGCCCATCAGGCCTAGCGCGTATTGCGGCATGAAGCAGACATAGAAACCGATATTCCACAGCCAGAACACCCATTTGCCAATACCGTCATGCAGCTTGAAGCCGAACATTTTCGGCCACCAGTAGTACAGGCCTGCGAAGTAACCGAATACGACGCCGCCGATCAGCACTTGGTGGAAGTGGGCAATCAGGAAGTAGCTGTTATGGAACTGGAAGTCAGCTGGTGCAACGGAGAGCATAACGCCCGTCATCCCGCCGACGATAAAGCATGGGATAAAGGCGATCGTCCACAGCATCGGCTGCGAGAACGTAATCCGCCCCCGGAACATCGTGAACAGCCAGTTGAATATTTTTACCCCTGTCGGTATTGCAATCAGCATCGTCGTCACAGCGAAGAACGCATTGACGTTAGCGCCGGAGCCCATTGTGAAGAAGTGGTGGGCCCATGTGAAGAACGAGAAGAAGCTGATCGACATAAGCGCGAATACCATTGATTTGTAGCCGAACAGTCTTTTCTTCGAGAAGGTCGACACGATCTCGGAGAATATACCGAAGGCCGGCAATATAACGATATAGACCTCGGGGTGACCCCACATCCATATCAAGTTAATATACATCATCGGGTTGCCCCCGCCGTCAAGCGTGAAGAAGTGCGCCCCGAGATAGCGGTCAATGAAGAGCAGGAACAAAGTAACGGTCAGAATCGGGAATGCGAACATGATCGTTACGGAAGACGACAGAACCGACCAAGTGAACATCGGCATTTGCATCAGCTTCATGCCAGGTGCACGCATTTTCAGAATCGTCACGACAAAGTTGATGCCGGACGCCAGAGAGCCGATACCGGAAATCTGAATACCCCAGATGTAGAAATCCTGGCCTACGCCCGGACTGCCCGAGAGCTCCGAGAGCGGCGGATAAGCCAGCCAGCCCGCATCCGGCGAACCGCCGATTACGAACGATACGTTGAACAGCATGGCGCCAAAGAAGAACAGCCAGAAGCTCAAAGAGTTCAAGAACGGGTATGCAACGTCGCGCGCGCCGATCTGGAGCGGTACGACGATATTGAATAAACCGAACATAAGAGGCATCGCCATAAACAAGATCATGATGACGCCGTGCGTAGTAAAGATGGCGTTATAGTGATCCGCGTGTAGGAATTCCAGATTCGGCAGCGCAAGCTGCGTCCGGATCAGCAGGGCGTCAACGCCCCCGCGGAACAGCATCAGAATGGAGGCGATGATGTACATAATGCCGATCTTCTTATGATCGACAGTCGTCAGCCATTCTGTCCATAGCCAGCGCCATTTTTTGAAATAAGTAAGGACGAACACGACAGCGACCGAAGCAAGTGCAATCGAGACTTGTGCGCCGAGAATCAGCGGATCGCCTGTGACGAAAAAGTCATTTAGCATAAAGTCGATAAAATTCTGAAACATGTGGCCTCTCCTTTCATTATATCTTAGTGTCCCGCATGCTCACTGGATGCTGTCTCCACAGCTCCGTGATCTGCGCTTTCGTGATGCTGATGCTCAGTTGCTTTCGCATCATCTTTCGAAGCTTCGGCTTCCGTGCTGCCGCCGCCGTGATGGTGCCCGGTGCCGCCTTTGCCGATGTATTGCTTCACTACACGGTCGAACAGTCCTTCAGGGAAGGAAGAGAAGAATTGCTGATTGGAGGCTCCTTTTTCAGTCAGCTTCTTGAAGCCGTCTTCTGTCAGAGCCGGATAATTGCTTTTTACTTCTTTTACCCACGCATCATATTCTTCATCCGAAGTCGCTTTGACATCAAAGGTCATTTTGGCAAACAGCTCGCCAGTAAAGTTAGCGCCAGAGCCGTAATACAAGCCCGGTTCATCCGCTTGCAGATGCAGCGTCATCGCCATGCCGGACATGGCATAGATTTGTCCGCCCAGCTGTGGAATCCAGAACGAGTTCATCGCTTGGTCAGCCGTTACTTTGAATTGGATCGGACGATCTTGCGGAATTTGAATGTAGTTTACAGTGGAAATGCCTTCTTCCGGATACGTGAACAGCCATTTCCAATCCAGTGACGTCGCTTCGATAACCAGCGGCGCCTTATCGGAGACAAGCGGCTTGGAAGGCTCCAGTTCGTACGTATATTTCACCGTAATGACGCCCAGGATGGCGATGATGATAATTGGAATACCCCACCAGATCGTTTCCAGCTTCGTGCTGTGCTCCCAATTTGGCTGGTAGGCAGCTTTACTGTCTTTCCGGTCGCGATAGCGCCATATGATGAAGGCAGTCAGCAGCAGTACCGGAACGAGTACGATCGCGCAAAGAATGACGGACAGGTAAATCAAGTCTTTCTGTGATTCGCCGATCGGTCCTTTCGGATCCAGCACGATCATTTGCTCGCTGCAGCCCGTCAACAGAACGGCCATCAGCATGATGAGCGCAAAGGTCAAAAGACGAATTTTCGGTTTCAAGTTCATTCAACTCCTCAGGTTTACTCTTGGTTTTAACATTACCAGAACTCCGTTGGAATAACTGCTGCCTTAACAATTACGTCAACAATTCGTCTTTTTTCTGTAATAGAAAGTTCACGAGTTCGACACCGCTCGTTCATAGCTATTTCACAAAAGGAAAAACCGTCCTTTTTTATGCTGGAAAATGGGGGTTTCAGCCATTTGGGGGACGTCTTCGGGCTGCAATGTCAAGAGCCGCTCGTTCATCTGCTTGTCCACTAATGGCGCCTTCCATAAAAAACAAAACGGCCCCCGTTGTTGGACGGGAGCCGAGCTGCAATGAAACGTTATTCTGGCGGCGACTGTTGTTCCTTCTCGGCTAGAGCAGCACTCATTCTCGCATGCACGAGTCCGATCGCCGTACCGATTACAAAGATGAACACGCTGCCTACGAGGAAGCCGATGCCAAGCATCAGCAAAACGTTCTCTTCACTGAAATGGCCGAGCTTTATGAGACACAACAGAACGCCAATCGACAATGCGGTCCATGCGAAGGCGGTCATCAACGAGACCAGACGCTTCACGGCTGCCAGAGAAGATGGTTGGATGCTGCTTACTGTTGCTGTTTTGGTTGTCATAATCAACACTCCCATTAACTTGTAAGTGCTTTCTTATATACACTATAACATATTATATGAACGATGTTCAAAGAAAATTCATATTTTGATCATAGTTCCGCCATATTTGGGCAAAGGCCAGTTTCAATATTTGTAAAAAACGAAAAAAAGCGGCTGCCCCGTCAATAGGGAGCAGCCGCTTTCCAGGAATGAGAAGCGTTAGCTGAGTGTGCCAAGCGAGGCAGGCGTGAACGGTACGAGCTCGTCGAAACGTCCTTCACGAACTTTGGCTGCCCAAGCTGGATCGACGAGCAAAGCACGGCCGACGGCAACAAGATCGAATTGTCCTTGCTCCAGCCGATCGGTCAGCTCGTCAATATCTTTCGTTCCTGCATCATTGCCCATGAAGGCACTAATAAAGTCATTGTCGAGACCGACGGAGCCGACTGTGATTGTAGGTTTGCCGGTCAGTTTTTTCACCCAGCCCGCGAAATTCAGATCGGATCCTTCAAATTCAGCAACCCAGAAGCGGCGGGTGGAGCAGTGGAAAATATCGACGCCAGCATCAACGAGGGGCTGCAAGAGCTGATTCAGCTGCTCGGGATCGGCCGCAAGCTTCGCATCGTAAAAGCCCGATTTCCATTGGGAAATCCGGAATATGATTGGAAAATCAGGACCAACCGCTTCGCGGCAGGCTTTTACAACCTCTGCAGCAAAACGTGTGCGCTTCACGAGATCGCCGCCATATTCATCAGTGCGCTGGTTCGTTTGCTCCCATAAAAATTGGTCGATCAAATAGCCGTGAGCGCCGTGCAGCTCGATTCCGTCGAAGCCGATCCGTTTGGCGTCGGCTGCTGCTTGAGCGAAAGCCTTCACGATGGATTGAATTTCATCGACGGACAATGGCTCGCTAACCTTTTCACCTGTGAGGTTTAGTCCGGAAGGACCGGCGGACGGCGCTTCAGGATGAGGGCCTTGGCCTTGTGAACGCAGCGTGCCTTGATGCCAGAGCTGCGGAATAATTTTGCCTCCAGCGTTATGAACCTCTTTCACGACCTGCGCCCAGCCTTCCAGTGCCTTCTCGTCGTGGAAGTTTGGAATGTTCGAATCGCCGGAAGCTGCCGGGTGGTTGATTGTCGTTCCTTCAGTTACGATCAGGCCGACGCCATTCTCCGCGCGTCTTCTGTAATATCCGGCCACATTTTCACCAGGAATGCCGTTCGGAGATTGAGAACGGGTCATAGGGGCCATTATGATACGGTTAGAAAGAGATAACGGGCCTCCTTGGAAGGGCTGAAACAATGATTGAATCGATGTACGGCTTGTAGACATGGTTTTCTCTCCTTTTATCCTAAATAATATATATCTATAAAAATAGATATTAGTTTGCGTAAAAAAGGAATCCGTCAGCTGCTGCTACAGCTCTTTAAAAAAGGATTCCTTGAACGCGTTAATGCCATCTTCGTTGCGCCGATAGTACGTGAACTGACAGTGGCGCTTGGATTCCAATAAACCGGATTTCTGCATCTTCACCAAATAACCGGAAACGACTGACTGGGCTAGTCCCGTTTTCTCGGCGATCGCGCCGACGCAGACCCCGCCTTCGAAGTCGCAGCCCTGATGCATGTAGGCTAAGGCACCGAAATGCTTATCGGGTTCCTTCAGCCACTCCAGTATTCGGAATCGTGTCTCGTTGGACAACGCTTTGATCACAGTTAAAGTATCCATGCACTTATTATATCTGTCTAGATCGAAAAGTACATCGTTATTTTTTGGCGGCTTGCCGCGGTATGTTAATCAGAATCAATCCTTCCACCACCGCTTCAAGTCATTCCACCAGCTCTTCTTGCCCGCGTCGCTTGGTGCTCCAGCAGCTTCCCCGGCTCCGGTATCTGTACGGCCTTCCGCCGGCTGTCCGCATACCTCAACAGGCTCGGTTCCGCTGACGAAAGACTCCAGCCGTTTGTTCGGGCAGGTGGCAGCTGCGAGCTTGCCGCTTGTCGGATCAATATAGACGTTGACGACGCCAGGCGGAACGGGGAAAATTTTCGGCGGTACAGCCGCGAGCGCCTTCTCCGTATAGTTTGCAAAAATCGGCGCTGCACGGTGAGCTTCAGCTACGGTCAATTTGCGGTCCTTGTCATAGCCTACCCAGACAGCGGTTGCGAGCTCCGGCGTGTAGCCGACCAGCCAGGCATCGGTTGCTGTCGTTCCGGTTTTGCCGGCGACGGGTCTTTTAATGAGGGAAGATATCCGGCTGGCAGTTCCGCCGTTATCAAAGACACTCTCCATTAAACTGGTCATCACATAGGCGTAGGCCGGCTCGACGACTTGCTCCTCTTTCCGTTCCGCTTCATATAATACCTTGCCGCTGCGGTCGGTAATGCGAAGGATGGCGATAGGCTCGACGCGCACCCCGCCATTGGCAAATACGCCAAATGCCGAAGCCATTTGGATCGGGCTGACGGGGGACGTGCCGAGTGCCAGCGACGGAACGGGCTGCATCGGGCTTGTAATGCCCAGCTTATGAGCCATTTCGATAACCCGTTCTGTGCCGACGGTCATAATCGCATTGACCGCATAAATGTTGTCCGAGCTAGCGATCGCCGTTCGCATATCGATAAAGTCTTCGAAATACTTGTCGTTGTAGTTGCGCGGCTCATATACTTTGCGCCCTTCATCGTAGCTGAAGGAGGTTGGCTCGCTCTTGAACCGGGTGACCGGCGACATATAGCCGCTTTGCAGCGCAGTCAAATAAAGGATCGGTTTGAAGGACGAGCCTGGCTGTCTCGTTTTCATCAGCGTCCGGTTGATTTGGTTCTTCTTATAGTCGCGCCCGCCCACCATAGCTTTAATATAACCGTTGCGGGGGTCAATCGACACGAGCGCAGCTTGCTGCTCCTCGCTGCCCTTCATGCCGTTCTTGACCGCATCCTCTGCAGCTTGCTGCGCGGTAGAATCCAGCGTCGTATAGATCGTAATTCCGCCTTCATTTAATAGCTGCTCATTAATGCCCAGCTTATCTACAGCAATGTAGCGGATGTAATCTCTGAAATAGGGAGCAAAGCCGTTCTGATCACCCGATCCGAGAGGCTGGAATGTCAGCATCTCTCCATAAGCGGCATCTGCTTCTTCTTTCGTAATGTCCCCGGCATTGGCCATGGCGTTGAGAATAACATGCTGACGATCTTTCGCGTTCTTCATATCCATGAACGGGGAGTAGTATTTCGGCCCCTTCGGAATGCCAGCCAGCATGGCGCTTTCGGCAAGCGTCAAGTCGGATGCTTTCTTATTAAAATAAAGCTGAGCCGCCGCTTCGATACCGTAAGCTCCATGTCCATAATAAATCTGGTTCAAATAAAGCCCCATGATTTCATCCTTGGAGTAGTTCATCTCCAATTGAACGGTGTACATGGCTTCCTTAATTTTGCGCTGCCAGGTCTTCTCATGCGTCAAATACAAATTGCGGGCAAGCTGCTGGGTGAGCGTGCTGGCTCCCTGCTTGGCGGAGAGCGTCTCTACGTTGACCACGATCGCCCGTGCCAATCCTTTAAAGTCAAAGCCCTTGTGATCATAGAAGCGCCTGTCCTCGATTGCCAGCGTCGCTTTCACGACATAAGGCGAGATGTCTCCCAGCGGCACAGAGCGCCGGTTTTCTCCCGTGTGGAAGGTATCAATTATTTGACCTTGTATATCTAGCATTTGCGACGTTTGGCTAATGGAGGCAACGGGCAGCGTCTGCAGGCGCAAATAAAGCAGCGTCCCGCCGATGAGCAGCATGAGTGCGGCCAGTCCG
This sequence comes from Paenibacillus sp. NPDC058174, assembly GCF_042883865.1. Taxonomy (NCBI): domain Bacteria; kingdom Bacillati; phylum Bacillota; class Bacilli; order Caryophanales; family Paenibacillaceae; genus Paenibacillus; species Paenibacillus sp. NPDC058174. The sequence continues at coordinate 88,405 of NZ_JBHVUY010000010.1, forward strand.
GCGAGCAGCCAGCGGAGCTTTCTTCGCAGCTTCATTAATCGGGGCAGAAATCTTTCAGTTAATATAGGAAAATAAGAAATGCGGCGCGGTTTGCCTGGCCGGGGCTGCTGCTTCTTCATGGAGCGGGCTCCCTTCGAATAACATTGCTTTTCCTTAGTATGGAAAAACGGGAGCGCCGATATTCACTATGTCGCGCTATAGAAGGAAATAAAACGAGGCTGTTCCCATCAAGCCTAGAAAAGGTTGCTTTTTTGCCCCGAACTACTATAATACAGGGTGAACTATCGAATGAAAGAAGGGATTCATCGACATGGAAATGTGGTATACGGAGAAGCAGACCGAAAGCTTCGGCATTACGGCGAAGATCACGAAAACGTATGTGAACGAACAAACGGATTTCCAGCAGCTTGATATGATCGAGACGGAAGAGTTCGGCACGATGCTCGTTCTTGACGGCATGGTCATGACGACGGTGAAAGATGAATTCGTATATCATGAGATGGTCGCCCATCCGGTTCTGTCGACGCATCCCAATCCGGAGCATGTACTCATTGTCGGCGGCGGCGATGGCGGTGTAGTCCGCGAAGTGATGAAGCATCCGAAGGTGAAAAAAGCGGTACTCGTCGATATCGACGGGAAAGTAATCGAGTATTCGAAAAAGTATTTGCCGACAATCGCTTGCGAGCTCGACAACCCGCGTGTCGAAGTGCTTGTGAATGACGGTTTTATGCATATTCATGATCATAAGAACGAATACGATGTCATTATGGTTGATTCTACGGAGCCGGTTGGCCCTGCGGCAAACCTGTTTACCCGCGGTTTCTACCAAGGCATTTATGAGTCTTTGAAGGAAGACGGCATTTTCGTTGCACAAACGGACAACCCTTGGTTTAAAGCTGATCTGATCCAAAGCGTCAACAAAGATGTGAAGGAAGTTTTCCCGATCGTGCGCGTCTATGGCGCGAACATTCCCACCTATCCGAGCGGCCTCTGGACGTTCACGATGGGCAGCAAGAAATACGATCCGACTGCGGTAGACGAAGCGTCGATTCCGGAGCTGGATACGAAATACTATACACCGCGTCTTCACAAAGCCGCGTTCGTATTGCCTAGATTTGTAGAAGACCTTATTAAATAGAGAGAGGATTTTTCCTAATGAAATTGGATCAAAAGTATTCCGGCAACGTTTTTATTTTGAGCTCTGAGGATTATGCGGCTTCCAAAGCTGTAATCTACGGCATGCCGATGGACTTTACCGTCAGCTTCCGTCCCGGCTCGCGCTTTGGCCCTCCGCGTATTCGCGAAGTGTCGATCGGCCTGGAGGAGTACAGCCCTTATTTGGATCGCAGCCTTGAAGATATTGAGTACTTTGATGCTGGCGATCTGCTGCTGCCTTTCGGCAATGCGGCGAAAAGCCTCGACATCATCGGTGAATTTGTTCGCGGCGTATTGGCTGACGGCAAAATGCCGGTAGGACTCGGCGGCGAGCACCTCGTATCGTGGCCAATCTTCCGCGAGGTGTACGCAAAGTATCCTGATCTTGCAATCATCCACTTCGATGCTCATGCCGATCTGCGTGAATCGTATGAAGGCGAGCCTCTGTCCCACTCCACACCGCTGCGCAAAGCAGCTGGCCTGATCGGCGGCAAGAACGTCTACCAATTCGGTATCCGTTCCGGCTCACGCGAAGAGTGGCAGTTTGCCAAGGAGAATATCAACTTCCACCCATTCGAAGTGCTTGAGCCGCTGAAAAAAGTATTGCCGGAGCTGGAAGGCCGTCCGGTATACTTGACGATCGACATCGACGTGCTTGATCCTTCTGCAGCGCCAGGTACAGGTACAGCAGAAGCGGGCGGCATTACGTCCAAGGAGCTTATCGACGCTGTTCACGCGATCGCGCGCTCTGGTGTTAACGTAGTGGGCTGCGATCTGGTTGAAGTGGCTCCGGCTTACGACCCGACTGAGCAAACGCAGATCGTCGCGTCGAAAGTTATCCGCGAGATGCTGCTTGGCTTTATTAAGTAATACGAAAAAGAAGCTTGCCCGCGCGTTGGCGCTCGGACAAGCTTCTTTTTGCTTCATACTGGAAGGAGTTATTTGGATTTGGCTATCTTATAAGTAAACTTCCACACCGATTGATTGCCAGAATAACGTCCGCGATTTTCGGTTACCGTTACATTAATGCTTGAGCTGAGCTCCTTCTTTATTGAGCTAACCTTGATGGTCTTGGCCGCAGAGCCGATGTCGGGAATTTTGTCATGTTCGGTTGCCTCTGCTTGGAGCTTTATGGACGCCGTGCTGGACAGAGAAAGCTTGATGGATTCGCCCTCCTCAATCGTTTTGCCATTGGCGGTGAAAGCTGTCTCCCATTCATTTCCGACATGGTCGTTGGACACGAGCTCGGCGCTGACGAAAGTGACGGTATAAGAAGCTTTAGAGGATGCGCCTGCCGCAAGAGCAGGTGTCGCCAAGGTGCTTAGTAAAGTGAAGACGAGAAGCAGTGAGAACCATAAACGGCTTATTTTCAAGAACATACGCCCCTTTCTATGGTAATAATAGGATGGATATAGTTGGATTGTATTACAAGCGGCAGTATTTGGATAGATAGCGAAGCAGCTTCGCTAAATAAAGAAGGCAAATTCGCTGATTGGCGGGTATGTCGTAAGGTCAGAGGGGAGAGCGAAGTAAATTTCGCTTTTCGAGAACCTAGGTTCGCCAATAGCGAAAAAAGCTTCGCTGTCTGCGAATGAACGGGGTTCAAGCTGCGAAATAACGAAGTTAGCTTCGTTATACTGCGAAGCCCCTTCGCTAAAGGCAGATTTGACGAGGGGCGGAGAAAGAAGCTTCGTTGTGCATGAACGCTGGAATTCAACAGCGGAACAACAAAGGTACTCGTTATATAGCGAAGCGACGTCGCTGTTCATGAATGAATAGGGTTCGAGCTGTGAGCAACAACGAACAAAGTTTGTTTCTTGGAGCGAAGCTGCTTCGCTAAATAAAGAAGGCAAATTCGCTGATTGGCGGGTATGTCGTAAGGTCAGAGGGGAGAGCGAAGTAAATTTCGCTTTTCGAGAACCTAG
>NZ_JBHVUY010000010.1:91584-110319 GCF_042883865.1 Paenibacillus sp. NPDC058174
GTTCGCCAATAGCGAAAAAAGCTTCGCTGCCTGCGAATGAACGGGGTGCAAGCTGCGAAATAACGAAGTTAGCTTCGTTAAATTGCGAAGTAGCTTCGCTAAAGGCGGATATGACGAGGGTTCAGAGGAAAAAGCGTTGCTGTTCATGAACGGAATGGGATCATCCAGCGGACAACTAATGAAGTTCGCTTCTTTAATTAACGAAGCCGCTTGCTGTTTCATGAACAGACTGAATTTCATAGAGCGGAACAACGAAGGTACTCGTTAGATAGCGAAGTGACGTCGCTGTTCTTGAATGGATAGGGTTCGAGCTGTGTGCAACAAGGAATAAAGTTTGTTTCTTGGAGCGAAGCAGCTTCGCTAAACAAAGAAGGTAAATTCGCTAAATGGTTGGTATGACGTAGGTTCAGGGAAATAGCGAAGTTAATTTCGCTATTCGAGAACCGAGGTTCGCCAATAGCGAAAAAAGCTGCGCTGTCTGCGAATGAACGGGGTTCTGGCTGTGGATTAACGAATTTCGCTTCGTTATATTGCGAAACCGCTTCGCTAATGACAAGAGGTTAGAGGAAAAAGCTTCGCTTTTCATGAACGGACAGGGTTTCGAGCTGTGTGCAACAACGAACGTAGCTGGCTTCGTTATATTGCGAAGCCACTTCGCAAATACAATTTTACTGGAGGGGGCCTTTATTATGGAACGCATACACTCATTCCCGCCTGTCATTGACGAACGCGCCCGCGTGCTGATTCTCGGCACTGCGCCAAGCGTCAAGTCGCTGGAGCACAGGCAGTTCTATGCGCATCCGCGCAATTATTTGTGGGGCATCGTGTACGGTCTGTTTGGTGCAGGGATACCAGACGAGAATTACAGCCGCCGGCTGAACTTCCTGCAGGAGCACCGGCTTGCGGTGTTCGACGTCATTGAATCCTGCGAGCGGGAGGGCAGTCTGGACGTAAATATACGGGACGAGCGCCCAAACGATCTTCCCGCATTGCTTGCGCAATATCCCGGGCTGCGGTGCTTTGCTTTTAATGGAAGCAAGGCCTATGATACGTTCCGCAAATATTTCCGCGATCACCCGGCATTCCAGTCCATTGCGACAATTAAACTGCCTTCCTCCAGCCCGATACCGACTCAGAAGATGCGGAACTTGGAGGACCGGATCGAAGCGTGGAGCGTCCTTCTGCCTTATCTGGAGGACTAGTAACCGTTGAAATTAAGAGGCTACCTGTATATAGTAGTAACATACGAGAAGACTGGGAAGTAGGAGCAATGCGATGCCAGACAGAATGCAAGTGATCGTCACGCTGGAGAGCAAGCAGGGCAGCGAAACGACCCGCCATCAATACACGGGCGAGTGGTTCCGCAAGGACCGTTCCGTGTACCTTCGCTATGAAGAAGGGCAGGGTGGGGAGGCGGTACGGACCATTATCCGCTGCCGGCCGGATGAAATGCTCATTACAAGGCGGGGTGCGGTGGAATCCGATCAGCTCTTTGTACGGGACGGCGGAAGGCAGCCGGGCAGCTACCGGTCCCCGTATACGTCATTCCAGATGGAGACGGATACGAAAAAGCTGTCGGTTCGCGCTGGCGGAGGAAGAGACGATTCCGATATGGCGCCGCCTTTTACGATAGAATGGAAGTATGAAATTTGGGTGAACGGCGAGATTTCGGGGCGGTTCCACAACCGGCTGCATATCGCCGAGTCAGAGCAAGCGGAATAGCTAGCTGCAATTATCGGGCATGAACAGAATGAGCGCTTATCGCTTATGATCATTAGGGGGTTGCGAGGAAGATGAGTACGAATGTATTGGATCAAATGTATGACAAGGTAAAGGAAGCTATCGCGGATGCGGCAGTGGCTGGAGGTCTGGCTGCACGCGAGGAGCTGCCTGCTTTCGTGCTGGAGGTTCCGAAGGACAAGGCGCATGGCGACTTGGCAACGAACGCAGCGATGCAATTGACGAAGCTGGCGAAAAAAAATCCGCGTCAAATCGCAGAGACGATTATCGCGAACCTGAACGGCGAGAAATTCGGCATTCAATCGGCTGAGATTGCTGGTCCCGGCTTTATTAATTTCCGTATGGACAAAAGCTACCTGTACTCCGTTATCGGCGAGGTAACAGCGGCAGGCGACAACTATGGCCGCATCGCAACTGGAGCGGGCAAACGGGTTGAAGTCGAGTTCGTCAGCGCCAACCCGACGGGCAGTCTTCACCTTGGCCATGCACGCGGCGCAGCTGTAGGCGACGCGCTCTGCAACGTGCTCGACTTTGCAGGCTATGAAGTAACCCGCGAATATTACATTAACGATGCCGGCAACCAAGTGAACAACTTGGCCCGTTCGATTGAAGCCCGCTACCGCCAAGCGCTGGGTCAAGCGGCAGAAATGCCGGAAGACGGCTATCACGGCGAGGATATCGTAGGCTTCGGCAAGCTGCTGGCTGAGCAAGAGGGAGACCGTCTGCTGTCGCTGCCAGAAGAAGAGCGCTTCACCTTCTTCCGCCAGTTCGGACTGGAGAAGGAATTGGACAAAATCAAGCGCGACCTCGGCCGCTTCCGCGTTGGCTTCGATATTTGGTACAGCGAAACGTCGCTGTACGAGAGTGGTCAAGTCGAGCAGGCGCTCGACGCTCTGAAGGCTAAGGGCCAAGTCTATGAAGAAGAGGGAGCAACTTGGCTCTCGACAATGCCTTACGGCGACGACAAAAACCGCGTGCTCGTGAAAAATGACGGCTCGTACACGTATTTGACGCCGGACATTGCGTACCACCGCGACAAATTCAGCCGCGGCTACGACCGGATGATCAATATTTGGGGCGCCGACCACCACGGCTACATTCCGCGTGTGAAAGCGGCTATGGCTGCGCTTGGCAACGACCCTGACAAGCTGGTCGTACTGATCGCACAGATGGTCAGCCTGTTCCAGGACGGCGAGAAGGTCAAGATGTCCAAACGTACCGGCAAAGCGGTTACGATGCAGGATTTGATGGATGAAGTCGGCGTTGACGCCATTCGTTATTTCTTCACGATGCGCAGCATGGACTCGCATCTGGATTTCGACATGGATCTGGCGATCTCGACATCCAACGAGAATCCGGTATTCTATGTGCAGTATGCGCATGCCCGCATCTGCAGCATTTTCCGCCAAGCGGAGGAGCAAGGCCTGGCGCTGGCGGATCTCGCGAGCATCGACCTCGGCAAGCTGGCTTCCGTGGCGGAGTTCGACCTGCTTCGCAAGCTCGGCGAGCTGCCGCAGGAAATCTCCGAAGCGGCAGAGCAATACGCGCCGCATCGTCTCGTGCGCTATGTGTACGAATTGGCTTCGCAATTCCACAGCTACTACAAAGCGGAGCGCGTCATTACCGAAGACGCAGCTCAGACGCAGGCGCGCCTCGCGCTGCTTGGCGCGGTTCGCACCGTTATCGCCAATGCGCTGCGCCTTGTCGGCGTATCCGCTCCAGAGCGGATGTAGCACTTGTCAGACAGCGCTCCTTAGCGCTGCAACAGTCAAAAGCCAAAAGGCTTGCCCGCAACGTCCAATCGCTGGACGGCGCAGGCAAGCCTTTTTTACAATGATGGTTTTCATCGTATCTATCGGTCTGCGGCTTGCAGCATCCGCATAATATCAAGCTCGCCGGTCAGCTTCGGCGCTTTCGTTCCTCGAAGCGGCTGAACGGACCGCTTCAGAATCGATTTGATTTCGGCAGGCGAGAGCCCCGGCTTATACGCCAGCAGCAGGGCAATTGCGCCGCTAACATGAGACGTAGCCATTGAGGTTCCGCTCATTTCGTGATATTTGCCGCGCAGCCAGGCCGAGACGATTTTGTCGCCGGGTGCATAGATGTCGATATATGCTCCCCGGTTGCTGAACGGCGCAACGCGCCGCAGCCTCGTGGAAGCTCCAACCGATACCGTCTGCGGGTATCGTGCCGGATAATCGACCGAGCGGCGCTTGCCGTCATTGCCGGATGAAGCAACGACAATAACGCCTGCATTGTAGGCGTTCGTAATGGAATTCAGCAGCGCTTTGCTGCGCGTTTTCATACCGAAGCTCATATTGATGATCTGCACTTTATTGCGGACGCACCAATCGATGCCGAGAATGATGTCGGACACAAAAGCGCTCCCGTTATGGTCGAACGCTTTCACCGGGTAGATTTGCGCACGGGGAGCGATGCCGATCATGCCGTGCACTTGGTTGGCGGCCGCGATCGTTCCGGCGATATGCGTGCCGTGGCCGTTGTCGTCGTGGGGAAGCATGCTCCGGTTAATCAAGTTAATGCCTCGCGACAATGATTGCCGCAGATCGGGATGACTGAAATCGACACCGGTGTCGATGACCCCGATTTTAATCCGGTGACCCGTTGTCGTGCTCCAGGCAAGAGGGGCTTTCACATGCTGAATGCCCCACGGAATCCCTTTTTCAGCAGACAACGATTTTTGCGGGGCAGCGTCTACGGTAATGCGGAAATCGTTCTCGATCCACACCCGCCCAGCGAAACGCGACAGCGTTTCTTTGACAGGAAGACGGCAGGAAATGGCGCGAATAATTTGTATCTGCTGAACGGCTTTCAGCTGAGAGGGTGTTGACAAATCTGACCATTCACGCAGAAACCGGCTGTAATCACCGGATTCCTGGAAGCGAATGATACGCCTGATTGTCGATGGACCATCTTCTGCGGCAACCGTGTCCTGCAACCAATGGAGAAAAGCGGTTGTATCCAATTTTCGCGTCCCCTCCCGACGGACGATGCTGAACTATTGTATGAACGAGCGCTCCCCCCCGCATGAGCCACTTGCCTTTTTTCATATAATTAGGCTTCAAACCGTGTCAAAAAGCGCCTCTGGACATAGGATGATGCAAGAGCTCTTCGGGGCTCTCACGTCTCTGGGCCGCACCCGGGGTGTGCGTCCGGATGGATACAGTCAAAGCGAAGGGGACAGCCCCAATGTCATTAAGTTAAAGTTAAGCTTATGACATTGAGGACAGCCCTTCGCTTTTTGCTTATATGTCCAAGCCCTCCGGTAAAGGGGCTTCGTGCAGAGCGTGCGCTTGCTTTTTTGAAAGAAATAGGTTTTACTATACTGTGATAAAGGAATGCACCTGTAAATATAGAAGATGGCAAGAGAGGATGTGTCCATATGAGCAGCGGCGGAATTACTTTGAAGCTTGATGCTGAGCGCATTAAGGAAATGCCTATGGTCGATTTGGCGTTTGAAGTGCTGAAGGCGGCTAATACCCCTTATTACTACCGTGATCTGATGATGGAAATTGCGAAAATTCGCGGTCTTTCTGCGGATGAGATTAATCAGGTTATCGCGCAGGTATATACGGAAATTAATATTGATGGCCGTTTCGCATGTGTCGGCAGCAATATGTGGGGCCTCAAGCGGTGGTATCCGGTTGAGCGCAACGAGGATCCGATCTCGAACGCGAAGCGTCCGCGCATTATTAACGATGATGACGATGACGATGTTGAAGATCTGTTCGCGGACGAGGAAGAAGAAACCTACGCAGCGGATGAAGAGGATTACGATGTGTACGACGAAGATCGTGAATTCGAAGAATCCGAAGAAGAGACTGAAGTCGACGAAGAGGTTGCTATCGACGATGAAGAAATCGACGAGGATCTCTCTGACGAAGACGCTGATGAAGAAGCGGATGACTTGGATTCGGACGACGATGAAGATGAAGACGATGAAGACGACAGCGACGACAAATAATGTTGCGCTCGCAGAACGAAGTCTCCTGATGGAGGCTTCGTTCTTTTTTTGCCTGCGGCACCCGCCTTATTCTGCCTGTCCGTATGCAAAAGATGGAGATGCCGGATTGGGCCAGCTTTACGCTTGACAGGTGCATTTGGGGCATGTAAACTATTGCATGGGCTTTAAGATTCGCTTAACAGTACCGTGAAGCCAATAGGGGCAATTAGACTCCAAACGGCTTGGCGGCGAACTAGCGTTTTGCGGTGAAATATAGGGATGACATAAGCGGGTTTGCCTTATGTTTTCTTGTATTTTAATAATATGCTAAACGAAAAGTGCCCCGTGAAGACGGGTGTCACTTTTTTTGTTTGTACAATATCCATTTTTATCGGACAAATGGGCAAACCTAATCATAACCATAGGAGCTTGGAGGGTATTCACACAGTGACGAAATACATTTTTGTAACCGGAGGCGTTGTCTCTTCCTTGGGTAAAGGGATCACAGCCGCATCGCTGGGGCGTTTGCTGAAGAACAGAGGCTTGAAAGTGACGATCCAAAAATTCGACCCCTATATTAACGTTGACCCAGGGACGATGAGCCCTTATCAGCATGGTGAAGTCTACGTTACCGACGATGGCGCGGAAACGGACCTTGACCTGGGGCACTACGAGCGTTTTATCGACATTAACTTGACGAAGTACAGCAGCGTTACGGCGGGCAAAATCTATTCCAACGTAATCAGCAAAGAGCGCCGCGGCGAATATTTGGGCGGAACAGTGCAAGTAATCCCTCATATTACGAATGAAATTAAGGAACGCGTCTACCGTGCCGGCAAAGAAGCAGGCTCCGACGTCGTTATTACGGAAATCGGCGGTACAGTGGGCGATATCGAAAGCTTGCCGTTCATGGAAGCGATTCGTCAGATTAAAAGCGATATCGGACGCGACAACGTGATGTACATTCATGTAACCCTCGTTCCTTATATTAAAGCGGCTGGCGAAGTGAAGACGAAACCGACTCAGCACAGTGTAAAAGAGCTTCGCAGCATCGGCATTCAGCCTAACGTTATCGTTACGCGTACCGAGCATGCGCTTGCTGAAGATCTGAAGCGTAAAATCGCGCAGTTCTGCGACGTGGACGCGAATGCGGTTATCGAATGCCGTGATGCGGCAACGCTGTACGACGTTCCAATGATGCTTCGCGAGCAAGGTCTTGACGATATCGTCGTCAACCATCTGAAGCTGAACACGAACGAGCCGGACATGTCCGAATGGATCGCGCTGGTTGACCGTGTGAAGTCGCTCCGTCATAAGACGGAAATTGCGATTGTCGGCAAATATGTTGCACTTCACGATGCTTATTTGAGCATTGTTGAAGCACTCAGCCACGCTGGCTTTGACGCGGATTCCGAAGTGAAGCTGCGCTGGGTCAATGCGGAAGAGCTTAACGATCAGAACGTAGCGGACAGGCTGCAGGGCGTACACGGCGTTCTCGTTCCAGGCGGCTTCGGCGATCGCGGCATCGAGGGCAAAGTATCGGCGATCCGTTATGCACGTGAAAATAAAGTTCCGTTCTTCGGCATTTGCCTTGGCATGCAGGTAGCGGTTATCGAATATGCCCGCAACGTTGCAGGTCTCGACAACGCGAACAGCTCGGAGATCAATCCTTCAACAGCTTACCCGGTTATCGACTTGCTTCCGGATCAGAAGGATATCGAAGATATGGGCGGCACGATGCGCCTTGGCCTCTATCCTTGCAAGCTCGTTCCAGGCTCGCTTGCAGCAGGCGAATACGGCGAAGAGCTCGTCTATGAGCGTCACCGCCACCGGTATGAGTTCAACAATGAATACCGCGAGCAGATCGAAGCGGCAGGCTTGCGCATTTCCGGCACATCGCCGGACGGACGTCTCGTTGAAATGGTGGAGATTGCCGATCACCCTTGGTTCCTTGCGGTTCAATTCCATCCGGAATTCACTTCGCGCCCTAACCGTCCGCAGCGTTTGTTCCGCGGATTTGTCCATGCGGCGCTGGCTTATTCGGGCCAATAATACGGCTTAAAATCAGCCAAAAAGATTTTCCAATTTTTTTCTAAGCGGCAGAAGGATAATAGCCTTTGATTACCGAATATATTAACGATTATGGAAGAGTTGACCAATTGGTGCTCGGTCGTAGGAGGTAATATATTTGGAGAAGAAGAAGGTATTGATCGTAGATGACCAGAACGGGATCCGGGTACTTCTGATGGAAGTATTCAGCAATGAAGGCTACAACACTTTCCAAGCTTCAAACGGCAAGCTGGCACTGGAAATTGTCAAAGCAGAGAGCCCGGATCTCGTGCTGCTCGATATGAAAATTCCTGGAATGGACGGACTTGAGATTCTGAAGCATGTCAAGACGATCAACCGGGACATTAAAGTCATCATGATGACGGCATACGGCGAGCTGGACATGATCAAGGAAGCGACCGATCTTGGCGCGCTGATGCATTTCACAAAGCCGTTCGATATTGATGAGATGCGCATTGCAGTGAATATGCAGCTTCACGGCGGCAACTCCAACAACCGTTTTGCGATTGGGTCCTAAGCAGGGCCCTTTTTTTATGTAACGCTTTCATTGGAAATCGTTGGAATGCGGGGCGGGGCCTGTCAAAACAGCTTTACCATTCCTTTATTCAATATGGTATAATGGCTCAGAATGACAAGTCGGAACGGGCTTGACGATAACAGAAGATATTTTAGGAGGAAAGACAAATGCCATTGGTATCGATGAATGAGTTTTTGCCTAAAGCAAAAGCGAACAAGTTTGCAGTCGGTCAGTTCAACATGAACAACCTGGAGTTTGCTCAAGCGACTGTTGAAGCAGCTATTGAGGAGAACTCGCCTTTTATTTACGGAGTCAGCGAAGGCGCTCTGAAATATATGGGTATTGAGTTTACTGTAGCTATGGCTCGCGCCGCAGCTGAAAAATCCGGTCTTCCAATCGCGCTTCACCTGGACCACGGCAGCAGCTTTGACGTTGCGATGAAATGTATCCGCGCAGGCTTCTCGTCCGTTATGTTCGACGGATCGCACTACGGTCTGGAAGAAAATATCAAGCTGACGAAAGAAGTCGTTAAAGCGGCACGCGCAATGGGCGTATCCGTGGAAGGCGAGCTGGGCACTATCGGCGGCGTTGAAGATGACCTGAGCGTTGACGAGAAAGACGCTACTCTGGCTAACCCAGAAGAAGCAATCCGTTTCTACGAAGAAACAGGCGTTGACTGTCTGGCTATCGCAGTTGGCACGGCTCACGGCATGTACAAAGGCGAGCCTAAAATCCACTATGATATCATTCAAAAGGTTTCCGATGCGATCCCTGTACCAGTCGTATTGCACGGCGGTTCCGGCGTTCCTGACGAAGCAATTCGTCTGTCCATCCAAGCTGGCGTAGGCAAAATCAACGTCAACACGGAAAACCAAGTGGCTTGCACGAACGCAATCCGCGAAGTATTGCTGGCTAACAACGAAGTATTCGATCCGCGCAAATACTTGACGCCTGCCCGCAATGCAATGAAAGCTGTTATCCAAGAAAAAATCCGCTTGTTCGGAAGCAACAACCAAGCGTAATCAACGGAGCACGGGATACGAACCGCCATCTAGCGACGAGCGCGCCGATTGGCGCGCCTCCTGAACGGCGGTTCTTCCTATGTTCCCTTCCAACGAAACGGGAGGATAACAAAAAAGATGGAGAAATTGATGATACGCGGCGGACGTCCGCTGCGGGGCACTGTTCAGATCAGCGGGGCGAAGAACAGCGCGGTTGCGTTGGTTCCGGCTGCAATATTGGCGGAATCGGAAGTCATTCTTGATAATTTGCCGCATTTGAGTGATGTGGCGGTGTTAAGCGAAATTTTGCAAGATCTTGGCGCAACGGTGGACAGGCAGGACGATGTTATGCGAATCGATCCCTCCCGTCTTCAAGCAAAGCCAATGCCTAATGGCAAAGTAAAGCTGCTTCGCGCTTCGTATTATTTAATGGGTGCGATGCTTGGCCGCTTCGGTGAAGCGACGATCGGATTGCCCGGCGGATGCAACTTCGAGCCGAGACCAATCGATCAGCATATTAAAGGATTTGAAGCATTGGGCGCTACGGTGACCAATGAGCATGGATCTATGCATATCTCCGCGAAAGAATTGCGCGGTGCCAAAATTTACCTGGACGTTGTCAGCGTCGGTGCGACAATTAACATTATGCTTGCGGCCTCGCGGGCCAAAGGCTCTACTATTATTGAAAACGCGGCAAAAGAGCCTGAAATTATAGATGTAGCTACACTTCTTAACGCCATGGGCGCGAAAATAAAAGGAGCCGGAACCGAGACGATTCGGATCGAAGGCGTTGACAGCCTGCATGGCTGCCGTCATTCGATTATTCCCGATCGGATTCAAGCCGGCACGTATATGATTGCCGCAGCTGCTACGCGCGGCGATGTTCTTATCGATAATGTCATTCCGAAGCATATGGAAGCTATGACGGCTAAGCTTGAAGAGATGGGTGTTATCGTCGAGGAAATGGACGAGTCCATCCGTATTATTGGCGGTCCGAAGTATAACCCGGTAGATGTGAAAGCCCTTGTGTACCCAGGCTTCGCAACCGATCTTCAATCGCCGATGACAAGTCTGCTTACGCAAGCATCGGGTGTCAGCATCCTGACCGATTATGTATACAGCAACCGGTTCAAGCATGTGCCGGAGCTTGCCCGTATGGGTGCGGACATTCGCGTTGAAGGGCGTTCGGCCATCATTGAAGGCGGACCGCTGAACGCAGCGAAAGTACGGGCAACCGATCTTCGTGCAGGAGCTGCACTTGTTATTGCAGGGCTGACTGTTGCAGAAGGCGTTACCGAAATTACGGGCGTGGAGTATATCGACAGAGGCTATGACAACCTCGTGGAAAATCTCCGCCGCCTGGGCGCCGATGTCTGGCGTGAAACAGAATCCTCTTAATCTTGAATTCGGTGCCTCCTTGCGAATAGAAGGCACCGAATTCGGTATATAATGATAGATCAGCATTCGATAGCGGAAATAAATATAACAAAGTGGTGAGAATATGACGGATCTTCAGATCGCCGATCTGGAAGAGAAGAAGCTGACCGACTTGTACAAGCTTGCTAAGCAGTATCAAATCCCTTATTACGGGCAATTGAAAAAGAAAGAATTGATCTTTGCTATTCTTAGAGCACAAGCGGAAACAAGCGGATTTATGTTTATGGAAGGCATACTTGACGTGTTGCCGGAAGGCTATGGCTTCCTGCGGCCGATAAACTATTTGCCAAGCAAAGAGGATATTTATATTTCTGCCTCGCAGATTCGCAAATTCGATTTGCGCAACGGCGACCTCGTATCAGGCAAATGCCGGCTGCCTAAAGAAAAGGAAAAATATTTTGGATTGCTGCAGGTTAATGCCGTGAATGGAACGGACCCCGCATCAGCCGCTGAACGATTGCATTTTCCCGCACTCACTCCTCTCTATCCACAGAAAAAAATCGTTATGGAGACGGCTCCCAACAAAATTTCAACGCGAATTATGGATTTGCTTGCACCTGTCGGTCTTGGCCAGCGCGGACTTATCGTTGCACCGCCTAAAGCGGGTAAAACGCTGCTGCTGAAGGAAATTGCCAACAGTATTTCGACGAATCATCCGGATATCGAGCTTTTTGTGCTGCTCATTGATGAGCGGCCGGAGGAAGTGACGGATATGCAGCGCTCTGTGAAGGGCGAGGTTGTTGCTTCTACATTCGACGAATTGCCTGAAAATCATATTAAAGTAGCGGAGCTTGTGTTGGAGCGGGCGCTTCGGCTTGTTGAGCATAAGAAGGACGTTGTTATTTTGCTGGACAGCATCACCCGGCTTGCCCGTGCATATAACGTCGTTGTGCCTCCATCGGGCAGAACGCTGAGCGGCGGTATTGATCCTGCGGCATTCCACCGTCCGAAGCGGTTTTTCGGTGCGGCTCGCAACGTCGAGGAAGGCGGAAGCTTGACGATTCTGGCTACGGCTCTGATCGAAACAGGCTCGCGTATGGATGATATCATTTATGAAGAGTTTAAAGGCACGGGCAATATGGAGCTTCATCTCGACCGGAAGCTGGCAGAACGCCGGATTTTCCCTGCGCTGGATATTCGCCGTTCCGGCACGCGCAGAGAGGAATTGCTGCTCTCGAAGGAAGAACTGGAGAAAGTATGGGTTGTGCGCCGCAATATGACCGATACGCCCGACTTTGTCGACGGCTTCTTGAAGAAGCTGGCGGACAGCAAGTCCAACAGCGAGTTTCTGTTGTCGCTCGATACGTCCGAGGAGAAACCACCACAGCAGCCGCGATCCAGTATGAAAAGCGGCTCGGTGTCGACATCGTCGACATCGGGCAGACGGCCTGCTCCGCGCTCTAGCTCGACACACTCGTCCCAGGGCTCGTAAGCGGATCGAAGGAGGACATCAAGATGAATTTGGTTTATGCGGATGAGAAAGGGAATGTGTTTGATCATCCTGAATATATAGCGCTTGCCCGCAGCGGAGATATGATCGTTGAGCTGATGGAAGAGGAGCTTATTCCGCTGCCAAGCGGAGCTACGCTCGTCGGCTTGCCGCACACCCGCCCGGCTTGCATGGATCCCGACACGGGTGAAATGAAGCTGCTGGACGGCAGCGTGCAAGCGGTTGGCGCATTGCTGCCGCAAGGCTTTACCCGCCTTGCGCTGCCGGGTTATGTCAAAACCGATAAGAACGAGAAGTTTCCGTTGTTCGGCTATACAGCAGTCGTATGGAAAAATGGCGGATTTTACGTAGCAGCTGAGCAAAGCGATGATCCTTACAAATGGGATCCGCTCAATTGCGATCGCCGTGAAGTAAAAAGCCAAGTGGATAAGCTGCTGAACAAGTATCCGGAAAACCGGCTGTACAAGCATCTTTCCAACTGTGCGCTCGGTTACGAATGCCTGACTTCATCCAACACCTTCCTGCAGCGCTGGGAAGGCGGCGTGCCGGTCTCGTATTCCTGCAATGCAGGATGCTTCGGATGTATTTCCGAGCAGCCGGACGACAGCGGCTTTGTTGCTCCGCAAACACGGATGAATTTCAAGCCGAGAGTGGATGAAATTACGGAAATTATGCTGGAGCACCTCCGCACGCCGGAATCCATCATTAGCTTCGGACAAGGCTGCGAGGGCGAGCCTTCCACGCAAGCGAAGATTATCGTAGAAGCGATGCGCCAGGTGCGCAGCCAGACTTCGCAAGGCTATATTAATATCAATACGAATGCCGGCTTGACCGATCATATTCGGGCAATTGTTGATGCGGGCCTTGATCTAATGCGCGTCAGCACGATTAGTGCGCTGGATGATCACTATAATGCGTACTACAAGCCGCGTGCCTATAATCTGGCCAACGTTGAGAAGTCGCTGAAATATGCGACTGACAAAGGGGTTTACACGTCGATCAACTATTTGATCTTCCCTGGCGTGACGGACCGCGAGGAAGAGATTGAGGCGATGATCGGTTTTGCCAAGCGTACAGGATTAAAGCTCATTCAGATGCGCAACCTGAATATTGATCCGGAGAGCTATCTGGAGTTAATTCCTCCCGCACAAGGCGAAATTTATGGCATGAAGCAAATGCTGGAGATTTTCCGTGAAGAGCTGCCGGATGTCGTTATCGGCTCCTATACGCATCTTCCGCCTGCTGCTTTGCGCAAATAAACTGGCGAAACTGGAAATGACAATAGCATTGCAAGGCGGATAACGTCGTGCTATAATCCGTATGTGTAATTTTAACTCTGGGTCCGCATGTGGCTCAGGGCAGAAAGAGGTGAACGAGATGAAACAAGGTATTCATCCGACATACCACGTCTCCAATATTACTTGCGCTTGCGGTAACAGCTTCGAAGTAGGTTCGATTAAACAAAACCTGCGCGTTGAGGTTTGCTCCGTGTGTCACCCATTCTTCACGGGTAAGCAAAAGTTTTTGGATGCGGGCGGCCGCGTCGATCGTTTCAAAAAGAAATACGGTATTTAATTATTCCGCTAATTGGCAGAATACAAGAACCTCCCACAGCCATCCTATGGTTGAAGGGAGGTTTTTTATTTGACGCATAAAGGTTACGCAAGCAGCATGAAACGTACGATGATTGGGGTAGCAGCGATTGCTGCACTAGCCGTTTGCCTCAGCGGGTGTGCAAGCAATCCCAGCACGAGGCAACCCAAAACCTATGGCCATGACGGTTATATGGGCTATTCCAACAGCAACCCGAACATTCCCAACAATTTCTCTTACTTGAATTATAAATCCGACGGCAAGTTCGCCGGCGAGGTGTTGAACAAGCTGAAGGGTGACGGCGTAAAGAGCCATCAGCTTTATTTTAACGGGGAGTATCTACGCGTCTTATTGAATGTGGACAGCCGGTTAACGAATGCCGAAGTGGACCAGTTACGCCAAAAAGCGCAAAATTTGGTGCAATACAATATGCCGCGTTATAAGGTGACGACGGAAGTTGCCCGTTAGGGGAAAAGGCTGTGAATCGTACAAAAAGTGCGGCTCATAAAATGGAAATCCGATCCATGAGTTGCGCTTTGTTGTCGAATGGGCTATACTTATTTTTGCCGTGCTAGATGGGGAGTTAGCGGTGCCCTGTAACTCGCAATCCGCTTTAGCGAGGTTGAATTCCTGTCTGAGGTTATGTCGATGCAGGGTTTGGCACTTGAAGATCAGTGTTGACAGTTGGGTCCTTCGCAATGAGCGCTTGTGAACCCGGTCAGGTCCGGAAGGAAGCAGCCGTAAGCAGGTTAGTTCATGTGCCGAGGGAGTGCCTGGCTCGAGCTGGGGAGCAAGGATGCCGCCTGGTTCGCATGTATCGGGGATAGGTGCACGGTTTATATTTTTACAATAGCGGGAAATGGATAACACCAGTGGAGCTTTTCGACAGGGTCGAAATGGCTTAAGCGGGTGTTTTTGTTTTTTATATTTAAGTGATTCTAACGGTTCGGTAGTTTTTATCAGAGAGTCGTTGTTGTATAATAGAGGGGAATTCGAACGGAAAGCTGGAGGGAACGGTCCGCGTGACACATATTGCATTATATCGTGCCTGGCGTCCGCAGACGTTTCAGGATATGGTCGGACAACAGCATATTATTCAGACTTTGCAAAATGCTATTCGCGAGAATCGGGTTTCGCATGCTTATTTGTTTAATGGTCCGCGAGGCACAGGTAAGACCACTGCCGCCAAAGTAATGGCGAAGGCGGTTAACTGCGAGCGGGGACCGGCGACGGAGCCATGCAATGAATGCGATGCTTGCCGGGGCATTACAGCAGGTCATATTATGGATGTTGTGGAGATCGACGCCGCTTCCAATCGAGGCATCGATGAAATACGGGATATTCGCGATAAAGTTCGCTATGCCCCGTCGGAAGTACGTTACAAAGTATATATTATTGATGAAGTCCATATGCTTACGGCCGAAGCCTTCAATGCTTTGCTCAAGACGCTGGAGGAGCCGCCGGGCCATGTGATTTTCATACTGGCAACGACGGAGCCTCATAAGCTGCCGGCTACGATTATTTCCCGCTGTCAGCGTTTCGATTTCCGTCAGGTATCGCTGGCGGAGCAGTCTGAGCGGCTCATTCAAATTTGCCGCGAAGAAGGCATCGACGCTGATGAGGATGCGATCTCGTATATTGCACGTCTATCCGAGGGCGGTATGCGTGACGCGATTAGCTTGCTGGAGCAGGTATCGGCATTCGGCAACTCCAGAATTACGCTGGAGGCCGCGGTCGATGTAACCGGAGGCATGGCAGCGGAGCAGTTCTATGAATTGGCTGAAGCAGTGAGGGACCGCAACGTTGCGGCTGTGCTGCCGCTTGTCGAGAGCTTGACGCAAGCGGGCAAGAGCGCGGACAAATGTATGGAAAATTTAATTTATTATTTCAGAGATCTCTTGGTATTGAAGCTGGCCCCGCAAGGCGCCGTGACGGAACGCGTCGTGGATGCCGAGCGGTTCCGGTCGATGGCAGAAGCCTTCTCACCGGAACGGCTGTTCAAGATGATCGATACGCTGAACCGTTATCAATCCGATATGAAGCATGCTTCCCAGCCGCAGACATTGTTCGAGGTTGCGCTGATGAAGCTCTGCACGGGTGATTCGGAGGGAGCTTCTAGCAGCTCTCATGCCGCCGCTGGTGCAGGGGCACCTGCGGGTGCTTCGCCGGCAGCCGGCGAAATGCAGCGGCTGCGGCAGCAGATCGAAGTGTTGGAGCGCAAGCTGGAGCAGGTGCTGCAAAACGGCGGCGCTGCAGCTGGCGGCGGTCAAGCTGGCGACGGAGGACAGTCTCGCTCTGCGGGCAATCGTCAGCCGAGCGCCGGCGGCCGTGGCGGATTTGGCGCGGCTGGTGGAGTAAGGCTGGCATCAGTGAAGCTTGATCCTTACCTCGCCTCTGCCGGAAGTCCGGCAAGCGGCCAGGTTCGGATGAAGTGGAGCGAGGTGCTGCAGCGGGTTAAGGAAGCCAGAATTACCGTTCATGCTTGGCTGGTTGACGGAGAACCTGTTGCAGCTACGGATGATTCGGTGCTTGTGGCCTTCAAGAACACGATGCACCGGGAGACGACCGAGAAGCCGGCACACCGGGATATTATCGAGCGTGTATTGCAGGATGTAATCGGCAAACCGCTACGTCTCGCTACCGTCATGCTTAAGGAATGGCAAGCTGCAGCCGACCGTCCTGGCGGCGCTGAAGATCCGCTCGAACTGACTGCCGACGCCATCGATACGGGAGAGGCTGCACCTCAACCGAAGTGGGTGGAGGAAGCGGTGAAGCTGTTTGGCGAGGATTTGGTCGTCGTTAAGGAAGATTAGCGGGACAGGTTGCAAGCTGAAGTCAGATCGTTAATGATTAATGAAAATGAATTCCACTACATTTATGAGGTGATTAGAATGAACAATATGAACCAAATGATGAAGCAAGTGAAAAAAATGCAGGATCAAATGATGAAAGCGCAAGAGGAGCTCGTTAATAAGTCCGCTGAAGGCACGGCAGGCGGCGGTGTTGTTACCGTTACAGCTAACGGCCATAAAAAAATCACCAACATTACAATTAAACCGGAAGCTGTTGATCCGGATGATGTAGAAATGCTGCAGGATCTTGTTCTGACAGCGGTTAATGATGCTCTTGCTAAAGTTGACGATATGGCGAACCAGGATATGAGCAAATTTACAGGCGGTATGAAAATCCCTGGTCTGTTCTAATTATTGAACGACCTTTGCTTGCTGGCTGCTTGAAAGGAGCTGCACTTCTTGTATTACCCCGAACCGATAGCGAAATTGATTGATGCCTTTTCACGGCTTCCGGGCATTGGTCCCAAAACGGCCGCAAGGCTTGCTTTTCATGTGCTGCGAATGAAAGAGGATGACGTCATCGACTTTGCCAAAGCGCTGGTCAGCGTCAAGCGGAATCTGACTTATTGCTCTGTCTGCTGCAATATTACGGATACGGACCCTTGCCGGATTTGCCAAGACAAGTCGCGTGACAACTCCGTCATTTGCGTCGTACAGGAATCGAAGGATTTGGTCGCGATGGAACGGATGAAGGAGTTCCAGGGCCATTATCACGTGCTGCAGGGCGCAATTTCTCCTATGGAGGGAATTGGGCCGGATCAGATCCGCATTGCTGAGCTGCTTCAACGTTTGAGTGATGAGCGCGTACAGGAGCTTATCCTGGCAACGAATCCGAATATCGAAGGCGAAGCAACAGCGATGTATATTTCGCGATTGGTAAAGCCGTTCGGTATTCGCGTCACGCGGATTGCGCATGGACTGCCGGTAGGCGGCGATTTGGAATATGCGGATGAAGTTACGCTTTCCAAAGCGATGGAAGGCCGTAGAGAATTAAGTTGATAAATTAAGGCTGTTTTCAGAGGATGCAGATTGACTGCTTTCTTTGGAAGCAGTCTTTTTTTGTTATTAGCCAAGAGTGGGGGATAACCTCGTTTTCTTGTTCTATTTTCAGCCTATTGCTTATACACATGAAGTAGTTAGGGGCAATAGGTGAAAAAGTGAAGTGGACAAGCAAAGGGGGATATTGGATATGGGTATGCTGAATCTTCGCCATAAGGATCAGGCAGTTCAAGCCAAAAGCCGGATAACGGCAGAGATGGATACGGTGCAGTGGACCGAGCATTTGCGTTTAGAGATCGCAGAGGCTCACCGGGAATGGGTAAATGCAAATCGGTTTTTCGATGTTGCGGAAGGCAAGGATCAGATCGATTATGCAATCTATTCGATTATAACGGCAGAGAAGCGATATGAAATGCTGCTGCGAGTGGCTAAAAGGACATGCCGGGTATGGCCGGAGTGGAAGGGGGCGCTGCAATGAAGATGATTTGGCTGGCTACACTGCTTATCTCATCATTCTTATTAGTGGTTATTTTGCTCCGCAACAAATTGTCGATGGCATGGCTGAAGGGTTTTGCCGTCCATCTTGTACTGGCAGCAGTCGTATTGTATATCTTGAATTATTCAGGGCTCATTCCGAAAATGTACATCCCGTTAAACCCTGCGACCATCGGTACTGTCGTTGTTCTGGGGGTTCCCGGCATCGCTTTAATTGCGGGTGTTCAGTACTTTATCGTATAGAATAAACGATTGGGGTTGACGCAGGCCCAGATTGTATGCTACATTATATCTCGCGCCAAAGAGCAAGGGAAATGAGCTTTAAAAAAGAATTTTAAAAAAAAGCTTGCATTGATCTGGGCGTCTGTGATATATTATAAAAGTCGCCGCTGAGAAAAACGCGGTTGACACGAAAAAAAGAATTGTTCTTTGAAAACTGAACAACGAGCAAAACTGCCCTTATGAATGGCTCGCCATTCGTAAGAAAAAGCGATAAAACAAAGTAATGAGCTTTCAAATTCTATGGAGAGTTTGATCCTGGCTCAGGACGAACGCTGGCGGCGTGCCTAATACATGCAAGTCGAGCGGACTTGAAGGAGTGCTTGCACTCCTGATGG
>NZ_JBHVUY010000011.1:0-92550 GCF_042883865.1 Paenibacillus sp. NPDC058174
CTAATCGGTCGAGGGCTTATCCTAAATACCCCGATTAGGGGACGCTAAAGTGATACATTTCAATTCGCATCCGGTTTTCAAGGCGCAAAGCTTTGAAGCATATTCCCTGATAGCTCAGTTGGTAGAGCACTCGACTGTTAATCGAGTTGTCACAGGTTCGAGTCCTGTTCGGGGAGCCATATAGAGAGGTGTCCGAGTGGTCGAAGGAGCACGATTGGAAATCGTGTAGGCTCTAACCGGGTCTCGAGGGTTCGAATCCCTTCCTCTCTGCCATAATTATACTTTTCACTTACGAAGTAAGATTTTGCTTCGCAAAACTTTTAGGCCCGTTGGTCAAGGGGTTAAGACACCTCCCTTTCACGGAGGTAACAGGGGTTCGAATCCCCTACGGGTCACCATTTACAATTTCTAAACTTTAACCTAAAAAAGTATTGCAAAGTTGACCTACATATGATATATTATAAAGGTCGCTCAAGCGATATGGAGGCTTAGCTCAGCTGGGAGAGCATCTGCCTTACAAGCAGAGGGTCGGGGGTTCGATCCCCTCAGCCTCCACCATAAATACTTTTTTAACGACGCGGGGTGGAGCAGCCCGGTAGCTCGTCGGGCTCATAACCCGAAGGCCGCAGGTTCAAATCCTGCCCCCGCAACCAAAACTTTACCAATGTGTGTCCGACAATGATGTGGAGCTGTGGTGTAGAGGCCTAACATGCCTGCCTGTCACGCAGGAGACCGCGGGTTCGAATCCCGTCAGCTCCGCCATTAACACAAACATCTGGCTCGGTAGCTCAGTCGGTAGAGCAGAGGACTGAAAATCCTCGTGTCGGCGGTTCGATTCCGTCCCGAGCCACCATTTTTAACAAATGAATATGCCGGTGTAGCTCAGTTGGTAGAGCAACTGACTTGTAATCAGTAGGTCGTGGGTTCGACTCCTATCGCCGGCACCATGTTGTGGAGGGCTAGTGAAGTGGCTAAACACGGCAGACTGTAAATCTGCTCTCTTCGAGTTCGGTGGTTCGAATCCATCGCCCTCCACCACAACCTAGGGGCATAGTTTAAAGGTAGAACAAAGGTCTCCAAAACCTTTGGTGTGGGTTCAATTCCTGCTGCCCCTGCCAATCAATTGAATATGAACATGGCGGTCGTGGCGAAGTGGTTAACGCATCGGTTTGTGGATCCGACATTCGGGGGTTCAATTCCCCTCGTCCGCCCCATATTTTAATTGACATTGGGGATTAGCCAAGCGGTAAGGCAACGGACTTTGACTCCGTCATTCTCAGGTTCGATCCCTGAATCCCCAGCCATTGTTTTGCGGAAGTGGCTCAGCGGTAGAGCATCGCCTTGCCAAGGCGAGGGTCGCGGGTTCGATTCCCGTCTTCCGCTCCATCTATATGGCGCCATAGCCAAGTGGTAAGGCAGAGCTCTGCAAAAGCTCTACCCCCAGTTCGAGTCTGGGTGGCGCCTCCACAATTTAATAAGTATTTTGCGGCCTTAGCTCAGCTGGATAGAGCGTTTGACTACGAATCAAAAGGTCAGGAGTTCGAATCTCTTAGGCCGCGCCATCTTTACAAAATGCCGGTGTGGCGGAATGGCAGACGCGCGCGACTCAAAATCGTGAGGGAAACCGTGGGGGTTCGAGTCCCTTCACCGGCACCAGATTAATCAACTAGAAGTTCATTGGATATGTATCCGATGAGCTTTTTTGTTTTTTATTGAGCTTATTTTCTATTTCTTAAAAACTTAATTCATGGCGATACAAAATGCTGGTTGTGAGAATCATTTTCAATTATAATGAGGTACAGCCTTGATGAAAAGGCAACTTATTAGTATCAGGAAGTGATAGGTATGAATTGGAACGAGCATCTATTGCTGTGGAACGAGGCCAATGTCAAGCTGCTCGACATTAGACATCAGTTAGTGGTGCAAGGAGACGTGCTTCGCGGTTACAAGCTTCCCTCCAACGCTTTCCTGTGGGTGACGAGCGGACGTGGACGGGTAATGCTGGACGGAACTGGTTATGCCATCGATGGCTTTCATTTGCTTCATGGTGCAAAGGGTATGAGCCTCGATGTTATCCCTTCAGGTGACCGCCTCGAATATGATCTCATTATGTATAAGGTACTGTTAGCTTTCCCTGGCAACCGTTATTTGGAGCGGATGTTGAAACGCAGCAGTCCTTTTCATATTCAATATGGATTCACGCCTCATGCTCCGCTTGCCCTTCAGTCAAAGTTCGAGCTGATGGAACAAAGCTGGCGCAATCATACGCTGCTCGACAAGCTGTATGCCAAAGGTGTTCTCTATCAATTTGTCCATGAATTGCTTGGTCAGATGGCTGGGCAGGAGCTTGGGGAGATAAGAGCTGATCTTGTGTCCCAGGCTACTCGCTACATGGAGACCAGCTATTCGGAAGCCTTTACTTTCGAGGGGCTGGCAGAACTGCTTGGATGCAGCTCCAGCTACTTATCCCGTTTATTCAAAAGGCAGCTAGGCATAACGCCTAACGAATATTTGATCCAAGTTCGTGTCGAACATGCCAGCAGGCTTCTGACAAAGACGAATGCATCCTTGCAAGAAATTTCGTCAAGCATAGGTTACTTGGACGTATACTATTTCAGCCGCATGTTCAAAAAACAAACCGGTGTATCGCCATTGCGATTTAGATCGCTGGCAGCAGAGAAGCCGGTTCAGAAAAGTCCATTTAACAGTTCAGGACAAGCTATTGTCCCTCGCGCAGGCCGCAGCTATAATGATAATTATTCTCATTATGAAAAAGAGGGAGATTTAACGATGTCCAAAGAAATGAAACTGTCAGTAACCGCTGTAATGCTGCTCTGCATGACTTTGTTATTCAGCGGTTGTGGGGCTGCAACAGGTTCCAATGAACCATCCGCTGCGGCTGGCTCTCCGGCAGCTGTTGTACAGGAGCAGCTGCAGACCAAGTTGGTTAAACATATGATGGGGGAAAGCGAAGTTCCAAACAATCCGCAGCGCATAGCGGTAAATGGGCTCGAAGATATTATGCTGGCGCTTGATGCGCCAATGGTTCATGCTCAATCGATGAAGGGACAATACTTATACGACACGCTGCAAGCAAAAAATATCCCGTCGGTCTACACGCCAGACGGTATAAATTATGAGTCTATTCTCGATTCCAAGCCGGATCTGATTATTGCCAATCTTTTGCCCACGGATACGGAATCATATAAGCAGCTAAGCAAAATTGCGCCAACTATCGTTTATGATCGAAGCGACTGGCAGACGTCTATCGCGGCGATTGGGAAGGCAATTGGCCGCGAAGAGAAAGCTCAGTCTATCATTCATGACTACCAGGAAAAGCTGAGCAAGGCTAAAGAGGCTATTGTAGCAAAAATAGGGGCTGACCGGACATTAGCTTTTATCCGGCCGTCGAAGCAGGATGTTCAATTGTTTTTCCCGGCATTCTCCTATACCAGCATCGCGTACAAAGATTTAGGATTGACACTAGAACCGATGCTGGCTAACCTCATGAGCAAGGAGGAAGAAGGCGCTTGGGGGATAGAATCATCGCTTGAGACACTGCCCGATCTGACTGCCGACTACTTATTTGTCACAGTAGGGGGCTCATTTGATTCAGAGGATGAAGCTAAGGATGCACTAGAGGAAATGAGTGTAGTGGAGGATCTGAATGTATGGAAGTCGATTCCTGCTGTTAAGCAAGGGCATGTGTACAAAATGTCGTCCAGACATTGGATGCTGAACGGGCCTACAGCAGACAGTATGAAAATCAACGATGTACTCGCTGCCTTTGATCTGCAATAAAATCGATGTAAATGTAGAAAAACCGTTGGACATACGTTCAACGGTTTTTCTGTTTAGCAATCAGATTTAGTCCATTCACGCTTGAGGTGCAGAATTCCCTTTCTTAATACGCAAGGACATGGCCAAGCTCAATATGACAAAAAGCAGTTGAAGCGATAAAGCCAGCATAATGCCGGTTAACAAGCCCCAATTCATGGTTTGGCTAATTGCGATGAAAGCCCCGCCGATCCCGATGCTTAACCCCGGACTGAATGCGTCTGTAAATTGAAGGCTCGCGGATATTTCTCCTTCTTCACCTTTATTCGCTTGCTGCAAGGCAATCGCTCCTGTAGTTGGGTGAGCCAGCCCAATGCCAAACCCGGTAAAAATTTGCGAAATGACTGCATATACGATGCCGCCCTCAGGGAGACTGACAGCAAACATGACTGCAATAACACCAATGACCATCAATCCGATTCCAGCTGTAATCCTTTTATTCCGTCCTGTTCCGTGATCTTTGGCATCAAACCTGGATTGGAGCCAAGCTGCGGCAGACCAGCTTAATGCGCCGGCAGCTACGATTAACCCTGCTAGGTCGGCGGCCAATTTTTTGACATCTGTCAATGCAAGGACGACATAGCTTTCAGTTGCATTATAGCAAGCGACAAACAAACCTCTTGAGATTATCGTTGCTGGCAACCCTCTCCGTGCCCGGAAAGTGCCAGCTGGCAGCAGCTTCCGCAATGGCAGAATCATAATAAGTATTCCTGCTACTGTGAGCACTATTCCTTTCCAGCTCGTTATAGAGCCAAGTCCAGCCAGCAATAATCCGGTTCCAACGGCCAGTAATAGGGCATAACCTTCCTTCCGGCCGTTCTTTGATTCCGATACTTCCTCGGTTTTGAAATTGCGGAAAGCGGGCAACGTAAGGATAACGGCCAAGCCAATGAAAGGCAGTACAAACCAGAATACAAATCTCCATGAAATATATTCGGCTAACAGTCCGGCGATATAAGGACCAACTAATGCAGGCAAAATATACGCGCTTGAAAACATGGCAAGGATCTTCGTTCTCAATCGGTCAGGATAACCTGCCGTAATGCTGAAGTATACACAGGTGATGATAGCACCCGCGCCAAAACCTTGCAGCAGTCTCCCGGCGATTAACATCATCATATTGACGGAAAGAGCAGCAACAATGATCCCGATGACGAAAAAGAGAATTGAAGTGACAAATGATGCAAACACGCCTCTTTTGCTGATCCGATGTCCAGTAATCATTGTTCCGACGATTTGGGCTAGCAGGAATGCGCTAAATATCCAGCCGTATAGATGGATGCCCTGCAATTTTTGCGCGAGACTCGGAGCAATTGTAGTAATCGCTAATCCTTCAAAAGCAACTGTAGTGACGGCAAGAATAATTCCGATCGTTAAGGCTCTATACGGTGCATCAAATATGCCAATTTCTTTTTCAGTTGAATCCATTTTCATTTCTCCTTTTCATTGCTATATCACTAATTGTCGTAGCAAGTATATATTCGATGGCTAAACATATCATTCCATTTCAAAACGATAAAATAACATGTCTTGATGATAATAGACATGACAACTATATATCGCATGGATTCATTCCATTATGAATCCAATGCTGATGGTTTATTTTAAAATACCTAAATATGCGCTCCACGGACCTACATCCGAACCGTATCTTTTTGCCATAACCCGAACGATTTGCGCGATGTGCGTTAAATCATGAACGGCCCATGTTGCGATTAATTCCTTCACCTTGACGACACCAAGTGCGGGATGTGAACCGGTTCGTTCCAAATGGATTTCAGGATGAAGCTGTTCCTTAAGTGCTGTCAGATTTTGTTCTCGCAGCGTTTTGAATTCGAGCAAGTTATGTTCAATTGTTGTTTCCGTTTTTTGATTCAAGTGAGAGTACCGGTCGAATGACGGGAAGGGCTTGCTTTCACCTTCCTGAAGAATAAACGTTAGCCGAGGCATCCAATTATTTTTCTCACCTTCAATCAGGTGCTCAATGACTTCATGGACATTCCAGGTTCCTGTACCTTCGTTGCAGTGCAGCCACCCGTCAGATAAACCGGATAAAAAGAATTCCAATGTTCGTGGCGTACGCTCGAGAACTTCTATCGCTTCCTTTAATTTGAAGTGCATACGATTGCTCCTCTCACTGATTTCCGATTATAGATCTTTCACATTATTGAACATGACAGAGAGCACTCTTCTAAACGTCTCTACTTCCTCATCCGACAACCCTTTGACGGTTTTCTCGTAGGCCTCCATGGACGGAGCAAGAATTTCGTCTTTAATATCGCTGCCTTTGGCCGTTAAATAGACCCGTAAAGACCTTCGATCCGTTTCGTGAACGACCCGGTAAATAAAGCCCTTTTTCTCCAATTTGAACAACATTCTCGCAACATTGGTCTGATCCTTATACAGTCGTTCAGCAAGCTCCTTTTGAGTAATCCCTTCTTTTTCCCACAGGACGACCAGGATCTCCCACTGTTCCACTGTAATATCAAATGGATTGACTACTTTTTGATAATAGTTGTTTAGCTTTAGCGCTGCCCGTTGAACATTGACGCCAATATATTTTTCTAATTCCAAGGGATTCCTCCTTATAGTAGACATGATTATAGTTGTCGTGACCATTATATTCGTATTTGATTTTACTGTCAACGCTGCTGAGTGACTGGGAATACTATTGGCAGTCTGCTAAGGAGATTGCATTTTACAATGGAATCATTTATTATGGACAATATAGGTCTGTAATTAACGGGAGGGAGGAAATCAATATGCAATTCTCCAAAAGTACAGATTATGCGCTGCACGCTTTGCTTCATTTGGGCAACTCGCAGCGTCAACAGAATGTTGGTATTAAGGAGTTAGCTGTGTCACTCGGGGTCTCAGAAAGCTATCTGTCCAAAATCATGTCCAAGCTGAGACAGGACGGTATTGTACGAGCCGTACCTGGGGTCAATGGCGGTTATGAATTGGCAAAGTCAGCGGATCAGATTACTTTTCTTGATGTGATTCAAGTCATTGAGGGCAGACAGCAGATGTTCGAATGCTCGAATACGAATTCCCAGCAGCATCAGCTGTTAGATGATGAAGCCGCTCAGGATAACCGTAGAGGGAGTGAGTGCCTGATCGAGAAGGTCATGTACGGCGCGGAACAGCAGCTTCACCAGTATCTGCAGGCTCATACGATTCAGACGGTAATCGATGAGGCTCTCAAGCGGCATTGCACGGGCAACCATGATAAGAACAAGAAGTAAGCAGTACGCTTCTTGTTGTTTAATTATAGATATTATAGATCTAAGGAAGTATGCAGCTTGGCGGCAAAACCAATAAATAAAATTGAGGAGTGGAAGGAATGAGCATGAACGATTTTTATAATGAAGCTATCTGGGAACAAGCTTGGAAGGATCAGAGCGACATCATGTTGAAAAAGATGCAAAAGGCGGGAATCGATTTTTCCCGTTCCTTTGATCCAAAGGCAAGGGCATTTAACGAGCAATCCTTTAGTGAAGAGGGCAGGAAAAGAAGCCGGCGGATTATCAATTGGCTGGAAGGCCAGGGAGTCCGCTTTGAAAATAGCTCTGTGCTGGACATTGGCGCTGCATCAGGCGTATTCACAGTGCCATTTGCGGAGCGGGGAGCCCGGGTTACCGCTTTGGAGTCCTCTCCTCCGCTAGTTGAATTGCTGGAAGAGAACCTTGCCAAGCTTGCTGATGCTCAAGTGAGCATCGTACATGAACCATTCGAGCATATTGATGTGCAGGATAAGGGCTGGGACAAAGCCTTTGATCTCGTATTTGTATCTATGTGCCCGGTCATCCATGATTGGGAGAGCGTGGAGAAGGTGCTTGCATGCGCCCGGAAGTATTGCTATATCAGCATGCCTGTGACGCATAACGAGCATAGCTTACTGCAAGAAATTTGGCCACTCATTACGGGGCAGCCGTACAAAAAGAAACCTTTAGAAATGGGCTATTTGCTCCATCTGCTCTATATGAAAGGTTATTCTTATGAGTCGCTGCTGACACGGGAAATGAAAACAAAAGAAGTGACGCGCGAAGCGGCGCTGCAAGAGGTGATGTCCCTGCTTGGCCATTACGGTCTGCCTGTCGATGAGCGGACTGTACAAACGGCGGCAAGCTATTTGGAGAAAGCTTATCCGTCAGGCAAAGTAACCGTTCAGGAAGGCGGCCGCTTCGGCAAGGTATTGATCCGGCTGGAAGATGAGAGCATGTACAGCAAAGAAGATTAAGCTTTATCTATTGCTTGCGTAATCTGAGCGGTATGATGCTGATCATGGCTGGCTATATCCTGGATGAATTGCGCCAATGTGAATGTGTTGCCCTCTGCATCTGCATAAACTTTTGAATAATGCTCCTCCGGGATGGATTGCAGAGCATCCGTAATGGCTTTCCTGGAGCTCGTTAGAGCATGGATTAAGTCTTCCTTCGATTGGCTGAGCGCCCAAGCAGCAGCTGATGTGTTGAATGTGCTCACATCATCATCTTCCGACATCGTGATCGGGCTGTTCGTTACGATAGGATGGATTGTTGTTTCATAAAAATAGTGATCCCACCTAATCAGGTGGCCGATTACTTCCTTGATGCTCCATTTGTCTGAACCAAGAGGCGTTAGCCATACCTGTTCCTGGTAAACGCCAAGCTTTGTGACATAATCAATCAAAGCGCTGCAAGCTGTTAGCTGTTTTTGCTTTTGCACCATATTCTTGCCCCCATATATGAATTGTTTAGAGTGACAGAGCGCTTAGCGGCCTGTCATTCTTTTTTTTGTCTCATTTGTCCATAGCGATCGGGACTATGCATAGTATAAATCTTGAAGTTCACTTTAAGTCAAGCGGATGAAATATGCTATGTAAAAAAGCTCTTAAGATTTAACAATAACCTAAAGAGCTTTTTTAATGATCATTTACTTATCCGTATACCCGTCTCGCTTACAGCCACTCATTGAATTTGCGGATGTACCATTTTTTGATTACCTGCGTCAGGACGCAATAAGACAGCAACGTGGCTGCCAGCCATGGGAAGTAGGAGAGCGGCAGCGGCTCCAGGCCGATGCTTGAGCCAAACCCGCTGAACGGCAAGTAAATGCCAAGAGCCATGATAAGACTGGTCAGAAGGACGACCGGGACGCTGGCCGTGCTTTGAATAAACGGAATTTTTTCGGTACGGATCATGTGTACAATGAGAGTCTGCGACAGCAGTCCTTCAATAAACCAGCCCGATTGGAATAAGGTTTGGTGATCGACTGAGTTGGCGGAAAAAATATACCACATGATCGCATAGGTTGAGATATCGAAGATGGAGCTGATCGGCCCGATAAAAATCATAAAACGGCTAACCGACTTGGCATTCCACTTCTGCGGCTTGCGCAAATATTCCTTATCCATCCGATCCCATGGAATGGACAGCTGTGACACATCGTAGAACAGATTTTGAATAAGCAGGTGAATCGGCAGCATCGGCAAAAAAGGGATAAATGCGCTGGCGACGAGTACGCTGAACATGTTGCCAAAGTTGGAGCTGGCCGTCATTTTGATATATTTAATCATGTTGCCGAAAGTGATCCGTCCTTGAATGACACCTTGCTCCAGTACCATCAGGCTTTTCTCCAGCAGAATGATATCGGCCGATTCTTTGGCAATATCGACAGCTGTGTCCACCGAAATGCCCACATCCGCTTCCTTAAGCGATACGGCGTCGTTAATTCCGTCGCCCATAAAGCCAACCGTATGCCCTTTGCTTTTCAATACCCGGACGATTCTGGCTTTCTGCATCGGATTGATTTTTGCAAAAACCGTTGTTTTCCCGGCAATATCGGCCAACTGTTCATCGGTTAAAGTCTCAACCGTATTGCCGAGAACGATGTCATTCACATGGATACCGACATCCTTGCATACTTTGCGAGTAACTGCTGCATTGTCGCCTGTAATAACTTTAATATCGATACCATGTTCTTTAAGTGCCCGAATTGCCATTCTTGCGCTCTCTTTGGGCGGGTCGAGGAAGGCCAAGTATCCGACTAAGACAAGATCCTTCTCGTCCTGCAGTCCGTAGGCGGCATCTCTGGCTTCTGTGCGCTTAATGGCAACGGCAAGAACGCGCAAGCCGTCAGTATTCATCATGTGGACAAGCTGCTGCATCGAGTCCGTTATTTCCGGAGTAAGAGGAATGACATTCCCGTTATCTGCAGTATGGGAGCAGATGCTGAGCACTTCTTCCATTGCTCCTTTGCAGATGAGGATATGGCCAGCATGCTTTTCTTGGAGCACCACTGACATCCGCCGGCGGTTGAAATCGAACGGGATCTCATCGACTTTTGTATAGTTATTTTCTGCGCCTAGTATCTGAGCAAGCTCTGCATGTTCGAGCACGGCGGCATCAAGCAGGTTTTTCAGTCCTGTCTGATGGCAGCTGTTTAAATAGGCGTATTCCAGCACGCTGCTGTCTTCTTTTCCTTGCGTATTAAGATGCTTCTCCAGAATGATTTTGTCCTGGGTGAGCGTGCCGGTTTTATCCGTGCATAGGATATCCATTGCGCCAAAGTTTTGAATCGCGTTGAGCCGCTTGACGACGACCTTCTTACGGGCCATGACAGCCGCCCCTTTTGCTAGATTGCCAGCGACAATGACAGGCAGCATTTCCGGCGTAAGGCCAACTGCTACAGATAATCCGAATAAGAGAGCCTCCCACCAGTCTCCTTTTGTAAACCCGTTAACGAGGAAAATAATCGGAATCATGATGAACATGAACCGGATAAGCACGAAGGTGATGCTTTTGATCCCTTTGTCAAAGCCGGTAAGCGGCGGTTTTCCCGTAAGTGTGCTGGCCATAGAACCGAAATAGGTATTAGCTCCAGTCGCCATTACGACAGCTGTTGCAGAGCCGCTCACAACGTTTGTTCCCATATAGCACATATTGTCTAGCTCCAGTGCATTGATGGGCTTACTCGATTGCTTGCTTGCCAATTTTAATAAGCCGCGCGGAACGCTATCCATCTTCTCGACTGGCATTGCTTCTCCCGTCAGTGCAGATTCTCCGACATATAAATCTTTGGATAAAATCAGGCGGGCATCGGCGGGGACTAAATCCCCTGCTGACAGGTGGATAATATCTCCCGGCACCAAAAGCTCCATGTCTATCTCTTTTTGCTCCGTCTGGCTGCCCGTCTGGCGGCTTACAGAGGATGTCGTTTTGACCATCGCCTTAAGCTTCTCGGCAGTTCGCGCCGAACGGTATTCTTGCGTAAAGGTAATAATGACGCTGACTGTCACCATAACCGTGATAATGATTACGGCTTGAATATCATCATCCATAAAGTAAGAAAAAGCGGCGAGAGAAAGCAAAATAAGAATAAACGGATTTTTAAAGCAGCTGAGCAGCTGGATATACCATACCGGCGGTTTATCGTGGGCGATCCGGTTTTTTCCATGTTGTTCGAGTCTTTGCTTTGCCTCGGTTTCGGTAAGGCCTTGTGTACAGGTATTGAGCTCCTCCATCACATCCTCTTCCAGGGAAAGAGAGGTTTGGATGAGATGCTCTGCGATTTGTTGCGTTACTTTCTTCTGGTCTTTGATCGTTTTAGCCATGCTAATTCCTCCTCGCTGATTGCGATATTGCTAATGAGCGGGAACAAAAAAAAGCTCCCTCTGTGTATCAGAGAGAGCTGAGACGCATGGCCTTGCCGGTCAAAAACGCATACTCAAATAACCCTTCGCCAATAATTTTTTTCGCGAGGAGATAAGCATGGTATGAATGGGCAGGCCAAGCGGGCATAGTTCTCCCTCTGTACAGCTTTTAAATAAACGTAACTAGATCGGCAACTTGGACTACTGTCCATGACATATCCCCCCTTATTGCATAATAAAAACCCTCTAGAGTGATCTAGAGGGTAAAAAAGCGCACAAAAAAACACTTTCGGTTCCCCCTAGTCGAGTTTTGGCACTATACAACGTAAAGAGAAAGTTCTCTTAGCCACCTTATGAAAAGCCTTAATCCGGCAATCCCTGTTCTACCCATGGGCATCTTTCGATATTTCTGGGCAGTGGCCTATGTTCGTATAGGAGCCTCACCTAACGAGGATCATATTCAATTCCTTAGCCATCGTAAATGCTCAAATCTTATTTGTCAAGAGCTATTTTTCAGACAGTAAACAGCTATTGACAAGATCAAACAGTCCAAGTAAAATCTCGTAAGTAATACCCAGAATGAGTTCTAAAGCTTTCAATATTCGAAGAGGGGGAGTATTTACATGGACAGCAGTTCTAGTTTATCTATCGCTATAACTACACATTTATATCCTGTTAAGATGAAAAATTCAGTCTTTACGCTGCTTCCATGTTCCCCCGAGGCAGACCGGCATTTCTTCATTCCAGAAGAGTGTTCGCATAGGGGTTTCTTTGACATGTAATCCGGGTATCGATCGAATTTGAGCCAAGCGCTCCCTCTTGCAGGGGGCGTTTTTTTGTTATTCATTATTTTGAAAAATTAGTAAAAGAGGTGAGTTGCATGACGAATGAACTCGAAATGATGCTGAAGCTGGGGCTCGCCCTGCTATTTGGACTGCTTATTGGAATTGACCGGCAAATTAAACAAAAACAGCTCGGATTAAGGCCTAGTATGGTGATCTGTATTGCCAGCTGCCTGATCACAATCGTATCGATTGAAGCATTCGGAAAATTCGGCGGTCCCAATCATCCGAATATGGATCCTATGCGTTTAGCGGCTCAGATTGTAAGCGGCGTAGGCTTCATCGGAGCGGGTGTTATACTCCGCAGAAGCAATGAAGTGATATCAGGTCTGACCTCCGCCGCGCTTATCTGGTCGGCATCAGCGCTGGGAATTGCAATTGGCGCAGGATTCTATATACAAGCCGTCATGGGTGTTATTTTGCTAATTTTAGCGGTGAACGTTGTCCCTTTTCTAATCCGGTATTTGGGTCCTGAAACGCTTAGCCGCCATGATGTGGCGGTAAAAATTGTCGTCGAGTCCAACTACCGGATGACGGAATTAATTAAAAGAATCGAACGCAAGGATCCGCAGTCCAAGACGAAACAATTCAAAATCAGATATATGAAATTGAAAGATATCGACAACAACCGTCAACGTATCGATCTGACGCTGTCTGTGCCGGATAACCACTATACAACTGAAATTTATTATTACATTAAGAAAATTGACCACGTTCAAAGCGTTGAAGTCGAGCATTTATAAGCGGAGGCTTACATTATCTGGCTGAGGAGGAGAGAGGCGATGATTAAACTGTATGAATACAAATATAAGGAGGAGTATACGTACTATATGCTCCAAGCGTTGAAAGAGGGAAATAAAGAAGGGTTCCGGGAGCAATTTCTGGACCTGTATCCGCCTGATCAAGCAGGATTCTACATGGAGCTGGATGAAGGGAAACGGGAGCAGGTTGCGATCTATTTAACCCCTGCTGAATTTGGAGAACTATTCGATTGCAGAGCTTGATGAATATAATAAAGAGGCTGCACGGCAATTATGCCGGGCAGCCTCTGAATGATTTAAGCAGCTTCATATTTCCGGTCGGAAGCAAAGCAAGCAATAGCCAGAAGAAGTGCTAAGCCTACCAGAATCGCGCCAACCCAAGGGAGGGACACCAAGGATAGGTGAGTAATGACAAATCCGCCGATGAAAGCGCCTGTCGCATTGCCCAAATTGCCGGCTGAATGGCTCATCGTGGAAGCTAATGCGGGAGCAGACTTGGCCAGGTTCATAATGCGTACCTGCATTCCCGGGAATACAGCAAAGGATGCGGCACCCCAAAGAAATATCGTCAATACGGCGGCAATTTGGTTATGAATCGTAAATGTAAATATACCGAGAATGACGCAAGTGGCGAGATAAATACCAAGAATCGTGGGCATGAGCTTCCAGTCGGCCAGCTTGCCGCCAATGATGTTGCCTAGCGTGACACCGCATCCGAATAGAACAAGAATCCAGGTCACATGACGATCAGCAAAGCCTGTAACCTCAACAAGCAGCGGGGCGATATAAGTGAAAATCGCGAACAGGCCTGCATTGCCCAGAACAGATATCATTAGAAATACAAGCAGTCTTGGATTGGCCAGTTCGCTCAGCTGCTGCAATATGCCTGTCGCTTTCTCTTGTTTCAGCTTCGGAATAAATATAATGATGCCGATTAACGTCAAAACGCCCATGATAGCAATCGAAGCAAATGAAGCCCGCCAGCCCATATGCTGGCCGATAAAGGTTCCGAGCGGAACACCTATTATATTGGCAATGGTAAGGCCAGCCATCATCATGGACACAGCGCCGGCTCTTCGGTCTGGATGGACAAGTCTTGATGCGATAACGGCACCAACTCCAAAGAATGTTCCATGCGTCAGTGCGGTAATTAACCGGGCAGCCATTAGAATGGAATAGTTCGGGGCGAATACAGCGGCAACGTTGCCAAAAATAAACAGACCCATCAAGAAAATCAGCAGTTTCTTTTGCGAAATTTTGTGGGTCAGCATAGTCAGTATAGGAGCTCCGACTGCTACACCGAGCGCATACATCGTAATAAGCTGCCCAGCGGCAGAAATGCTAACCCCCAAATCCTCGGCCACATTCGGCAGAATGCCCATAATGACAAATTCCGTCATGCCGATTGCAAATGCTCCTACCGTTAGGGAAAACAAGGAGATCGGAAATTTTTTGGAAGCTTCTTGCGCAACACCAGGTTGAGATAAAATCATGACAGTCTGTTCACCTTTCATTAATAACGATTATAATGTTAGCTTAGCCGGAAGCGGCTAAATCATAAGAAGATTTGTTTATCTTAAACTGCATTGATCAAAGAAACAATACACGGAGCGTAAAATTAAATAAGCTACGTTCTCCAAGTCCGATCTTACAGGCTAGAGCAGCCTCTATGTCAATAGATGAAGAGGGAGTTTTCATCATGGCGAACGGGATGTTTTTCATACGGAGAATAGCCGGGTTTTTATGATAGAATAGATGGGGAAACCCCGCTAATCCGCAGGGCTGGCAGGCTGCCCCGACTAAGGTCTAGTGCAGATACCGCCGTAAGTCCGTTTTAGAAAACCTAAAATCGATCTAGAATAAGAACATAAGCAAGAGAGCAGCAGCAACCAAAAGAATAGAGCAAAGAAATGGAAAGGTGGTGGAGTTAACAATGGATGGTAAAAAAGTGCTTGGCATCCTGTTGGCCGTCGTCGGCGGCATCGTC
Organism: Paenibacillus sp. NPDC058174; assembly: GCF_042883865.1. NCBI lineage: Bacteria > Bacillati > Bacillota > Bacilli > Caryophanales > Paenibacillaceae > Paenibacillus > Paenibacillus sp. NPDC058174. The sequence continues at coordinate 15,061 of NZ_JBHVUY010000011.1, forward strand.
GTACTTAATTTTATCGGGGTTCACATCGGTTCCATAATCGGCTTTTTGTTCCCGTTTATTCTGATTGGACTTGGGGTGGTCGGTTACCGTAACGACAAGAAATGGCTCGGCGGCATACTAGTTGCGCTTGGTGCGATCTGGCTGTTTGGCAAATACCTGGGGCTGATCCTCGTGATCGCGGCAATCGTGCTTATCATATATGGCGTTTCCCAATACCGGAATAGACGCAGCTACTAATGAATGAAATTTGGCGAGGAGGTCATTGAATGAGCATTATGCGGCGAGTTCGCGACATTACAGTCGCTACCTTAAATGAACGGCTGGAGAAAGCAGAGGATCCGGTTCGGTTGATTGATCAGTTTCTCTGGTCTACAAGAGAAGACATTATCCAAGCGGAGCGGCTGTATCAGCAGTACGCTGGACATAGCAATCACTTGAAGGCACAGTGGCTTCAGGCGGAGCAGCAGAAAGAGAAACGCGAGCAGCAAGCGCTGACGGCGCTGAAGGCAGGCGAAGAGCAGCTGGCAAGAATTGCGCTGCACGAGAAAGCAAGCAGCGAGGAGCGTTCGAACCAATACCGTGATCTGTACGAGCAAAGCAGACAAAACACGGTTGAGCTGGAAGAGCAGCTCCGCCAGATGCGCAGCGAATACCAGACGGTATACGACAAGCGCGAGTATTACGCGGCAAGAATGGAATCGCTCCGATTGCAGCAGAGGCTGAACTCCAGATACTCAGGTATCGGCGAGCAAAGCGCGAATCCTGGCACGATGTTCCGTCGTCTGGAAGACCGGATCAGCGATATGGAGCTGGAAGCCAAGAGCTTTCAGGACCTGCGCAGAATGGGCCGGGAATTCGCTTCCGAAGCGGGACAGACGGTACAATCCGTCATCGAACGCGAACTGGAGCAATTAAAGCGCAAACTCGATAAGGAAGGATGGTCGTCTTGAAAAAACTATACCGTTCGGCACGCGATAAAAAGTTATTCGGACTATGCGGCGGCCTAGCGGATGTGCTTAATGTAGACGCAACACTGCTGCGGATTCTGCTTATCGTTGCAGCGATCTTCACAAGCGGCATGGTCATCCCCGTCTATATTATCGCAGGTCTTGTCGTACCGAAGGAGCCGCCATATGATAACGGATTTGGTCCTGGACCAGGTTACGGCGGATACGGCAATGGATATGGAAGCAACTACAACAACCAGTACGGAAACCATAACAACGGCAGCTTTGGACATAACTTCGGCACGCATGCAGGAGGCCCTTACAAAAATCCTCCGCAGCCGCCGAAACCGCCATGGGGCAATAATGCAGCTACGCAGTCTTCTGATCCGACGCCGCAGCAATCCTCGGCTCAGTTTGATCGGATGATGGATGATTTGGAGAAAAAAGCACTTCGCAAAGAAGTAGATGAGCTTCGCGCAAAACTTGCGCAAATTGAGAAGGGAGAGAAATAAACATGGGAATTTTTAAAAGAATGAAGGATATGACTAAAGCTTCGGTGAATGAGGCGCTCGATAAAATTGAAGATCCGGTAGTAATGCTGAATCAATACTTGCGTGATATGGAGGCTGAGATTCATCAAGCCGAGGTGACGGTTGCGAAGCAAATGGCGAATGAACGCCGTATGAAGCAGCGTCTGGAAGAAGCTGTCCGCAGCACGGCCGACCGCGAGTCGAAAGCGGAAGCGGCACTTCGCGCAGGACAAGAAGATCTGGCCCGCAAGCTGTTGGAAGAAAAGCTGTACTTCGAGCAAAAGACTAGCGAGTACACAGACCTTCATGCGCAAACAAAAGCGCAAGCTGATGATTTGATGCAGCAATTGCACGGCATGAAAGAGGAGTTCTATCAGCTCCGCAACAAACGCAACGAGCTGGCATCCCGCGCTCAAGTAGCCAAAGCGCAAAAACAAATGGCGCAATTGAGCTCGAACCATACGATTGACAGCGGCTCGGCATCGAGAGGCTTCCACCGGATGGAAGAAAAAATTATGCAGATGGAAGCAGAAGCGGATGTGCTCCGTGCACCTTACGCTTTTGGCGGAAGCAGCACGGCCGTCAATTCGATCAACATCGCGGATGTTGAAAAGCGGATGAAGGTTGACGAGCAGCTCGAAGCTTTGAAGAGCAAGCTCAATAAAGCTTCGGCTCCGGTTGAAGCAGACCCGGCCGAGTAAGATAACAAAACAGATTGATTAAGCACAGAGCGGATCGGGCGCGCCCGGTCTGCTCTTGCCTGCTTTCATAATGATTGGCATTGAGGGAGTGAGCGGAAATGGCGGAATCGAAGCCGTCCGAGCAACAGAATAAGGCGGCTCGCCGTAAAAATATAACCGAGACGGTGCTGTGGCTGATTATTATTATTAGTCTTGTCGTTATCGTGCTGCAAAGCATCGGTTATATTCAACTTTTCACCTTGCAGGGGAAATGGGCTGTAATAGGCCTTACCGTTATTGGAGCCTCTATGGCTGCAGCGGCATTTGTCGGCTATTTGCAAAACTCGAAATTAAAGGCTGCGATCCAGCGGTTGACGGAGCAGCAGCGCAAGCGCAATATACGCGTGACAATTGACACTCCGGATGACGCTTCTAATGAAACGCAATCTGAAGAGGAGCAAAGCGACGCGATCTGGGCGGAGAAGGTTAAGTTCTCTGCTGTTCTGGAGGAGCGACAGCGTCTTGCCCGGGAGCTTCACGATGCGGTCAGCCAGCAGTTGTTTGCGATCTCGATGACGGCAACGGCCGTTAGCCGGACGATCGAGCGGGATTGGGAGCGGGCTAAGCGTCAGGTTCAGCTGATCGAGGAGATGGCTTCCGTGGCGCAATCGGAGATGCGTGCATTGCTGCTGCATCTAAGGCCTGTCCATCTGGATGGTAAAAACTTAGGGATGGCGTTGACCGCATTGGTGGACGAGCTCAAGCAGAAGGTTCCGATGCAAATTATACTGGAGGTCGATGATTCGATTTCTCTGCAGACCGATGCAGAGGATCATTTATTCCGTATTGCTCAAGAAGCGCTGTCTAACACGCTGCGCCATTCCAAGGCGGAGCGGATGGAAATCAAGCTGCTGCGCGATGGTCCTTATGTAAGACTGCTCTTGATCGACGATGGCGTCGGCTTCGATCTGGAAGTGAAAAAACAGACCTCTTACGGGCTGCTTACGATGGAAGAACGGGTAAACGAGCTGGGCGGTCTGCTGCATATGGCTTCGAAGCCTGGCGAGGGCACTATGATCGATATCCGGGTTCCGTTGGAAGCCGCATGAAGAATGAGTTAATATAGATGTAGCGAATATGAAACGTTATAAGAAAGCGGTGGGAGCGGGTGGAGCCGATGGAACAGTTGAATCAACGGATTAAAGTATTGCTGGTGGATGACCATGAGATGGTTCGGATCGGACTTGCGGCGGTATTGGATACGGAGGAAGGAATCGAGGTCGTAGGCGAGGCTAGCAATGGCTATGATGGCATCAGGCTGGCGCAAGCCTACAAACCCGATGTCGTTCTCATGGACCTCGTAATGGACGGCATGGACGGCGTGGAGACGACGCAGAAGCTGTTGGAGCTGTATCCGGAGTGCAAAGTCATTGTGCTGACGAGTTATTTGGACGACAGTAAGCTGTATCCTGTCATTGAAGCGGGTGCCTTCAGCTATTTGCTGAAAACTTCGCGGGCGACGGAGATTGCCGATGCGATTCGGGCGGCTTCACGTGGCCAGTCCGTATTGGAGTCCCAGGTGGCAGCCAAGATGATGAGCCGGCTCCGTCAGCCGAAACAGCCATCCCAGGCTCCATTGCATGAGGAATTGACCGAGCGGGAGATGGATGTGCTTAAGCGAGTGGCGCAGGGCATGTCCAATCAGGAAATTGCGGATGAGCTGTATATTGGCATCAAGACAGTGAAATTCCATATTACGAATATATTCAATAAGCTTGGCGTCGACGATCGGACACAAGCGGCGATATATGCTCATAAACAAGGCATCGCGGAATAATTCATCAATGAAGTAACACCGGATATCCGGTGTTATTTTTGTTCTAAATTTGGTAAAATGAGTTTAAATATACTGATCGATCCATCTGCCTCGGCCGTTTACCCCACCCAGTTTGCTTAGATTCAGGGAACGGTCATAGCTCGTATAGTCAGGTTCTCTCTCCTGAACGAAGCGGGACGGTTTTCGCATCCATACAGAAGGCAGCTGTGGTTCATCCTCGCGGAACGAATAAGCAGCGCTGCGTTCGACTGCTTTCACAGGCAACACACGCTCGGCATATCGCGGGGTACGGTAAATTGGACGAATGGACATTGTAAACTGCCTCCTTTGTTTCGGTCGTTTGGTGGACAGCTGGAAAGCCAGCTTTCATTCCAGCTTAAACCGGATGGGGCGCAAAGTCTGACGAATGCCGCTGTCGACTTTGCGGCGATATTGGCGATCTTATAGAAGCAGGAACAGGAAAGCGACTAAAGCCAGATCAAGGGCGATCCTCCCGCCAAACGGGAAATACGGATTGTAGGCGTAAGGGTCATACGGATAGGCTTGTGCCTGCACCGTTTCCTTTTTGGCAGCGGGTGCTTTCGAGCTCTTCCCTTTTCCCTTCTTCTGCTTACCGGGCTTAGCCTGGTTCACTTCTGCGGCAGCTTCGGCTTCGCCTTCTTGCTCGTTCAGCGTCAGTCTGCCGTTGCGGCAATGACTCAGCACTCCGATATGACGCGTTCCGTCCCGCATAATAACGCAAACCGGCAATCCGCAAAAATTAGCGATAACCTCTTCCTGAAGCGGATAAATTTGTTCCATAATGGCATCCCCCACTGATCGATTTGCAACCAGTGTATTCACCTACAGGCATATGCGTATGGATATATACCCAGTTCAAGACGCGTTTAAACAGAATCAATGAAGGATTGGCGAAATGATGTGCCGGGAGGCGGACGCTATCTCAACTTCTTACTATTCGATTCGGACGATTAAGGACCAGAAACGGCAGCAATTGCGTGCCCGTTTGGCTGTGCTTGCTGCTGTCGTTGTACTTGTCGCCGGCGGCGGCTGGGCATTTATGCAGAAAGGGACCGACACAGCGGGGCAAAGCGCTTTTCAGCATGATATGCAAGCGTTATGGTCCTGGACGGACAAGCTGTTCAAAGATGGTGCAAGTTCCGCGGAATGGAGCTTGCGCTGGGATGCGGAGGGTGAAGGAGCAACGGTCGGAAAACTAGTGTTAATGATGACCTCAGAAGATGAAAGGCAGGATAAGAATGTTCTGTACACAGAGGGCGCGGATGAGGCTGCCATTATACTAGAGGACTATGGCGGAGAATTGTCTATTCACAGCCTTCCGGCCGGCAGAGAAAGAAGAGCCATTATGCAGTTCCGTACGAGCGGCGAGGCCAGCAAGCAAAATCTGCTTGATCTTGTGCAAAAGGTGGAAAAGGGACTTGAATGGGCGGGTACGAAATACACAGAAGGTATAACCGCGCGGGGGAAGACGGAATATAATGATGCAATAAGCCGTCTGGAGAAGGCGGGGCAGGCGAGGGAGATCGAGCATTACGCCGATGGCGGCACGGTGAGCAATTCTTACTACACGGATCGGCTGAAGAAATCGGTGCAGAGCGGAGGCAAGGAAGGCAGGCTGATCAGCTTCCAGGCAGCTGTTCACCGTGAAGCCGGCTCCAAGCAGCATGATTTGATTGTCGGTCTTCCGCTAATTACGGGGGATTATGCAAAGAGCGCCCCATAATCAGCAGAAATAACGCAACTTATCAGTTATTTTTATGTGGAAGATGAATAGCAGTTTAAGGATTATTATGCTAAACTACATAACATGTGAAACTACAAAATGAATAGGAAAGAATGAGGAAAATGAACCATACTACGAACCTGGAATCAACCCTCGGGCAGGGCGCCGTATACTATTTGTTTGGGGCAACAGGAGATTTGGCTAAACGTAAATTGTTCCCCGCCTTGTTCAGCTTATATAAAGAAGGCAAGCTGTCCGAAAACTTTGCAGTAGTCGGCCTTGCCCGCCGCACCCGCACGAATGAGCAGTTCCGTTCCGACGTGTACGAATCCATCGTCGAGTTTTGCCGTTACAAAGCCGATGATACCGAGCTGTGGAACCGGTTCGCCGAGCATTTCGAGTATATGCCGCTCGATATTAATAACGTGGATGCGTTCCGCGAGCTTGGCAAGCTCTCTGAGCAGCTGGATGAGAAATTCGATATTCCGGGCAACCGTTTGTTCTATTTGGCGCTGGCGCCGGAACTGTTCGGACCGGTATCGTTCAACCTTCGCGACGGCGGATTGCTGGAGTCGAAGGGCTGGCATCGCGTTGTCATTGAGAAGCCGTTCGGTTATGATCTGGAATCGGCCCGCAAGCTGAACGATCAGATCAGACAGGTTTTCAAAGAGGAAGAAGTATTCCGCATTGACCACTATCTCGGCAAGGAAATGGTTCAGAACATTCAAGTGATTCGTTTTGCCAACGCTTTGTTCGAGCCGCTGTGGAATAATAACCATATTGCTAACGTGCAAATTACGCTGTCGGAAACGGTTGGCGTCGAGGAGCGCGGAGGCTATTACGACAAATCAGGCGCATTGCGCGATATGGGCCAGAACCATATGCTGCAAATGCTTACGATGATCGCGATGGAGCCGCCTAGCCGTCTGCATGGCGAAGATATTCGCGATGAGAAGGTAAAAGTGCTGCGTTCGCTGCGCAGCTACAATTCGCATGAAGATGTCCGCAGCAACGTTATCCGCGGCCAATACAGCGCGGGCGAAGCTCGCGGAACACAGCTTCCGGGCTACCGTGAGGAAGATTCGGTCGGTGAAGGCTCCAATACGGAAACGTATTTCGCGGCGAAAATTGCCGTAGATAACTTCCGCTGGGCTGGCGTACCGTTCTATATCCGTACAGGCAAACGCCTTCCAGTCAAGACGACGGAAGTCGTAATCGAGTTCAAGTCGATGCCGCAAAACGTATTGTTCGCGCAGCGTCACGATCTGGCGCCTAACCTGCTCGTTATTCGCGTCAATCCGACGGAAGGCATTTACATTAAAGTGAATGCAAAAACGCCGGGCGTTGACAATTCGGTACAGCCGGTTGCGATGGAGTTCTGCCAAAGCTGCCAGATTGGCTTGAATACGCCGGAAGCTTACGAGCGTCTGATTCACGATGCGGTTCGCGGCGATTCGACGTACTTTACCCGTTGGGATGAAGTTGCGCAAGCATGGGAATTCGTTGATCGCATCGCTGCTGCATGGCGCGACGATTCCGCTGACTTGAAGCATTATCCAGCTGGCTCCTGGGGACCAAAGGCAGCCGAAGAGCTGCTTGCCAAAGACGGCTTCCACTGGTGGCCGGTTAACGGCCAGGACGAAGACAACGTGATTTGGATTACGAACAACGGCAAATAAATAAAGTTAAATTCAGCGTCTCATCGTCCTTCAACAGCGATGAGACGCTTCGTAATGAGAAGGGAAGGCATGCATGAGTCAATCATTAGGCAATGAAATTAAGCAAGAAGTCGATAAGCGCCGCACATTCGCCATCATCTCTCACCCCGATGCGGGTAAAACGACGCTGACGGAAAAGCTTCTATTGTTCGGAGGAGCGATCCGGCTCGCCGGTTCGGTTAAAGCGCGGAAAGCAAGCCGCCATGCTACATCCGACTGGATGGAAATCGAGAAGCAGCGGGGTATCTCGGTTACGTCCAGCGTGATGCAGTTCGACTACTTGGGACACCGCGTAAACATACTGGATACGCCAGGTCACCAAGACTTCAGTGAGGACACGTACCGCACCTTAACGGCAGCGGATAGTGCGGTCATGCTTATCGACGTCGCAAAAGGCGTCGAGGCGCAGACGATCAAGCTGTTCCAAGTATGCCGCAAACGGGGCATTCCGATCTTCACCTTTATTAACAAGCTTGACCGTGAAGGACAAAGTCCGTTTGAGCTCATGGAGGAGCTGGAGCGGGTGCTTGGCATCCGTTCTGTACCGATGAACTGGCCAATCGGCATGGGGCGCGAGCTTTGCGGCGTCTATGACCGGATGAAAAATCAGGTCGAGCTGTTCCAGGGCAATGATCATAACACGATCGAGGTCCGCAAGGTGGATGACTATAACGATCCTATCATCCGCGAGATGGCCGGCGATTTCTTGCATGATCAGCTTGTGCAGGATTTGGAGCTGCTTGACGTTGCAGGCGACCCGTTCGATTTGGAAAAGGTGCAGGCTGGCGAGCTGACACCCGTTTTCTTCGGCAGTGCCGTTAACAACTTCGGTGTTCAGACCTTCCTGGAAAATTTCCTGCAGCTGGCACCGAAGCCTGAGCTGCGCATGAGCACGAATGGACCAATAGAGCCTACAAACGAGAAGTTCTCTGGCTATGTGTTCAAAATCCAAGCGAACATGAACCCGGCTCACCGCGACCGTATTGCGTTTCTGCGTATTTGCTCAGGCCGGTTCGAGCGTGGTATGAGCGTTCGCCATGTCCGGGCAGGCAAAGATATCAAGCTGTCGCAGCCGCAGCAGTTTTTGGCTCAAGACCGTGATATCGTGGAGACGGCATATCCGGGGGATATTATCGGATTGTTCGATCCTGGTATTTTCCGCATCGGCGATTCTTTGTCGCAAGGCTCCGAGATCGTATTCGATGAGCTGCCGACGTTCTCGCCGGAGATTTTCGCTAAAGTAACCGTTAAAAATGCGTTGAAGCATAAGCAGTATCAGAAGGGCATCGATCAGCTGACGGAAGAAGGAACGATTCAAGTCTTCCATTCCGCAGGCGGCTTCGAGGAGACGATTCTCGGCGTTGTCGGCCATCTCCAGTTCGAGGTGTTCGAGTACCGGATGCGCGGCGAGTACGGCGTAGAAATTCAGCTGCACCGGATGCAATTCCAATTCGCCCGCTGGATCGTAGATGAGACGAATAAGATCGATCCGTCCAAGTTCCGGATCAACTCTTCACTCGTGAAGGATAAGAAGGGCAATTATGTCGTTTTGTTCGAGAACGAATATGCAATGCGGACTGCGATGGACAAAAACCCGACGATGAAGTTTTTGGAGACGGCGCCATAAGCACCGTTTTTGCAGCAAATAGCAACTAACAAACAACCCCTGATGGATACGCAGTATGACTCGCGTTTCCGTCAGGGGTTGTTTGTTATCGTTTTAGAACTGCTGCTGTTGTTGCTGCGTGCGGTGATGAATGATCTGCTCCACGAGCTGATGCTCCAGCACACTGTTGTATTCCCGTACCATCCTTGAAATCAGGCATAAATCGACGATGATCCAAATGAGCAGCGCAATTGCTGGTACAAGGAATAGAACAAGGGAGACTACGAATAAAGCCACACTCCCTATTCCCTCATCAATAAAAGCGGTCATAAATCCGAAAAAAATATAGCCGCCAGACGCAAGGAGGAAGAGGACAAGCTGGATGATGGCTGAAACCTTCTTTTTCAAATAAAAACGATGGACGCCCAAATGGCCGCCTATTAGCATAAGGTAGGCGATTGCTGCGGATTTCTCCACATTTTTCATCTCGGAGTTGAACACCAGCAATTCATTTAAAGTAAGATCGCTTCTATTCATAGCAGCCTACAGCATTCCGTTGCCGGTAAATGCTTTGTGAGCTTGAATCTCGTTAAGGACTTGAGCTTCGATCGCTTGGTTGTGATCCTTGATCCATTGATGAAGCAGGAAGGCGTCGACGATCCACCAGATGAGTGTAATGAAACTGCCGAGAACTGTCAGTGTCAAAATTAATTGTGCGATAGCTGAACCTGTGCGGCCCGTGTAAAAGCGGTGTGCGCCAACGATACCAAGAAAGTACCAAAGTACATAGGCGATAACCATATTTTTGCCACGGTTTTTAACTTCCTGGTCGAGCAAGAGGAGCTCTCTTGCATCCAACTGGCTTTTTTGCGCTATATTGAAATTCATGACCAATCTTTCCCCTCTATCTTATTTATTTTATAGGGCAGTCTAGAGTATAACTGAAATGACAATATCAGACAAGATTCTGAAGCCGTTTCTCCGTAAAAAAATTATAAATTTACATTAAAGTTTATTGACGCATAAGCGCTTTCATGACATAATGTACGCGTGTACATTATTGAAATCGCAAGACATGAAATTGTTGAGGATGATGCTTTATTCGAAAGGAAGTTGCGAAGCTGGCCGGTGTATCGGAAGCAACCGTGTCCCGGGTGCTCAATGATGTAGGGCCAATCAAGCCAGAGACGAAGGAACGGGTACTCGCCGCCGCGCGGGAGCTGGGGTATGTGCCCAACGCGCTTGCGCAGCGTCTTGCGCGCCGGAAGAGCGGCAATATCGGCGTTATTGTGCCGGTCGTGCCGAAGGTGCATCTATTCAGCACTTATTATTTCGCTGAAATATTGAGCGGGATCGGCGATGCGGCAAAGCGCTGTGATTATGATCTGCTCCTAATTTTTCGCGAGATGGATGGGGAGCGTGATTATGCCAAGCTGTTCCGGACGCAGAAGGTGGATGCTTGCATCGTGCTCGGTGCTCAGAACGTTGCGGAAGAACGGGATGCGCTTCGGGAGCTGAAGACGGAGGGGTATCCGTTCTGTCTTGTCAATCAGCGGTTTGACGGAGAAGGCTTCATGTATGTTGACGCTGACCACGAGGCCGGAAGCTATGAAGCAGTGCGCCATCTTCTGGAGCAGGGCCATCGCGACATCGCTTTCTTGAATGGACCGGACGTGTATTCAAACAGTGGGGACAGGCTGGCGGGTTATACACGTGCACTTAATGAAGCAGGGCTTCCCGTGCGGACGGAGCATTTGTTCGAAGGCAACTACAGCCGCAAGAGCGGCTACGAGGCAGCTGCGGGTATTGCCGGGCTGCAGCGGAGCGGCAATATTGACGCGGTATTTGCGGCCAATGACCGGATGGCAATCGGCCTGATGGACGGCTTGCGCGAGCACGGCATTGAGCCGGGCAAGCAGTTGGCTGTCGTTGGCTATGATGATTCGGACGGCTCGCGTATCGTAAGTCCTCGCTTGTCCACGGTGACAGTACCCTTCTACGAGATGGGCAAAACAGCGGCGCTTCGTCTGCTGGCGCCTTCAGCAGTAGAGCTTCCGAAGGGGGACCCTCTGCTTCCAGTGCAGTTCGTGCATCGAGAAACCTCTTAAATAAAATTCGAAGGGCGGTAATCGGAAATGAGCAAAGTTCGTGTCGGAATGGTCGGTTACAAATTTATGGGCAAGGCGCATAGCAACGCGTACCGCGCGCTGCCGATGTTTTTCCCTGATGCGGCTGCAAAGCCGGAAATGAAAGCGATTTGCGGGCGCAGTCCCGAAGGGCTGGAGCAGGCGCGCGCGCAGTTCGGCTGGGAGAGCGGCGAGACGGACTGGCGCAAGCTGATTGCCCGCGACGATATCGATTTGATCGATATCAATGCGCCAAGCGACGCGCATAAGGAAATCGCGATTGAAGCGGCTAAAGCCGGCAAGCATCTCTTTTGCGAGAAACCACTTGCTCTGACGCTGGAAGATTCCAAAGCGATGCTGGATGCTGCTGAAGCGGCTGGCGTTAAGCATATGGTTGGTTTTAACTACCGGTTTGCTCCAGCCGTTCAACTGGCCAAGAAGCTGATCGATGAAGGCAGACTGGGCGAAATTTATCATTTCCGTGCCGTGTTCCTGCAGGATTGGGTACTTGACCCGGACTTCCCGCTCGTATGGCGTCTGCAGAAGGAAATTGCCGGCTCCGGCTCTCATGGCGACCTAGGTGCTCACTTGATCGATATGGCGCGTTATCTCGTCGGCGAGTTCAAAGAGGTAGTCGGAATGGGAGAGACGTTCATCAAAGAAAGACCGCTTCCGACGTCAATGACGGGACTTAGCGCCAAGGGCTCGAAGGATGCGCCTCGGGGCGAGGTTACGGTCGATGATGCAACTTTGTTCATGACCCGGTTTGAGAACGGCGCATTGGGCAGCTTTGAAGCAACGCGTTTTGCAGCAGGTCATCGCTGTACGAACTCCTTCGAAATTAACGGAAGCAAAGGCAGCGTAATTTTCGACTTTGAGCGGATGAACGAGCTTCAGGTGTATTTTACGGACGATGCCGAGGATGTACAGGGCTTCCGCCGCGTACTGGCAACCGATGCAGCCCATGCTTACATGGACGCTTGGTGGCCGGCCGGACATACGATCGGTTACGAGCATACGTTCACGCATGAAGTGCTGGAGCTGATGAACGCGATTGCTGAAGACCGTCAGCCAGTTCCAAACTTCCATGACGGGGTGAAATGCCAAGAGGTGCTGGAGGCCGTTGAGCGTTCGGTTCAGGAGCGCCGATGGGTTGCGCTGCAGGAGCTTCAATAGGGAGCGTCATAGAGGAGCGAAATGATCTTTGTCTAGGAAGCTTCACTACGATTAGTGTTGGAGTTGCTGGCTCTGGTGATGACACCAGAGGGAGAATATGAACAAGAACAAGCCTTATTAAGATGAACTAATACTATATGGCAAGGGAGAATGGCGGCATATGCGTAAAGCGTTAATCGTATGGGGCGGCTGGGACGGGCATCAGCCGAAGGAAGTAGCAGGTATTTTTCAAGAGGTGCTGGAGAAGGAAGGCTTTGAAGTAGAGGTATCGGATACGCTTGAAGCATTCGCAGACGGGGAGAAGCTGAAGGCGCTTGATCTGATCGTACCGGTATGGACGATGGGCAAAATCGAAAATCACCTCGTAGACAACGTATCGGCAGCCGTACAAAGCGGCGTTGGCTTGGCTGGCTGTCATGGCGGTATGTGCGATTCATTCCGTGACAATGTCGACTGGCAGTTCATGACGGGCGGCCAGTGGGTGGCGCATCCCGGCAATGACGGCACGAACTATGTCGTTAATGTGAAGCACAGCTCCAGCACATTGACGGAGGGCATCGAAGATTTCGAAGTGTCCAGTGAGCAATATTATTTGCACGTCGATCCGGTAGTAAATGTTCTTGCAACGACGCGTTTCCCGGTTGCGGAAGGCCCGCATTCGCTTAACGGCGCCGTTGATATGCCGGTTGCTTGGACGAAGCGCTGGGGCGTTGGCCGCGTATATTACAACTCGCTTGGCCATCAAGCCAATATCGTTGACATTCCGGTCGTGAAGGAAATGATTCGCAGAGGCTTCCTCTGGTGTGCAGAAGGTAAACAGGCAGCGAACAATGGGGGTCAGAACTAAAATGAGTAAAGTAAATGTAGGCATTATCGGCACAGGCAACATAAGCAGCGCTTATTTGAACAATCGTGCACAATTTCCTTCGATGGAAATCGTAGCTTGCGCCGATCTCGATGTAGCGCGTGCCGTTGCGAAGGGCGAAGAGTTTGGTATTCGCGGCTGCTCTGTAGAAGAGCTGCTTGCCGATCCGGACATTCAACTGATTATTAACCTGACCATTCCGCAGGCGCATGCTGCCGTATGCTTGCAAGCATTGGAAGCCGGCAAGCATGTCTATGTGGAGAAGCCGTTCACAGTAACCCGCGAGGAAGCGCAGCAGGTGCTTGAGCTGGCAGAACGGAAAGGATTGCTCGTGGGCAGCGCACCGGATACCTTCCTCGGAGGCGGTATTCAAACCTGCGTGAAGCTGATCGAAGACGGCTGGATCGGCCAGCCGATCGGCGCTACCGCATTTATGATGTCGGGCGGACATGAGTCCTGGCACCCTGCACCCGAATTCTACTATCAAAAGGGCGGCGGTCCAATGTTCGATATGGGACCGTATTACTTGACGGCGCTTGTGGCGATGCTTGGACCAATTAGCCGTGTAACCGGCTCAGCCCGCATCTCGTTCCCAGAGCGGACGATTACGAGCCAGCCGAAGCACGGGCAAAAGGTTGAGGTTGAAGTGCCTACGCATGTGGCAGGCCTCATCGATTTTGCTGCTGGTGCTGTGGGCACAATCGTAACCAGCTTTGACGTGAAGGGCGGCTCCGTATTGCCGCATATCGAAGTGTACGGCAGTGCAGGTACACTTCGCGTTCCGGATCCGAATGGCTTCGGCGGTCCGATCCGCCTGTGCCGTGCAGGCTCCAACGAATGGGTGGAGATTCCTCTCGCATTCGGCTTCACAGACAACTCCCGCGGCATTGGCGCGGCCGACATGGCGAAAGCGATCCAATCGGGACGCAAGCATCGCGCTAACGGCAACATGGCTTACCATGTGCTTGAGGCGATGCACGGCTTCCACGACGCATCGGAGCAAGGCACACATTACGTGATGAAGAGCACTTGCGAGCGTCCGGCGCTCTTGCCTCTGAAGCAAGGCCTGGAGCCGTTTGGATTGGACTAGAGCTTAATAGAGTTGTGAAAACAGCAAGGCGTCCGGTTGGACGCCTTGCTGTTTTTTTGCTAATCAATGAATTAAACTTTCGCTGTCCGCCGCCGTATGCTGTTGATGAGGTTGCATGGTCACATCTAGCGAACCGGGTTCGCAAATTAGCGAAGTGAACTTCGCTGTCCGCCACCAAATGTTGCTGATAAGGCTGTGTGAGGCGGAATAGCGAACCAGCTTCGCAAATTAACGAAGTGAACTTCGCTGTCCGCCGCCAAATGCTGCTGATAGGGCTGTGTGAGGCGGAATAGCGAACCAGCTTCGCAGATTAGCGAACTGAAGTTCGCTGCACGATGTGAGAGTGGCTCCACCATTCCGCACAGCGAACTAAATTTCGCAATTCGCGAACCTAAGTTCATGGAAAGCGAAGTTTGGTTCGCTCTAGAGATAGGTATAGCAATCTGCAAGGGTTACAGCGAAAATGGCTTCGTTAAACAGCGAATGAGCTTCGCTATTTTTGACTGGAAGCTCTGTAGGGAAGTTTGAAGTATGCAAAAAAGCAGGTTAGTCCAGATAGCGAACCAGCTTCGCAAATTAGCGAATTAAACTTCACTGTACACCATCGTAAGATGCTGGTGAGGCTGCATGATGACATATAACGAACCAGCTTCGCAAAATAGCGAACTGAACTTCGCTGCACGATGCGAGAGAGGCTCCACCATTCCGCACAGCGAAGCAAATTTCGCAATTCGCGAACCTAGGTTCATGGAAAGCGAAGTTTAGTTCGCTGTAGAGATAGGTACAGCAATCTGTAGAGATTACAGCGAAAATGGCTTCTTTAAACAGCGAACCAGCTTCGCTAATGCATAATCGGAAATAACTTGCAGGGTGATGGGAAGTATAACGCAAGTTAGAGACATTTTACAGCAACCCCATCAGCAGTGATATTTAACAAACTGGAAGCTGTTTACAGAACATCGGAAATGTTATACTCATCAGTAACAGAAACGTTCGATGGAGGGAGGGGTAAGCTTGAAACCAGTATGCATAAAAAATGGATGGGTTGTTCTTCCAGATGCTGTAGTTAAAGCGGATATTTATGTGCAGGAGGGCAAAATAAGGAGAATTTCAGCAGCAGGGGATGGCGCGGTTTCGGCAGATACCGAGGGTACGAACGTTGGCGCTAGTCAACAGTTGATTGATGCTGCGGATACATACTCAAATACTAAGAATTCGTTGATTGACACTGAGGATACATACTCTGATATTAAAAATTTGATGATGGATGCCGAGTGTAATCATGCCGGACATTCAATCATCAGTACTGCATTCAACGAAGAAAACTATGCTGTCATCGACGCTAACGGCAGCTATGTGCTGCCGGGACTTGTCGATATTCATAATGATGCGATTGAAAAAGAAGTGCAGCCGAGGCCCAATACGCTTTTTCCACTAGAGATGTCCTTGCTGGAATTTGAGCGCAAACTCCCTCTTCACGGGATTACGACCATGTACCATTCGCTATCGCTTGGCGTTGGCCTTAGTTTGCGCGGAGATCATCTCCTGACGGAAATGGTTAAGCTTATCAACAGGTACCGGGCCACGCGTTCGGTCATCCGCAACCGAATCCATCTGCGCTACGAAATTTCTCATTTGCAGGGATTGCACATCGTATCCCAATTCATAAAAGAGAACAAAATTGATTATTTGTCCTTTATGGATCACAGCCCAGGGCAGGGTCAGTACCGGAGAGAAGGATCTTTCGAGCGTTATGTGATGAAAAATCAGGGGATGGAGCTTACAGAGGCGCAAGCTTTAGTCGTCGATCTAATGGAGCGCAGAAAGCAGATTGATTGGGATCAACTGAGGCAGCTCGGACATCAAGCTTTGAAGCAAGGTATCTCCCTGGCATCTCACGACGATGATTCGCTAGACCGGGTGGATATTTTTAAAAGCTATGGCATCAACGTGTCCGAGTTTCCCATTAACCTTGAAACCGCACAACACGCAATGGAGCAAGGCTTGGCGGTTTGCGTAGGTGCGCCCAATATAGTCAGAGGCGTGTCGCATGACCAGAATTTGCGTGCGGTTGATGCGATAACAGCGGGTGCTGCTTCAATTATCTGCTCGGATTATCATTCATCTTCACTTCTTCAGTCTGTGTTCAAACTGGCCGATGAGAAAATAGCCGCTTTGCCTGCGGCCGTTCGGATGGCTACCCTTCATCCGGCGCAAGCTTGCGGCATTGCGGATGAGGCGGGCTCCATTGAGCCTGGCAAAGCGGCCGATCTCATTATTGTTCAGCGTTATAATGGACATCCATGGGTGACACATACGCTAGTTGGCGGTAAAACCGTGTATACAGCTGATACACGTTACCAAGCGGATTAAGATTTTCCCGTTGCCGGCTGCAGCTGTTGAAGATGGTTGTAGAGTACATCAACGAGCTTGTTTTGCTCTTGATCATCAATTTGCTGCCAGATCATTTCGAACAAGACGCCAAGCCCCGGAAGGGTGCGCTCGTCATGGCCGACTGAACCCGTAATGACTTCTTCCAGCTGCTGTTTGTCGTTGTTTTGAACACGTTGGACGATCGCTTGCCTTAAATCCAAAACCGGTGGTTTCATAAAAGGAACCCTCCATGTCAAAAGTTCACCGATCGCATGGCGACCGCTACTGGATTGCACGTACGTAAATTACTATGTCCCTGAGCGCCTTTTTTCATCCCGTGCTTGGGGTTATGTTATAATGGAATACAACGTTATGATGGGCAAAGACTTAGCTTTTTTTTCAAAGGAGAGCATGAATCGGATGGCCAAAAAACAATTTGCCGTAATCGGGATGGGCCGGTTCGGATCTAGCGTAGCTGCTGCTTTGACTGGGATGGGCTTTGAAGTTCTTGCAATTGATTCGAATGAGGACCGGATTCAGGATGCGATCAATAAGGTAACGCATGCCGTATCTGCAGATTCAACCGATGAGGAAGCGATGCGTTCTCTTGGAATCCGCAACTTTGATGTCGTTGTGGTAGCGATTGGACAAGACATACAGTCGAGTATTCTGACGACTTTAATATTGAAGGATTTAGGCGTAGGCACGATCATTGTAAAAGCGCAAAGCGAGCTGCACGGTAAAGTGCTTGCGAAAATTGGCGCGGATAAAATAATTTACCCGGAGCGCGATATGGGCCTGCGGGTTGCGCATCATTTGGTATCGCCTAATATTTTGGACTATATCGAAATTTCCGAGGACTACAGTATTGTTGAAATTAAAGCTCCTCCGGCTATGGTTGGCAAAAGCTTGGTGCAGCTCGATATTCGCCAGAAATTCAAATGCAACGTAATGGGAATCAAGACGGGAACATCAATGAACATCTCTCCGTATCCAGAAGATTTAATTAAGTCGGGCGACGTGCTCGTCATTGTTGGCAAAAACCAAGATTTATCCAATTTGGAAATCGCTTATTCGGAAGGCTGATTAGAACCGTGAATAACTATAATCATGAAAAAATAACGTCCGTACAAAATGACAGGGTCAAGCTTTGGGCTTCCCTTCTGGATAAAAAATTTCGCGATCGAACAGGCAAGTTTGTGATCGAGGGCGTACATCTTTTGCTGGAAGCGATCAAAGCTTCTGCTCCCATTGAAACGATCGTATACGATGGAGAGCGCGGCATCCCTCAGGAATTGCAAAATGAAGCTGCTGATTCATCAGGCTTCGAATGGGTAGAGACATCCTCGCAGGTGATGGCGAAATGTACGGGGACCGACACGCCGCCGCCGATATTTGCTGTTGTCGGCAAGCTGGAGTGGGACAAGGAGTCATTGTTCCGGGACAACAGTCTTGTTGTCGTATTAGACGGGGTACGCGATCCCGGCAATGTTGGCACCATCATCCGCAGTGCAGATGCAGTGGGAGCGGATGCGGTTGTGCTCGGCAAAGGCTGTGTCGACTTGTACAACCCCAAAACAGTACGTTCCACAATGGGCTCATTATTCCATTTGCCTCTTATTGAAGCGGACTTGCTGGAGCTTCTGCCTGCCGCTAAGGAGCGGGGTATTAAGCTTATCGGTACAAGTCTGCAAGCTACGCATACTTGTTATTCCTATGACTGGACGGCAGCTTCTTGGTTGCTACTTGGGAATGAGTCCAACGGTGTGTCGGCAGCAGTAAGCGAGCAAGCAGACGAAGCTGTAATTATTCCGATGCGCGGACAAGCCGAATCGCTGAATGTAGCGATGGCGGGTACGGTGTTGCTGTACGAGGCGATGAGACAGCGGGATTTTAAGTAATAGAACAACCGTCTCAGTGAATTTCATGTATCTTTCAAGCAAAGTCCTGACCACCAAGATGGCTATCTTGAATGGTCAGGATTTTTTCTTAGGTTCATGCGACAGCCATTAAGATCATAGTCAATAATTTGGCTGTTCCCTCCGTACAGTTCTAAGCGCAAATCTGTACCGGTACAGATATCGTTTTTCACAATTGTGGCAAAGACTTCTCCCGTTTAGAATGATGACAGAGTTAAACACACACATGGTTCATACGAGGAGAATGAATAATGAATACATCACGAGTAAACGTTAGTGCTTATCTGGCTGCAATCGCCTATGCTGTTATTATTGGCTTTTCTTTTTTGTTTGTTAAAGTTACGGTTGCGACTGCTCATCCGCTGGATGTGCTGGCGCACCGATTTTCTATCGGCTTGATCGCAGTTGCCATCCCTTTTCTGCTCGGCTGGGTTCGTATCCGAATTAAGCTTCGGGATCTATGGAGAATAGCCCCGCTGGCCTTATTTTCACCAGTACTATTTTTTTTCTTCCAATCTTATGGAATGATTAATGCTTCTTCATCGGAGGGCGGAATTATTTTAGCAACGGTTCCTATATTCACTTTGCTTCTCGCTTCTATCTTCCTTAAAGAACGCACAAGCCTTATTCAGAAGCTGTCATTGTTTTTGTCCGTTGCCGGCGTGGTGTTCATATTCATGATGAAGGATGGAAGCGGGCTGGATGCGGCGAATTTAAAGGGACTCCTGCTACTGCTGCTGTCAGCCGTTTCATTTGCCGGATACAGTGTTTTGACACGTCCTCTGGCTCAGAAATATGCGCCGATGGAGATTACCCTTGTTACGACAGGGATCGGATTTATAGCGTTTTTGTCTGTATCTCTGATTCGGCATGCGGCTGAAGGCACGCTCCAACCTTTTTTTCAGCCATTTGCCCAGCCTTCCTATGTGCTAGCCTTGTTCTACCTGGGTGTAGTCTCATCAGTGGGAACGACACTGCTGTCCAGCTTTGCATTGTCCCGGCTTGAAGCTTCTAAGGTTAGCGTGTTCAGTAACTTGTCGACATTAATATCAATAATGGCCGGAGCGCTTATTTTAAATGAACGGATAACGATTTATCATGTAATAGGTGCGATTATGATCATAGCTGGGGTGCTGGGTACAAATAAAAAACAACAGCTGCGGCATCCGGCAAATCAGTCTGTTAAGGGGTTAGAGAGATGAGCGTAAAAAGTATTTTATTTTTACTGGGGATTAGTTTGATCTGGGGGTCACAGTTTTTCTTTGTAGACAAGGTGATCGCGAGCGTTCAGCCTGTATCGCTTGCAGCAATTAAGGCAATAGTGGGGGCTGTTACACTAGCCTTGATCTATGGCCTGATGAGCAAGAAATCGCAAGGGCAGCAGACCACCACGCCTCGTCCTAAAAAGAATCTGGGCATCCTATTTCTAACGATTGCTTTGTTCGAAGCCGTTATCCCGTTTTTCTTAATCGGATGGGGGCAGCAGCGGGTATCGAGCAGTATAGCTTCCATTATTATGGGGACGATTCCGATTTTTACGCTGCTTATTTTATTTATCCTCAGAATTAGCCGATTGCGGATGCTGCATTTTTTAAGTATAGGGATAGGCTTTGCCGGTATTCTCATTATGATTCTGCCCACGCTAACGATCGACTTTGGAAACCAAAGCCTGTGGGGGATGGCGGCGCTTATAGGAGCTTCTTTAAGTTTCGCTTTATCCTTGGTACTCCTGGAAAAGCTTCCGCCGATGTCTTCCGTGCTGGCGATGAGAAATGTGCTGTTGATCGCATCCGTCATTCTGATTCCGCTTAGTTTTATAGCCGAGAATCCGTTAAGTATCAGACCCACCCTTGTTGAGCTGATTTCTCTCCTCATTCTAGGCGTGTTCCATGCGGGAATTGTATACATGATGTACAATACGCTCATTAGACAATCTGGGGCGGCTTTTGCAGCTCTAACCAATTACATCGTCCCCGTCATAGGCGTTATTCTGGGTACGTTATTGTTAGGAGATCAGATTAACTCGAATACATGGTTTGCATTAATCATTATCCTTGTATCTTTGCTTTTAGGAAGCATGGCCTCTAAAAATAAACCAAGTACAGAGCCTCAATAAACGGCTCTCATTATCCCAACTTCCAATGGAGCTTGTCCGGCAATTGCTGCGGGCAGGCTCCATTTTTTTTATGGGAAAAGCTATTGTCACTTATATCGCGACGTGATATACTCACCTCATGATATATCACGTCGCGATATAACGTGCGGTGATGTAAGTGTACGGGAGGTAAACTCATTGGTTGAAAAACTGTTGCGAAGCTATTTGCCGATGTCGGAGACGGCTTACTATATTTTGCTGTCCCTAACAGAAGTTCGTCATGGGTACGGCATTATGCAGGATGTTGGCGAGTTGACAAAGGGCCGGATACATCTGGGAGCAGGTACGCTCTACGGCAGCTTGTCTCGAATGGAGAAGGATGGACTCATTGCTGTTGTGCTCGAGGAAGAACGCAAGAAGTTCTATCAGATAACGGAAACGGGCAAGTTGATTCTGAGGGAAGAAATAGCGAGAATCGGCGAGCTGTACGATAACGCAAAGAAAATGGAGGGTAAGCTGTATGAGTGAGTTGAAGAGCCAGTTCAAGTGGTGGGGCGGCTGGGAGCCGGATAAGGTTGAAAGCTGGCTCGAACAGAGGGAAGCAGACGGCTGGCAGCTCGTGAAGGTGAAGGGAAATGGCGTACGGTTCCAGTTCCAGAAAGGCGAGCCCCGGAAGATGAGGTATTGCGTCGATTATCAGAATAAAATCGATAAAGCTTATATCAGTCTATTTGAAGAAGCAGGCTGGGAGTTGATGTATAAAGGCACGACTAACGGCTGGTTTAT
This sequence comes from Paenibacillus sp. NPDC058174, assembly GCF_042883865.1. Classification (NCBI taxonomy): domain Bacteria; kingdom Bacillati; phylum Bacillota; class Bacilli; order Caryophanales; family Paenibacillaceae; genus Paenibacillus; species Paenibacillus sp. NPDC058174. Next base: position 36,553 of record NZ_JBHVUY010000011.1, read on the forward strand.
TTGGAGGATGGCTTACGAGGGCGATCAGCGGCCGGAAATTTATTCGGATATCGATTCGCTGATCGAGCGGAATAAAAGATTTTCGACCACGCTGGCCATATTAATTATCGTTCAATTCCCAATAATCATTGCGAATAATTCGGTAATAAGCAAGTTTCCATATCTGCTGATTGTTTATATTCCCCTTTTTTGTTTTTTGTTGTACGGTATCCTTAGGCTCAACGCTGCCAATCGCCGTTATAAGGAACAGGGCGGCAGATTTGACAACCGAACCTGACACAGCCTCCGCTTTTCCGGCGGAATCTATTAACATGGCAAATCCATGCAGCATGGCTTTATAAAAGCTTAACAATGCGTTAATATAATGAATAGAAAAGATAGAGAGGCCGTCGTCTTTGACGGCTTTTTTGCGTTCATAGATTGGAGTGATGGCTTTGCGTTTGCAATTTTTTGATGATGGCTACCGGCGTTCGCCTTTTGTAACGCTGTTGCTGCTGTTGTTTGCTAAATTCGTGCTGTTTCGCGTCTTTTTGTTCAAAGGCGTTACGTTTACAGGCATGCTTTCTGATTTGGCGGCAATTCTCGCTGTACTTCTCCTGTGCGAGCTTGCAATACCCGGCAGATGGAAAGGGCTCGGCTATTGGCTGGTCAACTTCGTTATTTCCCTGCTGTTGTTTGCATCAACCGTCTACTTTGCTTATTACGGCTCGATTCCAACATTTACGGCGTTAAAAGCGCTGAATCAAGTGGGGCAAATCGGGGACAGTATCAATGCGCTTATTAAAGGGGTTTATTTTGTCTATTTTATTGACCTTGCTATTATTTTCGTCATTTATCTTGTTAATAGATTCAGAGGCATACGGGTAAAAGGGCGCAAGCGCATCGGCCGGACGGCTATTCTGCTTGGCAGCGCCGTCTTCTGCCTTGCTTTGTCGGTTCGCTCCGTTTATGTAGCCAAGGCTATTCCGAATGAATTGGAGCAGGCTCAAAGCGTCGGCTTCATTAATTATCAAGCTGCGGCGGCATGGCAGGCAGGCAGTGAATCGTTAGCCGCTAAAAACGGGAGCCTGGAAGAGGTCACGGCACAGATCAAGGAACTGCAGTCCTCTTATCCTTATCAATCCGGATCCCAGTCCCAATCTCAGTCTCAATCGGCGCACGCCGGGCAATCGCCGGTTGCCTTCGGACAAGCGAAAGGGAAGAACGTCATCGTTGTCCAGCTCGAAGCGTTTCAGAACTTCCCGATTCATCTGAGCGTTGGCGGGGAAGAACTGACGCCGGTTCTGAACAAGCTGGTCTCAGGAAGCTATTACTTCCCGCATGTGTTTCAGCAAATCGGGCAGGGCAATACGTCGGATGCCGAGTTTATGTCGAACACGTCCATTTATCCGGTAGGAAATATGGCGATGTCTACGGGCTACGGGGACCGGCAGCTGCCAAGCATGCCGCGCATGCTGCAGACTGAAGGCTACGAGGCTTATACGTTCCATGTCAATGACGTAACCTTTTGGAATCGGGATAAGTTGTATCCTGCGCTGCATTTTAACGGCTATTATGATAAACCTTATTATGAGAATGACAATTTCAATGAATTTGGGCCTTCGGATGAGGAACTATACAAGACGGGCATTGCCAAGCTTAGCGAGCTTCATGCCAAGGGCCAGCCGTTCTATGCGCAGTTCGTTAGCGTCTCCAGCCATTTTCCGTTTAAAGTGCCGGAGGATCGCGGGCCACAGCTGAAATTGCCAGAGGAGATGGACGGTACCCACCTGGGCGATTACTTGCGTGCCGTACATTACACGGACTATGCGCTCGGCACATTTATCGAGCAGCTTAAAGCGAAGGGCATGTGGGATGATACCGTGCTTGTCATCTATGGCGACCACTTTGGTCTGCAGCCTGATAAGGCCGATGCCGCAACGATCAGCTCACAGCTGGGCATTCATTATGATTCACGTCTAAGCCGGTTTAATATTCCGTTTATTGTTCATGATCCGTCGCAAAGGGAAGGCCATGTCATCGAGCAGCCGGGCGGGCAGCTGGATATGATGCCGACGCTTGCCAATTTGCTTGGCCTGAAGCCAGCGGAGAAGGGCGTTGTTGCCTTTGGACGGGATTTACTGAACACGGACCACAATGTCTTCGGCATGCGTTATTATTTGCCGACTGGCTCGTTTTTCAACAATGAAGTGTTGTTCGTGCCGGGCAAAGGTTTTGAAGACGGAACGGCTGTATCGCTTAAGACGATGGAGCCCGTTGCCGATATCGAGCAATACCGCAGCGACTACGATTATATTATGCAGCTGATGAACCTCTCTGATCAGTATGTAAGGCTGCTGCCGAAGCGGGGGCCAAGCCAATAAGATAGCAAAAAGCTGGCGAAAATCTGCAGCTGCAATATGCAGCTCTGATTTCGCCAGCTTTTTAATGGAATCTCCGATTCTTCTTACGAACGAGCGAAGCCTTCTTCATCCATGTACTCGACAGCTTCCTCATACGTTTCAAACGCCATCTCCAGATTCAATCCGGAGTAGATATACCACATCTCATCCTCAAGCTTTAAGATGAGCTTCTGGTCGGAGAGGCCGTACCACTCCTCTTCCTTCACCTTTTTCCGTTTGCGCGAAGGCTTCGGCTCTGGAGCTTCCTCCCGGCGGGACAAAGAATCAATAGCGTCGCGGATCAGCAGGCGAAGCGAATCCTCGCTGAAATTCCTGATGTTCACAAGGCCTTTGTCATCTGTCGGATAACCTTTCAAAAGGCCTGCATACACATAGCCGTTGCCGTTAGGATGCAGATGATAAACGACATTTTTACGGTCGTACAGACTGTCTTCATACTGAAAGTTAACTCTTCCGAGCGATACGTCGTTTCGCTGCAGCTCTTCGAAAGAGGTGATAACAGCCAGTTTTTGATCAAAATTCAACATTAGAAAAATCCCCCAAGCTATAGATGCTCCCGATTTACCTGTTCATTACGAACCATTTGCTCTAACTTCTCCACCAGTCTATCATGCTCCGGATCGACCTTTTTCAAGCCAAACCAGGATTTGCGCTTTTGCTGCTTCAGCAGCTTCAGCAGGTAGAGCTTCTCTTTTAACGTCAGCACTTGCAATCAACTCCTCCGAGAACGACGGGATCAAGTTGCTTTTCATTAATAGTACCTGATTTTTGCTCAGGCGGCTACCTGAGGGCTTCCTTCTTTTTTGTCCCGCACATGCATAAGCTTGAACATATAGGAAGCGGGACAAACGGATCTTGGCGCTGAAATGGCAATGGCAAGGAGGGAACAAGTGTGGCGCGATGGGGGAGAAGAGGACTGCTGTCCCGGATGATGGACCGCTTGCCGGGCGGATCTATGAAACGGGTGAAGACGGTGAGCTGGGGAAATCGATTTTCGTCAAGCAATAGCGGCAAAGCATGGGGCGGCAAATGGCAGCCAAAGCCTAAAATGCGGACGAAGGCGATGACCGGAGGGCCGCGTCCGGCATGGGGCGGTCTTCGCAGTGCACCGCGGCTGCGGCCGCGCGCGTTCAAATCATCGGGCAGCGGGAGGACAGTTGCAATAAGCGGAGGCGATTCACCGCCAGTGTCTCCACGAAGGAAAAAACGTTACTGGGTGCTTTTCGCGCTCCTCGTACTGCTGCTGGGGACGATTCAATCCTTCGTCTACATCGAGAAGCATTTGCGGCCGCCTCTAATGAAGGTAGCAGAAATCCGGATCAAGCAGGTGGCAACACAGGCCATAAATAAAGCGACAACCGAGGAAGTGGTCTCTAATTCGGATTTCGAGAAGCTTATCGATTGGAAAATGAACAGTGCCGGCAAAGTGTCCGGCTTCATGCTGAACTATGCCGAGCATACGAAAATACGGGCGCAAACGATCGATACCGTACAGTCTACGTTGTCTGATCTGAAAGAAATACCGGAGCGTATTCCGATCGGCAACGCACTAGGAAGCGCGATTATTTCATCTTACGGCCCCAGAGTTCCGGTTAAATTCGAGCCGGTAGGCGCGGTAAAGGTCGATCTGAATACGAGGCAGAAAAATGCCGGTATCAACATGATCCTCATTGAAGTCTATATTCATATCGTGACGGAGGTTGCCATCATCGTTCCGTTTGAAACCGAGCCGCAGCTGGTCGAGACTGAAATTCCGATTTCTTACCTGCTCGTCGTCGGCGATGTGCCTATGTACTATTACGATAATAAAGGCAATCCGGTGGGCGACTCCGCAGCTCAAGCTCCTAACATATCGGTGCCGTTAACAAATGGCGAGGGCGTATCCAAACCTTCGGATGGCAGCATGATTGAGGAGCATCTGAACGCTCCATCGCTTCCTGCGCCAGGGGCAGCTGCAAATGGCAGCAGTGATTAATAGTCATGAACGCGAAAAAGCTGATCCCCTTTGTATATGACGGGGATCAGCTTTTTTTACCCATTGGATCGAAGCCGCTTGCGTTCGTCTGTCTCCCACTTCTTCAGGAGCGGATAGGGATCGAAGGACCACTCGATCAGGCCGCGATCGCGGTAGACGCCGTAATGCAGATGAGGCGGAAATTTGCCTTGTGTACCTGGCTTGCCGTAGCCAGAGCTTCCGACCCAGCCGATGACCTGCCCGGGATTGACGAGCGAGCCGACGCCAATGGACTTATCGAAGCCCTGCAGATGGGCGTAATAATGATAGTAGTTGTTGAGATCACGTATGCCGATTCTCCATCCGCCGTAGGGGTTCCATCCCTTTACTTCAATAATGCCGTAGCAGGTGCTGCGGACAGGAATGCCGTAAGGCGCGAAAATATCAGTGCCCTCATGGCTTCGTCTGCCGCCCCAGCTGCGGGCATTGCCCCATGTGCTGCGGTAAGAGTAGTTATTGGTTCCTACCGGAATTGGAAAAGCATGCTCAAACAAATCCAGACGCTCATGAGCAGCGTAAATTTGCGCAAATTGCTGGATTCGCTGAACCGCTCTGCTATTGCGGTAATAATCCCACAGGCCAATTGCAAAATCATCCTCTGTGGAGCCGCCATGCTGCAGCAGCCGGCTTGTAACGGAATAGAGCAGATCAAGGTCATTGTACCGATCTGCGATGCCATCGCCGTCACCGTCCCGGCCTACCCCATTAAACCATTGAATGGAAGCTGGCGACATGTCGCTAATATCGGGATTGAGCGGGCCGGCCCATTGCTCCTCCTCGATAAATACGCCGCTGACATCGCCAAGCTGGGGCCGTAATTTCGGCTTTGCTTTGCTAAGTGTCCGCTCATATTGATCGATTGCGGCAATGCGGTACCATGGAATTTCCGTTACGATACTTAATCGTTCATACAACTGCTGCCTCAGCTTGAGGATGTCCGCGTCGCTTCGCGTATCCGCCGTCCCCGCTTGCGCTGCGGCAGGCTTGTCAGCTTTCTGCGCGGCACAGGGCTGGCCTGCCAAGGCAATGGAAACGGCTAGTATGGCTGCGGCAATTGAAATGGTCTGTTTCAAACGTTCCACCCTTTCGCTGGCTCTTTCGCATAATCGTTATGTTTTGCAAATCATTGGCTTTTATGCGAAACATGTTATAATAAACGGAGAACTCCGCACCAGCTCACAGTGTTTTAAGAGCTGCGCGTAATGAGGGGTTAGTTGTTTTTATACGCACAGTAACGTTGACAATCGTTTCTATATCAGTTGAAATCGATATTGAAAGCAGGGAAAGCTAATGAAACAAAAACAGAAGGACAAACTGCCAAAGCCGGATTGGCTTCGCATAAAACTTTCGACGGATGGCAACTATTCCGAAATTAAGGACATGATGCGTTCTAAGACGCTGCATAGCGTTTGTGAAGAAGCTCGTTGCCCGAATATATATGAATGCTGGTCCAATCGTACCGCTACGTTTATGATCCTGGGCGATATTTGTACGCGTGCTTGCCGGTTCTGCGCCGTTAAGACGGGATTGCCTACAGAGCTTGATCTGCAGGAGCCGGAACGCGTAGCAGAAGCAGCTGAGCAAATGGGGCTGCGCCACTGCGTTATTACATCGGTTGCCCGTGATGATCTCGCGGACGGCGGCGCTCAAATTTTTGCCGGTTCAATTAAGGCCATTCGCGAACGGATGCCATTTTGCCGGGTAGAAGTGCTTATTCCCGATTTCCTCGGCAACGCAGATGCGTTGAAAATCGTTATGGATGCAAAACCGGATATTTTGAACCACAACATCGAGACGGTGGAACGGCTGTCCGATCGCGTTCGCGCGCGTGCGAAGTACTCGCGCTCGCTAGAGCTGCTGAAACGGGCGAAGGAAATGAATCCGAAGATTCCGACCAAGTCCAGCATCATGCTGGGCGTAGGCGAGACTTACGAGGAAGTATTGCAGGCAATGGACGACTTGCGTGCTGTGGATTGCAACATCCTCACTTTGGGACAATACTTGCAGCCGACGCCTAATCATTTGGCAATCGAGCGTTATGTACATCCCGATGAGTTCGCCAAGCTGAAAGAAGAAGGACTGAAACGGGGCTTCCGCCATGTTGAGTCCGGACCGCTTGTCCGCAGTTCCTATCATGCCCATGAGCAGACGGATTCCGCTGAACAGGCGCAATCACGCGAGCTTACAGGGGTATAAGTTATATTTTAAGCTCCGAGAGATGGGGGAGACGCGTTGATTCAGATCGGTGGGAAAATCTATGAGCTGCTGCATGAGAACCGCAATGGCTGGAATGCAGATGCTTTTAAGGACCGGTACAGCGAAGTGCTGGAGAGGTATGATTTTATAATTGGTGATTGGGGCTACAACCAGTTGCGGCTGAAAGGTTTTTTTCGCGATAACCATATGAAGGCAACGAAGGATAGCGCATTCTCCGGAATGACCGATTATATTAATGAATATTGCAATTTCGGCTGCGCTTTTTTCGTTTTGGAGAAGACAGGCAGCGTGAAGCGTTCACCTGAGGAAGAAGCGAATGAGGAAGAGGAAGCGCTGCTGAACACAGATGCAGACGGACTGTTGCCAGAAGGCGATGATTCGCTCATCTCGGCAATTGTTGCTGGCGTAGCTGCGGCTGCCGCTTCGTCAGCGGCTCCGATTGCTGCAGTTCCTCCTCAGGTGTCCAAGGGCACGCGAGAGCGGGAAGGACAAGGAGGCGCGCAGCCGCAGCAGCATGAGAAGCAGCAGTCGCAGCGCGGTCCCCGCAATGAGCACCGCCGCGGCTACCGTCCGAATGGCGGTGATCGGAATAAGAAGCCGATCAAGCCTCCGGCAGGCAAAGCGGTTGCTGTTGCTTCCGAGAAGCAGCAACAGCCGCAGCAGCAGGTTCAAGCTTCGCAGTCTAAAGAGAGCGAACGCTCAACAACATAAAAGCAAGATAGAAAACCTCCAGCCCATTGGGTTGGAGGTTTTGTTTTATTTTACATATCGATGAACGCATCACGCACGCGGTTCCAGAACGGGAGCGGACGATAACGGGCGAAGTTCACTTTATGGGAGCTGACCGTGCAGCGGATCGAGCGGATATCATTGCGCTGAATGCTGACGTGATCGATAACGAGCTGCAGCCTTTGTTCTTTTCTGGAGATGATATCGCAGTGATGATGCTTCGGCAGCAAAAAAGAAGAGCCAAGCGTCCGGTACACCCGGTTGTTAATGGAAGCAATCTCTGCAATTTGCAGCGATTCAATCGAAGGGTGAACGACGGCTCCGCCGACGCTTTTGTTATAGGCGGTGCTGCCAGAAGGCGTCGAGATGACGATGCCGTCGCCGCGGAACATTTCGAACGGCTCGTCATTAACATTCATCTGAACGACCAGCGTTGCGTCTACACCTTTGATTGTAAAATCATTTAGCGCAAAATAATGCGACTTCTCATTTGGCGTCTCCACTTCAATCTCGACAAGCGGATAATGAACCAGATGAGGCTCTTCTTTGGCCATTAATTGGACAAGCTTGCTCAGTTCATTGGCTTGCCAATCGGCATAAAACCCAAGGTGACCTGTATGGATACCAACAAAGGCGACCTCTTCTACCCGGTGTACATAATTATGGAAAGCTTGAAGCAATGTGCCGTCGCCGCCGATTGAGATGACGATTTCCGGTTTTTCATCTTCCCTCTGGAAGCCATGCTCTGCCGCAAGTTGATGAAATTGCTCTGCAAGTGATTTTGATAATGTATCTCCTCGGTCAATAACCGCGTATTTCAACTAAATTGAACCCCTTCCGAAAACTCTGTATACCATAGATGATATCGGAATCTGTCGGCAAATACAATGAGGAGCGCAATGTTGTTTTATGGGGCTAGCCAGCCCCACAGCAAGTAGACTAAGGCGATGGAAATGAAACCGTGAAGCATTCGGGAGACAAGAAGCGGCGCATACCGCATATCGGTACGGCTAAGCAAGCTGACAACCTGTGCATGAACGGATAAACCTCCCCAAGACAGCACCCACGCGGCAATAGCAACTTTGTGCATCAAAAAAGTGTCGGCGCTTCCCGCGGCTTTGGCTCCGAGCGTTACCTCGAACAGGCCGTATATAACGGCATCGGCTAGCTGCATCGGCAGGCCAAACCACTGGAACAAGATGCGGAGCAGCTCTGCCATCGCTTCGGCAACGCCGGTTTGGGTCAGCATCTCGATAACGACGGAAAAGAAAACGACAAGGCCGCCGATAACAATCATGAGGCGCAGCGCCGATTGGATGGAGTCCTGAAGCAGTTTGCCGAGGCTGCGTCCATCGAGCAGCCGGGCTTCATGCATTGCTTTTAAGGCGGATGTGATCCGCGGTTCTCTTCGTTTGTTGTGATTGTCGGACGGATGGCGCTGTGGCCCGCTGCTCATCGGCGCTTTGCGGTCGTGAAACCTCATGAGCAGCCCTATAATGAGTGCTCCGACATAGTGGGCGGCAGCAAGAATCGGAGCCAGAGCGGCATTGTGAAAAAAACCTACCGATACCGCACCGATCAGGAAGACGGGATCGGATGTTGTGGTGAATGCTACCAGCCGTTCGCCCTCCGCCCGGTTGACGAGCCGCTGCTCCCAAAGCTGGACCGTTAATTTGGCCCCAACAGGATAACCTGATACGTAGCCCATTGCGACAACAAAGCTGCCGATGCCGGGAAGCCGGAACAAGGGCCGCATGAGCGGATCAAGCAGCTTGCCGAAAAAGTGAACGATGCCGAAGCCTAACATCAGCTCGGAAATGACTAGAAACGGGAATAAAGCAGGGAACAGCACCTGCCACCATATCATGATGCCTCTTAGCGAGGATTCCAAGGTTTGAGACGGGAAGCAAGCCATGAGCAGAATGATCAATAAAGCTCCTAATCCGGCTAGTGAAGCGGGATGCGCGAGGGTGCGCAGCATAGACAATCCTCCTTGAAGCAGCGCTTCTGTTTTACACCTTTGGGATGTGAACTTTGTCTGGGCGCGCGTCGCTGTGCAGCGCTTAAATGCTTGTCTATTACATATATGTGGGAGGGTGGACATCCATCCCTAACCGAGGATTGGAAAGTTGAAAAATAATTCTCATTATTTTAAGAAAACGCTTGCAAGGACAGGGATCATCCATGCTACAATAGAAATATCCTAAGGGCATGGAGGGATCGGAATGTTCATGAGTGTAATTGCTGGCATCCTAGTCTGCGCGTTTGTCTATGTCATTCGAGAGTCTCTTACCGCACCTGGCGAAGAGGACTATGAGAGTTAAACAAGCAACTTCCACATATAGCGCCCCGCATCGACAGCGATGCGGGATTTTTTTAATTTGAGCAAGATCTTGCTAGCGAAGCAGGTTCGTACAATAGCGAAGCTAACTTCGCTGTAGCGAGGCCATGACGAATAGACAGATGATAGCGAAGCACGTTCGCAAAATAACGAAGCTAACTTCGCTGTAGGAGGGGGAAGAGGTAGCGTTGCTCGTTACAGCGAATTAATTTTCGCAATCCGCGAACCTAGGTTCACCAATAGCGAAATTAGCTTCGCTGTAGAAAGTCCATGTGATGGGGAATGCGTATATAACGAAGATAGCTTCGTTATATAACGAATCAGGTTCGCTACAGTGTGGAATGCAATCCGCAGATGTGGCAGAGCGAGGCAAGTTATGTTAAATAGCGAACAGCTTCGCTATAGTGTGACCATGCTGCTGGGCAGAGGTGACCGAGCGAAAGTAGTTTTGCTAATAACGAATTAGGTTTGTTGCAGCGAGGAAATGCCATGATAGCAGCAAGGATAGCGAAGCAGGTTCGCAAAATAGCGAAGCTAACTTCGCTGTAGGAGGAGTTTGAGGCTGGGTTGCTCTCTACAGCGAAGTAAATTTCTTAATCTGCGAACCTAGGTTCACCAATAGCGAAATTAGCTTCGCTGTAGAAGTCCGTGCAGCGGGGAAGGTGTATATAACGAAGATAGCTTCGTTAAATAACGAACCAGGTTCGTTGTAACGTGACCATGCTGTCTGGAGAGTTGACCGTGCGAAAGTAGATTCGCGAATAACGAATTAGGTTTGTTGCAGCGAGGAAATGCTACGATACAGCAAGGATAGCGAAGCACGTTCGCAAAATAACGAAGCTAATTTCGCTCTAGGAGGAGTCTAAGGCTGCGTTGCTGGCTACAGCGAAGTAAATTTCGCAATTCGCGAACCTAGGTTCACCAATAGCGAAATTAGCTTCGCTGTAGAAAGTCCGTGTAGCGGGGAAGGTGTATTTAACGAAGATAGCTTCGTTAAATAACGAACCTAGTTCGCTATAGCGACGCAATGCTATTGGGGGTGGAGGCCGAGAGAAATAAGTTGCATTAAATAACGAATCAGGTTCGCAATAGTGTGATCATATCGTCGGTAAGAGGCCGAGCAAAATGTAATCTTTGAATGCCAGATAGTCCATTCCTCTCAAATCATTTTCTTTTATCCTCCCAAATACCTACACAATCGCGCTAGTTTTGTCGATAGATAAGTATATATGCACATACAGAATAGGAGATGTGAACCATATGGATCCACTCTATCAGACAAACTTGCAATGCATTTGCTGCGAAAGCAGCTATCCAACTTCCAAGGTGAGGCCAAGCTTCAAGAAAGCGACCACAACGGACACCGATTTTTGCGGTTATTATAAAAATGGGATCAATCCCGACTTTTATGTCGTTCGCGTATGCCCAAGCTGCGGCTTTGCTTCGACGGAGAACGGGTTAAGCCAATTGAGCGACCGGCAAAAGAAGCAGTACTATGAACAGGTTGGCGTGCGCTGGTCGGTACGGGAATTTGGCGGGGAGCGGGATATGGAGCAAGCACTGTCATGCTATAAGCTCGCTTTGCTGTCCGGACAATCCGTCGGAGAAAAAGAGCGCGTGTTAGCGGGAATTCTTCATCATATTGCATGGCTGTACCGGTATCAGGGGAAGGTGCAGGAAGAGCAGCGTTTTCTGCGTTTTGCGCTGCAGTCCTATATCAAAGTATATGAAGAAGAGGGCGAGCAGTTAAACAACGCTAGGCTGATGTATATCATTGGGGAGCTTAACAAACGGATCGGGGAGTCAAGCGAGGCGGTGAGGTGGTTCTCGCGAATCATCAATGATAAGCGTATTATGGATGCGGCGATGATCCGGGCCAGCCGCGATCAATGGCAGCAGCTTCGTGAAGAAATGGCCGCCTCCGGTCAAGACAGCTTGTCCGCAGGCGGCCTGGGCTGATAACAAGGAGCTTCGTTCCAAGAGTCAGCCTGTTTAACCTCTTATAGTGCGCAAAGCCTGATCTGCCAGCATATAGTCGCTATCCATATCGACGATCGTTGCTTTATTGTGACAGCAGGGGAAGACGAGCAGCTTTTTCTTGCCATGCTGAATGTCGGCAATTTCCCTAACTCGAAGCGGGATGAGCACATTGTCTGTACCGCAAAACGGGCAACTAGGCACGTAAACATCGTTCATGAGGATATCATAGGGCCAGCTGCGTTCGAATGGAATCATAAGGACGAATCTTCCGTTTTATCGGATTGTCCGGCAGCGCTGCCGGCTTCTGCTTTTGCCAGCTCGGCCAGCTTTTGCAGTAAAATATGACGAGGCATATGCATCAAATGCTCAATCGGCACGCCAAGCTGCTTCGAAAGCTTGATTGCGGTGTCCGGTGAAATTTGCAACGGTTTAGACATGGTGGAATACCTCCATCAATCAGGATATAATTAAGTTATACACCGCTGATAGAGATTGCGCAAATAAAACGCAAATCGCTAAGGCGGTGTTTTTGCGCTTGGCATAGCGTATAATGAACAATTAATAGACAATAAGCACAGCTGCATATAGAATTCGAGCAATGAAAGGAGACGGTATAAATGGCTGAATATCCACTTACATGGGACCTGGACGTTTTTTATAAAGGAGGCTCTGGTTCTCCGGACTTTGCCGCTGAGCTGAAAGGAATTGAGGATGATATTGCTCAATTGGATCAGAGGCTGGAGGCCTGTTCCGCTCAGCCGCTGGAACAGCTTGCCGCCACGACGGAGCTGGTGCAATCGATCTTGCTGCGTCTTCGGCAGTCTGATTCTTTCGTTGCCTGCTTAATGGCGCAGGATATGAAGGACAAGGCGGCAAGCGGACTCAATGACCGTGTCAAAACGGCAATGGCTAAGTTTCTAGGCGCTTTGACCCGTTACGACAATGGGCTTCGGGAAATCGGTGACGCCGAGTGGACAAGCTGGCTGCATAGCGCTTCGAATGAAATCAAGCAGGTTGCCTTCAATTTGAATGAGCGGCGCGAGCAGGCGCGCGAGAAGCTGGCACCGGAACTCGAAGCGCTGGCTGGTGATTTGGCTGTGGACGGCTACCACGGCTGGGGCGATCTGTACAACTTGATCGTTTCTGGTGCAAAGTTCAATACGACGGGTGCGGACGGGGAGCAGAAGACGTTGTCGGCCGGTCAAATGTTCAACCGCCTCTCCGATGGCGACCGCAGTGTACGTCAGGCGGCTTTTGCTGAATGGGAGCGGGTATGGAGCGAGCTGGCTGAACTATGCGCGGACACGCTCAATCGCATTGCAGGTTTCCGTCTTAAGCTGTATGACAAGCGGGGCTGGCAGTCTGTGCTGAAGGAGCCGCTGCAGATCAACCGGATGAGCGAAGCGACGCTGGATGCGATGTGGTCTGCTATCGAAGCAGGCAAGCCTGAGCTTGTCCGCTATCTGGAGCGTAAAGCGAAGCTGCTCGGCGTGGAGAAGCTGGACTGGCATGACATTAGCGCACCGCTGGGCTCCTCGGCCAAAACGATCAGCTATGATGAGGGCGCGCAGTTCATTAAGGAGCAGTTTCATAAATTTAGCCCGGATCTGGCCGAATTTACAGAAATGGCCCTCAAGCAAGGCTGGGTAGAGGCAGAGGACCGGGCGGGCAAAAGACCCGGCGGCTTCTGTACGGCCTTTCCTAAGGATGGACAGACGCGTATTTTCATGACCTATGCCGGCACTCCGGACAATGTATCGACGCTGGCACATGAGCTTGGGCATGCTTACCATCAGCATGTAATGAATGATCTGCCGGCATTCTCGCAGGAATATGCGATGAACGTTGCAGAGACGGCTTCCACCTTTGCAGAGCTGATCGTATCCGATTCTGCGATGAAGGCCGCGACCGACAAGGAAGAGAAGATTGGCCTTTTGGAAAATAAAATTCAAAACTCCGTGGCGTTCTATATGAACATTCACGCCCGGTTCCTGTTCGAAACCCGGTTTTTCGAGAAGCGCAGACAAGGCATGGTGACGGCAGCGGAGCTGAGCGAGCTGATGGAGGCTGCGCAACGCGAAGCATTCAGCGGCACGCTGGGTGAAGTTCATCCGCATTTCTGGGCTTCAAAGCTTCACTTCTACTTAACCGACGTACCGTTCTACAACTTCCCTTATACATTCGGCTACCTGTTCAGCGCCGGTATCTATGCCCGTGCCCAACAGGAAGGGCCTGTGTTCGCTGAGCGCTATGTACAGCTGCTGCGCGATACAGGCTCCATGACGGTGGAGGAGCTGGCACAGAAGCATCTAGGCGTAAAGCTGGATGAAGAAGGCTTCTGGCGCGATGCTGTGGCTTTGACAAATGAGGATATCAAGCTGTTTCTGGAGCTGACGAACGAATAGGCTCTCCTGTATAAATAGCAGCCCCCGGCAAAGCGAGCGCTTGCCGGGGTTTTCATACGAACATGATTCGACTGATTTGGGTTGGGGGACGGACTTATGAATGAAATGATCATTTATGTTTGCTCGGATGCCGTCGGGGAGACGGGAGAAGCGGTTGCCAAAGCGACGTTGCGTCAGTTCGCATCGGAGGAAGTGAAAATAAAACGGTACGGTCATATGAAAAGCGAAGATGAAGTCATTCAGGTCGTATCGGAGGCTGCCAGTACAGGAGGTTTCATCAGTTACACACTGGTTCAGCCAAAGCTTCGGGCACGTATGAAAGAGGAAGCATTCCGTTGGGGAGTGAGGGCAGTTGACGTAATGGGACCCATGCTGGAAGCCTATGTCGATACGTTTGGCAGCTCTCCAAACCGCAAGCCGGGTTTGCTGCATTCTATCGATGAAGACTATCATCGGCGGATTGAAGCGATCGAATTTGCTGTCAAATATGATGACGGCAAGGATGCCAGGGGCTTTATGCAGGCCGAAGTCGTCCTGATCGGCGTCTCCCGGACCTCGAAGACGCCGCTGAGCGTTTTTCTCTCCCACAAAGGGATAAAGACGGCCAACCTGCCGCTTATGCCGGAGGTAACGCTGCCGGCGGAGCTGGTGTCGGCGCCTGGCAGACTCATTATCGGACTGACGATGCAGCCTGAGCATCTGCTTGGTATTCGGACGGAGCGTCTTAAGACGCTGGGTCTTCCGCCGACAGCGCCCTATGCTTCGGAAGAAAGAATTCTTGAAGAGCTACGTTATGCCGAGAAGATTATGGAATCATTCCAATGTCCTGTCATTGATGTTACGAATCGTGCGATAGAGGAAACAGCGGGACTTATTATTGAAATGCTATATAGGCAAACGGAGAGCAGGAACGACTGGTTTTAGTCGGTTTATGTCATTTTTTGGCCGAGAATAGGAATAGGAAGGCTGTAAGTTGGCAATACGTAGGAGTGAGGGCAATTGAGCGCAACGCCCGGCTCTGCCTCCCTTATCTATGGGCAAAGACACTTGGGATATGTTGCGAAACAGCTACTGAAGCTAGAGAAGGAGAGAATGGAATGGAACGTACATTTATATTAGTGAAGCCGGACGGTGTCAAGCGCGGATTAGTCGGAAACATCGTATCGCGATTTGAAAGCAAAGGCTTCCATCTTGCGCAGGCGAAGCTGATTAGCATTGACCAATCACTGGCTGAAACTCATTATGCCGAGCATGCCGCACGGCCATTCTTCGGTGATCTCGTCTCGTTTATTACCTCCGGTCCGTCTTTTGCCATGGTATGGGAAGGAGACGGCGCGGTGAAAAACGCCCGTTCATTGATCGGAAAGACGAATCCCGCTGACGCCGAGCCCGGCACCATCCGCGGAGATTTCGCGTTAAGTGTCGAGAGCAATATCGTCCATGGCTCGGATTCCCCGGAGAACGCGGATCGGGAAATCGGCCTCTTCTTCCATTAATCGGATATCAGCTTCAAAGACCCCCGTACAGCGGTAATCATCCGCGTGCGGGGGTCTTTACGTTTTACGGAAAGGGTGAAAAAGGGATTGACATGATACAAATTGTATCTTAAAGTAAGGAGTATTAAAGATACAATTTGTATCGTAGATGAACGGCTCTACTTTTTTGAAAAAGATAGATAAATGAATAGGGATAGGGTGATGGAGACGATGAAAAAAGTAAAAAAAGCGATTATACCTGCTGCCGGACTTGGTACACGTTTTTTGCCTGCCACGAAAGCGATGCCCAAAGAGATGCTTCCGATTGTCGACAAGCCGACGATTCAGTACATCGTGGAGGAAGCCGTCGCTTCCGGCATCGAGGATATCATCATCGTAACGGGCAAAGGAAAACGGGCAATCGAGGATCACTTCGACCACTCGTTTGAATTGGAAAACAACTTATTCAGCAAAGGCAAATTCGATTTG
This sequence comes from Paenibacillus sp. NPDC058174, assembly GCF_042883865.1. NCBI lineage: Bacteria > Bacillati > Bacillota > Bacilli > Caryophanales > Paenibacillaceae > Paenibacillus > Paenibacillus sp. NPDC058174. Next base: position 52,605 of record NZ_JBHVUY010000011.1, read on the forward strand.
CTAGATGAGGTGCGCAGATCTTCAAACGTTGACATTCACTATATCCGGCAAAAAGAAGCGAAGGGACTCGGCCATGCTGTCTGGTGCGCGCGCAATTTTATCGGCAATGAGCCGTTTGCCGTTTTGCTTGGAGATGATATCGTCCGTTCCGAGGTTCCCTGCGTCAGGCAGCTGATTCAGCAGTATGAAGAGACGCAGCGATCCGTAATTGGGGTGCAGACGGTAAAATCCGAGGAGACGCACCGCTACGGAATTGTGGATCCCTTGGCCTGCTATGGCCGGCTCTATGAAGTAAACCGGTTTGTTGAGAAGCCTGCTGCCGGATTTGCGCCTTCTAATCTCGCAATAATGGGCCGCTATATTTTGACCCCTGAAATATTCGAATTTCTTGCTCATCAGGAGGAAGGGGCCGGCGGTGAAATTCAGCTGACGGACGCCATTCAGAAGCTGAATGCAGCCGAAGGCGTATATGCCTACAACTTCGAGGGCATCCGCTATGACGTGGGAGAGAAGCTCGGCTTTATTACAACGACGCTTGATTTTGCCCTTCGGAATGAAGAGCTGAGAATACCGCTGCTCGCCGTAATGGAGCAAATGATGAAGCAGCAATATTCGAATAAGTAAAAGGACAGGTGAAAGCGATGGCTCCAACTTCCCCTCAACGGAATGACATCGAGGCTGTTATTGAAACCCGAACTTTATATACCGGCTATGAGCGAAATCTTTCATTAAGATTTTATCTGATGGCCAAACGAGCAGTGGACTTGCTAGGCGCCTCCGTAGGCCTCATCCTGTTGTCGCCGATTTTGCTGCTTGTCGTTTTCAGTATAAAAATAGAGGATCCTAAAGGGTCCGTTTTTTTTTATCAAAAGCGGGTCGGCAAGAATGAACGCCAGTTTAATATGTACAAATTTCGCTCGATGGTGTCGGATGCGGAGAAGCAGCTGGATGCGCTTCTGGAACGGAATGAAATCGAAGGCGCGATGTTCAAAATGAAAAATGACCCCCGCATTACGAAGGTTGGCAAGTGGATACGGAAGACCAGCATCGACGAGCTGCCGCAGCTGTGGAATGTCATTCGCGGCGATATGTCGCTTGTTGGCCCGCGCCCGGCTTTGCCTCGCGAGGTTCAGGAATACAGCAGCTACGACAGGCTTAGGCTGAAGGTAACGCCGGGCTGTACCGGGCTTTGGCAGGTTAGCGGACGAAACGCATTAAGCTTCCGGGAAATGGTGGAGCTTGATTTGCATTATATTGAACGGCGCAGTCTTCTGTTGGACTTGAAGCTTATTTTAATGACCGTCAGAGTGATGTTTGGCTCTAGCGACGCCTATTAAGAGGGGAGAAAAGGATATGAAGCTCGTATTGTTGTCCGGCGGATCGGGCAAGCGTCTCTGGCCTCTCTCAAATGACGCCAGGTCGAAGCAGTTCTTGAAGGTGCTGGAGGATGAAGATCAGCGCAGAGTGTCAATGGTGCAGCGGGTATGGGGGCAATTGGAGCAAAGCGGCTTGGCGGAATCCAGCCTGATTGCCACGAGCCAGTCGCAGGTAGAGATGATGCATAGCCAGCTAGGCGAGCAGGTACCGCTAATTATTGAGCCGGAGCGCAGAGATACGTTCGCGGCGATTGCACTGTCCGCTGTTTATTTATACTCGCAGAAAGGTGCGAGCCTGGATGAAGTAGCAATTGTTTTACCCGTAGATCCTTATGTCGAAACCCGTTTTTTCGACACCGTCAAGGATCTGGAAGCGACGCTCCACGCCTCTCAGGCAGAGATGGCGCTCATTGGCATTCAGCCCACTTATGCCTCTTCCAAATACGGATATATTGTTCCTTCCTCTAAACCGGATGCTTCCGTCCAGCCCATCTACCGCACCGTAGAACGTTTTGTCGAAAAGCCGGATGAAGAAAAGGCTCAAGCGCTGATGAGTCAAAATGCGTTGTGGAACTCCGGCGTATTTGCATTTCGAATCGGTTACATGACCGATCTATTGGAACGCAAGGGCTTTCCCATTCAATATGAAGAGCTTGCCAAGCAATATCATCTTCTGCCCAAAATAAGCTTCGATTACGAGGTAATCGAGCGAATGGACAATATCGTAGTCATCCCTTACGACGGGTATTGGAAGGACCTTGGCACTTGGAATACGCTAACGGAAGAGATGAACAGCAACCAGCTGGGCAGAGGGATGGTTAGCCCCGATAGCATCAATACACATTTGATCAATGAAACCGATATGCCGGTTTCGATTATTGGCGTATCTAATGTAGTCGTTGCGGTTAGTCCCGACGGCATTCTCGTGACGGATAAGCAGGCCAGTCCACGCGTGAAGGATTTCATCGATTACGATCAAGAGCCGATGTTCGAAGAACGGCAATGGGGATATTCCCGTGTGCTGGATTATCAGAAATACGAGGACGGCAGCTGCGTCGTGACGAAGCGTGCCTTGATCCGGCAGAATAGAAGCTTCGGCTATCAATTGAATGTTCATCGTGAAGAGAGCTGGACCGTCATACGGGGAACTGGGGAATTCGTGCTGAACGGACGATTCATGTCCGTCAAAGCGGGCAGCACCTTGCATATTCCGATGCAATCTCTGCATAGCATTCGAGCGATAACGGAGCTGGAGATTATCGTGATCCAGACTGGCCGGGATGCGGATCACAATCAGGTGATGGAGCTGTACCGGACTTGGGATGAAGTGGCGGAGCATGCAATATATAAACGCTAAGCGGCGGAATAAGAATAAATTTGTTTACCTTCATGTATTGACATGCTACTAATTGTATCATAAAGTAGAGTTGTAGCGAATGTTACAAAATGTATCTATTAATTATCCGAAGCTTCGCGGGGGTGCGATTGTGGATTTAAATCGTTATTTAAGTTTGGTCAAAAAGAAATGGTGGCTCTTGACTGTATTTGTTATCGTTGCTTGCGCAGCCGTTGCCGTAAAGAGCTACTATTTCACAACGCCAATCTACGAGGCAAGAGCCAAGCTGATCGTAAATCAAGTCAATTCCAACCTCATGCCAAACGTAGGATCGCTGCAATTCGATTTAATGCTGATGGGCTCCTACAAAGAAATTATGCTCTCCTCCGCGATTTTGGATAAAGTCGTTGAGCTGTATCCGGGGCTTGGCGAATCTGCCAATAATATGGCAAGCGCGTTGTCCGTATCCTCCAGCACCAATTCTCAGGTGATGAGCATCGTCTATCAGGACGAATCGTATCAGCATGCCATGGAAGTTGTGAATGCGGTCAGCAAAGTGTTCAAGGATCAAATCCCGACCATTATGAATGTTAATAACATTACCATTCTGAATGAAGCAAAACCAACTGACGCAAACAGCCAGTCCCCAATTAACAACAACTTGGTCATGTCTTTGCTGATTGCTTTCGTTATTTCAATCATGCTGTCCATATCATTCATTATTTTTCTTGATTATTTAAATGACACGTTTAAATCCGAGGCGGAGCTTAAGGAGCTGCTGGGACTTCCGGTGCTTGCCGCTTTAAGTAAAACCAGACGAAAAGATTTGAGGACGAGCCGCAAAAGGGCTGCTCTAGCGAAGAAAAGAGAAGTAGGTGAAACGAATTATGCCACGCTCAACCAATGATCCGCAGCTGGTCGTCTCGGTTAATCCGATGTCGCCGTTTGCCGAAGGGTATCGCGTTCTTCGCACAAACATCCAGTTTTCTTCCATCGATATGCAGTTTCAAGTATTGATGGTTACGTCCGCACAAGCGGGAGAAGGAAAGACGACGGTCATTAGCAATCTGGCAGTCGCTTACGCCCAAGAGGGGAAAAGAGTACTGCTAATCGATATGGATCTGCGTAAGCCCTCTCTTCATATCGCATTGTCTCAAACCAATCAAAAAGGGCTGACGAATCTGCTTACAGGACAATGCAGCGTAGACGATGTAGTCAAACAAACGGCTATTCAGAACCTGTCGCTTCTCTCATCCGGCCCTACGCCTCCGCATCCGGCCGAAATGCTGAGCTCGCATAAAATGCGGCTCCTGATGGATGAATTGAGGACGCAGTATGACATTATTTTAATCGATACGCCGCCAATTCTTGCGGTAACTGACGGCCTGCTGGCCAGCGTTTTATGTGATGGCGTGCTGCTTGTCGTTCAGGCCTCCGTAGTCAAGAAAGCACTGGTGCTAAAAGCGAAAGAACGGCTGGAGCATGTGCAGGCCCGCATCGTCGGCACCATATTGAATCAATTAAATCGTGATGACAATTTAAGTATTGGCTATTACGGCATGTGAAGTTGAAACTTCCTGTCATTTACCCTCCGGGAATCGTAAGGGGCTGTGTCAGTTGCGGATTTATTTGATAGAATGGCGAAATCGCCTCGTTTTGCTTTGCGGTGCAGCGGTACTGGCAGCAGCAATTGGCTTCTTCACGCAAAGCAACCCCGTATTTATGCTCCAAATCGGCCTATTAATTGCCTTCTTCATTCCCGCGGCAGTATTGTCGCTTCGTGACCATGCCGCGCTCGTTCCTTATATTGTCGGCTGCTGGGTTTTTTCTCCGGAGCTTCGAAGAATAGTGGACTGGGCGCAGGGTGAATATACGCAATTATCTTTAATTCTCATTCTTCCGCATATCGTCACCTGTGCACTCGTATTCAGCATTATGAAAAACAGGGCTAACAGAAGCTTGCGCGAGGAATTCAAGTCGAACAAGTTTTATCCTTTCATTATTGCGGCTTACGCTTATGCAACCTTGCTGGGGTTGATATTGAACAAAATCGCAGGCATGTATGATATGATCGGCTATCTTGCCCCGGCCTTGATAGCGCCTTACTTTTTCCTAAGGCCGTTTACCCCAGCTGAGCTTAATAAAATGATTCGGATATGCGTATCCTTCGCTTTGCTCGTCTCCATTTACGGGTGGATTCAATATTTGACTCTGCCGGCTTGGGATGCGTTTTGGATTGAGAATGCGAACATGACCTCGATTGGAAATGCTGCTCCGCTTGACTTCCGCATGTTCTCCACGATGACTTCACAAGGCCCGGTAGCGGTGTTTCTGGGCACAATGCTCGTCATAATGATCGTTAACAAAGAGTGGAGAGGCAAATGGGGCTGGATCGGCGTTATGCTGGTTGCATCTGCGTTGTCAATCACACTGGTCCGCTCGGCATGGGTGACACTTATTCTTGGATTAATCGGTTATATTGCCTGTATGGACAAAGGTAAAAAAATATCGAAGATCATTACCATTATCGTAATCGGTGCATGCTTCTACGCAGTTATCAGCAAGCTGCCTGGTGCGGAGAACGTGACCGCCAGACTTGAAACCTTTCAGAATATGGGAGATGACAATTCCTTTAGGGCTCGAATCGGCCTTGTTATTGATGCAACACCGGTTATATTGAAAAATCCGCTGGGCGGCGGATTCGGGAGTGTAGGACGAGGTACGGTTTTGGGAGACGGAACAAGCTTTGCGGGATTAGGCAGCTTGGATAACGGCTATTTGGGTGTATTCGCTATCTTCGGTGTAGTGGGAGGGCTCGCTTTTTTTATCGGAATCTATCTGTTGTTCCGGTATTTGCTGGCGATGCGGCATAGTGACATTAAAGTTCTGGCGATTGCTACGATTATTCAATTGCTGGTCGCCTTCTTCTTTGGCGGCGGGCTGCAAGCCTATCAGGGCGTGTTATTCTGGCTCTTCGTATCCATGGCATTAGCACAACCAAATCCAAAGGAGTTCAGGTTATGATCAACATAATCGTCGTTAATCATGTGGCTGAGCAGGGTGGAGCGGAGAATGTACTGCTTACCACGTTAAAGCATATCGACAAGCATAAGTTTAAAGTTACGGCTGTATTGTTTCAGGAGGGGATTTTGGCTGAAGAAATCCGCTCCATTGGCATTGAAGTAGTAACCTTGGCTGCGGGACGGATTCGCAATGTGCTGCATTATGTCAGAACGGTACTGCAAATTGTCAGGGAAATTAAGCGAGCCAGAGCCGATATTGTAATCGGCTGGTCGCCGAAGCCGTTCATATATGCCGGGGCAGCGGCTTGGCTCATGCGCAAGCCCGTATTATGGTGGCAGCACGGCTATCCGTCACCAGCCTCCCGGTTCGATCGGCTAGTAAGCCGGCTCCCGGCTAAAGCGATTCTATGTCCATCTGATTCCGTAGCGCAAGCCCAGAACGATCTGGGAGCCCGTTTGAAAGCTAGAGTCAATTATCCGGGCATTGAAACGGAGCTTTTTGCCTATTCAGCGTTGGATCGGGAACAAATCCGAGAAAAATATCAAATTCCGGCTGCTGCCAAAATCATTACATTTATTGGGCGGCTCCAGCGATGGAAGCGGCCTGATGATGTGATTGAGGCTTTCAGCCGTCTGCAGGACGAGCAGTATTATCTGCTTGTAGTCGGCGGCGCACTGTTTGGGGAAGAACGGGATTACATTCAAGAGCTAACTGGCCTTGCCGAACGATTGGGATGCGCGGACCATGTCGTGTTTGCCGGCCATCAGACGGAGATCGCCAAATATTTGTCGGCCAGCGATATTGTCATCAATGCGTCCAGTAAAGAACCCTTTGGCCTCGTCGTCGTCGAAGCGATGGCAAACGGGCGTATTGTCATCGCAGTAAATAGCGGAGGACCGGCGGAAATTATAGATCACAACTGGAACGGGCTGCTTTACGACGGTTCCAGAGAGGGACTGTATCAGTGTCTGCTCCAGGCTGTCAAGAACGATACGGATACTCAGTCTATTGGCAGGCGAGCCTTGAAGACAGCGGGGGAAAGCTTTTCGGCGGGGCAGATGGTCAGCCGTTTCGAAGGGTATCTTACAGATTTGTACAATGAGGCACAATCTATAGCCCGGTAAGGCAAAGGAGTCTTTGGATGAAAGAGCGGCAAGGGGTCAACACACAGTGGATGCGAAACGCGCTTCAGACGTTCGGAAGCCAAATCGCGATTATGTGCATAACGATTCTCACGGGGGTTCTGCTGGCGAGAGGACTTGGCGCAGAAGGAAGAGGAACCTTCATAGCGATTACAATGTGGTCGAACCTTCTATATTGGGGATTCAGCTTCGGACTGTATCAAACGGTTATTTATTTTTGGAAAAGCTATAAAGGAGATAAGAAGGTCATCTTTACAACCTTACTTGTCTACGGGATCATACTTTGTGCCCTTGCAAGCCTCATTGCAGAAATTGTTATTGTTCCGCTGGTAACCTCGAACGGCGGCAGCGATATCGTACTAGCCGCGAAAATCTATTTTCTGGGCATTTTTTACGCTGCCTTCGCCGATATCATCACAAGCTCATTGGCTGGTGAGGAGAAGTTCGGTTATTCTAATTTACTGCGGATGGCCGTTCCCGGCCTAACGGCGCTTGCAATGCTTTCATTGTATGTAACGGGCCATTTGACTAGTGTTACCGCCTTATATGCGTCATTTATCATTTCGACCCTTCTATTCATAGCGAATATGATCAAAATTGCGAGCATGAAGGTAATCGGCTTCAAAATCGACTGGCGGCTCATGTGGTCCGGTTTCAAATACGGCTCCAAATCACATGGAGGCAGTGTGGCAAGTCTGACATCGGAAAATATAACGCAGATGGTTCTGTCACTTTTCTTGCCGCCTGTCGCGTTAGGACATTATTCAGTTGCACAAAGCGCCGTATCGCCAGTTAATACGATCACCTCGACGATCACCATTACAACTCAGCCTAAGCTGACGGCAGAAGAAAAGCATACCGTGCACGGAAGGGTTGTTCAGCTGCTAAAAAAAGCGATGATATTGATTGCGTTCGCTGTCGTCGTCATGGCTGTCGTATTGCCCTTCGGTATCGAATTTGTCTACGGCAGCGAGTTTGAGGCCGCAATTATTCCTGCACTGATTCTGCTGCCCTCCAAGTTGTTCGACTGCTTGTCCAATGTATTGCGGAATGCGTTAAACGGCGCGGGGATGACATTTATTAATACGAAAAGCGAGCTTATCGTGTTGGCTGCGACCCTCGCCTGCATGTCCGTTTTTTTTACCCGTTGGCATTTAATTGGCGCTGCAGCAGTTACACTCATAGCGAGTCTGGTCAGAATTGCGATTTTTTTTATCGAATACCGAAGACGTTTCGAGCGATTGACCTTAAAGGAGGCTTTGCCGGGAAGGCTGGATGTGGTAGAGCTCTACAAGGATGCCCATAGCCGAATCGTCCGGGGAAGCATGAGCCGGCGCAAGCGCGGCTTATCCCCGGAGCGATCGGAATTGTAAGGACTTAGAGCGCTTTTAGCGCAAGAACACCGTTGTTAACGATTAACTGGTACCGGATTCCGCTGGCTGCGTCTGTCAAGATTAGGCCGTTGCCAGCGGCCCCGCCGATTTCCAAGTTTTTATCCGCATACAGATGCGGTACTGGCGAGTAGGAGCTAACAAGGTCGTAAGAAGCCATGATACCTGCGAAATAAGTGGGACTTGTCTTGGACAGGAAGTGAAAGCTCATCCGATAGGCAAGTCCTGTCGGGATGCCTTGCTCACGTCCGAGCATTCGTTTCCAGCCCAAACGCTCCCAGCCGATGACATCGCCGTAAATATCGATTCCTTTTCCGACGATTTTCCCTAGCGAAGCATAGTTGGTATAGTTGGTTGGTGCGGTAGGAAGCACGAAATATTGCATCGCAAGGGGACGATTTATGCCAACATCGACAGGTAATGAAGGGGAGTCGAAGTCGATTTGGAGGCTGGGCTCGTTGACTCCGTCCGGCGTGAGCTTAATGATTTTGATATTTGTTCCGATAATTCGTTTCATTTCATCCGTAACGGGTACCGGAATTTCTGAAGGTGATGCCAGGCTGAGCTTGCCTCCATTGCCTACGGTCCAGTTCTCCAATATTTCCGGATTTTTAAGCAGGTTTGCCGGGGCAATCGGTACGAATGAACGGGTGTCACGCTCTGCCATTCGTGATTTCAGATCGTTGGAAGTATAGTAGGGAGCCACTTTTTCCCGGATCACGACATCACTCAAGGCAAGACCCGTAAGATCCAATTGTCCTGTAATGTTGGAGATCCGGTAAATGTAAGCGGAGCCAAGCGCACCTTTGTTCGAAGACTTGCTAAGCGTATTGAGCGTATCGCCGAATACGACGGTCGTCTGAAGGGCGCCGAACCAGGCGGCATACTTTTGTTTTTCGGCGAGCGGCTTCAGATCATCGGGCAAGGCGTATTGCCAATCGTTCTCATTATCCGTGTAGTCGGGTCTGGACCAGGAGAAGCCGAAGCCAAATGTCATGAGATTTCCCGTTATTGATTTGGGCAATAGCCGAATGGCGGCCTCTCCGCATTGCTCGAATTGAGCCGACATGAATATGCCGCTTAAGCCGCCGACATCGTTAACGCTGTTGTAGTCTGCCAAGCCGCTGTCAATGCATTGGTAAATGCCATAAGGAGAGAAGCCCATGTGAACCCGGCTGATCTGCGCGCCGATTCCTCCGCGATGTCCTGCAATAAGCAGAGTTCCTAGCAAAATGCCGCAAAATTCCCCGGAGATGCTGCCGCCCTGGTAGAAATAGTCCCCATTGTTTTTACGGCAATAAACCCCAATCAAACCGCCCCAGTTGCAGTCATGCGACGTAATATGCCCTGTATCGTTATTCAGCAATTGACCGACTTTCACGAAGCGGGTTCTTATATTGCGGAATACAGGCGTCGCGGTGCTTGCTATCTCGATGGCAGCGACGCCGACAGCAAACATTTCATATAAATCCTGGTCGAACAGTTCTTTTTTAATCCATTTGGTCAAATAGCGTCTGTTGTATTGGACCATGCCATGGATGGTGAAGTTTTCGAATACCGCATCGATCCCGGCTGATTGAATCTTTAAGCAGGGCAATAAATCCGTTTGCGTATCCAGTGGGTCCCATTGAAGAATTGCACCAAATTGTCCTCCGTCAACATAGGGGCCGGTTGCCGATTCAATGCCTCTGCAATAGCTGACCAGAGTTTGGCGGATCCGGTATTCGCCAAGCGGCAGAAATAATTTGTAAGAATAATTGCAAAACAGTAAAGCGGATTGAAAGGCTGCCGTGTCATCTGTTGTTTTATCACCTTTCGCTCCAAACCAATGGGGATACACATAGTCAATTTTTGGCGCTCCGTTAAACAATCCGCCAGCCGTTATATCGAAAATCCAGTCATGCGTACCCGCGTCGATTGAGCAGTTAACCGTGAACGTGATGCCCTTTGCCGGTCTTAACCGGGCATTGTTCCCGAACGTCAGCCGTTTGTTCGCTGGTATTGTTATATTTTTATTTACGGTGTAAACCCCTTTAGGGATGAAAATGATATCAGAATCCACGCCCATTGCCGCTACGATCGCCGCTGTACTGTCTTTGACACCGGTTGGATCGGCGCCCTTCTGGACGATATTGCCGCCAAAATCCTCAATTCCCGCCATTGTAAATCACCGCCTTATTCGAATAGTTATGTACCCGCAACTTCATGCAGATACGATAGCGAATAAGGGGCGGCTAGTGGTCCATCTCGTTGTTTGTACATACTAGGATAATATATGAGATTAACATGTTAATAGAGACGGCGGTTGCCGCTGATAGAAAGCCTAATTCGTTTCGCCGTACGGTTATTGTATGGGAAATTGGTTATTGACATGATACTTATTGTATCATAAAGTTAGAGATATGTTGATACAAATTGTAACTTTTTGAATTTGAATAGTAATCACCTTATTTTCTGGCAAGGGAATGATGAAATTGCGGATGAGCGTAATAATCCCGTCTTACAACCGGTTATCAAGCTTAAGGCTATGTTTGGAAGGATTGAGCAGACAAAGCAGGCTGCCGAACGAGATTATCGTAGTTGTGCGCGATACGGATGAAGTGACAAGGGCGTTTATGAGGGAGCAGGAGGCATCTGACATTCGAATGGTTACTGTCTCGAAGTCAGGTGTTGTAGCGGCACTAAATGCCGGCCTGCAACATGCTACGGGCGACATTATAACCATTACTGACGACGATACGATCGCTTGTCCGGACTGGATTGAACGCATCGGTTTTCATTTTGAGCATAATGAACGGCTTGGCGGCCTCGGGGGGAAGGACTGGGTCTATCATTCGGGACAGCTGGAGACGGGCCAGAAAAGGCGTGTTGGCCAATTGTTATGGTTCGGCAGAATGGTGGGCAACCATCATATCGGCTATGGCGAAGCGAGACAAGCGGATATTTTGAAAGGCGTTAATATGAGCTTCAGGAAACAGGCAATAGAGGGCATCACATTCGACGCAAATTTGAAGGGGAACGGAGCACAGGTTCATTTGGAGGTTCCCTTTTGTCTCGCGGTCAAGAAGAGGGGATGGGTCCTTCTTTACGATCCGAATGTAGGCGTCAGGCATTTTCCGGCCGAACGATTCGATGAGGACAAGCGCAATTCGTTCAATGAAGCTGCTTTCTTCAACATGGCTCATAACGAGACGTACTCTCTGCTGCGAAATCTGGGCGCCGCCAAAAGATACGTCTATCTGCTCTGGGCATTTTTGATCGGCAGCAAGGTTTCACCGGGGTTGCTTCAATGGATCAGGCTAATGCCTCAAGATAAATCGGCAGGAATGAAAAAGCTGCTTATTTCAATTAAAGGAAGAGTTGAAGGATGGAGAACATGGAAACTGTACCGGAATTCAAATTGAACCGTCTGCGGGTTGCCGTTATTGCGTTAGAGTTCATCTCTCCCCGTCATCGAACGGGGGGCGTAAGTCATTACAACCATCGGCTTTGTATGAAGCTGGCTGAAATGGGCTGTGACGTTACAGCAATTACGATGAATGCCTATTCTGGAGAACTGGGCTATAAGTTATTGCCTTTGTTCGAAGACAAGGAAGTTACTAACCGCTTTGTCCGCTACTATATGGCTCCGATTAAAGGAAGGACAATCGACTTTGCCGATTATGATCTCGTTATTTCCAGCGGCGATGACTGGGCGATGCGCCGGTCGGAGAAGACTTGGATCCGCATTATGCACGGCAGTGCCTACAGAGAAGTGCAGCATAATAAAAAGTGGCTCCGCAAACTTAACCTTTCCTTGCTGTATGTGCTGGAACTGCTTTCCTTGAGACAGTCCACCGTCACGTTGTTCAATTCAAAGGATACACAAACACTTTATCGTTCACGGCTGCAGGATAAAGTACTGCATTTGCCGGTCGATCATCAGCTGTTTCATCCCGGTGAGAAAGCGGAGGATCCTGCCATTTTGTTTGTAGGAGCGCTGGACAGCCGGAAAAGGGGCCGTCTTTTAAGAGATTTGTTCATCTCCGAGATTAAGCCAAAGATCCCGAATGCAAAGCTTTGGATGGTCTGCTATCCCGATGAGCCGCACGAGGGTGTCACCTATTACCAAAGCTTGAGTACAGAGCAGCTCGCGGAGCTGTACCGGAAAGCTCATATCTATTGCATGCCTTCCACTTACGAGGGATTTGGGCTTCCGTATCTGGAAGCGCTGGCTAGCGGGACATTGGTCGTCAGTACACCAAACCCAGGAGCGGTGGAGATTCTGGGGGAGGGGCAGTATGGTGTTCTTGCTTCGGATGAAGGGCTTGCATCTGCTCTAATCGATGGACTGTTAAGCGGGGACAGCTTTAAGGACAAGGTTGCAGATGGGCTGGAGTGGGCAAGATCGCATAGCTGGGAGGCAGTGGCCTCCGAATATTTGTCCTATTGCCCGCAATGGAAGGGCGCAGGCGCGATGGAAACGGCAGGTGCAACGCAATGAACATTTTGCTCTCTATTCATCATGAAATGAATAAGAACGCAGGCGCGCCTGGTGTTACTTATCAGCTTTATAAGCAGTATCAGAGGCTAGGCCATCATGCTGTTCTGTTCTCCTTCGACGATCTGCCCAGCTACGTGCCGGGTAAATGGAAAGGAATTGTTTTTCCCTATTTCCTGTTTCGTCGAATCAGACAGCTTGCCCGAGCAGGACAGTTGGATGTAGTCGACGCTTCCAGCGGCGATGCCTGGCTGTGGGCGCTGCTTAGAAGCAGGAGACATTCCCCCGCTCTCGTGTCGCGAAGCCATGGTCTGGAGCATACGATGCACGAAAATTTACTGGAGGAGCAGCGCAGGGGTCATGTGAAGCTATCCTGGAAATATCCTCTTTATCATGGCGGGCTTCGGCTTCAGGAAGTTGCGATTTCTTTCCGAAGAGCCGACGGTGCTTTGTTTCTGAATCATCGTGATTTTGAATATGCAGTGAGCCGGCTGAAGGTTAAAAGTCCGTTTGCGCGCGTAGTAAGAAACGGATTGCCGGATGAATTTCTTCAATTGCCGATTGTTTTCCAGAAGGAAAAGGAAATTCGAATTGCCCAAATTGGGTCGTACATACCAAGGAAAGGTATTCTTTATACGGCTCAGGCGCTAGACGGAATTTTACGGGAATATCCTCATGTCAAAATGTCGTTTATCGGTACAGGCTGTTCTCGTGAGACGGTTCTGAGGGACTATGCCGAAGCACTTCACGGCCAAATTGAAGTGGTCAGTGAATATTCGCATGAGGAGCTTCCCTCCCTGCTGGCGGATCATCATATTAAGCTGTTTCCAACGCTTTCGGAGGGCTTTCCGCTTTCTCTTATAGAAGCGATGGCATGCGGGCTGGCACCAGTTACTTCCTTTACAACGGGTTCCTTCCTCGTTGACGGCCGTGACGCTTTAATTGTTCCTTTTCGGGATAGTACCGCTATTCAGAGTAAACTGCGTCAGCTTATAGAAGACCCTGATTATTTGCTTGCAGTTCGGAAGAAGGCTTACGAGACTGCGCAGCAGCATGAGTGGAATCGGATCGCGGGGGAGGCTATTGCCTTTTATGAGCAATTGAAGGAGGTCAACTTATGAGGATTTTGCATCTGGCGAATCATGTTGAAGAGATAGGCAATGGAATCGTCAATGTCATGGTTGATTTGGCATGTGAACAGTCCAAAATGGGACATGACGTCTCCGTGGCTTCAGGTGGTGGCAGCTACGAAACGCTGCTGCACAGCTATGGAGTCAGCCACTATGTGCTGGACCAGTCGAGAAAGCCCAGTTCAATGCTGCAGGCTTTCTTTCGTTTTCGCACGCTGGTGCGCAAGGTAAAGCCGGACGTGATTCATGCCCATATGATGACAGGAGCGCTATTGTCACGTTTATTGAAGGGAATGAACCGTTATAAGCTGGTGACACATGTCCACAACGAATTTCAGAAGCACGCCGATCTCATGAGGGTTGGCGACAGCGTAATTGCAGTCAGCCAGGCGGTATCGGAGTCAATGGCAGGCAGAGGCATCCGCCATGACAAGTTAAGAGTGATATTAAACGGGACCGTAGGCAGTCCGCGAAAGCATGCAGCCGCAAAGCGGGAACTGAAAGGAAAGGCAATTGTGACGGTTGCCGGGATGTACGCACGCAAAGGAATTGCGGATCTGATTGAAGCGTTTGACCTCATCGCTCGGGAGGTCGAGGATGCGCATTTGTATATTGTCGGAAATGGACCAGACCGGTCCCAGTTTGAACAGTTAGCAGCTTGTTCAGAATATCGTGACCGTATCCGGTTTGAAGGATTTCAGCGGGATCCTTATTCGTATATGACAGCGGCTGATGTATTCGTACTGGCTTCACATCGCGAGCCGTTCGGACTCGTACTTATTGAAGCAAGGGAAGCGGGCTGCGCCATTGTGGCTACATCCGTAGACGGCATACCGGAAGCGCTGGATAACGGAGAAGCCGGTATGCTAGTTCCTCCAAGAAACCCGAGGCTTCTTGCGGAAGCGGTGATCGGACTGCTTGCATATCCGGAACGGCAATTAGAATACCGGAGGCGTGCCGGCGAGGGCCTGTGGGCCTATGATGTGAAGCGTGTTGCAGATGAAACGATGAAAGTGTATGCCGAGGTTCTTGTTAAATAGGCATTCCAATATCTTGAAAACGATCAGAAAGAGAGAGAAGCGACAATGAAGCTGCTATCTACAGGATTGGGCTGGAATGAGCTGCAGCCGGGAGGATTAAACCGGTATTTTGCAGATTATAATGCCGCTATGAAGGAGTACGGGCATGCTGGGCTGGGACTTGTCGTAACGGAGAGTGGGGACCAGCTGTCGACCAACTTGAATATAGTCGAGGCTGCTTCCTCGGGTACACCTCTGATTGCCCGAATGCGGTCGCTTAAGCGGATGGCTCGTCAATCTGTTGACGCATTCCAGCCGGAGGTGTTCAATCCGCATTTTGCACCATATGCGGCAATGATATCCAGAGCTGTCTTGCCTCCGCATGTGCCGATTGTCACTCATTTTCACGGACCGTGGGCGCTAGAGTCAAAGCTGGAGGAGCATCATCGCTCTCCCTTTATGAGAGAGTCCAGATATTGGGTGAAGAAGCAAGTAGAGCTGCTGACGTATCGCCGTTCTGACAGCTTTATCGTTCTAAGCGAATACTTCCGGGACATTCTTATTGAGCAATACGGCATAGAGAGTCATCGGATACATATTATTCCCGGCGCGGTAGAGCATGAGAAATTCAAGCCGCATCCCGATAGGGAGAGCCTAAGAAGAAAGCTTGGCGTTCAGCCTGAGCAGCAGCTTTTGTTCTGTGCCCGAAGAATCGTTCGCCGGATGGGCATTGATCGTCTAATCGAATCGATGAATGCAGTTGTGGCGCTGCATCCGGGTGTTCGTCTGTGTATTGCAGGAGACGGAGCGATGCGGGAGGAATATAGCCGACTCGTCGAGAGTCTCCGGCTTTCCGATCACGTCAAGCTGCTGGGCAGGGTGTCGAATGAGGAATTAGTGGAATGGTATCAGGCGGCGGACATGAGCATCGTTCCAACGATAACGCTCGAGGGATTCGGGCTCGTTACCGTAGAGTCGCTGTCCTGCGGCACTCCGGTGCTCGGTACGCCTTATGGCGGAACAAGAGAAATTTTAGGCAAGCTGTCGGCGGATTTGTTGTTTAAGGATGGAACGTCCGAGTCGATTAGCGAGACGATAATAGCAGCTTTGGAACAAAGATTGCACATACCCTCCCGTGAAGAATGCAGAGAGCATGTCATGCAGCATTACACATGGGACAGAGTTGCAGATGCAGTGACTCAAGTATTCGAAGTTGAGCTCGAGAAAAGGAAGCGATTCCGTTAGACGGTTAATTGGAGGTAGCAGGCCATGAGTATTCAACTCAGTATTTGCATTTGTACGAGAAACCGTCCTGAGGATCTGGAGAAGGCGCTAATCTCAATTGAACAATCTTCGATGCCGGCATTTGAAACTATTGTCTCAGACGATAGTACAGATTTTCGTACAAGGGATTTGGTTGCAGCTAAATTCCCGCAAGCTGTGTATATCGAAGGGCCGAGAAAGGGGCTGGGTCCGAACCGTAATCATGTGCTGCAGCGCGCAGAAGGAACGCATCTCTTGTTTATGGATGACGACATGGAACTGGGAACGGAATGCATTGAGCGGCTGAACAGCAGGTTGGACCAAGTTGAAGCGGCTCGCAGAGATAAGGTGATTCTGACCGGAATCGAATATGGCCGTGACAACGATAAAGTATATCCGAAGGACCAATCATTTCTCGGATATCAGACCAAGCTGTACGACCGGACAGAGGGACTAAACACGCTAGTAATAGGGAGCGCGATTTTCCCTTGCGAATTGTTCCAGACGGTTCTCTTTGACGAGCAGTTGGTGTACGGGTACGACGAGGTCGATATTTCGACAAGAGCTGTAAAGAGCGGCTATGAGATTATATTGTGCGAGCAAGCTTTTATTACCCATAACAGCTCTCCGGTCAACCGGGATTATTATAAGCCGGTTATTGAGGCGTCCAGATTTTATGTCACATACAAACGTTATGCTTACACGGAGAAGCTCCCCTTGAAGGGCTGGATGTTCTTCTCGCTTGCTTGCTGCCACTTGCTGCTGAGTGATTTGAAGCGTAAGGGGCTGCCAGGCCTTAAGGATGCGAGAAGAACGATGGAAACCTCTTTAACTTATATTCGCAATTACCGGCAAACCGAAGCCGGACGTTAGTTCCTTGTGCAAAAGGAAGAAAGGACGCGATACCGATGAGAATCGCTCTGTATAATCACACGAGCGAAGTGAGCGGCGCGGAGATTAATTTGCTGCTGACCGCAGCCTATATGCCGCAGACTTCATTTGTTTTGTTTGCCCCTGAAGGCGAACTGCTGGACCGGGCGAGGGCACAGGGCATGGAGACGGTTGCGCTGCCGGGCTATAGTGCCAGACTGTCGATGAATCCGATTCGCTTGATTAAGGGAGCCGCCGGGATGGCGCTCGCGGGATGGCGGTTCGCTTCTATGGTGAGAAAGGCACAGCCGGATGCGATCCACGCCAATTCGGTGCGTGCCGGCATTATGGCATCGTTGTTCCGCTGGTATCACCGGATTCCGCTAGCCTGGCATCTTCATGATATGCCGCCGAAAGGGATGGTTGGCCGGCTGATCCGGATACTTGCGGCCGGTACGGCACAGGCTCTGATTGCAATCTCGCAGCCTGTACTGGAGGGGATGAACACCAAGGCGCTGGCGAGCCGGATTCATCTTGTTCATAACGGCGCTATATTAAGAGAGCAGGATGATCTTGCCAGAAGGTATAGGAAGAAGGAGCTTCGAGGCGAGCTTCAAACGCCGATGGAAAGCAGTGTGCTTGTCATCGTTGGGCAGATTGCACCGTGGAAGCGGCAGGAGGATGCGATTCAGGCGCTTGATGCTCTGCTTCGAGAGGAACGCGACCTCTATTTATGGATCGTGGGAGAACCTAAATTCCGCGTGGAGAACGAGGTTTATTTGGAGCAGCTGAAGCTGCTTGTTTCCATTTTACATAGGGAAGACCGTGTGCGCTTTACCGGCTTTCGAGAAGATATTGAAGCGATTTGCGGCGCTGCCGACATGCTGCTGCTCTGCTCGGAGAGTGAGCCCTTTGGACGGGTCATTATCGAAGCAATGGCGAAGGGAACGCCCGTCGTTGCGACCGATGGCGGCGGCGTATCGGATATTATTAAGCACGGCGTAAGCGGTCTGCTGTATCCGGCGAAGGATGTTAAGGCACTTGCCGCCAGCATTGGAAGCGTACTGGACGATCGCAAGCTGCGGACATCGTTAAGTATGTACGGCCGCCAGAGGATTGAAGATTTCTTTTCTATTGAAGGAGCCGCTGAGAAGCTGGAGCGTGTCTATATGGGCATTGCGAGAACACGCCAGCGTACAGGCGTGAATGCGAAGCCGGTTGAACGAGCGAGGGGGATTGCCAAATGAATCGTCCCAGAGTAGCGATTGTCCACGATTATTTGAATCAAATGGGCGGAGCGGAGCGGGTCGTGGGCGTGCTGCACAAAATGTTTCCCGAAGCGCCGATCTACACGACGATCGTCGATCAGGATAAGCTGCTTCCGGAGCTGAGGTCGGCATCGATCATTACGACATGGATGCAGCGGATTCCGCGGATAACGAGCAGCTTCAAGCTCTATTTCTGGCTTTATCCGTTTGCAGTCAGATCGATAAATGTTAAAAACTACGATATTATCGTCAGCTCCAGCAGCGCCTACGCCAAAGGGGTGCGCAAGCCGAGAGGCAGCGTGCATGTCTGCTATTGCCATGCGCCGATGCGATTCGCCTGGGATTTCGACAGCTATATGGACCATACCCGGCTGCCAAAGCCACTGAAGGCGATAGCGAGAGCTTTCACGCTGCCGCTTCGCAGATGGGATAAGGCGAATTCCAAGCGGGTGGATAAAGTGATCGCGAATTCCAATGTCGTAAAGGGCCGGATTAAGCAATATTACGGACTTGATGCCGATGTTGTATTTCCTCCAGTCGATATAAGCCGCTTCTCTGTTGCTGATGAACAGCCGGAGGATTACTACCTCATCGTCTCGCGCCTTGCTTCCTACAAACGGCTTGATCTGGCAGTAGAGGCCTGCACGAGGCTGAATAAGAAGCTGCTCATTATCGGAGATGGAGATGACCGGGAGCGGCTGGAGCAGTTAGCAGGGCCAACGGTTTCTTTTCTGGGCCGAATCGGTGACGCCGAGGTCGTCTCCCATATGCAGAGATGCAAAGCGCTGTTGTTCCCCGGACTTGAGGATTTCGGCATTACTCCGCTGGAGGCCAACGCCTGCGGCCGACCGGTCATCGCTTATCGCGGAGGCGGTGCTCTGGATACGATTGTTCCGGGGCTAAATGGGATGTACTTTGAGGCACAGACAACAGAGTCATTCGCCGAGGCGCTGGACAGCTTTGACAACCATATCTGGAATGCCGGGGCGATCCGGGAGCATGCGGAAAAGTTCAACGAGCGGCTATTTACGGAGAAATTGCTCCATTATGTAGATTTTACAATAAAAGAGAGAAAAAAAGATACAAATTGTTAACTGATTATGCTATAATTGCTACAATTAGTATCATTTAAGGGGGCAATTGCTCATATGATGCATGATCGTATGGTTATAGACAGGCGGCAGTATCGGGCATTCGGTCTGCGAATCTCAAGCGATTTCGAGCTGCCGGAATTGCTGGGCGTGAATGAGCCGGGATTTGAGCCGGATCTCGTCGTGGAACGGGCGGACTTGACGGCCATCCGCAATGAATTGGACCCGAATCGGCCCTTCGCAGTCAAAGAGAATGAGATGGTACTCAGCTTGGAAAATGCAGCGACTTACCGGATAACGAGCGGCAGCCGGATTCAGATGATGCCGGCGGAAGGCGCCGATCCGCGTGACTATCGGATTTATTTGCTGGGGATCGGGTTCGCGGTGGCCTTATTTCAACGCGGAGCCATTCCGCTGCATGGCAGCGCCGTCGTCATTGAAGGAAGGGCGTATGCCTTCGTCGGGGAATGCGGAGCGGGCAAATCGACCTTGGCGGCAGCTTTTTTACGTCAGGGCTGCAAGCTGTTAAGCGATGATATCGTTCCGGTTACGCTTGGAGCTGGCGGCAATGGCTTTATCGCGCATCCGGGATTTCCGCAGCAGAAGCTGTGGCGGGAAAGTCTCGACTTTTTCCAAATGCGTTCGGAGCAGTTTAAGGCCATCGCAGATGATTATGATAAGTATGCCATACCGGTAACGGACGGGTTTCATCGGGAGTCGCTGCCCCTGGCCGCGATATTCGAATTGGAAGCGACAGCGGATAGTGAGTCTGTCGAGTTGAAGCCGCTATCGAAGCTGGAGCGGATGCAACTGCTCTATAGGCATACTTATAGCGGTGAGGTGCTTACGAAGCTTGATCTCAGACAATGGCATTTCCAGATGTCTGCAGCTGTCGCATCGCAGGTGGATTGCTACATGCTGAAGCGTCCGAAGCACGGTTTTACGGCGGATTTGCTAGTAAATGAAATCTTAAATCTAGCGGTGAAGGGAGAAATGGTGAAATGACAACTCCATCCGGTGTTTTTGCAGGGCAGACCGTCATGCGTGCGGAGGGCTTTCTCGTAAGCGATATGGGCGGCGATAAGGTGATGATGAGCGTCGCGACCGGGAAGTATTACAATTTGGGCCAGACAGGCGGCCGGATATGGGAGCTTCTGTCGGCGCCTTCCAGTCTGGAGGGGCTGGTCGACGCGTTATGCTCGGAGTACGAGATCGACCGCGAAGCATGCGAGCGTCAAGTAGCTGCCTTCCTGTCCCAGCTGACAGAGCAAGGGCTCATTCAGACGCGTTCCAACGAAGCTTAACATGGCTGGCAGGGTCAGAAAATGGCTGGCGTCCGACCGCCGGACGAAGCTGCTGCTGCTGGAAGCCTATTGGTACTTGGGCTGGGCCCGGATCGTGAAGGCGATGCCGTTCTCCAAAGTTGCACCCTCACTCGGTGTGGCAATGGAAGAGACAGCTTACGTCTCTTCCCCGGGTCATGAGGAGACAGCGCGAATGATCTCACGGACGCTGCGCATTATGAGCAGATACACGCTCTGGGAGAGCAAATGCATGGTAATGGCGATTGCCGGTATGAAAATGATGGAGAAACGGGGCATCGAAAGCACGCTCTACCTGGGGACGAAAAAGGATGACAGCGGTAAAATGAGTGCGCATGCATGGCTTAGAGCGGGAGCCTTTTATGCAACGGGTGCAGAAATTATGAATCAGTATACGGTTGTAGCTATGTTCGCCAACGATGCGACCGTGTTTAAAGGAGAGAGAATGGGATGAGCAGCCTGAACGCGCTCGACAAGCGTTTCTTTTCGAAGGAATTTAATATGCTGCTGTTGCTGCTGCGAAGCGGCAGAACCGTTACCTTTGAAGAGGCATGGGAGCAGTCGCAGCAATTAGACTGGAATGAGTTTCTATCCTATGTCGGCTATCATCACGTCAACCCGGTTGTTTATCCTCTGCTCAAGCGGCTGAATGACGAGCGGCAGTTTGTTCCGCCGGCTATTATGCAGAAGATGAGCCAATATTTTATGAAAAATACATATGAAATGCTTCATCTGCGCGGAGAAATGGAGCGTATCATACAGCTTCTGGAGGGACGGGGCATACGCTCGCTGATGCTGAAGGGCCCCGTGCTGGCCGCTCTTCTTTATGGGGATATATCGGGAAGGACGTCGAAGGATCTCGACATTCTCGTCCCGAAGGCCGACATCAAGCGCACGGAAATGCTGCTGATGGAAGAAGGTTACCGCCTCAGTGAGGATACACCGCTGCTGCTGCATAATACCGAGCGCAAAACCCATCACCTCTCTTATTTTCATTATGAGAAAGGGATTGAAATCGAGCTGCATTGGCGGCTGAATCCCGATACGATTCAGGAGCCCGACTTCGAGCAATTATGGGCCAGAAGGCAAGCCAGCTCCCTGCATCCTTCGGTGCATTCGCTGGGCAATGAGGATTTGTTTCTGTACCTGGTGCTGCATGGAACAAGGCATGGCTGGTCCTGCTTGCGCTGGCTGCTCGATATCGACCGTATCGTCGCCAAACCGCTGGCGGGAGATACGATTCAGCAGCTGCTGCAAATCTATCGCGGCCGCGACTTAATCGGGCTTGCCTTCGTGCTGGCACGGGAGCTTCTAGGAACGAAGCTGCCTGACGCTCTCGCGCCGATGTCTGCCTCTAGAAAAGCGGATAAGCTTGCTCCTTATGTGCTGATTTTTATGAGGGAGCGGGCAATCCTGCATCCTAAGCCGGAGAAGCGGGATATTGCCATTCATTACAATCGCTACATGCTGGCTACGATGCCGTTCAGCCAGAAGGGGCTGTACCTGCTGAACAAGATTTATCCGAGCTCTTGGGATGCAGAGGTTCTGCCGCTTCCCAAAGCGCTTCATTTTCTTTATTTTCCGCTGCGTCCGTTTCTCTGGATATGGAGGCAAATGAAGCGGCAGTCCATTTAAGGAGGCTTTTCCAACGTGAAGGCAACGCTCATCTTATTGAAAAAACTGTATGCCGCAGCCGGCAGCAAGGTGCTGCTGCACTTGACGCTCATGCTTCTGGTCAGCTGTCTGGAGGGCATCGGCATTTTTCTGATCATTCCTTTGCTCAGCATTATCGGCGCTTTCGATATGAATGTCGATGCAGTGCCGTTCGTAGGTTCGGCGATGGAAGCGTTGGAAAGATTGAAAGTTCCGCTGAATTTGCCGATGGTGTTGGCGGCTTACATTCTGCTCGTTGGAGGACAGGCGCTCCTGCAGCGGAATCAGACGGTTCTCTCGGAGAAAATATCGCAGAAATATGTGAAGAGCTTGCGGGTCGAGACGCACCGCTCCCTGCTGCGGGCGAAATGGGAGTTTTTTCTGAAACGGAGAAACTCGGATTTCAATCAGATGCTGTCTACGGAATTGAACCGGGTAAGCCGGGGCATCGATTTGTTTCTGATGCTGATGTCCTCAGTAGCATTCACGGTGATTCAGATTGGATTTGCCATGTGGCTTTCGTTCCAGCTGACGGCGATTATTATCGCAAGCGGCCTTGTGCTTTCCCTGGTATCCCGAAGATTCATCCGCAAATCGGCGCAATACGGGCAAGAGTCCTCCCGGCTCTTCAAAAGCTATTTCGCTGGCTTGAACGACCATTTCGGCGGGATGAAGGATATTAAGAGCAATCAGCTGGAAAGCTCCCATATCTCGTGGTTTCAGACGCTGGCTGGGAAAATCGAAAGCAACTATTTGCGCGCTTACCGGCTGTACGCGAATTCGCAGTTTCTATACCGGATGACCTCCGTGCTGCTGGTCGCTGTATTTGTCTATTTCTCGATAACGTTTCTGCATGTTGCTGCGGAGCAGCTTCTGCTCATCGTGCTGATCTTTACGAGGCTGTGGCCAAGATTTATTTCGATACAATCCAGTCTGGAGCGTCTGGTATCGGAAATGTCGGCATTTGAATCACTGACAACGTTGCAGCGGGAAAGCGATGAGGCAAGGGAGGCACACGAATCGCTGGATGATAAGGAGATAGCGCCGCTTCGTGTCGAGGGAAGTATCGCTTGCAGCGGTATTCATTATCGGTATGACAGCGGCCCTGAGGCTCATTATGCTCTGAAAAATATCGATATAACGATTCCCGCCAATCAAATGACGGCGATCGTCGGCAAGTCAGGCGCGGGGAAAAGTACGCTGGTTGATCTGCTGATGGGGCTGATTAAGCCTAATTCCGGCAAGGTTTTGATCGATGGACAGGAACTGACGGATGAGCGCTTGTACGGGCTCAGGCAGTCTATCGGCTATGTCGCGCAGGATCCTTTTCTGTTTCATGGCAGCTTGCGGGAAAATTTGAAGCTGGTTGTCCCGGAAGCGACGGATGAGCAAATGTGGGAAGCATTGCGATTCTCGGCATCGGATCAGTTTGTCCGTAATTTGCCGCAGGGACTGGACACGATCGTGGGAGACCGCGGGGTCAAGCTATCCGGCGGAGAGCGGCAGCGTATTGTATTGGCAAGGGCAATCTTGCGCGAGCCGTCCATTCTGGTGCTGGATGAAGCAACAAGCGCGCTGGACAACGAGAATGAACTGCGGATTAAAGAGGCGCTTGAGCGGCTTAGGGGGAAAATGACGATTATCGTCATTGCCCACCGGCTGTCGACGATTCGCAATGCTAATCAGGTCATCGTGCTGGAGGACGGGGAGATCGTACAGCAGGGCGGGTATGCCCAGCTTTCTTCCGAGCCTCGGGGCGTTTTCCAGCGGCTGCTGGCGAGCCAGTCTTAAGCGTACGGCATTGCAGGCTTATTGCCTCCAATGCTTTTTTTTATTTGCGGGCAAAAAAATAAACCCAGTTCCTCTGTTGAGGAATAGGGTTCATTTGTATACTTTTTATTACCAAGGCCAACCCCAACCTCCGCTTTTTGGAGGCCAATGTTTGCCTTGCGCGTCAGCCTCACCCTCGTCGAATGTCATTTTCACATCCAACGTTTCCAGCTCAGGAGCTTCCCATTGTTTTTTCATACCGGTCACCTCCTTTCAAGGGTTATGGCAACTCATATGTATGAGCTACGTTACGTTTCTAAGTATATCATATATGATACGATTTGTATCTATTTTTTCTAATTTTTTTCAGTTTTTTTTGGAGGGAAATTGGTGGTTGACGAATCGATTGGACCTATGGTAAATTTTAGTCAATCTATAACGGCAAATACGGAAGCACCGTAAAAGGCCGCAGGAAACTGCGTCTTTTACGGTGCTTTTTTGCGTTTGTCCGAGGTGCTGCGTCAGAGGGGGGAAAGGCGATGAAGCTGCAATTGGCAATCGCAGTCAAGGAACAGGAATATGCGAGAAGGCTGGCGGATTACGTCCGCGACAGTCCGTTTGGTGAGAAGTGGCAGCTAACCGCATTTACTCATCCGGAAGCTTTTGTTCATTTTCTGAAAGGGGGGTATCCTGTTGATTTTATAGCGGCGCAGCCTTCAATGCTGAAGACTGCGGGTTCCTTTCTTCCGGGTGTGCCTACGGCTGTGCTGGCTGGAGGAAATGGCGATAGCGCAAATTTTCCGGAGCTGCGGCAATTTCAGCCGCTGCCCGAGCTGCTGCACCAGATTGCCGCACTTTATGCGGATTCCGGCATATCGAGGCAGAAAACGGAAGAAGGGGCATCCGTTCTGACTGTCTATTCGGCTTCTGGAGGTGTCGGCAAGACGACTTTATGCTTGCAGCTGATGCATACAGCGGGGGCTGGAGGCTTGAGGGCTTTTTATTTGAATTTGGAGCGCTGGAACGCGATGGAGGCATGGTTAGGCAAAGAGGCGGGCTCCTCCGAGGGTGAAGGCTTGTCGCAATTGCTTTACTTGCTGAAGGCGCAGCCGGAGAAGGTAAACGGCTGGCTGCTCCAACACCGCAAGCGGCATGCTGCGCTTAAGGGCGATTACTTGCCATCCTTCTCCAATGCAGATGATCGAATAACGCTTCAGGCCGGTGATGCTGAGGCAATCGTCAAGGCTATTGCCGCTTCCGGTCAATACGATTTGATTGTCATTGATATGGATGAGGGGCTTGATGAGCTGCATCTTGCTCTTTATGAACGAAGCGATCAGATTGTCTGGCTGCTGACCGATGATCCTTCCGTCAGGTGCAAGAGCGAGCTGGCATGCCGGTATGGCTCGCAGCGCTGGGGCAGCCGGTTCCAGGCAGTTGAACGGCGCTTCCGGTTCGTCGTGAACCGCCGCTCCGGAGGAAACGGGGAGCGGCTGCCGCAGCGGAATTGGAGCGATGCGAGAGCGATCGCTGCAGCTTTGCCGGAATATGAAGCGGACAGTCTCCAGCCGCAGTCCCTTATAGCAGCTCCGCAGTATAAAGCAGCGGTAGAGCGGCTATTCCGGCAGCTTATGAAGGAAGGAGGGGGAGACCGGCTTGCTGACGGATGAGATCGTCCTGTCGCTGCGGGAACAGATTCGCGCTCAAATTGATTTTGGAGGGGCGGTTTCTGATGAGCGGCTGATGGAACTGGTTGAGCGGAATGTATTCCGCTGGTGCGAAGAGCATCCGCTGACAGTCTCGGAGAAAGTAAAGCTGGTCCGCCGGCTCTATCATTCCTTTCGCGGACTCGATATTTTGCAGCCGCTGATGGATGACCCGACCGTAACGGAAATTATGATCAACCATCATGCGGAAATCTTTATTGAACGAGGCGGGCAAGTCTCTCTGCTTCCCGCTGCCTTCGAGAGCCGGGAGCGGCTGGAAGATCTTATACAAGCTGTCGTATCGAGCGTCAACCGTGTCGTCAATGAATCCTCGCCGATTGTCGATGCTAGGCTGAAGGACGGTTCACGTGTCCACGTCGTACTGCCGCCGGTAGCGCTGCGCGGGCCTTCAATGACGATCAGAAAGTTTCCTGAGCGTCCGTTAACGATGGATTCACTCGTTGCCTCCGGTTCTTTGTCAGACGAAGCAGCCAGACTGCTGCAGTTGCTGACACAGGCGCAATATAACCTTTTCATTAGCGGCGGTACAGGAACAGGGAAGACGACTTTCTTAAATGCATTATCCCAATATATAGCGAGAGATGAGCGCATTGTGACGATAGAGGATTCGGCAGAGCTGCAAATTCGCAGCGTCCCCAATCTTGTGTCGCTGGAGACACGGAATGCGAATACCGAGGGTAAAGGCGCCATTACGGTCCGGGAGCTCATTCGCGCTTCGCTGCGGATGCGTCCGAACCGGATCATTGTCGGAGAGGTTCGAGGCGGTGAGACGCTTGATATGCTGCAGGCGATGAACACAGGACATAGCGGATCGATGTCCACCGGCCATGCTAATGGAGCACGCGATATGATGGCCCGGCTGGAGACGATGGCGTTATCAGCGGCCGATATGCCGGTACAGGTCATCCGCCAGCAGATTGCCTCGGCGCTGGACATTGTCATTCATCTGTCCCGTTTCCGCGACCGCTCCAGGCGCGTGACGGAAATTAGCGAAGTGGTTGGCGTCGAGAACGGGGAGATCAACGTCGTTCCGTTGTATGTGTTTCACGAGGAAGGCGAGAGGGACGGCAAGGTAATCGGCCGATTGAAGCGTACGGAGCATAGGCTGCTTCACCGCGACAAGCTGCGGATGGCGGGCTTGGCGGAGCGTCTGAAGAGGGAGGAGGAGCAATGAGCCGTACGATAGGGACAGGATCGAAAGCAACGAAGCTTCAGAAGAGAAGGACGGGGCAGTCAACGAGAGTAAAAGCAGGACTCGCTTGGATGGGCTATTCGAACGCTGCCGGCGGAATCGGCACGGCATTGCAGGATTATGACGAGTACAGATTAACGATCCGTCAGTTCGTTGTGTCCGCTGCAGCAGGCTGGTGCATCGTTTTTGCAGCGATCTATTTGATATATCATTCGATCTTCATATCGATTGTGCTGGGCTGTATCGGCTGCTGCGCTCCCAGGCTGTATAAAGCATCCTTGCTGCGGCGGCGCAAGGAGAGGCTAAAGCTTCAATTCAAGGAAGCCCTATATTCTTTGACCTCATCGCTTGCGGCGGGAAGGTCCGTTGAGAATGCATTTGTCGCTACGATTGACGATTTGAAGCTGTTGTACCCCGACCCTCGGACAGAGCTGCTGCGCGAATTTATGATTGTCAAACACCGGCTTGACCACTCGGAGCCGCTGGAGCATGCTTTACGCCAATTTGCGGAGCGGGCGCATATTGACGATATCACGCAATTCGCCGAAGTATTCGCCGTGTGCAAACGATCTGGCGGCGACCTGGTGGAGGTGATGAAACGAACGTCGCAGACGATTGGAGAGAAGCTTGAAGTACAGCAGGAAATTGCCGTCATGGTCGCACAGAAGCGGTTTGAGGCTCGCATTATGATGGTCGTACCTTTTGCTTTTCTAGGCTTTCTAAGTGCTGCTGCTCCGGACTACATGGCTCCTCTCTACGGAGGTGCGGGATATGTGCTGTTGACGGCAGGCATGGCGGTATTGGGCTTATGCTTCTGGTTCATTCATAAAATGATGGACATTCGGGTATGAGGAGGGATGAGAGATGGCAGCAGTCCCGCTAATTCTTATAGCGGTGTGGTTTCTCCTGCTTGGAAGGCCAACGCTGGACAGGCTCATCCGTCTTCGGAAAAATCGGCGTGCATCACATAATGCCAAGGATTGGCTGCTGATTGATCCCTTTGCGAGAGTGCTGGAGAAGAGTGGCATCTATGAGCAGATACAGCTCCCGCTTAGCAGCTATCATGCCAAGCAAGTAGTTCTGCGCGGCTTGGATTGGTCTTTCGATCAGACGAAGCGGCTGCTGGCAGCCGCTGCTGCTTACGGTTATGCAGCCATTGCCGCTTGCTCGCTGCTTGCATGGCTGGCGGATGAAATGACTTTAATGGCAATGGGGATTATTATTGGCGTTCTGCTGTTTCTCCGCCCGATGCTGGAGGCTGGAAGGTTAATTGAGAAGCGAAAGCAGGCCGTTATATTGGAGCTGCCGGAGCTGCTCAGCAAGCTTATGCTGCTCGTCGGGGCAGGTGAAACCGTCATGCAAGCTTTGATTCGCTGTCAGGAGGGCAAGGAGTCCCAAGATCATCCCTTGTACAAGGAGTGGGGCAAGGTTGTTCACTCGCTAAGCAACGGAGAGTCATTCTCTGTTGCAGCGGAGAAGTTTAATCGCAGCTGCTCGGTACAAGAGGTATCCATTTTCACAACGGTATTGCTGCTTAACTACCGGAAAGGCGGCGAGCATTTCGTGCTTGCGCTGCGGGAGCTTTCCTATTCGCTTTGGGAGAAGCGAAAGGCAGTAGCCCGTTCACGAGGCGAGGAGGCCTCCTCTAAGCTGGTCTTTCCGCTGGTCGGGATTTTACTTGTACTGATGGTGTTCGTAGCAGCGCCGGCCATGCTGATGATGGGATAGAAGCAGACGCTTAACAAACTAAAAGCAGAGAGGAAGATAGAAGATGAAGATGATGAAAAAAGCAGCGGGGGCTATGCGTTCCTTTTGGAGATCGGAGAGCGGTCTGGGCACGCTCGAAATTATTTTGATTATCGCTGTCGTTATCATTATTGCGCTGCTGTTTAAGGACTGGATCATCGGATTGATCGAGAACCTGATGGGGAAAGCCGATGAGCAAGCGGACCAAATTTTCAGCTAGATTCCGTTGGCTTCAGCAGCTGCGCGGTGAGCAGGGAAGCTTCACACTGGAGTCCGCCATCGTATTTCCGGTTTTGCTTATGATGGTTTTAATTTTCATTCTGTTCGCCGTCTATCTGTATCAGCAGACCATTGTCTATTATACGGCGTCAGTTACGGCTGAGCGGACAGCCTATAGCTGGGATAATAGCAGCCGGAATACCCGCAGCGGCATAGTGGAAGGCGATGCCTATGACGGGTTGTATTGGAGAGCAGCTGAGGATCAGGCGCTGCAGTCATTGTTCGGGCTGTCTGCTGGATCAGATCCTGATGAAGTCATGCTGGAGCTGCCGACAACAGGGGAACGGGAAGACATGGGATTGGCCGCCCGGAAGCTGGCGGGAGGCTCCGCTTGGCTTGGGGAAGGGAAACTGGCACGGTTTCAGGGGGCGATTGCCTACGAACGGGGATTATTGAAGCGAGAGGTACAAGTGAGTCTCAAGCAGCCAGTCTCGCTTGCACCGCTGGAAAGGATGCTGGGACGCACGGAGCCAAGAGCTATTGCCAATGCGAGCATCGTCGATCCGGTTGAGTTTATTCGAACCGTTGATTTGGTACGTTACTACACGGAAAAGTTTAAATCGGCTTGGGGAGGCGCCGAGAAAGATGGTGCAGCCAAAACATTGGGCAAATATAGCGGCAATTGAATGAATCGGGCGGGAGAGGAGGAGCGACTTTGCGGTTAGATATAAAGGCTAGAAAATTGTTCTTCCGAACGGATGGTGCGGTTACCGTGCTGTCGGCGATGATGATGTCCTCGCTGCTGTTGTTTTCAGGCGTGCTGATCGATTATGCGAGAATGGCGGCACTGCACAAGGCAGCTGAGGATGCGGCAAGGGCCGGCGCGCGTTCGGTGCTGTCTGCCTATGACGGTGAATTGTACGGAAGGTACGGTCTGTTTGGGCGCGGCGGTACGGAAAGCGATTCAATCTATGAGCTTGTTGCCAAAGCGAATCTGGAACGCAAAGCGAAGGCTTCAGCGCCGGCTATACGTCTCGTTCAACCGGAGCTTGTGTCGGCACATGCCAATGCTTCCGACTTTCTTGGCACTCATCGTATTTTCAAGAGGCAGGTAATGGAAGAGATGAAATATAAGGCGCCTGTCGACTTTACGATAGAACTGGCCGCAAAGTTCGCTCCAATGGCGGGCCCCCTTAAAGAGGCATCGATCACAGTCGATTTGCTGGAGAGATTGAGAAAGCTCTACGAGCAGCGTGAAGTTCTGCTTCAAAAGGTGCTGGAATTACAGCGGAAAGCCGTGCGCAGTGTTGAAGAGAGCGATTTGAAAAAACGCCTTCCCGAGGAAGGCTCGCGATCAATAGGAGCGAATACGGCGCAGCAGCTTGCCGCAGAGCATGCCCAGTATGCGGAATGGGTCAGAATTGATGAGGCGCTGGCAGAAGCGGGCAAGGCACGCAAATTCACGAGGGAGATAGAAGATTATGTGCGGCGGGCAAGAGAGCTTGTCCGGCAGCTTGACAGCATCAGGCTGGAAGAGGGGAAAGAGCATGATGCGCTTATGGCGTCAGGGACAGAATGGCTGGAGCAAGCCAAGGCAGTTAACGGGCAAATGAAGCAAGTGGCTGAAGAGGTTGAACGGCAGACTAAAGATGACGGGTATGACCGAGTAGCGGGGCAAGACATACCTGGAACCGACACAAGCCATGACTCTGCGGGGACAGAGCAGGAAATAAAAGATGTACAGCAATCGGCTGGAGATTTGGTGCTTCAGGATGATTTTTTCGCCGAATATCAATCGGAGCTGGCTAGTCATGCCGTCGTATATGAACGACTGGATGCTTCGATCGAAAGATTTACCACGACTTTGTCAGCAGCGGTGCTTGCGCCCGAATCGGACGCTGGCAGTCAATTGATTGCCGGTGCCAATAGGCTGATTGCAGATTATGGCCGTTACAGCAGCGAATATATGGGAAGCGGTTCGATCGTGGGGCGGAGACAGCAGAGGTCGAATGACGATCTGAAGCAGAAGCGAAAGGAACAGGAGAAGAAGGCTGACTCGCTCTGGCGGCAGGCCCGCGCGATGCTGGAGGGGATGAAGTCGCTGCCGGAGGAGGACGAGCATAAGGCGCAATTTCAACAGGTGAAGCAGCGGTACGAAGCTAATCTGCTGTTTAACCAGCATGAGGCCAGCGGGGATGAGGCAGACGGGACAATAGGAGGGGAGCCGTCCAATGATGCGCATGATCAAGCAGAGTCTTCCATTTCTTTGATGGGCGGGCTGTTTGGCGGCATGGCCGATACGCTGGAGAAGACGAGAGATTCCGTCTATGCAGGGGAGTATGTGATTTCAAGATTTTCCGCTTTCCAGCCGCAGCACTTGAAGTCGATGATTGCAGACGGGGATACGGAGTCTTTAAAGCAATCGCTCGCTTTGCAAAATCAGGAGGCGGAATATATTTTATACGGTTTCTATCAGCCTGCCGCGAACGTAGCTGCGGCTTACGGTGAACTCTTCGGAGCAAGGATGGCGATTCGAACGATGGAAGGGCTGGTGCAGTGCAGGTCAGCTGGCCATCCGCTGCTTATTCTCTCTTGTTCTTTAATTTACGGCTTGGAAAAAACGATGGAAGACTTCGTAGATTTCTCGAATCGAGGGGCTGCGCCGCTGTCGAAGTACGCCAAGGTTGATATTTCGTACACTGATTATTTACGGCTGTTTATGCTTATGCATGGCGGAGCGGATCGCCCTTCGAGGCTTTCCCGGATGATCGCCATTATCGAGCAGAATCGCGGAATCACGCTCTCGTATGTGCCTACAGCTGTAACTGGCGAAGTACAGGCAACGGCAGATCTATGGTTTTTGCCAGGGGCATATAAAATGATTGGCGGCTTTGGATTACTGCAAGGAAAGGTTGTCGACGGCCGGTATGAAACGACGCAAACGATGGGCTGGTCTTATTAGTCTAGGAAGCAGGGAAGGCGAGCGGGGCAGTATCGTTGTGGAAGCGGCGCTTGTAATGCCGATTTTATTAATTGTGCTGCTTGTGTTTATCGTGCTTGTCCGGTTAAACGCAACACAGATGGCGCTTCAGTCTGCGGCGTCGCAGACGGCAAGGCAAATGGCGGCTCATATTTATCCTGTAGATTTGGCTTATCAGCAAGTGGAACATAAGCTGCCGGAGTTTACTCCAGTCAATGCGAACTTATCGGATTGGGGGCAAATAGCTGTCAAAGCGGCGGAGTGGCTTCCTGATCCTGCCGGAGCTGCTGCTGCGGCCGTCATTCAGGGAGATTGGCAGCCTTTAATCGATACGGCGGCTACGGAATTAGGAAGAGCAGCCATAGAGCCGATGCTGCAGCATTATGCAGACGAAGCTGTTATTAATAAGGAGCGGGTCAAGCTTTCGCGTCTAGGCTTGCCGGATTTGAAGCATAAGCAGGAGCCTTACCTGACAATAGAAGCCGAGTATGATTTTCCGATGAAGATCCCCTTTACAGGAAAGAAAATACGGCTGCGGGAGCAGGCATCGGAGCGGGTATGGGTGGAGGATGCAGTGCCGGCTGTGGATGGAGGCAGTGATGGCGAGGCTGACGTCATACCTGTGCAGATCATTTCCATCGAGCCTGCGCCCCTTCGTCCAGGGCATAAGGCGACTGTTGTTGCCCTCACTAAACCTGGGGCTAGTGTATCGCTGGAAGTCCAATACAAAAGCGGGAAAAGCACCGCCAAGCATCTTGGGGAAGCGACAGCTGACGCTAATGGCTACGTGCAGTGGACTTGGCATGTGTCGGGGAATACGACTCCAGGCATCTGGGAGCTGACAGCAACGTCGGCCTCAGGAGAGAAAGCGTCCAGACATTTCAGTGTAGAAAAGAAACCGAAAGGGGGATAATCATTGCCCATTCCGATAACCATTCCATTTGCGGCTGCAGCTATGCTGCTGGCTGCAGCACTGTATACCGATGTTCGTTCCATGCTGATACCGAATCGGCTGACCCTGTCTTTTTTTGCAGCAGCTATCGTTTACCGCTTGATTGATGGAGGCTGGCATGGATTGCTGCAAGGCGCTTTAGGTGCTGCAGCAGGCTTTGTTCCGTTGCTGCTTCTATATGCTGCCAAAGGTATAGGTGCCGGTGATGTAAAGCTGTTCGGGGCTTTAGGCGCATGGATTGGCGTGCCAACTGTGCTCTATGCGCTTATGTACGCTATTTTGTATGCCGGAGCTATCGGGCTGATTATTGTTCTGTTGCAGCAGCCTATGGCTAAAAGAATGATTTCTGCCGCTCTAACGTTTTTGCTGCAAGGGGGAAGACTTCACCGAGGGCAGTGGACGGCATGGGCTGAAGGCGGGAGAAGCTTCCCGTTTATGCTTGCGGCAGTGCCGGGCGCGATTACGGCATTTTTGAATTAAGGGGGGAAACGAATGGCTGCATTTAAAATCGATTTCTCCATGAACCGGGGACATGAGATGATTATTGAACGGGAGCCTGTCATCCGCCGGGAGGAACTGGATGAAATTGAGCTTCAAATGCTGATGAACAGCAAAATTCCGGGCATGCTGCCGATGAACTGGTCGGATATGGATGGCATCATTACCTTTCGCTACGATTTGTCAGGGCGAAAGATGCTGTCCCATCGCCTGCAAATGCAGCGTCTGTCGATGGAACAGTTTTATACACTTTTGCTCGCGGTTGTGGAGACGCTTGGAGAATGCAGCCATTATATGCTTAGACCGGAAGGCTGCATGCTCGGGGATCAGTACATATTCATTGGCGAGCAATTGAACGATATTGGCATTGCCTATTTGCCGCTTCAGGATTCTTCGGCTGCCGGTCCTATGAGGAATGGCGGTTCTTCGGGGCATGGGGATCTCTTGGCTCTCATCGTCCGTTGGACTTCCTTTGTCGGGCAGCTTGAAGGAGAAGGGCTGCAGCGGCTCCTTCAATTTTTCAATGATAAACGCTGGCCCCTTGCCGAGCTTCGTGCTGCACTGCTGGAATTGTTAAGCGAGTCGGATCTTATTGGGCAGTCTTCTCCGGTCAAGGAAATAGCAGCGAGGACATCCTCTATAGGCAGCTTGCGAGAAAGAGATGAGGATAGCGAGTATACGGATTGGCGCGCAAGGAGCGAAGACGTATGGAACAAGCATATTCAACTCGAGATGGAGCCTTCCGGCAGCTTAAATGATGCTAGAGGCATGGAAAGCGCTGCTACAATTAGCAAAAGATCCCCGGCAGCGTTTGCGGAGGAACTAATAGAAGAAACAGAAGAATCGGCTCATGCAGGTTCGGTCAAGAAAAAGTGGGTTGTCTCAGCTGTTGTTCTCGTTGCGGTCGCTTTCGTCTGGCGATTTCTGTACCTGCCAGCTCAATCGAAAAACAGTCTCTATATCAGCCTTGGCTTAACATTAATTGGAGCTGCTATTGTTGTGATGATATGGCTAAGGAGTCCAGCCTTATCTATGTTGTCCGAGGATGGAGGGGAGGATGAGTTTATTCCGGAATCCGGCCCGCTGGTTCATTCCTGGTCCAAGAAGGCTGCCTCTGAACCAGTGGCTCCTTGGAATACGGGCAGACAGCCTCATTCTTCTCCCTCACCGAAAATAGCGGAGCCAAGTAGTGAGACTCGGTATACGGATGCAGCAGTTGATTCTCCCCAAACGGCAGCTAAGGCGGAAGCGACTGTATTGCTGGGGAGTTCTCAGCCGCAGCATGATGGAAGCCTCAGACTTTTCCGGGAGTGGGAAGGGAAGAGAGAGTGGCTCGATTGGAAGGGAGATCGGTTTACTGTTGGCAGAGCTGGAGAACAGGTAGATTACGAAGATGCTGCCGTCGGCATATCTCGGCTCCATCTCGAAATTGAGCGCAAGAACGGAGTCTGTCAAGTTAAGGATCTGGGTTCGCGCAACGGAAGTCTATTAAACGGCCAGTCGATGATTGCATACAAGGTGTATCCGCTAGAGCCGGGAGACGGAATTCAGCTGGCAGGGGCAAATGGCCCAGTGTATGGTTTAGTTCCTTATAGAGTAAATGATTAAGATACAGTATGCAGAAGATATTAGAGTTTTTTTGCTAAAAATTCAATATTTATAAATTAAAAATAGTATATCCTATTTTTTAATTAAATAAATAATGACCGCATATTTAGTTGCGGCATACCGCAATCTTGTTTGCGTTGTTTTGGAAAAGATTATATTTTATACTAATATTGACCGGTCTAAAAAAGTAAAATGGAGGACAAAATGAAAAGAAAAACTAAAAATATTATCGGTAGTTTTGCAACGGCGATGTTACTTTTATCAGTAATTAGTTCTTCAACAGTTTCTGCAAAAGATAATAACGTAGAGGCTAACTTAGTTACTCAAGGTATTGAGTTTAAGATGTTAGATAGAAGCAAATTACCTACACCTATCTTAACTAGTGAACAAGAAAAAAGAGAACACCTTGATAACCTCTCAAGACAAGCGCATGAGATTTGGTTGAAAGAGAAAGACATGACTGCTGTTAATGATTTTTATAGAGAGAATAATTGTATTGTACTTACTCCTGATAAAAATGAAGCATTAGGGGAAGTAGCTAGCACAAATAGTGATGTATCTATGCCGTTACCTAGCGTTGTTTACGAAATGTATTCAGGACATTATATTATTAATGCTTCAATGCAATGGAATAAAACTGGAACAACTCCAAAATGGTATTCTGATCACATTGCTGGAGGAGCTGGGGATGCTGAAGTTGTAGGGATTGGGATTGGAAACGGTAAGGAAACAGCATTCAAAAATAAAGGATATCTCTTGTTTATTGAAGATAAGAATGATAGTACAGATTCAATTAATGTTGCAATGGATTGGGGAAATAGTGGGGTAATTTGGCGTCCGCAAGATGCTTTCAGTGGAAGCACCACTTTAGGTACTGCAAATTATAACATTGATGGTTACTTTGGTAGTTTATACGTTGAATACGTAGGGGGGAATACACAGCCACTGAAAATTTACCATACTTACGCTCATACTTGGAAAACAACAGGTATTAGTGGGTTTTCATTTGAAACAACTGGAATTAGTATTAGTTTGAGTAATAATACTTATGGTTGGAAAACTATTTCTGGTCCAAAGTATTGGTGATTTGTTCAGAACAAAGAAAATATATAGTAGGGGATGTTTAGTGAATGAGAAAAAGTAGTTTAGTTTTACTTACAAGTGCAATTATTGGTTTATTATTAGTATCTGGGTTTAATCGTCCGGCAACTGCAGCAAATTCTGTTACACCACAATATATTACGGGAACAGATTTCAAAATGTTAGATACAACTAAATTACCAAGTCCTGTTATCACAGATGAAAAAGAGACTAAAATCTATCTGGATAAATTAGTAACGGAGGCATATGAAGTATGGCTTAAGGAAAAGGACGTCGCAGCAGTTAATGATTTTTACAGAGAGAACAATTGTATTGTGCTTACTCCTGAGAAAGCTGAAGTATATGGAGAAGTATCAAGTAATAATACTGATGTTACTATGGGAACTCCAACTGTTGTTTATGAAATGTATAGTGGGAACTATATTATAAGTGCAACAATGCAATGGAATAAATCAGGAAGTACTCCTAAATGGATGAATGATTTTACTGGCGGTGCAGGTGATGCAGAAGTTGTTGGTCTAAGTTTAGGAAATGGAGCTAGCTCATCATTCACGAATAAAGGATATCTAATGTTTACAGAAGACAAGAATGATGTAAATACAGGTACTATAACGAATGCGCAAGATTGGGACAACAGCGGAGTTATCTTTAGGCCACAAGATGTATTTTTAAGTGATATTAACGGACAAAATAAAAATTATAATATTGATGGTTATTATATATCTCTGTATGTGAAATATAATGGTCCTGCAGTTGGTGTCCCTATTTTTAGTCAATACGGACATTCTTGGACTAAAACTGCAATTGGTTCATGGGGGTTCTCTACCGGAGGTGTCTCTATATCTTATGTAGATTCTAATTATGCTTGGAAAGCAAGTTCCGGTCCAAAGTATTTTAATTAATGTCATATAAGAAATCATCTTCATACCATTACAGGGTATGAAGATGATTTCCATAAGGAGTTACAAGTTTATATGAGAATTAAGTTTATCTATTTATTTTTGCTGGTAGTAATAATTATTTCTCTTTTTAGATTAGATAGTATAAATATATATGTAAATAAATACCCGTCTATTGCGGTAATAGATACTGGATTAGATATAAAAGGAATTAATTATAGTAAATTGGTTAAAAATCCATTTAACGCAATTATAAATGAGTATGATAATATTGAGGATAATAATGGACACGGAACGTTGATATCAAACATACTTTATGATTTAACAGATGGAAAAATACAGCTTATTCCTATAAAAGCTTTTGATAATAACGGATTTTCTCAAGAAAAAAATATAAATAATGCTTTAAAATATGCAATTCAACATGATATTGAAATTATACTCATGAGTTCTTCTTTTCCATATTTAAGCGAGAATATTCATGACAAAATACTAGATGCATATAATAAGGGGATAATTATTATAAGTGCAACAGGGAATGGGAATACTGAAGTGGGGTATCCAGCAAGATTCCCGGAAGTTATTGGCGTTGGTGCCTCTAAAAATAATAATTATGTCGAATATTCAAACTACGGAATGGGATTGGATTTTTTAGTGCCTGGTGAATATCATAATGAAGAAGGTACTTCTATATCTGCTGCTAGACTAGCGGCAATAATATCTCAAATATTATATCTTAATTCAGATGAAAAAATTGATAGTAAAAATATTAAAATTCATTTAATATCACAATTAGTTAAGAAGAATAAAATTGTTTGGAATGAAATGGTTGGATTTGGAGATTTAACAGAGTATTCAATTAAAAACAATGGAAATTATTTTAATAATATAAATGATATACCTTTGAATACATTTACACCAGTAAATATTGATAAATATTCCGAATTCAATTTCAAACTCCCCTTAGATGGGCAAATTGAACTGTACTCAACAAATGAAGTTATTATTAATAACGCACAAATTTTTAGTGATCAAAAGAAACTAATAAATAAAGGTGTATTTCCGCTAATAACCAATTTAGAGGAAGGAGAATATACCTTAAAGTTGTTTAGTAACAATAGTGCGGTTAAAACTATTTCACAATTATTAATACGGTTTAAGTTAGTAAATGATGAGTATGAACCTAATGATTACATAGCAAATTCAACAAAGATAAAAAGAAGTAAACAGATAATGGGGACGTTTCACAGCATAGATGATAAAGACTATTATGAGTTTTCAGTTGATGTGGCCAAAAAAATAGATTTAATTATTAATCCAATATGGGGAAATAGTGATCTAATAGTCACTTTATTTAATAAGAAAAATGATCTTGTAGTCCGCATTGATGATAAAGGTATTAATCAAGCAGAGCGCATAAAGATTAAGTTGAAAGAAGGAAATTATTTTTTACTAGTTGAGAATGGTTTGAAATCTAGTGACAGTGCATATAAAATTACTGGG
Source organism: Paenibacillus sp. NPDC058174 (assembly GCF_042883865.1). NCBI lineage: Bacteria > Bacillati > Bacillota > Bacilli > Caryophanales > Paenibacillaceae > Paenibacillus > Paenibacillus sp. NPDC058174. The sequence continues at coordinate 91,165 of NZ_JBHVUY010000011.1, forward strand.
AGTTGGTAATATTGAAACTAAAAATGTTAGTTATATTGTTACTTATTTTAAGTTTAGTAGCTTGCTCAAGTAAGTCGAATACGATCGAAGAAGCAATGATTAAGGCAAATATGGAATATAGTAAAATAAATTATATAAAGGAGTTACCAATTGATAAAAGAGCTTTAGTATTTTATGAAAATAAAGAGTTAATCGGTGTTGGTTTATTGAAAAAAGTAAATAAAGGGTGGGAGTGGGTGATTGGCAGTTCTACTTCAGATGATAGTAAAGCTGAAATACAATGGGCTTACAGTTATGTAGATGAAAGTTTTCCTTTAGTGTATGGTTACATTAGAAATGATGAAATAAGTAAGATTACACTTGAATTTAGAGTGAAAAAATATGATACCAATTTGATTAAAGTAGATAATAAAACACTATTTTATGCTCTTTTAGATGAACCTCAGAATCCGCCAATTACAATCAGAGGTTATAATAATAAAGAAGAGGAAGTATATAATTCTGACAATTAAGAAGGTTATGAAAGAGGCCGTCCCAAAAGTAGGTACGCTCACTTGACTAGTCAGTTCACTGAATGAAAATTTATGTAAAAAATAGAGAAAAAGCGATGCGGGACGATTATCCCTGCATCGCTTTTTCTGCTTTCCGGTCGATTGCCGCTTTCTTGAGCAGATTGTGGGCGAGCGAAAGCCACCCGACCTCTAGGCTCACTTTCGGGAGACCTCGAAGCAGAAAACGCCGGAATCCCCGGTTGTTTTTCATTTGCCCAAACACACTCTCCGGTTCAATCATTCGTCGAACCGACAGGGCATGTCCTTCCTCGCTTTTGAGTTTTTCACGGGCTTGCTGCTTGTAGCGCAGATACTGGATACTTACGCTGATTTCACGCGGCCCTTGCGCCTTCGTACATCTTTCTTTGAGCGGACAACCTTCGCAGCTTTCACTTTGGTAATGTCTATTTCTTATTTCATAGCCGCTTTCCGTCGTTTTTTTTCTTTCATAATGAAACAGCAGTTGGCGACCCGCTGCACAAGTCCACTTATCCTCCGCTTCGTCATACTGCCAATTATCCAACTTGCTGATATCTTGCTGCCACTTCTTCGATTTTTCCTTGTGGTACGTGCTGTACTTCACTAATGCATCTAACTGTTCACTTTCTAGGAACGCATAATTTTCTTCTCCGCCATATCCGGCATCCGCGATTACCGTTTTCGGCAACCTACCAAGAGCGGCCTTGACCTTCTCCAGATGCGGCTTCAGGCAACGTGTGTCAGTCGGGCGTTGATGCAAGCTGTAGCCAATAACGAACTGATTTTCCGTTCCAATCTGCACATTGTAGCCAGGCTTGAGCTGACCATTTTTCATATGATCTTCTTTCATTCGCAT
>NZ_JBHVUY010000012.1:0-91847 GCF_042883865.1 Paenibacillus sp. NPDC058174
TGGGTTATTTATCACCCAATCAATTTGAGTTGAATTATTACAAAAAAGTAAGTTGATACACTTAAGCAGTGTCTACTTTCTTGACAGAGGTCCAATGTGCATTTTGATTGGCCTGAAAAGCCTCAAAAGGGCGAAAATATGAGATTCCAAATGTACTTTTACATTTTGAGCGCTGATTTGGACCATTTGGGGCTCATCAACCTGCACTTTTGCATTTTGTTGCCTGATTAGCACGGGGCACTGGCACTTGAAGCATTGGAGCATCGGAAGATGAAGTGCATGTAAGGGTTACTTTCTGACCGGCACCTTGTTGCCGGTCATTCTTATTAGGAGGAGAGAGAGCATATGGGAGAGCGGAAGTCAGAAATGTGGGGAGTACCGGGCCTTCAGGAGCCTAGAGTGACCGGACAATATACAGAAAGGTCATTCAAATGGAATCAACAGGAGGCTGCTGCGGGCGTATTTGAATGCATCATACAGTTTTCGGACGACAGGCCAGCCGGGAAGAGCGGCAATGGAGCCGTTCAATTGGATTTTGCCATCGAAGGCTGGTCGGTTAAAAATCAGATTATGCTGCCCGGATCGGTATACGGAGGCAACCGGTTTCAGGCACGAAGCATACCTTACCCCCCAATATTTAAGGATGAGGGGGATCTGCGCAAAGATTTGCCGGTAACCGTTACAAATATTGCCCGTTTGAACATTGGGCAGGGAGAGTCCCGATTGGAGCGGGACACCCGGGATTTGTCTACGCCTGCAATCGGCATCTATATGCCGGACAGTCATGTTGGCTGCTGGCTGCTGCTGGAGTCTAATCTGTCTGGCGGCCCGATTGGTATCGTGATTGAGGAAAACGAGGACCGCTCTAGGGCGGTGCTGTCGCTGCAAATTCCGGCAAATGGCGCCACGTCGTTGCTCACACAGGAAGGTCAAGCAGATTCAAGCGGAGAAACAAACGTCCGCCTCCATGCCCATGTGTTCCCGTGTACGAGCGTTACAGAATGGATTGCGCGCTTTGCCCCGATTCGCAAATCATTGGCGAGTGAGCAGCAATTGCCTGCTGCTATCCCCTTTTTCGCGGCATGGGATATTTTGGAGAACAAGTATAACGAAATGAACTGGGAAGATAAGGAGCATTATTACTCCGTTGGCCTTAGAGAGAACCACTTTCAAGATTGGCAATGCGGCTGGGTAGGCGGCGGAATAACGACATATCCATTGATGGCGGCTGGCAGCGTCAAGAGCCGGGAGCGGGCTCGCCGTACGATTGATTTTATGTTCCGTACGCAAACGGAATCGGGGCTGCTGCACGGTATTTATTCGCAGGGGCAGTATCAGGGCGACGGCTTTGACCGGGAGGATGCTTCAAGGTGGCATCTCGTCCGTAAAAGTGGGGACGTATTGTACTTTGCCCTCAAACAAATTGCACTTATCGAGCAGCAGGGCGAAGCAATACCGGATGACTGGAAGGCCGGAGTGAAACGGCTGGCTGACGCCTTCGTCCGCTTGTGGGAGCAGAACGGCCAGTTCGGCCAGTTTGTGGACGTTCACACCGGCGATATTATCGTCGGCGGATCTACCTCCGGAGCCATTGTACCTGCCGGACTTATGCTGGCGGCTGAATACTTCAACGACGAGAAATACGCAGCAGCAGCTCGTGAATCCGCGCGGCTATATGTGGAGAGGGATTTGAGAGCAGGCTATACGACGGGGGGGCCGGGCGAGATTTTGCAATGCCCGGACAGCGAATCGGCATTTGCGCTGCTGGAATCGTTGATCGTGCTCTACGAAATAACGGGCGAACAAGAGTGGCTAACGTCGGCCCGGGAAGCTGCGAGCCTGTGCATGACCTGGTGCGTATCCTATGACTTTCAATGGCCATCCCATGCGGAGTTTGGCCGTCTGGGGATGAAGACCACGGGAACCGTGCTGGCGAACGCCCAGAATCAGCATAGCGCTCCCGGTATTTGCACACTCTCTGGCGATTCCTTGCTGAAGCTGTTCCGTGCGACCGGGGATATGCAGTGGCTGGAGCTGCTGCGCGATGTTGCCCGTACGATTCCACAGTATATGTCCCGTGAAGACCGGCCGATCATGAGCTGGGATGAACCCGGAAGCCGTCTGACTGCCGGATTTGTCAACGAAAGAGTTAATCTGAGCGCCTGGGAAGGGGAGGACAAGGTTGGCGGCGTCTTCAATGGCTCCTGCTGGAGCGAGACGGCGCTTATGCTGACTATTGTCGAGGTGCCGGGGCTCTACGTTCAGCCTGATACCGGCATCTTCGCAGCGATTGATCATATTGGAGCGGAAAGGCTTGCCGATGTGAACGAAGGCGAGCTTTGCTTGCGGCTATGGAACGAGACGGATTTTCCAGCCGCCGTTCATGTCCTCTCTGAAACGTCACTGGAAGCCCGTAAGCCGCTTGGGCAGCAGCATGTACGCTCGTTGCCTGCTCTTGAGCTTGCTCCCGGAGCATCGATCATCGTTCAATTTGGTCAGCGAGGTTTTGAAGTCGTGTCATGAGTAGGATAGCGTTCTGACCGTACCAAAAAGTTTTTGGTGTATTGTCACCGGGATCGGGCGTCTGAGTCTTCGAAGTCTCCAAGCGTTCAGTGAATGTTAAAACCTTCTCATCCTCCACCGTTGTGGAAGATGAGAAGGTTTTTTATTTAGAGGGAATTAGGTAAGCATAAAAAAATGATTGGGAAAAAAAGGAGAATGACAAAAATTGTCGAATTAACACAAAACTCGACAAAGAGAAGGCGGGCATCAAAATAGAGCGGGAGATCTCTTAATGGAGGGGAATAATGACGATTATAGTATTGTGGGCAACAGATATTGGCTGCTGTACGATTGTTTCAAACGTTTCCCATTGTAAGCTAGGCCGGCCAGTTTGAATGAAAGCGGCAAGCTTTCAAAGATATTCGATCAAGCACGGCATTATTCGCACTAATTTGGTGTGAATAGTTGATTATTTGTCGAAAGAGCGATATAATCCGATTAATCATCAATGAGTAACAACGTAAGGCGACATCAAGAATGATACGGATTGCCTGAAAGGATGAGCAGAATGACCTTGGAATTACAGAGCTTGCAGCTGGAGTATGAGCTGCTTAAGGAATTGTTGAACGCCGAAAGCCCTTTGGGGGCAAGTACACTGGTTCACACGCTCGGTAAAAAATATGATTTGAGTCAAGCCACGATCGGCCGGAAGCTGATGGAACTGGACGTGGAGGGCTTTACCGTTCTGGAAGGCCGTAAAGGCCGGATTCTAACGGAGGAAGGTAACAAGCGCATCGCGTATCTGGAAAGAGAGCTGCAGCAGAAAAATGTGAATGTCCGGCTGCTTCAACTGCTGAACAATTCCGGAGAATCCGCATTGCTTGATGTGCTCGTAGCCAGGCGGGCGCTGGAGCGGGAAATCGCTTCTCTGGCTGCGCAGCGGGCAACGAAGGAAGATATTCTTTTGCTGGAGGAATCCATAGCTGCCCAGCTCAAGCTGTTGTCCAAAAATATGATCCCTTACGAGGAAGATCGTGAATTCCACACGATATTGGCTCTTACAGCACGCAATCAGGTGCTTTTCCATGCCGTTCAATTAGTCTGGCAGACGAGCAGAGACTTTATGGAAACCGCCTATATCCGCCGTTCGGTAGGCAGTGAGCTGGTCGTCGATCATCAGCGGATATTGGATGCAATTGCGGCAGGCTCTCCAGAACAGGCGGAAGCGGCAATGGTTACGCATATCAATCAGATGATCGAGGATGTTAAACGTTATTTCGCGATCAAAAATAAAGAGCACCGTATTTAGCAGGTTGCGCAAGGTGGAGGAGTGAGGGAGATGGATGCCATCTACCGGTTAGGCATAGATATTGGCGGTACGTTTACGGATGCCATCGTCACGAATGGCGAAGGCCAGGTTGTCGCTGCACTGAAGACGCCTTCGGTTGCCGATGCGCCTGAGCAGGCTATCTTTCATGCGCTGGAGCAGCTTCAAGACCGCGGAATCGATACGGGCAGCATTGATCTGTTTGTTCACGGTACGACGCTTGGAGTCAACACATTAATTGAAAGAAACGGTGCGGTTACAGGCCTGCTGGTGACGAAAGGCTTCCGGGATGTGCTTGAGATCCGCCGGCTTCGGCTTGAAAATACGACCAACCTGTACGGAGACAAGACGCTTCCGTTAGTTCCGAGGCATCTGGTGAAGGAGGTTGATGAACGGCTGCTTGCGGACGGCAGCGAGCTTCGGCCGCTTATTCCCGAACAATTGCTAAAGGCGGTAGATGAGCTCGTTCAAGAGGGCGTCACCGCGCTGGCTATCAGCTTTCTGCATGCTTATGCGAATGCTGAGCACGAGCGGCAGGCCGAGCAGCTCATTCGCGAGCGTTATCCGCAATTATTCGTTTGCACAAGCAGCGCCATTTGGCCGCAGCAGCGGGAGTTCGAACGAACATTGGCTACGGTTATGAATGCTTATGTAGGTGAAAGAATGGGCTCGTACTTTAACCGGCTGCAAGCTGGAATCGGAAAATATGGCGTGGAAGCGACGCTGCTGTCGACGATGTCTAACGGAGGCATTATGACAGCTGCAAGAGCGGCTGCAGAACCAGTCCGAACACTGCTGTCAGGTCCGGCATCCGGCGTCATCGGCGCAACTCATATTGCGGAGCAGGCAGGGATTTTCCAAGTAGTGACGTTTGATATGGGCGGAACGAGCGTAGATGTTGCCTTGATCGATAAAGAACCGGCGTATTCGACGGAAAATCAAGTGGGCGACTTTCCCGTTATCATTCCGGCGGTAGATGTGACTGCAATTGGCGCCGGCGGAGGCTCCATCGCCTGGGTCGATTCGGTCGGCGTTCTAAAGGTAGGCCCGCGCAGCGCGGGTGCCAAGCCGGGCCCGGCTTGCTACAATCGGGGCGGTGATCAGGCTACAACGACGGATGCGTATCTGCATCTTGGCATTTTGCAAGCAGATCGTTTTCTCGGCGGCCAGATGCAGTTATTTCCCGAATTAGCGGAGCAGGCGCTTAAGCGGCTGGGCGATCAGCTTGAATTGAATGCGACGGAGACCGCACAAGCGATATTGGATGTCGCAACAGCCAACATGTACGCACAGTTCTCGCCGCTGATGGCTCGTAAAGGTGTCGATCCTCGCGATTTTACTCTGCTTGCCTATGGCGGAGCGGGGCCGATGCATGCTTTTCTAATGGCTCGGGAGGTTGGCATTCGCCGGGTTCTCATTCCGCCCTCACCAGGAACGCTTTGCGCTATGGGCTGTACCGTCGCGAATCTGCGCAATGATTTTGTCTATACGCATCATAAGAACAGCAGCGAACTGAAGGCGGGAGAGCTTGCCGGACAATTCGCCGGGCTGGAGCAGCAGGGACGCCGATGGATTGAGGAGGAGATTCGCGGCGGAGTGAAGCCGGAGCGCATTTATGTCATATACAGCGCGGATATGCGCTATGAAGGACAGGCCTTCGATATGGAAGTAACCCTAACGGAAGAAGAAATTAATAACCCTTTACAAGCAACCGCGAAGTTTCATGCCCTCTATGAGACGGTATTTGGCATCAGCCAGCCGGAGGCGGAGGTTATGTTCGTCAATTTACGGGCTACAATCGTCGGTGTACTTCCGAATAAGAGTACGGCCGTCAGTCAGGCGCCAGCCCTTAACGAGAAGCCGATTGAGACTCGAAGAATTACATTTGACGGGCGTCTGTATGAGGCTAGCGTACTGAGCCGTGATCAGCTTTCCGCTGATGCGCGCCTGCCCGGTCCAGCCATCATCGAAGAGTATGATACGACAGTATTCATCCCGCCAGGATACTCGATTTATCGAGATGCGAACGGCAATATAATCGGGGAGGCTGAATGATGATTACCGACAAAGTCTTCCTGGAAATCTTCAACAACCGGATTCAGGCTGCGGTCGAGGAGATGGCTAACGTTGTTCTTCGTACCGGGTTTACCGCTTTTGTCAAAGAAACCGGCGATTTCGGCACCTATTTGCTGTCGCCGGAGGGAGAGACGTTTGGCTCGCCGCTTGATACGGGCTACAACCTGTCGCTGGGCATTCCGGCAGCTGCGGCTATTCAAGCGATCGGTCATTGGCAGGAAGGCGATATTGTCATTTGCAATGATCCCTATACGACTGGGGGAATGGTCACGCATCTTCCGGACATTCATTTGATCAAGCCTTATTTCCATGAGGGCCGGATTATCGCGTTCGGCATGTGCTTTGTCCATTCCTCGGATGTCGGCGGCAAAGTTCCCGGCAGCGTGTCGCCGACCGCTTACGATATTCATATGGAAGGGATACGGATCGCACCGGTCAAGCTGTATGAAGCCGGCCGGCCTAATGAGCAGGTGCTTCGTCTGCTTCTGGACAACAGCCGTATCCCTGAACAAAATCTTGGTGATTTGAAGGCGCTTATGGCGGCGCTGAATCGGGGCGAGACCCGGCTCAAAGAGTTGATCGCCAGGTATGGTGCTCCTCAAGTCGAACAGGGGATCGAGAGCCTGCTGGAGTATGCCGAGCTGAAAGGGCGGGCGATCGTCGCAGATATTCCCGACGGCTCCTATGATTTCTGGGATTACCTGGAGAAAGGGCCGGGAGGCTATCCGATCCGGCTGCGCTGCCGGATGACGATTGCCGGCTCGGACATTCATCTGGACTTTAACGGAACCGATCCGCAGGTACGAGCTTCATTTAATATACCAACGCATAACCAGCAAGGCCATTACATGCTCGTCCCGGCGTTAATCCGTTATTTCCGTACAATCGATCCTACAATTCCGTGGAATTCCGGAATGATTCGGATGGTGAGCAACGATGCCCCGCCGGCTTCCGTTCTCAATCCGGAGCCGATGGCTGCAGTAGGAGCGCGGGCGGCAACTTTTATCCGCGTGATGGACGTTATTACCGGCGCGCTCAGTCAGGCACAGAGCCGCAAGCTGCCCGCAGCGGGAGCAGGCCAGGCGTGCATTGTCATGATGGCGATGACCGATTCCTCGAACGGGAAGAAAAAAGTAGGCGTCATTCAGCCGATATGCGGGGGATCGGGCGCAAGACCGATGAAGGATGGCATTGACGGCATGGACTTCGCTGTCGGGCATTTGCGCAACATTCCGGCAGAAACCGTTGAAGCGGAAATGCCGGTCTTGATCGAGCGTTACGGGCTGCGTGCCGACTCTGCTGGCGCAGGCAAATACCGGGGCGGAAGCGGCATTGATCTTCGTGTCCGGATTCTCAGTCCGGATACCGTAATGACCGCAAGAAATATGGAGCGGATGCAATTCCAGCCCTGGGGCCGTCTTGGCGGCGGTGTCGGCGAACACGGAGAAGCGATCCTGAATGCCGGATTGTCTGATGAATGCGCTCTGGGGCGAATTGATGAGCTACTGCTGCAGCCGGGGGAAACCGTAACCTTTCTATCCCAGGGCGGCGGAGGCTATGGCGATCCCTTCGAAAGAGAGCCTGCTCTCGTACTGAAGGATGTGCAAAGCGGACTGTTGTCAGCCGGCAAAGCACGCGAAAGCTATGGTGTAGAGGTGAAAGGGAATCAGCTCGATGAAGCGTCTACCGCCAGATTGCGGGCTAATCATGTAAGAAGCGAGGCGCCGTTCAGCTTCGGCAGTGCGAGAGAGCAGTTCGAAGCTATGTGGAGCGATGAATTGCAGCTTGCCGTCAACGCCGCTTTGCGCAGCTATCCGGTTTCGCTTCGAGATTTCCTGAAGCGAAAAACGATGGCGGAAATTGAGCATCTCAATCAAGCCGATCAGACAGACCAGCTTGTACCGCCCCATGAAGTCGCAAAGCTGATGGAGCAGCTTCGCCGGGGCATCGAGCTTCGTTAGTCAGGACGCCAGGCTGCAACAATAAATAAAAAACAAACGAACAACCAAGAGGAGAGATCGACTATGTTCACTGGAACACGTAAACGTTCAAATGTATGGCTTACACTTGCGCTCGCCCTGATGCTGGTGCTGTCAGCTTGCGGAGGAGGCACCACCAATAATAGTCCAGCCGTTAATAATCCAGACAATGCCGGAAGCGGCAAGAAGGTTAAATTGACAATGTTTATATGGGCGGGATCGAATCAGGATACTGTTCCGAAAGAAGTAGTAGCCGAGTATGTGAAGAAACATCCAAATGTAGAGGTGACTTTCGAAGAGTCCTCGAACTCCGTTATGTATCCGAAAATGGTAGCAGGCAAGCAAGCCGATCCGAACAACCCGATTGTGAACTTCGGTTACTTTAACGCCGATGCAACAGCTAAAGGCTTGAACGACGATATGTGGGAGCCGCTGGACACCAGCATCGTTACGAATATGAAAGATATTCCGGAGCAATTCCATACATCCGATAACAAAGGCATCGTATGGGGTGTATCGAGTTTTGCCCTGGTTTATAACAAAAACCTGGTGAAGACACCGCCAACAAGCTGGAATGACCTGTGGGACAACAAAGAATTCAAAGGAAAATCGGCGCTTTGGGATTATATGTTCTATTCCTACTTGTCCCCGCTGATTGCCGTTAAAGGCGAAGAGCTGGGAGCATCCTATGAAAATCCCGAGCCTGCCTTCAAGTTCTGGGCGGAGCACAGCGACCAGATCGGTACGCTCGTTACGTCCAATGATCAGTTGAAAGGCTTGCTCGATTCCGGCGATGCCCTCATCGCGCCATTCAGCGCGCAAGTTGCGCAGACGTGGATCGACGGCGGTTCGCCGCTTGCAGTTGCTTATCCGAAGGAAGGCGCGATATCCTTCCCGTATTCTTTGCAAGTTGTAAAAGGCTCGACGCCGGAGCAGCAAAAGGCTGCCAACGAGATCATTAATGAACTGCTTAGCGCAGAGGCGTTGTCCCGCTATGCCGAAGTGACAGGAACGCCTGTTACGAGCACGGCTGCGGCAGTTCCGGATAAATACAAAAACGACCCTTCCTTCTCTGTCGAGGAGCAAAGCAAAGGAATTAATCCGGACTGGGACGCACTTGCCAAGAACAGCTCCGCTTGGAAAGAGCAGTGGGACCGTCTTGTGAAAACAAAGCTGTAAGCCGGCTGGCTGTGCAGTAACAGATAGGAGGAGAGCACGATGAGCGACGGGCAGGGTACTATAGCGATAGAAACGCGGAATGCTGTAAAGCGTTACGCGGGAAATACTGCCGTTGATCAGGTGACGTTGCAAGTGAAGCGGGGAGAGTTCGTATCGCTGCTGGGGCCAAGCGGCTGCGGCAAAACGACGCTGCTCCGGCTGCTCGGCGGCCTCGAGCAGCCGGACGAGGGGACGGTACTGCTGTCTGGCAAGGATGTCTCGGGCATTCCGGCTTACGGAAGGAATTCGAATATGATCTTCCAACAGCTTGCGCTGTTTCCTCATATGGATGTCTACAACAACATCGCCTACGGCTTGAAAGTGAGAAAGGTTGCAAAAGCGGACATTAAACGGCGCGTTCATGAAATGCTGGAGCTGGTGCAGCTCGGGGATTACGGCCGCCGTTCCGTCTCCCAACTGTCCGGGGGCCAAGCGCAGCGCGTAGCGATTGCACGCGCTCTGATCAACAAGCCCGAGGTGCTGCTGCTGGACGAGCCGTTATCGGCGCTGGATATGCAGCTTCGCCTCGATATGCAGCGCGAGCTGAAACGGATTCAGCGCGAATTTGGCGGCACCTTTATTTTCGTCACGCATGACCAAAGCGAGGCCATGAATATGTCCGACCGGATTGGCGTGATGAGAGGCGGGAAGCTGCTTCAATACGCTGCGCCGGACGAAATTTACGAACGCCCTGCCGACAGCTTTGTCGCTAAATTTATAGGCGATACCAACTTGCTTCCGGTGAAAGTGCTGGAAACCGGGCAAGATCACGTTCGTGTTGCTTGCTTCGCCAGCACACTCCAAATCCGGCAGTCGAGGGAGGCCTCGCCTTCCCGTTCAGGCAGCTTGCTTGCGCTTTCTATCCGATATGAGTACGTCAGACTCGGTGAAGCGGCAAGTCATATGGCAAACCGCTTGGAGGGCAAGGTAATCGAGAGCGTCTACGGCGGTGCCAGCATACGGTACACGCTAGATATCGGCGGACGATTCCAACTCCAGGCAAGTGTGCTTTATCAGCGTGGTGACATCCGATATAACGTTGGCGATACGCTGCAAATTGGCTTCAATCCCGAGGATGGACTGCTCCTGAATGATGAATCTTCTGGGAGCATGGGGGCCGCTCTATGATGCGGGCAGCCAGCCGGATTGTCGGATTGTTCACCTACGGGAACCGACCTTGGGCCGCTCAACTGCTGCTGCTGTTGCCCGCCATCGCATTAATGGGTGTTGTTTATCTTGGAGGCCTGCTTATTTTTGGACGCTACAGCTTTGATCTGTACGACAACGGAAGCTTGATACGTGATTGGAACGGGCAGGCTTATCGGGCTTTCCTGACTGACCCATACTATTGGACGCTGATCGGAACAACATTTCGCGTCGCGGCCAAGGTAACGTTCTGGAGCCTGCTGCTTGCTTATCCGCTGGCCTACTGCATGGCTGGTCTGCGACGGCCCGGACTGAAGCAAACGCTGCTGTTGCTAACGTTTCTTCCGCTGCTGGTCAGCGCCGTCGTAAGATCCTACGGCTGGCAATTGCTGCTTTCCCGCCAAGGCTTTATGAACTGGTTGTTTATCCATCTGGGGTTGACCGATCACGGATTCAATATGATGTACAACGAGACCGGCGTCGTCATCGCTCTGGTGCATATCTTTTTGCCGTTCATGGTATTCCCGCTGCTGAATGTGCTCTCGCAAAGCGACAATCAATTAAAGGCTGCCGCCCATGATCTGGGGGCAGGCAAATGGCGCACATTCTTCACCATTACATTCCCCTTGTCGGCGAGGGGAATTGCGAGCGGCGTACAAATCGTATTTACGCTTTGCCTGACGGCCTTTACGACACCGCAGCTGATAGGCGGAGGGCGGGTTATGACGCTTCCTGTATTTATTTATCAGCGGACGCTGGACACCAACTGGCCGATGGCGGCCGTAGCCAGTATCTTTCTGTTCGTCTCCTCGATCGCGGTATCGCTCATTGTCAATAAGGGTGCGGATTGGCTTATGTTCCGCCGCGCCCGGCAGGGGAGGATATAACAACGATGCCTAAGAAAACAGTTGATTTCAAGTGGCTCCTCTATGTTTTCGTCGGAGCAGTCGGCCTGTATTTGCTTTTGCCGCTGCTGATGATTATTATGACCTCGATAAGCATGGGGGCCGCCACGAAATTTCCGCCGGAGGGGCTGACGCTGGAGTGGTATGGCAAGCTCGCGGATCACAAGCAATTTCTGCAAGCCTTTCTGAACAGCATCGCCGCTTCGGCAGGCGCCGTGACATTGGCATTAGTCGCCGGCACCTTGGCTGCTTTGGCGATTATACAATATCCGTTCCGGGGGAGCGGCGTGCTGCGCGCCTTCTTCATGTCGCCAATGGTTATGCCGAAAATTACACTCGGCGTCGCTTATTTAATTTTATTTTCCAAAATGCACATTGCCGGAGGGCTTTTTGCACTGATTTTAGGCGAGGCCGTCATCGTATTGCCGTTCGTCCTGTCTATTGTAGGGAGTGCTATGGCTAATCTGAATGCGGCGCACCGCGAAGCTGCAGCAGATCTTGGGGCAGGTCCGCTTCGCATTTTTTTCACGGTTACGCTGCCTCAGCTGCGCCTCTCCTTGCTATTGGCCGGGTCGATTGCCTTCGTATTTACATTTGATCAGGTGGAGACTGCGCTGCTTATATTGCGGCAGGGCAGCTATACGCTGCCGATCCAGCTCTTTCTGTATATGGAGAAATGGCAGGATCCGACCGTTGCCGTCGTCTCTGTTGTGCTTATCGCATTTGCCCTGACGTTGTTTTTGGCCATTAAGCTTATTATTCGTTCGGCGCCCGGTATAGACAGCTTGCTTGGCGGCGGGCAGAACAAAAGGAGGTCATGAATGCCATGAATGATCTTGCCTCACTTGGAGAATCGGGGGTAAACCGGCCGCGCGCGGAAGAGCTGATGGCCGCAGCAGGTGTGGAAGCTATAGTAGCGACTACGCCTGAAAATGTACATTATGTGCTGGGCTCATCGCTCCGCGCGACCAATTGGACGATGCAGATTTATGCGCTGCTGCCGCGGGACTCAAGCTTGCGCCCATGCCTCATTATTCCGACCAACCGGCTTGGCGTCATCGCGCAGATGGGTATTACGAGCGCTGATTTATATGTATACAGCGACTTTTTCGTAGAAGGGTCTGTGGAGGGCAAGCCGTCTACGCCTGATATCGATCTGTTCTATTCCTTGCTTCAGAGCGTGAATACGTACGCTGGACCCGTCGAAGCTTTAGAGGCTGCAGCAGCGGATTTGGGGCTTAAGGGTCAACCTATTGGCGTTGATGAGATGAGAATGACACCGGATCTTCTGAGCCGGTTTGCCGAAGGTCTTCCTGGAGGAGAAGCGCTGCCGGCTTATAAGCTGTTCCGGCAAATTCGACAGATCAAGACGCCATTTGAATTAGAGCGATTGAGGCGTTCGGCTGCGCTTAATGAGAGCATCGAACAGCAGCTGATCGATCTGATCGCGGCTGGTGTTCATGAACGGGAGCTTGCTGAGCATTACCGGCTTAGCGTTATGAAGGGCAGCGGCACACCTGCTATGACGGCGGTAGGCGCGGGACCTCGCAGTGCGCTGCCGCTGATCGAGAACTATTTCCGCACTATTGAAGCGGGCGATCAAGTCCGCTTCGACTTATGCATGCAGCTGGACGGTTATTGGGGAGATACAGGCCGGACTGCGGTGCTCGGAGAGCCGACGGCTTGGATGACCCGTCACTTTGCTGCCGTATTAAGCGGCTGGAGAGAGGCGCTGGATCTCATTCGCCCGGGAGTCAAAGCATCGGAGGTATTTCAAGCGGCCGTCGCCAGAGTGCAGAAGGAAGGCATTCCCCATTACCGGCGTCAGCATGTCGGGCATGCCATCGGTTTGGAGCTGTACGATGATATTACGTTAGCCCCTGGCGATCACCGCATGCTGGAACCTGGAATGGTGCTCTGCGTGGAAGTGCCTTATTATGAGCTGGGCGCCGGCGGTTTTCAGATTGAAGATACCGTTGTCGTGACGGCTGACGGCTTTGAATTTCTAACGCACATGGAGCGGAAGCTATTCGTTAAATAAATGGGCGGGTTCCGGTCAACCGGTCCCGGTCCTGCCAGGGCAGCCGGAGCTTGCTCAGTGAAGAAGGTTGGAGGAAATGCGGATTCAACAAGGTACAAAGTCTTTCCGCAATGTTAGCTTTGCACTGTTTGCGGGCGGATTCGTCACATTTGCCTTATTATACAGCTTGCAGCCGTTAATGCCTGAGATGACGGCCGCATTTGATATTACACCGACGCAATCCAGCTTGACTTTGTCGGTAACTACGGTTTCCATGGCATTAACGATGCTGTTTATCGGCTCATTGTCCGATGCGCTTGGCCGAAGATCAATCATGACGGCCTCGCTTATTGCAGCATCTGTTATTTCCATCCTTTCGGCATTTAGCCCTCATTTTCCGGTGCTGCTGCTTTTGCGTATTTTGCAGGGCGTCGCGCTCGCTGGACTGCCGGCTATTGCGATGACCTATCTGGTGGAAGAAATTGACTCCAGAAGTTTAGGCTATGCAATGGGGCTGTACATCAGCGGCAATTCCATCGGTGGAATGGCGGGCAGAATGATAAGCGGCCTGCTGACGGACTGGTTCGGCTGGCGTGCAGCTATAGGCGGCATGGGGGCGGTTGGTCTGGCCGCCGCGTTGTTTTTTTTCGTAACGATTCCTCCGTCCCGTCATTTCATCAAACAGAACGCCAAGCTGAACCGGGTCATCCCGCTGCTGTGGTCACAATGCCGCAATCCCCGACTGCTCTGTCTGTATGGACTTGGTTTTTTGCTGATGGGCAGCTTTGTCACGCTGTTTAATTACATTGGCTTTGAACTAACCGGCGAACCGTTTCATCTAAGCCAATCGATCGTGGGCAGCATCTTTGTCGTCTATTTGATGGGCACATTCAGCTCTACCTGGATGGGCAGACTCGCTGACCGTTACGGGCGGACTGGGGTCATCATCCTTGCCCTTGCCATTATACTGGCAGGTGCCGTACTTACTCTTCATCCTCACTTAGGGGTGAAGATCGCCGGGTTGGCGCTGTTTGCCTTCGGCTTTTTCGGCGGCCATTCCATTGCCAGCAGCTGGGTCGGATTGGTGGGCGACGCCCATAAGTCGCAAGCCAACGCCTTATATCTGTTTTTCTACTATGTAGGTTCCAGCGTTAGCGGTACGGGCGGCGGCTTGCTGTACGGGCAGCTAGGCTGGATCGGCATCGTTGGCATGATTGGGGCTTATGTGGCTATCAGTGTCGTGCTGTGCTATTTTCTTTGGTATAAGGGGAAAATGGCCGTGCGGCCTTCTTGAAGCGCAAAGTCATTTGATGAACAAGAAACCTCAGAGAAACATTCTCTGGGGTTTTTCGTTATACAAACGAACGGAGGCTATTTTCTAGGACCATTGACCGCCTTTGTTCCCTTTTACAATTTAAGACAATCTTAAGAATTACTTTAAGTAATGTACAGGTTGTGGTTGCTATACTATTGTGGAGATGCACAATACGTTAGGCAGTAGGTGAGAACGGATATGAACGGGAATGCAATGACACTTGAAGATCGAGCCGTGAATAAGATCGAAATTCTTCGCGATTATGAGCAATACTGCTACCAGATCGCATACTACTTAGTACAGGATGAAGCGGCAGCAGCGGCTGCGACATGCAATACCTTGCTCTCGATATATGCGAATGAAGCCTTTTTCACGTCCACACAAGCCGGGCAGCAGGAAGCAGTCAAGCAGGCTGCAATGAGAGAGGCGCTTCAAGCCTTCAAAAAAAGCCGTGCGGAGCTTAATTGATAAATAATATCAATTGAATTAAAATGTAACAAAACGCTGTCCGTCCTATGGGAGTTAACAGAGAAGGGGGCGAATATGATGATAAGTCAAGTCGTCGCTTTAAAACCGATAACCGAGCAAAACCGGGAGCTATGCATCGGGCTAAAACCTCGGGAAGATCAAATGAATTTTGTTGCACCTAACTTGCATTCGTTAGAAAAGGCTGAGGCAGAACCTTCTTCCAGGCCTTATGGCATTTATGCAGGAGAGATGATGGTCGGTTTTACTCTTTTTGACGAAGAACCCTATCCGGAAGACGGATTTTATTGGATTGTGAGATTCATGATTGATGAAAGATATCAGGGCAGAGGATACGGAAAAGCGGCGTTGAACGAAATTATTAGCAAAATTCGAGATGGCCGTGAGCAAGCATCTATTCGCATTTCTCATGTGCCTCAGAACGTGGTCGTCAATAAATTATACAAAGATTTAGGCTTTATCGAGACCGGAGAAATAATCGGCGGCGAAATCGTGCTTGATCTGTTGCATCGTTAGCCGCATATGTTATAATCAATTTTATTTCAATGCAACGATTCGATTTGAAGGGGTTAACGACATGAATTTCATCATGCAAAATCAACTTCATCATCATCACAAACAGCGTTAGCACACCTGTCGAACATTTCAGGGTGGGCTAACGCACTTCGCGTTGGCCTCCCTGCCGCATATGGAGCGCGCAGGACCAAGAGGTCCTGCGCGTTTTTTATTTTTCTATTACAAAAAAAGAGAGGGATGAGTGTCATGCAAAATGTGAAGGGAACCTATGATTTTTTCGGAGCCGAGCAGGCGCTTCGGAGCAAAGTGCAATCCGTGCTGCAAGAGGTGTTTGAGCTGTATGATTACGGCAGAATGGAATCGACGATCTTAAATGAACTGGACTTGCTTGCTTCCAAGTACGCGGGCGGCGACGAAATTATGAAGGAAATGTACCAGTTGACGGATCAAGGCAAGCGGAGCTTAGGTCTTCGTTATGATCTGACAATTCCGTTCTCCAAGGTGGTGGCTTGGAACCCGGGAATTGAACTGCCGTTCAGAAGATATGAAATCGGAAAGGTATTTCGGGACGGACCGGTCAAAAAAGGACGGCTGCGGGAGTTTCTGCAATGCGACGTAGACGTGGTTGGCATTGAAGGTCCGGAGGCTGAAGCCGAACTGATCCTCATAGCGGTTGAGGCGTTCAAACGATTGGAAATCCCCATTGTGCTGAAATGGAATAACCGGCGCTTTCTGGGAGAACTGCTGGAAGCGGCTGGCGTTGCGGAGGATCAGAAGCTGTCCGTTATGCTCACGCTCGACAAAATCGAGAAGATTGGCATAGGAGCGCTCATCGAGGAGCTGCGAGATAAAGGAATAAGTGAAACGGCAATCGGCGCAATTTCCGAGCTTGCTGTAATGGAGGAGCCATCCTTCCAGCGCTTGTCGGGCTTATACGGCCTCGAAAATTCGAGAGGTTCAATGGAAGTACAAGCGCTTCAGCAATTGCTGGACAAACTCGGGCTGGGCCAAACCTGCCGGTTCGATCCCTTCCTGTCTCGCGGTCTTTCCTTCTATACGGGGACTGTATACGAAATTTTTGATGCGGAGCAGCGCTACGGTTCCAGTCTTGGCGGAGGGGGACGGTACGATGCGATTATAGGCAAGCTGGCTGGCAGGGAGGATATTCAATATCCGACTGCAGGCATCTCATTCGGCATGGAATCGATCATGGAGATGCTTAAGGAACGGCCGGTTCAATTACCGCTGCCGCTGGCTGCCGTAATCCCGATCGGTGACACAATGGCAGAAGCTTTAAAGGCAGCAGCCGAGCTTCGAGCCAGCGGTATCCGTACAAGCGTTGAGATGGGCAAGCGGAAGCTGAAAAAAGCGCTGGCCTCCGCTGCATCCAAGGGCATCCGGTATGTCATCTTAGTCGGCAGCGAAGAAGCGGAAGCCGGTATACTGCGGCTGAAGGATATGAGCGCGGTGAGCGAAACGCTAATGAGCGTGCAGGAAGCGATTGCGGTTATAGGCAAAGAGAACGGGTAAACGTTAATAGGAGTACTGCGCGGCATCGCCTGCTGCGCAGTCTTTTTTTCGTTCTGTCCCGTGCATATCTTATAAACGGTTCATGGATCGAATGAAAGGATAATCTCTAGTCGTTTGTAATATTGGTATACTTAAACAATCTTAGAGACAGAGGCAATCGTATATCACTTGCATGGAAAGCGGAGGAAGCCGGATGCGTACGATGAGTAAGCACAAATGGGAATGGTTTAGATTAAACGGGGCATGGTCAGCGTTATTCTGGTCGTATATTGCGATTCTTCTATTATTGATCGTAATTGGAAGCCTGCTGTATTGGCGCGCCAAGGATGTGGTAGAAACGGCAGTTGAACACACGAATTCGGCAATGCTGGGGCAGCTGCGGGAGCTGGCTGACGGGCAATTGCAAATGATTGAACAGCTGGAGCAGCAGGTCGCTAGCCATCCTAAGCTGATGCAGCTGATGAGAAGCAAACTTCCATTGTCGGACAAGGATCAATACGCCATGATCGAGGTGGCCGACGATTTGAAGCGGTATAAGCAATTGACGCCTTTTATTTACGACTATTATATTTACTTGCCTAAGCTCGGGACGATGCTTGGCCCCGGTGTGAAGACGACGCCTGACATTTTGTTTGGCCAAGTGGACCGGTTCGAAGGCATAACGGCAGAGGACTGGATGAACAGGTTTCAGAACGGCTATCATTTCCGTACGTTTGAACCGGCGCTGCAGGCGAGCAACAGCTTCGGAGAGGATCGCCGCATTCTTGGTTATATGCAGACGCTGCCGCTTGTCGACCGTTCTAAGCAGCTGGCAACCTTATTCATAATGATTAATGACGAGCAGCTGGGGAATATGTTCAAGGGCCTTGCTGAGGCGGGCAAAGGACAAATCTATATCGTTGATGCCGACAATCGGATTATTAGTGCAACGACAGAACAACGAGACGTTTTGCCGTTCAGCTATGCGGACATGGCAGGCGATCAAGGAAAGCTGTCGGCCAAGCGAAGCGGCGAAGATACGGTTATTTCCTATGCCACATCGAGCGTCTACGGCTGGAAGTATGTATTGGAGGTTCCTCGCACTGTATTTCTGGCAGAGGTGAATGAAGTGAGAAGCTGGGCCTTGCTGTTATTTGTATTGGCAGCGTTTTCAGGGGCGGTTGTATCCGGATATTTGGCTTTTCGGAACTACAGGCCGATTCGTGATCTTGTAACAGCCGTTTCCGGCAATAGCGCTGGCGTCGTCTCCCCAGGTAAGCAAGGGCCAATCGAATATGAGTTTATTCGCACATCGATTCAAACCGCCCGATTAACAGAGACGGAGCTGCGGGGCAGATTGTCACAGCAGACGCCAATTATTCGGATTCATTTTTTAAGCCGCTTCATTAGAGGTTATGCCGAACCTCATGAATTGCTGGAGCAGTCGCTGCAGTTTATGGGCATCCGTTTCGTCTCGGAAAGCTTTGCCGTAATGCTGATTGATGTGGAGGATATGAGCGCTTTTGCAGCTGAAAATGATGAAAAAGAACGGCTTTTCGTCAACTTCGTCATCTCCAATATTGCATCCGATCTGGCTAATGAACGGTACATGGCGTATACAACGGAGCTTGATCCGGGAAGAGTGGCTCTTATGATCAATTTCTTTGAAGCGGATGACATTCAGAATGCAAGCGGACTTGCAGCTATCGCGGAACAGCTTGATCAAGTGCTGCGCCAGCGGTTCCGTCTGCGTGTTGCCATTGGCGTTAGCTCCCTCGTTCATGATCGCCATGATATTGGCGAGGCGTTCCGCGATGCTCTGAAGCGGCTGGACGAAAACCGGAAGAGCCATGCCGAGCAACTCGAGGCGAATCAGCTGCCGGAGCAGATACCGGCCTATTATTTTCCGCTCGATATTGAGCAGCAGTTGACCAACTACGTAAAGTCCGGTGAAGAAGAGAAAACCGAACAGCTGCTGAATGCGCTGTACACTGACCATGATACGGGGGAAGGCACCCGATCAGTGATCATCTCTTATTTTCTCATGCATCTGTCCTCGACGCTGTTCCGTATCGTCCAGACGACGCCGAGGGCTGAGCCGGATATGGCATTACGGTTATTGAGAAATCAAGGGGACAGCATGCAGGATGCGCATCGCCAGTTTCTGGAGCTGAAAGCGGACTACCAGGCCGTATGCCGTCATTGGAAGGAGGGCCGGAGCGATCAGGGAAGCCGTATGCTGGATACGATTCAGCGGATCGTACAGGAGCGCTTTGGTCAAAACATGCTTAGCGTAGGCCTGATTGCAGACGAGCTTGGTATTACACAGCCGTATTTGTCTTCCTTCTATAAGAAAGCAACGGGGCGCACCATACTGGAATTTATATCGGAGGTTCGGCTGCGCGAGGCGAAAAGACTGCTGTCGGAAACGGAGTCCACGGTTGCGCAAATTGCTTTGGTCGTCGGCTACTCGAATGATATCGGCTTTATCCGTTTTTTCAAGAAGCATGAAGGCATTACACCGGGACAATACCGGGTAAACAAACATACGGAACATCCATCTTAAAAGTAGATAGCCGCGCATGGATAAAAGGAATGCCGATCTAACAACCGGATTATAGGCAGCCGCTGGGCGCCGGCGATAGGATAGAGGTCAGGCAGCGAATACAGGCCTAACCAAACTCAAGGGGGTATAACATTAACATGCACAAACGTAAATCCATCATGCTGCTGTCGGTTATTTTGACCGTCGCGTTAGCCGGATGCTCAGGGGGCAACAATTCAGCGAAATCGCCTGCAACCGCTTCGCCGGGTACAGCGACAGCAGAGGCGCCGGCAGACGGCAAAATCGTTTCAAGTCCGCTCACACTCACTTATTTTGTAGAGATGTCGGGGAGCCCGGCACCGGGCGTGAAGACCTTGAACGACATGGCAGCCTATCAGGAAACAGAGAAGAAGACGGGCATCCATATCGATTTTAAACATCCCGCTGGCGGACAAGAGAAAAATCAGTTCAACCTGTTGATGAGCTCCGGCGATTATCCGGATGTCATCCAATGGGGCTGGAATGATTATCCTGGCGGCGGCGTTGGCGCTATGAATAACGGCGTCATTATTCCGCTTAACGACTACATCGATAAGTTCGCGCCAAACCTGTCCAAAATATTGGCAGACAACCCGGCGATCAAGAAAGAAATTTCGACCGATGACGGCCGTATATTCGCTTTCCCGTTTCTGAGAAGCGATCCATATTTGCGTACGTATTTCGGACTAGGCATTCGCCAGGATTGGCTGGATAAGCTGAATCTGCAGATGCCAACTACAATTGATGAATGGCATAACGTATTGACTGCATTTAAAGAAGGCGATCCGAACGGCAATGGGAAGGCGGATGAAATTCCGCTGCTGATCCGCAAAGATACGATGCTTAATTTCAGCAACGTATTTGTGAACGCCTGGGGCATTTCCGGCCGCTTCAATCTGAAGGACGGCAAGGTGCAGTACGGTCCGGTTCAGCCGGAGTACAAACAGTTTTTGCAAACGATGCGCAGCTGGTACGTGGAAGGGCTGATCGACCGCGACTATGCCGGTACGGATGATAAGCAAAAGGATGCGAAGTGGACGGGAGAACTTCTTGGTTCGTCCGAAATGGCCGTCGGCGGCGGTATCGGCAAGTATACGAATGCGATGAAGGAGAAAAATCCTTCCTTTAACCTCGCAGGCGCGCCTTATCCGACTCTGGCTAAGGGCGACAAGCCGGTGCTTGGACAGCTGGAGCCGATTTTCAACAGCGTAGGCGCAGCTATAACGAAAAACAACAAGCATGTTGAGGAAACGGTAAAATGGCTTGATTACAAATATGGTGAAGAAGGCTCGATGCTGTTCAACTTCGGAATCGAAGGAAAAAGCTATGAAATGAAAGACGGCTTCCCGACTTACACGGATGAAATTATGAAAAATCCGGACGGTTTGTCTTTCGCAACCGCGCTGGGCAGATATGCCGTACCGTTCGGGGGACCGCTTGTTCAGGATAAACGCTATCAGGAGCAAAATGCTTCGCTGCCGCAGCAGAAGGATGCGCTTAACACCTGGATGAATGTTGAGAACAGCAACTGGCTGCCGCCGCTTTCATTCACGAACGACGAATCCGCGCGGCTTGCGGCTATTATGACGGACATTACCACCTTCCGCGACGAGATGTTCGACAAATTCGTAATGGGCGCTGAGCCGATCGACAACTTCGACAGCTTCGTGAAGACGATTGAAGGCATGGGGCTGCAAGAGGCGCTGAATATTCAGCAGGCTGCTTACGACAGATACTTGAAACGTTAAGAAAGTAGGGAAGGGAAGCGGGTTCGCCGGAAGCAGCTTCGAGAGCTTGTAGCCGGGGAACCCGCTTGCTTCGTCACCTTTTCAACAGAAGGAGGGCTTGGAAGTTGAAACTGCTGCGGGAATGGTCACGCAATAAATACATTTATTTGATGCTGCTTCCGGTCGTGATCTATTACGTTGTGTTTCTTTATTTTCCAATGTACGGCTTGCAGATTGCGTTCAAAAATTTTTCGCCCGCTATCGGAATTTGGGGCAGCGAATGGGTTGGCTTCAAGCATTTTATCTCTTTTTACGAAAGCTATTATTTCTGGAGACTGATCCGCAATACGGTCATGATCAGCTTGTATGAGCTCGTATTCGGCTTTCCCGCTCCAATTATACTGGCACTACTGCTGAATGAAATCCGCAAACGCGTGTTTAAAAATATCGTGCAATCGATTACGTACTTGCCGCATTTTATTTCCATTGTTGTCGTTGCCGGCATGATGGTCGATTTCTTGTCCGGGGACGGACTAATTAACCAATTGACGGGACTGCTGGGCCTTCCGTCGGTCTCGTTTCTGATCGCGCCGGAATGGTTCCGTACGATCTATGTCTCTTCCGGCATCTGGCAAGGCATCGGCTGGGGCTCGATTATTTATTTGGCAGCTATCGCCGGCATTGATCCAAGTCTGTATGAAGCCGCCAAGACGGACGGGGCGGGGCGATTCAAGCAAATTCTTCATATTACCGTCCCCGGCATTATGCCGACGATTATCATTATGCTGATTTTGCGTTTCGGGACGCTGATGGCAGGGGGCAGCCTGGAAAAAATATTGCTCCTGTACAATTCAACAACTTACGAGACAGCCGACGTTATTTCTACTTTCGTATATCGTCGCGGCCTGCTTCAAATGGATTACGGATTCTCAGCGGCAATCGGCTTGTTCAACAACATTATGAATTTCATTCTGCTCGTATCGGCGAACACGATTAGCCGGAAAATCAACAACACGAGCCTATGGTAATTTCACACGAGGAGGTGAAGCCCGTTGAAGCCTCGCATCCCGCTCGGCGAACGGATTTTTGATACGACCAATTCTTTGTTTATGCTAGGCTTAATAGCCGTTACACTATACCCGTTTCTTTATGTGCTGTTTGCTTCATTCAGCGATCCGTCCGAATTAATCGAACATCGGGGGCTGCTGCTCGCGCCTACCGGCTTCAGCCTTGAATCATATAAATATGTGTTTGAGAATCCGATGATTTCTACCGGTTATATGAACACTTTAATTTATGTCGTTGCAGGAACGGCTCTGAATTTAACGTTAACCAGCTTTGCTGCTTACGCTTTGTCTCGCAAGGGCGTACGTTTTGTCGGACCGATTATGTTCGGGATCGTATTTACGATGTTTTTCTCGGGCGGAATGATTCCTACTTACTTGAATATGCGTAATCTGGACCTGCTGGACACGAGATGGGCGATGATATTGCCTTCGGCAATCAGCACGTGGAACCTGCTCGTCATGCGGACATCGTTTGCCGGCATTCCGGTTGCGCTTGAAGAATCAGCGCGAATCGACGGTGCGAATGATTTCCGGATCCTGTTCCAAATTTTCATTCCGGTGTCGCTGCCTATTATGGCGGTTATGACGCTTTTCTACGGCGTAGCGCATTGGAATGCCTACATGGATGCTTTAATTTATTTGCGGGACAGGGATCTATATCCGCTGCAGCTCGTTTTGCAGGAAATTCTCATTTCCAACAGTACCGACTCCATGATGACATCCGTTGCGGACGTCGATAAAGGGCTTATTCAGGAAACGATCAAATATGCGACGATTATCGCCGCTACCGTGCCGATTCTGCTGCTCTATCCGTTTCTGCAGCGGTATTTCGTCAAAGGTGTTATGCTGGGTTCTATCAAAGAATAGCCAAAACTTTAATCGCTTCCTGCCTGCTGTATGAGCCGGCGAGGAGGCGATTTTTCTTATATTATTCCAGAAGGAAGTTCCATATCTGCGCATCCGCTAAGGGGAAAGTCAGCGCAGCGAGTACGATTTCCGGCTGCGGGAGCGATAGTGATAGATTTCGAACTATCCGCCCTCGCTGATTTTTAGTATCGTTAGCGTTATCAGGGCTGGAGAGCGAAGCTGACCGTCATTCATCGTTCTGTGGCTCCGATAATAGCAAGGTACAGCTCCGGGGAGGTGACCTGCCTTTTTTTAAAACTCTAATTGAAAGCGCTTTCCATTGTTGCTATTTTTTATTAAACGAGGGAGGTTGAATGAATTGTTAAAGAAAAAGGCTAGGAAAATGAAAGGCGGGATTGCGGTCCTGATGGCATTTGTGCTGGCGCTTTCCAGCGTGCCGGTCACGCATGCAGACCCGGTAAATCAAACCGTGCGGATTAATTTATTGGCTGCGGACATGGATACGGGGTTTGATTCCGGAGTCAGTCCGTTCGTCAACGATCAGCCTGGGAATGGCGGAACTCAGCAAATTGTACAGATCAATGGCAATAACGCGCTGGAGCTTCGCGATGCTTCACTCGGCTCCAACGCCTCAAGCTCTTTCTATTACCAGCTTACATCAGGCACGCTGGTGTCGCGGATGAATGAAATATACAGCTTGCCGGCAGGAAGTCCTGCGGTCGATTTTGTATTGTCATACAAGCTGATGCGCAGCGCAGCAAGCAACAAGCCGGTCAACAAAGATATTTATGCGCAAATTCAGCTGGCGCCTTACGACAATGTCTTAATTCCCAGGTTCCCGGCTGAAATGCCAAGCATTACAGGAACGGCCGCTTATTTGAATACGACTCCGAATACGCCGGTGACCGTAGACGACAATGATTTGGCGAGCTACCGGTTTAAGGTCGTGCCTAACGGCGGACAGAAAAAGATTACAAGCTTCAAGCTTACTTTTAGCGTTCGCGTCGATACAGGCGGCACGGATGAAGCCTATGTGATCGATGATCTGGCCGTATTTGAAGAAGTGCCGAATGCAGTGGAGGATAACGAAGCGCCTACAGCGCCAACTAATCTCACGGCGGCAAGCACAACCGATACGAGAGTGAACCTCTCCTGGACAGCATCGACAGACAATATCGGTGTAACCCGGTACGATGTGTACCAGAACGGAGCGCTTGCGGCAATTGTGCCGGGATCGGCGACGGCCTATTCCATTACGGGGCTGACTCCGAATACAGCCTATCAGTTTGCGGTATCGGCCCGTGATGGAGCGGGCAACCAGTCGACCCTCAGCAATGTGCTTAGTGTAACGACGAATCCTTCACCCGGCGGACTGCCGCAGCCGTTCGGCAATCAGGATATTGGCAGCGTCGGGATTGCTGGCAGTGCTGCTTATGATGCCAATACGAGTACCTTTACTTTACAAGGCTCTGGTGCCGATATCTGGGGCACGGCGGATGCTTTCCAATATGCATACCGCCCATGGACAGGTGACGGGCAAATCGTCGCCCGGGTGACTGGCGTTGCGAACGGCGTCGCATGGACGAAGCTGGGAGTTATGATCCGCGAGTCGATATCGGATCAGTCCCGTCACGTTATGATGGCCTATACGCCGAATAATGGAGCCGTCTATATGAACCGGCCTCAGACCGGCAATGCCACGGTGCTGACAACAGCAACGAACAGTGCGGCAGCGCCGTTCTGGGTCAAGCTGCAGCGCAAAGGCAATGCCATTAGTGCCTACTATTCCAATGACGGGACAAGCTGGACGCTTGTGAAACGAGAGGCGGTCAGCCTGCCGCAGACGGTTTACTTCGGCCTTGCGCTTACGAGCCATGCCAACAATAAGCTGACGACTGCAACGTTCGATAACGTGAGCATAGGCGAGATTCCGGCTGAGGAAAGCACGGATGCGCCGTTCCCGGGTACGATCGAGACGCGCAAACAATGGCTATGGGACAAAGCGAAGTCGATGTCCGAAATAAA
Source organism: Paenibacillus sp. NPDC058174 (assembly GCF_042883865.1). NCBI lineage: Bacteria > Bacillati > Bacillota > Bacilli > Caryophanales > Paenibacillaceae > Paenibacillus > Paenibacillus sp. NPDC058174. The sequence continues at coordinate 25,270 of NZ_JBHVUY010000012.1, forward strand.
CGGCCAATTGAATATTGTGCAAATCGTCGCTCAAATTCTCGACAACCAGAATGTAACTGCCAACATGCAGAAGCTGGATACGATGTTCCAGACTTATGACTGGGAGCAGTACAAGACGGTCAGCAAAATGTACGCCTATCTGCTGCTGGGAGACCGTTTCGACAGCACGATGATCAGCCATGTCCGCAATTATTTCGCAAGCTATGCTTACGCCAAGCTGCCGCAAACGGAAAATCTCCGGATGAGCAATTATGCGGCTGGTTACTTGGTTGGCCAATACTTCCCGGATCTTGCAGACTTGAACGGGGTATCGGGAGCAGCGCTGAAGAGTACAAACCGGGCGAATATCGAGGAAATGATCGAGGCCGCCGTTCATAAAGGCTGGGCGGAGTATGAAAGTCCGGAATATACGTACATGACTTATCTGTGCTTAAACGCGCTTTATCAATATTCAGATGAGCCCGATTTCAAACAAAAGATCAAGATGACGATGGACGTTATGTGGTTTGAATGGGCCAATGACTGGATTGACGGCACCTTCATTTCCAGCACGAGCCGGGCGAAAGGTGATTCCGTCTCCGCAAGTGATCCTTCATGGAGAGGAACGGATCATACCGCTCTGGCATGGATGTATTTCGGTGCCCATAAAGCGCAGGAGGCTATCGGCGAATCCGATGCAATGGTTCCATCGGCCTATCGCCCTTATCTGGAATACTTAGGTTTGATGCTTGCTCCGGGAATGAGTTATTCGCCGCCGGACATGGCCGTCCGCATTGGGCAGACGCTGAATAAAGACTATTCATCGCGCAAAGCCAATCTGCAAAACTCAAGCGGCCGCAATTTGAAAACCTATCGTCAAGCGTTTGTGGACAAGACATGGGGACTCGCTTCGGAGGTCACCTATAATCGCGTTGATAATTGGATTGAGAACATTCAGCTTGCGCTCCGCTGGCAGTCAGATGCTCCTAATCCGTTGTTTAGAGTCAATGCGGATCAAGGCGACAGCCCGATTGGCAACTACGATCAGCCGGAGAACCACCGCGTCATGCAGGACGGGAAAACAGCGGTTGGCGTCTATAAATCTTTGGGATCACCAGGCGCGAGCGACAGCTATCTGAATGCGATGTTCCCGGATACGGGCTCCATCCTGAACCGCAGCGAGCAGGCCGGCTGGGTGTTCAGCGAAACGGAGCAGATGTACTTCGCTTTCAAGATGATTAAGCCGTACAGCTGGTACTACCAGACGCCTTTCGACCCTGCAAACAAAGTGAAGACGACGACGCAGGTGCATCCGACGAAGCAGCTGTCCTACAGCTACAATATTCTCCGCAGTAAAGCCGACAAAAACGGCTGGGTGCTGGAGACGGCCGATGCTTCGCAATATGCGGATTTCAACAGCTTCAAAAATGCGATTTTAACACAAACCACACTCGACAGCTCGCATATCGACGATAGCAGTCCTCGCCTTATTTTTACGAATTTGGCGGGAGACAACTTGGACATTACGTTCGACTTGGCGAGCGGAGCGTATGCGGGAACGCATAAAGTGAACGGAGTGCCAATCGATTATTCCAGCTTTAAGCTATTCGATACGTCATGGCTGCAGCAAGAGCAAAATGCAGATGTGTTTGTTGCTACGCAGGGCGGCGAGCAGCTGACGTACAATTTCTCGAATTGGACGATTACAGCAAGTGATCCGAATGCGCAGGTGGGCGTTACCGGTGTTTCGCTAAACCAATCAGCTTTGTCGCTGGGCAAGGGAAAGACTACGGCGTTAACCGCAACCGTTCAGCCCGCGAATGCTACGAATAAAGCCGTCGTTTGGAGCTCAAGCGCACCGTCCGTAGCGACGGTCAACTCGAATGGTGTTGTCACCGCAGTGGCTGCCGGAACAGCGGTCATTACGGCGACAACGGCGGACGGCGCTTATACAGCATCGAGCACAGTGACTGTCATCAATGAGCCTTTATTTCAGGACAATTTCTCTGGCGGCTTAGGCCAATGGGACTTTTTCGGCAGCACCGCATGGCAGCTGCAAGGCAGCGGAGCAACGGCGGCAATGAAAGGCTCGACAACGCTGGGCTCTCCGCAGCGGGCGATTGTTAAAGCTTCGGCACTTCCCTACAACTCGCAGAACTATAGCGTAGCATTCTCGGGTCAGGCTGCGGACCGGTTTCGCATCATGTTCCGGTATACGTCAGGAACAAGCTACTACTTCCTGGAATTGAAAAATACGAAGGAAGTCGAGCTGTGGAAATATGCCAACTCAGCAACGCCTGTGCAGGTCGGGTCGATGATTGATATTAGCTCCAGTCTTGCTAATTATGATTTGGCCGGCAGCTATGCGTATCGGCTTGATGTCGCTGGTAATCAATACAAGCTGTATATTAACGATACGTTGGTTGCATCTTTTACCGATTCGGATCTGACTGCAGGGGGAGCAGGCTTCTCGGTCAAAAGTGTAGGGCCAGCCGCCAGCCTGACTGTCGATGATTTTATCGTAAATCCGATTTAATAGATTAAAGAAAGCTGCCGTTCGTCCTTTGCGGCGAATGGCAGCTTTAATTTTTGTCACGTATAAGGAGAAAAGATATGATACTGTCCAAACCAAGCTTAATGTCGGAACACAGCTATACGTTAACTGGTATTGACGATGAACGGTTACAGGCGAGCTTATCCGTGGAGTTGCTGGAGGAAGGAGTGGAGCTCGTCCATTTGCGTCTGCAAGCATCATCGCCGCTGACTCCGCCAGTCATCCGGCTGGAATGGAAGCTGCCTATTGTCGATGTCCAAGGGGTATGGCAGCCGAACGGTTATCGCAATCGCGGACTGGCCCCGGATTGGACCGGCGGCTACAGAAGCCAATTGACGAATTCCGCTCCGGTTGTTTGCCTGTTTAGCGGGAGTGGCAGCAATAAGCTTACATTTGCTTTTTCCGACACACTGAATGCGGTAACCTGCAAAGCTGGCGTGCATGAAGAAACGGCCGATTTCTATTGCTCGGTTACACTTTTTGAAGCTCTTTCAGCGCCGCTAGATAGGTATGAGGCCACGCTCCGGGTGGATACCCGGGCGGGAGCTTACTATTCCAGTCTGGAAGGGGTAAGTGAATGGTGGAGCAGCATGCCGGGCATGACGCCGATGCCGGTGCCGGAACCGGCCAGACAGCCGATGTATTCGACTTGGTACAGCTTTCACCAAGAGCTGGAGCCGGGGGAGATCGAGGAGCAGTGCCGGCTTGCGAAAGCGATGGGCTGCGAGGCGGTCATAGTCGATGACGGCTGGCAAACCGCGAATAACGCCCGGGGCTATGCCTATTGCGGAGATTGGGAAGTATGCACGGATAAAATGCCGGATATGAAGGCTCATGTTGAACGCGTGCATCAGCTCGGCATGAAATATATGCTGTGGTATTCCGTTCCCTATGTCGGCAAGCACAGCAAGGCGTGGACACGATTCCGCGACAGGATGCTGTACACGGTGGAGGAAAGGGGCTGGGGCGTTGTTGATCCTCGCTATCCCGAGGTGAGAAGCTACTTAATCGGGATCTATGAGCGTGCGATGCTCGAATGGGGATTGGACGGCTTTAAGCTTGATTTTATCGACAGCTTCAACGCCCCGGCGGACAATAAGCAGGCATACGGTCCAGGCATGGATTATGTATCGGTGCCGGAAGCGGTAGACCGGCTTATGTCGGATATTGCAGGCCGGCTTAGAGATCTGAATCCCGATGTGCTGCTCGAATTTCGCCAAAGCTATGTCGGTCCCTATATGCGCAAGTACGGCAACATGTTCCGCGCTGCGGATTGTCCGAATGATGCGGTGGAAAATCGGGTGCGCACCATCGATATCCGGCTGCTCGCCGGCTCGACAGCGGCCCATGCGGACATGCTGATGTGGCATCCTGCAGAGCCTCCGGAAAGTGCCGCGCTGCAGCTCATCAACGTATTGTTTGCGGTGCCGCAGCTTTCCGTCCGGCTTGAACGGCTGCCGGAGAAGCATGCGGAGATGGTGCGCTACTGGCTCCGATTTTGGAAGGAAAACCGGTCGCTGCTGTTAGACGGCAGTCTGGAACCGCATCATCCAGAATTGTTGTATCCGCTCGTCACAGCTAGCAATGAGGATAAGCTTATTGCTGTTGCGTATAGCCGAACGGTAATGGAGCTGCAGCAGCGAAAGCTGCCGGACACTGTTATGTTCGTCAACGGAACGAGAAACGAGGGGATCTACGCTGATTTTGGCGGAAGCTCGGGTCGCTGGAGGATGGAAGTTAGAGATTGTATGGGATATGTCGTGGAGGAGGTGGAGCTGCTATTGGTGGCAGGGCTTTGGCTCTGGAACGTTCCGCCTGCGGGAACTCTGATTTTAAACCGAATGAAATGATACTATTTACATTTTGAAATTCTATTGTATAATGACGGTAATTTAATGCTTCGCACAATAAGGGCGCAAACACTTTAAAGTGTTTGCGCCCTTATTGTTATTGTCTTTTATAACAATCACTGACGGGAGGAATAGCAATGATTCAAAAATTAGGTTTTACGGCTGATGATCGTTTGTTAATCATCAATGCAGACGATTTTGGAATGACTACGGGAACTAATGAAGCCATTGTTAACTTGTTTGAAGCAAACTCTATAACATCCGCATCGATTATGGTTCCTTGCACAGATTCAACTGAAGCAATGGAGATAAGCAATCAAAAGGGTATAAAAAATATCGGCATTCATCTTACTCTATCAAGTAGTGAGTTAGATCCTTACACACCCGTTTTTCAACTAAGGACTTTGAATAGTTTAATTACAGCAGAAGGATACTTTCACACTGATGTTACTTTTATAGAAAGAAACGCCGATGAGGATGAGGTTCGAGCAGAAATGGAATCTCAGATTCAATGTGCAATATCAAAAGGAATTGATCCAACCCATCTTGATAGTCATGGGGGGAGCATTATGGGATTATTCACAGGCAGGGATTTTTTAGAAATCACATTTGACTTGTGTGAAAAGTACCGACTCCCATTTAATTTACCTAGCAGGATACTAGAACAATCATTTTTTAATGCGGATCAGCTGAGGTTATTCAAAAAAAGGATTAATTCGGCAAAAGATAGAAAAATCTTATCAATTGACGATATCGTTACTCTTCCATATTGTTATAATCCCGTTGTAGAGTACAGCCAAATGAAGAAGCAGTTAACTGAGAAATTAAAGAGTATAAAACCTGGCATAACCCAATTAGTTTTACATCCGTCTAAAATAACTGACCAATTAATAGCGAAAACGAACTGTTATAAAGAAAGAGAAATGGAGTACCATCTACTAAATGATATAGATATTAAGGGATTGATTAACAAAGAGCGGATTAAGCTTATATCGTGGAAAGATATTCGGGACTTACAACGAAGCATCTAGGCAATGTAAAAGGTGACCGCTTTTACTTTAGATCAAACAAATTGACGTGCCCTTTGGCACGTCAATTTGTTTGTCATTTATTCATTCTGTACGTCAAAACGGAATCCGTTACATTGATAGGCGAGAGCATTTTTTCGATTGCAGACCGCAATTAAGCGCGTCCTGTATAGATCAGCACCGCATCCCGCAGGAAGGCCGCCGTCCCAGGCTGCTCGCTGTCATAGTAAGCCGTGAATCTTTCATCGTCGACATACATTTGGGCTACGCCTGCATGAGCTTCCTTATTGTAGCTGTCCCAGTAGAAGGTGAGCCACTGGCGGTGAAGATCGGCCGCTTCCTGGGCGAGAACGCCAGCGGCGTCGCCTGTTGCGAAAGCTTCGGCGAGCTTGCGGTGAAGCTGCTCGTTTAGCTTTTCGACAGCGGCATGCTCCTCCTCCGTCCTATTTTTGAGCTTCTTGTTTGAACGGTCGATTGTCTCGTCTCCGTATTTGGCACGGATCTCATTGCCGTATTTACGCTCGTTATCGTCGATTAAGCTTTGCTTGAAGCCTTCGAATTTTTGCTTGTCACTCATTGCGCTTTTCCCCTTTCGCTGCTCTAACGTCCTGTCGACGTTGGCAATCAGCCTGTTCAGCTGCTCGCGCTTCTCCAGAAGCTTTACACGATGCTCCTCAAGGGCGCGATCGGCGTCAAAAGCTGGCGAGGCTACGCTGTCTTTGATCTCATCCAAGCTGACACCCAGCTCCCGATAGAACAAAATATGCTGCAGCCGATCCACCTCTTGCTGCCCGTAAATGCGATAACCCGATGAATTGATTCTCGCCGGCTTGAGAAGGCCAATTTCATCGTAATATCGAAGCGTCCGGGTGCTGACGCCCGCCAGGAGCGCTAGCTTCTGTATCGTATATTCCATTCTGCATCCCTCCTGACCTAAAGCTATCCTACACCTTTACGCCGCGTGAATGTCAACAGGAAATCAAAATGTAAACGTACAGGTTGTTGGCCGGTTTTTGTGTGAATAGTCGCCTCAAAATGCAAATGTGCAGGCTGATTGGCGGAAAAAGCGGCTTTCGGATGAAATCAGGCGATTCCAAATGTATTTTTGCATTTTGAACGTGATTTTAGCCGATTTAAGACGGATTAAAATGTACTTTTGCATTTTGGTCTTTGTTAGTTTGATGACTGTTTCATTGCCGCGCAAATAATGCGATCCATCAACGGGCGTTACATGACGGTGGTCGATCTAATCAGCCAGACTTGAGCGACAGCTCGAAATATTGAATAGAAGAAACGAAAAAATCGAGTTGCACTGGTAAAAATTAAAACCCCCGCGCCTGAAATAAACGAGGGGGTTCTGCGTGCTGATTATTCTATATATTATCGATTTGCGGTGCGCTGCAGCGCCGCCTTCACTTTGCGGTCGAGCATGAAGCTCAGCAGGACGCCGATCAAGCCGAGCATAGCGAGTCCTGCGGCCAGCCAAGTGAGCGAGTGCAGTCCCGCCAAGGTGATGGCGGCACCGCCTGTATAAGCGCCCAGGGCATTGCCAATATTCAGTGCGGAATGGTTGGCTGTAGCCGTAAGCATTGGCGCGTCTCCGGCCAGCGTCATCGTCCGCAGCTGGATGCCCGGCATAATCGCGAATGCGGCAACGCCCCATAGGAAGATCGTAATAACAGCAAGAACTGGATTGGACAGCATAACAGTCAATACTGCCAAAGTGATGGCAAGCACGGCGTAGTTGACCGCCAAGTAAGGGAGCTGCTTCCAGTCGGCTAATTTGCCGCCAATGATGTTGCCGATTGTAACGCCGATGCCGAATATTACGAGAATCCAGGTGACGCTGTTCTCCTGAAAGCCGCTAATCGACTGCAGGACAGGCGAAATGTAAGTGAACAGGGCGAACAGGCTTGCGCAGCCGAACAACCCGAAGAGCAGAGTCAGCAGCACTTGCGGTTTCAATACGCTGCTGATTTCCTGCGCGAGGCTCGAAGCTTTTTCTCCGCGAATGACGGGTATAAACCGCATAATGCCTAGAAGCGAGAAAATGCCGAGTATCGTAATGACGCCGAATGAAGCCCGCCATCCGAAATGCTGACCGATAAACGTCCCAATCGGTACGCCGATAATGTTGGCGATTGTCAGGCCAGCCAGCACGATGGATACGGCGCTGCCCCGCCGTTCGGGACTAACGAGATAAGTGGCGATCAGCGATCCGACGCCAAGGAACGTTCCGTGGGCTAGCGCAGTCAGTACGCGGGCGCCAACGAGCAGTGGATACGTCGGTGCAATCATGGAAAGCGCGTTGCCGAGAATAAAGATGAGCATCAGCAAGATTAGTAATCTTTTTTTAGGCAAAGAGTGGGTGAACATCGTGAGCACAGGTGCTCCGATCGCAACGCCCAGCGCATATCCGGTAATAATCTGCCCGGCCTGCGATATCGTCACATTCAAATCTGCAGCGACGTTCGGGAGCAGTCCCATCACGAGAAACTCCGTCATGCCGATGGCGAAAGCTCCAATCGTCAAGCAGATGAGCGATAGCGGAAACGCTCCTTTTTTCTTTAATGGCGCAGCTTGTGCATGCTGCAAGGTATTGTTCATTTTACGGCTGACTCCTATCCCTGGAAAGTATGGCTTAGCCTCTCTTCTCTTTATTTGTCGTTCTGCAAGAAAGGTAAGCTAAGCATAATCGTTCTGCAGGAGCAGCACAATCATACATCTTGGCTTTGTTTTCACTTGTTTGGGAAAATGTTATATATGTTGCTGAGAGTTGAAAAATAGGCTAGGAAACGACGAAGCCCATTGCCCGGTAATCGCCCAAAATAGATAAGCGCGTCAGCTGCAGCGCCATATGCCGTGAGGAATATATCATCCGCTGCTCCATCCATTTTTTCGCGGAGTGGAAGGTGGAGAAGCTGATATGGTCGAGCAGCAGGTCAAGGGGGACAGCTTGCTTCTGGCTCATGCCAAGCGAGCTGATCCGGGCGTAAAACGCGTCGCGAATGACTGCAAACATCGCATACGGATAATCATTGGCTGCTGAAGCGGGGCCAAGCCGTGTGAACAGTACGATATAGAAAGGCTCATTCTCTTCCAAATGGTCGAACAATGCGGAGAAGAACGGGTCTGGCTCATTAAAATCCGGCAAATAGGCTGCGGCATCGGCATTTCCTGCAATCAACAGCCTCGAAAGCTCACCCAGCTTAGCTTTGGTCATTTGCTCCAGCAGGTCGAATTTGTCGCTGTAGTAGGCATAGAAAGTAGAGCGGTTCACATTCGCCCGCTCGGTAATATCTTTAATCGCGATGTCCTCAATCCGCTTCTCCTGCAGCAGCTCCAACAGTGCTCCGCTAATGAATTGCTTCGTCCGGCTAACGCGGCGATCCTCATTCAGCTGGTTTTGTTCGGCTGACATCCAATAACCCCTCCTATACAACAAATGAACTCCTAATGTTGGAAAACCAACACTTCATTCTCTTCGATAAATATCATGGTCAGTGAGTGACCGCCAAACAGTTTGTCGCCCGGTGTAGGAATAAGTGCGCGGGATCCATACATAATGGCATCAAGTGTCGGATTTACAACGTTTTGGGCCCAATTAATGGTTGAAGCCGAATAATTAATAGCTATCATAATAAATAAAACCAATTAAATCAATTGGGATAGTGTAAAAAATTATTTGAAAAGGGGAGAACGGCTTGAGGGGAGATACTTTCGTTCGCAGCTTGGACGACGGCCGGAAAATTTGGCTGGAGGGCACGCAAATTACAAATTTGCCGGAGCATCCCGCCTTCAAAGGGACGCTGGATTCCATCCGGCAGCTGTTCAATATGCTGGACGATTCGTCGGTCCAACAGATCGTAGGCTATCAAGCCGGACAATCGGATCGTTACTCGCATAGCTCATTCCTTGTTCCGTACACGGCGGAGCAATTGGCCCAGCGAAGCCGGTCATTTGCCCGCTGGTCTCAGGAGACGCACGGCATGATGAGCAGGTTGTCCGACTATGCGCGCTCTATCGTAACCGGGTGGTATGCAGCAAGAGAGGAGCTAGGGACGCTTGACCCGCATTTTGCAAATAAAATTATGCGCTATTACGAGGAAGCGAGAGATCAGGACCGTTTCTTGACGACGGCTATTATCGATCCGCAAATCGACCGGTCGAAAAATTTGGACGATGCGCGCATTGCTGACCGCTTTCTTCATGTCGTACGAGAGAACAGCGAAGGTATCGTGGTTAGCGGTGCGAAGATGATCGCTACCGGAGCGCCTTATACGCATGATTTTATTATTTCGTCGTTTTTGAAGTTCGACGCCTCTAACCGCAATCATGCTCATGTGCTCATCGTGCCAGCTAATTCGCCGGGACTGCATATCGTGTGCCGGGAGACGTTCGCGAGCACGAATGAACGGAATCATCCGCTCAGCTCCAAATACGATGAGATGGATGCGGTACTTTTCTTCGATGAAGTGCTGGTTCCGTGGGAACGGGTGCTGCTGCATGGAGATGCACAGAAGGTGTTGACGCTGCGCGGCAATCGAACGGCTAATGCCCTTGCCTTCCATCAGAATATCGTTCGGTATGTAGCAAAGCTGGAGTTCGTAACGGGCGTAGCGTTTGCAGTAGCGGAATCAATCGGGGCCCAAGGCTTTCTTCATGTGCAGGAGAAGCTTGGCGAGCTGTTGACTCAGGTCGAAGTGATTAAAGCGCTGGTGATTGCCTCCGAAGCGCAAGCAAAGCCCGATGCATCCGGCGTGCTCGTTCCCGAGCTGTCGTATATCGATACGGCGCGCAATATCGGGACGAAATTTTATCCGCGTGCACTGGAAATATTGCAGCAAGTGGGGGGCGGCGGTTTCGTTCAAGCGCCGTCCGGCGTGGAAGACTTTTATGGGCCGCTTTCCGAGCTGATGCACAAATATTTCGAGGGCGCCTCTGTCAGCGCGGAGAAAAAAGTGCAGCTGTTCAAGCTCGCCTGGGATTTGATCGGCAGCCCGCTTGGCGCCAGACATGAGCTTTACGAGCGCTTCTATGCCGGTGATCCGGTTAGAGGCTACGCCAATCAATATACCGCCTTCGAGAAGGAGCGGTTGACTGATCCGATCTGGGATCTGCTCAAGCGAACGAGCAAGGAAGGGAAGACGCTGGTCTAGCGTGTGAACGGCGCAGGTTAGACAAACTGAAATCGGAAAGGAAGAACGAGCTTGGAACTGTTTTGGTTTATACCGACCCACGGAGACGGCCGGTACCTCGGTACCGCTGCAGGTGCAAGGGCTGTAACTTACAACTACTGCAAGCAAATTGCACAGGCGGCAGATGAACTGGGCTACAGCGGCGTGCTGCTGCCGACGGGGAAATCATGCGAGGACGCTTGGATTGTCGCTTCCACGCTGGTGCCCGTTACAGAGAAATTGAAATTTCTCGTTGCCGTTCGCCCCGGTCTGACGCTGCCGACCGTTGCTGCGCGAATGTCTGCCACGCTGGATCGCTTCTCGGGCGGCAGATTGCTCATTAACGTAGTGGCGGGAGGCGATCCGGTCGAGCTGGCAGGCGACGGACTGTTTCTTGATCATGATGCCAGATATGAGCTGACCGATGAATTTCTTCATGTATGGCGCAAGGAGCTTGCGGGCGAGACTGTTGACTTCGAGGGCGAGCATCTGCGGATTGAAGGCGGAAAAGTACTTTATCCGACCGTGCAAAAGCCTTATCCGCCGCTGTACTTCGGGGGCTCGTCGGAGGCGGCGATGGAGGTTGCGGCCGATCATGTCGATGTGTATCTGACATGGGGAGAACCGCCGGAACAGGTTCGCGGCAAGGTCGAGAAGATGAAGGCGCTGGCCGCGACGAAAGGGAGGAAGCTGAAGTTCGGCATTCGGCTGCATGTTATCGTCCGTCCGACGGAGGAAGAGGCTTGGCAAGCGGCAGAGGATTTAATTGCTCATTTGGACGAGGAGACGATCGCTTCGGCGCAGCAGATTTTTGCCCGTATGGATTCTGAAGGACAGAAGCGGATGAGCCAGCTGCATAAAGGGGACCGCTCCAAGCTGGAGATCAGCCCGAATCTATGGGCCGGCATCGGGCTTGTACGCGGCGGAGCGGGAACGGCGCTTGTCGGCAGTCCGGAAAATGTTGCCGCGAGGATCAAGGAGTATGCCGAAATCGGCATGGAGACGTTTATTTTATCCGGGTATCCGCATCTGGAGGAAGCATATCGGACAGCCGAGCTGCTATTCCCGCTGCTGCCGCTGAACAAGCGTGACGGGCAGGACGATAGAGCGTTTATTAGTCCGTTTGGCGAGCTGATCGCGAACAATAAAATTCCTTCCTCGAAGGGGAGCGAAGCGCCGGAGGCCGGGATCGCAACAGCTGCTCCGGCAGGATCTTAAAGAAGGAGGCTCATATCGACATGAGTGCTATAGAGTTTGGCTATTGGGCTCCGCTGGAGGATGGCGGGCAAGTTGCGACAAAGCTGGAGCAGCGAACGGATTCGTCGTTTGAAGCCAATGTCCGGTACGCGGAAGTTGCGGAGAAGACGGGCTTCAGCCAGATGCTGCTGCCGACGCGCTTCGTCGCCAGCAGCGACGCTGAGAATCAATGGGAATCGCTCACGTTCGCCGCGGCTCTAGCCGTCAAGACGAAGTCGCTAGGCTTAATTGCCGCAGTTGCTTCCGGCTTGTGGCCTCCGGCTATCGTTGCGAAAATGCTGACGACAATCGACCATTTGAGCGGCGGCCGAGCTGCGATCAATGTCGTCAGCGGCTGGCTGAAGGAGGAGTACATCGCTCTCGGTCAGCCTTGGCTCGACCATGACGAGCGCTATCGCCGCTCGGCAGAGTTTATCGAAGTGCTGCGCGAGCTGTGGACGTCGGACCGGGCTAACTTTGCCGGGGATTTCTACCGGCTTCGCGAGGCGGACTATAAGCCGCGTCCGCTCCAGACGCCGGGTCCGACGGTTTATCAGGGCGGCAACTCCAAGGCTGCAAAACGAATGGCAGGCCGGGTATCGGATTATTATTTGATGAACGGCAACCATTTGGAAGGCCTGAAGAAGCAGATCGATGAAGTGAGCGGTTACGCCGCCGAATATGGACGGACGGTCAAATTTGGCGTGAATGCTTTCGTCATCGTCAGGGATACGGAGGAGGAAGCGAAGCAAGTGCTGCGGGACATTATTGACAATGCCGATACGGCAGTCGTCGAAGCGTTCCGCGAGCAGGTGAAGCAGGCTGGTCAGGCGTCATCGGAACGGGAAGGAATGTGGGCTAATTCCAGCTTCGAGGATTTAATTCAGTTCAACGACGGCTTCAAGACCGGGTTGATCGGCACGCCTGAACAAGTGGCGGAACGTATTGCCGGCCTGAAAGGAATTGGCATCGATTTGGTGCTTACCGCCTTTCTCCACTACGACAACGAGCTGGAGGCTTTCGGCAAGCAGGTCATTCCGCTCGTGCGGAAGCTGGAGGCTGCTGGCAATGCGGATGCAGATGCTGATGCCGAAGGAACGGTTCGCGAAGAGGCAACGGCTGCTGGAAGCTAACGGCTATCGCACGCAATTATAAAGATGAAGGGATCTGATCGGACGACCGAAGGCTCTCCACTTTCCCAAAGGCAGGGAGAAGCGGAGCAGTCTTTTTTTGATGCCTATTATCGCTTTACTATGAAGATTAGGAGGATTTTATGATGGGTAATCAAGCGACGGAAGCAGCGTCCACGGGTCAATTAACGCCTGCAAAAAAGTTAAGTCTGTTTGACGCAATCGGCTCCACGCTGGCACAGATGGCGCCAGCAGCTGCAATCTATTACGGATTGCCGGTTATCTTTATCGCGACCGGCATCGGCTCGCCGCTCACTATTCTTTTATCCGCAATCGCCATAATTATCGTAGGACTGAGTCTGACCCGGTTTTCTGCCAAACATCCGTCAAGCGGCTCGCTTATCAAATACATCGGGATGGCGTTCGGCGGCTTGACCGGTACGGCGGCCTCCATTGTTTTTATAGTCGGAACGGTGTTTCTTGCGGGCTCGGCTTTTATTGAGCTGGGAGGCTGGACGTCAGATTCATTGGCGCTTTATGGCATTCATGTCCATTGGGCGATCCCGACCGTTGTGCTGGGTGTCCTCATATGGGGACTCACCATTATCGGCATTGACCGCTCGACGAAGATTGCAACGATTGCGCTCGTTATTGAGGTGCTCGTGCTGGTCGGTGTGTCGGTCTATGTGCTTCTTGATCCGCCGGCGGGCTTGTCGCTGAAACCCTTTGCGCCGTCCTCTATTACTGGCGGTCTGGCTGGCATCGGGCTCGGATTCCCGCTCGCCATCTATTTGTTCATCGGCTTTGAGAATTCCGCCGCCCTGGCGGAAGAGACGCAAAATCCGAAGCGCAACACGAAACGAGCTGTGCTTATCAGCATCGCTGTCATGACCGTGTTCTACTTGTTCGTCAGTTACGCTGTCGTCACTGGCTTCAGCAATGATAATGAGTCGCTGATCAAGAGCTCGAACCCTTTTATCGAGGTTGCTGACCGATACCTAGGCCGGTTTGCATTTTTGGCCGTGATTGCCGGGTTTACGAGTATCGTAGGCATGACGATCGCTTGCTTGAACGGTTTCTCGAGGGTTGCCTTCAATTCCGCTCGTGAAGGGCTTATCCCGGCGAAGCTTAGCTTTGTTTCCAAATGGCGGACGCCAGCGGGCACGTTATCGCTGATAAGCGGTCTTGGCATCGCTTTTGCACTGCTGTTTGGCTTTGCGGGCGGCGCATGGGTGACCGGCTTTGGCTATTTAGGCACGATTGGTACGATTCCGCTGCTTATTATTTACGCGCTGCTTAACATAGCCGTAATCATCTATCCGAACAAGGATTTGACGATTATCCAGCGGTATGTGCTGCCTGTGCTTGGCGTAATCAGCATCGCGCTTCCATTGTGGGCGATGGTTCAGCCCGGCCAGCCGAAGCCGGTCAGTTATTTTCCATGGATTATAGCGGCGGTTGTTGTGATTAGTTTGATTTATGCTTGGGTGCAAATGAAGCGCGATCCGTCGATCGCACAGCGGATCATTTCCGGCACAGGATCCGGAGAAGAAACGGCGGCTTAATATGAAGGAGGTAAATGCGGGATGACAGCAATAAATACGACCGTTTCAGAAGCTTCTTATGAAGCGTTGCTCGCCGAAGTTCGGCGGACAGTGGATGAAGTGATAAGACCAAATGCAGAGCGGATTGACAGGGAGGGCGTATTTCCCTCGGAAAATTTGCAAGCGCTGGCGGACGCAGGATGGAACAGTATCATTATTCCGACCGAATATGACGGTCTGGGTCTCGATTATAGAGCGTTTGCGCTGGCAGCGGAAGAGATCGGCAAGGGCTGCCCTTCAACTTCGCTGATCTATGTGATGCATGTAGGGGCGGCGCAAACGATCGTCTATTACGGCTCCGAGGATCAGAAGAAGCGCTGGCTGAAGCCGGTCCGGACGGGTGCAATTGGCACGCATTCGATGAGCGAGAAAGCGACGGGAGGCCATACCTGGTTCAATCTGAGCGAGGCGAAGCGCAACGGAAATGATTATGTGCTGGATCTGGAAAAGTCGTTCACGACGAGCGGAGGCCATGCCGATTTCTACGTGCTTCAGACTCGGACGCCCGGTGCGGAGAAACCGACTGATCTGAGCTATTTCATCGTTGACGGCCAGGACCCCGGCATAACAGCTGGACCTTGGGAGGCGCTCGGTGTTCGCGGCAATCAAAGCGGGCCGCTAAAGCTGGATGGCGTAAAGGTGCCGCGTGCGGATTTGCTTGCCGGGGAGAACAGAGCGATTGAAATTGCATTTAATGGCGTTGACCCGCTTTATTTGCTAGGCATCGGCTCCGCTTGGATCGGGGTGGCGGAGGAGGCGTTGTCCATCGTCGTCAACCGGGTGAAAAATACGGTGCATCGCGATTTCAACCGCAGTCTCGCAGATTATCAGGTCATTCGTCAGCAGCTGGCGCAAGCGAAAATTGCGCTAAGCAGCTTGAGGCCTTGGCAGCTGGCCTTGGCCGACAAGTACAACCGCTATGAAGCCGAAGGCAGGCTGCTGGGCGAGCTGTGGTATGAAGCCACCGAGTTCAAAATCCATGCGACGGAGGTTGCCAATCAGGTCGTGTCCATCGCGATGGATGTGACTGGCGGGTACGGATATAAGAAAGGGACGATCGAGCGGCTGTACCGGGATGTGCGGGCTGGGCTTGTTCTGGCGCCTTCCAATCATTTGGCGCGGGAGCTGGTCGGCAAGGATCTGGTTGGCCAGCCGCCTGAGCTGTTCACGCCGGGCGGCGATTAAGCGGAAGGAGGAGTACGGCATGGCAGCAACGGCGGTAGAACAGCAGCAATATAGGAGATTGGCATCGGAGCTGGCGAAGCGGTTTGGCGAGGACGCCGCCCAGCGTGACAAGGAGGGAGGCACGCCGAAGGAACAGCGGGACTGGATACGCGAGAGCGGTCTTTTGAAGCTGCTCATTCCTCGAGAGTATGGCGGGGACGGCGGGCAATGGTCCGACGTGTTAGGGGTTGTGCGAGAATTTGCCCGGACCGATGCGGCATTGGCACATGTGTACGGCTATCATTTCCTTTGTCTCGTAGCGCCTCATTTGGCTGGCAGCGAATCGCAAAAGGCATACTTCTATGAAACGACAGCTAAGCACAATTACTTCTGGGGCAATTCCTCCAATCCGCTTGAAAAATCAATTGTAGGCCAGCGGCTGGAGGATGGTGCCATCCTTGTAAACGGCAGCAAATCGTTCAGCTCCGGGTCGCCGGATTCGGACTTGCTTGCGATTTCATGGAATGACAGCGCGTCGGGAGAATACTATGAGGGCATTATCCCTACTTCCCGCACGGGAGTGACGGTGCATGACGATTGGGACAATATGGGGCAGCGGCAAACCGGCAGCGGCACGGTCTCCTTCGAGTCGGTGCGGGTAGAGCCGGATGAAATACTGGAAACTCCTTATGGGGGGCAGACGGTATTTTCTACGCTCATTCCGCAGCTGTCACAGAGCATATTGGCCAGCATTTTTATCGGCAGCGCTGCGGGCGCATTGGACGAGGCTAAGTATTATACGAAAACAAAGTCGAGGCCGTGGTACACATCGGGCCTGGACGAAGCGTCTGCGGAGCCGTCCACCATAAGCCATTGTGGATGGCCTATCAATCCGCGCTTAGTCTCGTAGAGAAGTCAGATCGTGAGCTTGATGCCGTATGGGCTCGAGATACTGCCTTGACCGAAGCCGAGCGGGGGGACTGCGCGGTCATCGTGGCAGCGGCTAACGTACAAGCGAGCCGGATGGCGCTGGAAGTGACGAGCCGGATTTTTGAAGTGATGGGTGCAAGGGCGACAGCCTCCCGATACGGCTATGACCGTTTCTGGCGCAATGTCCGCACGCATTCTCTGCATAATCCGGCTGAGTTCAAGCTGCGCACCGTCGGAAACTGGTTTTTGAACGGGCAAGCTCCCGTTCCCGGCTTTTATTCATAATCGTACTTTAAGGAAGCGATCCCTTTTGCCTGCAGAACAGGATGAAAGGGGTCGTTTTTTACATATCGGTTCCATTAAAAATGGCGATTTGGTATGATGGATAGAAACGCAGACTTGAAAAGAGGCATAAGACAACGATGACGATGACCAATCCATTTGACCAAATATTTAATAGAAGAAATACGAGATCTTATAAATGGGATGATATGAAAAAGCTGTTCGGCAGCTCCGAACTGCTGCCGCTATGGGTAGCCGATATGGACTTTGGATGTCCGCCGGCTGTCCGCAAAGCTGTGACTGATCGCGCCGAGATGGGGATATACGGCTATACGTTCTTTTCGGACGACTATTACGAGGCCATTACTAGCTGGTACAGCCGGCGCCATGGCTGGAATATTGATCCGAAATGGATCGGTAATTTGCCTACGGTCGTTACTTCAATTAGCATTGCAGTAGAGCTGCTAAGCTCGCCAGGCGATTCCGTCGTTATTCAGACGCCGGTATATCCGCCTTTTTACGAGGTGGTTGAGGACAATGACCGCGTTGTCGCGAAAAATCCGCTCGTCATCCGGAACGGACGCTATGAGATGGATCTTCCGCATTTGGAGACGTTGTTCCAGAACGGTGCCAAGCTGATGATTCTATGCAGCCCGCATAATCCAGGCGGCCGCGTATGGACGGAGGAAGAGCTGCGAGCGCTTGGCGCATTGTGCCTGCAATACGGCGTGACAGTTATCGCCGACGAGATTCATTGCGATTTGACGTTCCCTGGCTATAAGCATACTCCGTTCGCTTCGCTCTCGGCTGAGCTTAGTGATCGTACCATCACGTGCACAGCTGCTACAAAAACGTTCAATTTGCCTGGCATTCAAACGGCTTATTTCATTACATCTAATGAAGCGCTGAAGAAAAAAATGGATAAGCGGCTGCAGGTGCTTGGCCTGAATTATCCGCATCATTTCGCTGAAGCAGCGATTGCCGCCGCTTATACGGAAGGAGAAGAGTGGCTGGACGGATTATTGGACTACGTTAAGGGCAATCTCGATTTCGCCATCGACTACTTGTCCGAGCATTTGCCGGAGGTGGAGCCGCTCAGACCGGAAGGAACTTACTTGCTGTGGGTGGATTGCCGCGGATTAGGGATTGAGTCCCGTAAGCTGAAGAAATGGATGGTTGAGGAAGCAAAATTAGCGTTCAGCCTCGGATCGGCATTTGGCACGGAGGGAGCAGGCTGGCTGCGGATGAATCTGGCTGCTCCAAGAGCCATTGTCGAGCAGGCGCTGAAGCAGTTTTGCGAGGCGGGAAGACTGGCTCTGAAATAATTTCAGAGGCCAGCCGGCTGTCAGCTGCGAAACGGCGACGTAACCTTGTAGCCGATATAATAGAACAGCTCCCGAAACAGAAAGGGAAGCTTCGTTTGCAGGCTTTTGTAGGCAGAGCTTGGGGTGGGTGCGGCATAGGCGTCCATTCCAAGCTTTTTTGCAATGGTAAGCGCCCGTTTCATATGAAGAGGATCGCTGACGATGGCAAAGGTATGCAACTGCTGCTCTTCCGCCAGTTTGCTTGCAAATCGCAAATTTTCCTCTGTTATCGTCGATTCCGTCTCCACGAGAATGGCACTCGGATTCACGCCCTGTTCCAAGGCATAGTCGCGTGATACAAGCGCTTCTGTCCATTGGCCGCCGTGTCCCTTTCCTCCGGTGAAAATAATTTTTTGCACATAGCCCTGCTCGTAAAGCCAAATGCCATGGTCGATTCTGCCTCGCAGCACGGGGGAAGGCTTGCCGTCCCAGACGGCTGCCCCCAGGACGATAGCGGCATCTGCAGCGATAGGCTCGCGGGGTTTGCCAGATGACCAAATGTCATAGGCTGCATAGCTTATCGTTAGAACAGCAATGATTAAGGCGATACTAATAATTTTATAAAGGGCTGGTTTCTTTTTCATAATGGACTAGACGCTTCATACGCCGGAAAGTTTCATTATTAGATAGGAATTGATGCGGAAACTGCTTTTATTCAACTAAGTATACCGATATACTATGATTAATAGAATGGACAGAGGTTCGAATATTGAAAAGGGAGCTGAACAACAGATGTCCGAGTTTTCCAAGCAAGATCCATTTATACGAAATGAACGGGAGGCGGCCATCGCCGCAAGGTCGGATAGATTAGCGGAATTATTCGCGGTTAGGGCACCCCAGCATGACCTTAATGGCAGTTTTCCAGTTGAAAATTTTAAAGATTTGCGGGAAAGCGGTTATTTGGCGCTGACTGTTCCACAGGCTTACGGAGGGGAAGAGGCTTCGCTGTATGAATTGGTGCTGGCGCAGGAGCATTTGGCGCGCGGAGACGGCTCGACAGCGCTTGCTGTCGGCTGGCATGTGGCGCTAGTCATGCAGCTTCGAATATCGCAGGCTTGGCCGGATTCGCTCTATGGGGCATTAAGCCAAGAGATTGTAGAGCATGGTGCGATCTTCAACAGCTATGCCAGCGAACGTGCGACCGGGAGTCCCAGCCGCGGCGGCAAGCCGGAGACGACAGCTGTACATACTGAAGGCGGCTGGCTGATCAATGGCCGGAAGACGTTCAGTACGCTTAGTCCAGTCGCTACGCATTGCATGGTCTCGGCCTCGGTGGAGTCGGAGGACCGTGTCGGCGAGTTTTTTGTCCGTATCGGGGAAGGTGTTGAAGTTGATGAAACCTGGAACACGATGGGCATGAGAGCGACGGGCAGTCATGATCTGGTATTCAAGGATGTGTTCGTTCCAGATGGGGAATCGATTGCGGGCGCGGCCCTGCGTCCCAAGACGCAGGCGGATTCCGATCATGGGGGCGCGATGCTTCATATACCGGCCTGTTATATCGGTATCGCGCATGCCGCCCGGGATTTCGCGCTGCGCTTTGCAAGAGATTACCGGCCGAACAGTCTGAATGGTCCGATTGCAGATTTGCCGAATATTCAGCGTCAGCTCGGCGAGCTGGAGGCTGAGCTTATTACAGCCCGGACGCTCTTGTATAGCTTGGCAGACCGATGGGACCGGGATCCTGCAGGAAGAGCAGAACTGCGTGCCGATCTGGGGCTTGCCAAATACGTGGCGACGAATGGGGCGCTGCGAATTGTTGATCTGGCGATGCGGGTTGTAGGAGGCGCCGGCCTTTCCCGCAATCTTCCGCTGGAGCGCTATTATAGGGATGTGAGAGCCGGGCTGCACAATCCGCCGATGGATGATGTAGCCTTGTCAAACCTCGCCAAGCGGGCGCTAGGCTCGTTTGACGGACTTTAAGAGAAACAGGCTGCTGAGTTGTGCTCGGCAGCCTGTTTCTTTATCTGTATATATAGAAGAAATAAAAAAGAAGCTTGATAGCATCAAGCTTCTTGAAATGTCTAATTGATGGTCGGGATGACACGATTTGAACATGCGACCCCCTGGTCCCAAACCAGGTGCTCTACCAAGCTGAGCTACATCCCGTCCTGTGATGGTGCCGGCGATAGGAGTCGAACCCACGACCTACTGATTACAAGTCAGTTGCTCTACCAACTGAGCTACACCGGCATAAAATCTCTCAGGCACAAAATGTATTATGCCATAAACATTAAAGATAATGCAACTGTTTTTTTAAGAAATTTATAAATTTATTTTTATTGCCTTTTTACTTTGAAGTGAACAACTGCGCTATAGTGCATTTTACCTGTAAGCTGGTTGAACGCGGAATGATGCTGCACTGAATGCACATCCAGCATCAGCGCTTTATTATTTTCGATTTGCCGGTCGATTTGTTTTTCCAGTGTGCTTAGATCATAAGCTTCGAAAAACTCAACTTTATTTTCTATGAGATCCAAACGGAAGTCCATAATCATTCTCCTTCAGGCGCTGCTATTTATTATTTCTGTCCATTATAAACAACCTGACAAGAAGCGTCCAATCTCTGAAAATATGAATATATTTTGTTAGACAAACTGGCAAAAATGTCCTAAACTAGAAGGGTGTCGAAAGTGGTCGAAAAATAGAAAATGAACTGAAAAGAGCAAACTTGTTGAAAAACAAGGACGCAAAGTTATGGGCCTAAGGTTGCAAAACTACGGCTGCCAGACCACCAGATCAAGGAAAATGCGCTGAAATCAGGCTATCCGCCCATCTGGTCGGATAGCTTTTATTCTTTTCAGGGATAGGAAAAGGAGAAAGAGGACAGATGGCTCAATGGAAAAAGTGGCCGAATCAGGCGGCCATGTTCGTGAAAAAGCAGAAAATTACGTCTAAGCTTCTGCTTATTACGTCGCTTATTACTATTTTTAACGTAGCGGCGGGGGTATTGATTTACACGCAAAACTTATCAGTATCGAAAGCAATTGACAGCTCCAACGAATTTGGCGATACCGAACGGGAGTACAAAGCATTGTCCGATACGATGCTCCGCACCATGCTTCTAATGATCAATTCGATTGAAAACGGGGAAGACGAGTCGGATATCATCACACAATCGATGAAGCCGATTCCTGATATGCTGGCCAACTTGACGAAAAGCTTCGAAAAGATGGATCAGAAATATCCGCCGCAAGAAGGCGACTTGGAGTACAGCAACCAAGTGAAGGTTTTCCAAATGGCTTATAACAGCTTGAGCGGATTTGCCATGGACAACGCGGAATTGCGAAGCGATATGAAGTCGCTGCGTATCCGGGAATTGATCAGCGTCTATACGATTACTCTGAGCTATGCGAACGAAGCGGTTGAAGCCCGGATGAACGTTGACCAAGCATCCAATGAGAAGCAGCTTGCCCGAAGTGTGGATTTTGCGAATACCATTATTATCATTAACGTTCTGCTGTTGGCTGTGCTGCCGTTCTTGATGTCCTATACGCTTAGCCAAAGCATCAAAAAGGGCTTGCGAGGCATTATGGGCCGGATTGACGCCTATAAAAACAGCGATTTTACATACGATCTGAAAGTGGACCGGCATGACGAGTTCGGTGATATCGACCGGATGCTGTCCGAAATGGGCCATCGTTTGCGCGATACAATCAAATCTACGCTTGAAGTAAGCGGAACGGTGCTCAGCATGTCCAATTCGATGGGCGAGATGGTCGACCGCAACCGTACTGCCTCTGAGCAGGTTCGCGATCAAATTAAAGTGGGTACAGTTACTTTGCTGTCCCAATATGATGATGCTTCCTCCATTTCTGCTGTTACCGAGCAAATCTCGGCCAGCTCTGAGGAAATTGCCGCATCCAGCGATTATATCAATAGCGATATGCGCCAAATGCGTCAAGCTTCCCAAGAAGGCGCGCAGGATATGGAAGGCGTCGTTGAGATGGTTAACCAGACAGTTGAGCAATTCGAGCTTGTTAATGAATCGTTTAATCGTATTGTGCAGCGTTTTGGCACTGTAACGAAGTTTTTGGGCGGCATTCAAGATTTGAATACGCAAACGAACTTGCTTTCGCTTAATGCCTCGATCGAATCGGCTCGCGCAGGCGAGCATGGCAGAGGTTTTGCTGTCGTAGCTGAAGAAATTCGCAAGCTGTCCGGCCAGACTGAAATGTTCTCGAAAAACATTACGAAAGAGCTTCAGCTCATTCAGAGTGATGTGGCATCGAGCAGCGATCGTCTCGGTTCCTTCTCGCAGGTTATTGCCACGACGAAGGATGCGTCGATTGCGGCAAGCGATATGTTCAAGGGGCTGGAGCAGCAAAGCAGCGCGTTGTCCGAGCAAGTGGGTGAAATCTCCACTGCCATCGCGGAAATTACATCCGGCATGACCCACATCGTTACAGCAGTAGATAAGCTGCTGCAAACGTCCTCTGACGTTAACGGCAAAATGGATGTCATGAGCGGCCTCTCCGAGCAGCAAAATGCTGTGTCTGACCAGCTGGGCGCTCTTGCGGGAGAGCTCAAGCAGTCGTCTGGCGTGCTGAAAGAGAAAGCAGCTGTATTTAAAGTGTAAAAGTAAACGGAGCCTGAGTCGCATCCCGATTAAAGGGATGTGCCTCAGGCTTTTTTGTTTGTTGATTTGATTAGTAAGTGTGCACTCGCCAGATTGATTGTTCGCACGTTCGTTTGTTTATGGGGGAATGCATGTCGTTTTCATTGAATGTGAGCGAAATTGAGTGAAAGTGGGGAGGGCGGGCGAGTAAACCTGGGTTCGTGGAGAATATTGTGCGATTACACAGATTTGGCTCGAGTGCCAAGTAACTAATTAGTTGGGTTGGTTTACTGCAATAATCGAAGTTGCTACGTAACTTCGATTATTGCAGCTGAGGCAGACTAGGGAGAGTGCGCTTATGTTGAGCAAGTTGCCGGAAGAATTCGAAGGTTAGTTGGAGCAACGTAGGCATGGGGAGGAACAATGTACAATAGCAGGCATTCGGCGCAGGTGCCAAGTAACCAACTTAATGAAGTTTTCTGGCTGGACATCAGGGTAGCGAAGCCGACTTCGTAAAACGGCGGAACAGGTTCTCTGTAGGGAGAACGTCGTCGCAATACTGTAGAGTACCTTTGTTGGGCAGCAGGATAGCGAAGCAGGTTCGTAATATAACGAAGCTAAATTCGCTACTGGTCGTGCCGGAGCATTGCTTTGCTCCAACAGCGAAGTAAATTTCGCAAATGGCGAACCTAGGTTCACGAGTAGCGAAGTTAGCTTCGCTAAAGTGAGGCCGAGGGGGCGCGAGCATCATAACAGCGAAGCTGACTTCGTTAAACAGCGAAGTAGGTTCGTTGCAGGGAGGGCGTCAGCGCAATACTGTAGAGTACCTTTGCTGGGCAGTAGGATAGCGAAGCAGGTTCGCAATATAACGAAGCTAAATTCGCTACTGATAGTGCCGGAGCACAGCCTTGTCCAAACAGCGAAGTAAATTTCGCAAATGGCGAACCTAGGTTCACGAGTAGCGAACATTGCTTCGCTAAAGCGAGGCCGAGGGCGCGCGAGCATCATAACAGCGAAGCTGACTTCGCAAAACAGCGAAGTAGGTTCGTTGCAGGGAGGGCGTCGTCGCAATACTGTAGAGTACTCTCGTTGGGCGCAGGATAGCGAAGCAGGTTCGCAATATAACGAAGCTAAATTTCGCTACTGATAGTGCCGGAGCACAGCCTTGTCCAAACAGCGAAGTAAATTTCGCAAATGGCGAACCTAGGTTCACGAGTAGCGAAGATTGCTTCGCTAAAGTGAGGCCGAGAGGGTACGAGCATCATAACAGCGAAGCTGACTTCGTTAAACAGCGAAACAGTTTCGCTGCAGGGAGAGCGTCGTCGCAATACTGTAGAGTACTTTTGCTGGGTAGCAGGATAGAGAAGCAGCTTCGCAATATAACGAAGCTAAATTCGCTAATGGTAGTGCCGGAGCATAGCTTTGCTCCAACAGCGAAGTAAATTTCGTAAATGGCGAACCTAGGTTCACGAGTAGCGAACATTGCTTCGCTAAAGCGAGGCCGAGGGGGCGCGAGCATTAGAACAGCGAAGTTAGCTTCGCAAAATAGCGAAACAGGTTCGCTGTAGCATTGAGCAGCTTTGTTAGCATTAGAACAGCGAAGTTAGCTTCGCAAAATAGCGAAACAGGTTCGCTGCAGCGTTGAACAGCATTGCGAGCACTAGCATCATAACAGCGAAACAGCCTCGCTATTACAACTGCCACACACGCCGCCAGGAGCTGCGCCAGTACCCCCTTTGCGCGACAACGCCCTCAGCCGCAAAAGCCCGCGATCCCGCGGCTTTTAAACGTCAATCGCAACACATTCCGCGGCAGCAGAAATCTTTTCCGCAAACACCTCTTTACACACCTATAATCTTAGTGTACTATTTAACTATAACACCAATACAATAATACAGTGGCAGCATAAACTGCTATAAGGAGGATCGCCATTGTGACGATGGAGTTCGACAACAACCAACCGATTTATTTGCAAATCATGAACCATATAAAGCGGCAAATCATTGTCGGCAAGCTTAAGCCCGGAGACAAAATCGATTCGGTTCGTGAGCTTGCGGCGGAGCTGCAAATTAATCCGAACACGATTCAGCGGACGTTTCAAGAGCTGGAGCGGGAAGGCATTGTAGAGACCAAACGCGGCTTGGGCCGCTATGTAACGAGTGAGGAGTCGACGATTATGAGCATTAAGAAGGAAATGGCAGGCGATTTGCTGGACCGCTTCGTGCTAGGGATGAAAGAGCTTGGCTTTGAAAGCAAAGATATTATTACCATCGTCTCGGACGCAGTGTCCGATAAGGATAAGAAAGGTAGTGAGTGACAGATGAGCAGCATTTTAAAATTATCATCAGTGTCAAAACGTTACATTTCTTCGCGTGATGCCCTGCATAACGTTTCGTTTGATCTTCAGCCTGGCAAAATCGTCGGATTGCTTGGCAGCAACGGCAGCGGTAAAAGCACGATTATGAAAATGGCCGCAGGCCTGCTGCAGCCTACGTCAGGTACAATCGCCGTTGACGGGCTTCCAATTGGAACGGCTACAAAAGCTGTAACCTCCTTCATGCCGGATCGTCCGCTGACAGAAAGCTGGATGCGGGTAAAGGACGCCGTACAATTCTATGAAGACTTTTACCCGGATTTCGATAAGGTGAAGGCGGCAGAGATGCTTCGTTTCATGAATGTAAAAGAAGACGATCGCGTCGGCGCATTGTCCAAAGGAATGAGTGAACGGCTGCATTTGTCGCTTGCGCTCTCCCGCAACGCCAAGCTTTATTTGCTGGATGAGCCGATTGGCGGCGTCGATCTCGTCGCGCGCGACAAAATATTGGACGCGATCTTGCAATATTACAGCGAGGAAAGCTGTTTGGTCGTCTCAACGCATCTAGTCAGCGATATCGAGCGGATTTTCGACGAGGTCGTATTTATTCGCAATGGTTCGGTTGTGCTCCATGAGGAAGTCGAAACGATCCGGATTAAGCATGGCAAGAGCGTGGAAGAGAAGTTTAAGGAGGTATATGCGGAATCATGAACAATCTGCTTAAAATAATGAAGTATGACTGGAAGCGAAACAGTGTGGCGTTCACGACATTTACAGCCGTTTTTGCCATCGTGCAGCTATTCCTTTTATTTAGCCATAGTCTGCTGAATTGGAACGCGAATATCGTATATATATTTAGCTCTGTAGGCTTCATGGTGCCTGTTTCTATGATTGTCGTGTTCATGTGTAGAACGTATGCAGCAAACATTTCCTCCTACAGCAGACGTCTTATCCCAGTATCAGGCGGATGGACGATCGCTTCTCCTCTTGTTTTAGGAGCAATAGCGCTTATCATTTTACCCTTTGTTTTTTATGGATATAGCGAGCTTTATAATGCAGTGACAGGTTCAAGCTTCCATGTACTGAATCCCATTGCAGATTCATTGTCGAATCTGGCGGCCGCTTTGATCATCTACTTTTGGACCTTGCTTTTCTTGACGATCGCAATTCAGTTCAGTATTACGCTTGCCAAATCTGTTTCGATTAAGAAATTGGGTCCTTGGCTTGGTATTGCGGCGTTCTTCGTCATTCAGATGGTTGTATCGTGGATGGATAAATTGCTGTTCGACAATAACGGCAATAACGGCAGTTTCAATTTTGTAGCTGAGACGGACTCGGCCGCGAATGTCATCAGCTATCAGGTCGAATTATGGAGTACACAATTATGGGGTTCGGCAATCATGCAAGCAGTCGTTGCTGCTATCATGTTTTATGCAATGGTCAAAATGTTGAACAAACGGGTTCAGCTCTAGCTCTCACCCTAGTCAAATCCCGCCTGCGGGTATATACGAGCCTTATATGCAGAATAGTACCAAGGAACGATTTCGCAATTGCGGGAATCGTTCTTTTTGTCATTTTTTGAATCATTCGCCCTATTCTTGCTGTTGACGCTCGCCTGGGGGAGTGGTTCAATAAATAATGAACACGATGACGATTAACCGCTGCCTTTCATAGAGTGAGACAGCAGAGGGGAAAAGGCAAATATGCAGATGAGCATTGCGAAGCAATTTATGAAAGCTGCTCGCATTCGGGTATTGCCGGTTATGCTGATTCCCGTTGCGCTTGGCGCATTGGGAGCTTTTGTATGGGATGGCAAGCTGAACTTGTGGCTGCTTCTATTAACGCTGATTGGCTCGGGAGCGGTGCATTTGTTCTCGAATATGATTAATGACTTATGGGATTACTACAACGGTACCGACGATGCAGCAAATAAGACAGAGGGCGCGATATCGACGAATTCCGGTTTTCTGACAAAGGGAACCTGGCAATTGCGGACGTTCGCAGCTGTTACTTGGGGACTATTCGCACTGGCCGCCGTGTGCGGCATTATATTATCCTTTTTAAGCGGCTGGATGGTGCTAGTGTTCGGGGTGCTGGGCGCGTTGCTGGCCTACTTCTATGTAGCTCCGCCTATTAAATTCGGTTATAGGGGAAAAGGATACAGCGAAGTTGCGATTCTGCTGTCATTCGGTGTTCTTCCGGTTGCCGGAGCGTATTATGTGCAGGTGTCTGAGCTGGATTATCGGGCGCTGCTGCTGTCCCTTCCAATAGGCTTGCTGACGACGCTTATTTTATTTAACCATCATTTTCTGCATTGGCAAGCGGACAGGCAGGCGGGGAAAAAAACGCTGGTCGTCGTGTGGGGCGAGCGTCGTGCGCTCGTATTCTCGCGCTGGCTGTTGGCGCTAGCCTATCTATCGCTAATCGCTTGCGTTGCGGCGGGGGCGCTGCCGATTTATGCCATTATCGCTTTGCTGACGGCATGGCCGCTTTACCGAGTGTATGGGAGATTGAAAGAAAACAATGAATCTGTCGCTTATTTGCCGCTGATGGGAGCTTCTCTGCAAGTAACTATTCGCTGCGGCCTCATACTTATCATCGCTTTGATTGTGGAAGGGCTGCTATAATTTTAACGGGAGAAGAGGGATTGGCATGGCAAAACAATGGACGTTAGGTGACTTCGATACGATACTGGATGAAGGAAAAGTATGGACAATCGGCGGCTTCCCGCTTCCGGACGGCTCGTTCTGGCAATATCGCGAGCCCGATGCGGTCGTTATTGTACGGAACGGCATTTTATATGTAAGAGCTCCGTTAAGTCGCAAGCATGAACAAGTACAAATTCTCGATAATGCGAAGCATATGTACTATTCGGCCAAACCGGTAGAAGTGCCGGAAAACGGCGAAATCAGCTTTGAGCTGCAAATTCGCGCCCGTTCGCAAAACACAGCTCCAGGAGATCTGTACGATGGCTATGTCTCCTTAAATCTGCTCGATTTCACGACCGGCGGAGCACTGGATTTCTTCGCTGGCAACGATAAGTACGCAAGCGTCTACGCCGTGCTGCCTTTCCCGGGAGTTCCTGTGCCGGAGTCGGACAAGACCCGCTTTTTTTGTATTTTTAAAGAAGCGGAGGATTTCAACGCCAGAGAATTTAATACGTACAAAATTTCGTACAATCGGGCAGAAGACGAAATTGTGTTTTTCATCAACGGCCGGGAAATACGCAGGGAAAAAGGCGTGCCGGTTAAATTCAATCAGTTCACCGTTGCGCTGGGCATTATGACGGAGAAGGATCTGACGCCGGAGGGCAGCGTATCGGTTCATGGACAGACTGTAATCGGTGAATATTCGCCGATCACGATCACTGTAACCGAATAATTACCGAATAATTACCCAGGAAATCATCTACGGCAAATGGACTCGCGAAGGCTTTAATAACGCGGGTCCGTTTTTTTTCTCCAAATGAATGATGACATAGGGTTGACGACCCAATCCGTTCAACGCTATGGTTAAAGATACCTAGATAAACAAAAAGGAGCTGCACCGATGCTTTTCGTGTTGATCGCGCTATGGGGCGTTGCATTAATATTGCTTTTATCCGATTCGAGATCGGCGATCAACCGGCGGCTGAGCGGAGTTGCTTTTTCAGGCGGAGCAGGCGCTTTGGCTGCAGTTATTGACGGTACGATTATTCCGCATATAGAGGCGGTGTCCTCTTCGAGTGAGACGGCTGTGCATATGCTGTATATGGTGCAAGCAGCTTCCTCGCTGACTTCCTATTACGGGTTGCCTTATACGTTTCTGCTATTCTCGCTCGCTTATCGTCCGATTCGGCCGTTAGCGAAGCTTGGACTAATGCTTCCGCTCCTGCTGTTTGTGCCGATTGCCTTATGCCTGCTGTTTACTCCCGGCTACAACGAGATGTATCCCATTACCTATAAAATCGTCGTCTGGTGGGCGGTTCCGTATATGCTGTTCGGGACGGTCAATGTTCTATTGAAACGAAATGGACTGGCTTCGCAAGCGCGCAAGCATGCGATCGTCTGTCTTGCGGTGCTTCCGACGGTGCTCCTCAGCATGACGATGAGCTATGTGCTGCCGAGCTTTGGCCTGCTGCGCATGTGGATATATAATACTTGGTTCGTCAGTATCGGTGTAGCAGTGTTTCTGATCGGGATGTTCACTTACGGCTTTATGGGCGTTCGAATTCTGATCGAGCGGCGCAGACTGGATACGACGCTGCGGGCCGTCACCTCGGGTACTGCAATTCTCAATCATGCGATCAAAAACGACGTCGGTAAAATGAAGCTGTTCGGCGAAAAAATGAAAGCCTATGCCATCGAGACGGGGCAGACGGAGCTGCTTGCCGACGTCGAGACCGTTCTGCATACATCACGTCACATACAGGAAATGATCGGCCGGGTTCACCGGCGGACGGAGGATCTGCAGCTGCGAACGACAACTGTCGATCTTAATCCATTTATCGAAAAGACGGTTCAAACCTTTCAGCCGATGCTTGGCGGCGTCAAGCTGCGGCTTGAACTGCCTGCGGTGCAATGGAAAGTGACGATTGATCCTGCACAGATCGGAGAATCGATGTCTAATCTGATCTCTAACGCGCTGGAAGCGATGAAGGGGGAAGGCGAGCTTATCGTGCAGCTAAAGGAAACAAAGCGGGAGCTTTGGATCCGTATTGCAGACACGGGTCCTGGCATGGGGAAGGCACAGGCTGTGAAGGCGCTGGAGCCGTTTTTCACGACAAAAAGCGGTGACGGAGCCAACTTTGGCCTTGGGCTGCCCTATGCTTATAACGTTATGCGCAAGCATGGCGGCACCTTGCAAATTGCCAGCCGGCGGGGCGAGGGAACGTCGGTGAATCTCGTGTTTAGAAAAAATGCGGTATGCGCAGTGAGAATAGAACCGAAAGCCGAAGTGGCAGTTAATGAAAGGAGGGAAGCAAATGGATAATGGGCATGACATGAATCCGATCCGGCTATGGATCGTGGAGGACGACAAGGATTGGCTGCGCGGATTATCCGCTTATTTGAGCGGGCAGCAGGGATTTTCGCTTGTGTTTACCGCCAGCACGCCAGACGAGGTGGGACAGGCGCTCGAAGAGGGCTTGGAACCGCCGGATGTCGTTCTCATGGACATTATGCTGCAGGGACAGCCGGAAGGTGTTCGATTGGCTGAAGCTGTCGCTCTCTCAACCGGAGCGCGTGTCATTATGCTGACTTCGATGGAGGAGAAGGAGCTGATCCTGCGTTCTTTCCAAGCGGGGGCTATCGATTATCAGATTAAGTCTGAATTTGAGACGCTGCCGGATGTGATCCGAGGCGCAGCAAAACGGCAGTCGACGATAAGTGCCGCGGCCGCTGAGCAAATGCGGGAAGAATTCCGCCGGCTGAAAAAGCTGGAGCGCGAGTTTGAGGCGAAAAAAATGAGCGACCGCATCACGCCGGCCGAGCTGCAGCTGCTGGAGCTGATCGATGAGGGCTACACGCAAACGCAGATCGCCGACAAGCTTGTCGTCTCCGTCCGTACCGTCAAAAACCACATCAACAACGTGCTGAAGAAGCTGCAGTTCAGCGGCTCCAAGGAAGCGGCACGGGAAGCGAAGGCTATGGGGTTGTTTAAGCGCGATAATGATGGGGATGGCACCTAAAGTAGCGCTTGGTGCGTTAAGACCGGGATCGCTGCGCGTTTTGGCTCATGCTGCCGTACTTGATTCCAATTTTTCTATCGCGCTCGCGATGAGAAATGTATCGAATCTGCGCAAAGTCATCCTGAACTCAAAACGCTCCGCTCACCCAGGCTTCAGACCAGACCATACACGACTTCGGATCACAGACAATTGGGAGTTCTTGAGTTGGCTATTGCAGAATAGCTTCACGTTCACTCAATAGCCTGTATTAATGGCGCACTTAAATATCTGTAGTCATGACGGACGACGGTGAGTGGCGGGTGTAAGCGAATCCAAATGTAAAAATACAGTTTGTATGCTGCGAAATCGGCGATTTATCGCAACAAAATGCAAAAGTGCAGGTTGATCGACCCAAATAGCGCCAATAAGCCGGATTTCAAGGTTTTTAAATGTATTTTTACATTTTGAGGGCTGTTTTGGGCCATATAGGGCAAAACAAAATGTACTTTTGCATTTTGATTTTTCGTACTGTGCGAGTGCGAGAAGTTTGTCACAACTCTGCAGCGTTTTGAAATGTAATGTGTGTGGCCTTGAGTAGGCGTGACAGAATGTTGAGTTGCCAAAGGCGGAGGGCGCTTTGGTTTGACACAGTGACAAGCAGTGCTGTCTAACACAAGAAGGTGTTGGAGTCCGGCTAGCGGTAAGCTGCCAGCATGGAAAGGATAACTATAGAAGAATCGAATATTCATGCGCGGATCAGATGGTCTGCTGACCAGGTACCAACTAAAGTTGGTACTATTTTTTTTGCCCTTTTTCCATAAAAATGAAGACATCAACGAATTCGAAAAGCGAGGAATTCACTATGGTGTGGTTAGTAACCTTAGTTGTCGCGGCAGCAATCATCTTATTGCGGCAGCCGATTCGAAAGCCGGGCATCAACAAAGCCGTCCGATATACGCTCGCCGCACTGCTAGTAGCCTGTGAGCTGTCTTTTCAGAGCTGGTATGTGATAGGGGGCAATTGGGGTGTGTATGCACTTCCGTTTCAGCTCTGCAGTCTGATGGTGCTATGTTCAGCAGTACTGCTAATTAGCCGAAACGCCAAGCTGGGCGATGTCGTGTTTTTTCTCGGTATACTGGGCGCTCTGCAAGCGCTGCTGACACCGAACCTGGGGTACAGCTTCCCGCATTTCCGCTACTTTCATTTTTACGTTGCCCATATCGGCATCATTGCCGCTTGTCTGTTCTGGGCAGCGGTGGAGCGTTACCGCCCAAATGTTAAATCGGCAGTAAGGGCTTATGTATGGCTGCACTTGCTGGCTATTCCGGCAGCTGTCGTCAATACGATATCCGGCACTACGAACTTTATGTTTTTGGCGCGCAAGCCCGATACAGCTTCGTTACTGGATTTGCTTGGCCCCTGGCCCTGGTATTTGCTGCAGCTGGAGCTTGTCGCAATCGCGCTGATTTTAATATTGCTCGGCCTTATGAAAGCTATTGAATGGTCAACAAATAGGAGGAATGAACAATGAATTATGGAACGCTGATAAAAAAGCACGGAACGTCGCTGCTGGGCGCGCTGTTCGTTCTGATCGCCTGTATTACACTGTTTAAGTACACGATCGATAGAGGCTGGATTACCGATTCGATGAAAATCGTTCTTGGCCTTCTGTTCGGAACCGGTCTTGCTATCGCAGGCTTCCGGCTGCAGCACCGGCCAATCGTCAGCCAGATCGTCATGGGTCTGGGAGCTTCTCTGCTGTATATGACGGTATCGTTTTCCGGCATTTTCTACGGGCTTTGGGATTCGATGACGGTCCTTCTCGGCATGTCGGTCATTACCATTGCTGCAGCCGTGTACGCCTACCGGTTCGATTCCAGACTGCTAATGAATATCGCATTGCTTGGAGGCTTGCTGTCTCCGCTTACGATGAAGCCGGAAACGGACCAAGTATTCGCATTGTTCGTCTACCTTCTTGTCATTAATTGCGCATTTCTCTACCTCAGTCTCGTCAAAGGCTGGACGGAGCTTCGGACGGCCGCATTTGCCGGCAGCTGGCTGCTGTACACCGTATATTTCTTTCATTTCAATCCTGTGCTGGACGGGTTTTGGAGCATGCCGATCCGTTATGCACTTGCAGCTTTCCTGTTCTATCAAATTGCGTTTCTCGTGTCCTCGTGGAAAAACAAACTCAGCTTCGACGGTCTTAATCTGTACCTGAGCGTTGCTAACGGCGTGCTGTTCGGATTCTGGGCGCTGCTGATTTGGAGGAATGACATTCATTTTGCATATCCGCTTATTTTTATCGGCCTAGTCTTCATGCTGTCAGGCTTTGTAGTTAATCGTCTGCTGCAAAAAGTGGATGCCGCCGTTTCCGTCTACTGGACGGTAGGCCTGCTGCTTTTCTTGCTTGCTCTGAATCAGGTGGGCAATGGCTTGGAGATCAAGCCGCTTATCAACGTTTTTGTATGGAGCATTATTAGTATCGTACTCCTTGCACTTGGACGTATTAACAAATGGCTTGCAGCCAGCCTGATTTCCGTGTCGATCTGGATCATCGTAGGCCTCTATTGGTATATCGTTACCTGGAGCACGCCGCGCGGCGAATGGTTCGGTGTCTACATTCCTTTCTTGAACTGGGGTGCTGTTGCTTGGATGGTGCTTGCAGCTATCGGCTTCTACTATGCAACCAGCATGAACATGCCGGGCTTGAAAGCAGGATCGAACCGGCTGCTGGCCAACATCTATGCCACATTGTCGCATCTCATTATCGGAGGACTGTTGTCGCGTCAGATTGAAAATATTTTTACGGAATACTTTAATGGCTCGTCCGGTATTTATATGAAGCTTACTCTGACGGTAACATGGGGTGTCTATGCGCTGCTGCTGTTCCTCTGGGGCGCCTACCGCAGAGAATCCTGGTTCCGCTGGTTTGGTTCGGCCGTACTCCTTCTTGTGGCTGTCAAAGCAATCTTTATGGATTTGAGCGGCAAAGAAAGTCTCTATAAAGTTGTCGTACTGCTGCTGCTTGGTGTCATTTCGTTTGCGATCTCGTGGATTAACAGTAAGTGGGGAGAAGGGGAGGCGAAGAGACAGAACCAGAACCAGAACCAGAACCAGAACCAGAACCATAATCCAAATCCAAATCCAAATCCAAATCCAAATCCAAATCAGCTTCCTTAATCCGTCAGTCATAGCACTGCCGCTTCTGGGGATTCTAACTGCGAAACGCGTCTGTTCGCGTATTTTTCCAGAGGAGGCTGCATCATGACGAATGCGATATCGAATGCATATTTGGAAGCTGTCAAAGCACGACGCACTTATTATGGAATCAGCAAAGAATCGGTGCTGCCGGACGAGAAAATTGTTTCCCTCATTAGCGATGCGGTAAAATATAGCCCTTCAGCCTTCAACTCGCAGAGCGCCAATGTGCTCGTCTTGCTAGGGGATAGCCATAATAAGCTATGGGATATTACGACCGAGACGCTGCGCGACATCGTGCCCGCTGACCAGTTCAGCTCGACTGCAGACCGGCTGGGCTCGTTCAAGAGCGGCTACGGCACGGTGTTGTTTTTCGAAGATCAGGCGGTTGTTGAAGGACTGCAAAAGCAATTTCCCTCTTATGCCGATAATTTTCCGAAATGGTCGATGCAATCGTCCGGCATGCTGCAGCATGTCGTATGGACATTGCTCGAGAGTGAAGGATTTGGCGCTTCGCTGCAGCACTATAACCCGTTGATCGATGCGGAAGTGAAAAAGACGTGGAATGTTCCGGACTCTTGGCTGCTTCTCGCTCAAATGCCATTCGGCAAACCTACCGCGCAGCCGGGTGACAAAGAGTTCAAACCAATCGAGGAACGGGTTAAAGTGCATAAATAATCGAATATCCGATGATGAGACCATCCCGCAAGGCTCCAATCCGCTGCGAGGATGGTCTCTTTTTTTATGCGGACTAGCCGTATGTTGTAAAAACATGTACAATAAATACCGATACATCCTATAGAACCTGAATTATGATACAGCCAGGAGGACGAGATGAGTATCGATCCGCGTACGATGTCACAAATCATTCAAGTGCAAATTAGGCCAAGTCTGGATCCGCAGTCGGCCGGCAATTCGCTTAACGTGAAAGATGAGAGCGGAGCGCCTTCCTTATTCGAGACGGTCTTATCCCAATATCAATCATCATCCATTGATCCGGAGCTGGCAGCTGAGCTTGCCGCTAACCCGCTTGCTGCTTTGGGAGGCTTGCCTCCCGTGCTTCGCACAGCAAGTGCCGAACCCGCTTCGGGCAACGGGCAATATGAAGGGCTTATTGCAGCAGCTGCTGCGAAATACGGTGTTGATCCTGCGTTAATCCGGGGCGTTATCCGCACGGAGTCGGGATTTAAAGCCGATGCGGTTTCGTCCGCTGGAGCAAAAGGCCTTATGCAGCTTATGGATGCGACGGCACGTTCGCTGGGCGTAACCGATTCGCTCGACCCTGGTCAAAATATCGACGGCGGCACCAAATATTTATCCTATCTGCTGCGCAAATACAACGGCAATGAACAAGTTGCGCTTGCCGCCTACAACGCCGGTCCGGGACGGGTCGACCGTTTGGGCATTTCAACAGATGCTGAGCTGGCTGCAAACCTGTACAAGCTGCCGGAAGAAACGCAGCGTTACGTTACGAAGGTGCAGCAAGCGACTTATTAAGATTCATCCAGCAACACGGATAATGGATCACGATAGAAAGCCGCAGCGGCTTTCCTTCGTTGATCTTTTTATTTTTAGAAGTATAAAAGAAAGAAGTGTGGAAAGTCATGCTGTATTTCGACCATTGCGCTTCAACGCCCCCTTATCCGGAAGTTATCGATACGTTGGCGGAAGTGATGAAAGCTCACTATGCCAATCCGTCTTCTATACACCGGGCTGGAGCAGAGGCCGATAAGCTGATCGGGCGTTCGCGGGCGCTGCTCGGCGAGCTCTTTGGCGTTAAGCCGGAGGAATGGCTGTTTACGTCCGGGGGAACGGAGAGCAATAATACCGCTATTAAAGGAATCGCCAAACAGTACCGGACAAGAGGCAATCATCTCATTACGACGCAAATCGAGCATGCTTCGGTATACGATACGTTCAGGCAGCTGGAGCGGGAAGGCTTTAAGGTAACCTATTTGCCCGTCAGCCGGACCGGTCATGTGGATGCGGAACAGCTTCGGCAAGCGATGACGGACGAGACGATTCTTGTCAGCATCATGCACGTTAACAACGAGACGGGTGCGGTGCAGCCGATTGAGGCCATTGGACGAATGCTCAAAGCGAGCTATCCGCGGACGATCTTCCATGTAGACGCGGTGCAAAGCATCGGCAAGCTGCCTGTCGCTTTAAGGGATTGGGGTATTGATCTGTTTAGCGGTTCTGCTCATAAAGTGAGAGGGCCTAAGGGCGTCGGCATTCTTTACGTCCGTGAGGGCATTCAATTGTATCCGCTGCTTACCGGAGGCTCTCAGGAAAGAAGCTTCCGTGCCGGTACGCAAAATGTGCCCGGCATCGTGGCTTCTGCGAAAGCATTCCGTCTGTCGATACAATCGGCGAAAGAGCGGAAGGAGCGGATGGAGAAGCTTCGCGCAAAACTTGCGGACATTGTGGGCAGCATACCGGAGCTTCATATGAACGGCAGTGAGAATCCGCGGGAGATGGCGCCGCATATCGTACATTTTTCGTATCCCGGAATGAAGCCCGAAGTTATCGTTCATTTATTAGAGGAACATGAAATTATCGCTTCCACTAAATCAGCTTGCTCTTCCAAGGACAGCAAACCGAGCCGCGTACTGCTGGCGATGGGGGCTGCTCTGCCGCAGGCAAGCGGAGGCATTCGGATCAGCTTTGGAGATGAGCATACCGAGCAAGACGTGGAGACGCTTGGCGAAGCGCTCAAGAAGATGGTAGAAAAGCTCAAACCGCTTGAAAGGGGTATAACGACAGCACATGAATTACGATAAAATACTGATTCGCTACGGCGATCTGATTATGAAGGGACGCAACCGCTCCCAGTTTGAGAAAAGGCTGCTTCAACAGCTGAAGCGGTCGCTGCGTCCGTTCGAAGCGTTAACCTATTTTAAAACTTACGGCCGGCTGACGATCAGCTTAAATGGTGAAAGCTATGAGCCGATTGCTGCCCGGATTAAAGATATTTTCGGCATCGCATCCTTTAGCCCGGTTCTGAGCGTGGAGAACGACCTGGAAAAAATCCGTGAAGCTTCGCTCATGCTCATGAAATCATTAGATACGCCGCCTAAGACATTCAAAGTGACAGCGAAGCGGGGCTGGAAGGCTTACCCGCATTCCTCGCAGGAGATGAACCATCTCGTAGGCTCTTATGTCCTGCCGGCAATGCCGGAATTGAAAGTCGATGTTCGCAACCCTGAGGTAGAGCTTCGGGTTGACGTACAGGAGGAAGCCACCTACATTTTCGTAAAAGTCGAAATGGCAGCGGGAGGATTCCCGTTCGGCTCGAACGGCAAAGCGCTGCTCTTGCTCTCCGGCGGCATTGACAGCCCGGTAGCGGGCTGGATGGCTATGCGCAAAGGGCTGGAGCTCGAAGCGGTTCATTTCCACAGTTATCCGTTCACCAGCGAGAAAGCGAAAGAGAAGGTAATTGATCTCGCTCGCCGTCTCAGCTATTACGCAGGTGCGCCATTCAAGCTGCATCTGGTGCCGTTTACCGAGGTTCAGACGAGGCTTGCCGCAGCCAAGCAGGATAATCTGATCATTACATTAATGAGAAGAGCGATGCTGCGCATTACGGAGGAGCTTGCCGCAAAGAACGGAGCTCATGGCATCGTTACGGGCGAAAGCCTTGGCCAGGTTGCAAGCCAGACGCTGGGCAGCATGAATGTAATTGGCCGGGCTACCGACCTGCCCTTGATCAAGCCGCTTATTATGATGGATAAGCAGGAGATCATTAACGAAGCGGTCAAAATCGGCACGTTTGAGACCTCGATTTTACCGTATGAGGACTGCTGCACCTTATTTTTGCCTAAATCGCCGAGCACGAATCCGAATTTGAAGGTAGTCGAGTACACCGAGGCTTCGATCAAAGAGCTGGATCAACTGATCGCTGAAGCAGTGGAAGGAACGGAGCTTATGACGCTGACGCCGGACGCTCCGGCTCAATCGGAGGATGCGGGAGAGGACCGCTGGTTCTAACTTTTAGTTTACAATAAAAAAATGCCGGATCAGATCAAGCAGATCTTCTCCGGCACTGTGGAGCAGAGATCCCTTAATGGGATTCTCTGCTTTGTTGATGTTGCATGCTTTTGCGGCGATTAATGAGCCATCCGGCTGCAAGAATGACAGCTACGATGACAACGATGAATCCCCAGTAATACAAGGCGTTGTCTTTGAAGAATGCGCTGAATGCTTTTTCGCCTGTAATCATTTTGGCTGCGGTATAAGCAAGTACGCCTCCGCCTACATAAATAATCCAGGTGTACTTGTTAATAAGCTTGATGAACAAGGTGCTGCCCCATACGATAACAGGCACACTGATCAGCAGACCCAATATAACGAGCACCATGCTGCCGTGGGATGCGCCAGCAACCGCAATGACGTTGTCGATGCCCATTGCTGCGTCAGCGATAATGATCGTCTGAATCGACTGCCATAACGTATTGCCTGCTTTAATGTCGCCATGGTTGTCGTTTTGAACGAGCAGCTTGTAAGCAATCCACAGCAGCAGCAATCCGCCGATGAGATGCAGCCAAGGCAAATCGAGCAGCTGCACGACGATAACGGTCGCTACAATCCGAATGCCGATCGCCCCGGCCGTTCCCCAGAGTACCGCTTTTTTCTGCAGATTCGCTGGCAGATTTCTCGCTGCCATCCCAATAACAATCGCGTTATCGCCCGCTAGTATGAGATCGATAAAGACGATGTTGAGCAGAGCCAACCAAAACTCCATTGATGATATATCCATATTTTGCTTGTCCCTCCTCTCTATCTCATGCATGTACTTCTGGAAGTCAAGTGTATAGTACGGATGACTTCTCAGATGGATTCAAAATTTTTTTGCGGGACATATTCCTGACAGCTTGGACATACAGGTTGTAAGGGAGGAGTTGATCGACTGTTGGATAACCTCATAACGTTTATGGAAATTGTACTCATCAATTTGCTGCTTAGCGGCGATAACGCTGTCGTGATCGCCATGGCCAGTCAGCATTTGCCCGCTCATCAGCGGAAAAAGGCGGTATGGTGGGGAGCGCTGGCTGCTGTAGGGCTGCGCTGCATCCTTACGCTGGCTGCAATCTCCCTGCTGCAGACACCTTATTTGCAGGCGGTTGGAGCGGTGCTGCTGCTCTATATTGCGGTCAAGCTGCTAATTGACGCAGGCAGTGAAGGCGGGGTTCATACGATGAAAAAGCCGAAATCGCTTAGTCAGGCAATCCAGACGATTGTCGCCGCCGATTTCATCATGAGCCTGGACAACGTGCTGGCTATTGCAGCGGTAGCCGACGGGAAGCCTGTACTTATTTTGCTCGGCATTGCGCTAAGCATACCTATGATCATTTGGGGCAGCCATATTTTGGGGAAACTGCTGCAGCGGGTTCCGTCACTTATTTATATAGGCTCCGCCTTGCTTGGCTACGCAGCAGGAGGGATGCTGGTACATGATCCCGGAATGAACGGCATTCTTTTTCACGGCAGTACGACGGCTGCGCAAGCGATACCGCTGTTTTGCATCCCTTTAGTGATCATCATAGGCCTGTTAATGAGAAGGCGATAAAAGAAAAAGTTCACCTGCCGTTCACATTTGCACCAAGTGAGCGGTATTTTTTTTATGCGGTTCCTTCTGTTCCCGCTGGCATTTTCATCACACTTCCATTAAACTAGAAAAGATAAAAACTGTCGTCTTTCGTCATCGTTTGCGGTAGACGCTGTAAGGAGCGGAAAGCGAATGCCTAATAACAAATATTCCGCTGGAATTCTAGTTTTACTGGCAGGGGTCGTTATTTTACTGGGCAAACTTGGTGTATTCAGCTTTTTGGGGGCAATTTTTTGGCCGCTGCTCGTTCTCATTCCCGGCATTTTGCTGCATGTTTTTTATTTCGGCAGATTGTTTCCGGCGGCTGTACTCGTACCGGGAGGCATCTTGATCGTCTATGCGCTGCTGTTCATCGTTTGCAATATTTTTGGATGGAATTCCCTTAAATATTTGTGGCCGCTGTTCATCTTTGGTATTGCCGTCGGCCTCTACGAATATTATTTGCTCAGCTCTACGAAAGAACGGGTTATTCTTACGGCGTCTATTGCGCTTGCCGCTTCCTCTGCCGTATTTTTAGCACTGGTACTGTTATGGAGCTGGGGCATTTATGCGATTGCAATCGTCTTGATCGGTGCGGGAAGCTGGATGTTGTTCGGCAGACGAAATCGTTGGTAACAAGTAGAAAGAAAGCAAGAACAAATTAGACAAATGGAGTGGATTACAAGTTATGCACGCAAGAGACAACATACGTAATATCGCGATTATCGCGCACGTTGACCATGGTAAAACGACGCTCGTCGACAAACTGCTGCAGCAATCAGGAACGTACCGGGATCATGAAACGGTACAGGAGCGCGTAATGGACTCCAATGATCTGGAGCGGGAACGCGGCATCACGATTTTGGCGAAGAACACCGCTATTACGTACAAAGATTACCTGATTAACATCGTAGATACGCCAGGACACGCCGATTTCGGCGGCGAAGTGGAACGGATTATGAAGATGGTTGACGGCGTATTGCTCGTCGTTGATGCTTTCGAAGGCTGTATGCCGCAAACGAAATTTGTATTGCGCAAAGCGCTTGAGAGCAACTTAACGCCGATTGTTGTCGTCAATAAAATCGACCGTCCGAACGCACGCCCTTCTGAAGTCATCGACGAAGTGCTTGATTTGTTCATAGAGCTGGGCGCGAATGATGATCAGCTGGAATTCCCGGTTGTCTACGCATCCGCTCTGATGGGTACATCAAGCCTTGATCCGGAGAAACAGGACGAGAATATGCAGGCGCTGTATGAAACGATTACAGGCCATATTCCGGCTCCGACTGAAGATGTAAATGCACCATTCCAATTCTTGGTTACGCTGCTTGACTATAACGAGTATATGGGCCGTATCGCTGTCGGCCGCGTTAACCGCGGTGTCGTGAAGCAAGGTCAAACCGTTGCGGTTATCGACCGCGAAGGCAAAACGAAGCAAGCACGGATCGAGAAGCTGTTTGGTTTCCAAGGTTTGAAGAAAATTGAAATCGAAGAAGCTGGAGCTGGCGATATCGTTGCGATTGCAGGTATTCGTGAGATCAATATCGGTGAGACAATTGCCGATTTTGCAAACCCAGAGGCACTGCCGGTTCTGAAAATCGATGAGCCGACTTTGCAAATGACATTCCTCGTTAATAACAGCCCGTTCGCAGGCCGCGAAGGCAAGTGGGTAACTTCCCGCAAGCTGCGCGAGCGACTCTTTAAAGAGCTGGAAACTGACGTTGCACTCCGTGTAGACGAGACAGATAGCCCGGATGCATTTGTCGTATCGGGACGCGGTGAGCTTCACCTCAGTATTCTGATCGAGAATATGCGTCGTGAAGGCTTTGAGCTGCAAGTATCTAAGCCTGAAGTTATCATCAAGGAAATCGACGGCGTGAAAAGCGAGCCATACGAGCGTTTGATGATCGACGTTCCAGAAGACAGCATGGGCGCTGTTATGGAGAGCCTTGGCACACGCAAAGCCGAAATGGTCAACATGATCAACAACGGCAACGGCCAAGTTCGTCTGGAATTCGTTATGCCGGCACGCGGCTTGATCGGGTACCGGACATCGTTCTTGACGATGACTCGCGGCTACGGCATTATGAACAGCGCATTTGACAGCTATGGTCCGCTTGCTGGCACTAACGTTGGCGGACGTCACCAAGGCGTGCTTGTATCCAGCGAGAACGGCAACTCTACTTTCTACGGCATGATGGGTGTAGAAGACCGCGGTATTCAGTTCGTTGAGCCAGGCACAGAAATTTACGAAGGCATGATCGTTGGCGAGCACACGCGCGAGAACGACATCATCGTAAACATCTGTAAAGAGAAACAACTGAACAACATTCGTTCGGCAGGTAAAGACGATACTGTTAAGCTCAAAACACCACGTCTGTTCTCCTTGGAGCAAGCGCTGGAGTATTTGAATGATGACGAGTATTGCGAAATTACGCCGAAGTCGATCCGTCTCCGTAAAAAGATCTTGAACAAGAGCGAACGCGAACGTGCCGAGAA
Source organism: Paenibacillus sp. NPDC058174 (assembly GCF_042883865.1). Lineage (NCBI taxonomy): Bacteria > Bacillati > Bacillota > Bacilli > Caryophanales > Paenibacillaceae > Paenibacillus > Paenibacillus sp. NPDC058174. The sequence continues at coordinate 67,374 of NZ_JBHVUY010000012.1, forward strand.
GCACCGCAAAATGTCGCAAGCTGGCGTATAACACTTACCTATATTTCAAAACGAAACGTATCGCCGTTTAATGAACGGCGAACGTTTGCGCTTGGGGAGGTTTGAGGGATGCAGCAATGGCTGAGCGAGCATCCGGTCATCTCGTATTTCCTGATTCTTGGATTTACGATCTACATCTTCAATAAGGTTTTTCGCGCGAACAACGCAAAACTGCCGATTCTAAAAGAGATTTTAGTCTATGTAGTCATGGTTATCGGCGCATTTGTCTTGATGATTCTGCAAATAGACAAGCTGCCGATCATTCAATGCATGGGCATTGCCGTCATCATGATGCTCATGCTGCGCGGCCGCCAGCTTTACGATCAGATTAAAAAACGCCAGTCCGGCGGTGACGTAAAGGAAGCGGAACCGGGCAAATGAGGTTCGAGGACGCTTTGTTCAATTGGCTTCAAATTCAGATTGTCGCGGACGGGCGGCCAGATGATAATGCAGCTAAGGAAACGCGTGATTTCTTCGTGCAAATTTTGACGGAGGATCACGGCGTTACCGAGCTGCTGCTCTTGAAGACGGATGAGACGATGGTGCATGTCAAATATGTACGGGAAGGCCGTTCCAAGCTGCAGCTCTATCCAAGAGAGTCAGCGGAGCAGCTTTTATCGGATATTCGCTCCAATCCGAAATACAATTGATTTGAAGGTGAACACGATGTCGCAAGGTTCAACTCAGCTGCCTCCTAGAGGAGGAGCTCGTAAGCCGGTTTCATCCAACACGCCTGCCAAGGCGTCCAAGCGGAAGCCAAAGAAGAAACGTTCCGTAACGAAAACGGTTCTGCTTGTTATTTTAGCAATCGTCATTTTGGTTGGCGCATTCCTTGTTTATTTGGGTTTTCGAGCCGATAAGGCGATCAGGCAGATCGGTACGGATGATCCGGATGCTACGCCAATCCCTATCTCGGAATCGGTCAAGAACAAGTCGGTCAGCATGGCTTTGCTTGGCATCGATACGAGAGCAAATGCCGGTGGCATGAATACTGACGTCATGATGGTTGCCGCTTTTAACCCAAGTACAAAATCTGCTGTTGTCGTTTCGATCCCCCGGGATTCGTTATTGAAGCTGGACGGTTATGCAGAACGCAAGGCCAATGGCCATTACAACGCTTTCTACAGACAAGCTCTGGATAAAGAAACGAAAAGCGGGAAGAAGACGAAGGATGCCAAAGTGTTGGCGGAAGCCGATGCAAAGCGGGCAATCAGCGAAATGCTGGGCAAGTTTTTCGGTATTGAGACCAAGTATACAGCCATCATTAATTTCAAAGGCTTTACCGACGTTGTTGATGCCCTTGGCGGTATTGATGTCGACGTGGACATGGATATGAAATGGTCGGATTCCCATGACGGAACGAACATTGATTTGAAAAAAGGCTTCCAGCACTTGAATGGCGGACAGGCGCTTGATTTTGTCCGTTACCGGCAGTCGAAGGACGGCAAAAACATGTCTAGCGACTTCGACCGCAACAAGCGGGAGAGCCAGGTCGTTGCCAAAGTTGTGGATAAAATGAAGTCGCTCGACGGCCTCACCAAAATGGGCTCCGTTATCGATGCGGTTGGCGATAACTTGAAGATCAACATGCCGCAGTCTGAAATTAAAAATATGATGGGTGCGTACTTCGGCATCAGCAGCGAGGACGTTCAGTTCATCGCGCTTGAAGGAAACTGGCGCAGTCCTTATGTATATTTGGACCAAGCGAAGCTTGAAGCTGCACGTTCCGCTCTGCAAGCAAAAATGGCTGAATAACCCCGTAGACTGGCGATTTAAAAATGGATATAATATAGTTACGGAGATTGATTCCTTTCAGAAGGAGGTCATGCGGATGACCCATCCTGTAGCTGCATTATTCGAACCATTTGACGATGCTGCCCTGATTATGAATGTTAGACATGCTTTGCCTAAATCCGCAATTTACAATTTCAATAAAAAAGAGGCAGCAAGTGTCCCAACTGGACAAGTGTTTGCTGCCATGAAGAAAGCCTAGTGATCTATTCACTAGGCTTTTTGTGTCTTTAATGATGTTTGTTCAGAACTGGAGCCGATTGCTTATCCGGTGCGATGGGAATGACTTCACGCGGTACCTGTGGCACAATGCGGCCGATGATGTCGGCCATCTCTTCCGCAAAGCCTCTGATCGGCTTGCCTTTGCGAATATCGGCGCCCATTTCGTTCAGACGCTGGGCAATGTCGATGTCTGCGGAGACGATGGCGTCGATGCCGTATGGATCCTTGTGAAACGCCTCAGCCACAGAGTATTTGATCGTGCCGACTCTGGAGCGGTCGAGCTTGCTGTCAACGTCAATGCCAACGACAGCCGTATTGCCGAATACGACGCAATGTGCATTTTTGACGCCTTCGATGCCTTTAGCCAGCTGCTCGAGATGGAGCGCAACTTGCTCCGGATTTTTAATCTCCTTTTTCTGAGGAGCGGTTTGCTGAGCTTTGACCCGTTGATTATTCTGTGGAGAGGGTGATGTTTCGTTTCGTGCGACGGTGCTGCAACCGCCCGTTATTGCGATAATCGCGACAATCGTAATTAGCCTTTTTAACATTTTGCCACCTCGTCTTTCCTGTTGCAGATCGTTGTCCAATCGTAGTGTACCCGCAGCCATGTATGGCTATGTATGCCTATTTCAATGAATGACCGACGCCGGGAGGGTTCTCATGAAAAAAATATTCGTGCTCGATACCAACGTACTGCTTCATGATCCGCAAGCGATCTACGCCTTCGATGATAATGAAATTATCATTCCCGCGGTGGTTCTAGAGGAGATCGACTCGAAGAAGAGACTGGCTGATGAATTAGGACGAAATGCGCGTTCTGTATCGCGATTGCTGGATAAAATGCGGGAGGCCGGACATCTGCATGAAGGCATTCAGCTTCCTGGAGGCGGATTGCTGAAGGTTGAGCTTAATCATCGCAGCTTCGTTAGGGTACAAGAGATGTTTGGGGAAATGTCCAACGACAACCGGATTTTGGCGGTAGCGCTTAATTATCATCTGGAGCAGCTGGAGCGTGAGGAAGCCAGCACCGTCGTGCTGGTCAGCAAGGATGTGCTCGTAAGGATTAAAGCCGACGTGCTTGGGCTGAAAGCACAGGATTACTTGTCTGACCGGACGATAACGAGCTCCGATTTCTATGCGGGCTATGCGACCTTGTTCGTACATCCGTCGGTAATTGACGAGTTTTACAGCTACCGGTTTTTGACTGTCAAAAACCTGCAATTGAACTCCAGGCTGAATCCCAATGAATTTATTATTTTACGTGATGAGATGGGGACCTCCAAATCCGCTTTGCTGAAGGTGAGCTCGGATGGAGTCAAGCTCGAACCGTTATTCCTCAGCAATGATCCCGTATGGGGAATCACGGCCCGCAATGCGCAGCAGAGAATGGCACTGGAGCTGCTGCTTAACGATGATGTCCCGCTCGTTACACTAACCGGCAAGGCCGGCACGGGCAAGACGCTGCTTGCCCTCGCGGCGGGTCTGCTGAAGGTGGAAGATGAGCATAAATACAAAAAACTGCTGATCGCAAGACCTGTCGTTCCGATGGGTAAAGATATCGGCTATCTTCCTGGCGAGAAGGAAGAAAAGCTGCGTCCGTGGATGCAGCCGATTTACGATAATTTGGAGTATTTATTTGATACGAAAAAATCGGGCGACATCGATAAAATATTGATGGGCCTTGGCAGTATACAGGTAGAAGCGTTGACTTATATAAGAGGACGCTCGATTCCGGGGCAATTTATCATTATTGACGAGGCACAAAACCTGACAAAGCATGAAGTGAAAACAATCGTCTCCCGGGTCGGCGAAGGCAGTAAAATCGTTCTAATGGGCGATCCGGAGCAGATCGACCATCCGTATTTGGATTCGATCAGCAATGGCCTCACTCACATTGTGGAGCACTTCAAGGCGGAGGGATTGAGCGGCCATATGACCCTCGAAAAAGGCGAACGCTCCAAGCTTGCCCAGCTCGCCGCCGACCTGCTCTAAAGCTTTAAGGGGCAAGCCGAAACTGGCTTGCCCCTTTTTTGTTTGTTATAGCTGGACTGCTGCTGCTTGCATGGTGGTTAAACAACTCGCTGCTAGACCAATGCCGCTACATAACCTATCAGGCCTTGTGAGCTTCGAATTATCGTAGTAACTTAAGTCGATTTGCAGGTGACAGTTTCGTATACCCTGACTTTCCAAGCAAATCTGAGCTTTCCGCACATTGTATACAAGTAACTAATGCAGTTTTTGTTAACGGATCGTCCCGTTTCGCGCGCTGGAGTAGCTTTTTGGCAAACAAAATGCAAAAGTACATTTTGATCGGCTCCAAACGACCATATTTCCGCTTCAAAATGCAAAAATACACTTTGATGAGCCCAATTTACGTGAAAACGGCGATTTTTGACCATTCGACATGCACTTTTACATTTTGAGGCGCTTCTCAGCCCATTTTTGGGCAATCAAAATGTACTTTTACATTTTGTAGTGTGGTACTTTCGTATGCTGTATGATTCTCACAAAAGCGAGTGCAGCGACTCGAGACTATCCTGACTTTTTGAAGATCCTTTCCAACTGCTAGCGCGAAGCGAGAGGCAGATTGGGATCAAGAACGGCAGGATAGTCCGAAGCGCGGAGCGAGCGGCGGTGCCGAAGCAAATTAGCAGGAACGGTCTTGAAACGTGTAGCCAGCTGCGCTGAGCGGAATCAAGAGGAAGATTGGGATCAAGAATGGCAGGATAGTCCGAAGCGCGGAGCGAGCGGCTGTGGCTCGGCAGACTAGCAGCAGCCGAGGAAATTGAGACTTTTTGGACAACATTTGGGAAAATTGTTATTATAGATCTAATCGTCTGGTTGAACCGGAAAGGAAGAAGTCTGTGTCTACAAGGAAATATTTGCTTGTTATCGCAGGAGCGGCATTGTTATCCGTCTTTTTATTCGTTCCGGACGTCAATCGCGGCGTTCCCTCAGCAGTAACCGATCCGAAAGGCGAGTCGGATATGACGCCGGAGGTTCGCGAGTACGCGGAGGAGGACCCGGAATCTATTGTTGTAACCGTTTCCATGAACCCGGAAGAGTACGAGCGGCTGCGCGTGGAAAACAATCGTTTTATGATGAAATATCCGAATATTAACGTTGAGCTTACTAATATTGAGCAAGAATCTGTTGCCCATGACGTTTGGGTGGAGCAGCTTCAGCTCGGAGAAGCGCCTGATGTTATGCTGATGAATAGCGGATGGGTGCAGGAGCTGGCTGTCAAAGGCTATTTGCTGCCGACAGACAGTCTGGGAACGGGTACGGGCGATCCTGCGCCTGACCAGCCTGTCCGGCTGCGCGCTCCGCTGCTGTGGAACAGCTATTTATGGGGCGTGCCGCTTGATACGAATCCTTCCATCATCGTATGGAATAAGTCGATGCTTGCTGCTGCCTCTTTGAAAGATCCGCCAAAGGACTGGGACAGCTTCAAGGAGCTTGCCGGGCAGGTGAAGGCTGCCGATCCTACGGCGGGTACGGTGGCGTTATACCCTGGAGGTTTGAATCAGCTGCTTTACTGGCTGGATGCTTGGGTGCCTAATAGCCAGGCGGATGCTGCTTATTTGCGCGGAGCCAATGAAGGCAGAAACGACAGGCTTAGATGGCTGGGCATGACGGAGAATCCAGGCGGTTTATTTCGCTTATCCAATAAGCTAACCCTCGGTTCGGAGCTTGAGTCGTTTCATCTGCTGTCGGCGGTCGTAAGCTGGTCGGAATATCGGGCGCTGCCGCAAGCGCAGCAAAATAAGCTCGTTATTGATCATAACGAGCCTAAGCATGTATGGATGGACAGCCGGAGTTATGTGGTCTCCTCCGGAACCAGCGTATCAGAGAGCGCTTTTGCTTGGGTTGCAGAAATGACGAGTGCCAACGTTCAGGAGCAAAATTACAAGCGGTTTGGCCGTCTGCCGGCGATTAATTCCTTGTATGAGAGAAACAGCTTCACCTCATCCGTCTCAGAGACGCCACCTTACTGGTGGCTGCCGCTTCTGAATGAAGACCCGATCGGCAAGCCTCCCGATCCGGAATGGCCGGAGCGGAAAGCCGGCTGGGAGGCGTTATGGCGGCAATATGCCATTGGCGCAATCGATATGGAAGCTTTTATCGGAGCGGTGCAGCAGGTGCAGGGTTCATCCGGCGAAAGCTTATAACGCGACCTTTAATTTGACGACGAGCTCGCCGTCCGTAATGTCTACAGCAGTTGCTTTCAAGAAAGAGATAATGAGTCCGGGATAAAAGCCGAGATCGAATTTGTCCTCTAAGGAGCGGCGGGTTGTATCTGGCAGCGCAAAGCCGTTGAACAGCAATTCATCAACGTGAAAAATAATGCCGTTCTGCGGTTCGTCTTCAACGGTGTAATGACCGGTGACGCTTATTTCCATACCGTCCTTATTTCCTTGTGCCGTTATTTTGCCCTCGGTAAATGTGAAAGAGAAATGTTCAAAGCGTTTATCCTGCTCCCGCAAAAAGGCGTTCAGAGCGTCCTGCGGCACTCGTAGCGTATAGTTGAACCCTTTGATTTCCAAGTAGTTTTTGTTATCCTGCACCCAGCCGGGAAGCTTCTGCATCGCTTTGGACAGCGCCCGGAAATAGTTTTCAACTTCCTCGACGCCTGCTGTTTCCCAATAGTCGGTCAACTCGCTCATCAGAAGCCTCAGACGATCAGCGTCGGAACGCCCTGCAAGCTCACCGTCAATCTGTTTCTCGAGTGCGAGCACGCGGTCTCTTTGCGTTTGCAGCCGGGTCTCCATCGTATTCAATTCTGTTTTTCTGGCATCCATTGCAGCATATTCATCCTTCAACCGGCGAACGCCGTCCAGATAGCTGTCGATAGCCAGTTTATCCTGGCTGAAAATAATTTCGATATAATCGAGAGAAGTCAGCCAGCTTTGCAGAGACCGGAACGTAAGCAGTGCGCGTATGAGTAAATCACGTTCTCCCATATAGTAGGCACGCAGCACTTTGCCTGCGGCTTCTCGTTTATCGGCGATAAGCAGTTCTTGTTCTCCAAGCTGTTTGTTCTTGAGCTTCATGTCTTGCTCCAGGGAAGCCTTTTGATCTTGGATGCGAGTAATTTCTTTGTCGATTTCAACGATAGACAAGCTTTTTTCCATTAGCTCCATCAACTGCTCGTCGCTAGTAGACGGGGAGAAAGATTCAGGAGCAGCCATTACGGGAAATTGCAGAATCATTAGCGAGACTATCATGAAGAAGATCAGGGCGATTTTGCCGCGAAATGCGTAATAAGCCACTTCCCGCCTCCTCTCTGACGATTGTCATGGCTTGGCCTGTACAGCAATCATTGTATGCGGCAGTTCCATCTATTATATCTTAAGCGGCTGGAAAGTTTAAGCATTTCAGCCGCTGCGGCGTTAATTGCGAGGAGGCTAATGGAATGATAAATAATCTAGCGCGCCGGATTGCGCAGCGGATTGCAGAACAGCCGGAGAAGGGCTGGAAGGATGACGGCCAAGGAAATAGACATCCGGTACGCTGCATTTCTTTTGCACAATACATGGAGTTCTGTCTCTATGATGAGGAAGAGGGCTATTACCGGTCGGGCGATGTTCGTGTTGGGCGCGAGGGTGATTTTTATACAAGCTCCTACATCGGCTCTGTCATGGCAGAGTGTCTGGCCGCTTCTATTGCCCGTTATTCCGCTTTCAAAGCCATAGAAGTATGGGAATGGGGGGCGGGCAGCGGCAGGTTGTCCAGGCAGCTCCTGGACGTCTGGGCGGGACATCCTGCAGAGCGTAGACCAATAAACTACGGAATTGTTGAGGATCATCCTGCCCATCGCATATCCGCGGCTGCACTTTGCAGCGAGCTTGTGATGGAATTGCTGCATCATCCTCTGCAAGTTATCGATTCGGATCAAGCGATGCGGCAGCGGCAGCTTAACCACAGAGGGGACAGTGTACTCGTCATCGCTAATGAATTACTGGATGCTTTTCCGGTGCACCGCGTTCAGATGTACTGCGGCGAACTAGTGGAATTAGGCGTATCGGTCTCGCCCGAAGGCGAGTTTCACTATGTCCGCATGCCGCTATCGGACAGCAGGCTGAGGAGCTGGCTGGAGCGGGACGGCGTGCGGTTGGCCGAAGGCCAGCAGACTGAATTGAATCTGGCTGCCGCAGAATGGCTGGGAGCGCTATATGAGCGCATTAGTCATGGGAGAGTCATCATCATGGATTACGGCCATGAAGCGGCCGAATATACGGCGCCGCATCGAATGAGAGGAACGCTGCTGTGCTACTCCAGGCATCAAGCGTCAGATGATCCGTTCCAGCGTATCGGGGAGCAGGATATAACGGCGCATGTTCCTTATACATCCGTTCGGAGAGCAGCGGCAGAGCAGGGCTGGAGGGAAGCGTTTTACGGCACGCAAAAACAGTTTCTCATCGACAACGGGGTGTTAGAGCTGCTGCAAAACGACGCGTCCAGCAATCCTTTCAGCGAGACGGCGAAGCGGAATCGGGCGGTTCGGCAGCTTTTGCTCAGCGACGGGATGAGCGAGACGTTTAAAGTGCTTATTTTGGATAAGGAATGAGGCTTTACAGCAGAAAAAAGGCGCGGCACCGGCTGGTGCTGCGCCTTTATTTTCATTTGTTAAACGTAAGGGTTTGCTTAGAAAGGCATACCCATTTTGAAAACGGTCCAGTAGGTAAATCCGATGAACGAAATGAACATATACCCCCAGAACATAAGTATGTACGTTCTCTCCGTAAAATTCAGATATCCCAAAAATACGAAAGCAACCGCTTGGGCGAAGAAAAGAAGCGCGAACTCAGTCATGTGGCCGGCAAAAGCCATGAGCCCGATCACAAGAGTCCAAAAACCGAGTACCCGATACATGCGTGCCATGAAAATATCCCCCCTTACATGAGCCCCGAATTTCTATTGTACATTATAACGTTTGGAGTAATCAGTGTAAACAAGCAAACGCCATCATTTGTTAATTATTTATATGTGTTTAGCTGTTTTCACCATCAGTTTGCACAATAAACGGAATCAATATGTATGAGTGAAAACAATTTTGGTTATACAAATTAGTATCCAATAGATTCTATGAACTCTACCAAGGGCATAGAGATAAAGTAAGCGCCTTTACGTTAGGAGGTTTTGGTCGCATGACAGCAGTCAGACAGGATGCGTGGAGTCCGGACGATGATCTTATTCTCGCCGAAGTTACACTACGCCATATTCGCGAAGGCAGTACCCAGCTAGCAGCGTTTGAAGAGGTCGGCGAACGAATCGGACGGACTTCCGCAGCATGCGGATTCCGTTGGAACAGCTGTGTCCGCAAACGTTATGAGGAAGCGATACAAATTGCAAAGCAGCAGCGCCAGAAACGGAACTATTTGAAAAAACAAGCAATTGTCGTTACTCCGCATGTCTCATCGATAGCCGTGTTTGAATCGGAGGAGAAAAGCTTCCGTCCCGATTCAGTGACGACGGAGGAAGGATTGTCCGTTGATTCGGTCATTCGTTTCTTGCGTCAATTCAAATCGACCTATCAGGACGTCAGCCGTCAAATCAAAGCATTCGAGAAGGAACTGAAAGAGAAAGACGACGAGCTGTATCGTCTTCGTGACGAGAATGAGAGATTGTCTAAGGAAGTCAACAGCGCGCAAACGGATTACCGGGCCGTCAATGACGATTATAAAACGTTAATCCAAATTATGGACCGCGCCCGCCGCCTTGCCGTGCTGACGCATGAGGAAGAGGCAAAACCGAGATTCAAAATGGATGCGAACGGCAATTTAGAGCGCATCGAATAGAATGGCATGTTAGTAAAGAAAGCGGACCATGCAGGGAACAATTCCCTGTGCGGTCCGCTTTCTTTTTTGCCCGAACGGTTCGGATTAGGTATGCTATACAAAAAAAGGTAGGGGAGACGAGGGCGATTGCGAATTGATATGGTTGGAGGGGGAGCGATCGGGCTGCTCTTTGCGGCTAGACTCGCGGCTGCCGGCGCTGCGGTCACTGTGTGGACAAGAACGGAAAGCCAGGCGGCTGCATTGACGGCTGTCGGCATTAGCTATCGGGATGGAGAGGAAGGCTCCCATCGCTTTCAGGCTCGCGTATCGGGCCGCTGCCTGACGAATTTGACGGAGTCTCTTGCTGAGAGCGAGCGGCCTGACGAGGAGCATTGGGTTGTACTGGCGGTTAAGCAGAGCCATTTAAATGAACAATTGCTTCTCAGGCTTGAGCGGTTAGTGAGCTCTGGAACTCGGATTTTATGTCTGCAAAATGGCGTCGGTCATATAGAGAAGCTTGCCGGGGCGGTGTCGGGTGCTTTGCTCTATGCCGGAGTGACAACGGAAGGCGCCAAGCGTTTTGGGGAGACAGGCGTTATTCATACGGGTCATGGCCAGCTTTTTTGGGGACCTATGCGCTTAAATGGAAGCGAATCGGACAAAAAGGGCGAAAAATCCCAAAATTTATGGATAAAAACGCTGGAATCGGCAGGATTCAGCGCAACGCTGTCGAATGACATGAATAGCCGCATTTATGAGAAATTGCTAATCAATGCGGTCATTAACCCGCTGACCGCTTTATATGACGTGACCAATGGCGAACTGCCGGCGAATCCGCAGCGCAAGCAGCTGATGCATGCGCTCTATGCGGAAACGGTGGAGATTTTAACTGCAGACGGCTTGGTGTTAGAGAGTGACGGCTGGCAGAAGGTTCTCGGCGTATGCCAGGCAACATTCGGCAACGTGTCGTCCATGCTGGCGGATGTCAGGGCGGGAAGAGTAACTGAAATCGAATGGATTAATGGCGGCGTCAGCCGCATCGCAGCAAGAATCGGATTGCGTTCTCCTTTGAATGACGCCATCTGCACGTTGGTCAGCCAACTGCAAGTTAACGAAAATTCATAAACAATCGAGGTGAACGGATATGGCATGGCTTTATGGCAGCATTACCTATTTATATGCATACTTGGCGGTCATACCGGTTATTCCGTTCTTCCTGGTCTTCTTGGGCTATAGCGCTTTAACAGGAGACAACAAGAAGGCGTTCCGCCTGGCGATGGACATTACGACGGCTTTGCTGATCGGGTGCGTAGCGGTCTTGTTCGACAATTTGTTCAATAGCCAATTTGGCTTATACGGCATCATTTTGTTTATGCTGATCGGCGGCGGACTGCTGGGCAACGCCCAGTTCAGGAAGCGGGGCAGCGTTGATGTAAAGCGGATATTCCGCACGGTTTGGCGGCTTGGCTTTTTCAGTATGAGCGTACTCTATCTGCTCTTGATGCTGGTTTCTATCGGGCATAAAATATTGTCTGCATAACGGCGTATGCCGCTGCAAGCGCTGGATCAAAATATATCGATGCGTACAGCCTTTCGGGAAGAGAGGCTGTATTTCTTTTTGACGTTTCCCATATCCTTTGTGTACAATCAATTTGTTAGTGGAAAGTAAAACTGCGTTATATTATGAATGATTCAGGAGGTACTGGCCGCGCTATGTCGACAGAAGTATACCATTTATCAAGCGCCCAGCCGTTAACAGAGGCGTATATACAGCAATCGGACGAGAGAATCGAATCGCTATTCGGCTATCATCCGGAGAAAGAGCAAGATTGGTCCAGACGCTCCAAGCGTCTTGAGAATACGGCATCAAGCCGGGTTGAATCCGTAGCGCTGGCAGAAGCTCTGCGCGATTACAATACGAAGTTTCAAACCGCGCCGGAAGCGCAAGCTTCAATCAACGCCATTGCTGAAGGGGCTCCGGTTATCGTCGGAGGTCAGCAAGCAGGCTTGTGGTCGGGTCCGCTGATGGTCGTACATAAAGCGGTATCGATCATCGGTGCTGCAAGATGGGCGACGAAGCAGCTTGGCAAAACCGTTGTTCCGGTCTTCTGGATTGCCGGTGAAGATCATGACTGGGACGAAGCCAATCACACATACGTGCTGACCGCGGAGCAGGAGCTGCGCAAGCTGTCTGTTCAACGTCCGGAAGGGGCTAGAACGTCCGTGAGCCGTACGGTCATTGCTGAGGAGACATGGAAGGAGCTGCTTGCTGAGCTGGAGCAATCGCTGCCGCATTCGGAGTTCAAGCCGGTCATGCTGGAGCAGCTGTCTCAAGCGGCAGAGCGCTCGCAGTCGCTGTCCGATTTATTCGCGGGCATTCTGACGACGCTGTTCGGCAAAGAAGGCTTAGTTGTGCTTGACGCCGATGATTCTGCGATCCGCAAGCTTGAGGCGCCGATGTTCCGCAAGCTGATCGAGCAGAATGATGAGCTGGAGCGGGCTTATACCGCGGCAGCCGACAAGGTGAAGGGCTTCGGTTATGAGCTGCAGGCAGATGTTGTGCCGGGCAGTGCTAATCTATTCGTTTTCCAAGCGGCGAACGGCAATGAACGGACGCTGCTGCATAAACTGGACGGGAAGTTTCAAGACCGCAAAGGCCAAGTCTCCCTGACGAAAGAGGAACTGCTGCAGTTGGCGGAGCAAGAGCCAGGGCAGCTTAGCAACAACGTGCTGACGAGACCGATCATGCAGGATTATTTGCTGCCGGTGCTCGGAACCGTTCTAGGACCTGGCGAGATTGCTTACTGGGCATTGACAGGCGGTGCATTCCGTCATCTGGATATGGAAATGCCAATCGTCGTACCGAGAATGTCGTTCACGCTCGTTGAAGGCACAGTAGCCAAACATATGGCGAAATACGGCTTGACGTTCGAGGATGTGGCTACCCGGTTTGATGAGAAGAAACAGCATTGGCTGACTGAGCAGGATCAGCTGTCTATTGACGAGCGGTTCGCCGCAGTCAAACAGTCGTTCAACGATATGTATGGCCCGCTGCTGGAGCTTGCTTCTTCGGTACAGCCAGGTCTGGCTAAGCTTGGGGAGACGAATCGTCAGAAGATCGTCGAACAGATCGAATATTTGGAATCGAAAACGAAGGATGCGCATAACAAGCAATATGAAGCGTCCATCCGCCAGCTTGACCGTATCGCTTTATCCTTGTGGCCTGCAGGCAAGCCGCAGGAACGGGTGTCCAATATGACGTCTTACTGGAACCGCTATGGCCTGACTTGGCTGGAAAAACTGCTTGAAGTGCCTTATGAGCGCACGGGCGGACATCAAATCGTATATTTATAAGGGAATACATGAGGGAGGCCGTGACATGACCGCGTTGGAAAACAGCATTATTCGCGATATCGCGCTCGCGCCGGAAGGTCATTTGAAAATTGACTGGGCAAGCGCACATATGCCGGTATTGAACCGGATTCGCGAGCAATTTGAGAAAGAGCAGCCGTTTAAAGGGCTTAAAGTAACGATTTCGCTTCACTTGGAGGCGAAAACCGCTTACCTGGCTAAAGTAGTTCAAGCAGGGGGAGCGGAAGTAACCATTACTGGCAGCAATCCGCTGTCGACGCAAGACGATGTATGTGCAGCGCTTGTGGAGGATGGCATTACGGTATTTGCCAAGTACAATCCGGAGCCTCAAGAGTTCAAGGAATTGAACATCAAGGCGCTGGAGTCGAAGCCGGATCTTATTATTGACGACGGCGGCGACTTGGCGACAATTCTGCATAATGACCGTCCGGATCTTCGGGTTAACCTTAGAGGCGGAGCGGAAGAAACGACTACAGGAATTATTCGTCTGAAAGCCATGCAAAAAGACGGTACGCTGCAATTTCCGATGGTTGCCGTCAATGACGCATTCTGCAAATATTTATTCGATAACCGTTATGGTACAGGGCAATCGGTATTTGACGGCATCAATCGTACGACGAACCTCGTCGTTGCAGGCAAAACCGTCGTAGTCGTCGGCTACGGCTGGTGCGGCAAAGGCGTTGCAATGCGGGCTAAAGGGCTCGGAGCCAACGTTGTCGTAACGGAGGTTGACGCAATTAAAGCGGTAGAAGCCTATATGGACGGCTTTACCGTTCTGCCGATGATTGAAGCAGCTAAAGTTGGTGAGTTCTTCGTTACGGTAACCGGCAACCGCGATTGCATTCGCGGCGAGCATTACGAAGTGATGAAAGACGGCGCGATCCTGTCGAATGCCGGCCACTTTGATGTTGAGTTCAACAAACCGGAGCTGGCTGCTCTGTCTTCGGATATTCGCAAGGTTCGCCACAATATCGAAGAATACAAGCTGAAGGACGGCCGCAGCATTTACGTGCTGGCTGAAGGCAGACTTGTTAACCTGGCAGCAGGCGACGGCCACCCGGCGGAAATTATGGACACGACTTTTGCGCTGCAGGCGCTTGGCCTGAAGTATGTCAACGAAAGCTACGCTTCGATTGGCAAGCAAGTGGTCAACGTTCCATATGAGCTTGATAATCAGGTTGCAAGCTTCAAGCTGGACTCGCTTGGCATTACGATCGACAAGCTCACTGATGAGCAAGTCGCTTATTTGGACAGCTGGAAAGAAGATTAATTGGTATGAAACCGGAAACCGCAGGCAAGGGAAACCTTGCTTTGCGGTTTTTTTGTATGTGCACTTTTTCGCATGAACAGTTGGATCAGACGGCGGAAAGCAGAAGACGGGAATGGGACGCGCAATGGCGGCCGTACAATGGATTAAGGAGGGATTTCTAATGAGGAGCTCCGTTGAAACGATACACTTGATGGATAAGTTCGGCGCCCGTAATTATAGTCCGCTTCCCGTCGTTATCGCCCGCGCCGAAGGCGTATGGGTTGAAGATCCTGAAGGCCGCCGTTATCTGGATATGCTGAGCGCTTATTCTGCGCTGAATCACGGTCATCGGCATCCGGCCGTCATTAAGGCATTGAAGGACCAGGCGGATAAAGTAACGCTCACCTCCAGAGCATTTCACAATGAGGAGCTGGGGCAGCTAAGTAAAAAGCTGGCCGCCTATACGGGCAAAGCCAAAATATTGGCGATGAATACCGGAGCGGAAGCGGTGGAGACCGCACTCAAGGCCGCTCGCCGCTGGGCTTACCGGGTGAAGGGAATTCCAGCTGATGCGGCGGAGATTATCGTATGCGAGGGCAATTTTCACGGCAGAACGATTACGATTACTTCCTTTTCCTCGGATGCCCCATACCGGGATGGCTTTGGTCCGTTTACACCAGGATTTAAGGTGATTCCCTACGGTGATATCGCAGCTCTGGAGCAGGCGATTACCGATCGTACGGCTGCTTTTTTGGTAGAGCCGGTTCAGGGCGAGGCTGGTGTTATTGTGCCCCCGGACGGCTATTTAAGGGAGGCCCGAGCCTTGTGCAAGAGCAAACAAGTTCTATTCATAGCCGATGAGATTCAGACCGGCTTTGGACGTACGGGCAAGCGATTTGCCTGCGACTGGGAAGGAGTTGAGCCCGATGCCTATATCGTTGGCAAAGCGCTTGGCGGCGGGGTCGTTCCGATATCGGCCGTTGCGGCAAGCAATGAGCTGCTTGGCGTCTTTGATCCCGGCTCCCACGGTTCGACGTTTGGCGGCAACCCGCTTGCTTGTGCGGTAGCTGTTGCTGCATTGACCGTTCTGGAGGAGGAAGGGCTCGCAGCCCGGTCGGAGCAGCTCGGTGCTTATTTCCGGCAAAGGCTTGAAGCAATCCGGCATGAGGACATTATCGAGGTGCGCGGCAGGGGACTGCTGCTTGGCGTGCAGCTTACGGTGCAAGCGAGAGCTTATTGCGAGGCGCTGTTTCGGATTGGCGTCCTATGCAAGGAAACGCATGATACGACCATCCGGTTTGCTCCTCCGCTTACAATCTCTCAAGAGGAGCTGGACTGGGGGCTGGAACGGATCGAGGAAGTGTTTCAATCATGAGAGATCTTTCCCTAATATCGGTCCCTTTTGGACTCGGCGCTGGTCGTGCGGGCAGTGAGCATGGTCCTGCGAAGCTGGGCGAGCTGGACTTGGCGGGTTCGCTGAAGGGGCATGGTTTGCGAGTTGGCGACGAGAGGGAGATTGACGTGGCATCCTTATTGCAGGCCATGAAGCCGGATACTGCGGCATATGCCGGAAAAGCCGGCGGCATGAAGCATGCGGCAGAGGTGCTAAGCGTTTGCAGAGCTATTGCCGAAGAGGGAGCTGCGGCTGCCGCTTCGGGTCATTTTCCGCTATTTATAGGGGGTGACCACAGCATTGCAATCGGATCGGTAGCGGGTCTAACAACAGCTTATGAACGGATGGGCATCATCTGGTTCGATGCGCATGCAGATTTAAATACGGAGACGACGAGCTTTACCGGCAATATGCATGGCATTTCGCTGGCCGTGGCGCTCGGATTGACCACAGTTACTATGAAGGATGTTCATAGGGCTGCCCGGCCGATTGCGCTGGAGCGGGCAGTACTCCTTGGTGCTCGAGATTTGGACCCGGCTGAGGAGCGCTTCATCCAGCAGTCGGGCTTGACTTATTTCAGCAAGGCGGATATTGACAGGCTTGGAATCGAAGAGACGGCAAAGCGGGCGCTGCGCATTGCCTGCAAGGATGCTGACGCGCTTCATCTCAGTTTTGATATTGACAGTGTTGATCCTGGTGAAGCGCCAGGTACGGGAACGCCGGTTGCCGGCGGCATCAGCAGCGAGGAGGCCCGGCTCGCCTTGCGTATTATCGGCGCTTCAGAATTGCTGTCCTCTGCCGATTTCGTAGAGCTGAACCCGCTGCTGGATCAAGGTGAACGAACTTCCAGGCTGATGCACTCGCTAATTGCGGAACTGCTGCTCAGTCATTCAAGTTAATATCATGCAATCAATCGATCAGGAAACCCCTAGCTGAAGTTGCAACTTTTGGAAGGTGCATCCGTCTAAAGGTTATTAACTAAAGGGGGATTGCAGATGCGTAGATTAAATAGGCTGCATCTAGTTCTGCTTGCAATCATCATGGTCGCAGCGGTCATAAGCGGCTGCTCTTCATCAAGTAAAGATAGCAACACGGCCAGCTCACAAGCGTTGTCAAGAAATGAAAAGGCTATGGTGCAGCAAGAAACGCCGGCAGAGGATGGTGAAGTAAGCGGCCTTAAGAAATTCTCGGGGGCGGAATCGGCGGCTTCATCCGAAATGGGAGAAACGAGCGGTTCCATCGGTAATATCGGAGTTGGCAATTCGGGCGGGCAGGAAGCTTTTAACCAGAAGCTCATTTACAAAGCTAATCTTTCAATGGAAGTCAGTGCATACGAAGAGGCTGTTACGCAGCTGCGAACGGCGATTCACCAGAGCGGCGGTTACATTCTTCAATTTCAAGACGGTCAATATCACAATGAAAAAGGTTCAACCTATACGATAAAAGTGCCATCATCCGCCTTTATGTCCTTTATCGACCGGCTGGACGGCATTAAGCATACCCGGTTTGAGAGGCAGCTGGGCGCAACCGATGTAACAGAGGAATACGTGGATCTGGAGTCCCGGCTTAAGGCGAAGCAGGTTGTAGAAGAACGGCTGCTTGGGTTTATTGATAAGGCCGAAAGGGCGGATGATCTCGTTAAATTTTCACAGCAGCTGTCTGTTGTCCAGGAGGAAATCGAGCAAATAAAAGGGCGGGTTCGCTATTTGGACCGCAATGTGGCTTTTTCAACGATTGAGCTTCGGTTGTACCAGCCTTCGTCTGCAGCCATGGCTAACACGGGAAAAACGTTAGGCGCGAAGATGTCTTCCGCGTTAAACGGAAGCTTTAAAGGACTGATGACGTTTCTGGAAGGCTTGCTGATCTTTTTGTCCGGCGCGCTTCCGGTGCTTGTATTTCTCGCCATTATCGGAGGAGCGGTTTACGCGATTTACCGCAGAATTAAGAAGCGGAAAAGCAGCTTTTATAATGGGGATAGTGGAAAGCAAGATGGAAGCAGCAGCGGGAACAGTCCACAAGCTGCGGCTGTGCAATCTGATCTCGAACCCGTTTTGCGGCCTCAAGAAGCGCCTATTCAGGGGCAATCTGTGGATAAAGAAGATAAATTATAATCGGCAATACGCTTCAGCTGTTGATAAGTGAAAATTTTATTCTAAAATCCTGCTCATAGAGCAGGATTTTTATTTTAGGTGGCGAACTATTGTATCTGAGTGGGGAAAAGTGGGGCGAAGTGGAGGATTTGGGGGAGAGGGTGGAGACGGCCGTATGTTTATGGGTGAATATCAACATAGCATTGACGAAAAGGGCCGTATTATTATCCCTTCCAAATTCAGGGAATCGCTTGGCGCCTCCTTTATCGCAACCCGCGGACTTGACAACTGCCTGTTTGTATATCCGCTTAGTGAATGGAGCGTCCTGGAGCAGAAGCTCAAGACGCTGCCGCTCATGAAATCGGATGCCCGCGCATTTACCCGTTTCTTCTTCTCAGGGGCGACGGAATGCGAGCTGGACAAACAGGGAAGGGTAAACTTACCGGCGCATCTGCGCGAATACGCGAAGCTGGACAAGGACTGCATGGTTCTCGGTGTATCCGGCCGCGTAGAAATTTGGAGCAAGCAGACTTGGGACGGGTACTACGAGCAGTCCGAGCAGACCTTTAATGAAATTGCCGAGAAATTGGTCGATTTCGATTTCAACTTCTAGTACGGACAACAAGAATGGGAGGAAAATCGCGTGTTTCAGCATATTACAGTTCTTTTGGAAGAAGCGGTTGAAGGCTTGAACATCAAGCCAAACGGCATTTACGTCGATTGCACGCTTGGGGGCGCGGGGCATAGCGGATTAATAGCTTCCCGGCTCGGCGACGGAGGCCGTTTGATCGCATTCGACCAAGATGACGCGGCGCTGAATAACGCTAAGGTTAAGCTTTCTCCCTATATGGATAAAGTAACGCTGGTTAAAAGTAATTTCCGTTATTTGGAAGAGAAGCTGCTTGAATGCGGTGTGCCGACGAAAGATGGCGTTCCGCAGGTTGACGGCATATTGTTTGACCTTGGCGTATCCAGCCCACAACTAGACGAAGCCGATCGCGGCTTCAGCTACAACCATGATGCTCCGCTAGATATGCGAATGGATCAAGGGGGCGCTCTAACCGCTTATGATATCGTCAATAGCTGGGATGAGCGTGAAATCTCCCGTATTCTAAGCCATTATGGCGAGGAGAAGTTTGCCAGATCAATCGCCCGCAAAATCATACAGGCGCGTGAAAACGCTCCAGTAGAGACGACGGGAGAGCTTGCCGAGCTGATCAAAAGCGGCATACCGGCAGCGGCCAGACGGACAGGCGGGCATCCCGCCAAGCGTTCGTTCCAGGCGCTGCGCATTGCCGTCAACGATGAGCTTGGCGCAGAAGAAACCGCGTTGGAACAGACGATCAGATGTCTCGCTCCTGAGGGACGGGCGTCAGTCATTACGTTCCATTCGCTAGAGGACCGGATTTGCAAGCAATTATTTGCGAAATATGTTGAAAAATGCACTTGTCCGCCGGATTTTCCGATGTGTGTATGCGGCGGCACAGGAACGCTGCGGTTAGTTAACCGCAAGCCGATTGTTCCAAGCGAGCAGGAGCTGGAGTTAAATCCGCGCGCTCGTTCGGCCAAGCTGCGTGTCGCAGAAAAATTGTGATTTAGGGGGTTCTCGCATTGTCTTACATTAACGGTAACTTGGCTATGCAGCCAAAGCGCAAACCGGAAGAGCGGCAAACCGTCCGCGAAACAAAGCGCGTCGTCGTCAAGCGCAAGACGCTTCCGACTCAGGAAAAGCTGCTGTATATGTTTTCGGTCGTCGTGCTCGTTATCGTGCTTGGACTCATCCTGGTCCGTCAGTCTCAAATCTACGGGATGCGTGTCGAAATCAAGCAAATAACTAACGAATATGAATCGATGAACATTGAAATGAAAGAGCTGACCAAGCAGGTAGAGATGCTCTCCGACAAAGAGAGGATTCGCAAGCTGGCAGAAGAGCGGGGCATGACGGCTACGGAACAGCCCGGCATTACGGTGAATCCGGGTGTGGATGATACCGAGTCTGCCTTGCGGAACTAGGTGACCGCTATGATCAAACGAATTCGATTAAGGACATTGCTGTTTGGAGGGATAATGACCCTCCTTTTTGTCATTCTTTTAAGCCGGGTCTATTGGGTGCAGGTTGTCAAGGGCGATTTCTGGTATGACATGGCCAAAACAAGATGGTCAACCGAAGAGAAGCTTTACGCCAAGAGGGGGACAATTACGGATCGGGAAGGCACTATTCTGGCAATGGATACTCTCGCCTATAACGTCTCGGTAAATCCAAAGTTGATTAACAGTTTGGATATTGCCGAGGAGGTGGCGAAAGGGCTGCATACTCTCTTGGGTAAGCCGGAGGCTGAGCTATACAAGCTCGTTACCGCCCAAAAGGAAGGAACCGATGAATATTTCGTTTATCGGTCGGTTGGCCGGGAAGGGCTGAAGATTGATAAAGAGCTTGCGGATAAAATAAAGGCGTTCAGCGATGAGCTGGCCGAAAAGCATGGGATCAAAAATAAAGATGTAGGCATTCATCTTGCGAATGATACCAAGCGATATTATCCGAAAAATATGCTGGCTTCGCAGCTTCTAGGCTATATCGATCTGCAAGGCCAGGCGAAGACGGGCATTGAAGCTTTTCTCGACGAAAAGCTGAGAGGCGAGGACGGCAACATTATTTACGAGAAAGACGGCAAACGGGTAGAGCTTGCAAACGGAGAAATCTCTTACAAGCCGGCTAGAGACGGACAGGACATTACGCTGACGATCGATGCCGAAATTCAACGTTACCTCGAAGAAGCCCTTAAGGGAATCGTGGATCAATATCATCCGAAGACGGTAACGGCTGTAGCAGCTGATCCGAAAACGATGGAAATTTTGGCGATGGCGCAAATGCCGACGTACAATCCGAACATCTATTGGAAAAGCGATTATGAGAATGCGTATAACCACTCCATCAAATCGCTTTACGAGCCGGGCTCCACATTCAAAATCGTGACGCTGGCGGCGGCTGTGGAAGAAGGGCTTTTTAATCCAAATGCCACCTACAAGTCAGGCTCTATCAACATACCGCGCAGTAAGCCGGTTAACGATATCAATAAAGTCGGCTGGGGTACAATCAGTTACTTGGACGGACTGAAGCACTCCAGTAACGTTGCATTCGTTAAGCTGGGGCTGGAACAGCTCGGCGGCGAGAAGCTGGTCGACTATATTAACCGCTTTGGCTTTGGCCAGAAGACCGGTATTGCGCTTGGCGGGGAAGCATCAGGGAAGATCAATATTAATTTGAACCGGCCAAGTGATATTGCCCGGGCATCCTTCGGTCAAGGGGAAGTACAAGTAACGGCGATTCAGCAGGTGGCTGCTGTGGCTGCTGTTGCGAACGGCGGCAAGCTGCTGCAGCCGCAAATTATTAAACAAATTTATGACCCGGCTACTAAGACGACTCAGAAGTTTGAGCCGAAGCTTGTCCGCCAAGTCATTTCTCCAGAATCGTCTAAGAAAGTAGGCGAATATCTGGAGCAGGTCGTATCCGACAAAGCGATCGGTACAGGTAAAAATGCTTATATCGAAGGTTATCGGGTAGCGGGTAAAACCGGTACGGCGCAAAAGGTTGTCAACGGCGTCTACTCCAAAACAAAATTCGTCGTTTCTTTTATCGGATATGCGCCGGTTGAAGATCCCAAAATCGTGCTGTATATCGTTGTCGATGAGCCAAACAACTCGCTTGTAGGCGGCGGTACGGTTGCGGCTCCTGCTTTCAAAGAGGTCGTCTCCAAAACGCTGCGTCACTACGGTATAGCGCCTAGCGTTAAGCTGGAAGATGAGCCGAAGAAAAAAGATGCGCTCACCGCTCCCGATATGAGATCGCAGACTGTGGCGCAAGCCAAGGCGCTGCTTAAGGCCAAGGACCTCGACTACGAGATTGTAGGCAGCGGTTCATCCGTCCTTCAGCAAATTCCGGCGAACGGGACTGTTATTAACCCGTCGCAACGAATCTATTTAATTACGGAGCAGCGGGACAAGCTCAAAATTCCGGATTTAACCGGTCTGTCGCTACGGGATGCGCTGGAAGTGTCCTCCGTACTGAATATCCGCCTAATTGTTGAGGGACAGGGGTATGTCATTTCTCAGCAGGAGGAAGTGATAAAAGGCGAGCGCCACTTGCGGCTTAAGCTGCAGCCTCCTGAGGGAGCAGAGGCAATCGTCTCTGGAGATGGTTCGGGCGACAGCTCTAACGGTACAGCCGGAGACAATGAAAATGCAGGCTCCTCGGATGGAGAGGGCTCTGAATCTGATTCTGCCTCTAACGAGCCAATTGATTGACCGGCATTCGCTTTTTCGAGAACCCCCTGTTTATTACAAATACAGGGGTTCTCTTTGTTTACGGGGCTTGGTTGCGGTTGGAGTTGGGGTTACGGTGGGGATTGCGCGGGGCAGCTCGCAGTAGGGATTGTAACTGTGATGCTGTATGACGGCTGCTGATTGAAGCGTATATGTAACCTCGATGTGCCGGAGTGAGCAGAGTTGGCCGTAGTTTGCGCAATGGTGGCTGTATGTACTTGAGTAGCATAGATTTGAATCGCCTAGGGGCTTGGGCGATCCGTCAGCCGCTACAAAATGCAAAAATACATTTTGATAGCCGCAAAAAGTGCGTTTTTCCGCCTCAAAATGCAAAAGTGCAGTTTGATCGGCCGAATTTGCTCAAAATCGGCTGAAATGACCGATTCGACATGCAGATTTGCATTTTGATCGGCTTTTCGGCTGCAAAACGCCAAAACAAAATGTATTTTTGCATTTGGAATGCTGCGGCTGCATCAGCGGGGGCAGTATCTCTGGTTTTGGTCTCGTTCTGAGGTAGCTGGCATTCGCGCAGCGTAGTGACTTTTCCGCCGAAAAAGGAAGATTTTTAATATATTTTATCTTAACCTCTATATTGATTTGGAGTACTTCTTTACTACAAAACACAATCGTATAAAGGAGGGCGTTTCGTATGGAAGAAGAAGTTAAGCTTAAAGTAGTAAGAGAAGCATCGTCTGGTGTAAAGGTGGGCGTTCTGGCCAGAAAATACGACATTCATGAGGAAACTATTCGTCAATGGGTCCGTGAATACCGGGACGAAACGGGCAAACATGATAAGCCAGATGAAACCCTACAAGAAGTGCTTCGTCTACGAGAAGTTGAAGAAAAATATAATAAAATTAATGCCCTTATCCGAGAAAAGGAGCTCGAAAATGAAATTTTTCGTGAATTGCTAAAAAAAGTGAACCCTGCTTATCGACCAGATTCGAAATAGCAAACGAGTTTATCGGTAAGCAGGGAGCCGCCGCCGCATTTGTCCTGAGAGTGCTCGGTATCGCAGAATCCACCTATTACGATCGAAAAAAACGAGAAGCATCCAAAGCGGATCCCAGCGAGAAATCTCAATCTACAACTACAGTCCGCAGAGGACGTTCCAATACAGAGTATTCCTTGACGAAAGAAGGACGTAAGATCAGCAATGAGCAGATCAAAGGCTGGTTGCTTGAGCTCGTTGAAGGGGAAGGACGCGAGTATGGCTATAAACGTCTGATGCTTTGTCTAAGGGACAGACATCAGCTTGTATTGGGGAAAAAGAAGGCTTATCGGCTTTGTAAAGAACTTCAGATTCTACGTGTGCAGCGGGCAGTGAAAACAAAGTAGCCTCGTTCTTTTTTAAAATGCAAAAATACATTTTGATAGCCGCAAAAAGTGCGTTTTTCCGCTTCAAAATGTAAAAGTGCATTTTGATCAGCCGAATTTGCTCAAAATCGGCTGAAATGACCGATTCGACATGCAGATTTGCATTTTGATCGGCTTTTCGGCTGCAAAACGCCAAAACAAAATGTATTTTTGCATTTGGAATGCTGCGGCTGCATCAGTAGAGACTGTATCTCTGGTTTTGGTCTCGTTCTGAGGTAGCTGACATTCTCGCAGCATAACGATGTTATGCTTTGTTTTTGGTCTTGAACGGCACACGGTGATCAGTCATACGTTGCCGGTCAAAAAAGTATCAGCGAAACGAAGGCCGAGCCCGCTCTGACTTTTCGCAGGTTCACTCCATCAATCGCAGCAGCGATTGCATGGAACCAAGAACGGCAGAGCGGGCCGGCTTCGCGCCGTGCTGCTTTGCTCTTGCTCCTATGTTTAAAGAGCATCAGCGAAGCGAAAGCCGAGCCTGTTCTGACTTTTCGCAGGTTCACTCCATCAATCGCAGCAGCGATTGCATGGAACCAAGAACGGCAGAGCGGGCCGGTATTCGCGCAGCGCTGCATTGCTCTTGCCCCTGCCCCTGTGTTTAAAGTGCATCAGCGAAGCGAAAGCCGAGCCCGTCCTGACTTTTCGCAGATTCACTCCATCAATCGCAGCAGCGATTGAATCGAATCAAGAACGGCAGAACGGGCCGGTATTCGCGCCGTGCTGCTTTGCTCTTGCCCCTATGTTTAAAGAGCATCAGCGAAGCGAAAGCCGAGCCCGCTCTGACTTTTCGCAGGTTCACTCCATCAATCGCAGCAGCGATTGCATGGAACCAAGAACGGCAGA
>NZ_JBHVUY010000013.1:0-91558 GCF_042883865.1 Paenibacillus sp. NPDC058174
CTTGCATGTATTAGGCACGCCGCCAGCGTTCGTCCTGAGCCAGGATCAAACTCTC
Source organism: Paenibacillus sp. NPDC058174 (assembly GCF_042883865.1). Taxonomy (NCBI): domain Bacteria; kingdom Bacillati; phylum Bacillota; class Bacilli; order Caryophanales; family Paenibacillaceae; genus Paenibacillus; species Paenibacillus sp. NPDC058174. Next base: position 56 of record NZ_JBHVUY010000013.1, read on the forward strand.
CATAGAATTTGAAAGCTCATTACTTTGTTTTATCGCTTTTCCATTAATTCATTAGAATCAATGGGGCAGTTTTGCTCGTTGTTCAGTTTTCAAAGAACAATTTCTTTTGTGTGTCAACCGCGTGTGTCTCAGCGGCGACTCATATAATATATCACGGGTGCCTATAGCATTGCAAGTCTTTTTTTAAAGTTTTTTAGATTCTTTTTATACATACAAAAAAGAGACTCACGCATCCCGCGCAAGCCTCTTCATCTTACTACTATTAATATACTTTTGCCGTTGTATATTTCGAAGCCTCTTTTACAAGCTCGAACTTCTTATTCGACTTTTTCAGGCCGGCATCAACTGTTGTATCGATCGTTACCCATTTGCCGTCCAGGTACACTTCATTCCAAGCATGGTACTGAGTTACATAAGTCGAATTACCCATAACCAGCTTAGTCGGAATATCTACGCTGCGCAGCATAGCTGCAAACAGTGCCGAGTAACCGTAGCAAATATCTTTCTTCGTGCTAAGCGTCCGATCAATGCTTGGCAAGTACTCAGTCGGCAAATTGTTTGCCAGATCATAATCATAGTCAACAGTTTTGATAATGTAATCATAAATAGCTTTTACTTTATCGGCATCGCTCTTCTTGTTAGCTGTCAGTTCTTTAGCCTTTTGGATCGCTTTATTCGTGTTGTTCCATTTAACGTTTTGTACCGAGTTCAGGAAAACAATCTTCGTGTCGTTCAACTTCAAGCTAACGACTTCTTTACTTACTACTTTATATTTGTTGCCAGTTGTGTTCTCAAGAATCGAAATCGTGTAATCCCCATTGCCAAGCTGCAATGGAAAAACTTCTTCGCTCGAGCTCGCCAGCGTATATGTATAGTTGTCCTTGCCTTTTGCTACCATTACTTTCGTTTTTACATTCGACTTCACGTCATATTTAACGCCTACTGTACCATTATTAATGTTAGCAGTATCCAACCATTGTGCATCAGCGCTTGCAGCTGCTGTTGTCACTTGAATCGATGTTGTAATTACAAACACGGCTACGAGCATAAGAATTAGCTTACGCATGAATAAAACTCCCTTCGGTGGCTAGGCTGCCATCTCATTAAGAGAAAAGGCCCTATAGCTTTGCGTCCCTACCTTTCGATAGGTTTGCCATTATCGTATAAAGTTCTCGAACATACGTTCGCTTTTTAACAAAATAAAAAAAGCCCGTTTCTTTCGGTAGCTGGCTGCCATCATACGGAAGGCCCTGTAGCTTTGCGTCCCTATCTTTCGATAGGTTTGCCGTTATCGTGATTAGCTTTGTCTAGTACTAGATTACCATATTCTATGAAAAAATCAACCCTATTTTAATAGTTTTTAATAGTATAGCGAAAAAAAATAGGGACCAGCCCTTTATGGACTAGTCCTCTAAATGAATTAAACATTACTTATGCATTATTTTTCTTTTTAAGAAGCAATACTCCGCCCAGCAATGCAAGCATAGCTCCGGCTAAGTAAATCGGTAACGAGCTTGACTCACCTGTTTTAGGCAGTGCGCCCAGAGGTACTTCTTCATTAACATCTACTGTATCAGAATCACTTCCAACAACTGCAGTAGGAGCAGGCTTATCATTCGATGTACCCGTATCGCTGCCGCTACCCTGATCGACTGGTCCCAATGGGTTCTCATTGTCGTCTATTACTACTTCTTCATCTGGTGTCGAAGAAGGCGTTGGTGTCGGGGTTGGTACTGGAGTTGACTCCGGTGTTGGTGCCGGCGTTGACTCCGGTGTTGGTGCTGGCGTTGACTCCGGTGTTGGTGCTGGCGTTGACTCCGGTGTTGGTGCTGGCGTTGACTCCGGTGTTGGTGCCGGCGTTGACTCCGGTGTTGGTGCTGGCGTTGACTCCGGCGTTGGTGTCGGAGTTGCCTCCGGCGTTGGTGTCGGAGTTGCCTCCGGCGTTGGTGTCGGAGTTGCCTCCGGCGTTGGTGTCGGAGTTGCCTCCGGCGTTGGTGTCGGAGTTGCCTCCGGTGTTGGTGTCGGAGTTGCCTCCGGTGTTGGTGTCGGAGTTGCCTCCGGTGTTGGTGTCGGAGTTGCCTCCGGCGTTGGTGCCGGAGTTGGCTCCGGCGTCGGCGTTGGTGTCGGCGTCGGTGTCGGCGTCGGTGTCGGCGTTGGTGTCGGTGTCGGCGTCGGCGTCGGCGTCGGCGTCGGCGTTGGCGTCGGCGTTGGCGTCGGCGTTGGCGTCGGTGTCGGCGCAGGTTTTTCCTTTTTATAGAACGTGATTCTATAAATGGACTGATACTCGCCAAACCAACCTCTATTAGCAGTCAGACCCAGATCGCCTCTTGAACCTCCTTGATACTCGATGATCTTACCATCACCCAACCAGGTTTCAATCTTTACGCAATACACATCATAATTGCCGGTTGCTGACCAATCCAAGAATGCGTTAGAAACTTGAGACCAGCCTGAACCCTGATCTCTTAACGAACCGCTAATGTCACCATGTGATGTCGTAAATGTTTTTTTATTACCGACAGTGTAACTCACTGTGCCGTAATCCGAACATTTAAACGAATTACTTCCTCCCCCATGCGCAAAAACATTACCGGCTATGCTGAACGTCAGAATAATAATCATCGTCAGCACAAGCAACGATTTGAACCGTTTCTTGCCCATTACTCACTCTCCTCCATAAAATAATTCCGGATTCAAGGCAACAAAAAAGACTGCCTCGAATATGGTCATATTCATGGCAGTCGGACGATCATCGCATACACCCCAACCGTGTAATGCCTTAGACTCCTGACTTTGCGTCCCACCCTTTCGGATGGTTTGCTATTATCATGTCATATGTAGTTAATCCTACGGAACCTAGTAAATCTACCAATTACACCCGGTTCGCAAGACCTATTCTACAATTAGTAGCAATTGCAAGTCAACGGTTTTCTTACCATTTTTTAAACTATTTCTGTCGCTTAAAAACCCACCATTTACTGCCGACAAAATTCAGCACAACTGTTATACAAGTAACGACAAGCTTCGCCAAAAACGGGTTAATTCCCCAGCTTTCTTTGGTCAGAAACAGCAATCCAAGCGAGACAAGGAGCACTGCCAAATTAAGGGTGATAAAGCGAATCGGCCTGCCCCTATCCTGCTCTCCTCCGCCAGCTTCACCCGAGGCGCCGCGAAACGTAATCAGCGTATTCATCAGATAGCTGTTGCCCATTCCCGCGGCATAAGACAGTATCTGTCCCGGTATATAATGCAGGCCTGCCCAGACGAGCAGGCTGTACACCGCAAAGTCCACTGCCGTATTGATTACGCCAACCATATTAAATAAAATAAATTGCTTAAACATTTTCCGGCGATGCTGTTTCACTTGTGCATCCGTCTCGCGTTCTACTGGCGTCGGCACTGAAAGGGGATCAAGCTGATCAGCGGACATATTCACGTTCCGTTTGAACAGATGCTTGTTCCTGCCGCTCATTATCCTCAAAGCCTTGGGCTTCCCGCACAATATACAAAGGACGGTTTTTCGACTCGTCGTAGATTCTGCCGATATATTCACCGATTAAACCAAGAAGCATAAGTATGATGCCGTTGAATAATAAATTAATCGCTACAATGGATGTCCAGCCGACCTGATTATAGGATGTGAACAGCTTCTGATACACGACGACCATCAAGTAGAGAAAGCTGGTTACTGATAAAAAGAACCCGATATACGTAGCGATTTTCAACGGCTTATAGGAAAACGAAGTGATGCCGTCCAGTGCGAAGCTGATCATTTTTTTCAAAGGATATTTCGTTTCGCCGGCAAAACGCTCTTCCCGGACATACTCGACGCTCGTCTGACGAAAGCCGACCCAGCTCACAAGTCCGCGCACGAACCGGTTTTTCTCCTTCAGCCCGCGCAGCACATCGCATACTTTGCGGTCGATCAGCCGGAAGTCTCCTGTATCCATAGGAATATCGAAGTTGGTCATGCTGCGCATCGTCCGGTAGAACAACATCGCCGTAATTTTTTTAAAGGCGGTCTCGCCCTTCCGCTTCAACCGCTTGCCGTATACGACCTCGTAACCCTCTTTCCACTTCTCGATCATTTGCAGCATCACTTCCGGCGGATCCTGGAGATCCGCATCGATGATGATAACAGCCTCGCCCTTGGCATAATCCATTCCAGCCGTAATTGCAATCTGATGACCGAAGTTGCGGGAAAAATTAATGAGCCGAACGTTCCGGTCATTGCGGCAAATGCCGTCGACAATCTCAACCGTACGATCCCGGCTGCCGTCGTTGACGAATATCAACTCATAGGACTCTCCGTAGCCGTCCATGACCGTTTTCAGCTGTAAGTACGTATGCCCGATTACTTCTTCTTCGTTGAACATCGGCACAATAATGCTGTACTTGGCTTGCATCCGTATCCCTCCTATTCATAAATTCCCGATCCGTCCAACCTAACCGTAAAACACCCAAGAATCAAAGATCCGAATGACTGCCGCATAAGCTCTGGCGACTTCCATGCCCGACAGCACCGGATAGTAAATAAGGAACAATACTGCAGCCGCAGCGACATAAAGCCAGCGCAGCCATTGCCGGTCGGGATGCCTCTCCTCATAAAGCTTGAACATATAAATAATAGCTAAAATCATAAAAGGCACCATCGCAAAATAATGGTAGATAAACGTAAGGCGCGGAACGAGCATCCAAGGCAAGTATTGCGACAGGTACGCAATCCAGATGATGTAGATCCGCTTATCCTTCCGTTTGATGCTGAAGTAAAGCGTGCCAAGTAATGCGAATATCCCCGTCCACCAAATCAGCGGATTGCCGAAAGCCGATATGGTCGAGACGTTGCCCGGATTAGCGAGATCACTGCCGCTGTAATACCAGACCGGACGCTTCATAAACGGCCACTCCCACCACTGCGAGGAATAAGGATGCGTAGCGACAAGCTCGCTGTGGTAATGATACATATTTTTCTGATAGTCTACCAATCTTTCCGCTGTGTATTCATCTCCCGATACCTTCAGCACCGGAATGTAAGACAAGCCATAAATGACAGCCGGAATGGCAACGTAGAAAATCAGGCATATTGCCAAGGTGATAATCGTATTTCGCGGGAACAGCCGGATGATTTTCCGGTACGTATCCTCTTCCTCCGCCTTAACCTTGCCAGCAGCGAGAATTCGTTTGGCAGCCCCGTATTGCCGGTACCGTTCGAAGAGCGACAATGCGAGCATTACTGCTAGTCCAGCACCACCGTAAATCACGATCCATTTCGACGCAACGCCGATGCCAAACAACAGTCCTGCCCAGAACAGCGGTACAAGCGTCTTGCGCAGCGGTGTGCTGTAAAAGTTCAGCGAGTAGTACTTATGCATGAAGTAGAACATCAGCATGATGAAGAAGACACCGTACACGTCAATCGTTGCAATTCGCGTCTGGGTAAAATGCATAAATTCCGCTGCGAGCAGTCCAGCTGCAGCCGCAGCATAACCCGTGCGCTTAAACAGCCTGAGCGCAAACAGATAAAGGACAGGCACCATCGCAATACCAAATAGGGTGCCCATAATGCGCCAGCCAAACGGACTGAGGCCAAACAGCTTAATGCCAAGCGCAATAATAATTTTGCCTAGCGGCGGATGTGTATTCTCATAGGCTCTAACGCCTTCGATATTCTCAAGCGCCGTTCTAGCATGATAGATTTCATCGAAATAGCTGCCGTTCTTATAGCTTGCCTTGTAGGCAGCGGCCGACTGTTCATCGAATAAGCGGACGGCGGAGCTTTTCCCCTCCTGCTTCTCCTCTTCAACAACTTGGCTGATCGCAACCGGCTCATCGCTGCCTTTTGCGTAGAACGCCATCTCTTGAATCGAGTAGCCTGTCTGATTAGTAGTTACCTTCACATAACGAGCGGTAACATCAAGCGGGTGAACCGCCCACTTCAGATCGTCGCCGCCCTTCTGCTCCAGCTCAACCGGATTGCTCCAAACATCCGGCGTATTGCCGAATTCCAGCTTATACTTGCCTTCGCCATACCCGCCGAAGCTGTTCATCCGCTCCAGCTGCCGGGCTTCCCCAAGATCTACGTAGAAGCTTTGTCCCGACTTGGCTGGCGTCCAGCCCGAGCCTAATGTTTGCGTGGAGCCCAAGTTGGACAGAGCAACCACTGCATAGATGAGCGTGATTGCGAGCATCGCAATCCAATCGTTTTTCTTCAATCTCGAAGGTGACTTATTGGACCGCTGCACGTTAACGATCTCCGACAGCAACTTCTCATCATTGCGAGCCTGTTCATCCTCCGCGAGACTCGGTACAGACTGCACCCGGCCGCGGATATAAATATCGTAACCGACATACAGCATGTACAGCAGCAATCCAAGATTAGCGATTGAGGTTACGATGACGATGCCGTCCGTCGGAACATTCGTTGTAAATTTGCTGAACGCTAACACATAACCGACATTAATAAAGAAGGTGATGCTGTAGCCCAGTAAGATATGCAAAATCCGTCTGTCTTTTGCTTCGATATAAGCAAATACGCCTAACAGAATCGCCGGGAACAAATAGCGCTCATGCATTTTGGTGCCCAAAAGGAACATAACTGAAATGAGAATTAGGCCGATATAATAAGACTTCGATAAATCCGATTTGTCTTTTGCCTTAACGGACAAGTATACAGACAATGCTACCGCTAACAGAATGGCGATTATGCCCCATTTGCCGTATGGGATGAACAAGAAGGTATGATCCAGATCCGTCCAGTTGCCGCCAGTAAGCGCATAAAGATTAAATACATTTAGCGTAGCGTAAGGGTATGATGCCAGCGTCGATTTGTAAAGATTGATCAGGCCGGCAATCCCGCCATTGCTCCAGAAAAAAGGAATGGCCAGCGCCACGAATAATGCCAATCCGTATACCGCGCTTATTGCAGTCCGCTTCCACTCGCGCTTGGTTACGATGGCCAACAAAATAACCGGCGTAAAAATCAGCGCCTGCGGTTTAACCAGAACGGCGATCGCAAACCACAGCGCTCCGCGCTCCAGCTTATTGCCGACTATAGCTTGAATGGCAAGCAGCAGGAACAACGTAAAGATGGAGTCCACTTGGCCCCATGCAGCAGAATCTACCCAGACAGCCGGATTCCACAGATAAAGCATCGCAAGTCCAAATGCAGCCGTCTCGCCAAGCTTCTTGCCAGCCGCTTTATAAATCACCCATCCGGCAGCCAAATCGGCAATAATCGCCGGAAGCTTGTACAGCAGATAAGCGCCCTTCGAAGCGCCGTCCAGTCCGAACAGCTGCTGCAGCATGCCAAGCACATAGAGCACATAGATATAACCAGGCGGATAGTCGGCAAACATCCCCTCCTGATAAAAGCCGGTAATCCCATTTTTGTATGCCGCATTGCCCCAATAGATGAAGGTTCGCAAATCCGACTCATAGCCGGTATAACCTACTGCAATGACAATACGGAAACCTAGTGCAATTAAGAGCCATGCCATAACCTGCGTGGCCTTGCTGGCGCTGGCGCGCTCTAGCGGAAGTCTCTGCCTAAGAGTACGGCTATATAAATAAACGAATAGAATAGCGAATAGTGTAGAGATCGCAAGTACTGGAAAAGCCGAAACCTTCGGCGGGCTGTCCGCCTTCGCTGCATCGCCGCCGCTGACATCGCTTGGCGCAAACGAGATCGCCGTTACGCCCGCCGGCAGCTTGTCGACCTGCGTCAGCGACAGATCATCAAACCATGCCCGGCCGGTATTCAAGCTGCCGTAGCCGCCGAGGCTTGCCGCCAGCTGAATCTCTTTCTGCCCCTTGCTTGTCTTGCCGTAGAATTCGATTAGCTTCCATTCGCCGGCGGTATTGTGGATTTGCGGAAATTCGCCGCCAACGCCAATGATCAGCAGGTTCGCGCCTGTAGCATTCTCATCTGTTCCGGCCACATTCACCCAACCGCTAATCCGGTAGTAGGTATTGGGTTTCACCGCTACCTTCTGAACCCATTTGGCATGGTTAGGCTGTGTGTTCTCAATTACCGCAGCAGTACCGCCCGAATGGGTATTCAACGTATCGACCGTAAACCGGGTAACATCGCTTCCTTGAACCCATACATCCTGCGTCCACGACAGAGGAACTCCCGACTCCGCCTCTTCGAATCCCGGGTTTAACAATAGATTCGGATGCTCTCCCTCGCCAGCTGCATGTCCTACAGTCAAAGGAATTGCCATGATAATGAGCACGGTAGCAATAATGAGTTTAGACCAGACAGAATTCCGCATACTCAGACCTCTCACCTCTACATTTTATAATTTATCAACAGCAATTTAGCCTATTTTTTCCTAAAAATACATATCAACTTTAAAGGAAAAGCTATCGACGGTCAATGTCTGCCCATAAAAAAACCGCTTGGGATTGTTTCCCAAGCGGTATGAAGGCTTTTATTGTTCGCCGCCGCGATCGCGCATATGCGGGAACAGCAGTACATCGCGAATCGAAGGCGCATCCGTAAGCAGCATAACAAGGCGGTCAACACCGATGCCTAGACCGCCAGTAGGCGGCATGCCGTATTCCAGCGCACGGATGAAATCATCATCCATTTCATGCGCTTCGTCATTGCCCTGCTCGCGTTCAACCAGCTGCGACTCGAAACGCTGACGCTGATCGATCGGATCGTTCAGCTCCGTGAACGCGTTCGCATGCTCGCGTGCCACGATGAACAGCTCGAAGCGGTCTGTGAAGCGAGGATCTTCGGCATTCTTCTTCGCCAGCGGCGAGATCGCAACCGGGTGGCCCGTTACGAAAGTCGGCTGGATAAGCGTATGCTCACAGAAATGCTCGAAGAAGGCATTGAGAATGTGGCCGAACGTCATATGCTGTTCAACCGGCACTTTATGCTCCTTCGCCAGAGCATGTGCTTCTTCGTCGCTCATTTGTACGCCGAAGTCTACACCCGTCGTTTCTTTGACCAGGTCAACCATCGATACGCGGCGCCATTGCGGCGTCAGGTCAATCTCTTGGCCCTGATACATAATCTTAGTCGTACCGAACACTTCTTGCGCAATGTGTGCAATCAGATTTTCGGTCAGCGCCATAATATCCTTATAATCAGCGTAAGCCTCGTACAGCTCGATCATTGTGAATTCCGGATTGTGGCGTGTCGAGATGCCTTCATTCCGGTATACACGGCCGATCTCGTATACTTTCTCCAGGCCGCCGACAATGAGACGTTTCAAGTGGAGCTCAATTGCAATCCGCATGTAGAGCTGCATATCAAGCGCATTGTGATGCGTCTCGAACGGACGGGCAGCCGCACCGCCTGCAATAGAATGCAGCGTCGGCGTTTCGACTTCCAGATAACCGAGCGAATCCAAATAACGGCGCATCGATTGAATGATACGGGAACGGGAGATGAACGTCTGTTGAACGTCCTGGTTCATGATCAGATCGACATAACGCTGGCGGTAGCGCAGCTCTACGTCTTTCAGTCCATGATACTTGTCCGGCAGCGGAAGCAACGACTTGGTCAGCACGTCGACTTCCTTCGCTTTTACCGAAACCTCGCCCGTATTCGTCTTGAACACGACGCCATGAACGCCAACGATATCGCCGATATCGAGCAATTCGAACGCTGCGTATTTATTCGCTTCTACCGAATCCTTACGCACATAAATTTGAATTTTGCCGCTCAAGTCCTGAATATGGGCAAATGATGCCTTACCCATACCGCGCTTCTGCATAATGCGTCCCGCAATGCTTACCGTGACCGCCTTCTCCTCCAGCTCTTCCTTGCTGAAAGCTTCGTATGCAGACACAATTTCCTTCGCTGTATGTGTACGTTCAAATTTACCGCCGAATGGATCGACGCCCAAGCCGCGGAGCTCGTCCAGCTTGTCTCTGCGAATTTGCAGCAGCTCGCTAAGCTCCTGTTCTTCTACTACACCGTTATTTTCCTCGTTCAATTCAGTCATCTCCTCGACACCGCCGAAACGTTCAAAAAGCTTCCGCTAAGGAAGCTTTCTGAAATAACACAGTGCAAACCTTATTTTTTGATATCTAAAATTTTATATTGAATAATGCCGGCAGGTACGCTCACGTCAACGACAGTCCCAATCTTTTTGCCCAAAATCGCTTTGCCTACCGGGCTTTCATTCGAGATTTTGTTCTGCAGCGGATCAGATTCCGCCGAGCCTACAATCGCATACTCCATCTTATCGCCGTATTCCAAATCTTCAACCGTTACTGTCGAGCCAATGCTCACCGTATCGGTATCGATGTCGTCATTATTGATAATCCGCGCATTGCGCAGCATTTTTTCCAACGTTATGATACGTCCTTCAATAAAAGCCTGCTCGTTCTTCGCATCTTCATATTCCGAGTTTTCGCTAATATCGCCGTACCCGATTGCTACCTTAATCCGTTCTGCTACTTCACGACGTTTAACCGACTTCAGGTTTTCCAGTTCTTCTTCAAGCTTCTTCAATCCGTCCTGAGTCAGAATGATTTCCTTATCGCTCATCTTTCCGATTCTCCTGTCGTGTGACAAATTTTCATACGGTGTATGAATTCACTCGTACTTAATATATTACGGTCGCCAGCCGTCATGCCTTCGGCAAGCGCTGCAACTGCGTCATTGATGTATATTGCAAGATTATATTTCAAAGACACCCCGAATGTCAATCAAAGGGAATTGACACTGTAACCGCTTTATTCGATTGCCCTGCGCCTGACAGGACCGGGAGAGAAAATGCGAAAAGCGGACATCCGGCTCATGCCCCCGGATTATCCGCTTACGGTATTAATGAACGGCTTGTGAGTTTGCTTTAACAGCCGAATCCGCCAGCGCATCCGCATCCAGTGACCCAATATAATTCTCCAATATTTCAAGGACGCCTTCGCGTCCCGTTTCTTCCATAATGGCATCCTTCACGCGGGCTGCGCCAGGAAGTCCCTTAAGATACCATGCCAGATGCTTGCGCATCTCGCGAACCGCTACCGCTTCGCCCTTCAGCGCGGCAAGCCGGTCAAGATGGAGCAAAGCCACGTCCATCTTCTCGCGCGGCAATGGATCGGCCAGCAGCTCGCCGGAAGCCAAATATTGAATCGTCCGGTAAAGCATCCACGGGTTGCCGAGCGCGCCCCGTCCGATCATAACACCGTCACAGCCGGTATGCTCCAGAAGCCGTTTGGCGTCTTCCGGCGAGAATACGTCGCCATTGCCAATAACGGGAATCGATACCGCTCGTTTGACATCCCTTATAATATCCCAGTTTGCCTTTCCCGTATACTGCTGCTCGCGCGTGCGTCCATGTACGCTAACCGCGCTTCCGCCAGCGCTTTCAACCGCTTTGGCGTTGTCTACGGCAAAGATATGCTCATCGTCCCAGCCGATCCGCATTTTGACCGTAACCGGTTTGCTAACCGCTTCAACGACAGCTGATACCATTTCGTAGATTTTGTTCGGGTCCAGCAGCCAGCGCGCCCCTGCCTCGCAATTGGTTACCTTCGGTACCGGGCAACCCATATTGATGTCGATAATGTCCGCATTGGTCTGCTGATCGACAACTTTCGCAGCTTCGACAAGCGTCTCGCGGTCACCGCCGAAAATCTGCAGGCTAAGCGGCTTCTCCCGCTCGTCAACGAACAGCATTTCCATCGTTCTTTTGTTGCCATGCAGAATAGCTTTGTCACTTACCATCTCCGCACAGACAAGTCCTGTGCCAAATTCCTTTGCGATGAGTCGAAAAGCCGGGTTGCACACGCCTGCCATCGGTGCGAGCACGACTCTGTTCTTCATCTCGATGTCTCCGATTTTAAGCATGCCGCCTTTGACTCCTCCTTCAATCCTTCTATTTGCAAAAATGCTTCGCGCCAGCCTCCGCTATTGCTTCGCATCCGTTAATTCATCGTAAGTGACGCCTAGCGTGCTTGCAATGTTGTTCAACAGCTTCGTATCTGCTTTCCGGGTGCCTCTTTCAAGAGATCCAAGAACCGCTACCGAGACGCCAAGCTGCTTGGCAAGCTCCTGCTGGGTATATCCTTTCAGCTTCCGGAAAGCCCGGACGCGCTGAGCCAGTTGGTCGTTTTCCATTGGGCAATGCCTTCCTTTCCATCCTGAAGCGCCGCTGCTGCAGCTGCCGCAACGTGATTCCGCAATGGATTCTCGCCCGCAATGACATCGCTCAGCGGAACGAGCACGAATGCGCGTTCCATCATACGGGGATGCGGAAGCGTCAGCTCCTCATCGTCCATCGCAACGTCTTCATACAGCAGCAGATCAAGGTCTATGGTGCGCGGCCCCCATCGAATGTCGCGTACGCGGCCAAGCAGCCGCTCCACATCCTGCTGCACACGCAGCAGATCAAGGGGCTTAAGCGTCGTTTGTACGGCAATAACCATGTTGAGAAAAGCGGGCTGATCCGTATAACCGACAGGATCGGTCTCATAGAGCGCGGACAGCCGCAGCACATCAATATCCGGCCGTTCGTTCAGACATTCAACGGCTTGCTGCAGCAATTGCTCCCTGTCGCCCATGTTAGAGCCGAGCGCAATATATGCCGCAAAGCGTTCTGCATTAGACGGGAACAATTCGGCCATGAGCATCCCGCTTTCTGCGCAACTCCACCGTCACGCCTTCGAAATGGATCTCGAACGGCGGATTAGGCTTCGTTACGCGAACCGTCACTTCATTTATCATAGTATAAGCTTCTAGTACCCGTGTTGCAATGCCGCCTGCTAAAGCTTCGATTAATTTGTAAGGCTTGCCTTCTACAACTTCTTTCGTAAGAGCATGCAATTGCGAGTAGTCGACAGAGTGCGACAGTTCATCCGTTTGTGACGCCTGCTCGAGATCAATCTTCAGCTCCAGATCGACGCCGAATTTTTGACCGAGCCGGTTTTCTTCGGGAAAAACTCCATGATAGCCAAAAAACTGCATTCCTTTTAACGTCATTTTATCCATGCGAGTCCGACTTCCTTTCAAGTATGAACAATCAGCGATATACGATAGCATCGGCCATTTTGGCCGTACGGGCGTTGGTCCGGACATCATGAACGCGTACGATCTGGCAGCCTTGGGCGATACCAAGTGCAGTCGTTGCTGCCGTTCCTTCATCCAGTTCGGACACCGGCAGATTAAGCGTCTGGCGGATGACCCGTTTCCTGGAGGTACCCAGCAGAACCGGATAGCCCAGCGCGTGAATCTCTCTTAAGCTTCCGAGCAGCTGCAAGTTCTGCTCATAACTTTTGGCAAAGCCTATGCCTGGATCGAGCCAAATATTGGACTCCCGGACGCCGGCTTGCTTCGCGATAGCTATGCTTGTCTGCAAATCAGCCAGCACATCCGCTAGAAAATCGCCATATTCCGCTTCCGCGCGGTTATGGGTAACAATTACCGGACAATCATATTCAGCCGCAACGGCGGCCATCAGCGGATCATATTTTAATCCCCATACATCGTTGAGGATATGAGCGCCAGCCTCCAAGGCTTGCTTTGCCGTCTCTGCTTTGTAAGTGTCGACGGATATTGGAATATGCGGCAGCGCCTCTCGTACAGCCTGGATAACAGGCAGCAGCCGCTCCAGCTCTTCCTCGGCGCTGATCGGCATAAAGCCCGGCCGTGTAGACTCCGCTCCGATGTCGATCAGATCCGCCCCGTCCGCCACCATTGCAGCTGCATGAGCGACAGCCGCCTCCGCTGTATGATGGCGACCGCCATCGGAGAAAGAATCGGGAGTGGCGTTAAGGATGCCCATAATGAGCGTCCGTTCGCCAAGCTCCAGCTTTATTTCATTCGAGCCTCCGCCGAATTGATAGGAACGGCTCCAAAAAGACGGTGCGCCGCCGTTATTCATATTCTGTGTCATCGTAAGCCGTCCTTTCCTTCTCAAGCGAAATTTTACGAACGCAGCTATACAGCACTGCCCGTGTCGCTCCGGTAAGCTTGCAGCAGCTTATCTGTAATCGGACCGATAGCTCCATCGCCAACGGTCATTTGGTCCTGAACCTGACCCTGCCCAGAAATCCCGCTCACCGATGTAATCGGCACAAGCTCTTGAATCGAGTTGGTCACCCATATCTCATCCGCTGCCAGCAGCTCCGCCAATTGATAATGCCCTTCTTCCGCCTCGAAGCCCGCTTCAAGCGCCAGCTCCAGCACTCTCGCCCGAGTAATACCCGGCAATATGCCTGTATCAATAGCGGGTGTATATACCTTGCCGTCCTTCGCGAAAAACAAATTGCTGACGATTCCCTCGGCTAGCTTGCCGTCCGCGGTCAGCATAAGCCCTTCAGCGTTTGCAGCAGCCCCGCTGCCTGCAAGTTCCCGCTTCGCTATCATATTATTCATATAATGGAGAGATTTTAACCGTACAGCCCCCTCCGGCGTGTTTCTGGCGGTGCTCAGCAGCCGCAGCTCCTTGCCGGAGCGGTACAATGCTTTATTGACAGGCGGCAGCGCCTTCATCAGCAGAAGCTCGTTCGGGCGTTCATAATCGCCGCTTTGCAGCCCAAGCTCGCCTGCGCCAGCTGTAACGGTGAGCCGAATATAAGCCTCATCCAAGCCATTCTCCCGCAGCAGCCCGGCAATTAGCGCCTGCAGCGCTTCCTGATCCGCCTTATAGCGTATACCTAGCTGCTCGCAGCCCTCCGCGAGCCGCTGCAAATGCCGTTCCAGCATATACGGCCTTCCGCCGTAGGTGCGGAACGTCTCGAATAGCCCCATTCCGTACAAAAAGCCGTGATCATAAATCGAGATCACAGCTTCCTCCGCGTTCTTCACCTCACCATTAAATCCGATCTTCATTGCGCCGCGCCAACCCGGATTTGCAAGAAGTTGCGAAGCAGCGTCAAGCCGTGCTCCGTAATGATCGATTCCGGATGGAATTGTACGCCTTCAATGGGATAATGCTTATGCCGCAGCCCCATGATTTCGCCCTCAGCCGTCTCTGCGCTGATCTCCAGGCAATCGGGCAGCGTCTCGCGCTTCACGATAAGCGAATGGTAGCGTGTAGCCGTATAAGGGGAAGGGATGCCTTCGAAAATCGTCTTGCCGTCATGGATAATTTCCGACGTTTTGCCATGCATCAGCTTCTCTGCGCGCACAACATCGCCGCCAAAAGCTTGACCGATCGACTGATGGCCGAGGCAGACGCCAAATATCGGAATAATCCCTTTGAAATGATCGATCAGCGACAGGCTGATTCCCGCCTCATTAGGGGAGCATGGTCCCGGCGAAATGAGAATATGGTCAGGCTTCAGCGCCTCGATTCCAGCAAGATCGATCTCGTCATTGCGCTTGACGACAACCTCCTCGCCCAGCTTGCCCAAATACTGCACCAAATTGTACGTAAACGAATCATAGTTATCAATTACGAGAATCATCGTCCCAGTCCCCCTTCTACCATTCTGCACCGGACCCTGCGGTCCAGCGTGAGCGCGCCGGGAATGCCCCTAAACGCGGCTTGTCTGCTCAGCGAATTGCTCGCTGAACTGTACCGCTTTCCAAAGTGCCTTTGCTTTGTTAAGCGACTCGTAGTATTCCCGCTCCGGATCGGAATCGATGACGATTCCAGCTCCCGCCTGGACATGTACGAGGCCGTCCTTCACTGCCATCGTTCTTATAATAATATTAAATTCCATATCGCCATTATAGTCAATCCATCCGAGGGAGCCTGTATAGGAGCCGCGGCGTGTCGGCTCAAGCTCCTCGATGATCTCCATCGTACGGATTTTTGGCGCGCCGGTGATCGTGCCTCCCGGGAACGTGGCGGCAATGACATCGTAGGCGTCCTTGCCCTCGGCCAGCCTGCCTTCCACTTGCGACACCAGATGCATGACGTGGGAGTAGCGCTCGATCACCATCAGTTCTTCGACATGGACAGATCCGTATGCGGCGATTCTTCCAAGGTCATTGCGCTCCAGGTCGACGAGCATAATATGCTCTGCCCGTTCTTTCTCGTTGGATAACAGCTCGTCCTCCAGCATCCGGTCTTCTTCCTCCGTCTTGCCCCGGCGGCGTGTGCCCGCTATAGGGCGGGTCGCCAGCAAACCGTCACGCTGCTCCACGAGCAGCTCTGGCGACGCAGATACGAGCTGGAAGTCCGGTGTCCGCAGAAAGCCCATGTAAGGCGACGGGTTGACAACTCGCAGCCACTCATACAATTCCTCTGGCGAAGCGCTGACCTTACGGCTCTGGCGAAGCGACAGATTCACTTGGAAGACGTCGCCCTGAGCGATATACGCCCGTATCCGCTCCACAGCCGCCTTATAAGCCTCTTTAGAGAACGGTGAGGTCATCCCCTCCATCGACTCCACATCGATATGGAGGCTTCCATCCTGCGTCCGCCCGAGCCAATCAGAACGCAGAGCAGCAGCAGCCGTGCTGCCGCCTTGCACGCTGTCATTCCAATAGGCCGCCATAGCATCCGCCCTTGCTGCTGCCGCCTCGTAGAGGCTGCGCAGCCGCGCTGGAGCGGCGTCCTTCTCTACCTTGGAATGAACGGCGCAATATAGCGTTTGCTCCGCCTTATCAACGATCCACAGCTCGTCCATGCGCATGAACAAATAGTCGGGCATGCCGAGATCATCAGCGGCGAGCTCCGGCAGCCGCTCGATGGAGCGAATAATATCATAGCTCCAGTAGCCGACGCAGCCTCCCGTCCATTTCGGACCTTCGCTCAGTTTAGGAGCCGTATGACCGCTCATCCAGCGGCGGACGAGCTCCAGCGGCTTCCCTTCCCATTCGCTGTCTGCGCCAGCAAGCGGCGGCGTGCCTCCGCCGCCCAGCTCCGTACATACAGCCTTAAGACCCTTGCCGCGGATGACGCTTGCCGGATGCAAGCCCAAATACGTATAGCGGCCATCCTTGCCGCTCTCCAAGACGAAGGCGTAAGGCGAAGCGTCCTTCCAGGCTCTCTCCCATGAATCAACGGCAAACGTCTCCAGCTGCACCTTTTTCAATAACGGCAGCGTTGTGTATTGCCGTTCGGCGTGCCACCCGTTCCATTGCTCCCAAGCGGTGAACATCACCTTTTACCCCCGATCAGTTGCATATTATGATTTGCTAAGTATACAGAAAGGCAGGGCAAAAGAAAAGACTGACATGTCCCAACCAAAAAAAAGCCCTCCACCCGCAGCAAGCGGCATGGAGGACTTGGCGATCCGTATGGATTAGTTCTCGAAATTGAACAGCGGCGTGGACAGGTAACGTTCGCCGTTGCTTGGAACGATTGCAACAACGCGTTTGCCTTTGCCCAGCTCTTTGGCAACTTTCAAAGCCGCGTAAATAGCAGCGCCGGAAGAAATGCCGACAAGAATGCCTTCTTCTTTCGCAGCACGGCGTGCGTATTCGAATGCTTCCTCGTTCTCAACGGTAATAACACCGTCATAAATTTCACGGTTCAAAATATCAGGCACGAAGTTCGCGCCGATGCCTTGAATTTTGTGAGGACCTGGCTGGCCGCCCGACAAAATTGGCGATGCAGCCGGTTCAACGGCATAGACTTTGATGCCTTCGAAGTTTTGCTTCAGTACTTCGCCAGCGCCAGAGATCGTACCGCCCGTACCGATACCTGCAATGAATGCATCCAGTTTGCCGTCAAGGGAGTTAATCGCCTCTACGATTTCCGGACCCGTCGTTTCACGGTGGATTTTCACATTGGCTTGGTTTTTGAATTGTTGCGGGATGAAGTAGCTAGGGTTTTCTTTCGCCAGCTCTTCCGCTTTGCGTACTGCGCCGTTCATACCTTCCGATCCAGGCGTCAATACAAGCTCTGCGCCATAAGCGCGAAGCAGGTTGCGACGCTCGATGCTCATCGTCTCAGGCATAACGAGAATCGCTTTATAGCCTTTCGCAGCTGCTACCAGAGCAAGACCGATACCCGTGTTGCCGCTAGTAGGCTCAACAATCGTGTCGCCCGGCTTCAACACGCCTTCTTTCTCCGCCACTTCGATCATGCTGATTGCAATCCGGTCTTTCACGCTGGAGCCCGGGTTTTGGTATTCAAGCTTTACATAGATTTCCGCGCTATCCTCAGGCACCAAACGATTCAAACGAACAAGCGGAGTATCACCGATAAGTTCAGTAACGCTTTGTACAATTCTAGCCATGATAGAAAAGCCTCCTTATTCCGACTAATTCAGTTGGTTTTTTAACTAATTCCATATTAACAATGCTGGTATTCGTTGTCAATAGCTTTTCTATGTAATTTGCCCTATGAAAGGAAAACGATTACAGCTATCCCCATCTATTAATGATATAACGGCCTGTATAAAAAAATGATGCTGGCCAGCCGGAATATTACTTCCGTTTGACAGCATCATATTTCAGCAACAGCTCATCCTCGATATCATGCAGAGGCTTGGCCTTGGAAAGCGCAAGCTGCTTGCGCGCTGCGTCCATCAGCCTTTTGCCCGTCAGCCCCTCGGTCTTCTGGCGCTCAACGAGCCGAATCACGGCATAGCCGCCGTCTGTTTTAAGGGGACCCGCCATTTCTCCGGTCTGCAGCCGGCTTGCGGTATCCAGCAGCTCCGCATCGTAAAAGGGATCATCAGCGTCAATCAAGCCCAGATCTCCGCCTGAGTCTGCCGTAAAGTCATCAACCGAATACGTTCTGGCGATCCGCGCGAAATCCTCGCCATCGGACAGCATATCCAGTACGTCTCCCGCATCCTTTTCCGTTTTCGTCACGATCCATTGCAGATGCAGCTGAAGCCGGTCGCCAAACAGCTCGGCATGCTCGCCGATATAGCGATTCACATCCCCGTCGGATATCTCAACGGACAGCATTGCAATTTGTTCCAGCAGCAGCTTGTACTTTACATCCTCGCGCACGTCGTCCTTCTCCATGCCAAGCTGCTCTTTCATAACCCGGTAATATTCGTCTTCGTTCTCATAGCCTTCCATCATGGCAGCCAGCTCGCGGTCCTGCTCCTCCACGGTGACCTTCAACTGCCGCGCGCCGGCTTCGAGGTTCAACGCCTTGCGCACCATCATCGTTCTCAGCACCGTATCGCCATATTGCTTCAAAAGCTGCGCTTCCAGCTCACCGGCCGTTATCGGCTCTCCTCCGACGGTTGCCGCCTCGTCGCCTCCGTCGTTGCCGGTATGAGCTTCATTGCCTGTACCCGGCTCCAGATCAGAGGGGTCGCTGCCGAATGGCGAAAGCTTAACCACTACGGCAACGCTAAGCACGATCATACAGACCGCCTGCAGAAGAACAACTGTCTTCACTACCCCGAATTTTTTCATTCCCCCACTGCCTCCGTTTTATTGGAGAGGCTACGGTCTCGCTTGTTCGAGCAGCTTCTCCAGCTGTTCACGATCAAAGGTATACGCCTCGTTGCAAAAGTGGCACACGATTTCCGCTTCTCCGTCATCATCAATCAGTTGTTGCAGCTCAGCCTCGCCCAAGCTGACCAGCGTCTGTGCGACACGGTCCTTCGAGCACTTGCATTGGAACACGATATCCATCGTATCGTGAATTTGCAGATCGTCGCCCACGAGCCAGCGCAGAATTTCCTCCGGCGTCTCGCCTTGATCCAGCAGCGCCGTTACATGCGGCATCGTGCCAACCGCTTGCTCCAGACGGGTAATTTCGGCGTCAGTCAGACCCGGCAGCAATTGAACAATGAATCCGCCCGCATGCAGGACGGTTCCGTCCGCCTCAACCAGTACGCCAAGGCCAACAGCCGATGGCGTCTGCTCCGACAGCGCAAAGTAATACGTGAAATCCTCGGCAAGCTCCCCGGAAATAAGCGGCACGCTGCCGCGGTACGGCTCCTTCAAGCCGAGATCTTTAATAATATGAAGAAAGCCTTCGCGGCCCACGCCGCCGGCAACATCAATCTTCCCGTGTTCATTGCTTGGCAGCAGCACGTCCGGATTGTCGACATAGCCGCGAACCTCGCCATGCGCGTTGGCGTCGATGACGATTTGACCGATTGGACCGTCGCCTTTCACTTGAACCGTCAGCTTTTCTTCGCCCTTAAGCATCGATCCCATAATTGCCCCGGCAGTTGCTGCGCGGCCTAGAGCTGCAGTCGCAGTAGGCAGCGTTCCGTGACGGCGTTGAAGCTCGCTGACCAGCTGAGTCGTACGAACGGCGAAGACGCGGATTTTACCGCCCCAAGCCGTGCCCCGTACGAGTACGTCCTTCAATTGTTCCATGCTTTAAACCTCCTGATTCCGTTCATAAATGATACGCAGTCCTTCTAATGTAAGAAGAGGATCAACTTCCTCTATCGTTTCCGATTCCGCGCTGATTAACTCTGCAAGCCCGCCTGTCGCAATGACGCGCGGCGTAACCTTGAACTCGCTGCGGATGCGTTTCACTATGCCGTCTACCTGACCTGCATAGCCGAAAATAATGCCAGCCTGCATCGAAGTAATGGGATTCCGGCCTATTACGCTCTTCGGGCGCACCAATTCGATGCGCGGCAGCTTGGCCGCCCGCTGGTACAGCGCCTCCGTGGAAATGCCGATGCCCGGCACGATTGCTCCGCCGAGGTAATTGCTGTCCCCGTCGATATAATCGAAGGTCGTCGCCGTTCCGAAATCGACGATGATGAGCGGCGAGCCGTATTTCTCAATGCCCGCCACTGAATTGACGATGCGGTCGGCGCCCACCTCCCGCGGGTTCTCGTAGCGGATATTCAAGCCGGTCTTAATTCCGGGCCCTACGATCAGCGGCGTTTTACGCAAATATTTCAAGCATAGCTGCTCCAATGCCCGCATAAGCGGAGGAACGACAGAAGAGATAATGACGCCATCCATCTGTTCCAGCTTCAGGCCGGCGAAATGAAACAAGTTATGAATATTGATGCCATACTCGTCCACAGTAGCGGAACGATTGGTGCTTAACCGCCAATGATGCAGCAGTTCCTTGCCCTTATAGACGCCAAGCACGATATTGGTGTTGCCTACATCAATAACGAGAATCATGAGGCCGATCCTCCCTTCTTCGCGTTCAGATCCAAGCTAATGTCCAGCGCGTTGAAAGAATAGGTCAGTCCTCCAACCGATATGACGTCGACGCCGGATAATGCAATAGCATGAATCGTATCAAGCCGGACATTGCCGGAAGCCTCGACGATAACCCGAGGAGAATGGCTCTTGATACGGGCTACCGCTTCCTTCATTAGAGAAGGGCTCATGTTGTCGAGCATGATAATATCGGCGCCGCAGGCAAGCGCTTCTTCAACCTGCTCCATCGATTCCGTCTCCACTTCGATCTTCATCGTATGCGGAATACTCGCTCTTGAAGCCTCGACAGCCTCACGAATGCCGCCAGCCCCTTTAATATGATTATCCTTGATCATAACCGCATCATACAAGCCAAAGCGGTGGTTGGAGCCCCCGCCGATGCGGACTGCATACTTCTCCAGCAGCCGGTGGCCGGGCGTCGTCTTCCGCGTATCCACCAGCCGGACAGGCAGCCCTTCAAGAGCCGCAACAAACGCATTCGTCTTCGTAGCGATGCCGGACAGCCGCTGCATGAGATTGAGAGCAAGACGCTCGCCTGTGAGCAAGCTATGCGTGCTGCCCTCCACAATTGCGATAACAGTCCCCTTCTCTACATAGTCGCCATCTGCCACTTTCGCCTCAAACACAAGGCTAGGGTCGACAACCTCGAATACAAGCTGAGCTACAGGAAGGCCGGCGATGATCCCGCTCTCCTTGACGTGAATGACCGCTTTCGACTGCGATTCCGCCGGAATGGTAGTCGCCGTCGTGACGTCGCCGCTGCCGACATCCTCAGCGAGCCAGCCGTTTATTTGATTTTTCAACGTTTGCCGATAGCCGAAGCCGTTGAAATTCGTCTCAAGCATGAACAATTCGCTCCTCTGTCATTCCATGTAAGCGGTGCAAGACGGTATGCTTGCGCCATACTTCATCGTTGCGCTCCGGAAAGTCTTCACGGGCATGTGCGCCGCGGCTTTCCTCGCGCTGCAGCGCCGCCTCTGTCGTCAGCAAAGCACAGGTGAGCAGGTTGGCGAATTCGAATTCTTCCCGCTTCGTCAATACGGACTCAAAGATCGGCAGCTGCCGCTTTAACTCTTCCAGCCCGCGCTCCAAGCCCTTCGCATCCCGCCGCAGTCCGACGTATCTCACCATAATCTTTTGCAGCTTCAACCGTTTCTCAACAACAGCCTGCATCGGCGCATCTACGCGCAGCTCCTCCGGCTGAATCGACGGCTTCGTCTCCAGCTTCGGAAGCTTATTAATCGCATCGACAATACGCTTGCCGAATACGATCGCTTCCGACAAGGAATTGCTCGCTAACCGGTTCGCGCCGTGAACGCCTGTAGACGATACTTCACCGCAAGCAAACAATCTGCCAATATTGGTTTCCCCGTTCAGGTCGGTTTTGACTCCTCCCATCATATAATGGGCGGCAGGCGCCACCGGAATCCAGTCGGTCGTCAGATCAAGCCCGTACTTCAGGCAGAATTCATAGATATTCGGAAAACGATGCGTGATCATATCCGCAGACTCATGCGTCACATCAAGATAGACGAAGGTCGATTTAGTCTCCTCCATCTCCGAGACGATCGCCCGCGCAACGACATCGCGAGGGGCAAGCTCCAGCTGCGGGTGATACCGCTCCATGAAGCGTTCGCCCCTGATATTGCGAAGCACGGCGCCTTCGCCGCGAACCGCCTCCGAGATCAGGAAACGAGGCGCTCCCGGATAACAAAGCGAAGTCGGATGGAATTGAATGAATTCCACGTCCTGAATATAGGCGCCTGCACGGTAAGCCATGGCAATGCCATCGCCTGTAGCGACGTCCGGATTGGTTGTATAACGGTACAACTGGCCTGCGCCGCCGGAGCAAAGAACTGTCGCTTTCCCGCGAATGAACAGACGCTGGCCGTCCGGTTTCTGCACGAGAACGCCGCAGCATTCGCTTTCCTCCGTAATAAGATCGATAACGAAATGGTCGTCCCACACCTCAATCTGAGGATCAGCTACTGCTTTCTCTGAAAGCGCGCGAACGATTTCATAACCCGTCGCATCGCCATTTGCATGCAGAATACGGCGCTGACTGTGCGCCCCTTCCTTCGTAAGAGCAAACTCCCCATTCTCCAGATCGAACTGGGTTCCCATCTTAATAAGGCGGTTCACGCCATTTGGCCCTTCATGCACGAGCACGTTTACGGCTTCGTCAGAGCAAAGCCCTGCACCGGCGATCAGCGTATCCTGGCGATGGTACTCCGGTGAATCATCCTCCGAAATAACGGCTGCGATTCCGCCTTGCGCGTACCGGGTGTTGCTGTCGAGCAGCGACTTCTTCGTAATCATCAGTACGGAATTGCCGCTGGCGCTGGCGCGCAATGCGGTAAAAAGACCGGCAATGCCGGCCCCGATTACGATAACGTCTTTATCGATAACTGGCAGTTCATCCAGTTGAACATCTACTAAGTATCTAGGAATCATAACGTTGGCGCCTCCAGGCATAGGAGTAGCGCATGCTCCTCCTATTTCACGAGTAACATGCGCTCCAGGGAAAGACGAGCTTGATCGGCTACATGCGGCGGAACGTAAATTTGCGGCTGCATTGTCTCGAGACATTTCACCAGCTTCTTCAAATTATTCACCTTCATGTTCGGGCAAACCAAATATTTCGATGCAAAATGGAATGATTTATCCGGGCTGTCCAGACGCAGCTGGTATCCCGTTCCGTCTTCCGTTCCGACGATAAATTCCTTGCAGTCGGATTCTTTGCAATATTTAATGATTGCAGTCGTGCTGCCAACGAAATCGCCAAGCGAAACAACCTCTGGGCGGCATTCCGGGTGAACGACGAATTGCGCGTTCGGGTGCTTCGCTTTCATTTCCTCAACGTCTTTCACCGTCAGCATATCATGGGTATTGCAATAGCCTTCCCAAATGATCATCTTTTTGTCGGTGTTTTGCTGTACATAGTGTCCGAGGTTTTTGTCCGGTACCCAAATCACCTCGTCGCCTTCAACTGAATTGACAACGTTGAGCGCATTCGCCGAAGTACAGCAAATGTCGGTCTCCGCCTTAATTTCTGCCGAAGAGTTGATATAGGTTACAACCGTCGCGTTAGGATGCTGCGCTTTCAGCTTCCGCAAGCCGTCCACATTGACCATGTCAGCCATCGGGCAGCCGGCGCGTTCGTCCGGAATAATAACCGTTTTATTAGGAGCCAGTATCTTTGCGCTCTCGCCCATAAAATGAACGCCGCAAAAAACGATGACATCAGCATCTGTCTGAGCCGCTTTCTGAGCCAGCAGGAAGGAATCCCCGCGGAAATCGGCTACCTCTTGTATTTCATCCCGTTGGTAATAGTGAGCAAGAATGATTGCATTCCGTTCTTTCTTCAGCTGCAATAGCCGTTCCCGCAGCTCGCGGTTTTGTTCCGCTTTGCGTTCCAGCGCCAATGCTTCCACAGTTGATCCTCTCCTCTTATGAGGGATGGGCGGTGAATCCCATTCCGAGTTATGGCCGACCGACTTTGTGAATTGATGCACAAACATTGTCGAGTCAAGCCTGATGATTAGAATGTTTATAATAATACATTTGTTAAGGTTTAATTTACTCCAGGCGGAAGGCGCTGTCAATGCGTGAATTGCCAAACTTCCGTCACAATTTATATTTTTTATTTCCATCGGCGCTATCAGCCTCGAAATCACCTGATTGCCTGTCCTAATATAAGTAAAGCTATGGATTATCGATTGGAACTGTTATATTTCTAACCTCTCAATTAACGATAAAGAAAAGCCCGCTTGGCACATGGCCTTGCGGGCTTCTCTACTTCATTAAGACTTCGTTGGTTCTCCGTCGTCACCGGACGGTTTTTCCTCATCCAGTGCAGGAGGCGTAATATCGCCAGCTTCACGGGTTTGGATCCGTACTTTAACGCCGCCAATCGTATCGACAATCGGTTCGGATGTTGCTTCTCCATCGGCGCTGCCGCCTTCGGATGAGCCCTCGCCTGTAAGCGAGCCCGTCTCGATCAGGTTCTTGATTTGCTCAAGCTCCAGCGTCTCTTCGTTAAGCAAGGTTTGTGCAATGATATGCACCTCTTTGCTCTTCTCGGTCAAGAGGTTTTTCGCAATCGTGTAGCACTCGTTCACCATACGCTGCATCTCTTGGTCGATCTCGTAAGCGATCGCATCGGAGTAGTTCTGTTCATGGCCCAAGTCCCGTCCAAGGAATACTTGGCCTTGGGACTGACCGAATTGCATTGGACCAAGCTTGTCGCTCATACCGTACTCCATAATCATGCTGCGGACAATGCTCGTAGCTTGTTTGAAGTCGCTGTAAGCGCCAGTGCCGATCTCGCCGATGAACAATTCCTCAGCAACGCGTCCGCCCAGCAAGCCAGTAACGCGGTCGAGCAATTCCTGCTTCGTCACCAGCATCCGGTCTTCCTTAGGAAGCATAATGACATAGCCGCCGGCTTTGCCGCGAGGAATGATCGTAACCTTGTGTACTTGGTCGGCATGCTCCAGGAAGTAGCCGATAATCGTATGGCCGGCTTCGTGGTAGGCAACAATCCGTTTCTCGCGTTCGCTGATAACGCGGCTTTTCTTCTCCGTGCCGACAATAACACGGTCGATTGCCTCGTCTACCTCGCGCATTCCGATATCCTTCTTGTTGCGGCGGGCTGCAAGCAGCGCCGCTTCGTTCAACAGGTTCTCCAGATCAGCGCCTGTGAAGCCCGTTGTACGCTTCGCGATAATATCCAGCTTAACATCTTTTTCAAGCGGCTTGTTGCGGGCATGAACCTTCAGCACCGCTTCGCGTCCTTTCACATCTGGACGGTCAACCGTAATTTGACGGTCAAAGCGTCCAGGACGGAGCAACGCAGGGTCGAGAATGTCAGGACGGTTCGTTGCAGCAACGATAATGATACCTTCGTTCGCGCCGAAGCCATCCATCTCAACGAGCAATTGGTTGAGCGTTTGCTCGCGCTCGTCATGTCCGCCGCCGAGTCCGGCGCCGCGCTGACGGCCAACTGCGTCAATCTCATCGATAAAGATAATACAAGGCGCATTTTTCTTCGCATTCTCGAACAAGTCGCGGACGCGGGACGCGCCTACGCCGACGAACATCTCAACGAAGTCCGAACCCGAGATGCTGAAGAACGGTACGCCTGCTTCGCCTGCAACTGCACGGGCGAGCAACGTTTTACCGGTACCTGGAGGGCCTACAAGCAAGACGCCTTTCGGTATGCGTGCACCAACCAGATTAAACTTGCGAGGGTCTTTCAAGAAATCGACGACTTCGACAAGCTCTTGCTTCTCTTCGTCGGCACCTGCGACATCCTCGAACGTAATCCGTTTCTTCTCCTCGTTGTACAGCCGCGCCCGGCTTTTGCCAAAGTTCATCACTTTGCCGCCGCCGCCTTGCGCCTGATTCATAAGGAAGAAGAATAATACGAAAATGATGACGAATGGAATAATGGAGGTCAGGAGCGTAAGCCATACGCTTGGCGTATCCATTTTCCTGTAATCCAATTCGAACCTATTCTGCCCCTGTGCGTCAATGATCTCTTTCCCAGCATCCAGGCCGATCCTTGTCGTGAACGAAAGCTCTTCGGTTTTCGCGCCGACAGGCGGTTTTTTATATTTACCAGCTACAAAATAAGTATACCCCTCATACTTGACGGTGAGCTTCTCGATGTTGTTCTCGCTGATGGCGGTACGAAGCTCATCGTATCGTATTCCAACGGTAGTGTCATTCTGCTTACTGATAAACTGGATAATCCCGACAGTTACCAAAAAGATGATCAAATAAAATCCAGTATTACGGATGATCCGATTCATCCCCTACCTCCTCTCAAGACGCTTCTAATATTTTACCATAGCATGACTTTCCATCTCAATAGAGCTTGATTCGGAGGAAAGCTGGCCCTGAAACGCTTATTAGAACTGCTACTTCTGGTATACTTCCGGCTTGAGTATGCCGATAAACGGCAGGTTCCGGTATTGCTCCGCATAGTCGAGGCCATATCCGACAACAAACTCATCAGGCAGAGAGAAGCCCGTGTAGTCCGCTTCCAGATCAACCGCACGTCTAGCCGGCTTGTCAAACAGCGTAGCGACCGTAACCGATTTGGCATTGCGGCGTTCGAGCACGTCGATCAAATAGCTGAGCGTCAGCCCGCTATCGATAATATCCTCAACGATTAGAACGTCCCGTCCTTCGACCGAAGCGTCCAGATCCTTGATGATTTTCACGACGCCCGACGATTTCGTGGATTGCCCGTAGCTGGACACGGCCATGAAATCAATCTCAAGCGGAATAGACATTTTCTTCACCAGGTCGGACATAAAAACGAATGCGCCTTTCAGGACGCAAATAACGAGCGGATTCCGCCCGCCAAAATCCCGGCTCAATGTCTCGCCAAGCTCTTTGACCTTGGCCTGAATCTGCCCTTCGTCGTACAACACCTCTTGAATATCGTTAAGCAAAATAAATATCCCCCTACACTTCCTTATATTTATGAGTATAACAGCGTTTCTTATTCGTTTTCCAATCGGATGAACAGGAACTCCTTCGTCGCCTCGTCAACCAGCGCATGACCGGACCTTCGAATGCCCGGAATCCAGAGCAGCCTGCCCTCCGCATCAAATAGAAGCGGATACCTCTCCCTTGCGGATGGAGCAATCTTTTCGTCAACGAACATATCTTGCACTTTTTTGGAGCCATTTAATCCTAAAACGGAAATTCGGTCTCCAGGACGCCTATTGCGCACCACCAACGGAAAAACAACCTTCTCCGCATCGAAGCAGGCTTCGTTTCGACCCTTGGCTTTCACATGACCGCCATGCCGGGCAACAAGCGTCAGTCCGCCTTCCGACACTTGCCAGCTTTCAGCAGAACGGTCAAGCTCGTACGCGTAATCGCTGTCCTCCGTTCCTCCGGAAGCAAAGCTTGCGGAGCGGATCCAGCGCATAACCTCGTACTCGCGCATGCATCTTATTCCGGCTCCGGCATCGAAGCGCCAGGTGCTCGGAGCATCGGTCCGGGCGGCGAGGCGCATCGCTTCGATGTGCTCAAACGCGGCCGAAACCGTATCATTAGAAAGATAATTTAATATTAGTTTAATCAATCTCCTTTGTAAAGCGACGGGGAGACTGGTCAAATCACTGCCGCGAACCTTGCATTCGCCGGGGGAGGACGCTACAAGTTCCGCAAACCTTTCTTCCGCCTGCTGCTCCATCCATTCATCCTCAGCTCCCGCTACATCAGCGAGCCTCCGGAGTGAATGGGACAGCTGCGGATTAAACTGTGTTAAGTACGGAAGGACATCAAGCCGAATGACATTCCGGAAGTAGTAGCGCTCATTATTGCTGCTATCCACGCAATAAGGCACCTCATGCTCGGAACAATATTGCATAAGGTCTGACTTGTTCATACGAAGCAGAGGGCGAATGAGTTGCACGTTTTTTTCGCGGCGCTTCACAGCCATCCCGGACAGGCCCGTCAGACCCGTCCCGCGCAGCAGACGCATCATGATCGTCTCCGCTTGATCGTCGCCATGATGGGCCAGCACAATCGCTGCCGCCCCGCGCCTCTCTGCCGTTTCTACCAGATAGGCATAACGCCTCTCCCGTGAAGCGGCGGAAGGATTCATTCCGGTCTCTTCTATATATGCGGGCATATCGAGCTCCGTCATCTCGAAGGCAAGACCTAATTTTGCCGCATACTGCTCTACCATCTCAGCCTCTGCTGCCGACTCCGCCTTGCGAAACCCATGGTTCACATGAGCGACTGTAATCGTCAGATCATGCTCGGCCGCCAGTCTGCTAAGCAGATGGAGCAGCGCCATCGAGTCAGGCCCTCCTGATACGGCGGCGATCAGAGCGTCTCCCTTCGCCCATAACCCCTCTTGCTCCGCCGTACTTCGCACTTGCTGCAGCATTCTGCTTCCCATTTCCTTATGTATCTCCCCTTTAACCCATCCTTGAATGTTACAGCCCGCCTCTTATCAGCCAATAGACG
This sequence comes from Paenibacillus sp. NPDC058174, assembly GCF_042883865.1. Taxonomy (NCBI): domain Bacteria; kingdom Bacillati; phylum Bacillota; class Bacilli; order Caryophanales; family Paenibacillaceae; genus Paenibacillus; species Paenibacillus sp. NPDC058174. The sequence goes on from NZ_JBHVUY010000013.1 coordinate 29,028, forward strand.
GAGACGCCCAGCAGCACCGCCGAGACGGCTGCGAGTCCCTTCAGCCAGCCCGGCGTATCGGAACGCCGCCTTAATTGGCGCCGGTGCATCAACAGCCGCCAAGCCTCTGCGCCTTCGGCAGCATCCCAGAAGTCTCCGGTCAATGCCCGGTGCAGCCATTCGGATACAGGCTTCAGCGTTTCGTTTTCCTTAGAAAGCTGCAGCAGCTCCTCAATCGACCGGTTCTGCGGCAAGCCAGCCGTTAATTGCTGCAGCTTCTTCGGTTCAAGCAGCTGCAGGCAAAGAACGCCAAACGAGAACAGGTCATATTTCGCATCTGCCGAACGTGATCCCGCATTCCAATAGCCCCGGTCATAAATTTCGGTAAATTGCCGTATGCCTCTGCCCGCTGCCGTTGCACCGCCGTAATCGACCAATTCCACATAACCGTAATCGGCCACCAGCACATTCTCCACTTTCAAATCGCCAAACACCCAGCCCTTGGAGTGGAGCGCAGCCAGCTTGTTTAATAAATTCAGCCCTACGAGCGGAAACCATTCCTTGCCGTTCTGCGACAAATACTCCGAGAGCGTCACACCTCTGACATATCTCATTATATAGAAAGAATATTCGCGGCCATCCGGACCGTAAAGATCGTCGACATCGATCAGAAACGGTTCGCCGTTTGCACCGCCGGGCAATGTGTCCTGCCTGCTCCGGCCGCCAGGCTTCTCCTGCTTAGCCAGCGCCTGGAGCACATTGATCTCGGATTGAAGATCCACTGCATCTGCGCCGACTTTCATGGCATACCAGCTGCGGTCCCGCTGAACCAAATAAACTTTGCCGTTTGCCCCTTCTCCCAGTAGGCGCTCGACCTGGTAACGGTTCCGCTTCCACTTGCCCGTCACCGCCATCCCGCGACGGAGGTTGATCTTAAACGACGTAGTCACTCATCATCCCATCCGTTTCATCTCTGCTCTTCCTACCATAATCCCCGCGTCTGTAAAAATCAATAACATGCATGATCGCCGGCCCTGTCGGCGTCGTTCCATTCATCTGCAGCTTCGGAAACAACGACGAAACGCCGGACAAGTTATCTGTCCAATCCAAATCCATCATGCAGTCGTCCCCATACTTGGAGCTTGGAAAATGGAACACGGCAATTTCGCTTCCACCCTGTCTGGCCTGCAGACTCAGCATCAGATCATGAATCGCTTCCTCTACCGCCCGCAGCTTCGGCTTCATGCTGGCACTGGCATCGATCAGCAGCGCCACCTGCAGCTTCGTCGTCTCGCCAAGCTCATCGATTACGCGCACTACTTCGCTCCGCTTATCGGGCGGCAGCGCTTCGATTGAACCATTGCCCAGCACGTTCTTCAGCTCTTTCTGAACGGCCAGTTGAATAGACTGAACCGCTGTCTTACGCGTAATCATTTGAACCGTCTGCGAGAGCTGCCTCGTATTGACCAGACGGCTCAGACCTCCGCCTGCTCTAGCAATTTCCTCAATCTCAGCTGCACCCAACTCTCCGACATCGCCATAATCGAGAACACCTACGATATTTACAGCAATGCCTTCCGCTTTGGCATGCGCCGCTGCTACTACGGGACTAAGGCCGACATTGGAGCAGCCATCGGTAATCAGCAAAATTTGTTTCATACTCGCTCATCCTCCTAACAATCGTTTCTATCAGTTTTGCCTTTTGTTTAGGAGGATAAACGAATAGATTCGTAAAAATTATGTATGGCCTGCAAGGAGAACGGTATTTGTCCGCTCTCTCTTATCTTCGGATTCTATGGAACCTTCTATAATACATGACTGCCAAGAGGGCAAAAAAAAGCTCTTCCGGCATCCCGAGCGCCCCTCGCACCCAATATGCCGAAAGAGTTGTATCTTATTGTCCGGTTATCCATTTAACTTACCGTGCGCGGGCGCTCCAGACGGGTCAGCCCCGGCCAGCGGAACGACGCCCATTCCGGCAGATGCTTGTCTACCCGGGCGACCAGCACCGTCATGTCGTCCGCAATATCGCCCTCATGATGCCGGACGACAGTCTCCAGCAGCGCATCCGCCATTTCCTGCGGATCGCTTGTCTTCAGCTCGGTGATCATCCGCTTCATCCACATCTCTTTGTTGACCGCATGACCCGGCGCATCATAGATGCCGTCGCTCATCATAATGAGCGCATCGCCAGGCTGCAATTGCATCGAGATCATATCGACATCAATTTCCTGCAGGATGCCGATCGGCAAATTGTTGGCCGTCACCAGAATAACCTCATTCCCCCGTTTAATAAAGCTTGGCGTAGAGCCAATCTTCATGAACATCGTCTTGGCCGTATATAGATCGATGATCGCTAAATCGACAGTTGCGAACACCTCATCGGAGGAACGAAGCAGCAAAATGGAATTGACAGATTTGACCGCCAGCTGCTCGTCCATTCCGGATTGCAGGAGCTGCTGAAGAATAGACAGCGCTGCGCTGCTTTCCTCGCGGGCCCGCTCTCCATTGCCCATGCCGTCGCTTATCGCCACAGCGAACTTGCCGTTGCCCAGCTCCAGCATACTGAAGCTGTCGCCTGACAGCAAATCGCCTCCTTTCGCCGCGCCGGCAATGCCCGTCTCAATTTCGTACTCTTTAGCCGAGCCGAAGACGACGAGCGTCGGCTCCCCGCTTTTGCCGGAAGCACGCTCCGACTTGACCGCTACGTGCTCGCCTAATATATCAGAGAGCAGCGGCGCTATAATTTTGCGGCACTCGTCGTAGCCTTGAGAGAAATGATGGTAAAGCTCGATCTCGATATTTCCCTCCTCCAAATTGATCACTTCAATTTCCTGAATAGATAGTCCCAGTCCCTCCAATGCTTCCCGGATCTGCTCCTCCTGCAGGTGAAGCGTTTGACCCTCCCGCTTAATCTCGCCGGCCAGATCCTCCATGACTTTCGACACACCGGACAGCTGCTCCGCAACAAGTTGACGGGAATCGAATATTTGCTTCTTCCAATGCATATTGTTTTTATAAAGCTCGTACTGCTGCTCCATCACGCCAATGACTTGAGCAGGCTTGACGCAGTGGTTCGTCCACTGGCGAGGCATCGACTTAGCGGAAGGCGTCCTTCCTTCCTCTACACTCGTAATCATGTCTGTCATCATCTGATGCGTATGATAAAACTTCGTCTCCCAGCAGGCATTTTGCCGATGGCAGTTAAGGCAGCTCCGCTCAGCAACGGCATTCATGAAATGGCCAAGCTCCTCCTCCCGCTTCAATGCGGTAGAAGCGCCGCTGAATTGTCCGAAGCTCCGGGAGAGCTGGCGGAATACCTCCGAATATTGCGACACCCGTTCCGCTGTCACTTCCCGCACCCGCTTGGCGTAATCATGCTGGGACTTGGCATGCTCGTTCGTGCCTGGCACATAGCGGGCAATTGTCCGAATCATCACCTTTGGCGTCAGCATGAGCAGAATTGCGGCGGCAGCCGATTCCCATGTGGAAGACATGACATCAGACTGACTGCCCACATAAATAGCCAATATCGAGGTGCCGAGCAGCATCCCGAAGGCGACCGCCATCTTCCCGCCATCCCGCAGCAGGCCGGCAAGCAGACCAGCGAAGGCGAGCAGGCTCATCTGCACAATAGCGGTTAAATCGGCCAAGCTTAGAATCAAGCCAGCGACGACGCCAACCGAGGCTCCAAGAGGTGCACCGCCAGCCAGGGCGAACAGCAGCAGCATATAGCGGGACATCACATGCTCGACGGACATGCCGTAGACGACCCAACCTACCGCGCCTGTCATGACTGAGGCAAGCATGATCATGAGACATATGATTTCTTCATTTTTGAGTGTGGCCGTCTTCTTGGACATCGTAAGCACCGGAATCGCCTGGATGAACACGAGCGTCAATACGAAACCTAGCGCAGCCTCGACGACAACCATCATAAAGTTATACCAGCTTAATGAATCACCGACAAATACGGAAAACAGCTGGACGAGAAGCATCGCGGCGAATACGAGCAGCGGCGCCGATGACAGCTCCGCCTTCTCATAAGCTTCAAGCCCCTTGAACATGAGAAACAGCACGGCAATTTCCATCGCAATCCACATCGGGGAAGGAACGGCGGCAAACCAGCTCCCGGCAATGAGCGACACCGCTATCCACGCATGCACATCCCGGCGCATGAAATAAATGACGGCGAAATAAGCAGCAGCAAACGGCATCAGCGATTCCAGAATAACAGCCCGTCCAAGCAAAAAGCCGACCAGCACCAGCAGAAACGTCCACTTCTTGGCCAGCAGCAATTGAACGAACCGAAGCGATGACGCCCACTCCCCGCCTCTGCGCAGCCACGCTCGACCCCATCCCGCCTTCTTGCTCTCTCCACCCGGAAATACTACTACGTTCTCCTTGTACACTTCCCGACACCACCATTCCGACTTTATTGTGTTTCTCATTATAGGAGGTTGTCCGTATGAAGTTTGTCAGTTTAACGTAGCCTGTTCAAAAGTTTTTTCCGACAAAATGGTCTACCCGCGCATTGCTTGTCGCCTCCGTGGAAACGCTTGCCCCGCGCGGAGTTAAGCGGCGTTGCCTGACTCCTCATCCCGTTCCTGCTTCAACAAAAACCGTCGATGGCGTCTCCTTTTCGTTGACGAATGCTGACTTGACGCTGTCGGTAATGACGAAGTTGCTCAGAAATTTTTTCCATTTTACCCATGCCAAAAACTTTCATTCTTCTAAAATCGTACCGCAATGCCTCTGAAATGCCTCTGAAGACAGTAAAAAAGCAGAACCACTTGGGCTCTGCTTTCCGTAGAATTGTATAAAAAACCGATCTATACCCGTTTGGCTCCGCGTCCGCCGCGTTTGCCTTCGGTGTTTTTCTTCAAGGAAGAGATGCGCTCTTCGCTATCCTTCAAGAAGCGCGACATTTTATCTTCGAATGACGGTTTTCCGTAAGACGGTCTGCCAGAAGATGGCTTATTGAAGGGACGTCCGCCACGATCTTGCCCGCCGCCGCCTCCGCCACCGCGGTTGAAACGTTCTCCGCCGCCTCCACCACTTGGACGCGGTTCGCGTTGCGGCGGTTGTTGACCCTCCGGCCGGTCAACTGCCTGTTTAATGGAAAGTCCGATTTTACCGTCTTTATCGACGTTGATCACTTTAACCTTGACGATGTCATCAATTTTCAGGTGATCCTTCACGTCTTTGACGTAATTATCGGCAATCTCCGAGATGTGAACGAGCCCTGTGACACCTCCCGACAAATCGACGAATGCCCCGAAATGCGTAATGCCTGTCACTTTGCCCTCTAACTTGGCGCCCACTTCAATTGCCATAAAATAAAATGTTCCTCCCTAAGATATTTGCTAATTAGCCTCACACCGTGATTATAACCGAACGGTTGAAGGCAGGTCAACAGACGTTCACCCGTTTACAGCGTCTAATTCCATCCAGCCGCTTACTTAACGACTTGAATCTGCCGTTCGCCGTCCTTAACCATTCCTTGATCCTTTGTTGCCAGTTGTTCGATATATTCAGGATCGTTCAGCCGTTCAATCTGCTGCTGAAGCGCTTTTGTCTGCACAGTTGTTTCTTCCAATTGCTTCTGGGCCGCGGAAAGCTTCGTCTCCATCGCCTTCTGCTCGTTCCATTGCCCTATGAAAGTATAAGCTGCCCAGCACATAAATAGAACACAGGCCATCCCCCAGATCCGAATACGGCGTCTGGAACCGGCGCTGATTGTTGTCTTGCCCGTCGCTGCGGCTGTTGCCATTTGCTTACACCCTCCTTAGGTCGGTCCGAAAAGCTTGAAGCCATCACTCCCGCTTGAACCATCTTTTCCATACATTCGTTAAACGTGTCCTCATTTCCTTCCATCTCGCAGGAATTTGCCAGCTTTCAACGATCGGTCCCAGCCAGCGTCCCAGCGGACGTATTAGCGGACGAGTCATCCAACGAAGCAAAAGCCAAAAAGGACGAAGTAATTGTAACACAATTTTGAAGACGAAAATAGTGATCGCAGTCCCAATTCCAATGATGACCTTCACTAATTTGTACAGCAGAATAATAGGCTTCACAATGAGCAGATCCAGGCATCTGAGCACAAAACGGATAAGCTTGCGGAAAGCCTCAATCACCCATTTGACGATGGCAATGACCGCTTTGCTCAAGAGCCAATAGTAGCTCAGAACGCCGATAAGCAATCCAACAAACACATACGCCCGCACCTCGCCGTAATTGCTGGCGTATAAGACACGGAAGATAATAAGGGCCGCAGCCAGCCAATACACCATGTCGAGGACGGGAAGCCACCACTTCGGAAAGCGAAGCTCGTTCGATACGACTCTATAGCCGTCGAACACCGCCCCCATGCCGATGCCGGAGAGCAGCATCATCGCCATGGTGAACCATTGCATGTCCAGCGTCACTTAAACAGCTTCCCGAAGAGCCCTTTAGATTTTGAAGGGCCTGTTCCGTCCAAATAGGCGAGTGAATGGACGTAGCCTTCGATAGCTACAAGACCCTGTTCCAGGTTGAGATGCTTAATATGCAGGTTTTGCCCTTTAATCGTCAGGAAGCCGAGCTCCGTATCCAGCAAAAACTCCTCACTGTCGAAGCTTTCTACGTTCAATACGCCGGTTAGCTCAAGCAGCTTGCGGTTCAGCATCTTTACTTCCTGACGCTTCTGCCCTTTGACTTGATCATTCATTCGACTTGTCCCTCCATCCGCTTCGAAAGCTTCGAAACATCGCTTGAGACTAGCCTATGAACGGGGGACAACCATTAGAACTATTTTTGCTAGATTAGCTTCGCCTAGTCCAAGTGCCTGGAGCAATTGAACAGCTCGCAAGCCCAGCCTGCTTCGTCCCCGTCATTCCTGCAGATTGTGGTAATGGATGTATTGACGAGCGACTCGCCGGTATACGCTTCCGGAATCCACGCCTCCATCGACCGGCCGATCAGAGCGCCGTGGCTGACGACGAGCACATTTTGCCCAGGGTGGCGTTCTGCGATCTCATCAAGCACCGCAGTTGCCCTCTCCAGCAGTGATTCCCTGGTCTCCCGCTCCAGTTCCAGCTCTCGCCAATTCGCGCCCCATTTCTCGATACGTTCTGCCTCCGTCGTTCCTTCGGTTTGTCCGCCGTTCGCTTCGCGCAGCCTTTCATCGAGTCTGACTTCACCCAGCTGCAGCCGTCGTGCTACAGCCTCCGCCGTTGCCCGCGCCCGCATCAAGTCGCTGGAGTAGATCACATCCCACTTCTCCCCGCTGAGCCGCTCAGCCAGACGTTCCGCCTGCTGTACACCCTCCTCATCAAGAGGAATGTCGGACTGCCCTTGCGCCCGTCCTTCTTTATTCCACGCCGTGCTTCCGTGCCGAATCCACCCGATTCTCGTCAATGCCAATTCAATTCCCTCCCTGTTCTCCTCTTCATTATTCTTCGCTAGAAGCTAAATCATGCCCTCTATTAAAAAGCAAAAAAGCTGCCCGGCAAGCCTAAGCTTGCAGAACAGCCCTTCTAGAGCTACCAGCCGAGATCATTCTCGCGCGGGCGCTGCTCTTCTCTCACTAGCGTGTAAAGCTCACCGGCTTCATCCTTACGGGTTGTGTCCGCAATCCGTTCTACACGAACGGTTACGTTCTTCTGACCGTACTGAATTGTGAGCTCGTCCCCGACCTTCACGGTGCTGCTCGCTTTCGCTTCGCGGCCGTTGATCCAGACGCGTCCTTGCTCGGACACATCCTTAGCGACCGTACGCCGCTTGATCAACCGGGACACTTTGAGAAATTTATCCAATCTCATGAACTACTTAATAGCGTCCTTGAGTTTGTTGCCTGCTTTGAATGCAGGAACTTTGGATTCTGGAATCGTGATTTCTTTACCCGTTTGCGGGTTGCGGCCCACTCGGCCGGAACGTTTGCGAGTTTCGAAAGTACCGAAGCCGATCAGTTGTACTTTATCTCCACCGGCAAGAGCGTCAGTTACTTCGCCCAGGAAACCGTTAAGAACGGCTTCTACGTCACGTTTAGTCAAACCGCTTTTTGTTGCAATGTTGTTGATCAGGTCTGTTTTGTTCATGATTAAAATCCTCCTAATTTGAAATTGCCCTCAGTTCAGTATCGACGGTCGGCATAGGCTAAGCCGTCTATTATCTGAGTGGTAATTTTTACTGTTAAATCCTTTATACGAAGAATACATATTCTGCTCGGCTGCAAGAAATCCTGCTGTTATTAAAAATTTTTTACCGAATCGTAGCGGAAAACTTCGATTGTTGACGAATAGCGGCTGCTATTGTCGCTTCGCCTCTTCCCACCAGCGATCCATTTCTGTTAGATCAGTCTGGTCAAAAGTTTTGCCGTTTATACGAAGCTGCTCCTCAATATACGAGAATCGTTTTTTGAACTTCGCATTCGTGCGGGAGAGCGCCTCCTCCGGATCGGCCTTGATGAACCGGGAAGCATTCACCACAGCAAAAAGCAGGTCGCCGAGCTCGCCTGCCTGCTCCTCCGCGTCGCCTGTGCCGACCGCTTCACGCAGCTCCGCCAGCTCTTCTTCAACCTTGCTAAGCACCGGGCCAAGCTCGTCCCAGTCAAATCCGACCTTCGCCGCCTTCTTCTGCAGCGCGTAGGCTTTCATCAGCGCGGGCAGATCGGCAGGTATGCCGTCAAGCTGAGACTTGCGGCTCTGATCCGAGCCGTTGCGCTTCTTCTCCTCCGCCTTCATCTGCTCCCAGTTGCCAAGCGCCTCATCGGCATTATTGGCATTCCGGTCGCCGAATACATGCGGATGGCGGAAAATCAGCTTTTCGTTCAATGACTCTATAACGTCATAGACGGAGAACGCACCGTTCTCCTCCTCCATCTGGCTGTGCAGCATCACTTGCAGAACGACGTCGCCAAACTCCTCGCGCATACCGTCTGGATCATCGTTATCAATAGCTTCGAGCGCTTCGTAAAGCTCCTCGATAAAGTTTTTGCGGATCGATTGATGCGTCTGCTCGCGATCCCAAGGACAGCCTTCCGGACTGCGAAGAATGGCAACAATCTCATGCAGCCGGTCGAAGGAGCGGTTGAGCACGGCATCCTGCTCCGTGCGCGGCACCCAGATCAGCGACAGATTGCCGAAGCCTTCCGTCCGGTCCAATTCATAGAGTGGAACCTTGACGATTGTCTCTTCTCCCGCCACGCCTAACGCGTGGCCCACCACGACTTCGAAATCATCGGGGTAACGCTCCATCAGTGCGAGCTTCACATCAGAGGCGGTGAAGGCGTCATAGACTTGGCCAATAAGCGTATGAACGCGCGGCTGAAGCTGAGACGCTTGCAGCTCGGCTGCATCAAGCAAGGCGAAGCCTTCGATTGGATCGAAGCCCAGCCGGACGAAAGCTTGATCCAGAAAGCTCTCGCCGCCGAGAATCTCCAGCGTCACCCCAGCTTGCGGACAACGCTCGCGGAGCAGTTGAACCGTGCGTTCAGCCACCATAGGATGACCGGGAACGGCGTAAAGCACCGGTCCGCCGGCGCTTGCTTCGTTGATCAGCTGCTGAGCAATCGCTTCGTACACCTCAGGAAACGTATCATGCTGTTCATACACACTGTCGAAGGAAGTGAATGCAAGATTCTCCTCCCGCAGCAGTGCCATTACCGGATGATGCTCTGTACGTACATACAGACGCTCAGCAGACTGAAGCCGGCGCCATACGCCTAACGTCAATTGATCGGAATCGCCGGAACCGAGGCCGACGACCGTAATCGAATGTGTCAATGTCATACTCCTCCTTGCCTAATGGCAAAATTACGCTACAGGTAGTATACCATTGCTTGCGGCCCAACTCTAAATTTGGAATACTGAGAATACCATAATGCGCGCAAAAATGCGAGAAAAGGCGGGATTCCTGATGAAAGTCATAGCTGCACCCGATTCTTTTAAAGGCAGCATGTCCGCAGTCGAGGCCGCGGCCGCCATTGCCCGCGGCGTGCGGCGCGCCCTGCCGCACGCGGATGTCGTAGAAGTGCCTATCGCTGATGGCGGTGAAGGCACGCTTAGCTGCCTGCTTGCGGCTGCCGGCGGACAGCGCGTGGAAGTACAAGTGCTTGGGCCCATGAGCAAGCCCGTGCGCGCCGCTTACGGGCGACTAGGCAAGGCGGGGCATGAGATCCAGGACGAAAGCAGAGGGCTAGATGCGGGTGAGGATGCACAGGTACGTCTAAGTGAGGGCTGGGGCGTGGACGACGAGCAGCCCGTAGCAGCCGGAATGACTGGGCATGCTGCGAATCGCAGTGGCATTGCCGTAGTTGAAATGGCTGAAGCATCCGGCTTGATGCTCGTTCCACCTCATGAACGCAATCCACTGCTGGCCACCACCTATGGCACAGGACAACTGCTTCGCCATGCACTGGACGCAGGCTGCCGCCAATTCGTATTGGCGCTTGGCGGCAGCGCCACAAACGACGGCGGCGCAGGCATGCTGCAGGCGCTGGGCATGAAGCTGCTGGACCGCGAGGGTAAGCCCATCGCAGCTGGAGTCGGAGGCGGTTCACTAATCGATATCACTGCCATCGATGACAGTGAATTCGATTCGCGAATTGCCGAATCCAGCTTCATTATCGCCACTGACGTTGAGAGCCCGTTTGTAGGGCCAAACGGTGCATCGCATGTATTCGGCCCGCAAAAAGGAGCCGATCCGGCCACAGTTCGACAACTGGAGGAGGGCATGACCGCTTGGGCTGATCTGATCGCCGGGAAAACCGGCGTCAGCTTGCACGAGCTTCCCGGCGCGGGAGCGGCCGGCGGTCTAGGCGGCGCATTCCTCGCCTTCTTCCCTGCAGCAATACGACGCGGCATCGACGTCGTCATGGAATATGCGGGGCTCCGCCGCCTAATGGAAGGGGCGGAGCTCGTAATAGTCGGCGAAGGCCGTATAGACGGCCAGACCGCCGCAGGCAAAGCGCCCATGGGCGTGGCGCTGGAAGCGAAGCGGCTCGGGATCCCGGCCATTGCGCTGGCCGGATCGGTCGGCTCTGGCATCGAGCCGCTGTACGATGCGGGCATAGTGAGCGCCCACAGCATCGTAGACGGCCCCATGCCGCTGGAGGAAGCCATGTCCCGAACGGCCGAACTGCTGGAGCAGGCAGCGGAGCAAGTGGTGCGGACTTTTGCCGCTAACCGGCCACCTTCATCGCGCATCCATACTCCAACTAACTAAAAAGAGCGAACCTGCTTAACCAGTAATTGAACCATTACGCGGAAGATGGCGCTCATCAACAACCCTAAAAACTAACTAAAAATAACGCCACTTATTGAGCCAAAAATTGACTCATTACGCGCTACATGACGTCCATCAACTGATCCAAAAACTAACTCATTTTGGGCCGCAACGCAAAATTAAAAAAGCAAACTCGCTTCGCTAATCAGCTCGAAATTGGGTACAAGTGCAAATAGGTGAGCCAAACCCCAAAAAAACGAACCTCCTTCGCTAAATAACGAAGACAAGTTCGCTCGAGACCACCTAAGACACCTGTACATAGAGTTGTAGCGAATCTTTCTTCGCTACTCGAGAACCTAAGTTCATGAGTTGCGAAGATTAGTTCGCTATACCGTTCCACGCCCCCTCAACGAGGCTCACTAGCGAAGATTGGTTCGTTATTTTGCGAATCTGCTTCGCTAATCAGCTCGAACCGGGCACAAGTGCCAATAAGTCAGAGAAACAGCGAAAAAAAGATCCGATTCCTAACAAATCGCTTCTCTATTTGCTCAAAAAAGACCTATTACGCGCAACGTGCCACCCAACAGCCGCTCTCCAAACCAAACAATGTCTGACCGCAGCGCCCAAGCCTAAAAAAGCGAACCTCCTTCGCTAAACAACGAAGGCAAGTTCGCTCGAGACCACATGAGACACCAGCACATGCAGCTATAGCGAACCTTTCTTCGCTACTCGAGAACCTAGATTCATGAGTTGCGAAAGTTGGTTCGCTATACCGTGCTATGCCCTCGTAACAAGCCACTTTAGCGAAAGTTGGTTCGTTCTTTTGCGAGTCTGCTTCGCTAACCTGCAGTGGAGGCCAAGCCAAAACGCCATACAAACACTTGTATAAGCAAAAAAAGCCGCCTAAGCGGATCACACGCAAGGCAAACCTTTGCCATTGCGTGCTTGTCCCGCCCGAAGCAGCCTGGAAAATCTATGTTACTTAAAGGATGGCAGCCAGCTGCCGTGCGCTTCGATCAAGTCGTCGCAGAGCGATACGATATCGTCGAGCGACAATTCAGCAGAAGTGTGCGGATCGAGCATCGCCGCATGATAGATGTGCTCTTTTTTGCCCGTAATCGCCGCTTCGATCGTCAGCAGCTGTGTGTTAATGTTGGTGCGGTTAAGAGCAGCAAGCTGCGGCGGCAAATCGCCGATAAAAGTCGGCTGGATGCCGGAGCGGTCGACCAGACACGGCACTTCGACACATGCTTCTCTAGGAAGGTTCGTGATGAGCCCTGTATTCATGACGTTGCCGCCGATTTTGTACGGAATGTCCGTCTCCATAGCTTCCATGATGTGCGAAGCATACTCTTCACTGCGCTTGTGTTCAACCTTCTTGTCAGCAAGCATTGCATCACGCTGTGCTTCCCAGCCTTTGATCTGATCGATACAACGGCGCGGATATTCGTCGAGCGGAATGTTGAACCGGTCCACAAGCTCCGGATAGTTGCGCTTGATGAAGTACGGATGGTATTCCGCATTATGCTCGGACGATTCCGTCACGTAGTAGCCGAATTTCAGCATCAGCTCGAAGCGAACCATGTCATGATGCTTCTCCTTCTGCAGTTCAGCGGCACGGCGCTTCATTTCCGGATACAGATCGACGCCGTCCTTTGTTGCTTCCAACAGCCAAGCCATATGGTTAATGCCCGCGATTTTCGTCTTCACGCCCGTGGTATCCATACCCAAGTGTTCGAACAGATGCGGCACGCAGCCTTGTACGCTGTGGCAAAGACCAACGGTATTCAGGCCGCCATGTGTAGTCAGTACGTTGGTCAGTACGGCCATCGGATTCGTGTAATTCATGAACAGTGCATCTGGGCATACTTCTTGAATGTCTTTGGCAAAATCAAGCACGACCGGAATCGTACGCAAATTTCGGAAAATACCGCCGATGCCAACAGTGTCGGCAATCGTCTGACGCAAGCCATATTTTTTCGGAATTTCAAAATCCGTAATGGTACATGGATCGTAGCCGCCTACCTGAATGGCGTTAACGACATATTTTGCGCCGCGCAGCGCCTCTTTACGATCCGTGTAGGCTTTAATAACACATGTGCTGCCAATCGATTCCTTCATATTAAGAAGCAATTGCTCCGACTCGCGCAACCGGTTGTCATTGATATCGAATAATGCCAGTTCGAAGCCTTGAAGCGCTTCCGTAAGCATGACGTCACCGAGAACGTTTTTCACAAAAATCGTGCTGCCTGCGCCTAGAAACGTAATTTTGGACATTTCATTCGCCTCCGTCTTATCGTTGAATTTAATACCTTAACTATAAGGCGGAGAGGCACTCGCGAACATGGGTTAAATCCCGAACTACCTGTCATAATTCCTTTTCATTGCGTGATTTCACGCATAATACTATAATAATCCATGTCATAATATTGAACGAGTGAAAGGAGCGCCACCATGGAAATTTATCAGAAAAAAGAGCCGCCGCAGCGGCAAATGGAGCTTCGCTTGCGCTTCTTCGGGGAAGAGCATTGCCAGCCCCTTCACAGCTGGGGACCCGGGCTGCGGGACCTGTACATTGTTCATTACGTGCACAGCGGAAAAGGACAATTTTCGACAGGCGGTGAGACATATAAGCTATCAGCAGGCAGCGGTTTTCTGATCACTCCGGGGACGCTCGTTCATTACACCGCGGACGATACCGACCCTTGGAGCTACAGCTGGATCGGATTCGACGGCCTTCATGCCCGGTCTTTCATGCAGCGTGCAGGGCTAAGCGTATCGCAGCCGATATTCAACGCCAATAACGGAAACGACACGGGGAACAACTGGTTCGAAGATGCTTATCGCCTTATGATGGATGCCCACCAGCTCGAATCCAACGATATATTAGAACAAAGTCTCCTGTACCGGTATATCGCAGAGCTTGTTGAGTGCTCAGAATCCCGCTCCCCGGAGCCCATCAAGCGCGCAAATTCGAAAGAAGCCTATATGAGTCAGGCCATCACCTTCATCGAGAACAATTACAGCCAAAAGACGACCGTGCAAGACATCGCGCAAGCCGTCGGCCTCGACTCGACTTATTTATCCGGCCTTTTCAAACAGCAATACGGACTGTCGTTGCAATTGTTTTTGCTGCAATTCCGGATGAATCGCGCTGTCGAGCTGCTCGCCAACCCTGATCTTACAGTCAGTGACATTGCCCGGTCTGTCGGATATACCGATCCTTTCTTGTTCAGCAAAATGTTCAAAAAAACGATCGGAGCCCCTCCCCGCACCTATCGGGAACAGCTGAACAACCCTAGTTAAGCATCGAGCCTGCCTTTATTCAACTTACGTTGCTTAGTTTAGCTTCGCTTTACCATGCCATGCCTTGCCTTGCTTCGATTTGCCTTTTCGTGCCTTGCTTTGCCTTGCCTCATCTTGCTTTGCTTTGCCTTGTCGTGCCTCGCTTTGTCTTGCTTTCTCTCGCTCTGTCTAGCCTTTGTCTTGCACTGCTTTACTCTACTTAACTTTGCTCATCTAACCTGACATCACTTCACTTGAACATCGATAATACCCCCGGCATACGGGGCGACCTCATACTCCTGGAACAGCAAGTACACCTTGCCGTCTGCCAAATAGAAAGTATGATCATCGGTTAATTCGAAATTCTCAACATCCGTTGCATTGAAACGTTCGGGATCTTCCGCCAACGCTTGCTTCAGTGCGCCCTCGCCAAGCTCTTTGAAGCGGCTGCCAAGCACTTTCTCCAGCGTTAGCGGCTCCGCCTTCACATCATTTCTTACATTATAAGTGTCGACACGTGTACCGCCGTGAGCCCCTCCGCTATACAGGTAAGTCTGAACCGTCAGCGACAGCTTTCCTCCCGCAGCAGCCCCGCCATCAGATTTCAACGTATAATCCAGCTTCATTTCATACGGATGGAAGGTGTAGCCTCCAGCCGCTGCATCAGCAGAACCTTCCTCAGCTTGCTTCTTCAGCAGCTTAAAATCCTCCATCGTCTTCTTTTCCAGCTCCGCATTTAATTGTGCCTGATAACGCTCATCAGCCATTCCGGCAATGACGGGAATGCTCAAATCAGCCGTGTATAGATCAGTCGTGTCATGAATCGTTTTATCACTGACGACAACCGCTTCAGCCCCGTGCCCCGGTTCAGGCTTCTGATCCTGATCCTTCCCCGCCTTCTGCGCCTCTCCTGAATTCACATTGTGGACGATAGCTGCTTCAGCAGGCGAAGAAGCTGCATCCGGATTTCGGGAAAAGGCCGGAGAAGCCATGACTACAGGAATCGCCACAGCTAAGCCGGCAACGGCAAAAGCAATCATTTTATACGAAAATTTCATATCGATGCCTCCAGAACTAGAATCTTGTCTTCACTATAGCTCAGTCCAGCCGAACAAACGTTACAATACGGTTAAAGCCCATTCGCGCAAAAAAAGACCCGGCTCCCGATATGCCGCATCGCCGCGCACCGAAAGCCAAGTCTTCGTCCATTCTCTTCAATTTATTGTTCCATTTGTTTCGCTAGAAAGCCTGCAGCCGTCTCAGCCATCTTCGTCTCCATCTGAGACATTTTCACGCTATCGTCCTTGCTAAGCAGCACAACCGTGCCGATCGGATCTCCGCCAGCCACGATTGGCGCAGCCACATAAGCGGAATAAGCATCCTGTACATCTTTAACGATTTCATAGGTGCCTGCCGCGCCTTCCACCGTCTTGCGGTTTTCCATACAAGTCTCCAGAAGCGAGCCGATCTGCTTGTCCAGCAGCTCTTTCTTGGATGCCCCTGCAACGGCAATAACCGTATCGCGGTCAGTAATAAGCGTGACGTGATTCGTGCTTTCGAATAAAGATTCGGCATATTCCTTCGCAAAGTCGCCAAGCTCGCCGATTGGGGAATATTTCTTGAGTATAACTTCACCGTCGCGGTCTACGAAGATTTCGAGCGGATCGCCTTCACGGATACGCAATGTGCGGCGAATCTCCTTCGGAATCACCACACGCCCGAGGTCATCGATGCGACGTACAATTCCAGTTGCTTTCATTTCATGTTGCCCCACTTTCCTAGAGGATTTTGAGTCGACTGGATATTCCGGCTAGATGCAAGCCTTAGACAGCTTGCCTGCCCTTGCGGTAAAAATATTTAGCGTACGGCTAACGGATACGTTCGGGCGATGAACAGCTTATTTGAACATCAGGCGATGCGGGCTGTCCTCGAGATCGAGCGAGTTCGATAACGAATTCGTTGTGAATCTGACCATAGTATTCATCGGCTCCCATTTTCTTATACACAATACCATGGCAGCAGTTGCGCAACTTGCGGTCTCGCTTCCAGACTGGCCGTTCTTCCAGCATTCCCCGAATATCCGCAGAGCTTGCATGGCTTTTATGAATTAATCTCATTCAATCGCGTTTATCATCCTGTCCATCCCCTCCATACCAAAAACATCCTGCCTCTCTGGAAAGAGCGGCAGGATGTCTGGCGAGCAGTATTCTGGCAGTAATGCCTAATGCTTTAAGCAAAATCGGACGCCACCCGCGGGATGGCGTGACGGGGAGTGAAGTTGCCTCAATCGTATTAGAATTAGAATTTGGCGACACGCCATCAACAACACATTCCTTGTCGTTCGTTGATTCAGATTTCATTAAGTTCATTTCCATCTGCCGCTCCTCCTTGTTAATTATGCTTCAGCAATCCGACCAATTCACGCTTCAACCCTAGAAACTCAGGGGTTTCCCGCACATCCGGCGCAAGACGGTCGGGCAATTGCACCCTGAACTCCTTCAAAATCCGGCCAGGACCCGCGCCCATAACTACAATGCGCTGCGATAGAAAAATCGCTTCATCAATGTCATGAGTGATGAACAGTACCGTCGTCCGCTCCTTTTCCCAAACCTCCAGCAGCATCTCCTGCATCTCCAGCTTCGTCTGAGCATCGAGCGCGCCAAACGGCTCATCCATCAGCAGCACCTTTGGCTTGTTAGCAAGCGCTCTCGCAATCGCTACACGCTGCTTCATCCCGCCGGATAGCTGCTTCGGAAACGCTTTGTCGAAGGATTCCAGCCGTATCGTTCTCAGCCACTCATTAGATATTTTTCTGCGCTCCAGCGTCGGAATGCCTTTCAGCTTGGGGCCGTATTCGATGTTCTCCCTCACAGTCAGCCAAGGAAAAAGCGTATACCCTTGGAATACCATGCCCCGATCGGCGCATGGACCGATAATGGGTTCTCCATCAAGCAGCAATTCGCCCCCGGTTGGCTCATCAAGACCAGCGACCATCCGAAGCAATGTCGATTTGCCGCAGCCGGAGGGACCCAGAATCGTCAGGAACTCATTCGAGTCAATCGTCAAATGAATGTCTCGAAGCGCTTCAAACCTGGATTTCTTCGTCTCATACACCTTATGAACCCCGGATATTTCAATTCGGCCCCGCTCAACCACGGTATCTGCAAGCTTCACTTCCATTGTTGGATCCGCTTCAACCGTATTCACATTTAGCTTCTTGGCTGCCTGCATCATCGTTCATGCCCCCATCCCTCATCGCTGAGTGTCGTTATTCGAATAGCAAAAAGCCCGGGAGAAAGTGATCTCCCAGGCTTTTATCCTTCCGTGTATATAGAAGGGCCGCCGTGCTCGGGTGATCGCCTGCTATACGTCATCTCTCGGACCGGACTTGAGCAGCTCAGCCCAACGGAACCCTAGACGACTTTGTCATTCCCGGTTCTGCAATCATCCGGAAACCTTTATTCAGTTAAAATGCGTCAACTAATCTAACTTATTTATTATTAGATTAAAGCATTTCGGTCTGATTCGTCAATATTTATGTTAGATATTATTACATAAAACCGAGAGAAGACTCTGCTAAAGCGAATTACCTCACATTCCTCAGACATAACGCCAACCGCCAGCTGCAGTAATTTCCTCCACTTCCTGAACAGCATACCCTTCACATACGAAACCCGGCACTACAGAGCCGTCGTCCAGCTCAATCTTGCCGATTCCAAGCGGTGCCGGAATGGACGCCACGAACTCGCCGAATCTCTCCAGCGGCATTTCCCAGAGCTCCACTTCAATTGAAGAACCCTCTTCATGGACCCGAACCATCCCCGGCTTGGCAGGCTCCGTCAGCAGCTTGAACAACTTATACTTGGCAGCCGATCTCGCCGTACGAATATAAACCGCTTCGCAGCCCAGCATTTGCTTCTCCAGCGGAAAGCCGCGCATATGAAGGCCGCATACAGCGACAAGAGTCGTCGCAGTCGCAGACTTCCCGATCGGCACACTAAGTACACGGTCTAAAACAACCGTCTCAGTACCCCCAGCCCCCCTTGACACTTCCGCCCCCAAAACCTGTGACGCAGCCCCGACGACCAGGCCCTCCTCCTCCGCCAAGGCAAACAGCGTAATGCCAAACGGCAGATCCGCTTCCGCTTCACCTGCAGGAATAGCTACCGCACAGAGATCAAGCAAATTGCAGTGATTCGTATACAGCCCCATCGCACTGTTAGTTGCAATTGGATTCAGACGCACTTCTTCACGCGTCCATGTGCCTCCGCAGGTTGGCATTGCCAATACAGCATCCTCCAGCAATTGGCGCACTTCCAGCTTATATTGTGCCAGCTTGTGCATCGCCCGGAAGACTGAAGCAGCAGTCAAGGACTCAGCGTTGCCTGAGCGCAGCACCTGCTCCGTCACCGGAAATACCGTTCCAGGGGAACTTGACTCGACGAATCCCTCCATTTCGGCCCACCGCTCAGCAATCCAAGGCCCGTCGTATAAAACCGCCGCCGCCTCTGAGAACAGCGCATCATCGATATACTCGATTTGCATACCAAGCCCGCCCTGCTCCTCCAGCTTAACGAGCCGCGCAACCTCCGCATCCCAAGCTTTGCCGTATGAATCTGCGAAAGATCCATAGAAACTAGGCCGATTACTCGGCAAATAAAGCTTGGCGGGCAGCTTGGCGGCCGGCTGCGGCAAGCTTCGCGACCAAGGATCTGAGGCGTGGGCGCCGCGCACCACACCATCCACTGCCAGCACATCCTCCAAGCTATGGGCAAAGACGGTCACGCAATCCAAGCTTTCGCATGCCGGAACCACGCCTTTCACCGGCCATGCACCAATGCTGGGTTTGAAGCCAACCAAACCATTCAACGCAGCCGGCACGCGACCGGAGCCCGCCGTATCCGTACCCAAAGAAAATGCCGCATGACCCCGCGCAACGGCTACCGCCGAGCCGGAGCTTGAACCGCCGCTAATCAGCTCGGGACGAAGGGAATTGGTTGTCTCGCCATATGGGCTTCGCGTTCCAACAAGCCCTGTCGCGAATTGATCCAGATTCGTTTTGCCAACCGGTATAGCTCCCGCTTCTACCAGCCGCTCCACGACCGCCGCATGATGGGCAGGTATATAGGCATACTCGGCACAACCCGCTGTAGTTGGCAGACCAGCCACATCAATATTATCCTTAACCGCGAACGGAATGCCCCAAAGCGGCGCATCAGCAGGCGCTAGAACGCTCAACCGATCCAGATAGGGCTGAATATGCTCATAAGACGGCGGTGTAATCCAAATATTTTTAGCTGCGTCCGCCTTAGATCGTTCTACAATTCCTTCTATAACAACACTTGGCGTAAGACGCCCCGCTGCATATTGCTCCTTCAGCCGCTCGATCGATAAAATGCCTGTTACATTCATAGATGTCATCCTGCCGCCACCCCAATTTCTGTCGTAATGCCGACAATGAGCTGCCCTGTATGCACTTCATCACCCGGCTTGACGAAGACGGAAGCCACAACGCCGTCGCAGGACGCCTGCTGCGAGAATTCCATCTTCATGCTCTCAATAATAAGCAGCGTGTCACCTTTCTTCACCGCTTCACCCGGCGAGACAAGCACCTTCCATACACTTCCCGGCATATTGCAGCGCACCGCTTCCGTACCAGAAGGTAGCGCATCTTCCTCTTCCAATTGTCCTGAGTCGCTATCCGACACATATTCAGCCAGACCTAGCGCCTTCCAGCTCTCTCTTTCCGCCGCAAACGCCGTACGCTGCTTCAAGCGAAATTGCTCCACACTCTCTCCGATCTCCTCTAAGAAAGCCAGATACTCTCCCAAGTCAAATGTCGTCTCCACAATCTCAGCTTCATAGCGGCCGCGCGGAAAATCTTCGCGAAGACGAAGCAATTCTTCGGCACTAACCGAAAAAAACTGAATCTGATCAAAGAACCTGAGCAGCCAAGGCTTGCCCGGCCGGAAGCTTTCCGTTGTACGAAGCTTATTCCACATCTGGATCGTCCGGCCGACAAATTGATAGCCGCCAGGCCCTTCCATTCCATAGACACACATATAGGCTCCGCCTATGCCAACTGCATTCTCCGGCGTCCAAGTGCGGGCCGGATTGTATTTCGTCGTTACGAGGCGGTGACGCGGATCCATCGGCGTTGCCACAGGCGCGCCCAGATAAACATCACCAAGACCCAGTACAAGATAACTCGCGTCAAACACGATGTTCTGCACCTCATCGACACTGTCTAGTCCGTTAATCCGGCGAATGAACTCGATGTTGCTCGGACACCACGGCGCATCCGGCCGTACTGTCTGCTGGTAGCGGTCAATCGCCAGCCGGGTAGCCGGATCATCCCAAGAGAGCGGGAGACGGACGATTCGCGAAGGCACTTGGATCGACTCCAGCGGCGGAAGCTTGCTATCGAGTTCAAGAATGAGACGGCAGGCCTCGCCCACCGTTATACGAGAGCGATCGACATGCACTTGCAGCGAGCGGATGCCTGGCGTCAGATCCAGCACAGGCAGGTCCGCACAATCGCGAATGGCATCCATTAAGACATGAACCTGGAAGCGCAGCAGCAGATCAAGCTCCAGCGCGCCGTATTCTACGAGCAGATTCTCGTCGCCGCTGCAGCGGATTTTAATCGGAAAACGCCGCCCTTCCGATTCATCTACCAGCAACGGATAGGATGGGTCCATTAGCAATCGGTCGGACTTGGGCGGCAAGCTTAACTCGGCAAGCGCCGACCATTCGCCGCGGCCTATAGCTTGCAGATTAGCTTCTTGAACGTCGCGAAGCGCATCCGCCTCCTCCAGTGTTAACAGACGGAAGCTCACTTTGTCGCCGGGATGCAGCTGGCCCAGCTTCCAGAATTCTGCTGAAGCTGTCGTTACCGGACAAACGAAGCCACCGAGACTCGGTCCGTCCGGGCCGAGCAAAATCGGCATATCCCCCGTTAAATCAAGCGTCCCGACGGCATACGCATTATCATGAATATTTGAAGGATGAAGCCCGGCCTCGCCTCCATCCTCTCGGGCCCACAACGGAGCGGGGCCAATTAAGCGAACGCCGGTCCGGGAGCTGTTGAAATGCACTTCCCACGTCGTCTCGGTAAGCTGATTCAAATACTCCTTCCGCAAAAACTCCTCCGTGCAATGCGGTCCAGGAATAACCCCAATCGTCCATTCCCGGGCTACAGCCGGAAGAAACGCTTCATCAATTGGCCCGCTCCATGGCAGCGGCTGATGACCGCCATTCATCCGCAGCACGTCGCCCGCCCGCAGCGCCCGTCCGCCATGCCCTCCAAAGCCCCCTAGCGTAAAGGTCGCGGAGCTGCCCAATATGCGAGGCATATCCAATCCTCCCGCAAGCAGCAAATACGTCCGCAGTCCTGCGGAAGCTTCTCCAAAGTGAAGCACTTGCCCCTGGTCAGCGCGTATCGGCCGATAGAGCGGAACCCGCTCGCCATCCAGCTCCGCATTCATGTCGGCGCCGGTTAGACAAAACCATGCAGCATTGCGGAATTTATAGGCACCGCCCCGCAGCGTCAGCTCAAGACCAGCCGCAGCGTCGGTGTTGCCAAGCAGCTTGTTGCCAATCCGGAATGAGAACGGGTCCATCGGCCCGCATGGCGGTACTCCTACATCCCAATGTCCAACCCGGCCGGGAAAATCCTGCACCGTTGTCTGAATCCCGCCGTCGAGCACTTCAAGCGCAGCTTCCGCCGGAGCAAAACCCTCCAGCATTCGCGTGTATACCAGACCGTCCTGACAATCAGATTCTTGAAGCAGCGCCTGCAAATATTGCAGATTGGTCGTAATACCGAACATCCGCGTCTCGCTCAGCGCAGCAAGGAGCTTCGCTATAGCGTCTTCGCGATTCTTGCCGTGTACGATGATTTTTGCCAGCATCGGATCGTAGAGGGTCGTAATCTGAATCCCATCCCTTACCCAGCTTTCATTGCGGGCATTCTCAGAGAACACCGCCCGGTCGAGCTGACCGGCGCTCGGACGAAAGTTCTGCAAGCAATCCTCGGCATAGATCCGGGCTTGCATACTGTGTCCGTTCGGCTCCGGAACTAAAGCTTCCAGCCCCCGCAATTCCCCTGCCGCTTCGCGAACCATCCACTCAACGAGATCGAGACCGAGCACTTCCTCCGTCACGCCGTGCTCCACTTGCAGCCTTGTATTCACTTCAAGGAAATAGAATTCACAACTCTCCGGATCATAAAGATATTCCACCGTACCAGCGCTGCGGTAACCCGCCTCGGCGGCAAGCCGTTTAGCTGAAGCAAGCAGACCGGCACGCACCGCCTCCGGCAAATTCGGCGCCGGACTTTCCTCAATCACCTTCTGATTGCGGCGCTGGATGGAGCAATCCCTCTCCCCAAGCGCAACAACCTCGCCATATTCATTGCCGAAAATCTGTACTTCGACATGACGTGCTCTCGCAATATATTTCTCCAAAAACAAGCCGCCGTTCTTGAAGTTCGTCTCGGCAAGATGACGCACGCCGTCATAAGCCGCGATCAACGCACCCTCATCGTCACATACGCGCATCCCGATGCCGCCCCCGCCAGCGGTGCTTTTCAGAATAACCGGGTAACCGATTCGTCCCGCCTCGCTCAGCGCTTCCGCGAACTCCGTAATAAGCGGCGTACCCGGCAGCATCGGAACTCCCGCCTTCTCCGCCAGCTCACGCGCGGAATGCTTCAGCCCGAATCGCTCCATCTGCTCCGGCTCCGGGCCAATGAACACAATGCCTCGTTCACGGCAAGCTCGTGCAAAATCGGCATTTTCACTCAAAAACCCATAGCCGGGATGGATCGCCTCAGCTCCTGTCTCGATAGCCGTCTTAAGAATGAGCTCCGCATTCAAATAGCTTTCCGCTGCCGGCCCGTCGCCGATCAGCACCGCTTCGTCGGCCTCATCAACATGACGGCTGTCTTGATCCGCTTGTGTATAGACGGCAACGGACCGGATGCCGAGCCGGCGCAGCGTCCGTTCAATTCGCACGGCGATAGCACCTCGGTTAGCAATTAGCACTTTTGTAAACATCATGTACTCCCCCTTAGCGAGCGTCCGCTTCATTCTCCCAGATCAAGACGCGAATCGGCGTCGGATTATAGCCATTGCAAGGATTGTTCAATTGCGGGCAATTGCTGATCAAGACTGTCGTCTGGCAAAGCGATTCAAGCTCCACATATGCCCCTGGCGAGGATACGCCGTCATCAAACTTCAAGCCGCCATCACTCGTCACCGGCACATTCATGAAGAAATTGATGTTTGGCGCCAGATCACGTTTCGAATACCGCCCGTCCCTTTTAGCCAACTGCAGCATAAACGTATCCCGGCAGTTATGCATATGAAGCTTCTCATGCGCGTAGCGGACGGTATTGCTCTGAGCCGAGCAAGAGCCGCCCACCGTATCGTGACGGCCGCAAGTATCGGCAACGATCCGAAGAAGCGCCTTCCCGGACTCCGCCAGCAGGACAGACCCTGTCGTCAAATAAATATTTTGTTGCCCGGCTATTGTCGCTGTTGCACTATAATGATCATCCGGTTCATCCGCATCGTAAAATATCGTGTCCGCCGCCTGGTTCCCTTCCACGTCCACGATTCGAAGCACCTGCCCGGGCTTCAGATCATACATCCAGCCGTCCCCCGCCAGCACCGTCGCCTCATAGATCGCATCCGCCTCCGCTCTCTCGCTTTCCACCCGATTAAATACCGCCATAGTCAGCTTCCTCCCTCATAAAATAATCAACTCTCGCTAAATGCCAAGCAGTATCTCATACTCCCAAGTATTTTCGAACGCTCTGACGTTCTCCGGGCGATATTGAACACAATAGTCGGCATCCCGATCGACTGCGGCCGCTTCCGACACTTCGATCAGCACCGGCACGGATGGATAGACCGTGCGCGAATCCAGCGGATTTGGCGTATTCGATAAAAGCAGCAGCACATCCATCTCCGTGCGGAGTGTGACCGTCGCACCTGCCGGACAATGCAGCTCATCGTAGTGCATGTTGCCTTCATTATCACAGCTGACTTTGGAAAACAAATTAACAACAGGCATCATATCCCGCATGCCCAATCCGCTGCGCACCAGTTCAATAGCGAAATTTTCCTGGCCGCTTCGCAGCCAGTCATTGCGCTGCTTCTGGTAATTTGTCAGCCCGTATTTGTCATCCGTCAGCGACCGGCTCGTGTAACCGCCTATCGGATCATGCCAGCCCAAGCTATCCGCCACAATACTGGCCAGAACACGGCCGTTGTCGCTCATAAGCGTATGACCACTCGTTAAGCGAGCCGTATATTGCGCCTTCAGCGTATCCGGCATGTTGTAGCGCTCCGTCAAATCCCTCGCATTGAACAACAATATCGATACGTTCGCCCCCGCCTCTTGGGCCGTAAATTGAATCAGCCTGCCCTTTCCGATATTCCCTGACCATTTGCCGCCCGCTTCTATCGTTTTGCTCCATAACATGCCGCGTTCCTCCCGCTTGTTTAAAATAGAAAAAGCCAAGGAGACACTTGATCTCCCAGGCTTTTATCCTTCCGTGTTATATGGCGAGCGCCATACGCCGTCTCTCGGTCCAGTCCTAATAGATGATGATCACAACCATCAGCGGAACCCTAGACAACCTTTTGTCCCCATTTGCTGCTTAACCGGGAACCTATATTAAATTGTTCAACAAATCGCTATGCCCAAGGGAAAAATCGCTTGTTCATAAAGGCGAATATCCGGTCACTAATGAGGCCAAGCAAACCAATCACGATGATGCCGACAAAAATTTGATCCGTATTCAGAAACCGCTGCGCCTTCATAATGGCATATCCCAGACCGCTATTGACTGCCACAAGCTCAGCTACGACCAGATAGGTCCATGCCCAGCCGAGAATGAGGCGAAGCGTATGCATTAATTGCGGCTGAATGGCCGGAATCAGCACCGTCTCGATTGCCTTCCAGCGGCTTGCCCCCAGCGTGAAGGAGGCTTGCAGCAGGTCATGCGATACCCGGCGTGTATTGTCAGCAACCATAAGAACGAGCTGAAAAAAGCAGCCGATGAAGATGAGCAATATTTTCGCCCATTCACCAATGCCAGCCCACACCATAATGAGCGGAATGAAAGCGACAGCCGGCATGTAACGGATAAATTCCATCGGCGGCTCCACCACAGCCTCGCCGTATTTGAACGTCCCGGCAAACAGGCCGATCGGAATGCCGACGATGCATGCAAGCAGGAAGCCGGCTGAAACGCGGAATACACTAATACCGATATGATGCCAATAGGCCTCCGTGCCAAGCTGCCTGAACAATTCGGCTAGCACTTGATGCGGCTCCGGCAGAAAAACCGGATTGACGAGCTTCATATAACTGAGCACCGACCAGATTAACAGCAAGGCGAGGAAGGAAGCCCCCGCTGTCAAGGCAAATGGCTTTGCGCCTATTTCTTTGAAGATTTGCATACGATAAGGTTTGCGTCTGTTGACCAGCTTCATCCCGCATCACTTCCCAGCTGCTGTATTTTTAATGAATTGCGAGTCGAACATGACGCTTACATCTTTGATGTCATCAACCATATCAAGCCCCTTCAGAAATGCCGCCGTTTTCCCCGCCGTATATTCAAGCGAAGTGTATTCATCCCGTTTCTCGAACGCATGAAGATTGTCTTCGACCGAGAACAACTTAATGCTGTCCATGCCTAGCTTGAAATCTTCCGGTGACGTCTCCGCCTTCTTCGCAAGCAGGGAAATCGCCTCCTCTTGATGTTCCTGAAAGTAAGCGACCGCATCGAACCAGGCGTCTACAATCTTCTGAACTTCCTCCGGCCTTTCCTTCACTACCTTCTCCCGGAATACGAGCAAGTCAGGAATTAGGCCTGGCGTGTCTTTGGAGGAGAACAGCACCTTCCCCTTCCCTTCCTTTACCGCAATCGTCTGAAACGGCTCCCACAGCACCGACGCTTCGGTTTTGCCCGATATAAAAGCGGGACCTGCATCGTTAACGGTCATATTGACGTAATTGATATCCGATTCTTTCATGCCATTCTCTGCAAGAGCAGTCAGCAGCAGCAGATGATCCACCGTTCCCAGCTCAGTCGCAACCGTCTTGCCTTTCAACTCTGCAATGGAGTTAATGTTCGCTTTGCTGACAATAGCATCCCCGCCAAAAGAATTGTCGTTCACAAGCACCGCCTTGAGCGGGATGCCCTTGGAGATTGGAGCCAGCGTATCGCTGAGTGTCTGGCTATTGGCATCAACCTTGCCCGTTGCGAGAGCTTGGAGCGAATCGCTGTAAACGGGGAAAAACTCCAGCTTCACCTGAACACCATGCTTTTCGAAAAAGCCCTTTTCCTCCGCCAAATACCACATATACCAACCGGGCCAAGGACTGAGCGCAATTGTAACCGGACCATCGGCTCCTCCAGAAGCTTTAGAGCCGCCTCCACAGCCCGCAATGGTGAACATCGCGATCAGAAGCATCAGACTGCACCATTTCTTCACCGTCAACTTTTCCATTCTCCCCACTCCTTGTCTATTTCGCTCCGAACAGCCAATCGCCGCCATCCTTCGGGCTCTAAAATAAACAAAAGCCTGAGAGAATTTAATCTCCCAGGCTTTTATCCTTCCGTGTTATACAGCCAATCTGACTGTACGCCGTCTCTTGGACCAGACTTGAGCCTTTGCATGAGCAAAGTCTCAACGGAACCCTAGACAGCTTTTTCGCTCTCATTCTCATCCATTATGAGGGAAAGCCTTTATTTTATTGTTAGAAAACCTAACGTTTAATCGTAGTATAGTGGGGAATGTATGGGTGTGTCAACATAAATGTTAGATTATATGACACAAAAAAAGGAATGACCGAACCATTCCGCCGCCGGAACATTCGGTCATTCCTTTTAATCTTCTTGTGATTTCGATTGGATGGAGGATGGCTTCGGCAGCCTCCCCGCTTTCCCAAGCGCTTCCCGGAGTAAAAATTCAATATGGCCGTTGACGCTGCGGAATTCGTCATTCGCCCACTGCTCCAGCGCACGATGAATATCGGGATCAAGACGCAGCGCGAAAGCTTTCTTTTCTTTCCCCATCTGAAGCCCCTTTAGCTATAAAGAGAGCCGGTATTAATGACCGGCGTCGCCGCGCGGTCCGAAACGATGGCTACCATCAGATTATTCACCATCGCCGCACGCCGCTCCGCATCAAGCTCGATCCCATTCTCGACTAATTGCTTCAAAGCAGAGTCCACCATCCCAACTGCGCCTTCAACAATCTTTTGTCTAGCCGATACAATCGCAATGGCTTGCTGCCGCTGCAGCATCGCACTCGCAATCTCCGGCGCATACGCCAAGTGCGTCAGCCGCGTCTCCAGCACTTGTACGCCTGCAACGGACAATCTCGTCTGCAGCTCCTTCATCAGCTCATCCGCCACTTCGTCCGCGTTGCCTCTAAGCGACAGCGCCTGTTCATTTTCAAACGTATCATAGGCGTACTGAGCAGCCGTGTGCCGAACCGCCGTCTCGCTTTGAATCGCGACAAATTTCTCATAGTTGTCCACGTCAAAGCTTGCTTTAGCCGAGTCTGTCACCTTAAACACAACAACCGCGCCGATCTCGATCGGATTCCCTTCCGCATCATTAACCTTTAGCGTCTGGCTATTGAAATTGCGTACCTTTAGCGAAACCGTGCTCTTGTTCGTGAACGGCAGCACCATCCACATCCCGCTTCTCGAGACTGTTCCCACGTACGATCCGAAAAAGGTAATGACTTTAGAATCATTCGGCTGCACGATCGTGAGTGACGATACAGCCACCGCAAATACAGCGCCAAGAATAACACCTAGCACAATGAACAGTGTATTCGGTTCTGTTGATGTCGAACCAGCTACAATGAGTGCCACGCCGCCGGCAATTGACGCGAGCGCAATGAGCAGCGCCAGAAATCCATTCACATGCCATGCTTTTTTCTCTTTCATAGAACCAGCCCCTTATATTATATTAGTATCATTATGATATCACTTTTTACATTATAAGTAAACACAAAAATGAAGCCGCCCCTCCGATCCACTGCTGCGATCGCTAGGACGGCTCCTATTCAGCTCAATATCTACTGTCTGGTCAACTTTTCCTGCGCCAGCCGGATCATCTCGCGCACCATTGCGCCTCCAATTTTCCCGCCGATTTGACCAGCATCCTCCGTCTTCAAATCACCGTTATCCCCTGCCTTGAGCGGTATGCCCAGTTCGCTTGCCACCTCATATTTCACTCCATCCGGATGATTCGGATCTACCGCGTATCCTTCCTGCCGCATCACATCGGCTTTGAAGCTTTGCATCGCCTGTCTAGCCTCAGGCACCAGCAGCCTCCGATTCCTTCTTGCCACATTACCACCACCCTTTCAATCACTCCTAACATCAATTACCTCCATACTTTTCCCTGAGGCTTTACATTTATGAACAAAATAAAAAAAGCCCGTCTCTTCGCCAAAACGTCTTTGGACGCTCCGACAAAGAGACAGGCCTTCACTTCACACTCCGCCTCTTGACTTGCAGCTATACCGTCAAATACTTCTTAATAACATCATCCGTCAACGACTCTATTCCGCCCTCCCAAGCGACCGAACCCTTCTCCAGCACATAAAAATAATCACCGACGCTTTTCACAAATTCCAAGCTTTGCTCCACAAGCAGGATCGCCGTGCCGCCATCCGCCTTGATGGAACGAATGACATCACGAATATCATCCACGATAGACGGCTGGATACCCTCGCACGGCTCATCAAGCAGAAGCACCTCCGGCTTCGATGCCAGTGCTCGCGCAAATGCCAGCTGCTGCTGCTGCCCGCCGCTCAAGTCGCCGCCGTGTCTGGCGTACATTGTCGGCAGCACAGGAAACTTAGCGATCGCCTCTTGAGGGATGGATTTCACCTGTTTGTCGCGAGCCGCCTCCAAGCCGATCAATATATTCTCATATACAGTAAGCTGACCGAATATTTCACGCCCCTGCGGCACATAGCCAATCCCGCTCTTAGCTCTCCGTCCCGGTGCCAGCTTTGTCAATTGCTGTCCATCATAAGAAATCGTGCCGCTTCGAGCCTTAAGCAGCCCCATTATGCTTTTCATCAGTGTCGTTTTGCCGACTCCATTGCGGCCGAGCAGACAGACGACCTGTCCCGGCTTCACCTTCAATGACACATTGCGAAGAATAACACTCTCGCCATAACCGGCTTCAAGCTGTTGAACGGCTAACATCCGCATCCCGCCTCTTCCCCAAGTAGACTTCCGCCACACGGTCATCCCGCTGCACTTCCTCCATCGTCCCTTCCTTGAGCAGCCTGCCTTCATGCATAACGGTCACCTTGCTTGCAAAATTACGGACAAATTCCATATCATGCTCAACCACCACGATGGAGCGCTGGCGGGAAATTTCAATAAGTAGTTCACCCGTTTTATCGGTCTCCTTATCCGTCATGCCCGCAACCGGTTCATCAAGCAGCAGCACTTCCGGCTCCTGCAGCAGCATCATACCGATCTCCAGCCATTGCTTCTCGCCATGCGACAGGCCGCCCGCACGCCATTCCGCCTTATCCTGCAGCCCGATCATCTCCAGCTGCTGCTCAATCCGGGCAGCATCCTCCGCCTTCATCCTCGCAAACAGAACGGTGAATACACCGCGCCGCTGGCGCATTGCAATCTCCAGATTTTCAGCCACTGTCATCGACGGAAATATCGAAGGAGCCTGGAACTTGCGTCCGATGCCGAGCTCGGCGATCTGATGCTCTTTTTTCCTCGCGATATCGACAGATTCCTT
Organism: Paenibacillus sp. NPDC058174; assembly: GCF_042883865.1. Classification (NCBI taxonomy): domain Bacteria; kingdom Bacillati; phylum Bacillota; class Bacilli; order Caryophanales; family Paenibacillaceae; genus Paenibacillus; species Paenibacillus sp. NPDC058174. Next base: position 59,311 of record NZ_JBHVUY010000013.1, read on the forward strand.
GAACGTAACCCGGCCGGAAGTCGGCCGCACCTTGCCGCAGATAACATCTAGCATCGTCGTTTTCCCTGCGCCGTTGGGACCGATCAGAAAGCGCAGCTCCCCTTTTCTAAGCTGCAAGCTCATGCCTTGCACCGCCTTGAAGCCGTCAAATTCCACTGTAACCTCTTCACACTGCAGGATACTCGACTCTATCATGCTCTGGCTCACTCCTTTTTTTGCCTTTCCCCAGCTTGAACTTGCTCGCAAGTCCCATCAGCCCGTTCGGCAGGAATACGACCACCACAATAAATACCGCCCCGAGAAAATACGTCCAGCCCTCCGGATACGTCGTACTAAATTCACTCTTCGCCCAGTTCATCAGCACCGCACCTAACGCTGCGCCAATTAACGTGCCGCGGCCGCCAATCGCAACCCACAGCACCATCTCAATAGAAGGAACGATCCCCATCATGGATGGCGAAATAATACCGACATGAAGCACAAACAACATACCGGCGATGCCAGCCAAGGCGGCGGATATCGTAAAGATAACCATTTGATAAACTGCCGGGTTGTAGCCGATGAACCGCACCCGGTTCTCCCCATCGCGAATGGCTCGCAGCACCTTGCCGAAGCGGCTCTTGACGATATAGCGGCAAAGGATGAACACCGCTATGAGCACCGCCGCCGTGATCCAATACAGCATCCGCTTCGTATCAGAGGAGGCGATAGATTGGCCGAGAATTTTGCTATAGCCGGTAACGCCGTTCGTTCCTCCCGTATAAGCTTGCTGACCGACAAGCAGCGTTGTCGTAATAATGACCAAAGCCTGCGTCAGAATCGTAAAGTAAACGCCTCGAATCCGGTTGCGGAATGTGAAAAAGCCCAGGAAAAGAGCCAGCACTGCCGGTATAAGAATACCCATCAGCACCGCAAACCCAAAGCTTTCGAATGGCTTCCAGAACCACGGCAGCTGACTCAGCCCGCTCCAGCCCATAAAGTCCGGCAGCTTGCCGCCGCTTGCCTCCAGCTTCAAGTACATCGCCATTGCATAGGCGCCGAGACCGAAGAAGATACCGTGCCCCAAGCTCAGAATGCCCGTAAAGCCCCAGATCAGATCGAGCCCGAGCGCTACAATGGCAAAGGCAAGAAACTTGGCAAGCAGATTCAGCCTGAAGTCACTTAAAAATAGCGGAGCCGAGAATAGAGCGGCCGCCGCAGCCGCATACCCGACTAACAGCCATACCCGCGCCGGCGTTAATTTTTTCAGCGTCAACATCCGTCTCTCCACCTCTCTCTATGAATCAAGCGAACGCGAGCGCATGGCCACGAACCCCATCGGTTTCCATTGCAGAAAAGCAACGATACAGAGGAATACGAGCACTTTGCCAAGCGAAGCATTCGTCCAATATTCGAACATCGTATTAAACACTCCGATCCCCATTGCTCCAAGCACTGTGCCGACCAATTTGCCGACACCGCCAAGAACGACAACCATAAATGCATCGACGATATAATAGGTGCCAAGAGACGGTCCAATCGGACCAAGCAGCGTAAGCGCACAACCGGCAATACCTGCTATACCCGAACCGATCGCAAAGGTCATCGCATCCACACGCCTGGTGGATACGCCAAGACAAGCGGCCATATCGCGGTTCTGCATCACAGCCCGCATTCTGCGTCCCTCAAGGCTGCGGTAAATGTAGAAGTACATGGCAAGCAAACACAAGGCAACCAGACCGATAATAAATAACCGTTTATACGGCAGAACAGCACCTAATACCTCTACACCGCCGTTAAGCCAAGACGGACTTGTAACTGCAACGTTCGGCGCTCCGAAGATGGATCTCGCCAGCTGCTGCAGCACCAGCCCGACGCCCCAGGTTGCCAGCAAGCTGTCGAGCGGCCTGCCATACAGAAACCGGATGAGACTCATTTCGAGCACAAGCCCAAATATAAAAGCAATAAGGAAGCTGAACGGAATTGCCAGCACAAAGTACCAGTCGAACAGGGATGGCGGCAATGCTTCCTTGAAAATATTTTGCGTTAAATAGGTGGAGTAGGCGCCGATCATAATAAGCTCTCCATGCGCCATATTGATGACCTTCATCAAACCGAATGTAATAGCGAGACCTAATGCGATAAGAAGCAGAATCGAGCTGACGCTCAGCCCGTTGAATAACTGCAGCGTAAACACTTCCATATGCCTTCAACTCCTTCATGATTTGCGCGTCGCTGTCCACCCTAATAACAGAGGGAGTATCCGCTGCCCAGAATACTCCCTCGATTATTGCCGAGCGCTGCCGCTTAGCCCGCTATTCTGTAGGCTTGATGCTTGCCGCCCAATCATAGCCTTTCAAATAAGGATCCGGCTTCACCGCTTCGCCGGAATTCCACAGCTCCTTGAACTGTCCGTCCGCCTGCACTTCGCCGATCCGCACCGTTTTGTAGATATGCTGCGTATCGCCGTCAATCTTCACTTTGCCTTCCGGCGCATCCCACTCCAGCCCCTTGGCGGCTTCCTTCACTTTATCGACATCGGTAGAGCCAGCTTTCTCTACAGCCGCTTTCCAGAGATAGACTGCCGTATAGCCCGCTTCAATCGGATCGGCCGTCACTCTGTTCTCGCCGTATTTCTTCTTATAGTTCGCAACGAAGCTTTTATTCGCCGGTGTATCTGTCGTTTGATAGTAGTTCCAGGCTGCCAGATGTCCTTGGAGCACATCGACGCCGATGCCGCGGATTTCTTCCTCAGCTACAGACACCGATAATGTCGTCAAATCCTGCGTGGTAATGCCTGCATCCTTCAATTGCTTGAAGAAAGCGACGTTGCTGTCGCCGTTCAGCGTGTTGAATACGACATCCGGCTTTGCGGCTTTGATTTTACTAATGATCGTGCTGTAATCGGTATGGCCGAGCGGTGTATATTCCTCCCCAACCAATTCTCCGCCTTTCGCCTTCAGCTGCTCCTTAATGATCAAGTTAGCCGTGCGAGGGAATACGTAGTCCGAACCAAGCAGGTAAAACTTTTTGCCGCGATTCTCCAGCAGCCAGTCAACCGCGGGAACGATCTGCTGATTTGTTGTTGCCCCTGTATAAAAAATGTTAGGAGAGGATTCAAGCCCTTCATATTGAACCGGGTACCAGAGCAAGCCATTCAGCTCTTCAAATACAGGCTTCATCGCCTTACGGCTGGAGGACGTCCATCCGCCGAATACAGTCGCGACTTTATCTTCGGAAATAAGCTTGCGCGCTTTCTCTGCAAAGGTCGGCCAATCCGATGCGCCATCCTCTTCTACCGCTACAAGCTTCTTCCCGAGCACGCCGCCTGCGGCGTTGATTTCTTCGATCGCCATAATCTCGGCATCGCGCACCGACACCTCGCTAATTGCCATCGTACCACTCAAAGAATGAAGCACCCCTACCTTAATCGTATCCCCTGATGCCGCCCCCGAATTGCCTCCTGATGTAGTGGATGCCGGTTTCTCATTGTTTCCGCAGGCCGCCAGCGCCATGCTAAGCACAACTGCAGTAAGTCCCACCTGATAAAACCATTTCTTTTTCATCTCTCCACTCCCCAATTCTTCTATAAATTTAATCGAATGCCGAACATTTACATGGAATGTGTTTCCAATGTTCGCATCCTTATTATAGGGGGCGGCCAGATTATGTGTCAATATATATAACATCAAAATTTAAAAAGGGGGACATTTGTCTCAGAATCTCATTGAAAAAGGGCATACCCCACTGAATTGTGTTAATTAATAAGACAAAATTCCCTCTTTTTATATTTGTATATTACACAAACATTACATATGTGACTTAACCTTCGGCAAAAGCTAACAAAAAAAAGGACCGCCCGCATAGGCAATGTCATTAAGTAAAGGCTTAACTTAATGACATTGCCCGCTAGGGCAGTCCTTTCATTACCAATTATTATTTTGCGTCTTCAGGCTTTTTCGTAGCATCCGGCGACGGCGAAGCCGATGCATCCGGAGATGCCGATGGCGACGGCTGAGGAAGCGTAATTTTCAAATCCTGCTTCGGCATTTCATCCTTCATGAACGTGTTCATATGCTCGTATGCAACAGCGCTCTTCACGGATTCCTTCGTTTTCTCGTCAAGGTCAGCGTAAGCTTTGACATCGCGTTTTTCAACCTTGATGACATGGTAGCCATACTCGGTCTCAACCGGATCGCCAATTACGCCTACTTTTTGCTCAAGGGCAGCTTTCTTGAAGCCTTCTACCCACTCGCCTGCATTGGCATTCTCGTAGAGGCCGCCTTTGTCTTTGGAGCCGCCGTCTTCGGAATATTTCTTCGCGACTTCATCCCAGCTCTTGCCGGCTTCCAATTCCGCTTTTGCTTCCTTGGCAAGCTTCAGCGCCTCTTCCGGCTTATGCTTCTCTTCGCCAGTCGATGGATCTGTAGTCGTTACCAGTACGTGGCGGACCGTTACCGGGTTGTAATTGCCGCTGTTTTTCTCATACTCAGCTTTAATCTGATCATCCGTCACTTTCGAGTTCATATGCTCTACAACGACGAGCATCAAGCTCAAATACGTCTTAACGTCGGCGTTTGTCACTTTTTTATCGTCCAGCGTTTTTTTCAAATCGGCATTTTCTTTGATCGCTTTTTCGAAATCCTTCATTTGCTTGTCTGTTTCTTCAGCGGCCTTCTTCACGTTCTCTTCAGTAGCTTGTCCAGCAAGCACTTTGTAAGAAACGAATTGCTGCAGCAGCTGCTCTTTGAATTGCGGAATCGCCAGAACTTGCTCATATCCAGGCTGCATAATGTTGAATACGCCCAAATATCTGTCGAACTCAGGCTCCGTTACGTTACCGTCCTTATAAGTGGCGATTACCGTACCTTCTCCCGCCCCTTTGAACGTGGTGCCTGTTCCTTCTTCTTCTTTCTTGCCGCAAGCCGCCATAACCGTCATGACGAGCACTGCCGCGATTACAAGCAGCGCGCTTCTGCGCCATGCCGATTTGCGTGTACCGTGCAACATGCTGAATCCCCTTTCAAAATAGGAAGTTGTTAGTATTGTAACAGAAAACGTCATCGCAATGCGAATTTTCTATCCGGATGTCGCATCCTGCAGCGCTTCCGCACTAATCCGAGCGCCAATGTGAGCCTCTTGAAAAGATTTCAGGAAATGCTCCAGCAATTGCAGCTTCTGGTCCATCTCCAGCCCTTTGCCGCGCAGCAGCAGAGAAGGATAGTCATCCTGCACGCTATTACTTAGACGGAAGCGGTTCTCGAAGGTTACACAAAGCTGATCGACCTTTTTCGAATCGATCCGTTTTTTCTCACGCGGCGCGAATTTGACGATCAGGTCATCCGCTTTTTGGCTAATTTGCTCGATGCCGTACATAGCGCCGTATACCTTCAAACGGGCAACCGTCAGCAAATTATCGACAGCTTGCGGCAAGTTGCCGAAACGGTCCATAATTTCCTCTGTCAAATCATCCGCTTCGTCGAAGGAACGAACAGTTGCAACCTTCTTGTAGATCTCAATCTTCTGAATGCTGTCGTAGATGTAATCAGACGGCAAGTACGCATCGATGCTTACATCGATCAAGGTGCTGACGGCGCGCTCTTCCTTCACCTGAACGCCTTCCATCTCCGCTTTACGTTTCGCGATCTCATCGGCCAGCATTTGCGAATAGAGATCAAAGCCGACCGAGGCGATATAGCCATGCTGCTCCGCGCCAAGCAGATTGCCCGCTCCGCGAATGGCAAGGTCGCGCATCGCGATCTTGAAGCCGGAGCCCAGCTCCGTAAATTCCTTGATCGACTGGAGCCGCTTCTCGGCTACCTCCGTCAGCACCTTATCGCGCTGATACGTAAAGTAGGCATAAGCGATCCGGTTGGAACGTCCTACCCTGCCCCGCAGCTGATACAGCTGGGAGAGGCCCATTTTATCCGCATCATGCACGATTAGCGTATTGACGTTCGGAATGTCGACGCCGGTCTCGATAATGCTTGTGCTGACGAGCACGTCCGACTCGCCGTCCAGGAAGTCGAGAATCGTTTTTTCGAGCTCCTGCTCGGACATTTGCCCGTGGCCTACCGCGACCTTCGCATCCGGAACCAGCGAATTGATCAGCTCTGCCATCTGATAGATGCCCTGCACCCGGTTGTACAAATAATAGACTTGGCCGCCGCGGGCCAGCTCACGCTCAATCGCCTCACGGACAAGCGACATGTTGTACTCCACGACATAAGTCTGAACCGGGAACCGGTTCTCCGGCGGAGTCTCGATAACGGACAGGTCACGCACGCCAAGCATCGACATATGCAGCGTCCGGGGGATCGGCGTAGCAGTCAGCGTTAATACATCGACATTTGTCTTCAGCTTTTTCAGCTTCTCCTTATGCGACACGCCAAACCGCTGCTCCTCATCCACGATAAGCAGTCCCAAATCTTTAAAGATAACATCCTGCGACAACAGGCGGTGCGTACCGATGACAACATCGACCGTGCCTGCCTTCAAGCCCTTCATCGTCTCATTCTGCTCCTTGCGGGAGCGGAACCGGCTGAGCACCTGAATATTGAATGGATAGCCGGAGAAGCGTTCGCGAAACGTCTCGTAATGCTGCTGAGCCAGAATCGTAGTCGGCACGAGGATCGCCACCTGCTTGCCCTCTATCGCCGCCTTGAAAGCCGCGCGTACCGCGACCTCTGTCTTGCCATAGCCAACGTCGCCGCAAAGAAGCCGGTCCATCGGCTGCGACTTCTCCATATCCTTCTTGATCTCTTCGATCGCCCGCAGCTGGTCCCGCGTCTCATCGTAAGGGAACATCGCTTCGAATTCATTCTGATAGGCCGTATCCTGTCCAAAAGCAAAGCCCGGTGCCGACTGGCGCTCGGCGTACAGCTTGATCAAGTCGTCAGCGATATCCTGAACAGACGAACGAACCTTGTTCTTCGCCCTTGTCCATTCGCTTCCGCCGAGCTTATTAATCTTCGGCTCCTTCTCTTCCGAGCCGACGTACTTCTGAATCATATCAACCTGCTCGATCGGTACAGACAGCTTGTCGCCGCCCGCATAGAGAACATGCAGGTAATCCTTGTGTATACCGCCGATTTCCAGCGTGCCAATGCCGACATATTTGCCGATACCGTGATTCTGATGGACAACATAGTCGCCGACCTTCAGCTCGGTATAGCTTTTTATCCGCTCCGCATTGTCGATTTTCTTATCGATACGGCGAGCCTTACGCTGCTTCTGCGTGAACATCTCGCCTTCTGTAATGACGACCAGATGCGAGGAAGGCAGCTCAAAGCCGGATTGCAGGTTGCCCTCAATCAGCTTAGGCGGCTCGATATGATAGTCCTGCAGCACACGGCGCATCCGGTCCATCCGTTCAGTATCGCCGGCCAGCATCATGACATTGGCGCCCGTCTTGCGCCAGCGGTCCATCTCGGCCTTAAGCACATTCATCTGGCCATGGAAGTTCTGCATCGCCCGGCTCGTCATGTTCAGAATGTTCTGCGGCTGCGTATGCGGAATTTGGCGCAGGAACAGCTGCAGGAACAAGGTCTGGAACGAGCGGTGATGCAGGATTTCATCCGAGGCGCGCGCAAGCGTAAAGCCCGGCAGAGACTTACCATTAGAAAGCAAATGGGTCGCCCACTCCGCTTCGTCGCGCTCGAGCTGCTTGCCCGTCTCGATCAAGCGCGTAGGCTCATCCATAATAAGCAGCGTATCTTCCGGGACGTAATCCAGTATCGTCTGGCGTTCCGGGTACAGCAAAGAAATATATTTATAAATTTCGGCAAAATAAACCTGTTCCCGCAGCTTCTCGATCTCGCCGCCAACTTCACCCCGCAGGCGATCCTTCGCAGTCCGGTCCGTCATCTTATCCAACTGCTGCTCCAGCAGCGACGCCGCATGATCGGCAGCCGCTTTGAACCGCCGTTCGTCAGCCAATATTTCCTGACAAGGCGGAACCGTCAGCTCCTGCAAGTTGTCAAGCGAACGCTGGTCGCCGGGATCAAAGGTACGGATCGAATCCACATCGTCGCCAAACCATTCGATCCGGTACGCCGTTGCCGACGTCAGCGGATAGAAATCGACGATACCGCCGCGAACACTCATTTCTCCCTTCGATTCGACCCGGTCTACACGCGTATAGCCAATGCCGGCCATCTGACGCAAAAACTGCTCAATAGCGAGCTCGTCTCCGACCTTCACCCGGATTTTCGCTTGAGCCATTACGCCGGGGACAGGCAAATAGCGGCGAACCCCGGAGAAAGGCACGACAACGATCCCGCGGAAGCCTTCGGACAGCTTGATCAGCACGTCCATGCGCTGCGCCAGCGTCTCGGGACTCGAGATCGCCGCTTCGGCAGCTACCAGCTCGTTAGCGGGATATAACAATACATCATGAGGAGAAACGCATTCCTGCAAATCCTCGACTATTTTTTGCGCGGCATACATATTGTGCGTCACGACAAGCATCGGACGCTCCACGTCCAATTTCACGGCTGCGACGAGCACTTGTCTGGAGGAGCCTGCGAGCCCCGACACCATCTGCTCCCGCATCCCTTTGCGGACACCGGCGATAATGGACTGAACGTCCGGATCCGCAGCAAAAGCCTGTACTAATGCTTCCAATCGTTAAGGCACCTCGTTTCTAAACCGTCCATTGGCGACAAAAGCCCGTTCGCAAATTTCCGTTCCCTTCCATTTGCGAAGCCTTTTATTCCAATCAAACAAGCTTTCTGCAAACAATCGAAAAGAAGCCTCAGCGTTCGCTAAGGCCTTGCCATACCATTCATTTCCCCGCTTATTGCAGCGGGCTCGCGACCAGATTCAGCTCGGGATTGGCATCAAGCGCTTCCCGGCAGTAGTCGCAAATGACTTTAACCGTCACATCTCCGTTTGGGTTATACGCTATTATATCGCTGCGTTCTTCGGGGGTCAAGAAATGGAAACCGAGCTGCTGCTCTGTTATTCCGCTTTGCTCAATGGTCCCCACCGATGTGCGGCAGTGCCTGCAAATATAGTTTACAGCCATATGTATGCCTCCTGAAGAGTCGTTATACCCTTCAGTATGCCCGGCTTTGGCGTAAATTAACGGCTTAGCGGTTAAACTTTGCCATCGTGTTGTCAAAAGGATTGCTCAGCGAGTATTCAATCGCATCGCAGGCCTGCTCGACCATCGCTTTCAGCGGTTCATGCTCGCTCTTCGGAAAGTTATCGAGGACATAATCGACGATGCTGCGGCCCGGCTGCGGCCGCGAGATGCCCATGCGGACCCGGTTGAACTGCTGCGTGCCCAAATGCTGAATAAGCGATTTAATGCCGTTGTGGCCGCCGGCGCTGCCTTGATAGCGCAGCCGGATCTTGCCAATTTCAGTATCCATGTCATCATAGACAATAATGCCGTCCTCGCGGTCGGCCTTGAAATAGTCCAGAAACCCGCGAACCGATTCTCCCGATAGATTCATATACGTCATCGGCTTAATGAGAACAACCTTCGTCCCCCCCACATTGCCTTCGCCGATGAGCGCCTTGCATTTATTTTGCGTGACCGAGATGCTCCAACGTCTTGCCAGCTCGTCGACTACCATAAAGCCGACATTATGCCTTGTATTCTGATAAGCGGCGCCGGGATTCCCCAGCCCTGCAATCCACTTCATACCTTCGTCTCCAATCTTGCTAGCTGTAGTCCTTCTTCATTCTACACGATTATCGGTTATCCCTGCATGCGCCTTGGAAAACAAGAAAACGGCATCTGCCCTACGCCTGTAACTTAGGCCGTAGGGCGATACCGCTTGTTAAGCGAGATTAAGCGAAGTCTACCTCGTGCATTTGTGCTTCCTCGGATCTCGATTCCGCTTCAATTCGTTCAACTTCAGCCGCTTCCGCTTCTTCCTCCGTCAGTTCCTTCTGCGGCGCCAGCACCGTTACGACGACTTGCTCAGGGTCTGACAGCACCTCAACGCCGGAAGGCGGACGCACATCGCGAACGAGCAGGCTGTGTCCGAGCTCCAGGTCGGCCACATTGATCTCCAGCGCCTCCGGAATGCTGCCCGGCAGGCATTCAACCTCCAGCTCATGCAGCAGCACTTGCAGGATACCGCCTTGGCCTACCCCGTTGGCTTCACCAACGAAGTCGATCCGCACCTGCGTCCTTACTTCCTCGTTCATGTTGATCTGGCGCATATCGATATGAAGCAAGCGGCGAGACAGCGGCTCGCGCTGCACTTCGCTAATCATGACCGGCTGCTTGCCTTCGCCGGGAATTTCAAGCTCCAGCACCGCATTGGGGTGAGAGCGCAGCAGTGCTTGCACCTGCCTCTCCTCCAATGCAACGGCAGCCGGCGCAGCCAATTGCTTTCCATATACGACACCCGGTACTTTGCCGCTTTCCCTCAACAGGCGAAGCGCGCCTTTTGTTCCAACGGTTCTCTGCTCAACATTCATCGGTATGGACATCTATCGGAACCTCCTAGTAAAAGTCGTATTCCATATAACTGTACCCAAACCGATAAAGAATTAATCATAATATTGCATTCTATTAGCAAAAGCTAGACGTTAGTTACTCCGGCTTAGCCTTCTTCGCATTTTCTTTTTTCACTTTAGCCCGCGCCCGGATTTTATCCGCATAGCCCGGCTTATTCACTTGACGCTCACGCGCAATGGAGAGGTCACCGGCAGGCACGTCATGCGTAATCGTAGAGCCCGCTACAACATAAGCGCCTTCTCCGATCTTCACAGGCGCGATCAGATTGACGTTGCTGCCAACAAAAGCATTGTCGCCAATTTCCGTTACGGACTTGTTGAAGCCGTCATAGTTGACTGTAATAGCGCCGCAGCCGATGTTCACATCCTTGCCGACCTTGGCATCGCCAACATAGCTCAGATGCGATACTTTGCTGCCATCATCAAGCGTTGCATTTTTCAGCTCGACGAAATCGCCAATCTTGCAGCCGACGCCAAGCTTGGAGCCCGGGCGAAGGTTCGCATACGGCCCTACCGAGCTTTCATTGCCGATGACCGATTGATCCGCCACCGAGTATTTCACCGTAACGCCGTTGCCGATAACGGAATCCTGAATATCGGCATTTGGCCCGATTACGCAGTCTTCCCCGATAACCGTTGAACCGCGCAGAACCGTTCCCGGATAAATAATCGTATCCGATCCGATACGCACATCGGCCTCGATATACGTGGATGACGCGTCGATAAGCGTCACGCCCTCCAGCAGATGCTTGCGGTTAATTCGCTCCCGCATATAGCCCTCTGCTTCCGCAAGAGCGACGCGGTCGTTGACGCCGATCGCTTCCGCAAGATCAGATGTGCAATAGCCCTGAACAATCTCGCCTGCGCCGCGGAAAATACCAATGACATCGGTCAAATAAAACTCGCCCTGAGCGTTGTCATTCTTCACCTGAGCCAATGCCGCGAACAGCTTCTTATTATCGAAGCAGTAGGTGCCGGTATTGATCTCTTTCACAGCCGCTTCTTCCGGCGTACAGTCTTTCTGCTCTACGATGCGCTCTACGGTATCGCCGCCGCGGATGACGCGTCCATAGCCAGTCGGGTTGTCAAAGGATGCTGTCAGTACCGTTGCCGCCGCTCCTGTCGAGCTGTGCAGCTCCAGCATCGATTGGATCGTCTCTGCCCGCACAAGCGGCGTATCCCCGCAGATGACGATCGTCGTGCCTTCCTCTGAGCCGAGCAGGGCTTCCGCCTGCTGAACCGCATGACCGGTTCCAAGCTGCTGCTCCTGCAGCACATATTCGGCTCCATCGCCGAGATAGCCCTTCACAGCATCCGCGCCATGCCCTACAACAACAACGGTGCGCTCGCTGCGCGCTTCCTTCACCGTATTCCATACGTGGCCCACCATCGGCTTGCCAGACACCTGATGCAGTACTTTATATAATTTCGATTTCATCCGCTTGCCCTGTCCAGCCGCAAGCACAATCGCCATCACTTTCAACCGTAATTCCTCCCACTCATGTACGCTTTGTTCTTTTGAATATATCCCATTACAGACAAAAAAGAAAGAGAGCCTTCCGGCTCTCTTTCCTGTGACTCCCAGGCAACAATCGGCCTAAACCGTACTGCCCGGGCCTTATCCATAAAGCGATTTGAAATAGGTTACGCGCCTTCTTCGATTGCTACTTCTTCCGTTGCAGCGCGCTCGTATTCTGCGAGCACAGCAGCTTGGATTTTCTCGCGGGTAGTCGAAGAAATCGGATGCGCGATATCCCGGAATTCTCCATCAGGAGTCCGCTTGCTAGGCATTGCAACAAACATACCATTGTTACCGTCAATGACACGAATATCGTGAACGACGAATTCATTATCAATGGTAATGGAAGCAATAGCTTTCATGCGTCCTTCCGAATTTACACGGCGGAGTCTTACATCAGTAATTTGCACTTGTGTTCACCACCTTTGCCTATCTGAGACTTGGTGTATACTTCCACGTTTTTGTGCAAATTCCTTCTAAAAATTTGGCAAAATAATGCACTATTTAAAATATTTTTTTTAGTTTGAATCTTTTTCGTTTCTATTCGACATTTGTCGATGCAATGACCTCAATTTCGACAAGAACATCCTTTGGAAGCCTTGCCACCTCTACAGCCGAGCGAGCTGGTTTATGGTCTTCGAAATAGGAAGCATAGATGCCGTTGACCGTTGCAAACTGATTCATATCTTTCAGGAAAACGGTCGCTTTCACGACATCTTGGAATGTCGCTCCCGCTTCAGCCAAAACTTCTTTTAAATTTTGGAAAACCTGATGCGTTTGCTCTTCAATGCCGCCCTCCACTAATTGACCGGATGCATCCAGCGGAATTTGTCCCGATGTGAACAGCAATCCGCCCAGCTTGATCGCTTGCGAATAAGGTCCAATCGCTGCAGGCGCTTTATCAGTTGATACTACTTGCGGAATAGGTTTCTGTGTCACTTCAATTCCCAGCCTTTCATAGTCAGCTTGAACAGGAGCATCGGCGCCCGTCTATTTGAAATAATTGCCCAGCACTACTGTCGCTTGCTTCGTCTTCATATCGACTGCCGTCAATTTGGCCAGCGATACATAATCCTCTAACAGACGCTCCTCCAGCTCCACTTCACCGGACTCGACGAACACGCCAACTCCCGCAACGGTAGCTTTGAATTCATAGAGCAGATCCATCATGCCTTGAATCGTTCCGCCTGCCTTCATGAAGTCGTCGATGATAAGCACCCTCGACTGCTCCTTCAATGCGCGTCTGGCCAGCGACATCGTCTGAATCCGCTTATTGGAGCCGGATACATAGTTGATGCTAACAGCGGAGCCTTCTGTCACCTTATTGTCCCTGCGTACAATAACGACAGGCAGGTTCAAGCAGGAAGCTACCGCATACGCCAGCGGAATCCCTTTGGTCTCTACCGTCATAACCACATCAATATTGCTGCTTGCAAAAGAAGTCGCGAACATCCGCCCCACATCAGCAAGAAGATCCGGCTGACCCAGCATATCCGTCATATACAAATAACCGCCCGGCAGCACCCGTTCCGGCTGCTCCAACTGGCGGCAAATATTGTTCATAATCGAAAGGGCGGTATCGGTGTGCATCTTAGGCGTATATCTGACGCCACCCGCTGCGCCCGCCAGCGTGTTCAATTCGCCAAAGCCTTCTTCCTCGAACACTTCTTTTATGATGGCCAAATCTTCACTAATAGATGATTTCGCAGACTGATAACGGTCAGCAAAAGCTGTCAATGATATTAACGTGTGAGGACGACTAAGCAAGTATTGCGTCATTTCTACTAGTCTTGCACTGCGCTTTAATTTTTTCAAAGCCATCTCCCTCCCACCTAAACCCGAATATTATAAAGACAATATAACATTTTTATACGGATTTAATCAAGATCAACGTCACGATCATGTCAGCATTCTTACCACGTACACTTCTTTGCAAAATCCTCTAAGCCCATTATAGATGCGGGCGAGCTTGGCTTCCTTCGATACCAGGCCAAAAACAGTCGGACCGCTGCCTGACATCAGCACGCCGTCAGCACCCAGCCGCTGCATGCTTTCCTTCAATTGCAGCACCTCAGGATGCAGCTCCAGCGTCACGTTCTCCAGTACGTTGCCGAGACCTTCGCATACGTCATTGAACGAGCCTCGCTCGATCGCCGATATCATATCGGCAGCCGACGGATGCGTCTTCAGCTCATTCGCTCTGAACTTGCCGTACACGTCTGCCGTCGATACATTGATCGGAGGCTTGGCCAGCACAACCCAGCACTGAGGCGGCGCTGCAATCGGCTCCAGCTTCTCTCCGCGTCCAGTAGCCAGAGCGGTGCCTCCCGTTACGCAGAACGGCACGTCAGAGCCGAGCTCCGCGCCGAGCTTGCACAGCTCGTCCTCGGAAATCTGCAGCCCCCATAGCCGGTTCAATCCCCGCAGGGCCGCGGCAGCGTCGCTGCTGCCGCCTGCAAGGCCTGCGGCCACTGGTATTTTTTTATCCAAATGAATATATACGCCTTTGCGTACATCATAGCGGTCTTTAATGAGCTTAGCGGCCTGGAAGGCTAAATTCTTCTCGTCCAGCGGTATGTATCCGGCCTGACTCGAAATAATAATCGTATCCCGCGGCAGCTCCTCCATCTCCAGGCGATCTGCCAGATCGACCATGGTCATAATCATCTCGACTTCGTGGAAGCCGTCCTCGCGCTTTCTAAGCACATCGAGCAGCAGATTGATTTTAGCCGGCGCTTTCTCATATATTTTCATCATAAGCTCTCCCGTTCGTATCGTTAGCTTAAGCAACATTATAACAAACGGACACAAGAAAAGCTAAGAGACTGCGGCTTCTTTCCTATACCGTGTCCTTAGCTTATGAATTACAGCTTTCCCGCCCTTACGGACGGTCTGATTTATTCGCGGCAGCTTGCTCGGCAAGCTGTATGGCGCGCTTGACCATATTGCCCGCTTCCTTCGTCGTAATCCCGCCCCAGCCCTCTTGATCCACTTTATTCGCGAAACCAAGGTCTTTGGCAAGCTCATATTTCAACTGCTCCGACATGACAGATCTTCTGCGGCTCATTGTTCTAGTCGACCTCCTTAAGAATAGGGTTGCTGCGTTTTAGTATGCACTGGGCCCTCCTCGTTCATGCCTTGCAGGTTTCAACAAAAAAAGGACGCGAATGGGAATCCATCCGCGTCCAGACAAACGGCCTTTCGGCATCTATAGCTCTATTGCTCCATATGGGTAATACGGACTTGACCTTCATCATTGCATACGGTCACTTCCACCGACTCCGTCAGTATATCCGCATAACTGTAAGAGACACGCTTAAAGGCGTGAGACTCCTGATCCAGTTTTACAATGAAAACAGAAGGGTAGATTTCTTCCAACGTACCGGTTCGTTCGATAGTCTTGCGACGGCCACCGTTTGCTCGAAGACGGATTTTGGAGCCAACGTGGGCTTCCAAATTGCGTTTAATTTCCAACAGCGCATTTTTTGCCATTGTCCACTACCACCTCTTTCCTTGTCCATTATAACCAAAAAGAGGGAGGTTGTCAAACAAAGCAAAATATTATATCAGCCATTTTATTTGTTTGTCAACGGTATTTTTTCTTATTTTTCTAATATGAGGAATAATGGACAAATAAATAGGGCATAGCTCCGCAACATCCCAGATGCAGAGCCTTTTCCGGATGGAAATGGCTAGGAAGTTGATTTCAACAAGGCGGCTACAGCAGCCGTTTTGGGCTTAGGCAGACCTACCCGGCATCGGCCTATCGTCTCAATTCCGCCTACACCGTCAATCCCGCTTATTGTGCCGTGCACGACATCGGATAAATTTATCGTTTCCCGGATGGACGTATAGCTGGATTTGATCGCAATATAAACCGGATCAAGCGCATGAATCAGAATGCGTCCGGGCGAGCTTGCAAAATTGGAGCCAGCTTGAAGAAGCGCTTCGAAATGCGACTGGCAGGCTCCCGCTATGACGACTAAGCCGTCGCGGTTCTTCTCATATTCTCTGGCAACGTGAACGGCATTGACGAAGCTCTGCGAGTTCTTATAGCTGCCCAGACTGAATAGGTCGCCATTAGCATGGCTTTTCAGCACACCATCATGGCCCGTAATAACAACGATATCTGGCTTCACCTGCGGCAGCAGACGGAAGAGCAGATCCGCCATCTGCGACTCATGAGCATGCACGCCATGCGCAGGCACCTTCATCGCCTCGTACAGCTGCATGCTTTTTCGTAAGTAATTGCCATCACCATCAAGATGGAGCACTTTACCCGGCATTTCGAAATACGGCTGCGCCTGCTGTTCAGCTGCCAGCCTGATTTCTTCCCCGGTCTGCACTGACTGCTGCTGCGCTCTTTGCTGCCGCATGCGCTTTAAGGAGTCGTTAACTTTAATACGCACTTGCTGGGTCGCTCTCGTCGATTCGGGGTCACGTACAACCGACAAATCGGGAATCGGCGCATCCGCAAGCAATCGATAGTCCGTGCCTTTCAATAGGGCTCGCTCGGATCGAACATCTTCAACTCGGAACAGCACGTCACCGCCATACGATTTGCGGACGACCAGGTCCCCTTGCTTCATGGGTAAATCACCTCTTCGTCTATCGTATGGGTGTAACGTGCTGAGTGTGCGAATGTCTTTGTTATTGGGCCTGTGCTAGCCCCTCCAGCCTGCCTCGAGGAAAGCCCGGCTTATACGGGCGAACTCCTCCAGCGAGAGCGTCTCACCACGCCGCACAGGATCGATGTCGCAGCCGATCAGCAGCTGTGTCAATTCCTCGCGGCGTTCTTTGCCGACGAGCGCCGTCAAGTTGTTCGACAGCGTCTTGCGCCGCTGCGCGAAGCTCGCCTGGACGACGCGGAAGAAATGCGCCTCATCCGGCACATCTACAGGCGGCTTGTCCCGAAGGGCAAGCTTAATAACAGCTGAATCAACGTTCGGCTGCGGAATGAACACCGTATGCGGAACGAGGCATACGATTTGCGGCTCGCAATAGAACTGTACGGCTACGCTCAAGCTGCCATACTCCTTGCCGCCTGGCTTGGCTGCCATCCGCTCTGCCACTTCCTTCTGGATCATGACAACGATATTCTCCAGCGGGAGCTTCTCCTCCAGCAGCTTCATCAGAATCGGAGTTGTGACGTAATAAGGCAAGTTGGCCACGACGCTCACTTTGGATACGTCCGCAAACTTCTCCTCGAACAGCTGCTTCAAATCCAGCTTCAGCACGTCGCCATGAACGACCTCCACATGGGATTCTTGAGCCAGCACATCGCGCAAAATCGGAATAAGCCGGGGATCAATCTCCACGGCGGTCACTTTGGCCGCTTCAGCAGCCAGATGCTGCGTCAGTGCGCCGATGCCCGGACCGATCTCCAGCGCACCCTTCGTCTTATCCAGACCGGCTGCTGCCACAATTTTATGCAATATATTTTGATCGATCAAAAAGTTCTGCCCCAAGCTTTTCTTGAAGGAGAATCCGTATTTCGCAATAATTTCTTTCGTTCGCTTTGGCGTCGCCACTTCTAACGCCTTCATAGCCGATCCGTTCGTCTCTTGTCCGCTCATACCGCTCACTCCTGTCCCTGTTCCATTTTACGCAGAGCTTCCACAAATTCCGTTCGGGAAATCCTGAAGCTTGTACAACGCTTAAAAAACGTCTTGCCGTTTGCGTAGCCGATGCCAAGCAGCTTGCCCATCTCTAGCCTGCGGTTAGCTGCATCGGGATGTACAATCAAGCCCGCGCCCATTAGATCATCCCAAGTAATCTCTCCAGCACCCTCGCCCTCCGGATTTTCCGTCCGCAGTTCAGATAAAGCTTGCCGGATCGCATCCGGGCTTGCATTCTCGATGCCGATATCGCCCTTGTACAGCGCCTTCTCCTGCGGCAGAAACGCATGCTTGCAGCCAGGCACCCGCTTCGCCACGATTTTACGGATACGTTCACCCGCATGGTCGGGATCGGTAAATATAATAACGCCGCGGCGCTCCTGCGCCAGCTCAATGCGGCGGAGCACCTCCTCGCCGATTGCCGAGCCGTTCGTCTCGATCGTATCGGCTTCTACCGCACGTTTCACGGCTACTGTATCGTCCTTGCCTTCCACCACGATTATTTCTTTAATCAACGATTTACATCCCTTTCTTGCACCGCCAGATCCCTTCTTTGTGACCGGGCATATTTTATCCCAGCGAACCGCAACATTGCTGCGGCTGACGCCGTCTAGACTTATGTACGTGAAAATACAAAAAAGAAGAGGCAATGCCCCTTCTTATCATATAAGGCTTTATAAGTTTTTCCAATACAAATCGACTTATATTCCTTGCACGCTAGCTAGATGTCGGTTTATTTGGTCCAAGAACGTATACGGTGTAGCCCTTCTTGCGCCCAAACTTATTCGCCAGCTTGGAGCTGTCGAAATAAACGTCGATCTTGCTGCCCTTAATGGCACTGCCCGTATCTTCCGCGCGGCGGAAGCCGATGCCTTCGATATAGACCCACCAGCCGATAGGAATGACTTTCGGATCGACTGCGATCGTGCGGCCTTCCTGAACCTTCGTACCGGAAGCCGTTATACCGAATTGCGGATGGCTCTCGTCCTTGCCTGTAGATTCCATGTCAGCGGTATAGGCCGTGAGCGTTACATTATTCAATATCTTCTTGGCTTTGAACGAAACACCGCGTTTCGTGAACGTCGCCAGAGTCGTGCCGCTATTCGATAGCGTCTTCACCTTCGGCTCCGGTTTTTTCGTTCCGATCGCAACAACCTGGTTGACCGCTTTCGATTCAACAACTTTGTTGACGATCTTCTGAGATACGAGAACTCCATTCTCGTATTGCCTTTGTACATGTTCGACGACAAGACCCTCTTTGCCGGTCTGCACCAGCTTCTCTTTGCCCTCTTCGAGGCTCGGGTCTTGCTTTTTAACGATCGAGAATGGCGTAACTCTCTCCGATTGAGACACTTTCGTATCGACGCGAGTGACCGTTACCGTCATCGCATCTGTAACCAACGTACCCCGCGAAGGTGTTACCCGATCCTGATCGCGCACAGCAATATTTAATTCTCCAATCGCTGCTTCGACTGTCTTCTCCGTCGTGTACACCGTTGATGTCTTGCCGTCCGCTACTACAACGAGCGGTACCGCGAGCTTAACCTCGATCCGGTCACCGTCTTTGATCGACGCATTGAGAGGTGCTGAAACCTCGTCATGCGGGCCGATCGTAATAGCTTGTTCATCCAGTAGGCGTTGCAGGACCCATTGTTTTGTTTTCACAACGGTTTCTTGTCCATTCACCACTACGGATACGCTTTTGTCAGCCGTTCCGTACAACAACACCAAAAACATGAAAGTCATAGCGATTGAGATAATGGCACTTAGAAGAATCAAACGCAAGTTTTCATGCTTCCATCGCAATGCGAAAGACATGCTGGATGATCGTTTCCCATGGGTCTCCTTAGCTTGGATAATGCCCACTTCATCGGTCCTCCTTCATAGCCCCGCCGCCCTTGTGTGACGCATGATCATAATTGACGCGACTATTAAGTATATTGGCGTGCAAGCACGCTCCAGTGCATTTCCTAATTTCTCGCAGCCTCTCACCCCCTGAGACTTACCCTATGTCGACCTTTTCCGAGATATTCAGAAAAGAAAAAGAAGCCTTCGACAGAGGATCTGTTTCGTGGCTTCCCGGATTGTCGGTAGACTTCAGGAATGGTGAATGCACGAGATTGATCGCTCTCTATTTACGCTTACGAGGTTAGCTGTCGGATTCGGGCAAGAGAGCTGCCCTATCGACGGTCGAATGCTCATGGCAAACGCCGCCAAATTCACCCCATTGAGAAACTTCAAAAGCTCGTCACTGCCAAGCCGTCGATGGCTGCAGATTCGATGCCTGGTTCCCCCGCTTTCCGGTTCCGGAAATTAAGCGTCAACTGGAAATCCAATACAAAAACTTAAAGCTCTGAAATGAATCATACCTTCACGGACCACCTGTTGTAAAGAAGCGATAAAAGACGATTTTAGCTAAATTTCTGGATTATGACGGAAAAGAGAGCCGATTTTCGCAATAAAAATCAGTTTTATCGCTTGAAAGGTCTCTCAATCTTTGTTTTTTGGCCTTTTTTATACAATACCAAAACATTTTTTACCGTTTTCCATCGTAATTTTTGCAATTTCATCCACTGTTTTTCCTGTTATTTCTGCTGCAGCCTCCGCTACATAGGTCACAAATGCAGTCTCATTTCTCTTCCCTCTAAATGGATGAGGAGACAAATAAGGGGAATCTGTTTCAATCAAAAGACGGTCTAATGGAACCCTTTCCAAAACCTCTTTTGGCACCCTTGCATTTTTGAAAGTGACGGGTCCGCCGAATGAAATATAGAAGTTCATATCCAGGCATTTTTGAGCCGTTTCCCAGCTCCCGGAGAAGCAGTGCATGACCCCTCCAACCTCTGCTGCATTTTCTTCCTTAAGCATTCTGATTATATCCTCATGAGCGTCCCGGTTATGGATAACGATGGGCTTGCCCACCTTGCGGGCGAGCCGGATTTGCTCCCGGAACACCCGGTGCTGAACCTCTTTGGGCGATGTATCCCAGTGATAGTCCAGTCCGATTTCTCCGATGGCGACCACTTTCGGATGCGAGCACAGCTCTTCAATCCATTCCAGATCTCCCGGCTGCATATCAATGCTGTCTACCGGATGCCAGCCGACGGCTGCATAGACGAAATCATACTGTTCAGCGAGCGCCAGCGTCGTCGGGATCGTCTCCCGGTTGAAGCCGATATTAAGCATCAAATCTACACCAGCCTCCCGTGCCCGAGTGATCGCTTCGGCGCGGTCGCTGTCGAATTTGGAGCTGTCCATATGCGTATGGGTGTCGAATAAAGAAATCATTTTCAACCTTCTCCTTCTATATATATGTAATCGGAATGGCTGTCCCAATTCCGGGTGTATGGAGTCATTTTCCAGTTGAACGGCTACAGTCGGAATAACTCTCTTATTGCAGGGCTTAGCTTGGTGCCAGCCTCAATAAGCGGCTCCTCCGGATAATACAAATGATACTCCCCTTGATGCAGTCCGGTGATTGATCGTACAATGTCGGATTTAGCGGAGATTTCGGATAAACGGTCTTGCTCGTCGAGCAGCAAAATCGGCGTTTTCTCCTCTTTTCCACCCTTTTTCGAGTCCGGACGGTATACGTCATAGGGCTGGTCAAACGGGAAGTCAATCTCCATATGATACTCCGGATTTAAGCCGATTGAAGTGAACTGCAAACTTATTTCTTCTAATAAAGTATCGTCAGGATCGGTCATCGTAATGTACTTGTACAGACGGCGATTCAAGAACCGGTTGCACAGGTCGGCAAGCAGAGCATCCCCTTCATCCTCCCAGTGGAGAAATGCAGCCTGTACATACGCTTCATCCAGCTTCAAGTAGGACTTAACCGTGATGGTCCCATCGAGCAGCTGCTTGATCGGTCCAGGCATCCATTCGAAATGATAATCCTGCTCAAAAAGCTCTTTGGCTCTGCGGAAAATTTGCCGCAAAATGATCTCCGAGCTTCTTGTCACCGGATGGAAGTAAATCTGCCAATACATCTGATAGCGTGACATCAGGTAATGCTCAACGGCATGCATCCCGCTCTCTTTCACGACGATTTTGCCCTGCACAGGACGGAGCACGCGCAGAATCCGCTCCAGATCAAAATTGCCGTAATGAACCCCGGTGAAATAAGCATCCCGCAATAAGTAATCCATCCGGTCGGCGTCCATTTGGCTGGAAATGAGGCTGACGACAATCGGATTCGGATAGGTCTTCTGAATGACTGCAGCTACTTTGTCCGGAAAATCATCCGATACCCGCTTCAGAACGCGGTTGATCTCCGTATCCTCCAATAAAATGCTGCAGGTCCATTCCTCATGATGCGTATCGAATACCTCTTCGAGCGAATGGGAAAAAGGGCCGTGGCCAACATCATGGAGCAGCGCCGCACATAAAGCCAGCAGTTTCTCCTCTCTTGGCCAACCAGGATAGTCGTTTCGTTCGAACTGGGAAATAATTTTTCTCGTAATCTCATATACTCCCAGCGAATGGGAGAATCTGCTATGCTCGGCGCCATGGAAAGTTAAGTAAGAAGTTCCCAATTGACGAATGCGTCTTAGCCGTTGAAACTCTTTCGTGTTGATCAAATCCCAGATCGTCTGATCCTGCACATAAATGTATTTATGGACGGGATCTTTAAACACTTTCTCTTCGGTTATATACGGATTCATTTCGCCAATTCAACTCCTTTTGTTCATATTTTCGACACAATGCTATGGTAAAATGTCGAATACTGTCGTAATTTAGTTTCCAAAATGTCGAAGCTGTTGTATTCTATAGTAAGATTAATATGACCTTACTATATAGTCAAATCTAATGTCTACTTGTAATCATTCTAATAATGATGGTTGACTATTCTGGTAATCGTTGGTATTATAGTAGACACAAATAGAAAAAATATGTCGAATAGTGACGAAATCAAATCACTTTTTGAGAGGGGAAACAAAAGCTATGATGAAATCTACAGGTATTGTTCGTAAGGTTGACGAATTGGGTCGTGTTGTAATTCCAATCGAATTGCGCCGCACACTCGGAATCGGTGAGAAAGACGCCCTCGAGATTTATGTAGATGGCGAACGCATCATGTTGAAGAAATACGAGCCGGCATGTATCTTCTGCGGCAACGCAGAAAACGTATCTTACTTCAAAGGTAAAATTGTTTGCCATATTTGTCTATCGGAAATGCCGACTCCTGTGACAAAATAAGAAATATAGGTTATAATAGAAATACTTCACTTGTTAATTCTAACCTTTTTATACTCCTTTATGCCTTCCTGTGCTAGAACCCGGCCAGGAAGGTCTTTTTTTTACCCAAAAAAGCCTATACCGCAGCGACCGATTAACGATTCACTGCGTTATAGACATCCCTCTTCGGCAAACCGCGGTCAACGGCAGCGAGCTTAATCGCTTCCTTCCGGCCATGCTCCGCTTCGTAATGAGCAACATGATCTTCGAGCTCCAGCGATTTCCACCATACATCAGCTTCTCCATCTATTTCAGACGATCTTCCCGCTTCCGCTGCAGCGTCTGCACCTTCTATAATGAGACAGTACTCCCCGAGTGGCGAATGCTCCTGTATCCAGGCAATGCATTCCGATATCGTTCCCCGCGCCGCTTCTTCATGCCGCTTAGTCAATTCACGAATCATCGCAATTCGGCGATCGCCTAATTGCTCCAGCATTGCTTCCAGCGTCTTACGCAGCCGATGCGGCGATTCATACGTCATCAATGTGCCGGTCTGTGACTTCAATATGCCTAGCCATTTCGTCAACGACTTTTTATCCCGTGGCGGGAATCCGGTGAAGACGAATTTCTCTGTCGACAGGCCTGAAATAATAAGCGCCGACAATGCAGCGTTCGCGCCCGGGATCGGTACTGCTTTAATACCAGCTGCGACTGCTTCTGCAACAAGATCAGCACCAGGGTCGGAGACAGCCGGCAGACCCGCATCACTAACGAGAGCGATCGATTGCCCTTCTTCCAAAAGCCGGATCAGCTCTGGACCGCTCGCTTGCTTGTTATGCTCGTGATAGCTGACAAGCCGTGTTGCGATTTCAAAGTGAGTTAACAGCTTTCGGGTCTGCCGCGTATCCTCGGCCGCAATTAACGATACTTCCTTCAGCGTACGAATTGCGCGAAACGTCATATCCTCTAAGTTGCCGATAGGCGTCGCTACCAAATAGAGCGTTCCTTTTGATTCTTGTCCCTGATCCGAAAAGCTTTTTTGTATGCTGATCATCTCTTTCGTCCCTCCTTTGCTTCTTATTCATACACCATAACGGGAGGCAGCACTCGAAGCTCCGGCTTTCCATCGCGAATAGCTTCTATTAATACCATATTCGCCTCGCCTTTGGCATTCGGATGAATAAACTGCACGCGTTTCGGTTCAAGCCGATATTTGCGCATCGTCTCCATAATATCGATAAACCGGGAAGGACGATGCACCATCGCTACCTTACCGCCTGACCTTACTAAACGGGCGCTAGCATGAACGACGTCATCCAGCGTGCAATGCACTTCATGCCTGGCTATCGAATAGTGTTCATTTTCATTAGAATCGCCGGCTTTTACCGCCATATAGGGAGGATTTACGGTAACCGCATCGTAGACGCCGTTGCCCGCTTCCTTCATATATTGACGAAGATCGGCTTCAATAATCTTAATTTGCTCGCCCAGCTTATTCATAGCGACGCTTCTGCGGGCCATATCAGCCAATCTCGGCTGAATTTCCACAGCATCGATGCTGGCTTCTGTCCGCGTCGTCAGCAGCATCGGAATGACTCCGTTGCCTGAACACAGATCGATGATCCGTCCGCGCTTCGGAACCGTTGCAAATTTCGAGAGAAGAACGGCATCAAGCGAGAAGCTGAACACTTCCCGGCTCTGTATAATTTTGAGCCCCGTCTCCGTCATTAAATCATCAATTCGCTCATTCGCTTCAAGTTTGATCTCCATCTGCTCTTCCACGTTCATATGGCTCCTCTGACATAAAGATACCGTCCTCTTCTTGCAAGGACGGTATGCATTGATAGTGTTCGGTTATTTATTCAAAAAAGATAAACAGAACAAGCAATCGCCCTCTGTCCGAAGATGTCCATAATACACATTGCATATATGGAAACCTTCATGGTACAGTCTGGCCAGATTATCATGGCCTTCCCCAACCGCTTGCTGCGAGGACTCGAAAGGGTCGATCCCATCCGAATGGTCTGCCGTGCTGACTTCATATGAAGCAGCTTCGGTCTGCCGTTTCGGCTTGGCTGCCGCAGTCTCCGTTCTTGCTGCGGAAGCTGCCTGCTCTGGAACCGTCTCGCGTTTTAAAATTTTACGCAGCTGGCTATTTTCCAAGCTTAGTCGCTTATTCTCCTCCAGCAGCTGTTTGACCCGCTGCTTCAGTGCGCCTAATTCGGTATGGAATTGTCCCATCCGAGTGTCCAGCTCATCCATTTGTTCGAAGATCTCTTTTTTCTCCAAGTTTCCACCCCAGAGCATCAAACATAGTTAAGCATAAACGGCGGTCGCCGTTGTTGGCTCAAAGCCTGTCTTATTTCACTACGACATCATCCATCGAAAGCTCCTTCGGTTTGCCCGATACGTCAAATAGCTGGACATATACCGATTTCGTGGAAGCATTGATGCCAGTAACCTTGCCTTCTCCAAGAGATGTCACCACAATCTTGCCAACTGCGGGAAGCTCTTCTCGAATGCTTTCGTAATTGTCATGCTCGTACTTCAAGCAGCACATGAGACGGCCGCATAATCCGGAAATTTTCGTCGGATTGAGCGATAAATTCTGATCTTTGGCCATCTTAATGGATACAGGCTCGAAGTCACCCAGCCATGACGAACAGCATAATACCCGTCCGCATGGTCCAATTCCGCCCAGCATCTTCGCCTCGTCACGTACACCGATCTGCCGAAGCTCGATCCGGGTACGGAATACGCTGGCCAAATCCTTTACCAGCTCGCGGAAGTCAACTCGGCCTTCAGCTGTAAAATAAAAAATGATTTTGTTGCGGTCAAAGGTGAATTCGACGTCAACTAGCTTCATTTTCAGCTGATGATCCTTTATCTTGTCCAAGCAGGTAGCAAACGCATTCTTAGCTGCGCTACGATTCTCTTCCACAACCTTTGCGTCTACATCGCTTGCGATACGAATCACTTTCTTTAACGGGAGGACGACATCTGATTCACCGACTTCTTTTTGTCCTACCACAACTTTACCGTACTCGATACCCCTTGCCGTCTCGACAATGACATGCTGGTCCTTGTCCACCGGATGCAAGGCCGGATCAAAGTAGTAAATCTTGCCCGCCTTCTTAAAGCGGACGCCGACGACATTATACAAGGATTTAGCCCTCCTGTAGGTTTACCAATAATTGCTCTAATGCAAGTTGAGGCGCTACATTAGAGCGTATGCGCTTACCTGCTTCCAGCGTATGCTCAATACAGGCCACCCATCCCTCGATCGGACGGCTGAACGCATGCTTGCTTATCCACTCCAACTGATCTATATAAACGATGCTTTCTTGTCTTCCAGCTTGAAATTGAATCATGTCTTTGAACCATAAAACGAATAGTGATAGCAACAGCTGCGGATTGTTCGCCAAATCCGTCTTAATAAACTGCTGCTGAATGGAAATCATTGCCGCGGTGAATCGGGTCAGACTCTCCTTCCCTAATTGTATCACTACGTTTCTGATTTCTGCAAACTGATTCTGCTGGATGATTTCTCTAGCCCCATCCAATCCGGAGCTGAGCTGCACCGCCGCACGGGCTAGCGTCGGGGATATTCCTTCGTCTATCAAAGCCTGCAGCATCTCATTTGGCGAGAATGGCAGAAAAGGCACCCACTGCGCACGCGATCGAATCGTTGGCAGGACGGCTTGTCCATTATCGGTAATTAAAATCGCTACAACCGGAGATAGCGGCTCCTCTAGAAATTTAAGCAAGCTGTTTGCGGCTTGAACCGTCATTTTCTCCGCTCGCTCGATAATATAAATTTTGCGCTTCGTGCCGCTTCCCCTGTAGGCAAGCTCGCGCTGCAGGTCGCGGATTTGTTCAATCTTGATCGATTGTCCGTCAGGCTCAATCCGCAGCAGATCCGGCTGGTTGCCATTCTCAAACTTGCGGCATTCCAGGCATTGATCACAAGCGTCATCACCGCCTGCAGTGCAGAACAACGCTTTCGCGAATGCCCGGGCCAGCGCCATCCTTCCCGTTCCGGAAGGTCCGTTAAATAAATAAGCATGCGATACTTTGCCGCTTTGAAGAGCATGCTTCAATATTCGCTTCGCTTTCCATTGTCCGGCTACTTGTTCCATGCTCATTGCACTTTGTTATCCTTCCTTCTTCTAAAACAATAGATTAATAAGCATGCCGCGGATTTCACCAATCCGTCCCAGCAGCTCAATTCGTCCCTGTTCGCTGTCCAGCAGCTCTTCAGCCATCGATACCAGCGCCTCATCAATCTCGTCGAGCAGCTTGTACCGTTTCGTCCGGCCTCTGCGGTCGAAACCGCGAAGCTCTTTCAGACCAATACCCCGGCGAACCGTATCCTCCAGGAAACGCTTCACCATCTGGCGATAGAGCTTAAGCTCGCGGACAGTCATCGTTCTAGCGAGCCTCTCGCCCTGATTGTGAATATCCTGCAGCTTCTGCTGCAGCTGTTCTTGCGTACGCTGCGCATCCTGCTGCACCATGGCGTCTGCGAAGCTTTTCATCTGCACGGGCTTCGTCGCGGCATCTGCATTCGTGCGGCTTTGCCCCAGCGGACGATATCCTGAATCAATCTTCATCGCTGTTCACGCCCATTTCAGAAATGTTCGAACCGTTCCACCGGTACGACGAATACGGCTGCGCCGCCTACTTGCACTTCAACAGGGAATGGAATATAGGAATCCGTTGAGCCCCCGATCGGCGAGACAGGCGTAACCAGTTGATCTCTTACTTTGCAATTGGAGCTAATGACTTGAAGCACCTCGTGAACACGCTCATCCTCAATCCCGATCATGAATGTCGTATTGCCTGCTCTTAGAAAACCGCCAGTACTGGCAAGCTTGGTCGCTCTAAATCCATCCTTCACCAACGCATTGGACAACCGATTGCTGTCTTTATCCTGCACGATCGCAATGACTAATTTCATCCTCATACCTCCTGTTATAGATAGTCATATCGTTCTACTTGCTTCTTACACCCCGCCAGCGGTGAAAAAGGAGGCAAATCTGGCGTCGATTACCGCCATAGCTTCCTGATAAACGACCTCTGCGGCGTTTTCCGCTTGGAGCTTAACGATCCGATCCGGGTATTGCTCCAGCAGCAAGCGATATCCTTCGCGTACTTTCTCGTGGAAAGCCAGCGATTCCAGATCGAGACGGTTCACTTCCCGTTCTGCGGATTGGCTGATCCGGTTGAGCCCGACTACAGGATCAATGTCCATGTAAATTGTCAGATGAGGCATGAGCCCATTAATCGCAAAATGATTAATCGACCATACTTCATCCATGCCTAACCCGCGTGCATGGCCCTGATAAGCTAAGCTGCTGTCGACGAATCGATCGCAGATGACGATCTTCCCGGCTTCAAGCGCTGGCATGACCTTCTCAACGAGATGCTGCCGGCGTGCCGCTGCATACAACAGCGCTTCCGTCCGGGCATCCATCTCCGTGTGACTGCGGTCAAGAATGACCGCGCGGATCTGTTCGGCGATTGGAATGCCGCCTGGCTCACGTGTGATCACGGCGGTTTTCCCCCGCTGCTGCATCGTATGCGAGATGCGCTCGATCAGTGTAGTTTTGCCGGAACCTTCTCCGCCTTCTATTGTAATGAAAATTCCTTTGTTCAACGTCTTATGCTCCTGATTCGTAATAAACCTTCTATATAAAAGGCAATACTTCCTGCCTTACTACCATTCTAGCAAAGCATATACTCCTGTCAATTAGAATTGACTCATAACTCTTAACATTTCCCATCATTCCTGTACTTCTATCGTCTGCATAGACGGGTCTGAGGCGCCTTGAAACTTCGCCCCATGCTTGGCAAGGTGACTGATCTGGCGGATAGACGCCTCCGTTATTCTCTCTCCCGCATAAAGGACTGGGATTCCAGGAGGATAGGGCACGACCATCTCAGCAGAGCAGCGGCCTGCCGCCTCCGCAAGCTTTACCCGGGCAATATTCATTGCTGTTTTTCTTGTAAAAGAGATCGGCTCGGTCGGAGGTTGAACTTCTGTTAGCCATGCTGCCTTGTCTTCTTCTGCTGCTGCCGCTGCTTGGCCGCTCACAGGAAGACCGGTGGAGTGCTCCGTTTTTAAAGCGTCCTCCCCTGCTGTTAATGGCTTTAGCTGGGGTTCGGCTGATTGCTGCGATGCTGCTTCAAGGTTTGCGATTCGTGCCTCAATCGTCATAAAGACATTGATTAAACGTTCTACATCCTGCATGGAGGTCTGAATCCCGAATACTAGCACAACATGCCGGGGATCGGCCATCTCCGCCCAGCAGCCTTGCTCCTCAAGCAGCCGCTGCAGCTCAAATCCGGAATAATTGCCCGTCGTATCCTTAATAAGAATGCGAAGCGGATCAAGCTGGTTGTAGGCTGAGGATCGGTCCTCGGGGTGGAGGGTTGCCAGCAGCTTTGGCGTTCGCTCCGCTAGCCAATGTCTAAAAAACGCCGCTGCCTGAATGCCCGGTTCAAACCATGCCTCACGGCGGCGTTCAATCATTGCTCGGGAAATATCGAGCGAAGCCATGATTGGAAAAGAAGGGCTGGAGCTCTGTACAGTGGCCAACGCCTGCCGTATTGCGGCTCTTGGAAGCCGCTCTCCTTGCATGTGGAGCATCGCGCCCATCGTAAGCGCGGTCAGCGTCTTATGCGTAGATTGCACCACCGCATCAGCACCCGCTTGAATAGCTGATTCCGGCAAAAGTGGATGGAAGCCGTAGTGGGCGCCATGCGCTTCGTCTACGAGCAGCATTTTACCCTGTGTGTGAATGAGATCTGCATACGGCCTTAGCTTCACGCTCATGCCATAGTAATTCGGATTGGTCAGGAAGACGGCTTTTGCTTCCTGATATTGAGTAAGAGCTTGGCTAACGGAAGTCAGCGACGGCACCGTTGCTATTCCCGTCCGCTCATCAATCTGTGGCATGATGAACACTGCTCGTGCTCCTGCCAGCTTTAGCCCGTTAATTACCGATTTATGAACGTTCCGTTGAACGATGACGATATCGCCGGGATCGCATACGCCTAGCAGTAAAGCCAGATTGCCTGAGGTGCTGCCGCCTACGAGAAAGCAGGTCTCCTCCGCTCCAAAGCAGGCTGCTGCCAGCTGCTGGGCCTCAGCAATCGCAGCCTCAGGATGATGCAGGTCATCCGTGATAGAGAGCTCTGTAACATCCAGCTGCATAATGGCTTGAAACGCGGCTTTTTCCAGCTCCGGCTCTATGCTGCTGTCCGAGCCGTCGCCGAAGCCGTCGAAGATGGAGCCATACCGATGTCCAGGAACGTGAAAGCTTGCAGGCCGTTGATTGGCAAGCTTCCTCAGCGTATCAAATAGCGGTGCTTGTAATCGGTCCATAGCAGTTATTGTTTCCTCTCTATTTGCGTGTTTCTTCTATTGTATCTCAAAATTGTGGCAAAAAAAGAGCGGCTTCTGGCTACAGAGTCCGCTCACGCATTTTTTTCGATAAAGATTTGTTTCATCTGATGAATGAAAAAAGGATATTTAGCGTCCTGTACATCGGTGCGGACCATCTCGGCCTCGCAGCTATCGCATATAAATTCGGTTACGATGCAAATTCCTTCACCCTCGGCCTTATGTTGGCGGCATATAATACAGTGCAGTCGGCGATCTTCTGTCATCACGCTATTCCACCTTCCTGTATATCTATATAGCTACTATTATGGCATATATTCTAGCGGTTTATACTTCTTTCATAGTCCATTTTCAAATATTTCTATATCGTATGCGGCATCCGCCCATTTGGTGATTGCTGCAGCAGTTGTTTTTTTATCCCGATGCTATGGACAGATGCTGCGATTAAGCCGATATACTATAAGATACTGTTTTGTTAAGGGGGAACGTTAACCGGTGCGCCAATCTTTATCCGATCAATCTTCCGCTACCGTGTACCAATATAAGCTTGTCAAAAGAAAGCTGATCCAGCCCGAGCTCGTATCCAGCCATATTCTGACTGCAGCAATTCTTTTCGGCTTTGAACTGCTCGTGTATGGAATGCAGGGCGTTTTCAGCTGGCTGTTTGGGTTCGCTATTGTACAAGTCATTCACCTTGTCATCCTGCTGCTCACATTCATTAGAGTGGATGAAGCTGCCGACCGTAAATGGAAGTGGGGCATTACCCCGCCCTGGTTCGGCTTCAAGCCCGCAAATGATATCCGGCTCAAGCTCTTCCGCCGAGTTCACCGACATATGTTCTGGATCGGCCTGTGTATCGCCTGCATTATGTATCCATGGCTGCATGAGTCGCTTATGATCAGCATCATCTTCTGGCACTTCTGGCTCCTTGTTCCCCGTATGCTGCTGTCATTCGTCTTCCGCCGCCAAGAGAAGGATGGCGTACTTCGTCTGCAAAAGTTCGAGGCCTCCTATTATCACCGGTAGATTCGATTATGTGAACCTGCTCTGCCCTGCCTCGCTGAAGCACGGTGGAGCAGGCTTCAACCGCTAAAAGCACTAAAAGAAGCCTCCGCTGCGCGAAACGGCCCATGCTGCCGTTCTTGCTTCCATCCCCCCGCCGCTAATCCGGCTCCACCATCTAACGAAGCTTCAAAAAGTCATCATGGGCTCGTTTCGCTCCGCTTCTGCCTTTACACACACTAAAAAAACGTTGCAGCATGCCTCCGCTGCGCGAAACAGCCCTTGCTGCCGTTCTTGCTTCCATCCCCCGCCGCTAATCCGGCTCCACCATCCAATGAAGCTTCAAAAAGTCATCATGGGCTCGTTTCGCTCCGCTTCTACCTTTACACACACTAGTCCCTTTTAGAAAGTTAGCTGGCCCACTCTAGCATTTTCACGCTCATCGAGCAAACAAAATGTAAAAGTACATTTTGTTTGGCTGGAATTCCGCCAATATGGCCATCAACATGCAAAAGTGCAGTTTGATCCGCGTTTTAGAGGCCATTTCGGCGATTTTAGCCCCTTTCACCTGCACTTTTACATTTTAAAGGCTGTTTAAGGCATTTTTGGCTTCATCAACCTGCACTTTTGCATTTTGATCGGACTTGTTCTGGTTTAGAGGAATCGTTCGTAAACACATTCTGCCTACATATGCGAGCAACGTCGGTTTTCGGAGTGAAAATCAGCGCATTTGGTTACTTTGTAGAGCTCTTACTAGAGCGCTTAGGAGGTAGGGTAGATGGAGGAGCAGCTGCGCGATATCGAATCCTTGTTCCTTCACTACATCCCAATAGAGCGGATAGAGCGCTTCTCTGGTTTAGCGATAGGGTTAGGGTTAGGGGGGTTGAGGGATAGAGGTTCTAGCAGTCGATGAGACTTGTAGGAGAATATTCTATGTTCTGCATGCTATCTAAACAAAAAAATCTACACAACAAAAAACCTGCCGCAATCATGCGGCAGGCCTCTCGTGCTTGGCGACGTCCTACTCTCCCAGGACCCTGCGGTCCAAGTACCATCGGCGCT
>NZ_JBHVUY010000014.1:0-66851 GCF_042883865.1 Paenibacillus sp. NPDC058174
GCGCCGATGGTACTTGGACCGCAGGGTCCTGGGAGAGTAGGACGTCGCCAAGCACGAGAGGCCTGCCGCATGATTGCGGCAGGTTTTTTGTTGTGCCGGGACCTTTCTAGATCCCATGGGCATGCACGGAATTTCAACTAACATTAAGTCTGGTAGTAACTCTTGCCTCGAACAAAGTATACAACGCTCAATATATTCTTTTTACGCAGCGCAGTCTTGCTGGTAATGATAATTCATGTTCGTTTCATGCTCCTGGCCGCTTCAAAATGCAAAAGTGCAGTTTGATTCCGCTAAAAGTATGAAAAATAAGCATCAAAATGCAAAAGTACAGTTAAAAATGGTCGTTTCGGCTGAAATAGGCCAAAAAGCCCCTCGCAAACTGCACTTTTGCATTTTGATGAGCTAAAATTGCCTTTTCGGGTAAAACAAACTGTATTTTTACATTTTGATGAGCAAGATCAAAAGCAGGAGCTTTTTAAGATGGGAGTATGCCGCAGAGTATACTCAGGATTTAAGCAGCTTAGATTGTTAGATTGTATGAGGTTGAAAAAGTTAGTACATTGATAGAGGTAGAGGATAAGATGTGAATTAGCAGCTGCCTTTCGAGAGCCAACCATTTAACATGTGCGTAAGTATTTAGCTCAAAAGGTACTAATACTTATATCAATGTGAATAAGTAGGTATTGCTGGGGCTGCTGCAATTATAAACGCACTAGACTCAAGCATTGAATGTACCTTCAGCCGAAATCGCACAAAATAGTCCACAGCTCTGCTTGCATATAGAACAGGCATTGTTGATTCAGTGGTATCGTACTGCACTACCCATAAGCCGTATTTCTAGGATACTCTTATGCATTGTGAAAGCAGTACTACTGCGTCTAAGTGCGAATCTGCACTGTAGTACATAACCCTGAATTGCAATAGATGATCCATTTGTACATATCTTTACTGCTTTGTACACGCACTTTAAGTAGTACAAGCACACCGTATGGTGCTACCTCATCACTCAATTATGCTTACTACTGCTTCCTCACTACACATCGGCAGCTGCAGCCCACTCCCCAGCGTGGTCCCTCACTCACCATAGCCATACAATACGCCTCCTAGTCGCCTAGTCGTACGCTTTCCTCAATCGTACACACACTTTGTGCACATTTTCCCCAATGCACCTTGCACAACTTGCGTCATTTAATTATGCACAGTGCATAATTAAAAATGGCAAATGTTGATGAATCACGACATTTCGATAATCACATGTGCATAACTTTAAGGGGATGCTTATCCCTTGTTTTCTCCACATGATCCACAGTCTGTTTATAACAACGTGCACAACCAAGCCCATCAACCTGAACGGACAAACATACAAAGAAGCTGTAATGACTGCAATAATCGGTGCCGCAAAATATAATTTCATTAATAGCGCCTTTCCTTCATTTTCATCTGATCTTTAACCCCTTATTTAAACAAAGGAATACTGCCCTGCAAAATGTTTCTAGCCGGCATTTTGCCCCCCCACACACCCTATCCGTGTCATCCCTTCCGAAATGGGGTATAAATAACTGTAAAGCGCATCAAGATAGGTATTACGGGCGTTTTGACTAAGCAACTGACAATCGTCAGAAAATTGCAAATCCATCACTTGACCTTTGACTTATTTTGCGTATAATAAAGTTAAAGTCAAAGAAAGTCAAAGTCAGTTGGAGCCCTTCAAAAGCAATGCAATAAAGGCTCCAAAGCAATACTGGGAGGTTGGTGATTTGCGTAACATTTCCGATCTCATCGAGCAATATTTGAAGCATATGCTGCAGGATAGTCCAGAGGGCGCTGTCGAGATCCAACGCAACGAGCTGGCAGACCGGTTCTCCTGTGTACCTTCTCAGATCAATTATGTAATCAGTACCCGGTTTACACTGGAGAAAGGCTACATGGTTGAAAGCAAACGGGGAGGCGGCGGTTATATCCGGATTCAACGGGTAGACCTTCCGGCACTCAAGACGATTCAATTCCATATCCATGATACGATTGGCGATTGCGTCGAGCAGAGTGCGGCAGAGGGATTGATTTATCAGCTGGAAGAAGCAGGTCTCATTACAAAGCGGGAAGGCAATCTGCTCCGCGCAGCAGTGGATCGCGAGACAATCGCCGTGAAGCTGCCGTTGCGGGACGAAATCAGGGCACGCTTGCTGCGGGCCATGCTGATATCGCTTCTTGTTAAGTAACGCGCCGTAAAAGCAAAGCCGAAACGCATTGCTTTTATTTCGAAGCTAAAGCGGTAATCTAGACTGCCTTAAGGCAGATAGTGCGCCGTTGATGCTTTCACATCACGCGCTTGAAGTTGCGTTCGTTGTTGTGATAGGAAAGGAGGGATTTCGGCTTGATTTGCCAAGAATGCGGCAATAGGCCGGCAACGCTTCATTTTACGAAGATCGTTAACGGTGAGAAAACTGAATTTCACGTCTGTGAAGCATGCGCCAGAGAAAGAGGAGACAGTATCCCTGGAGCGGTGAATGGATTTTCGATCCACAACCTGCTGTCGGGGCTGCTCGACTTCGATCCCTCCGGCTCAGCAAGCAGTGCAAGCTTGAAACAGCAGCAAGCGCTGCGATGCGAAGAATGCGGCTTAACGTATACGCAGTTCAGCAAGCTCGGAAGATTTGGGTGCAGCTCCTGCTACCGGTATTTTGCCGACAGGCTCGATCCGCTCCTTAAGCGAGTACATGGCAATACGGTGCACAGCGGTAAAATACCGAAGCGTACCGGAAGCCAAATTCAGTACAAACGTGAAATCGAACAGCTTCGCGGAGAAATGCAGGGCCATATTGAACGTGAAGAATTTGAAAGTGCAGCTGAGCTTCGTGATCGTATTCGCGAGCTTGAGCGTAAAATAGCAGACCTCTAGCCAATAAAGCAACAAAACAATAAAAGCATGAAGCAAGCATTAGGGCAAGGCCGCATGAAGGAGGGTTCCTCTTGACGAAACGTCGTTTCTCACAACAGGCGGTTAGCGATTGGATGAAAGGGGACGGCCCTGAATCCGATATCGTCATAAGCAGCCGAATCCGCATCGCCCGCAATTTGCGTCACAAGCCGTTTCCGATGCTGGCGACCAATGATCAATTGGTTGAAGTGATGGAGCAGCTGACGGAGGTTGCGAATTCAGGCAAGCTGAAGCCAGTCGGCAAGTTCGAGACGATTGTACTGTCCGAGCTTAATGAGCTGGAGAGGCGAGTGCTGGTTGAGAAGCATTTGATCAGTCCGAACCTGGCGAATGAATCGCGGGGCGGGGCGGTTATTTTAAGCGACAATGAATCCGTAAGCATAATGATTAACGAAGAGGATCATCTTCGCATTCAATGTTTATATCCAGGATTTCAAATTAAAGAAGCTTGGACGCATGCGAATCGGATCGATGATGTCTTCGAAGACGAAACGGATTACGCTTTTGATGAAAAGAAAGGCTATTTAACAAGTTGTCCGACTAATGTCGGCACCGGAATAAGGGCTTCGGTTATGATGCATCTGCCGGCACTCGTGCTGACGCAGCAGATTAATCGGATCTTATCCGCGGTAACGCAGGTCGGTTTAGCCGTAAGAGGGCTGTATGGGGAAGGCAGCGAGGCACTCGGCAATTTGTTTCAAATCTCGAATCAAATTACGCTGGGGCAATCCGAGACCGAAATTATCGAGAATTTGCACGGCGTAGCCAAGCAGATTATCGAACATGAGAAGGCGGCCCGTTCAAGACTGATGTCGGAATCGCGACTGCGAATCGAAGATCGCGTCAAACGTTCTTACGGCATTCTGTC
Source organism: Paenibacillus sp. NPDC058174 (assembly GCF_042883865.1). NCBI lineage: Bacteria > Bacillati > Bacillota > Bacilli > Caryophanales > Paenibacillaceae > Paenibacillus > Paenibacillus sp. NPDC058174. The sequence goes on from NZ_JBHVUY010000014.1 coordinate 3,807, forward strand.
TTATGCAGCTGTAATGGACTCCAAGGAGTCGGCGCAGCGGTTGTCGGACGTTAGGCTCGGAGTCGATCTGGGATTGCTGGATGATGTCTCGCCGCAAATTATGAATGAATTAATCGTAATGACACAGCCGGGCTTCCTGCAGCAGGCGTTCAATGAGAAAATGAGCGCTGAACAGCGGGATTACAGGCGGGCTGAATTAATCCGCAAGCAATTGCGGAGTCAAACCGAGCATGGGGGTGCGTGAATATGATGTTTGGACGATTTACGGAACGGGCGCAGAAGGTGCTGGCACTAGCACAAGAGGAAGCGGTTCGTCTTGGACACAATAATATTGGTACAGAGCATATTTTGCTTGGTCTGATTAGAGAAGGCGAAGGCATCGCAGCGAAAGCTTTGATCGGTCTTGGCCTTGGACTTGAAAAAATACAGGATGAGGTAGAAGCGTTAATCGGCCGCGGACAAGAGCAGCCGACGAATATCGCTTACACGCCTCGTGCGAAAAAAGTAATTGAGCTGTCGATGGATGAAGCGAGAAAGCTTGGCCATACTTACGTCGGCACTGAGCATATTCTTCTCGGCCTCATTCGTGAAGGCGAAGGCGTAGCAGCGCGGGTGCTCAACAATCTGGGCATCAGCCTGAACAAAGCCCGCCAGCAAGTGCTGCAGCTTCTTGGAAGCAGCGAAGCGGTATCCAGCAACCACGGTGCCCCTTCCAATGTCAGCACGCCAACGCTGGATGGCCTGGCACGTGATCTGACGGCTTATGCGAAGGAAGGCAATCTGGACCCTGTTATCGGCCGCAGCAAGGAAATCGAGCGTGTTATTCAAGTGCTCAGCCGCCGGACGAAAAACAATCCAGTGCTTATTGGCGAGCCGGGTGTAGGTAAGACGGCGATCGCGGAAGGCCTGGCGCAAAAAATTATCGCCAATGAAATTCCGGAGACGCTGCGTGACAAACGTGTAATGACACTCGATATGGGGTCAGTCGTTGCAGGCACGAAATACCGCGGTGAATTCGAGGATCGGCTGAAAAAGATTATGGATGAGATCCGGCAAGCCGGCAACATCATCCTCTTCATCGACGAGCTGCATACGCTCATCGGAGCCGGCGGTGCTGAGGGCGCGATTGATGCCTCCAACATTTTGAAACCGGCTTTGGCCCGCGGCGAGCTGCAATGCATCGGCGCGACGACGCTGGATGAATACCGCAAGTATATCGAGAAGGACGCAGCGCTGGAGCGCCGTTTCCAACCGATTACAGTGGATCAGCCGTCGCCGGAAGAAGCGGTTCAAATTCTGATGGGACTTCGTGACCGTTATGAAGCGCATCACCGGGTCAAAATTACGGATGAAGCGATCGTTCAAGCAGTCAAACTGTCGGATCGCTACATCACCGACCGGTTCCTGCCGGATAAAGCGATCGACCTCATTGATGAGGCAGGCTCTAAAGTCCGGTTGAACTCGTACACGGTACCGCCGAATCTGAAGCAGCTGGAAAACCGTCTGGAGGATATCCGCAAGGAGAAGGACGCGGCGGTGCAAAGCCAAGAGTTCGAAAAGGCTGCAGCTCTGCGCGATACGGAACAGAAGATCCGTGAAGAGCTGGACGTAACGAAAAACCAATGGAAAGAAAAACAAGGCCGTACCGATTCCGAGGTTACGCCTGAAGATATCGCACAAGTCGTGGCAAGCTGGACCGGTATTCCGGTCAGCAAGCTCGCAGAAGAAGAAACGGAGCGTCTGCTCAACATGGAAGCTCTTCTTCATGACCGGGTTATCGGTCAAGACGAAGCGGTCAAAGCGGTATCGAGAGCAATCCGCCGCGCTCGCGCCGGCCTGAAGGATCCGAAGCGTCCAATGGGCTCCTTCATCTTCCTGGGTCCAACCGGTGTTGGTAAAACCGAGCTGGCCCGCGCCCTTGCGGAAGCGATGTTCGGCGACGAGAATGCGGTTATCCGTATCGATATGTCGGAGTATATGGAGAAGCATTCGACTTCCCGCCTCGTCGGCGCGCCTCCAGGCTATGTCGGCTACGAGGAAGGCGGCCAGCTGACCGAGAAGGTCCGCCGCAAGCCATATTCCGTAGTTCTGCTCGATGAGATTGAGAAGGCGCATCCGGAAGTGTTCAACATTCTGCTGCAAGTGCTGGAGGATGGACGCTTGACCGATTCCAAAGGCCGGGTCGTTGACTTCCGCAATACGCTGATCATCATGACGTCGAACGTTGGCGCCGATCAAATCAAACGCAATTCGTCGCTTGGCTTCACAGCGGTACACGATGCCGGCCGCGACTTTGCACAAATGAAAGATAAAGTAATGGGCGAGCTGAAGAAAAGCTTCCGTCCGGAGTTCTTGAACCGGATCGACGAGACGATCGTGTTCCACTCGCTGGAGCAGGAGCATATCGCTCAAATCGTGACGCTCATGTCCGACGATCTTCGCAAGCGTCTGCGCGAGCAAGAGGTGGACTTCGTCCTCACCGATGCTGCCAAAGCATTCCTCGCGAAGGAAGGCTTCGATCCGCAATACGGTGCGCGTCCGCTGCGCCGTGCGATTCAGAAGCATATCGAGGATCGGTTGTCCGAGGATCTGCTGATGGGCAAAATCAGCAAAGGCGATACGTTTACAATCGACGAGAAGGACGGCGCGTTGACCGTAACCCGCTCCTCCGATGTCGAGAAGGAAGCCGTTTCCGAGGAACCGGCAGCCAAATAACAGCTTGAACACAATGCGCTTCTTCCGGAAACGGAAGGGGCGCATTTTTTTTTCATGGACACAGGGGTTTATAGGTTGGGGATTAAATGGTAAACTTTGAATGAAAGCGTATGTTAAAAGGAGCCTGTCATGGCAAAAATAAAATCGAAGTTCGTATGTACAGATTGCGGCACAGAATCGCCGAAATGGCTGGGCAAATGCCCGGGCTGCCACGCGTGGAATACAATGGTCGAAGAGAAGGAGACTGTTGTGAAGACGCAGGGCGTTGGTCTTCGGATGGTTCATACGAAAGAAAAGGCGCAATCCATCATACATATAGAAAGCGGGCAAGAACCGCGTATTGAAACAAAGATGCAGGAGCTGAACCGTGTACTGGGCGGAGGCGTCGTTCCAGGCTCGCTGATATTGGTGGGCGGCGACCCCGGCATCGGCAAATCGACACTGCTGCTGCAAACCTCGCATGCTATGGCGGTTAAGGGTCTGAAGGTGCTCTATATTTCCGGAGAGGAATCGGTTCGCCAGACAAGATTGCGGGCGGATCGTCTTGGTGCCTTGACGGAAATGCTGTATGTGCTGTGCGAAACGAATATGGATCATATTAACGATGCCATTGAAACGATCGCACCTGATTTTCTCGTCATTGACTCCATTCAGACGGTATATGATCCGAACGTACAATCAGCGCCGGGCAGCGTTGCCCAGGTCCGCGAATGTACAGCGCACTTTATGCGGGTAGCCAAGATCAAGGGCATCGCAACGGTGCTCGTCGGGCACGTTACGAAGGAAGGCGCAATTGCCGGTCCTAGGCTGCTGGAGCATATGGTCGACTGCGTGCTTTATTTCGAAGGCGAGCGGCATCATACCTACCGGCTGCTGAGGGCGGTGAAAAACCGTTTCGGCTCGACGAATGAAATCGGAATATTCGAAATGGGCGAGGAAGGGCTGCGCGAGGTTGCCAATCCGTCGGAGCTGTTTCTATCCGAGCGTCCGCTTGGCGTATCCGGTTCAACTGTAGTCGCCAGTATGGAGGGAACGCGGCCGGTGCTTGTCGAGCTGCAGGCACTTGTAGCAACGACGAACTTCCCGTCGCCCCGCCGTATGTCTACGGGCATCGACCATAACCGAATGGCGCTCATTATCGCCGTGCTGGAGAAGCGTATCGGCATGTTCCTGCAGACGCAGGATGCATATTTGAACGTAGCGGGCGGCGTTAAGCTTGACGAGCCGGCTGTCGATCTGGCAGCGGCCGTATCGCTGGCTTCAAGCTTCCGTGATGCGCCTACGAAGCCTTACGATGTTATATTCGGCGAAGTTGGCTTGACCGGCGAAGTCCGTGCTGTATCGCGGGCAGAGCAGCGGGTGAAGGAAGCGGAGAAGCTCGGTTTCAAGCGGGTTATTATGCCGGAGAAAAGCCTGAAAGGCTGGAAGGCGCCAGAAGGCATCGAGATTATCGGAGTCAATACCGTATCGGAAGCACTTAAGGCAGCACTTGGATAGGGGGCATACGATGAAAGAACCAAGTCAGCAAGACATAATGAATCAGTTGTTGCAGTTAGTCGCACCCGGCACCCCGTTCCGCGAAGGGCTGGAAAATGTACTGCGGGCGAAAACGGGCGCTCTGCTCGTCGTGGGCTATAGCCCGGAAGTCATGGAAGTCGTGGACGGCGGCTTTTCCATCAATTGCGATTTCTCGCCAAACTACTTATATGAGCTTGCAAAAATGGACGGGGCGATCATTTTAAGCGAGGATATGCGCCGCATTTTGTATGCCAATACGCAGCTGATCCCGAACAGCTCTATCCCTTCGACGGAGACTGGCATTCGGCACCGGACAGCGGAGCGGGTTGCAAAGCAGACCGGCAAGCTGGTCGTCTCGATCTCGCAGCGCCGCAACATCATTACGCTGTACCAAGGCAATCTGCGCTACTCCCTCAAGGAGATGGGCGTCATTCTGACCAAGGCCAATCAAGCGATTCAGACGCTGGAGAAGTACCGGGCTGTGCTGAACCAATCGCTGACGAACTTGTCCGCGCTTGAATTCGAGGAGCTGGTTACGCTTCAAGAGGTTGCGCATGTCGTTCAGCGTGTAGAGATGGTGCTGCGCGTCAAGATGGAGATCAAGCGCTATGTGACCGAGCTTGGCGTCGAAGGCCGGCTCATTGCGATGCAGCTGGAAGAGCTGGTGGACGGCGTTGATGAGGAAGCCTGGTATTTGCTTAAAGATTATGCGAAGGATCATGCGGATGACAAAATCCGCGAGCTGCGCATTGCATTGAAGAAGCTCAGCTCGGATGAGCTGCTGGATGCTCAGCCGATTATTCGCCTCCTCGGCTACCCGAATGCAGGCTCTATGGTGGAGGAAGCCGTGTCTCCGCGCGGGTTCAGGCTGCTTAACCGCATACCGCGCCTGCCGCTCATGATCATGAATAATCTGATTGAGCGTTTCGGCCGTCTGCCGCATGTTCTCATGGCTACGATCGAGGAATTGGATGAAGTCGACGGCATTGGCGAGGTTCGGGCGAGAGCAATTAAAGACGGCCTGAAGCGGATTCAAGAGCAGATGTTCATTGACAGACAAATTTAAATCTCATACAATGGGTAGAATGCGTGTCGGTCTGTTTTTGCTGGAAGGCATAGTCGGCACATCAGTAATCGGTTTTTAGGGCATAGTAGAGAAGAGGTGGAACAGATGATCACAAAGTCGATACCGAGCCTTCTCACGGTGGGGAACCTATTTCTAGGAATAGCCGCCATTATTCTTGTGTTTAACGAAAAGCCTGAACATGCCGCCATGATGGTTATTATCGCCATGCTGTTGGACGGTGTGGATGGCCGCGTAGCTCGGGCATTGAATGTACAAAGCGAATTCGGCAAAGAGCTCGATTCGTTATCCGATGTGATCTCGTTCGGCGTAGCGCCGGCTTTTATAATGTATGTGGTCGCGTTTCAGAATTTGAATCCGACGGTAGCATGGATCATTACTGCGTTGTTTCCAATTTGCGGGGCTTTGCGGCTTGCGAGGTTTAATGTCGTCTCTTGTGCACCGGGCTATTTTATCGGCTTGCCGATTCCGGCTGCGGGCGGCGTGCTGGCAACGATGGCATTGTTCAAGAATGATATTTCGGTTACGATTCTGCTGGCAAGCACACTTGTGCTGTCCTTGTTAATGGTGAGTACCGTCAAGTATCCGAATTTCAAAAAAATCGGTATTCCGCGCAGCGCGGTCTGGGTTGTTCCAATCGTTGTAGCGATTGCGGTTGTGTTAGGCATCTTGCTGCCGCACCAGTTATCGAAAATTTTATTTTTGCCGCTGCTGTTATACGCATTGTACGGATTAAAAAAAAACGTTGATCGGCGGTTAAAGCGCCGGTACCGCAAACGCCATCCCGAAGCAATCGGGACGGAGGAGCCTATACAATCCGATTCGTCGGCCTAGTATAGAACGGAAGAAGCAAAGCTGTTTGAAGGTCGGTCGTCCGGCTTTCGAACAGCTTTTTTCTTGTACAAAAGCTAGGAAGTTCGGCATATTGACGAATCAATTTTTCCTTCCAATAAAAAAAGTGAAACTTCATACCGGTAATGTCGTATACTGTATGTTGTACGCATACCGATGTTCGAGAGAATTTGTTCTCGTCAAGCAGAAGAGAGGCCTTATATGATTCAAGATTTTATAGATTATTTAATGGAATTCGGAGCGCTTGGCCTATTTATCCACTCCTTTATCGATGCGATTATTTTTCCGGTGCCAGCGTTGTTTCTGCAAATCCCTCTAAGTCTAGTTGATCCCTCTAATGCCCTTTGGCTCGCAACTGTGGGTTTCGTCGCGTGCTTGCTTGGCTCTCCTGTCGGCTACTATATCGGGAGATCGCTGGGTGCTACGGTTCTGTACAAAATTTTGAAAAAAGAGTGGGTCGACAAAGCGACCGCCTTGTTTCAGAAAAATGGCGAAGCTGCCATTATGATCGGCTCCTTTACTCCTATCCCCTTTAAAGTGTTCACGATTCTTTCTGGCTCGCTTAAATTTCCGTTATGGCGCCTGATGGTATATGCCGCTATCGGAAGAGCTGTAAAGTTTTACGCGATTGGCGCTCTGTTCTATTTTTACGGACGCTCTGCCGAGGGCATGGTAAAGGATGTATCCTTATATATTTTCGCAATCGGCGTTCCGCTGATCGTCATCTTCTTATTCATTCGCAAAAAAATGCGCCAAAAGCGCGAGCGGCTGCTTGCGGCAGAAGCAGAGACAGCTTCAACTGCAACTGAAACTGAAACAACTGCAACTGTATCCACGACTGTGTCTGTAAAGGCAGAGAAGACGGAACAGGCATAGCATTTCAAATGAAAACAGCGTTCTCCTTGATTGAAGGAGAACGCTGTTTTTTTGCTATATTCAAGTGAGATTAAACAGTCCAAGCGTCGAGCATTTGTCGTATTCGTCAGCAATGACTTCGCTAAGCTCAATATCCAGCAGATTGCACATGGCGGTCATATAGAACAAGTTGCGCCCGAGATCGTTCTTGAGGGCGTCGCGGCAATTCTCGCATACTTGTCCGGAAAGATGGCTTTGAAGCGTCGATTTGGCATTTTCGAGGTTAAGCTCGTTTGAGTACTGCTGCTTGCGGGCATTTAATTCGATGCAGCCGCAATCGGTAACCGCTTTCGATACTGCACGATTGACAGATGCGCCGGACTGGCCGAATTTGGACATGACGTCTAGCAGGCTGCGATGCCGCAGCAGTAATTCCGATACTTGTTGCTGAAATTGATCCAATGTTGGAGCGCTCATCAGTTCCACCTCTTTCATCAGCTTCTACAGAAGTTATCACTATTTCCATTATAAGCCTAGCCAGTGATCTTTTCAAAATTAAAAATCATTCACCATGACGGTTAGGTCGTCCAAAATTGGAACATAATTGTAATGGAGGTGGGAATGATGGTCAAAAAAATAATTCAAATTATCGGCGTGCTGTTTGGCGCAATGGCCGGAAGCGAAGTACATAGCTGGACAAATGGAACGGCGCTCTGGTCGGAGCCTTCCTTCGGCATGCTGCAGCGTTCAAGCTCTTATTACATGAATGTGGCACTAGGAGCCATTGCAGGTCTAATTATCGCTACCATGGTTGCGGGCAAGCTGATCCGGCTGCTGCAAAATGGAGCCGAGAAGACGGCAGCTCTTCCGGTTTCGGATCTGTTCGCAGGAGCGGGCGGCTTATTGGCCGGTCTGCTGCTTTCGGTGCTGCTCTACCCGGCGGTATCGGATCTTGGAGGACCCGGCATCCTGCTGCCGGCGGCGATGTCACTGTGCTTCGGCTACTTGGGGCTTCGTATCGCCTGGCATAAGAAAGAGGAGCTGGCTGCAGCGGCAGCAGCGGTGCTAGAACAGCGTAAAGCAGCCCCGGCACCGGATGAGACCAGCGGCTTTGAGGAACATAAAATATTGGATACGAGCGTCATTATTGACGGGCGCATCGCCGATATTTGCAAAACGGGCTTTATTGAAGGCACGCTCGTTATTCCGGAATTCGTTCTGGAGGAGCTGCAGCATATTGCGGATTCTTCCGATCTGCTTAAGCGCAACCGCGGACGGCGCGGGCTTGATATTTTGAACAAAATCCAGAAGGAGCTTGATGTCCGGGTTCTGATCTATGAAGGGGATTTTGAAGAAATAAGCGAGGTGGACAGCAAATTGGTGAAGCTGGCGAAAGCGCTGCACGGCAAAGTTGTGACGAATGATTTCAACCTGAACAAAGTATGCGAGCTGCAAGGCGTATCGGTGCTCAATATTAACGATTTGGCGAATGCGGTCAAGCCGGTCGTGCTTCCGGGAGAAGAAATTATCGTACAAGTTATTAAAGACGGCAAGGAGCACGGGCAAGGCGTCGCTTATTTGGATGACGGCACGATGATCGTGGTCGAAGGCGGACGCGACTATATCGGCACGACGATGGAGGTCTTGGTCACCAGCGTGCTCCAGACTTCAGCCGGCCGGATGATTTTCGCCAAGCCGAAGCTGTTGGAAAAAGCGCTCTAACCCTGTATAGTAGTAGTAATCAGTTTGTCGCTATATAGGGAGAGTAGGAAGCATGAACAAGTGGGGAGTCGTCGTCGTCGCGGCCGGACGAGGTTCGCGCATGGGGACGGCGGAGAGCAAACAGTATTTGCCGCTGCGGGGCAAGCCGATACTCATTCATACGCTGGAGCTGTTTCAGTCGATGGAGGAGATCGCGGAGATTGCGCTTGTCGTCGGCGGAGATGATGTGGAGCGGTGCAGCCGGCTCGTGAGCGAGCATGGGCTGGACAAGGTCTCGGCAGTTGTCTCCGGCGGCGGTGAACGGCAGCATTCGGTCTATGCCGGCATTGCGGCGCTGCCGCCTGCTGCGGAATGGGTCATGGTGCATGACGGCGTACGGCCGCTTGTGACGCCTGAAGCGGTTCGCGCCTGCTGCGCTGCGGCGGAGCGGGTCGGGGCGGCGGTGCTTGCCGTACCGGTGAAGGACACGATTAAGCAGGTGGATGAGACGGGACTGATCGTCTCCACGCCTGACCGCCGAAGCTTGTGGGCGATTCAAACGCCGCAAGCTTTTCGTCGTGAACTGCTCGTTGCAGCGCATGAACGTGCGCAGGCCGAAGGGTATTTGGGCACCGATGACGCGATGGTCGTCGAGTGGACAGGCGCTGCCGTAACGATTGCAGAGGGCGATTATACGAATATTAAAATTACGACGCCCGAGGATTTGCCTTGGGCGGAGTTTTTGCTAGAGAAGCGGGAGAGGGGAAATTAACGATGATTCGAGTTGGACAAGGCTTTGACGTGCATCAATTGACGGAAGGACGGCCGTGTATCATTGGCGGCGTTACGATTCCATACGAGAAGGGGCTGCTGGGCCACTCCGACGCAGACGTGCTGCTTCACGCGATCACTGACGCGGTGCTGGGGGCGCTCGGCCTTGGCGATATCGGCAAGCATTTTCCCGATACGGATGAGGCGTTCAAGGACGCGGACAGCCTGAAGCTGCTGGAGCGGGTATGGGAGCTGGCGAAGGAGCGCGGCTATAAGCTGGGCAACGCCGATTCCACGATCATTGCGCAAAAGCCGAAAATGGCGCCATATATTCCACAGATGGCGGAAATTATTGCACGCGCACTGGAAGCCGACATTTCGCAAATTAATGTGAAAGCGACGACGACAGAGCAGCTCGGCTTCACCGGCCGGGGCGAGGGCATCGCTGCCCAATCGGTTGTTTGTCTGATTAAAGCTTAAAACGGAGCAGATAGGCGAGATGGGCGAATTCAATCATCTCATCAGTTTTCTGGTACAATAGAGCAGCATAGTTCAAGAGAGGGGTTTTTCACATGACACAGGAAGTCCGCGTACGGTATGCGCCTTCGCCGACGGGCCATTTACATATCGGCAACGCCAGAACGGCATTATTCAATTATTTATTCGCGCGCAGTCAAGGCGGCAAATTTATCATTCGCATTGAGGATACCGATGTGAAACGGAATGTAGCAGGCGGGGAAGAAAGCCAGCTTACTTATCTGAAATGGCTTGGCATGGATTGGGATGAGAGCGTCGATATCGGCGGCGGCTATGGACCATACCGTCAGACCGAGAGACTGGATATCTATAAAGAATACTGGCAGGATCTGCTTGAGCGCGGCCTGGCATACCGCTGCTATTGCACGGAAGCGGAGCTGGAGCAGGAGCGCGAGGAGCAACTCGGCCGCGGCGAGACGCCGCGTTATTCCGGCCGCCACCGCAATCTGACAGAGGAGCAGCGCCAGGCATTCGAAGCAGAAGGACGCGTCGCGAGCATCCGTTTCCGCGTGCCGGAGAACCGTACGTTTGCATTTGACGATATGGTCAAAGGCACGATCAGCTTCGATACCGCTGAGATGGGCGATTTCGTCATCGTGAAGAAGGACGGCATCCCGACCTACAACTTTGCGGTTGTGCTTGACGATTACTTGATGCGCATCAGCCATGTGCTCCGCGGCGAAGACCATATCTCCAATACGCCTCGCCAGCTGATGATCTATGAGGCGCTTGGCTGGGAAGCGCCGCGCTTCGGTCATATGACGCTTATCGTCAACGAGAGCCGCAAAAAGCTCAGCAAGCGCGATGAATCGATCATTCAGTTCATTGAGCAATATGACGATCTTGGCTATTTGCCGGAGGCGCTGTTCAACTTTATCGCTTTGCTCGGCTGGTCGCCGGAGGGCGAGCAGGAGATCTTCACCCGCGAGCAGCTGATTGAGGTCTTCAACGCTGAACGTCTCAGCAAGAGCCCGGCTGTATTTGATACGAACAAGCTGACATGGATGAACAATGAATATGTGAAAAAAACCGAGCTGCCGCGTCTCGTTGACCTTTGCCTCCCGCATTTGCAGAAGGCCGGCCGCGTAGAAGCCGAACTGAAGGCAGAAGGCCGCGAATGGGTAGATGCACTCGTTGCGCTGTATCAGGATAAGATTCGCTTCGCTTCGGAAATCGTGCCGCTTACGGAGCTCTTCTTCCGTGAAACGGTTGAGGACGAGGAGGAAGCTGCGGCTGTGCTTGCTGAGGAGCAGGTTCCGACTGTACTGGCTGCTTTCCTCGCACAGGTGGAAGCCGGAGAGAAGCCGTATGATGCAGACGGCGTGAAAGAGATGATCAAGGCGGTTCAGAAGGAAACAGGATTTAAGGGCAAGCAGCTCTTTATGCCGATCCGCGCGGCGCTTACCGGGCAGACGCACGGTCCTGACCTGAATCAGTCGATCGTCCTGCTGGGCAAAGATAAAGTGATCGGCAGACTGCAAGGCCGTCTGGCGCGCTAATTGCAGCTGTACAAATTTCCTTGTCACTTTTTTGACGATTGAGTATACTGGTACTACCATAACAATTCGATGAAACGATAAGCGATGAACAGGAGAAGTACGCAAGGCAGGATTTGCAGAGAGGACAACGGTCAATGAGGCCCGTTGCCGGTTCATTCCGGCAGGGTGCATTGCAGGCTGCGAGTTGTCTAGTCCCCAAGCGGAAATATGCACCTGGGAGCTTTGTTCCGATCCGGTTGCCAGCCATCTTAGGATGGAGGGGAAGCGGGGTAGGCAGCAACGTAAGCCTGCGTTAAGGGCTCTAAGACGGACAGCCGGCTGTGGCTTTTGCGTGAATTTTTTACCCTTTGGGTGAAGCTCGCGGGAAGCGGGAACACAGTACGAGTCCAAGCAGAGTGGAACCGCGTACGCGATATGCACGCCTCTGCAGCATCGGCAACGATGCTGCGGAGGCTTTTTTATATGTCCGCCGTTCGATGCTGTTATGGTTCGCAAAGCGCTAGAGCGTGTTGTGAGGGCTGGGGGAGGTAGAGAGGGATGTTTCGCCATTTTCATTCAGACATAAATGCGGTATTCGAGAATGATCCGGCGGCGCGAAGCCGCTTCGAGGTTATTTTCACCTACTCCGGCTTGCATGCGATATGGGCGCATCGGATTGCCCATTCGCTTTATCGGAACAAATGGTATACGGTGGCGCGTATCATATCGCAGTTCAGCCGTTTTATGACAGGCATTGAGATTCATCCCGGCGCAACAATTGGCAGCCGGCTGTTCATCGATCATGGCATGGGGGTCGTTATCGGGGAAACTTGCGAGATTGGCGACGATGTCGTCATCTACCAGGGTGTTACGCTTGGCGGTACAGGCAAAGAGAAAGGCAAGCGGCACCCTACTATCGGCAATAGCGTCGTTATTGGCTCAGGCGCGAAAGTACTAGGTTCGTTCACGGTAGGCGATAATTCTAATATAGGTTCAAATGCGGTTGTGCTTCGCGAAGTGCCTGACAACAGTACCGTTGTCGGCAATCCGGGCCGCATCGTGAAACGGAACGGAGAGCGTGTCGGAGACCGGCTGGATCATAAGCAGCTGCCCGATCCCGTCATCGAGATGTTCCGCGAAATGCAGAAGGAAATCGACGGCTTAAAGTCCGAGCTGGAGAAGCTTAGGGAGCCCGTTGCTGGAGGAGATTTGAGAAAATGACAGTTCATATTTACAATACGCTGACCCGTTCCAAGGAAGCGTTCGTATCGCAAGAGCCGGGCAAGGTCAAAATGTATGTATGCGGTCCGACCGTGTACGATTATATCCATATCGGCAATGCGCGTCCGGTTATCTTTTTTGACGTCGTTCGCCGCTACCTGGAGTATGCAGGCTACGAGGTTAATTACATCGTCAACTTCACGGACGTAGATGACAAGCTGATTCGCAAAGCAGAGCAGCTTGGCGCTACTGTACCTGAAGTTGCAGAGAAGTTCATTAACGCTTTTAACGAAGACTTGGAGTCGCTTGGCGTGCACAAGGCTTCGATGAATCCGCGGGTCACACAGCATATCCCGGAAATCATCGCATTTATTCAAGAACTGGTCGACAAAGGCTATGCTTATACGAGCGAGGGCGACGTCTATTTCCGCACCTCCAAGTTCGAGGATTACGGCAAGCTGTCGCATCAGAATCTGGAGGAGCTGCAGTTCGGCATCCGGATCGAAATCGGCGACCGTAAAGAAAACCCGCAGGACTTCGTATTGTGGAAAGGCGCGAAGCCGGGTGAGATTAACTGGGAGAGCCCTTGGGGAGCTGGGCGCCCAGGCTGGCATATCGAATGCTCGGCGATGGCCCGCACTTATCTCGGGAACACGCTGGACATCCACGGCGGCGGTCATGACCTGCAGTTCCCGCATCATGAATGCGAAGTGGCGCAGTCCGAAGCGTTGACTGGCCATCCGTTGTCCAACTATTGGATGCATAACGGCTATGTTCATATCAATAATGAGAAAATGTCCAAGTCGCTGGGCAACGGCATTGCGGTCCATGAGCTTGTGAAGCAGGTGAAGCCGAACGCGATCCGCTATTTCATGCTGGCGACGCATTACCGCAGTCCGCTGAACTTTAGCGACGACACCATTGCGCAAGCGGAGAAAAGCGTCGAGCGCATCGTTAACTGCGCTTCGAACCTGAAGCATCGCTTGTCTGCACTGGGTGCAGAAGCGGCCGCAGCCGCGCCTTCCGAATTGGACGGCAAGCTGGCGGCGATCCGCGAGCAGTTCGAAGCGAAGATGGGCGATGATTTCAGTACGCCGGACGCGATTACGGCTGTATTCGAGCTGGTCACAGAGGCTAACCAGTACATGAACCGCGCCGACGCATCCGCAGAGGGGCTGGCAGCGCTGCTGAACGCGCTGGAGCAAATGGACGCCGTGCTGGGCTTGCTGCCGCAGCAGGCGGCAGACGATGAGCTTCTGGATACGGAGATCGAGCAATTGATCGTGGACCGCACAGAAGCGCGCAAATCGAAAAACTGGGCGAGAGCCGATGAGATTCGCGACCTGTTGACTGCGAAAGGCATCGCGCTGGAAGATACTCCGCAAGGAATCCGCTGGCGCCGGCTGTAAGCGGGCGAGCGGAGGGCCGAATGGAGGAATATTAATGCTGAATGATGACAACAGCGGAGCGGGCGAAGCTGTAGATGTATTGGAGCGGGGCCGTTCCTCGCTTCTGTTCCACTCGCCGTCCAAAAAGCCGCAATTGATTAATCCGGTCGTGCTTGCGTATGTCGGCGACGGCGTATTCGAGCTTATGGTCCGGCAATATCTCGTATCGTTGCCGAACCATAAACCGCATCATCTGCACCGCGAAGCGACGAGCATGGTCTCCGCCAAGGCGCAGCGGAAGCTGCTGGAGCGCTGGCAGCCGCTGCTTACGGAGGAAGAAGCCGATATCGTGCGCCGCGGCCGGAATGCGAAATCAGGGGCGCCTCCGAAGAACGCGGACCCTGCCGATTACCGCCAAGCAACGGCGCTGGAATGCCTGGTCGGCTATTTGTATTATGAAGGACGGACAGCTCGCTTGAAGGAGCTGTTTGAGGTCGCGATCGTACCGGTCGACGCGGCAGAAGCATTGGATTAGGAGGGATTAGCATGGCTGAAGCATACAACCAAGAAGAACTGATCGCAGGCAAGCATCCCGTAATGGAAGCGCTGCGCTCCGGTCGGGAGATCAATAAAATATGGATTGCCGAGGGCGCTCAGAAGAGCTTGACCCAGCCGATTACGGCGGAAGCGAAAAAGAACGGCATCGTCGTTCAATTTGTGGACAAGCGCAAGCTGGACAGCATGGTGGAAGGCGTTCAGCATCAAGGCGTAGTTGCACAAGCAGCGGCTTTTGCCTATGTTGAAATTGAAGATTTGCTGGAGCGGGCGCGCAGCCGCGGTGAAACGCCGTTTATTTTGCTGCTGGATGAAATTGAGGATCCGCATAACCTGGGTTCCATTCTCCGTACTGCGGAATGCACAGGCGTGCATGGCGTTATCATTCCGAAGCGCCGCGCAGCAGGACTGACGGCTACTGTATTGAAGACGTCGGCTGGCGCTGCCGAGCATGTTCCTGTCGCGCGGGTAACCAATTTGGCGCAAACGATCGACCGCTTGAAGGAAGAAGGCGTGTGGATAGCAGGAACCGATCTCAGCGCGCCGCAGGATGTGTACAAGACGAAATTCGATCTGCCTCTTGCTATCGTTATCGGCAATGAAGGCAAAGGCATCGGCCGTCTTATTAAAGACAAATGCGATTTTCTAGTGAAGCTTCCGATGCTCGGACAATTGAACTCGCTGAATGCTTCGGTGGCTGCCGGAGTATTGATGTATGAAGTGGTCCGGCAGCGCCGGAGCCTGTAGAGGATGAGCCGGCCCGACGATATTTTGCTGGTGGACGGTTACAATATTATCGGCGCATGGCCAGTGCTGGAGCGATTGAAAGAAATTAACCTGGAGGAAGCCCGGGATAAGCTGCTGACGATGCTGGCCGACTACCAGGGCTTCTCCGGATTGAAGATTTACGTCATTTTTGATGCGCATCAGGTTCCCGGGCTTGGCGCTACCTATAAGCATCACAAGCTGGATATCGTCTATACGAAGGAGAAGGAGACGGCCGATGAGTGCATCGAGCGGCTCGTTGTCGCGCTCTATTCGAAGCGCCGCAACGTATTCGTCGCTACCTCCGATCTCGTCGAGCAGCATGTCGCTTTCGGCAAGGGGGCGCTGCGCCTGTCGGCCCGCGAGCTTCTCATTGATGTGCAACAAAGCCGGAAGCAGATTGAGCATACGCTCCGCGAGGAGAAGCCGGGCAAGCGCAACTCGCTTGACGGGATATTGAGTCTCGAGGTCCGGAGCAAGCTGGAGCGGCTGCGGCGGGGGGAGAAATAGTCCCGTTCCGCTGTTTCTGCGCTTTTGTAACAAAGTTACAGTTCTGCAATTAAATCGATAGTGCCCGCCGGGCAAATTTGTTGACGGTGTAAGGTTACATAATGTATACTGGCTCTATATTTATTGTGGCAGGTATTTTTCTATTTCTATGAATCTAGCGGTGTACGCCTTGCAGGCCGGAGGGATAGTTCGTGAGCATCGACCTCAAAGAATGGAGTACGCTCGAATATGACTGCAGTACGGACGAGGACATCGTCGAAGCGGTCCGCAATGGCGACAGCCTGGCTCTTGAATATTTGATAAACAAATACAAGAACTTTGTGCGTGCCAAGGCGCGTTCCTATTTTCTAATCGGTGCGGATCGGGAAGATATTGTGCAGGAAGGCATGATCGGACTGTATAAGTCTATTCGCGATTTCAAGGGAGACAAGCTCGCGAGCTTCAAGGCCTTTGCTGAACTGTGTATTACGCGGCAGATCATTACGGCGATCAAGACCGCTACACGGCAAAAGCATATTCCGCTCAATTCGTACGTCTCGCTCGATAAGCCGATTTATGATGAAGACTCTGACCGTACGCTGCTTGATGTCATATGCGGGACAAGAGTGTCCGACCCGGAAGAATTGATTATCAACCAAGAAGAATTTATCGGTCTGGAAGACAAGATGTCTGAAATATTGAGCGACCTTGAACGCAAGGTGCTGATGCTCTATTTGGACGGAAGGTCCTATCAGGAGATTGCCGTCGATTTGGACAGGCATGTGAAATCAATTGACAATGCATTGCAGCGGGTGAAACGCAAGCTTGAACGTTACTTGGAAGTAAGAGATCTGAGCAGTTAGAGCAACGGCATTCTTATATAGCTATTTGAGAGTAGGCTGTCTATCCATTCGGGCAAGGACCCGATTCGGATGGACAGCTATTTTCGGTTTTAAAAGGGATAATATGGACTATACTGATAGGACGAGCGAGATTCCGAAGCAAGCCTTTTTCCATTATCTGAACCGTATGGGGAAGCTATCTAATCGTTGACATCAAATATGCCGTGTGATAAAGTGTTTTAGGTAGGCCTAAATGTGAGGTTTTTTTTCGTGTTGGGGCCGCATTCTCGTGAGGGGTAGGCTACTATCTCATCACTAAAGCATTTAGTAGCAGTTCGGGAGGTGTACTTCAATGCGGGTAATTATCACGTTGGCATGCACAAACTGCAAACAGAGAAACTATGCGAGCAGCAAGAACAAACGCAATCACCCCGACCGCATCGAGTTGAAGAAGTTTTGCAAGTTCTGTAACGAGCAGACTCCTCATCGCGAGACGAGATAGTCTATGGAGGTGTGAACGTGGCATTTTTGGCTAAACTAAAGCAAAGCTTTGGAACAACGTTTAGTTTCTTTGCCGACAGCTGGGCAGAACTGAAGAAGGTTCGCTGGCCAAACCGTAAAGAGTTGACAAGCTATTCGATCGTAGTGCTTTTGACGATCACGGCTGTGACGATTTACTTTTGGCTTCTTGACATCGGGATCTCGTCGATAATTGAACTGATTGTTTAAGAAGGGTCCAAAGGTGGATTGGAATGGAAAAAAGATGGTATGTCGTACACACTTACGCCGGTTATGAGAACAAGGTGAAAGCCAATTTGGAGCGCCGCCTTGAATCGATGGGCATGGAGGACAAAATCTTCCGCGTGCTCGTTCCTATGGAAGATGAAGTGGTAGAGAAGGACGGTAAGAAAAAAACCGTTCAGCGTAAAGTCTATCCCGGATATGTTCTTGTGGAAATGGTTCAAACGGATGATTCCTGGTACGTTGTTCGTAATACGCCGGGCGTTACGGGATTCGTAGGATCGACTGGATCGGGATCGAAGCCGACTCCGCTCATGCCTGATGAAGTGGAACAAATTCTCAAGCATATGGGTATGGAAGAGCCGAAGCCGAAGATCGAGTTCGAGCTGAAAGAAACCGTACGCGTCAAAGTAGGGCCTTTCGCAGATTTTGTCGGCACAGTAGAAGAAATTCTTCTCGACAAAGCGAAGCTGAAGGTGCATGTTAACATGTTTGGCAGGGAAACCCCGCTTGAACTGGATTACACGCAAGTGGAAAAGGTTTAAGAGACGGGTTTCACGGGAAATGTTTCTGTTCTTTGGAATTACTAGTAAGGAGGTGTAAAAGTCATGGCAAAAAAGGTCATCAAGATGGTCAAACTGCAGGTTCCTGCAGGTAAAGCGAACCCGGCTCCGCCGATCGGTCCAGCCCTTGGTCAAGCAGGCGTTAACATCATGGCATTCTGTAAAGAATTCAATGCTCGTACTGCAGATCAAGCTGGTTTGATTATTCCGGTAGTTATCTCGGTGTTCGAGGACCGTTCCTTCACGTTCGAGACTAAAACTCCGCCGGCAGCAGTATTGCTCCGCGTAGCAGCAGGTATCGAAAAAGGATCCGGCGAACCAAACAAGAAGAAAGTTGCTACAGTTAAACGTGACAAAGTTCGCGAAATCGCTGAGCAAAAAATGCCCGACTTGAATGCAGCTTCTGTCGAAGCAGCAATGCTTATGATTGAAGGTACTGCACGCAGCATGGGTGTAACAATCGTCGACTAATAGTCGCGGATATCGAGTGATTTTGATTATTTCAAAATCCTGATGTCCAGATATCGTGTGATTTTGGATTCTCCAAAATCCTGATGTCAGATATCGAGTGATTTTGAGTCCCTCAAAATCCTGATGTCAAGTGGGAGGGTCATTCCTAGGAGGATGCTCCGCTATACCACATAAGGAGGAACTTACAATGGCTAAACATGGCAAGAAGTATCTGGAAGCTGCTAAGCTGATTGACAGCGAAGCAACTTACGAGCCGGCTCAAGCGATTGAGCTTGTGAAAAAAGCTGCAACAGCAAAATTTGACGAATCTGTCGAAGTTGCTGTCCGTCTGGGTGTAGACCCGCGGAAACAAGACCAAGCGGTACGTGGCGTAGTTGTACTTCCGCATGGTACTGGTAAAACAAAACGTGTTCTCGTATTCGCGAAAGGCGAAAAAGCAAAAGAAGCGGAAGCTGCTGGCGCTGACTTCGTAGGCGATGCAGACATGATCAACAAAATCCAACAAGGCTGGTTCGAATTCGACGTTTGCGTAGCAACGCCGGACATGATGGCTGAAGTTGGTAAATTGGGTCGTATCCTGGGTGGTAAAGGTCTCATGCCTAACCCTAAAGCAGGTACGGTAACCTTTGACGTGACGAAAGCCGTGCAAGAAATCAAAGCCGGTAAAATCGAATATCGTCTTGACAAAGCAGGTCAAATCCATGCGCCAATCGGTAAAGTATCCTTCGATGCTGAGAAACTCACTGAGAACCTCAAAGCATTGGTTGATGCTCTGAACCGTGCAAAACCGGCTGCAGCTAAAGGGGTTTACCTGAAAAACATCGCCGTTTCTTCGACAATGGGCCCAGGCGCTCGCGTCTCCACTGCGGTTTACCGCTAAGAAGAACGGAACTAAATTCGAATATGCATGCCGTAGACAGTAGGTGCCGAAGGGCTTAATTTCCTACCGAGGTGTTATGATAAAGTGTTTGTAAGCAGCTTGCCTTAACGGATTGAGCGCGTTAACGAACCATCATGGCCTTCGCAGTCTTGGTACGTGCGAAGGCTTTTCTTATGCCTTTCGGCAGGGAAAGCTCGTCGTAGTAAACGGGATGTACAACTATTACAGGAGGTGTACAGTTTGGCAAACGCAAAAATCATCCAAGAGAAACAACAAGCGGTTGAGACGATTACGGCTAAGCTCCGCGAGAGCTCCAGCACAGTCGTTGCCGATTATCGCGGATTGAACGTTGCGCAAGTTACCGAACTTCGCAAACAGCTGCGTGAAGCTGGTGTCGAGTTTCAAGTATTGAAAAACTCGCTCGTTCGCCGCGCAACTGAAGCTGCGGAATTGACTGACCTGAACGAAATTCTGGTTGGTCCTACAGCCATCGCTTTCGGCGGTGAAGACGCAGTCGCTCCAGCGAAAATCCTTAACGATTTCGCTAAAAAGAACGACGCTTTGAAACTGAAAGGCGGCGTTGTTGAAGGTAAAGTTGTAGGACATGAACAAATTAAAGCGTTGGCGGAACTTCCGTCCCGCGACGGTTTGCTCTCCATGCTCCTCAGCGTTCTGCAAGCTCCAGTTCGCAACTTCGCGCTTGCGGTTAAAGCAGTTGGCGAACAAAAAGAAGCTCAAGCTTAATTCGCTTGAGTCTAGCAACGTCATAAATACCGGACGGCGGTTAACGCCGGCGGCGTAACAACCAACAAAAAACTAAAACCATTTTCGGAGGTATAACCATGTCTAAAGAGCAAATCTTGGAAGCCATCAAAGTTATGACCGTTCTTGAACTGAACGATCTTGTTAAAGCAATCGAAGAAGAATTCGGCGTAACAGCTGCTGCTCCAGTAGCAGTTGTAGCTGGCGGCGCTGCTGAAGCAGCTGAGCAATCCGAATTCGACGTAATCCTGACTAGCGCAGGCGCATCGAAAATCAACGTAATCAAAGTTGTTCGCGAAATCACAGGTCTTGGCCTGAAAGAAGCGAAAGACCTGGTTGACGGCGCTCCTAAAGCAATCAAAGAAAAAGTTGCTAAAGAAGAAGCAGAAGCAGTTAAAGCTAAGCTTGAAGAAGCTGGCGCAGCTGTAGAAGTGAAGTAATATCGCTTTAATCCTTTCGCGAGTGCGTGCTGGAAGCGGTGCGCGTTCGCGAAACATAACGGGCCCCTTGAAACGTCTTGTTTCAAGGGGTTCGTTGTATGTTGATGCGAACGATATGATGCGGCAGGAGGAATACACGAGATGTCGGACCACTATTACTCTCAGAAACCGGGAGTGAAGCATAACCGTCAAGTTCATCAAGACGAGCTTCGCGGCTTCACGCTGAAATTCGTGACGGATGCCGGTGTGTTCTCCAAATCCGGCGTCGACTATGGCAGCCGGGCGCTGTTGAATGCGTTGGAGCTTGCGCCTTCGGCCAATGTGCTTGATGTCGGATGCGGCTACGGGCCTATCGGCCTGACAGCTGCCAGACTGGCTCCGCAAGGGAAGGTCACGATGATAGACATCAATGAAAGAGCAGTAGAGCTATCGAAGGAGAATGCAGCTCTAAACGGCATTTCCAATGTCGAGGTGCTGCAGAGCGATCTCTATGAATCGGTAGGAGGCAGAAGCTTTGACGTCATCCTGACGAATCCACCGATTCGAGCAGGCAAAGCGACCGTACACCGCATTTTTGAAGAGGGCTACGAGCTTCTGGTGCCTGGCGGAACGATGTGGGTTGTTATTCAGAAGAAGCAAGGAGCTCCCTCAGCGGAAGCGAAATTGCAATCTTTGTTTGAAGAAGTAGAAGAGGTTTCCAAGGACAAAGGCTACCGGATTTATATGGCAAAAAAATAGGGATGTCTGTCTTCTTGACTTGACAATCCGTATATGGTAATATTATAAAATGTCAGCATTAAATTGGGCTCAATCTCTTTAGTCAACTAAAATGTCAAGCGTGAATTTTCAGCGCGAAATGAATAAATAAAACACGTTTGACGTATAATGTTTACATTTTGGGCAAAATTACTTGATATGGAACCATTACGCCCGCGCTGCGTTTGGTTGACTGCCGGAACATGCTCTTTTTTCGAACTATATTCGATAAGGGCTTTTCTTTATTTGAATTGACGCAGTGATATCGATGCTGTGAGACAGACATGAGGGGTGAGGTTAAGTTGGCAGGACAACTTGTTCAGTATGGTCGGCGCACGCGGAGAAGTTACGCCCGGATCAACGAGGTGCTGGAAGTCCCGAACCTGATTGAAATCCAACAAAAATCGTACGAAAAGTTTTTGGATAACGACTTGCTTGAGTTGTTCCAGGACATTTCGCCGATTCAGGACTTTACGGGAAATCTATCGCTTGAGTTTATCGACTATAGCTTGGGCGAACCGAAATATTCGGTCGATGAATCAAAGGAACGCGATGTAACGTATGCGGCTCCGCTGCGCGTTAAAGTACGGCTCTTTAATAAGGAAACCGGCGAAGTGAAAGAGCAGGAAGTATTTATGGGTGACTTCCCTCTTATGACCGAGACCGGCACCTTTATTATTAATGGTGCGGAACGCGTTATTGTCAGCCAGTTGGTGCGATCCCCTAGTGTGTACTTCAGCACGAAGGTTGATAAGAACGGTAAGAAAACATACACGGCGACGGTTATTCCGAATCGTGGAGCATGGCTGGAGCTCGAGACGGATGCCAAGGACATCATCTACGTTCGTATCGACCGCACCCGGAAAATTCCGGTTACGGTGCTTTTGCGTGCTCTAGGCTTTGGTACTGACGCTGAAATTCTCGAATTGCTAGGGCATGACGAGTATATCCGCAACACGCTGGACAAAGACAATACGGATTCGACAGAGAAAGCGCTGATCGAAATCTACGAGCGTCTGCGTCCGGGCGAACCGCCAACTTTGGATAATGCGAAGAGCTTGCTGGTTGCACGTTTCTTCGATCCAAAGCGTTACGATCTGGCGAATGTCGGTCGTTACAAAATCAATAAAAAGCTTCATATCAAAAACCGTTTGTTCAACCAGCGCCTTGCAGAGACGCTTGTTGATCCGGGAACTGGCGAGATTATCGCTGAATCAGGCCAAGTGATTGACCGCCGCCTGTTGGACGATATCCTCGACAAGCTGGAGAAAAACGTCGGCTTCAAGACTTATCATGTTGCCAACGGTGTATTGGATGCAGATAGTATTCCACTGCAAACGATCAGCGTATTCTCGCCGCTTGATGATGCGAAGGTGATTAAGGTCATCTCCAACGGCATCATTGACAAAACGGTTAAAAATATTACACCTGCGGACATCATTTCGTCCATTAACTATTTCATCAATCTCTTGCACGGAGTCGGAAGCACGGACGATATCGACCATCTCGGCAACCGCCGTTTGCGTTCGGTAGGCGAGCTTCTGCAGAACCAGTTCCGTATCGGCTTGTCCCGTATGGAGCGCGTTGTGCGCGAGAGAATGTCGATTCAGGACGCGAATGCGATCACGCCTCAAGCGTTGATCAACATCCGGCCTGTTATCGCGTCGATTAAAGAGTTCTTCGGTTCGTCGCAGCTGTCGCAGTTTATGGACCAAACGAATCCGCTTGCCGAACTGACGCACAAACGTCGTCTGTCCGCACTCGGACCGGGCGGTTTGACGCGTGAGCGCGCAGGCTTTGAAGTCCGTGACGTCCATCACTCCCACTATGGGCGGATGTGTCCGATCGAGACGCCAGAGGGACCGAATATCGGTCTGATCAACTCCCTGTCCTCATTCGCTCGGATCAATGAGTATGGCTTCATTGAGGCGCCATACCGCTGGGTTGATCCGAAGAGCGGTGTCGTAACCGAACAAATCTCGTATATGACTGCCGATGAGGAAGACAACTATGTCATCGGTCAGGCAAATGCGAATCTGACGGAAGACAACCGTTTCGAAGACGAAAGCCAGATCGTACGTTACAACAAGCAAGCCGATAACATTCTGACCATGCCGAGTGATCGCGTCGATTACATGGACGTATCGCCGAAACAGGTCGTATCCGTTGCGACGGCGCTCATTCCGTTCTTGGAGAATGATGACTCCAACCGCGCCCTGATGGGATCGAACATGCAGCGGCAAGCAGTTCCGCTGTTGATTCCGAAAGCGCCGCTTGTCGGCACAGGGATGGAGCACAAGGCTGCTAAAGATTCCGGCGTATGTATCGTATCCAAGTTCGATGGTGTCATCGAGCGCGTATCGGCTAACGAAATTTGGCTGCGCCGTATTGAACTGCTTGACGGAAAACCTGTTACAGGCGACCTCGTCAAACACAAGCTGCACAAATTTACACGTTCCAACCAAGGAACTTGTATCAACCAGCGTCCAATCGTCCGTAAGGGCGACGTTATCAAAAAAGGCGACATTCTTGCTGACGGTCCATCGACCGAGCAAGGCGAATTGGCGCTTGGCCGCAACGTAGTCGTTGCTTTCATGACTTGGGAAGGCTACAACTACGAGGATGCTATTCTTCTTAGCGAGAAACTGGTTAAAGAAGACGTGTACACTTCAATTCATATTGAAGAATATGAATCTGAAGCTCGTGATACGAAGCTTGGACCGGAAGAAATTACGCGCGACATTCCGAACGTCGGCGAAGAAGCACTCAAAAATCTTGACGAGCGCGGTATTATCCGTGTAGGCGCCGAGATTGGCGCAGGCGATATCCTTGTCGGCAAAGTAACGCCTAAAGGCGTAACAGAGCTGACAGCGGAAGAGCGGCTGCTCCACGCGATCTTCGGCGAGAAGGCTCGCGAGGTTCGCGACACTTCGCTCCGCGTACCTCACGGTACGGACGGCATTGTCGTTGACGTTAAAGTGTTTACCCGTGAGAACGGCGATGAACTGCCTCCAGGCGTTAATCAGCTCGTTCGTGTATATATTGCTCAAAAACGGAAAATTTCCGAAGGCGACAAAATGGCAGGACGTCACGGTAACAAAGGGGTTATCGCCCGCATTATGCCGGAGGAAGATATGCCTTTCCTGCCGGACGGCACTCCTGTTGAAATCGTATTGAACCCGCTGGGCGTACCTTCGCGGATGAACATCGGGCAAGTGCTCGAAGTCCATCTGGGCATGGCCTGCAAACAGCTCGGACTTCATGCCGCAACGCCGGTATTCGACGGCGCGCGCGAGTATGACGTATTCGATACGATGGAAGAAGCCGGCATGCAGCGCAACGGCAAAACGGTCTTGTATGACGGACGTACGGGCGAATCCTTCGAACGTGAAGTTACGGTCGGCGTCATGTACATGATCAAGCTCGCGCACATGGTTGACGATAAAATCCATGCTCGTTCGACAGGTCCTTACTCACTCGTTACGCAGCAGCCACTCGGCGGTAAAGCCCAGTTCGGCGGCCAGCGCTTCGGGGAGATGGAAGTATGGGCGCTTGAAGCCTATGGCGCAGCCTACACGCTTCAAGAGATTCTTACGGTTAAATCCGATGACGTTGTCGGCCGGGTTAAGACGTATGAATCGATCGTCAAAGGCGAGAACGTGCCGGAGCCAGGCGTTCCGGAATCGTTCAAAGTATTGATCAAAGAGCTTCAATCTCTCGGTATGGACGTTAAGATCCTGACGGAGAATGAAGAAGAGATCGAGATGAAAGAAATGGATGACGAGGATGAGGGTGCAGGCGATAAGCTGAACCTGAATCTTGAAGGCTCAGAAATGGGCGCTGAATAAAAATGACCAAGGCTGCTCGTCCCGCTTAATGCGTGGACGTGCAGCCGCTAATTTGCACGACATAGCCATACATGACGAAGGAGGGTTGCTCCTTGTTGGACGTGAACAACTTCGAGTATATGAAAATCGGGCTTGCCTCGCCGGATAAAATTCGTTCTTGGTCCCGCGGAGAAGTCAAAAAACCGGAGACGATCAACTATAGGACTTTAAAACCGGAGAAGGAAGGCCTCTTCTGCGAAAAAATCTTTGGACCAACCAAAGACTGGGAATGCCATTGCGGCAAGTACAAGCGTGTACGTTACAAAGGCGTTGTCTGCGATCGCTGCGGCGTTGAAGTAACTCGTGCGAAAGTACGCCGCGAGCGTATGGGCCATATTGAATTGGCTGCTCCTGTATCGCATATCTGGTATTTTAAAGGGATTCCAAGCCGTATGGGCTTGGCTTTGGATATGTCGCCTCGTTCGCTAGAGGAAATTATCTACTTTGCATCTTATGTTGTAACGGACCCAGGCGATACGCCTTTGGAGAAGAAACAACTGTTGTCGGAGAAAGAATACCGCAGCTACCGTGAGAAATACGGCTACGGATTCCAAGCCGGCATGGGTGCCGAAGCAGTCAAAAAACTGCTTCAGGATATCGACGTGGAGAAAGAGCTTGAGACGCTGAAGGAAGAGCTGCGCACTGCACAAGGGCAACGCCGTAACCGTGCGATCAAGCGTCTGGAAGTCATTGAAGCATTCCGCAACTCTGGCAATGAGCCGGAGTGGATGATTCTTGACGTGCTTCCGGTTATTCCTCCGGAGCTTCGTCCAATGGTTCAGCTCGACGGCGGCCGTTTTGCAACGTCCGACTTGAATGACCTGTACCGTCGCGTAATTAACCGGAACAACCGTCTGAAGCGTCTGCTTGATCTTGGCGCTCCTGACATCATCGTACAAAACGAGAAACGGATGCTTCAGGAAGCTGTTGACGCCCTGATCGACAATGGTCGCCGCGGCCGTCCGGTTACAGGACCAGGCAACCGTCCTTTGAAATCCCTCAGCCATATGCTGAAGGGTAAACAAGGCCGTTTCCGTCAAAACTTGCTCGGGAAACGGGTTGACTACTCTGGCCGTTCGGTTATCGTAGTTGGACCGAACCTAAAGATGTTCCAATGCGGACTTCCGAAGGAAATGGCGCTGGAGCTGTTCAAGCCATTCGTTATGAAGGAGCTTGTCAACAAAGGTCTTGCTCATAACATTAAAAGTGCGAAGCGCAAGGTTGAACGCGTAAGCCCTGAAGTTTGGGACGTACTCGAAGAAGTCATTAAGGAGCATCCGGTTCTGCTGAACCGTGCACCGACCCTTCACCGTCTCGGCATCCAGGCGTTTGAGCCGATCCTTGTCGAAGGCCGCGCTATCAAGCTTCACCCGCTCGTATGTACAGCATACAACGCGGACTTTGACGGTGACCAAATGGCCGTTCACGTACCGTTATCTGCTGAGGCTCAAACGGAAGCGCGTCTGCTCATGCTTGCATCGGGCAACATTTTGAACCCGAAAGACGGCAAACCGGTCGTTACACCATCGCAGGATATGGTTCTCGGATCCTTCTACCTGACGATGGACAACAAGGAAGCGAAAGGAAGCGGTTCTGTATTTGCTTCGGTTAACGAAGCGATCTCCGCTTATCAGCGCAGCATCGTGTCGCTGCATGCCCGCATCTTCATACCGGCCCGCGTCTTGAAGAAAACAAACTTTACAGAGAAACAACAGGATTCGCTCATTTGTACAACTGTTGGTAAAGTTATTTTCAACGAAATTTATCCGGAAGATTTCCCTTACATCAACGAAGCTACTAAAGCCAACTTGCTGTATGGGACGCCTGACAAATACTTCGTCTATGACAAAGGCAGCGATTTGAACAAGTTCATGGATGAACTTCCAATTGCCGGCGGCGTAGGCAAAGAGTATTTGGGCAACATCATCGGCGAATGCTTCCGCATTTACCATACGACATTGACGTCGATTATTCTTGACCGCATCAAGCAGCTTGGCTTCACCTATTCGACTCGCGCGGGTATCTCCGTTGCAGTAGCAGACGTTATCGTTCCGGAAGAAAAGGTTCAAATTCTGAAGGAATCCGACGGCAAGGTAGCGGTCGTTATGAACCAGTACCGCCGTGGCCTGATTACGAACGAAGAGCGCTATGACCGCGTAATCGAGATCTGGAGCAAAGCGAAAGATCAAATTACCGAAATTCTCATGAGATCGATGGACCGTTACAACTCCATCATGCTCATGGTTGACTCCAAAGCACGGGGTAACAAATCGCAGATCGCCCAACTCGGCGGTATGCGGGGTCTGATGGCCAACCCGTCCGGCCGGATTATCGAGTTGCCAATTAAATCGAACTTCCGTGAAGGCCTTACCGTCCTCGAGTACTTTATCTCGACCCACGGTGCCCGTAAAGGTCTGGCCGATACGGCGCTTCGTACCGCTGACTCGGGTTACTTAACCCGTCGTCTGGTAGACGTTGCGCAGGACGTAATCGTTCGCGAGGATGATTGCGGCACGGATAAAGGCTTTACCGTCAGCAAAATTCAAGACGGCAAAGAGGTTATCGAGGATCTGTATGACCGTATCGAAGGCCGCTACTCGTTCGAGACGATTCGTCACCCGCAAACGGGTGAGATTATCGTTAAGAAAAGCGAGCTGATCGATTCGAGCAAAGCAGACGCGATCATCAATGCCGGTATTGAAAAACTGCAAATTCGTTCGGTTCTCAGCTGCCGCGCACGTCACGGCGTCTGCAAAATTTGCTACGGCCGCAACTTGGCGACCGGCAAACATGTTGAAATCGGCGAAGCGGTTGGCATTATCGCAGCGCAATCGATCGGCGAGCCGGGAACACAGCTCACGATGCGTACGTTCCACACCGGCGGTGTAGCCGGAGACGATATTACGCAAGGTTTGCCGCGTATCCAGGAGTTGTTCGAGGCGCGTAATCCGAAAGGTCAAGCGATCATTACGGAGCTTGACGGCGTCGTGAAAGAAATTCGCGAAGCGAAAGACCGCCGCGAAATTGAAATTCAAGGCGAAGCAGAGTCCAAAGTATATGCAATTACTTACGGCTCGCGTATCCGCGTAACGGAAGGCCAGCAAATTGAAGCCGGCGATGAGCTGACGGACGGTTCGATCGATCCGAAAGACATGCTGCGCATCAAAGGCATCCGTGGCGTTCAAAACTATATTTTGCAGGAAGTACAACGCGTATATCGTAACCAAGGCGTAGAAATCAATGATAAACATGTCGAGGTTGTCGTTAAGCAAATGCTCCGCAAAATCCGTATCGTAGATGCAGGCGACACGACGCTGCTTCCTGGCGCGTTCGTTGACATTCATGAATATGAAACTCAGAACCGCGAAGCGATTCTTTCCGGACTTGAGCCAGCAGTCGCTAAGCCAGTCCTGCTCGGTATTACGAAAGCGTCCCTGGAGACCGACTCCTTCTTGTCGGCAGCATCTTTCCAAGAGACGACTCGCGTATTGACCGATGCAGCGATCAAAGGCAAAGTGGACCAATTGCTCGGCCTGAAAGAGAACGTTATTATCGGTAAGCTGATTCCGGCCGGTACCGGCATGACTCGCTACCGCAACATCAAACTCGTTGGTTTGGAAGACGAGGAAGTTGCAGAGCAGGGCGAAGTGGAATCGGAAGCCGTTGCGATTGAATAGGTAAGCTAGATTCACCTTTTGTACAAAGCTCTGGACGAAGAGCGAGATATCCGCTGCGAGGGCATGAGCCTAACGGCGGATATCCGCTCTTTTTATGAGTGAACAAGCCTCATCATGTTTGAAACGGCTTAAGAAAAGTTTAACAATTATCATGAAGCCGTAGTTGCTTGACAGAGGCTGTTCAAGGTGATACTATATCGAAGTGTGCCTAATTGTGTGACGTGTCTTCCGATAAGGAAAGGTGATTTCATGCAGTTCAAGGTTGGCGCAAAACAGACGACGAAGATGCTTGAGCAGAATAAAGCAGTCGAAGTCTACATTGCCCGTGATGCAGATCAGCGGATGAAGGAGAAGATTGTTCATCTGTGTGAGAGGCTGGGTGTACCGATTCGGTGGACCGACACGATGGAGAGCCTAGGGGAAACCTGCGGCATTGACGTCGGTGCTGCAACTGCAGCGCTTGTCCCTGATGGCGAATAATTGCTATTATTTTTGCTGGTGTAGTTTGCAAGAAGTAGACCGGCAGAAATTTTCTTTTGTTCTTTTACGAACCACCTGGATCTGTGGGCTTAAAAGTTGGGTGTAATGTCTTGCCATAAGCGTAACGGCTTTCGTTAACCTTTGGTAAACAAAAGTTCGTTTCGCGAAGAAATACAAGTATTTTGTTGTAAGTGTAACGCTTATTGAATTCTTGTATTTTTAAATAAGACATGAATCATGGGAAGGGGGTGGCAACATGCCAACAATTAACCAGCTCGTCCGCAAAGGACGTCAAGCTAAAGTCGTAAAATCGAAATCGCCTGCTTTGCAAAAAGGCTTTAACGCCCTGAAACGTGAAGCTACGAACATCAGCGCTCCGCAAAAACGCGGTGTGTGCACTCGTGTAGGTACGATGACTCCGAAAAAACCGAACTCCGCGCTTCGTAAATACGCACGTGTGCGTCTGACGAACAAAGTAGAGGTAACGGCTTACATTCCGGGTATCGGACACAACCTGCAAGAGCACAGTGTCGTACTGATCCGCGGCGGTCGTGTAAAAGACCTTCCGGGCGTACGTTACCATATCGTTCGCGGCGCATTGGATACAGCGGGTGTTAACAACCGCGGTCAATCCCGTTCGAAATACGGTACTAAACGTCCAAAAGTTAAAAAATAAGTTGGATACACCCGTTCGGGTGAGCCAATTGCAAATGCAAGCTAAACGACTATGAAAGAAAGGGGGACTTTCTCATGCCACGCAAAGGTCCTGTAACAAAACGCGATGTATTGCCGGATCCGGTGTACAATAGCAAATTGGTAACTCGTCTGATCAACCGTATTATGATCGACGGCAAACGCGGCGTTGCACAAACGTTGCTGTATGATGCATTCACGCTGATCCAAGAACGCACGGGTAAAGATCCGATGGAAGTGTTCGAAGCAGCATTGAAAAACATCATGCCTGTACTTGAGGTTAAAGCTCGCCGTGTTGGCGGCGCTAACTATCAAGTGCCGATCGAGGTTAAACCAGAGCGTCGTACGTCGCTTGGTCTCCGTTGGCTCGTGAACTACTCACGTAACCGCGGTGAAAAAACGATGGAAGAACGTCTGGCTGCTGAAATCATCGATGCTTCCAACAACACTGGCGCATCTGTGAAGAAACGCGAAGACACGCACAAAATGGCAGAAGCGAACAAAGCGTTTGCTCACTACCGTTGGTAGAATCATAATACAAAGATCGATTGCCGAGATAATCTCGCAATTCGAAAGGAGACAAATTCATGTCAAGAGAGTTCTCCTTGAATAATACGCGTAACATCGGGATTATGGCGCATATTGACGCTGGTAAAACCACAACAACTGAACGGATTCTGTTCTTCACGGGCCGTACTCACAAAATTGGCGAAGTGCACGAAGGCGCTGCGACAATGGACTGGATGGAACAAGAACAAGAACGCGGTATTACGATTACGTCTGCCGCGACGACCGCTCAATGGAAGGGTCACCGCATTAATATTATCGACACCCCGGGACACGTTGACTTCACAGTAGAAGTTGAACGTTCCCTGCGCGTATTGGACGGGGCCGTTGGCGTTTTCAGTGCAAAAGAAGGCGTTGAGCCTCAATCTGAAACCGTATGGCGTCAAGCTGACCGTTACGGCGTTCCTCGGATCGCTTACATCAACAAGATGGATATCATCGGTGCAGACTATCTGAATGTTATTAAAGACATGCGTGAGCGTCTGCAAGCTAATGCAGTTGCCATTCAGCTTCCTATCGGTGCTGAGTCCGACTTCGTTGGTGTTATCGACATTGTTGAACGCGTAGCTTACAAATACGTAGATGATCTCGGGAAAGATCCTGAGAAAATCGAAATTCCTGCTCAATATGCAGACCAAGTTGAAGAACTTCGTCTGGAACTTGTTGAGAAGGTTGCAGAATTGGATGAAGAGCTGACAATGAAGTATCTGGAAGGTGAAGAAATCACTGTTGCAGAACTGAAAGCAGCACTCCGCAAAGGTGTTTGCGAAGTTAAAATCTTCCCGGTTGTTGCAGGTTCCTCTTACCGTAACAAAGGTGTTCAATTGGTATTGGATGCAGTTGTCGATTACCTGCCGTCGCCGCTTGACGTACCAGCAATCAAAGGTACGCTTGAAGACGGTGAAGAAGGCGTACGTCCTTCTTCCGACACAGAGCCGTTCGCAGCTCTTGCATTCAAAATCATGACTGACCCTTATGTTGGTAAGCTGACGTTCTTCCGTGTGTACTCGGGCGTCCTGAAATCCGGTTCGTATGTTCTGAATGCAACAAAGAACAAACGCGAGCGGATTGGCCGGATTCTGCAAATGCACGCGAACAGCCGTCAAGAGATTTCCGAAGTGTATTCCGGCGACATCGCCGCTGCAGTTGGTCTGAAAGATACAACTACAGGTGATACACTTTGCGAAGAGAAGTTCCCGATCGTTCTCGAATCGATGAACTTCCCTGATCCGGTTATCTCGGTTGCTATCGAACCAAAAACGAAAGCAGACCAAGACAAATTGGGTATCGCAATCTCCAAACTTGCTGAAGAAGATCCAACATTCCGTGCTCATACGGATGAAGAAACGAACCAAACGATCATTTCGGGTATGGGTGAGCTTCACCTTGAAATCCTGGTTGACCGTATGCTTCGCGAATTCAAAGTTGAGACGAACGTTGGTAAACCGCAGGTTGCTTATCGTGAAACATTCCGTGAAGCAGCGAAAGTGGAAGGTAAGTTCGTTCGTCAATCCGGTGGTAAAGGTCAATTTGGCCATTGCTGGGTTGAGTTCATTCCACAAGAGCCAGGCGCTGGATTTGTTTTCGAAAACAAAACAGTGGGCGGATCCATTCCGCGCGAATTTATTGCTCCTATCCAAGCGGGTATCGAGGAATCAATGAAGAACGGCGTTATTGCCGGCTTCCCACTCGTTGACGTGAAAGCAATCGTATTCGACGGATCGTACCATGACGTTGACTCCTCGGAGATGGCGTTCAAAATCGCTGGATCGATGGCGCTTAAAGCAGCTAAAGACAAGTGTAAACCTGTCCTGCTTGAGCCAATCATGAAAGTTGAAGTTACGGTTCCTGAAGAGTACATGGGCGACGTTATGGGCATGCTGAACTCCCGTCGTGGTCGCATCGAAGGTATGGATACTCGTGCAGGCGCACAAATTATCCGTGCTAAGGTGCCTTTGGCTGAGATGTTTGGTTATTCCACAACACTTCGTTCCGGTACGCAAGGCCGTGGCGTATTCTCCATGGAGCTTTCGCACTATGAAGAAGTACCGCGCAACATCTCTGAAGAAATCATCTCCAAAAGCAAAGGCGCTTAATTCAATAGAATAAAGTGCTGATTGACCTTCGGGTTGCTTAGGTCGACATCTTCACTTGCCCGGCAAGCGGAGATTCGGCCCACACATAAAACTTTAGTTATATTAAGGAGGATTAAGTTCAATGGCAAAGGCTAAATTTGAACGTAACAAACCGCACGTTAATATCGGTACTATCGGTCACGTCGACCATGGTAAAACGACTCTGACTGCAGCTATCACCACTGTACTTTCCAAAAAATACGGCGGCGCGGCAATCGCATTCGACCAAATCGACAAAGCTCCAGAAGAGCGCGAGCGTGGTATCACAATCTCGACAGCTCACGTTGAGTATGAGACTCCTAACCGTCACTATGCTCACGTTGACTGCCCAGGTCACGCCGACTATGTTAAAAACATGATCACTGGTGCTGCTCAAATGGACGGCGCAATCCTGGTTGTATCCGCAGCTGACGGCCCTATGCCGCAAACTCGCGAGCACATCCTGTTGTCCCGCCAAGTAGGCGTACCTTACATTGTTGTATTCCTGAACAAATGCGACATGGTTGAAGACGAAGAGCTTCTTGAACTGGTTGAGATGGAAGTTCGCGACCTTCTTTCCGAGTATGAGTTCCCAGGCGACGACACTCCAATCATCCGTGGCGCAGCGCGTGAAGCTCTGCAAAACCCAGATGGTCCTTGGGCTGACAAAATCGTTGAGCTGTTCGAGCAAGTGGATGCTTACATCCCAACTCCAGAGCGCGACACTGCTAAGCCTTTCCTGATGCCTGTCGAGGACGTATTCACAATCACTGGTCGTGGTACAGTTGCAACTGGCCGTATCGATCGTGGTGTGGTTAAAGTCGGCGACGAGATCGAAATCGTTGGTCTGGCTGAAGAAACTCGCAAATCCGTTGTTACGGGCGTAGAAATGTTCCGTAAATTGATGGACTCCGCTCAAGCGGGCGACAACATCGGCGCACTGCTTCGTGGTGTTGACCGTAAAGATATCGAGCGTGGACAAGTTTTGGCTAAACCAGCTTCGGTTAAACCACACACTAACTTCACAGCTCAAATCTACGTTCTGACTAAAGAAGAGGGCGGACGTCACAAACCTTTCTTCACTGGTTACCGTCCACAGTTCTACTTCCGTACAACTGACGTTACAGGTATCATCAACCTGCCAGAAGGCACTGAGATGGTTATGCCTGGCGACAACATCACGGTTACAGTTGAACTGATCGCTCCAATCGCGGTTGAAGAAGGCACTCGCTTCTCCATCCGTGAAGGCGGCCGTACTGTAGGCGCTGGCGCTGTAGCAACTATCCAAAAATAATTCCACGCGGCTTTAAGCCGCATTGGAATACAAGAAGGCTATTCCGGGCTTGCTCGGGATAGCCTTCTTTATTTGCGGGCTTGTTTCTAAAAACAGAAACCGCTTTCATATGTTAATTTTTACTCTAACATAAGCATTGACATGATGAAATGGCGCATTTACTATAAAACTAATATTGTCGGCAATTGACTATTTTACTGAATAACAATTATTCCTGTTTATTGTATTGATAATTATTGGGGATAATGAGGTCGGCAAAGAGACGAGAGGGGTTAAACAATAATGAAAATGAAATGGCTGGTACCGCTTGCGCTGGTCCTGCTGCTGGTTGTCTCGGCATGCGGAAGCAAGACGGAAAATAACACATCGGGCGGTAACAATGGGTCCACAGGTACAGAGAACAGCGGTTCTGAAGCACCAACGGATAGCAAAAAGTATAAAATTTCGATTTCACAAATCGTAGAGCACCCGTCCCTTGATGCAACAAGAGAAGGTTTTCTTGCTGCCTTGAAGGATGCAGGTTTTGTTGAAGGCGACAACTTGACTGTAGATTTTAATACAGCACAAGGCGACCAAACAAACAACGGTTCCATTGCACAAAAAATTGCCGGTGCGAAAGCAGACCTGGCACTGGGTATCGCAACGCCGTCGGCACAAGCCATTGTACAAGCCTATGACAAAGCAGGCAACAAAGGCCCTGTATTGTTCGCAGCTGTAACGGATCCGCTTGATGCTAAGCTCGTATCGAACCTTGACGCTCCAGGCGGCAATGTAACAGGCGCTTCGGATACGAACCCTGAAGCAGTCGTTCAACTGATGGATTTCATCGCTGCTAACTTTCCGAATGTGAAAAACGTAGGTATGGTTATTAATAAAGGCGAGACTAACGCAGTCGTAATGGCGAAAAACGCGGAGCAAGCGCTCGCTAAGCATAACATTAAGCTGGTACAAGCTGCAGTAACGAACACATCTGAAGTTAAGCAAGCTGGTGAATCTCTGGTAGGTAAAGTAGATGCTATGTTCATCGCGCTTGATAACACGGTTGTAGCTGCTGTTGAGAGCCTGCTGCAAATCGCGAAGGATAACGATATCCCATTCTTCTCGAGTGACCGTGATACGGTTGAGAAAGGTGCTTTTGCAACAGTTGGTTTCAAATACTACGATCACGGCTACCAGGTTGGTGAAATGGCTGCTGAAATTTTGAAAGGCAAAAACCCGGCTGAAATGAAAGTAACCGTTCCGGATAAGCTGGATCTGATCCTTAATATGAAGGCAGCTGCTGACCAAGGCATTACAGTAACAGACCAAATGAAAGCTGGCGTTAAAGACCCGGCTAAAAACATTATCGAATAGTAAGGAAGAGAACGGGGTGAACGCTCCTTGTGTTCATCCTGTTTTCTATTTTCTAAGGAGGTGCCACCGGTGCCAGTATGGTTAAACGGTGCTTTTGAGCTTGGATTGATCTACTCGCTTATGGCTCTAGGCGTCTACATTACTTTCCGCATCTTGGACTTTCCCGACCTTACGGTCGACGCCAGCTTTACGACCGGTGCGGCGGTTGCGGCGGTTCTCATTACAGACGGAGTTTCACCTTGGGTGGCCTGCCTTGCAGCATTTGGGGCCGGCGCGATCGCTGGATCAATAACAGGCATTCTTCATACAAAGGGTAAAATTAATGGTCTATTGTCTGGTATTCTGATGATGATCGCCTTGTACTCCATTAATATGAGAATACTCGGCGGCAAACCGAATATCGGTCTGATGGGGCCAGATATTGTAACGGTATTCTCCAGCATGAAGGTGCTGCTGCTAATGCCGTTTGTCGTAATTGCAATTAAATTGCTGCTGGACTTGTTTTTCCGTACCGATCTCGGGCTTAGCCTGCGTGCGACCGGTGATAACGAACGGATGATCAGAAGCTTTGGTACAAACACAGACAATACGAAAATATTGGGCATCGCGTTATCCAACGGTCTGGTTGCGCTATCCGGCTCGCTGATTGCGCAACAAAGCGGATTTGCCGACATTTCGATGGGTGTAGGCATGATTGTAATCGGACTAGCCTCCGTTATTATCGGCGAAGCGATTTTTGGCGCCAAGTCCGTATTCCGCGCAACGCTTGCAGTCGTATTGGGATCTATTGTCTATCGTATTATTATCGGCCTTGCTTATCAAAGTGACTTCCTCGAAGCCTCGGATCTCAAGCTCATAACGGCGGTAATCGTTATTGTAGCGCTTGTATTCCCTTCCATGCAGAAGTCATGGAAGCAGAAGAGCCTGGCACGCAAGCGCACCGCTGAAATTCTGGGCGGGAACGGACAGAAAGGGGGAGGACGCTGATGCTGGAAATTGCTCAAGTATCCAAGCTGTTCAACCCAGGTACGCTGGACGAGAAAACAGCGCTCGTTAATGTCAATCTGGCCATGAAGCCGGGTGACTTCATAACGGTTATCGGGAGTAACGGAGCTGGCAAGTCGACGTTAATGAATATTATCTCTGGCGTTATGAAGCCGGATATCGGTGAAGTGCGCATTGACGGAAAAAATATTAGCGGCTTGCCTGAATACCGCAGAAGCAAATGGATTGGCCGCGTTTTTCAGGATCCAATGGCGGGAACGGCTCCGCGTATGTCTATTGAAGAAAACCTGGCGATGGCCTACAAACGCGGCCAGCAAAGAGGCTTCTCGCTCAGTATTAATCGAGGCCGCCGTACGATTTTCCGTGAGCAGCTGTCACGGCTTGGCATTGGCCTTGAGAACCGTCTTAGCGCAAAGGTAGGCTTGCTGTCGGGCGGCGAGCGCCAAGCGCTTAGCCTGCTGATGGCGACGTTTACGAAGCCTCAGATATTGCTGCTGGACGAGCACACCGCGGCGCTCGATCCTGCACGTGCCGAGCTCATTACGACATTGACGGAATCACTCGTTCGTGAGATGAATCTCACTACGCTGATGGTTACCCACAACATGGAGCAGGCGATTCGTCTTGGCAATCGATTGATTATGATGGACAAAGGCAAGATCATTCTTGAAGTTAATGAAGACCGGAAGAAGGATCTGACGGTCGAGCGTCTGCTTGGCGAATTCGAACAGATCAGCGGCAAGAAGATGGCGGATGACCGCGTCGTACTCGGTTAATGATTTGATTGGTAGGAATGCAGCTATGTTGGGTCCGGGCTTGCCCGTGCATCCAACGACATAGCTGCATTTTTTGCGTTCAGATGCCTGTATATAAATTTGTTTCTTCTATTATATAGAGAAGCTATTGAGCAACAAGTGAATCCCCTCGCCCCTTACAGGGCGAAATTGGATTTGAGATTCGATGGACAGGTCAGTTATGCTAGTCAAAGACATTAACGAGCGGAATCAGCAGCGGCTGTGGCAGAAGGCCATTTTAACGATAAAAATGCCGTTTCTGCATCATAATTCAAGTATTGCAGCAATACTGGCGAAGTTATTCAATTTTCCCTTGCAATTGCCCGCCCACTTCGTTATAATATTGACTGTTGGTCTGTGACGTTGCGATGATGTGAGAGGTTGCCGACACACCCGGCCCCTTTGCCATGGGGCATGTGCCGGGTTTTCTCACGGAGTATGTCCGATAATAAATTGGGCGATAGAAGGAGGGACTTATATGGCAAAGCAAAAGATTCGTATTCGCTTGAAAGCATACGATCACAGAATTCTTGACCAGTCTGCAGAGAAAATCGTTGAAACTGCAAAACGTTCCGGTGCAGGCGTATCCGGGCCGATTCCGTTACCTACGGAAAAGCAAATCATCACCATTCTCCGTGCGGTACACAAGTACAAGGATTCTCGGGAACAATTCGAACAGCGTACACATAAACGCTTGATCGACATTGTGAACCCAACGCCGCAAACGGTTGATGCGTTGATGCGCCTGGATTTACCATCCGGTGTAGATATCGAAATCAAACTGTAATAACAGCATAATTGATCATTGAAGGGAAAAGAGGTGTCAACATGAAAGGTATCTTAGGGAAAAAACTTGGAATGACTCAAGTGTTTACCGCTGAAGGTAACGTAATTCCGGTTACGGTTATCGAAGCAGGTCCTTGCGTTGTTCTTCAGAAGAAAGACCAAGAAAACGATGGCTATGAAGCTGTTCAACTCGGTTTCTCCGATAAGAAGGAATCCAGAGTGATCAAGCCGGAAATCGGCCACGCGAAGAAAGCCAATACAACTCCTAAGCGCTACGTTCGTGAAATTCGCGGAATTAACCTGGGTGAGTATGAAGTTGGCCAAACAGTAAGTGCTGACTTGTTCGCAGAGGGCGAATTTGTTGACGTAACGGGTATTTCCAAAGGTAAAGGCTTTGCCGGCGTTATCAAACGTTGGGGACAAAGCACGGGTCCTATGGCTCACGGCTCCCGTTATCACCGTGGTCCTGGTTCCATGGGTTCGATCCAAGCGAACCGCGTACCGAAAGGCAAACGCCTTCCAGGTCACATGGGCAGCGAAACGGTTACGATTCAAAAGCTTGAAATTATCCGTGTAGATGCAGAACGCAACGTACTGCTCGTTAAAGGCTCCATTCCTGGACCGAAAAACGGATTCGTTAAAGTAAAACAAACAGTTAAGAACTAATTGCTATAAGAAAGGAGGAACAAGAAATGCCTAAAGTAACAGTATACAACGTGAGTGGCGCACAAGTTGGTGAAGTTGAGCTTTCCGATAGCGTATTCGGAATTCAACCTAACGCACACGTGCTGCATAGCGCTGTTGTTCTTCAGCAAGCTGCAGAGCGCGCTGGAACGCACAAAACTAAAGGACGCTCCGAAGTACGCGGCGGCGGTCGTAAGCCTTGGAAACAAAAAGGTACGGGCCGTGCACGTCAAGGCAGCATTCGCTCCCCGCAATGGGTTGGCGGCGGTACGGTTTTCGGACCTACTCCACGCTCTTACGGGTTCAAGCTTCCTAAGAAGGTTCGCCGTCTGGCGATTAAATCCGCATTGTCTTCCAAAGTGATCGCGAACGAAATTATCGTTCTGGATCAACTGGCATTCGCGGCACCTAAAACGAAGGAATTCGCAGCGATTCTTAACAACCTGAAAGCTGACCGCAAAGCACTTGTTGTTTTGCCAAGCTATGATGATAATGTAGCATTGTCTGCACGTAACATCCCAGGCGTGAAATTCGTCGCAGCTGACGGCATTAATGTTCTGGATGTCTTGGTACATGACAAGCTCATCATCACGAAAGAAGCGGTAGAGAAAGTACAGGAGGTGTTTGCGTAATGAAAAATCCTCGCGATATTATCAAACGCCCTGTTATTACGGAGCGCACGAGCGATTACATGGCTGCCAAACGTTATGTGTTTGAAGTCGATCTCCGTGCTAACAAAACCGAAATTAAAGATGCTATTGAGCAAATCTTTAAAGTAAAAGTGACTGGCGTTAACACAATGCGCGTTGCAGGCAAGCCTAAACGCTATGGTAAACACAGTGGCTATAGACCTGATTGGAAAAAAGCAATCGTTCAACTGAGCGATGACAGCAAAGAACTTGAGTTCTTTGAAACGTCTGTATAGAAAAGGAGGGAATACAAGTGCCAATCAAAAAGTATAAACCGACTTCCCCGGCCCGTCGCGGCATGTCCGTCTCGACTTTTGAAGAGATCACAACAAGCACACCGGAGAAATCGTTGCTTGCTCCGCTTTTCAAAAAAGCTGGCCGCAACAACCAAGGTAAAATTACGGTTCGTCACCACGGCGGCGGACACAAACGTAAATACCGGATCATCGATTTCAAACGTAACAAAGACGGTATCATCGGTAACGTGGCTTCGATCGAATACGATCCAAACCGTACATCGAATATCGCTTTGATCAACTACGTTGATGGTGAGAAAGCATACATCATCGCACCAAAAGGTCTGAAAGTTGGCGATAAAGTCGTTTCCGGTCCTGATGCAGACATCAAAATTGGTAACGCATTGCCGCTTGTGAACATTCCTGTAGGTACAGTTATCCACAACATCGAGCTGAAGCCAGGCAAAGGCGGCCAATTGGTTCGCGCAGCTGGTACTGATGCTCAACTTCTTGGTAAAGAAGAAGATTATGTTTCGATCCGTCTGACTTCTGGTGAAGTACGTCGTATCCTGAACACTTGCCGTGCAACAATCGGTTCTGTTGGCAACGAAGATCACGAACTCGTGAAAATCGGTAAAGCCGGCCGTTCCCGTTGGATGGGCAAACGTCCTGAAGTCCGCGGCGTAGTAATGAACCCGAACGATCACCCACACGGTGGTGGTGAAGGCCGTGCTCCAATCGGTCGTAAATCCCCTATGTCTCCTTGGGGCAAACCGACGCTTGGTTACAAAACGCGCAAGAAGAAAAAAGCATCGAGCCAATATATTATTCGTCGTCGTACGAAGTAATAACCGCTTGATACAAGCTACGTTTCTGCGAAGGGAGGACTCCGAATGGGTCGCAGTTTGAAAAAAGGACCGTTTATTGACGGCCACCTGCTCAAAAAGGTCGAGGAACTGAACGAAAGCAACAAAAAAGTCGTGATCAAAACTTGGTCGCGCCGCTCGACGATTTTCCCGCAATTCATTGGACACACAATTGCGGTGTATGACGGCCGTAAACACGTGCCGGTTTATGTAACAGAAGACATGGTAGGACACAAGTTCGGTGAATTTGCACCAACTCGTACGTACAAAGGCCATGACGACGATAAGAAAACGGGCAGACGTTAATTTGCCCACTATCTTTTATGAATGTTGAGAGGAGGTTCATCCATGCCAGAAGCTAAAGCGCACGTAAATTTCGTACGTATTGCTCCTCGTAAAGCACAGCTGGTTGTCGATTTGATTCGCGGCAAAAAGGTTGGCGAAGCGATCGCTATTTTGCGTCACACGCCGAAATCTGCTTCCCCGATTGTTGAGAAGTTGCTGAACTCTGCTATTGCTAACGCTGAGCACAACTACCAATTGGATGTGAACAAACTGGTTATCACGCAAGTATTCGTGAACCAAGGTCCGACAATGAAACGTTTCCGCCCTCGTGCTATGGGACGTGCAAGCCGGATCAACAAAAGAACCAGCCACATCACTTTGGTGGTATCTGAAAAATAAGGAGGGATAACGTGTGGGTCAAAAGGTAAATCCAATCGGTTTGCGTGTAGGGATTATCCGTGATTGGGAATCCAAATGGTACGCAGGCAAAGATTTCGGCGATCTTCTTCTTGAAGACGTGAAAATTCGTGAGTACCTGAAGAACAAACTGAAAGATGCGGCAGTATCCCACATCGAGATCGAGCGCGCGGCTAACCGCGTTAACGTGACGATTCAAACAGCTAAGCCGGGCATGGTTATCGGCAAAGGCGGTTCCGAAGTGGAAAACCTGCGCACGGAGCTTGGCAAGATCACTAAAGGCAAAAAAGTACACATTAACATTTCCGAAATCAAACAAGCAGATCTGGACGCTATTCTTGTAGCTGAAAGCATCGCGCAACAACTTGAGCGTCGCGTTTCATTCCGTCGTGCTTTGAAACAAGCGATCCAACGTTCGATGCGTGCAGGCGCTAAAGGGATCAAAACTGCGGTTAGCGGTCGTCTCGGCGGTGCTGAAATTGCTCGTTCGGAAGGCTACAGCGAAGGAACAGTTCCGCTTCATACGCTGCGTGCTGATATTGACTATGGCACAGCTGAAGCGCATACGACTTACGGCCGTATCGGCGTAAAAGTATGGATCTATCGCGGTGAAGTCCTTCCAGCTAAGAAGAAAGCTCCCCAGGAAGGAGGCAACTAATTATGTTGGTACCTAAACGTGTCAAACACCGCAAACAACAACGCGGTCACATGAAAGGTCGCGCTAAAGGCGGCACTGACGTAGCTTTCGGCGAATACGGCCTGCAAGCACTTGAGCCTTCATGGATCACTAACCGTCAGATCGAAGCGGCTCG
This sequence comes from Paenibacillus sp. NPDC058174, assembly GCF_042883865.1. NCBI lineage: Bacteria > Bacillati > Bacillota > Bacilli > Caryophanales > Paenibacillaceae > Paenibacillus > Paenibacillus sp. NPDC058174. The sequence goes on from NZ_JBHVUY010000014.1 coordinate 45,830, forward strand.
TATCGCTATGACTCGCTACATCAAACGTGGCGGTAAAGTATGGATTAAGATTTTCCCTGATAAGCCGATCACTCAAAAGCCTCTCGAGGTTCGTATGGGTAGCGGTAAAGGTAACGTTGAGAAGTGGGTTGCAGTAGTCAAACCTGGCAAAATCATGTTTGAGCTGGCTGGTGTCTCCGAAGAAATCGCTCGTGAAGCGATGCGCCTCGCGTCCCACAAACTCCCGATCAAAACGAAGTTCGTGAAACGCGAAGAAGTGGGTGGTGAAGCAAATGAAGGCTAGTGAATTTCGCAACCTTACCTCTGCTGAGATAGAACAAAAAATCGCTGGTTTTAAAGAAGAGCTCTTCAACCTTCGTTTCCAATTGGCTACCGGCCAACTGGAAAGCCCGACACGTATTCGTGACGTGCGTAAGAACATTGCTCGCGCTAAAACCATTTTGCATGAAAGAGAACTCGGTATAGCAGCTAACTAAGCTGACCTTGATCATACCAAGGTGTAAGGAAGGAGGAAGAACATGAGCGAACGCAATGCCCGCAAAGTTCAAATCGGAAAAGTCGTTAGCGATAAAATGGATAAAACAATCGTGGTTGCTGTAGAAACTTACAAAAAACATGATTTGTACCATAAACGCATCAAGTACACGAAGAAGTTCAAAGCGCATGATGAGAACAATCAAGCGAAAATTGGCGACATCGTGAAAATCATGGAGACTCGTCCGCTTTCGAAAGACAAACGCTTCAGACTGGTTGAAGTTGTTGAAGTGGCCGTTGTCCTTTAATACAAGCGACGCTTAGAACAATGAGTGATTTGAGCTACGTTCTTTTGAACATGGTTCAAAGATCCTGATGTAAAGGAGGACGTTAAAATGATTCAACCATTTACTCGTTTGCGAGTTGCTGATAACTCTGGTGCGAAAGAACTGATGTGTATTCGTGTTCTTGGCGGTACTGGACGCCGTGTCGGTGCAATCGGCGATCTGATCGTGTGCTCCGTCAAACAAGCAACACCAGGCGGCGTTGTCAAAAAAGGTGATGTAGTAAAAGCGGTTATCGTTCGTACGAAGCGTGCGGTTCGTCGTAAAGACGGTTCCTACATCGCATTCGACGAGAATGCAGCGGTTATCGTTAAAGAAGATAAGAGCCCTCGCGGCACTCGTATCTTTGGACCAGTTGCCCGTGAGCTGCGCGATAAAGATTTCATGAAAATCGTATCGCTTGCTCCAGAGGTTATCTAATGTACACCCCACAAAGTGAAGCGTAGTCTTGAAGATGATTCCGAATACTTTGCGGGGGCCCCGATAGAATGCTTAACGCTTAAAGCTTAAGTGAGCAGGAGGTGTAATCAATGCCAAGACTGAAAAAAATTCTTGAATCGCACAACAACAAATTGCACGTCAAAAAAGACGACACGGTCATCGTCATCTCCGGTAAGGACAAAGGCAAAAAAGGCCGTGTAATCGCTGCGTATCCGCGTGAAAACCGCGTACTCGTAGAAGGCGTCAATATGGTGAAGAAGCATACTCGCCCTTCGCAGGTTAACCCGCAAGGCGGTATTATTGAGCAAGAAGCTCCGATTCACGTATCGAACGTAATGCACATTGATCCGAAGAGCGGCAAAGTAACTCGTATCGGATACAAAGTGCTGGACAACGGCAAAAAAGTCCGGATCGCTAAACGTTCCGGCGAAGTGATCGACTAATCGTTAACCGTAGGAAAGGAGGTCCATGAAAATGGCTGCAAGAATGAAAGATCGTTTTCTTAATGACATTACGCCTGCTCTAATGCAGAAGTTCAACTATACGACTGTAATGCAAGTGCCGAAAATCGAGAAAGTCGTAATCAACATGGGTGTTGGCGAAGCAGTTGCTAACTCCAAAGTGCTTGATGTGGCTGTCGAAGAGCTTCGCATCATTTCCGGTCAAAAACCTGTTGTTACTCGCGCGAAGAAGTCCATTGCCGGCTTTAAACTTCGTGAGAACATGCCGATTGGGGTTAAAGTAACACTGCGCGGTGAGCGCATGTACTACTTCCTTGACAAGCTGTTCAACATTTCGCTCCCACGCGTTCGTGACTTCCGCGGTGTGTCGACGAAAGCATTCGACGGACGCGGTAACTACACGCTTGGCTTGAAAGAGCAATTGATCTTCCCAGAGATCGAGTACGATAAGGTCGATAAAGTTCGTGGTATGGACATCGTTATCGTCACTACGGCAAAAACGGACGAAGAATCTCGTGAACTGCTGACCCAATTGGGCATGCCGTTCGCGAAGTAATCCACTTTTAGGAGGTGTAATACCCAGTGGCAAAAACTTCGATGAAAGTGAAGCAACAACGTACACCGAAATTTAAAGTGCGTGCATACACGCGCTGTGAACGTTGTGGCCGTCCGCACTCTGTTTTGCAAAAGTTTAAAATTTGCCGGATTTGTTTCCGCGAGTTAGCATACAAAGGCCAGATTCCTGGCGTTAAAAAAGCAAGCTGGTAATCAGCCTAGTTCGGGAAGGAGGTTAACACAAATGGTTATGTCTGATCCGATTGCAGATATGCTGACGCGCATTCGCAACGCGAATGTCGTTCGTCACGAAACCGTGGAAATGCCCGCTTCGAAAGTTAAGAAGCAAATCGCTGAAATTCTGAAGCGCGAGGGCTTTATCCGCGATGCTGAATATATCGAGGACAACAAACAAGGGATTATCCGTATTTTCTTGAAATACGGCCCTAACCAAGAGCGCGTTATCACTGGTTTGAAACGTATTTCGAAACCAGGTCTGCGTGTTTATACAAAATCGACTGAAGTCCCTCGCGTGTTGGGCGGTCTGGGAATTGCTATCATTTCCACGTCCAAAGGGATTGTCACCGATAAAGAAGCTCGTCAAAGCAAAGCTGGCGGCGAAGTCGTCTGCTACGTTTGGTAAGTAACAAGTCACAACGATTGGAGGTGTAACAATGTCCCGTATTGGTCGTAAACCAATCCAAGTGCCTAACGGCGTATCCATCAACTTGGACAACACAGTCATTACCGTTAAAGGACCGAAAGGTACGCTGTCCCGCGAACTGCACAAAGACATGAAAATCAATGTTGCGGAGAGCGAGATCGTAGTAGAACGTCCTTCTGACAATAAATTGCATCGTTCCCTGCACGGAACGACACGCAGCGTCATCGCTAACATGGTGAGCGGCGTTACTGAAGGGTTCTCGAAAAATTTGGAGCTCGTAGGTGTAGGTTACCGTGCTAACAAAACTGGCGATAAGATCGTTCTTAACGTTGGTTACTCCCACCCTGTGGAGATCACTCCTGAGCAAGGCATTGAGTTCGATGTTCCTGCGAACACGAAAATCACGGTTCGCGGTATCGACAAAGAGCGCGTAGGCGCTGTTGCTGCTCAAATCCGCTCCGTACGTGAGCCTGAGCCTTACAAAGGCAAAGGTATCAAGTATGAAGGCGAACGCATCATCCGCAAAGAAGGTAAAGCTGGTAAGAAGAAATAAGCAGTCTGATTGGGCTGCTTAAAATAGCGGTATAAGGCATAAGGAAAGGAGTGAACCTTGAATGATTACGAAAGGCGATAAAAACAAGGCTCGTCTGAAAAGACACTTGCGTGTTCGTAAAAAAATCACTGGAACGGTTGCTCGTCCGCGTCTCTCGGTGTTCCGTTCTTCCAAGCACATCTACGCTCAACTGATTGATGATGTGAATGGCGTAACTGTAGCATCGGCATCCACGCTGGATAAAGAACTGGCTACAGCGATCGGCAACGGCGGCAGCGTTGAGGCTGCTCGTAAGGTCGGCGAATTGGTAGCACAACGTGCAAAAGCGAAAGGTCATACGGCAATCGTATTTGACCGTGGTGGCTACTTGTATCATGGCAGAATTCAGGCGCTTGCTGACGCAGCTCGCGAAGCTGGTCTGGAATTCTAGTCGAATTTACTTAAAAGGAGGTAAACGACTTGCGTATAGATCCGAATACGTTGGGTGAACTGACTGAAAAAGTGGTTCATATCAACCGCGTAGCAAAAGTAGTAAAAGGCGGACGCCGTTTTAGCTTTAGCGCGCTCGTAGTTGTCGGCGACGGCCAAGGTCACGTCGGCGCAGGGATCGGTAAAGCAGGCGAAGTACCAGATGCGATTCGCAAAGGTATCGAAGATGCTAAGAAAAACCTGATCCACGTACCACTCGTTGGTACAACTATTCCTCACCTTGTGCTTGGTCACTTCGGCGCTGGTGAAGTTCTTCTGAAACCAGCTTCCAAAGGTACTGGTGTTATCGCCGGCGGCCCAGTTCGTGCAGTACTTGAACTGGCTGGTGTAGGCGATATTTTGACGAAATCCCTCGGTTCTTCGAACTCCATGAACATGGTTAACGCAACGCTCGAAGGTCTTTCCCGTCTGAAACGTGCGGAAGACGTTGCGAAGCTTCGCGGAAAAACTGTCGAAGAGCTGTTAGGTTAAGGAGGGAAATAAGATGGCAAAATTGCAAATCACCCTCGTTCGCAGTTTGATCGGCCGCAACGAGAAACAACGCGCAACCGTCGAATCGTTCGGTCTTCGCAAGATTCGTCAATCGGTTGTACTGAACGACAGCCCAGCCGTTCGCGGTATGGTTAGCTCGGTTAGCCACTTGATCAAAGTCGAAGAAGTTTAGTAATAGATGCAAGCAGAAATCTATAAGGAGGTGCAAGAACGATGAAATTGCATGAACTCGCACCAGCACCAGGCTCTAAGCAAGTTAACAAGCGCAAAGGCCGCGGTATTGGCTCCGGTAACGGCAAAACAGCAGGCAGAGGCCACAAAGGTCAAAACGCTCGTTCCGGCGGCGGTGTACGCCCTGGTTTCGAGGGTGGTCAAAACCCATTGTACCGTCGTCTTCCGAAACGTGGTTTCAACAACCGTTTCCGCAAAGAATATGCCGTAGTCAACATTGAAGAATTGAACAGCTTTGCAGCAGGTACCGAAGTTACTCCACAAGTTCTTCTTGAGCAGGGGATTGTTAAAAATCCACTCGCAGGTATTAAGATTTTGGGTAATGGCGAAATCCAGGTTCAACTGACTGTAAAAGCAAGTAAATTCTCTCAATCTGCGGTAGAGAAGATCCAGGCTGCCGGCGGTAAAACCGAGGTGATCTAATTGTTCAAAACCGTGTCCAACATTTGGAAAGTGGAGGATTTGCGCAAGCGGATCCTGTTCACCCTTTTCATTCTGCTCGTATATCGCATCGGTGCGTTCATTCCGGTGCCAGGTGTTGACAAGAACGTATTCAAACAAGTAGACGCTGCTGGCGCTGATATGTTTGGTTTGCTAAACACTTTTTCCGGCGGTGCGCTCTTCCAATTCTCTATTTTTGCTATCGGCATAACGCCTTACATCACAGCGTCGATCATCGTTCAGCTGTTATCGATGGATGTTATTCCGAAGTTTGCGGAATGGGCGAAGGAAGGCGAGAACGGGAAGAAGAAGCTCGCTCAAATCACGCGTTACGGCACGGTTATTCTTGGTTTGGTACAAGGTTTTGCAACAGCTGTTGGTTTCAACCGTCAATATAACAGCCAAATGATCCCGGGTGCTACATTCGTAGATTACCTGCTCATCGCGATCATATTGACAGCGGGTGTGTCCTTCCTGATGTGGCTCGGCGAACAGATTACGGAACGTGGTATCGGCAACGGTATTTCGATCCTGATCTTTGCGGCAATTGCAGCAGGTATTCCTGGACATATCCGTACGATCTACCAAGATCAATTCATTAACGCAGACGGCCAACTGTTCCTGAACATTGGCAAGATGGTTCTGATCCTTATCGCGATCATCGCAATCATCGTAGGCGTTATCTTCGTTCAGCAAGGCATTCGTAAAATCCCGGTTCAATACGCAAAGCGCGTAGTTGGTCGAAAAATGTACGGCGGACAGTCGACGCACATTCCGATGAAAGTGAACGGCGCTGGCGTTATTCCGGTCATTTTCGCGGTATCGCTCATTATGTTCCCGATCACGATTGCCCAGTTCTGGAACGGGGCGGGTTGGGCGAACTGGATCATTAACAATCTGTACTACGATCAGCCGCTTGGCATGGTGTTGTATGTATTGTTAATCATCGGTTTCACCTTCTTCTACACCTTCGTTCAAATTAATCCGGTTCAAATGGCGGATCAAATGAAGAAGAATGGCGGTTACATCCCAGGCATTCGTCCGGGTAAACCTACTTCCTCTTATCTGACTCGCGTTATGTCGCGGATTACATTGACGGGTGCAATTTTCCTAGCGGTTATTTCGATTCTTCCGGTGCTCTTCGGAACACTTGCTGGATTGCCGCGTACGGTGCAGCTCGGCGGCACCTCGCTTCTGATTGTTATCGGCGTTGCCCTTGACACGATGAAGCAAATCGAGAGCCAGTTGATCAAACGCCATTACAAAGGGTTTATCAATAAATAACAATAGGTTCTGATCGGGATTCCGTGTTCGTCGCATGCGATGTTGCGGAACCCGCATGAGCCTATTGTGCTTAAAGCGAGGAAGACGTCAATGAACATCTTATTCATGGGCCCTCCGGGAGCCGGCAAGGGAACGCAAGCTGAACGTATCGTTGCAGAGTTTGGCATTCCGCATATCTCTACTGGCGATGCATTCCGCCTTGCGATGAAACAAGGGACTCCGCTAGGTCTCAAAGCGAAAGAGTATGTCGATCAAGGGCTGCTCGTTCCCGATGAGATTACGAACGGGATTGTAAAAGAACGTCTCGCACTGGACGACTGCAACAAAGGGTTTTTGCTTGACGGCTTTCCACGCACATTGCAGCAGGCTGAAGCGCTTGATGTAATGCTCGCGGAATTGAACCGGGGCATTGACCACGTTATTAATTTAAAAGTTGACCGCGGCTTTCTGCTCGCTCGTTTGACGGGAAGACGCATCTGCAAAGCATGCGGCTCGACCTACCATGTGATTTTCAATCCGCCGAAGCAAGAAGGCGTCTGCGACAAATGCGGCGGCGAATTGTATCAACGGTCGGACGATACGGAAGAGAAAGTCGGCACGCGGCTTGACGAATATATTTCCAAAACCGCTCCGCTTCTTGACTATTACAACGGTAAAAATCTTCTTCGCGAAGTCGACGGCGAGAAAGAAATCGATGCGGTTACGGCCGACATCGTGACTCTCTTGCGAGGTTCATTGTAATGATCATTTGCAAATCCGATTCGGAGCTGCAAGTGATGAGGGAAGCCGGCCGCATTGTAGCGGAGACGCATCAGTTAATGAAAGAGGCGGTAAAGCCTGGGGTTACGACACTAGAGCTTGACCAAATCGCTGAAGCGTATATTCGCAGCAAAGGCGCCGTTCCATCCTTTAAAGGTTACAATGGTTTTCCTTCCAGCATTTGCGCTTCTGTGAATGACGAGCTGGTGCACGGCTTTCCGGGAACCCGAACGTTGAACGAAGGCGATATTATAAGCATAGACATCGGCGCGCAGTACAACGGCTTTCATGGCGATTCCGCTTGGACCTATAAGGTCGGAGAGGTATCGGATGAAGTGGCTAAGCTGCTCGAGGTGACGGAGCAATCGCTGTACGCAGCGCTTGCACTCATTCGTCCGGATGTTCGATTGTTTACCGTATCGCATGCGGTGCAACAGGTGGTCGAAGCGGCCGGCTTCTCGGTCGTACGCGAATTTGTCGGACACGGAATCGGCAGGGACCTTCATGAGGAACCGCAGATACCGAATTACGGCTTACCGGATCGCGGGCCAAAGCTAAAGCCGGGAATGGTGCTTTGCATCGAACCTATGGTCAACATCGGCGAACGATATGTACGCACGCTTGAAGACAATTGGACGGTCGTAACGGAAGACGGTTCATGGTGCGCTCATTACGAGCATACTGTAGCCGTAACGGAGGACGGTTTTGAAATTTTGACGATGCTGCCGAAATCGGGGTAATCCATATGGAGAAACAGCCGCAGGTCGGACAAATCGTTAAGGTGCTTCGGGGAAAAGATGAGAACAGCTATGCGATCATCCTGACTGTCGTAGACGAGCGATTCGTTATGATCGTTGACGGTGATAAGCGGCGATTCGATCAGCCGAAGAAGAAGAACGTTCTGCATCTCGAGTTACAACCCGTTATAAGCAGCGAAGTAACAGACAGCTTGCTTGAATCGGGCAGAGTGACCAATGCCAAGTTACGTTATGTGATTCAGAAGTACGCACATGCGAAAGGAGAATGACGGTGGCAAAGGAAGACGTCATTGAGGTCGAGGGTACGGTAATTGAACCGCTGCCGAATGCCATGTTCAAGGTGGAGCTGGAGAACGGTCATCAAATTCTCGCACATGTTTCCGGCAAGCTCAGAATGCATTTCATTCGGATTCTGACTGGGGACAAAGTGGTTATACAGTTATCGCCTTATGATTTATCCAGAGGGCGCATCACCTATCGGAAGTAGACCGGCAGCGGTATGCTTGCGAAGGATTCGGGAGGTAATCACAATGAAGGTTAGACCTTCGGTAAAGCCGATCTGCGAAAAATGCAAAGTCATTCGTCGCAAAGGCAACGTTATGGTGATTTGTGAAAATCCGAAACACAAACAAAAACAAGGATAAAGGAGGGACTTAGGCATATGGCACGTATAGCTGGTGTAGACTTGCCGCGTGACAAACGCGTCGTGATCGCCCTGACATACATTTTCGGTATTGGCACAACAACTTCGCAAAAGCTGATCAGCACAGCAGGCGTTAATCCTGACACTCGTGTTCGGGATTTGACTGAAGATGAGCTGGCAAAATTGCGCGAAGCAATTGACAAATCCGTTAAAGTAGAAGGCGACCTGCGTCGTGAAATCTCGCTTAACATTAAACGCCTGATCGAAATCGGTTGCTACCGTGGTGTTCGTCACCGTCGCGGCTTGCCTGTTCGCGGTCAACGCACGAAAACGAATGCGCGTACGCGTAAAGGTCCTCGTCGGACTGTAGCTAACAAGAAGAAATAATAAAGGGGTGAAATAGGACAATGGCAAAACCTAAAAAAGTCGTTCGTACAAAACGTCGTGACCGTAAAAATATTGAATCTGGCGTAGCGCACATCCGCTCGACATTCAATAACACGATCGTAACGATCACTGACCCGCACGGCAACGCAATTTCGTGGGCAAGCTCCGGTAACATGGGCTTTAAGGGTTCCCGTAAAAGCACGCCGTTTGCAGCGCAAATGGCAGCGGAATCCGCAGCTAAAGCAGCTATGGAGCATGGCATGAAAGCTGTAGAGGTAATGGTTAAAGGTCCTGGCGCAGGCCGCGAAGCAGCGATTCGTTCGCTTCAAGCAGCTGGCCTCGAAGTTAACCTGATTAAAGACGTAACGCCAGTTCCTCACAACGGATGCCGTCCGCCGAAACGTCGTCGCGTATAGTTGATTCACTGTGGTATCAAATAACTGCAACTTGTGAATAATGGTTGTGAAGGTTTGGCATACTACGAGATTTGACTAAAAAAACGGTATGGTAACGGAGCGACGTTTGAAGGAGGGTACTATTAGTGATTGAGATCGAAAAGCCGAAAATCGAGACCGTAGATTTGAGCGATGATGGAGCATACGGACGTTTCATCGTTGAGCCGCTGGAGCGCGGATACGGGACGACGCTGGGAAATTCGCTTCGCCGAATTTTGCTGTCGTCGCTGCCGGGCGCAGCTGTGACATCCGTTCAAATCGACGGAGTGCTTCACGAGTTCTCCACGGTTCCAGGAGTGATTGAGGACGTTACCGAAATCATTCTGAACCTGAAAGGCCTCTCGTTGAAAATCCACTCTGATGAAGAAAAGGTGTTGGAAATCGACGCTGAAGGCGATGGAATCGTTACGGCTGGCGACATTCGAGCTGATAGCGATGTCGAGATTTTGAACCCTGATCTTCATATCGCGACCTTGGCCTCCGGTGCGCGCCTCCATATGCGAATTTTCGCTAATCGGGGACGCGGATACGTGCAAGCGGACCGCAACAAAAGGGACGATCAACCGATTGGGGTTATTCCCGTTGACTCGATTTATACGCCAATTACGCGTGTAAATTACAGCGTTGAGAATACTCGCGTTGGTCAAGTAACCAACTACGACAAATTAACACTTGAAGTATGGACCGATGGCAGTATTCGACCGGAAGAGGCCGTGAGCCTCGGCGCAAAAATTCTGACGGAACATTTGGATCTCTTCGTTGGTCTGACTGACGAAGCCAAAGACGCAGAAATTATGGTCGAGAAGGAAGAAGACAAAAAAGAGAAAGTTCTGGAGATGACTATCGAGGAACTGGATCTTTCCGTACGTTCTTACAACTGCTTGAAACGCGCTGGCATCAACACGGTTCAAGAGCTGATCACGAAATCCGAAGAGGACATGATGAAGGTTCGCAACTTGGGCCGCAAGTCGCTTGAGGAAGTTCAAGAGAAGCTGGAAGAGCTGGGTCTTGGCCTTCGCATGGAAGAGTAGCAAGAACATCTAGTACAGACTTTAGGCAAGGGAGGGGAAATCAAGATGGCATATCAAAAATTGGGCCGTGACGCTAGTGCACGGAAAGCTTTGTTCCGTGACCTCGTTACTGACCTGTTCCTTTATGAGCGTATTCAAACAACGGAAGCGAAAGCGAAAGAAGTTCGTTCGATCGCTGAAAAGCTGATCACGAAAGCAAAGAAAGGTGACTTGCACGCTCGTCGCCAAGTAGCTGCTTTTGTTCGTCGTGAGACTATTGATGGAGAGCAAGATGCAATCCAAAAACTGTTCTCCGAGCTGGCCACCCGTTACTCGGAACGTGCGGGCGGATACACGCGGATTCTGAAACTGGGACCCCGCCGTGGCGACTCTGCGCCAATGGTGTATTTGGAACTGGTTGACCGCGCGTAACACATGCACATTTAGCTGAAGCCGCCTTAGGGCGGTACAGCTGTTTGGGCTGTGGTAGATAAAGGGTGGACCCTTGCGGCCACCTTTTTTTATTGCCCTTTGCCGGTGCGTGTGAAGCTGCGTGAAAGCATTGAGAGATGCATGAGGTACTGCTTGAAGCATTTATGAAGACAGCAATTCGGTACTGCATGAAAGGTTTGACTTACGATCGCCATTGCTCGCGGATTTCATCGATTACAGCCGCGCTGCGGCAGAAATCCGCTCACAAAAGCGAACGCTGCGCTTCTTCAGTTCAAACCTTTCATTCCGTACCCGATGCTCATTTTCATAAAGTTCACAACAGACCTTTAGCTATTTCTCATAGCTTTCACTGCGCTTCGCCTGAGCGGCAGGGCGATAAAGAAAGAAGGAGCAAGGGTCTTGTGGGGAAAGAGGTGTCGAGATGAGGAATTTATGCGCGACGGTAAGTTATGAAGGGACGGAGTTCAACGGCTTTCAATCGCAGCCGTACGGTCGTACCGTGCAGCAGGAGATTGAAAAGGCGATTCAAGCGCTGACAGGGGAAGATATTCTTATTCTCGGTTCGGGAAGAACGGATGCCGGCGTACATGCGCAAGGACAAGTGTTCAACTTTGCAACGGAATCAACGATTCCTGCAGAACGTTGGGCCATTGCGCTGAATACAAGGCTCCCTAAAGATATTGTGATCCTGGAAGTGCATGAAGTATCGCTGTCTTTTCATTCCAGACGTTCTGCGAAACGGAAGACGTACCGGTACACGATCGATACGGGGAAGTTTCCGAACGTGTTCGAGCGCCGCTATGCGTTTCATCATCCGATGCGCCTTCAAGTGGAAGCGATGCAAGAAGGGTTGAAGCATTTGATTGGCGAGCATGACTTTACGTCATTCACCTCCATTCATTCAACCAAACCGCATCATATACGGATCGTATATGATGCGTATTTCGAGCAGCAGGGCTCGATGCTTCATATGTACATTACCGGCAACGGCTTTCTGTACAATATGGTTCGGGTTATTATGGGAACCTTGCTTCAAGTCGGCCAAGGAAAGCGGCAGCCTGCAGACATGAAACGCATCTTAGAAGGGCGAAGCAGAGCCTTGGCAGGACCGACAGCAATGTCCCATGGACTCATGCTCATGAACGTCGAATACCCGGCTGAAGCTTGAAGAAAAATCACGTAAACTGCTTGCTTTAGGCTACTTTGTATAGTAGAATATAACTTGTGCTTTCTTAGTGGCTATCCCACAGCCCCGACTGAGAATTCACAAACTTGGCGAGCAACATCAGATTAATAACAAACGTGAAACGTTGTTTATAAAATTAAAACTTTACTGTAAACGAATCAAGGAGGATCATCCATGCGTACCACCTATATGGCTAAGCCAAATGAAGTTGAGCGTAAATGGTACATCATCGATGCGGAAGGCAAAACGCTCGGTCGTCTTGCTTCTGAAGCTGCCAGCCTGATCCGCGGCAAGCACAAACCGCAATTTACGCCTCACGTTGACACAGGCGACTTCGTAGTCGTAGTTAACGCTGACAAAATTGTTTTGACTGGTAAGAAAATGCAAAACAAAAACTACTACCGTCATTCCGGATACTCAGGCGGCCTTAAAGTAACGCCTGCTCACGAAATGATCGCTAAAAAAGCTGACCGCGTAATCGAACTGGCTGTTCACGGCATGTTGCCAAAAACACGTCAAGGTAACGCAATGAAGCTTAGACTTAAAGCATACGCTGGTTCGGAGCATCCGCATCAAGCACAAAATCCAGAAGTTTACGAACTTCGCGGCTAATAAGGGGAGGACAGTTTCATGGCTCAAGTGCAATACTATGGAACGGGTCGTCGTAAACACTCTGTCGCACGTGTACGTCTTGTGCCGGGTGAAGGACGAATCATTGTTAATAAACGCGATCTGAACGAATATTTTGGTCTGGAAACGCTGAAGCTTATCGTTAAGCAACCGCTCGTACTGACTGACACGCTTGCAAAATACGACGTGCTCGTAATTGCAAACGGCGGCGGTATGTCCGGTCAAGCAGGCGCTATCCGTCATGGCATTTCCCGCGCACTTCTGAAAGTTGACGCTGAACTGCGTCCAGCTCTGAAACGTGCAGGATTCCTGACTCGTGACCCACGTATGAAAGAACGTAAAAAATACGGTCTTAAAGCGGCTCGTCGCGCGCCACAATTCTCGAAACGTTAATTTCTTGTTTCAAGGAAAATCAAACCTCTGGCCTTATTGGTCGGAGGTTTTTTTGTTGTTTAAAGCTGGTTTCTCCCGACGACACGCAGCGAACGTCTCCCGGAACCCGGGTAGACGAACCTTTTACAAGGACTTTATTTCATTTTGAACAAAACTTCTTGAACATTTTCTCGGGAGCAAGTATAATTTAATTAATAACATACGAAATTAGTAGGAATTTAACCATGGAGGGGCCAACATGAACTTATTCGAAAAAGAAGCGTTAGTGCAGCAAAAAGCGGTAGAGCTTGAAAATGCGACTGCGGAAGAGATTTTGGCGTATGCGGTAGAAGCATTCCCTAACATTACCTTTGCCTGCAGCTTTGGCGCGGAGGACGTTGTTCTCGTCGATATGCTGCAAAAAATAAGCCCGAAAACGGACATTTTCTACTTGGATACCGATTTCCACTTCAAAGAAACTTACGAGACGCGTGACCGTATGGTGGAGCGTTATCCTGGCATTCCCTTTGTTCGAGTGCAGCCGGTAATTACACCGGAAGAGCAAGCGGAGCAATTTGGTCCAGAGCTGTGGAAAAGCGATGCGAATCAATGCTGCAACATTCGGAAAGTTCAGCCCCTCACCAACATCTTGACGAAATATGATGCTTGGATTACAGGTATTCGCCGTGATCAAGCGCCAACCCGCGCCAATGCGAAAAAAGTAGAATATGATACAAAGTTCGGTCTCATAAAGTTCAACCCAATCGCAGGCTGGACAACAGAGGATGTATGGAACTACATCCGCGAGAATGACGTGATTTACAACCCGTTGCATGACAACCACTATCCGAGTATCGGCTGCGAGTATTGCACGCGTCAGGTTATGCCGGGAGAGGATCCTCGCGCGGGACGCTGGTCGGGTCAGGAAAAAACGGAATGCGGCTTGCATAAATAAGGATCTCGTCCAAAACGGGGAGGTACTTCTACTATGGCTCAAAGTTTACCTCATGGCGGCGTGCTTGTTAATCGTGTCGCTGAAGGCTCGCAGCGCGAACAACTGCTGAAAGAATCGGAAGGTCTGCAAAGCATCGTCATTAATGCGTGGACGGTATCCGATCTGGATTTGATCGGTGTAGGCGCATTTTCGCCGCTTACCGGCTTTTTGAATGAAGCGGATTATCATTCCGTAGTGGATCGTATGCGTCTTGCTGACGGTACGGTATGGAGCATTCCAATTACGTTAGCTGTTGAGGAAGCGAAAGCGGCGCAGCTGCAGGTTGGCGCTCGTGCTTCGCTGGTGGGCGAAGATGGCGTAACGTACGGCATTATCGATGTAGAGAGCATCTACTCGGTCGACCATAAGCATGAAGCGGTACAAGTGTTCAAAACCGACGACATGGAGCATCCTGGCGTTCAAAAGCTGTTGTCGCGTCCTTCCACATACGTAGGCGGCGCTATTACCGTATTGAATCGTCCGCAGCCGGAGAAGTTTGGTGAGTTCTACTTCGATCCAAGTGAAACACGCCGGATTTTTGCCGAGAAGGGCTGGAAAACGGTCGTTGGTTTCCAGACTCGCAACCCGGTCCACCGGGCGCATGAATATATTCAAAAAACGGCGATGGAAATCGTGGATGCTCTGTTTCTTAATCCGCTCGTCGGCGAGACGAAAACGGATGATGTACCCGCTAACGTACGGATGACGAGTTATCTCGCGCTGTTGGAGAACTACTACCCGAGCGATCGCGTATTTTTGGGCGTATTCCCGGCGGCTATGCGCTATGCGGGTCCGCGCGAAGCGATCTTCCATGCGCTTGTACGGAAAAACTATGGCTGCAGTCACTTTATTGTCGGCCGTGATCACGCTGGTGTAGGCGACTATTACGGCACTTATGAAGCGCAAGATTTGCTCAAAACCATTCCAGTCGAGGATCTCGGCATTACGCCGCTTTACTTCGAGCACAGCTTCTTCTGCACGAAATGCGGCAATATGGCGACGACGAAAACTTGCCCGCATGGCAAGGAAGATCATCTGACCCTGTCGGGAACGAAGGTTCGCGCATTGCTGCGTGATGGCATTTGCCCGCCGCCAGAATTCTCCCGTCCTGAAGTTGCTAAAATTCTAATTGAAGGCATGAAAGAACAGTCTGTCGGCTAATAACCGGACAACCGGAATGAAGCTTGACTCGCTTTCCTTGCGTTCCGAACTCATAAACGACCATCTCGTCCCATATAAATGATAGAGAGCTTATCCATCCATGGTTAGTGGTGAAGAGGCTATCATTTGAAAGGGGACGGGGTGGTTTTTTTATGCGCCGGATAAAAGGGCGGTTTGTCGTATGGATGACCTACAAGGGAGTGCTTCGGCTGACAGCGGGAGCGGTTGCCCTTGTATTGACATGGTTTATTTTCACACAGGGCAATCCTGTTATTCGAACCTCCACGTATTGGACGCTGCCGCTGTCAGGCAAGACCATTGCAATCGATGCGGGACATGGCGGTGTAGACGGAGGAGCTGTGAGCAAGCAGGGCATCGTTGAGAAAGATTTGAATTTGGCTATTGCCCTATACTTAAGGGATTACCTGCAGCAAGCAGGGGCTATTGTCACTATGACGCGGGAAGGGGATTACGATCTGGCGAGCGGTGACACGCGTGCGTACAGCAAGCGCAAGACCGAGGACTTGCAGCGCAGAGTAGGTCAAATCAAAGACAGCGGCGCAACGCTTGCGGTAAGCATTCACATGAACAGTATTCCGTCGGCAAAATGGTCAGGCGCACAAACGTTCTACCACCCGGATAATCATCCGGAGAACCAAGGGCTGGCGTTATTGATCCAGGATGAAATCAAACGCAATCTTGAAAATACAAGCCGAGTGGCCGCGACGCAAAAAACAGTCTATTTGCTCAAGGAGCTGGATCATATTCCGACGGCACTTGTGGAAGTTGGCTTCTTGTCCAACCCGGGAGAAGCTTCGCAGCTGGCGGATGCTGATTATCAGCGGAAGGTGGCGGCATCGATTTATCAAGGCATTTTGCGTTATACGTCAGGGGAGAAGATTAGCCCGCCTGTAAACTAATCGCTGGCATTGTGTTATAATCATTATAAACAAGCGAATTAGCAGCATTACATATAAAAGGTGGGACATCCCTATGTTAACGCGAGAGCAGGCATTAGAAGCCGTCGGTTCAGTGACGGAAGCATATAGCGCGGATGCAGTGCAATTCCGCGATATCGTGGTAAAGGACCGTCAAGTTTCATTGACGGTCGTGTTGGCAAGCGCCGAGACGAAGCCGGCGCTTGAAACGGCGCTGCGCGAGGCGCTCACGCAAGCAGGCGCCGAGGCAGTGCATTTCCGCTTCCGCGAGGCGCAGCCAGCGCAAGGCGGCGGGGCAGGAGCAGCAGCAGCGGCGAACAAGCAGCCAGCGGCTGAAGCGGCTCCTGTGCAAGGTCACGGCGCGGGGCTGACCAGCTCACTGCTTGACCCAGAGAGCAAAGTGGAGTTTATCGCGGTTGCCAGCGGCAAGGGCGGGGTCGGCAAATCGACTGTAACGGTCAACCTGGCTGTGGCACTGGCTAGAAAAGGCAAGCGTGTCGGCATTATGGACGCCGACATCTACGGCTTCAGCGTACCGGATATGATGGGCATCGAGACGCGGCCGGAGCTGGTGAACGATCGGATCATTCCGATCGAGCGTTTTGGCGTAAAAGTCATTTCGATGGGCTTCTTCGTCGAAGACAACAGCCCGATTGTATGGCGCGGCCCGATGCTGGGCAAAATGCTGCGCAACTTTTTCTCCGAAATCGAGTGGGGCGAGCTGGACTATCTGCTGCTTGACCTGCCTCCGGGTACCGGAGACGTAGCACTGGATGTGCACCAGATCATTCCGCAAAGCAAAGAGATCATCGTAACCACACCGCATGCGACGGCAGCTTTCGTAGCAGCACGAGCGGGTGCGATGGCGATTAAGACGAATCATGAGATCATTGGCGTCGTTGAAAATATGGCCTACTACAAATGCAGCAAATGCGGGGAGCCGGAATATATATTCGGGCGCGGAGGCGGCGCGAGGTTAGCCGAGTCGCTTCATGCCGATTTGATGGCGCAAATTCCGCTTGGCCAGCCGGACAACCATATTTCAGAGCCGGATTTCTCGCCTTCAGTATACAAAGCTGAGTCGGAAACGGGACAGCTCTATCTGGAGTTAGCGGACCGGGTTATCGATCGCTGCGGTAAATAACACGACAAGCAAAAAGCCTCGGCTTTGCGATTATCGGCATAAGAACTTCCTGCCGGCACGCGAAGCTGAGGCTTTTTATATAAGGCTACGTGGATGAATCTTGGCCCTGCGAATCGCCGGAGCCTGAGTCCTCGGAATCGCCGGAATCGTCACCGCCCTGAGATTCTCCCGATTGACCGCCGCTCTTCTGGACCTTCTCATTTGGTTTAGGCTTGAGCTCCTCTTGAACGGCCTTCTTCATCAGATCCAGCACTTCCAGGCGGAACAGCGGATTTTGCATCGATTCCTGCATCAAAGACATAACTTGTTTTTTATATTGCGTACTTTGAAGAACATCAAGGATCATTTTATCCATTTCGGGACTTTTCATCACCTTGATTAATTCTTCCTGATAGCTTGGGTCTTTAAGCAGCTGCTTGTGAATGTCCTTATTCTGCTTATTGACCGCCTTAGCGAACTCGCCCGCGAAACGGGTGTCCGTCATTAATGTTTTGAGCACTTTATCATATTCTGGGGCAACCAGTACTTCCTTGACTGCCAGCCGTACCTGCTCTTGATCTTGAACGGATAGAAGCTTGGAGGCGCTGGCGTTGTAGCCGGACATTTGTGACGCGGACTCCTGCAGCGCCTTTTGCGCATCCTCCGTCTTCAGGATGTCGATTACCATCGATTTCATGTCTTTATAGCTTGTCTGCTGGCTTGATCCCGATGATTCGGCACCGCAGCTGGTCAGTACGAATGTTACGGCGCATACGGCCGTTAATAAAGCCCATTTTCTAAGCATGCTCCGTTTATCTCCCTTCTGTGGCATGACTGTTGTTATTATGAAGTAGTATGCTTTAAAGTTCACCGGATTATCATGCCTGCCGCTTAGCTTTTTCATGGGAACGTGTTAAAATAAAACTTGGTGAAATGGGTAGGTGTACCGGTTCACATAAAATTTAGGAGGGTCAGAATCGTGACTTTACGAAAATGGTTTTTTCTTTTCTGGAGCTGTATGGCGGTTGGCGCTGTCGTAACGGCTGTCTTCGGTTCCATTATGCGCGGATTGGATAGCGAATTTGGCGTAATGGGTCTGAACGCTGCGAGCATGAATGCTCTGATGATGGCGCTTGTCGGCCTTATGATGGGGGCATTTAGCCAGATGGGCTTCTTTGCTTATTTGACTTTGAATTATATTGCGTTAAGCGTTTTCCGCAAAAGCTATTTATGGAATGCGCTGCAAGGCTATACCACGCTGTTTGCTTTTGGCGGATTAGGATATCTGTTGTACGGGCAGCGGACGAATGACTGGTTTTTCTGGGTGCTGCCGTTAGGGCTGGCGATAGGCTCTCTTGCAGTAGCTTATGTAAAAGTGAAGCAAACCAATCGCAGCGCGTTTATTCCGACGCTGTTTCTGATGTTCTTTATTACCTTTATCGAGGCATGGCCTGCTCTTCAAGGCGAGACGAATATGACGGCCATCATTTTCATGATGATCCCGCTGTTCGCCTGCAACGCTTATCAAATTCTGATGCTGCCGCGCTTGCTGCAAAAAGAAGCAACCAGCCCTGCGCCATCCGCAAAGCCGGTTGCCTAATTGAGGCCTGAACCTCTGATTTCATTATTCTTCTGCAGCATTCAATCTTTCCGCCAGCGAAGTTGAAGTTGTTTTGTCTTTAACAGCGCTTCCTTGTGCTTCAGTCTGCGAGATCAATTCCGTAACGGATACGAAATCATAGCCTTTGGAGCGAAGCTGATCGATAATGGACGGGAGTGCTTCTGCAGTCTGCTTAGCGGAATCGCTTGCGTGCATGAGGACAATGTCACCGTTATGCGCGCGGCTTACGACTCGGTTAATGATTTTGTCAGTGCCGATGCTCATCCAGTCCATGGAATCGGTATCCCATTGGATGACTTTATAGTTGAGCTCTTCCGCGATGCGGAGCACCCGCTTGTCGAAATCTCCGTTAGGGAGACGGAGCAGATTCGGCTGTTTTCCCGTAATGTCGGACAAGATGGCATGCGCAGTCTTGATTTGGGTACGAATCTCATCATCGTTCAGCTTGCTGTAATTGTCGTGCTTATGGCCGTGGCTTCCGATCTCATAGCCGGCATCGAGAATTTTTTTGACGATATCCGGATGGGACTGGCTCCAAGGCGACGATAGGAAGAACGTAGCTTGCGTAATGCCTTTTTCCTTCAGCACTTGCAGGATGGGCTCCGTTCTTTTCTCTCCCCAACTGATATCGAAGGTCAGGGCAATTACTTTTTTCTCGGTTGGCACGCTGTAAATAGCAGCCGGCTGCTGCGGTGAGAAGACGGTGATGTTGTCCCGTTCAGCGTAAATAATACCGACGGAAAAAACCAGGGCCAGCGACAGCAGGAAGTAACGCTTAATTTTACGTCCGTTCAATACATAGAAGAAATTCATATCAGGCAGGCTCTCCTCTCTTTTGAAAGCTTGTTCTAGTACAATCTATGCTCGTACAACAAAGTTATTCATGCTTGTTCGAATTCCGGTGACGGAAGAGGGGGAGACGACCATATTTAAATGGAACGCCATTAGGGCGCACTTCAAAGCAATGGGGCCATATATTACGTTCGGATATATACTGTTCGCCGCTGGCATCTTCGTTGGCGGTACGAATACAGCATTCGCTAACTATCTGGAGCAGCAATTGGCTGCGCTGGGGGGACTGGCCAACACGCTGCAAGAGAGCAGCAATCCGACTCTGGCATTTATGGTCTTTATCTTTTTGAACAATGCCATCAAATCGGTCTTTATCATCTATATAGGTTCGTTCTTCGGACTGATCCCGATGTTCTTTCTTGTGCTGAATGGAATGGTCATCGGTTATCTGCTGCAGCATATCGCAGTTACAAGCGGTACGGGAGATATGTTCGTAACGCTTGTTGGCTTGCTGCCGCACGGTATTATTGAAATTCCGGCAATCGTAATCGCAAGTGCGTACGGGATGAAGTTTGGTGCTCTCGTATGGAAAATGCTGCTTGCGGCGATTCTGCCCAATCGTAAGGTAGGGGAAGCGGGAAAAGCGATTGAGTTTTTCGTCATCCGCAGCGTGCCGGTAGTCGTTATTCTTACAGTTGGTTTGCTTGTTGCAGCTGTAATTGAAAGTACGGTCAGCATTTGGTTGATGCAAATGATGAGACCTGTGTAATAAAATTCCTGTTTATTGTGCATAACAGTAAAGCGGCGTCGTGATGCGAAAGCGCGGGCGCCGTTTTTGTTGTCAACAGAACTCGGACCTTACCTTAGGAGGGCGCACAATAAACATGCTAGGAATTCTATTCAACGACAAAGAATGCAAAGAACTCGATTACGTCCTGCGCAAAGAATTAGATGAAATGCTGCTTGATCTCAATGACAATCGATTGGATGGAGATATTAAGCAAGCGATTACCCGCCGCTATAAAATCATCTTCCGGATGTATGCGCGAATTGCCTCCCCAAAAGAGCTATCCCGATACGCGCTGAATGTGCGTAATTACAGATAGAGATATCCATTAAAAAAGAATGAAAAAAAGTTTAAAAAAAGGGTTGCATTTAGTTGGGCATACATGATATATTATCTAAGTCGCCGCTGAGAGACAGTCGGTTGACACGGAAAAGAAATTGTTCTTTGAAAACTGAACAACGAGCGAAACTGCCCTGTTAATTCTAACGAATTAATGGAAAAGCGATAAAACAAAGTAATGAGCT
>NZ_JBHVUY010000015.1:0-21040 GCF_042883865.1 Paenibacillus sp. NPDC058174
CCCAGCCATTGTTTTGCGGAAGTGGCTCAGCGGTAGAGCATCGCCTTGCCAAGGCGAGGGTCGCGGGTTCGATTCCCGTCTTCCGCTCCATCTATTACGTTTCAAGTCTTGCATATTGCAAGGCTTTTTTTATTTTACAAAATTCATCATTTTTCACTGTCTTATTTCGGAAATGTATACTATAATAACCTTTGGTCATATGGATGTGACAATATCATCCAAAGAATAATGCCGGAGGGGAATAAAGAAATGAAAAAATCTTTTATAGCAATTATGGTCGTTATGATCCTGGCATGGTCAATGCCGGTAATGGCTGCAGCGGCTAAAGCCGAAGAGACTAGCGTGTATGTGAACGGTTCGAAAGTTAAATATGCGCAAGCTCCTTTGACCGAAAATGGTACGACCATTGTATCGGCCCGGGAAACGATGGAAAGCCTTGGACTGACATTTACATGGGACAGCTCGAATAAAAGAATTATCGGCTCCAATGGAGAAATGACACTTGCAATCGTCCTGGGTGCACCAACTGCAACAGTTAACGGTGTATCTGTATTTCTTGGAACACCTGCGGTGGAGCGCAACGGCCGGATGATGGTTCCGCTTCGCTTCCTTCTGGATGGTCTAGGCGCTTCGATGGAAACGAAGGGAAGCCAGATCAGCATCAAGACGGCTGCAAAAGAGAAAAGCCGCTACTACACAGGGCTGCCGCTTGAAATTACGAATACGACCGTAAAAAATCTGAGCACCGATACGGTAAAGGTTAATTACGTCGAATATATTTATCTTGACGATACAATGTATACGGTTGATTATTCGATTTCGTTGGGCGCGCGCAAAAAAGGTGTATTCGAGCATTCTAGCGCAACACCAGGCGACTACGTTACAGTCGATGGTGAGGAGCATATCTTTTTTGGCCGTGCTGTGAAAAGCATTGAAGTAAATGGCAAGGAAATCGCAAGCAAAGGATTCCAAAAAGCAGAAAATGCTTATTTGGACGGATCGTTTGAAACGGGCTTACGGAAGCTGTATGAGAAGCAATTGGCGGAGTACAAAAAATGGCTGAAGCAAGAGCTCGTAAAAAACAAAAATGTACCGTTTAAAATTGAAGGCTACAAGATTACTTATAATTCAATTGGTGATCCGGAAGCCAACATCAGCATGATCAACCTGACTGACAAAAGAATCGTTTCGTTCGAGCTTTCGTTCAGCTGCTACGATGCTTACGGCGACAAGGTAAACGGACTTTTTTCCAAAAGCAACCGTTTCTATGGCAAAGGAACTGATGTAAGTGTGGGAAGCGGTGACAGCTACACATTCACATGGAGCTTGTCGCTGTTCGACAATACGGCCTCATTGAAAAATATTCAAATTGATAAAGTTGCTTATTCCGACGGTACGTACTGGAAAAGAAAATAATAGCTCGATGGAGCAAATGATGAAGGTGTGCGGCTAGTATGCCGCACACTTCGTCATGAGACGATCTTATAGCGAATAGACTGTAGTATGTCGGGTAAAAAAAATTGGCGATCAATCGACATATTCCTACAAACATCAACTATTTTTTCCGTTATCATAAGTATAAGTACATGATGAGGAGTGGATTATTATGGGTTTTTTCGACAAGTTGAAGGAAGGCGCTTCTAAAGCGGCGGATAAAGCGAAGGAGTCGGTAGAGGTAGTTCGTCTCACCTCGCAAATTTCGGGAAAGCGTAAAGATATTGAGAAGCACTATATTCAAATTGGCGAGGCTGTATTTCAAGCGAATTTGTCGCATGATTTGTCTGCTGCCGAACCCGCCATCATTACTTTTAGCGAGCAGATTGTAGCCTTGCAGAAAGAAATCGATGAGCTGGAAGAAAAAATTATGGAAATCAAAGATGAGAAGGATTGTGTGTGCGGAAAAGTGGTGCCGATCGACACCAAGTTTTGTCCTTCCTGCGGACATAAATTTGAAGAGGCTCCTGCAGCCGCAGCGGAGAGCACAGAGGAGCCGGAAGCAGAAGCTGTCGCACCGGCATCTGCTTCAAGTGAATCGCAGCAACAATAAGTTCGGCCAGGCAAAGCTGTCGAGAATTTCTCGGCAGCTTTTTTCTATGTCATTATGATGAAATATAGTCGGATACGCCATATTGGAAACAGCTCCGTTGTATATTTAGAACAAAATGTAAAACTGCAGTTTGTTTGCAACTTTATTGCCGATTTATAGCATCAAAATGCAAAAGTGCATTTGAAATGCTCCTAAAGTGCTGTTTTTGGCTGATTTTAGCCAAACAAACTGCGCTTTTGCATTTTGAGTTGGAAAAACCGCTGAAATGGGCCGATCAACCTGCACTTTTACATTTTGAAGCAGTTTTGAAGCGGTTCCGATGCGATTTGAGGAGGTATTGAGAGGATTTGAAACCCGACGTGTACAAAACGCCGGGTTTCTCTACAATCAGAGCCGATCCATAACAGCTCTCTGATGCTATGCTCTGTTTTTTCGCCGATATAGGAAATAGACAGCGGTGATCCCGAACAACAGCATAATGATTGAAATTAAACTGCCCTCGATGCCAAAAGAAGCGCCGGATAGCCAGGCTGGTCCTTTGTCCGTTGTGTAGAGAATGGAGTCATCCACAGTTGTACCGGATACGTTGAAGCCGTAAATGTTGCCTTGGAGATAATTCCATGTTAAATGCATCCCGATCGGCCACCATAATCCTCCGGTTAGCTCCCGGGCTATACCGAAAATCAATCCGGCTAGAATCAGGTTAATAATCGGCCACGGCGAATCCAATATACCGGGATTCATGCCATGGAGCAATGCGAATAATAGAGAGGTTACGATAATCGCTGCTTTGCTGCCGTAATGATAGCGCAGCAGTCCCTGCACATAGCCGCGAGAATAAACTTCCTCTGACACCGCCACAAAGATAAACAGAACTAAGCCCTTCAGCAGCGCAGCCGTCAGATCAGCATTCCATTCCCCCGATGTCCAGCTAACCCCTCCAAAAGCCCAGATTATAACCGCGGATAGCGAGATGAGCACAATGCCCGCGAGCATGCCGTGAACGAGCATGACGCCTCCGTCCGGTTGACGGAGTCCAAGCGGCCACCGCTTTTTCCTTTCAAATAGAGCATACATTCCGAAAGCCGAAGCCGTGAACAAAATAGTTTGAATGATCTGCATCCACAAATTATCCTGTGAAGCACTCTGGATATCTTCCAAGCCTGTTCCGGATGCTACAGCTATGATTGTGTAGACGATTCCGACGACAACGGATATGAGGAGAACGACGATGAAGCTTAAAGCAATTTTGCCGGCAACGGCAGCGAATTTTTTCATGCAGGTCACCATCCTTGAACAAAGTCATTACACCTATGCAAATATAGAACTATTTTCCATACGATGTCAACGGCAATTTATATAAATACCGCAGAGGAAGCACTTGTAAAATTTGCGTTTAATCGTCAATTTAATTGTGATACGATGAAAGAAAATGTAAGCGGTTTATATCAATTGAGAATCGAAGGAGCAAGCCTGCGATGAGGAAGCTGTTCATTGTATCGTTGTCGATTTGCTGTATCGTATTGTTCGGCTTTACCCTTTCCTCCATTATTCAGATCGCTCACTATGACTTATCTGCTCCTGCTGAACTGACAGGAGGGCAGGACTCCGCCTATCGTCTAGTACTGATTACACAGGAAATGGATACGCCCTTCTGGGACTCGGTCGAGAAAGGGGCATCGCTGGCTGCAAAGCAGCGTGGTGTAGAGCTGGCTGTATGGGGAAGCTACGGCACCAATCAAGTGGACTTTCTAAGGAAGATGGAAATCGCAATCGCTTCGAAAGTAGACGGTATTATCGTACAAGGCTTGGACTCGGATGAGTTCAATAGGCTGTCTACTGTAAAAGCGGCTGGAAACGGGATTCCGATTTTTACAATCGGCAATGATGTGCCAGTGGAAAAAAGCTTAAGGCGCACCTATATCGGCTCTGATCACGAGAAGGCTGGCAGACTCATTGGCGAGCAGCTGACGAGGGACATAGGCAAATCCGGGAAGGTTGTGCTGATGTTATCGGATCGTCAGGAGGATTTTCAGAACAAGAGGCTTAACGGCATTCTGGAAGCGCTGAAGGCGCAGCCCGGCATTAAGCCAATTATTGTGGTAGCCGGCGATACGAGGGAGAAGGTTATTGCAGCTACGAACGATATTATGAACCGGGAACCGCATATCGACGGGTTCGTCTCGGTAACAGCAAACAATGCGAGCGCCATGGTACAGGAGATTGGCAAACGGGCGAAATTGAGCCGATTCCATCTCTATTCCTTCGATGACAGCGTAGAGAGCCGGACGCTGATGAAAGAGAAGAAGCTGAACGGCATTATCGAGCAAGCGCCCTATACGATGGGCAAACAAAGCGTGGAATTGATGATTCAGTGGCTGAACGGCGAGACGTTCCCGCTCAACTATGATGGTTATTTTACCGAAATCGGGCTGCTGAAGGCGGATGAGCTTCCATGAATACGATTCAGAAAAAAATATGGCTGCTCGTCGCAATCGTCGTGTTCATAATGGCTGGCATCTGGGTTACGTTAACCTACTACAACCAGAAAATGCAGGATCAATATAATGAAATATTGCAGCGCTACTTGCGAATGAACGAAGTCAGCGCCTCCAGCCAGCAGCTTGTTACCTCATTGAACAATTACTTGCAGGCACCCTCCTCCTCTAAGCTGGCGAATCTGGAGACAGACCGGCATGAGCTGATCGTCGCACAGGAGCAGATTACGAATCTGCGGAACAACGGCAATCATTTTACACTAACGAATTATTTGAATTTGATCGATAGCCTGGTCAATTCCTCTGACCGTTCCGTCCGGTTTCTTAATGCGAAGAACAACGAGGAGTCATTAAATGATTTCGCCGATGCTACGCGCCTCTCTACTTATATATCAGAGATGACGTTGACACTGATGGATACCGAGCTGAAAACCTATGATCAGTTCTATCGCGGCATGATCAAGCAATCGGTCGAATTGAAAAAGCTTGGGATCTGGTTAATTGCCCTCATTACACTGCTGCTCCTGTTGTTCACCTACTGGTTCTCACTTAGCATTACGCGGCCTATACATAAACTTACGCAGGCAGCCCGGGAGCTGTCCCGGGGCCGGTTCGACATGCAGATTGAAGTCGCGGCTAACGACGAAATTTCTTTTCTGGCCAAAACCTTCGACCGGATGCGCATCAATATTAACAATTTGATCTCGGAGATCCAGCATAAAGCGCAGCTTGAGAGCGAACTGCAGACGAACAAGCTGCTGCTGCAGGAAAGCCAGCTGCGCAGCTTGCAGAGCCAGATTAATCCGCATTTCCTGTTTAATACACTCGATACATTAGCCAAGAAGGCTTATCTGGAAGGCTCGGAAGAAACGAGCGATCTGCTGGCGAGTGTTGCGAGGCTGCTCCGTTACAATCTGAAGCGGCTGGACCGTCCCGTTACGCTCTATGAAGAGGTAAAGGTGCTTCGCGAATATATCGCTATTCAGCAGACCCGATTTACCGAGCGTCTTCGTTTCGCAGAAGAGATCGACGACTCTTGCCTGTTTGTGAAAATCCCGGGGCTAACGCTTCAGCCGATAATCGAGAATGCGGTCATTCATGCGGTAGAGCCGCTGGAGGATGGAGGGACGATCCGCTTCCGTATCGTTGACGGCGGCGATTCAGTTATTGTTGAGATCGAAGATGAGGGGATGGGCATGAGGCAGGAGCGGATTGCTCAAATTCTAGAGGAGCGTGAATCCGACCGGCAGGATGGCCATTCGACGGGTATTGGCTTTAGCAACGTTGTCCGCAGGCTGCGGCTATTTTATAACCGGGAAGATGTCATTGCAATTGAAAGCACAGAGGGCAGAGGAACGAAAGTAACGTTGAAGCTGTTAAAGGAAAGAGAGGCGGGCGACTATGCTGAAGCTGTTAATCGTTGACGATGAGCAAATTGAACGGGAGGGGCTGATGGCCATCATTAAGGATGGCTTTCCGGATGTCGTATTTGAGCAAGCCAGAAATGGAAAAGCGGCGGTGGAGCTCGTCTCGCATTTTCAGCCTGATCTCATTCTAATGGATATTAAGATGCCGATTATGAACGGCTTGGAGGCAGTGGAGCAAATTGTCGGCGACTATCCGGAAATGCGGTTTATTATGGTGACAGCTTACGATACGTTCGACTATGCCCGCAAAGCGATCAAGCTGGGTGTAAAAGACTATCTGCTGAAGCCGAGCAAAATTAGCGAGATCAGGGATACGGTTGGCCGTGTTTTCAAACAGATCGAGGAAGAACGCGAGGAGAGGCAAACGCAGCATCAAGTGAAGCGGACGCTTGACCGGATCATGCCGCTTGTTGAAGCGGATGTGGTGACGCAGCTGCTGTTCGATCATGTTCATGAAGTGCATCTGGATGAAATGATTCACCTGCTTGGAGGCAGCGATACCAAGGAGGCTTTCGTACTGCTTGTTCAAGCAGGTGCAGAAGCGGCTACCGAGCAGCTTTATGCCGGCGTCAAGCTGCGGCTGAGACAAATGGGCAAAGGCTGGGCAGGCGCGATGAACGGGCGCTATTTGCCGATTATCGTGTTTATGGAGTCGCAAAAGTCGTTCCGGGCGCAAGCGGCATCTATCGTCCAAGAACTGCTGGCATTGCCCCAATTGTCGGGTACATCCGACTGTATTATTGGAATAGGCAATGCCCGTCAGTCACTTGACGACATCCGTTATTCCTATCATGAGGCGCTGCTTGCTGCGGCTGCCGGCCGCCAATGTCAGCTGCAGCAGGCCAAACCGTTCGCCCGGCACCGGTTTTATGCCGATAAAGCGGCGGAGCCTGAACGGGAAGGTGTGGAATACGCCGCTAAGGGGCTGGAGAAGCAGCTGACGGAATATGTCCGGCTGGGGCAATGGACGGCTGCAGAAGCGGCAATCTACCCGCTTGCCGACCGCTATGAGGCTGCGGGAATGGATGTTCATCAGGCCGAGCAGCGGATGCTGGAAACGTTGTGGATCGTCTTCCGCGGGCTGCTGGAGCTTGGCGTGGAGACCGAGCTTCCTTACTACGGGTTTCAAATTCATCGTTATTCCGAGCTGCGGACCGAAACCGAATGCCTGCTGCTTCGGATGCGCAGGGATGCGGAAGAGCAGCTGAGCCATGCCCAGCCTGACGCTATAACTGAGGTGAAGCAGTATATTATCGCCAATTCCCATCTCGATATTTCGCTAGAGACCATAGCCAAGCAAGCCGGTCTCAGCCCTTTCTATATGAGTAAAATGTTCAAGGAGCAGGTCGGCACCGGGTATATCGATTTCTTGACCGATTGCCGGGTCGAGCGGGCCAAAGCACTTATGGGCGATGCGGAGCGGAGTCTTAAAGAAATCGCTTATGAAGTGGGCTACCATGACCCTAACTATTTCAGCAAGGTGTTCAAAAAAATATGCGGCGCTTCTCCGACGGATTACCGAAAAGCGCTACTCGGCAAGTAGCGGGTCAGGCTAATGGCAAAATAGTCCAGATCATCGCAATAGAATCCAGCAATTCTCCCGATTACCGGTAGGTCCGGCATGCTAATCTTGAAATGTAAGCAGTTACATTAATAAAAGGGAGAGAAGAAAATGACGAAGCACATTACAAAAAGTGGGGTTATGCTGCTTGTTCTTGCTTTTATTCTCGTATTGTCCGCGTGCAGCGGCGGCAACGGAGGCGGAAGCAATTCCGGCGGTAAAAAGGATTCCGGCAAAGACGGCAAAATAAAAATCGGCTTCTCGCTGGATACGCTTCAGGAAGAACGCTGGCAGAAGGACCGCGACTTGTTTAAAGCAGCAGCGCAAAAGCTTGGCGCGGATGTTGAAGTGCTCGCGGCAAACAGCGATGATGCCAAACAAATCGCACAAGCAGAATCTTTGATCTCCCAAGGCGTAGATATTCTCGTCGTCGTTCCCCACAATGCGGAAGCAACGGCAGCTATCGTAGAGAAAGCCCATGAAGCGGGCATTAAAGTATTGGCGTATGACCGCTTGATCAAAAACTCCGACGTTGACCTCTATGTATCCTTCGATAACGAGCGCGTCGGCGAAATGCAAGCAGAGGCGATCGTAGCTAAAGCGCCTAAAGGCAAATACGTATACATTGGCGGTTCGGAAGCGGATAACAACGCGCATCTGTTCAAGAAAGGCGCAATGAATGTGCTGCAAAAGTACATCGATAGCGGCGACATCCAAATCGTATACGATCAATGGTCGAAAGACTGGAACCCTGCAGCGGCATTGTCCAACATGGAGAACGCTTTGACTGCGAACAACAACCAAATCGATGCAGTTGTAGCTGCGAATGACGGAACAGCTGGCGGCGCGATTCAAGCTTTGACAGCGCAAGGGCTTGCAGGCAAAATTCCGGTATCCGGACAGGACGCTGAGCTTGCTGCAGCACAACGTATTATCGAAGGCACGCAAACGATGACGGTCTACAAGCCGATTAAGGCATTGGCAGAGAAAGCAGCTGAACTGGCTGTTAAGCTGGCTAAGGGCGAAGATGTAGCCGCGGACAAAAAAGTGAACAACGGCAAAATCGATGTTCCATCCATTCTCCTCGATCCGATTGCCGTAACGAAGGAAAACATTGATTCGACGGTTATCGCTGACGGTTTCCATTCGAAAGAAGATGTATACAAGAACGCGAAATAAAAAGGCAAGCGCGAGCGGGGTGAACGAGGCATGACGGCTGCATTGGAGATGCGGAATATTACGAAAGAATTTCCCGGCGTGAAAGCGCTGAACGATGTGACATTGACGGTAAAGAAAGGCGAGATCCACGCCTTATGCGGAGAAAATGGCGCCGGCAAATCAACGTTGATGAAGGTGCTCAGCGGACTCTACCCTTCGGGAAGCTATAACGGGCAGATTCTTATCAACGGAGAAGTGAAGCGCTTCTCCAGCATTAAGGATGCAGAGGAAGCCGGAATCGCCATAATTTATCAGGAGCTGGCGCTAGCAAAGGACTTGTCCATTGCCGAGAATTTATATCTCGGCAAGGAGCTGGCCCGCTTCGGGATCATTAATTGGGAGCGGGTTTTCAAGGAAAGCGAGAAATGGCTTGCAGAGGTGGGCTTAACCGATGTCAGCCCGGAGACAAGAACCGGAACGCTGGGCATCGGCAAGCAGCAGCAGGTGGAAATAGCCAAAGCGTTGTCCAAGAAAGCCAATATTCTTATTCTCGATGAGCCGACGGCAGCGTTGACCGAGCAAGAGGTTGAGATATTGCTATCGATCCTTCGCGAATTCAAGAAACGCGGCGTTACCTGTATTTATATCTCGCACAAGCTGAAGGAAGTATTCAGCATAGCGGATTCAGTCACTGTTCTGCGTGACGGCAAAACAATTGGCACCTATGATGCCAAAGCTATCAATGAAGAGCAAGTTATTTCGCTTATGGTAGGGCGGGAGCTGAAGGAACTGTTTCCTCGGATCGAGGCATTGCCGGGCGACG
Organism: Paenibacillus sp. NPDC058174; assembly: GCF_042883865.1. Classification (NCBI taxonomy): domain Bacteria; kingdom Bacillati; phylum Bacillota; class Bacilli; order Caryophanales; family Paenibacillaceae; genus Paenibacillus; species Paenibacillus sp. NPDC058174. The sequence goes on from NZ_JBHVUY010000015.1 coordinate 9,515, forward strand.
TTGTACTGAAAGTGGAGAACTACTCTGTCATGCATCCCGATTTGGATCGCAAGGTTATTGACAATATTTCGTTCCAGGTACGGCAGGGCGAAATATTCGGCATTGCCGGCTTAATGGGCGCTGGCCGGACAGAACTCGTTATGAGTCTGTTCGGCTCCTATCCGGGAGCTGCAGTCGGACGAATTGAGATTGAGGGCAAGCATGTCAAAATCAAGCATACCCAGCATGCAATCCGGCATGGGATGGCGCTTGTATCCGAAGACCGCAAAAAATTCGGTCTTGTGCTCGGCATGGATGTGAAGAGCAACGTAACGATGGCCAGTCTCAATCAGATTGCATCGGGCGGTGTTATCGATCCTAACCGTGAAGTCATCAGGGGCAATGAATATATTCGCTCCCTGCAGATTAAGGCGAACTCGGTGGAAACGATCGTCGGCACGTTAAGCGGCGGCAATCAGCAGAAGGTCGTTCTCGGCAAGTGGCTGATGACGAAACCGAAGCTTCTGATTCTTGATGAACCGACCCGAGGAATCGACGTTGGCGCCAAGTTCGAAATCTATACGATTATGAATGAATTGATCCGGCAAGGCGTCGCGATCATTATGGTTTCCTCCGAGCTGCCGGAGCTTCTCGGAATGAGCCACCGCATAATGGTTATTGCGGAAGGGAAGCGGGCGGCGGAATTTACGGCGGAGGAAGCGACACAGCAGGCGATTATGACGGCTGCGACAGGAGGAAGAGGACTATGAGCACAAAAACGGAAACGGTGCCGGTGCAGCCGTCACGCGTACAAAACTGGTTTAAATTCGATGCGCGCGCTTATACGATGATTGGTGCGCTAATTGCGATATGGGTATTGTTCTCGCTGCTGCATGAACGGTTCCTGTCGCCTACGAATCTTTCAAACTTATTTCTGCAAATGTCCGTTACGGCGATTCTCGCTATTGGCATGGTGCTTGTTATCGTCGCCGGACATATCGATTTGTCGGTCGGATCGTTAGTTGGTTTGGTCGGCGGTGTGGCGGCCATGCTGAACGTCTGGTATGACTGGCCGGCTGTTCCGGTCGTCATCGCCGCAGTGGCGCTTGGCGCAATCGTCGGATTTATTCAAGGCTGGATCATCGCCTATAAGGCGGTGCCGGCATTTATCGTTACGCTAGGCGGCATGCTTATCTTCCGTGGTGCATTATTCGGAACGACAGGCAGCGTAACGGTAGCACCTTTGTCGCCTGGTCTTAAAGCAATCGGCCAACATTACACGTCGGATATTATCGGCTGGATTTTCGGCATAGTCGGCTTGCTGATTGCGGCAGCCCTTCTGCTGCGGAAGCGGTCCTCCCGTATCCGCTACGGATTTGATGTGGAACCGCTTGCTGTCACTGTGCTTCGCATGGGAGTGACCGGTGCTCTTATTCTAGGCTTCGTTGCTGTTATGAACAGCTACAAAGGCATCCCGGTACCATTCGTTATGGTCGTCGTGCTGGCTCTTATCTTTACCTTTATTACGCGGAATACGACCTTCGGCCGGCAAGTGTATGCAATTGGCGGCAACCCCGAGGCTGCCAAGCTGTCGGGCATCAACATCAAACGCCGCGTATTGCTCGTATTCGTACTTTGCAATACGCTGGCAGCCATTGCTGCGCTTGTCCTCACCGCGCGTTTGAACGCCGCAACGATGAGCGCCGGACAAAACTATGAGCTTGATGCAATCGCCGCATGCGTTATCGGCGGTACGAGCCTTATCGGCGGCTCCGGTACAATTATGGGCGCGATTATCGGCGCGCTTGTTATGGGCAGCCTGGACAACGGCATGAGCTTGATGAATATGGAGTCATTCTGGCAGTATATTGTTAAAGGCGGCATTCTAGTGCTCGCCGTATATGTAGACATTTACACGCGCAATCGTAAAAAAGCATAGTGAAATAAACGAGCAATACCCCGGCGAGATTCAGTGGCCGGGGTATTTTTTTTCGTAATGAAACTAATAAACTATGATTTAAAATTATTGTAGATATGAAACAATTTACCAGTGGAGCCCGTCGGTAATGGCAGGAGGTGAGGAATTGAAAACGTTCATAATCGTTTTTTCAATTCTTTTAATGAGTCTATCACTTGCCGCTTGTTCATTTGGAAAGCAGCAGACTGCCCCAGACTGGGCCTACCGTTTTGTCGTATGGGATGGGGATATGTACAGGGCAACCGATGAAACGGTACCGGATGTTGGGAAGCAAATCGGGAAGGTAGAGCATTACTCCGATCATGAATCAACGAGAGTGACAGGTGTTTTTTCGAATGAATACCGGAAAGGAACGGCGTTGTATAAGATCAAGGACGTTTCTACTGAGGAAGCTATTGCGGTAGAGAGCAGCGAAGGAACCTATGTCAAGCTGGAGCACCTGGGCAAGTACGGCTCAAAGGATAAATAAACATAGTAGGGGGAGAGCAGAAATGAAGAAGAGCATGTGGAAGGTCATTTTGACTGGCGCCTTGTTGTATACGGCCGTCGTATTGCCGTCTGCAAACGCCTATACAACTTTGGGAGGCAAATATGCAAGCTCGACAATCAGTTATATACCGCAAGGCCTGACGGCCAATTATTCATTAGCGATGGCTGATGGCGTCGCGGCTTGGAATAATGCAAATGCGGATGCCAGCTTTGTGTATACAAGCAATGTATCTACAGCCAATCTTGTTCTGAGACAGGATGCCTATGGGGCCAACATTGGCTGGAATGCTAGAACGGCGAATAAACCCGTTATGACCTCCGGCATATATACGAAGTCGGATATCGACTTTAATACATCGGCGATGGATGGAATGACGGTTACGGCCCGCAAAGGGACGGCAGCCCATGAGCTGGGACATGTGTTCGGACTGGATCATGTTACCGATGGCAAACAAGTGATGAGCGTATATGGAGTGAGGACAACTTCCGTTCCGGGACCGGATGATATAAAAGGGGTAAATGCGCTGTATTAGACTTAAACGAAGAGAGGGGTGTTATTCATGAATTCCGACTATTCGAAAAAACAGATTTGGACCGTATTCATAGTCGCGCTTGCGGCAGCCATCGTTTTCTTTCAAGTCAGGGCCGAAGCGTCGCGGGACAAGCCGACCTCCACCGTATCGATGCACTTTGATCTATCCGAATCATTCCAATCTGTCGATCAATTGCGTACGAGCTCACCGGTCATCGCCAGAGTGAAAATCAATGCGAACAAGAGTTATCCATATAGCAATGTCGTGTTTACTTTATCCGAAGCTTCGGTGCTGAAGGTATACAAAGGCCAGCTTGGAAAGCAAATTCGTATTCTAGAAACCGGCGGTTCCTATGAGGGGCTGCATTACTTAGCCGAAGGAAACGCGGTTTTTGCAGCAAATGATGAAGCTGTCGTGTTTCTGGAGAAATACGAGGGACCTGTAGCGGAAGATGCTTACGTTATTAAAGGCGTATACCAAGGGAAGTTTAAAGTGGCGGGTGAAAGACTGATTCCGTCATCCGAAGTGTTCGGCGAGCTGCAATCGATTCAATCATTCAATGATCTTCAAATTACGAAGTAAGGGAGTGTTATCCCTGTGAAAAAGGGCTGTTTCCGCAAGTCCGCCATTGCATGATGGCGAGACCGGAAAACAGCCCTTTATCGTTATTTACGTGAGTTATTAATGACCTGATGCTTCGTGGTCATTGGAAAGCTTAAGCATGTCGAACAGCTTGAAGAGCAAGCTCATAATGATCGCTACAACAGTGGCCAGTCCCATACCTTTAAGCGAGAAGTCCCCGATAACGATCTCAACGCCGCTTAATCCGACAACAAGTACGATCGTCGTCAAGTAAAGGTTAGTTGGCTTGCTGTAATCAATTTTGGATTCAACAAGCATACGCAAGCCGGAAGCTGCGATAACTCCGAACAAGAGCAGCGAGATACCGCCCATTACAGCTACTGGAATCTCGGCAATCAGCGCCGAGAACTTGCCAAAGAAGGAAAGCACGATGGCAATAATTGCTGCGCCGCCGATAACGTACGTAGAGTAGACGCGAGTAATGGCAAGTACGCCGATGTTCTCTCCATAAGTTGTATTCGGTGTAGAGCCTACAAAGCCGGACAGCATCGTCGAGATGCCGTTGCCAAGCATCGAGCGGTGAAGTCCGGGATCTTTGGACAGATCTTTTTTGACGATATTGCTCGTGACGATCAAGTGGCCGATATGCTCGGCGATGACGACAAGCGAAGCAGGAACAATCGTCAGAATAGCTCCAAGCTGGAACGATGGTGTTGTAAACGTAGGAGCTGCAACCCAGCTGCTGGCAGCTACTTTGCCAAACTCGGCATAACCCATCCAGTAAGCAATCAGATAACCTGCCACGATTCCGAATAGAATCGGAATGATGCGCATAAACCCGCGGAACAGAACGGAACCGATTATTGTAATAAGCAGAGTAGCGGTTGAAATAATGACAGTGCCGCCGTCCAATGTCCAGGCTGCATCAGCAGGGGCGCTTGGCGGTTTAATCCAGCCGGCCATTCCCGCTGCTACCGGAATTAGCTCCAGACCGATGACCGCAACGATTGCGCCCATAGCTGCTGGAGGGAATACGACATCAATCCAGCCGGTTCCTGCGGCCTGAATGATCAGTGCGACGATGATGAAGACTAGGCCGGTAATGATGAAGCCGCCTAGCGCCGCCGCATAGCCTTCCTCCGGATTGGCAAACTTGCCGATAACCGTTCCTACCGGAGCGATGAAGGCAAAGCTGGAACCGAGGTATGCCGGTATTTTACCTTTACAGATAAAGATGTAAAGCAAGGTGCCGATACCGTTCATCAGCAAACAAATTGCCGGATCGACGCCTAGCAGGTTTGGTACAAGTACAGTCGAACCAAACATAGCGAAAAGATGCTGCAGGCTGAGCATTAAGCTTGGCCCAAACGCAGGTCTTTCGAGTACCCCTATTTCTCTTTTCATTGTGCAGCTTTCCTCCATTAATAAAACTTTAATATGACCCTTTACGATTCTATATAGTCTAGTATTGGTTTGACAAGTTCTTTTTACAATTAATTTAAAAAATAGTTACGATACGAAAACATACACTGCGTACAATTCAATCCAGAACCATTACAGGGGAGTGGATCGTGTTGAAAAGGCTTTCTGGAAAATTTGTGATTTCGTTCACAGCGGCTGCTTGTTTGCTGCTGTCAACCATTGGTACAGGATTTGGCAGCGGACAAGCAGTGCGTGCAGAAGCCAGCGCAGCGTTGGATTCATCATTTATTACGAAGCTGAATATTGAGAAGATTGGCGAATACTCTTTGGGCGTAACCAACAAAGACGGCGGTGTAGCCGAAATTGTAAAGTACAACAAAGACAACGGCAAATTTTATCTCGTCAACGGCTCGGGCAACCCGCCAAGTCTGGATATCGTGAGCCTCGGGAACGGCAAAGGCAGTTTCACGAAGGAGCACACCATTCTGGTTCAATCGCTTGCGGAGACCAACGGCTTTCGGTATGGGGATTTGACTAGCGTAGATGTAAATACGACTACCAAACGGATATCGGTGTCCGTGCAGGAAGCGGACCCTATTAAACCCGGAAAGATATTAGTCCTGGACTATGACGGCAATCTGCTGAAGGAATACGGAGCGGGTGTCCAGCCGGATATGATTAAATCAACGGCAGACGGCCGTTATATTTTAACCGCTGATGAAGGTGAGCCGCGGACCGCGGCAGGTGACCCAAAAGGCAGCATTACAATTGTGGATACGACTACGGATACGGCTAAGCAGGTCTATTTCGATGATGAATTGGTAATCGGGGACGATGTCTATATTCGCGGCGCATCCGATCCGGTAACCGGACTGATTATGGGAAAAGGCTCGAAGGCGGATGCGTTGTATGATTTCGAGCCAGAGTATATCGCTCTCTCCAGCGATAATAAACAAGCTTACGTGACGCTTCAGGAGAATAATGCCGTAGCGGTTATCGATATTGGGGCCGGTAAAGTCAATGCAGTAAAAACGCTGGGTTTCAAAGATTATAACGATCCGCGCAATTCGCTTGATCTTGTGAGCGATGGCACAATCAAGCTGGAAAATGTGCCGTTCAAAGGCATGTATATGCCGGATGGAATTGCTTCGCAGACCATTAACGGTTCCACGTATTTGTTTACTGCGAATGAGGGAGATGCGACGGAATGGCCCGTGGAAGGTGATACAAGCGGGTGGGCAGGCCGTAAAAATGCAGTTAAGCTCGGTAGTCTGAAAGGACAGCTTGATTCCGGATCGGCAGCCGGCGCCTTTTTGAACGGAACGAATGCTTATGATGATGTAGAGGTTGTGTCCGGCGTCGGCACAGACAGCATCTATATGTATGGCGGCCGCTCGTTCTCGATCAGGCATGCTGATACAATGGAGCAGGTCTATGACAGCGGCAATGATTTTGAGACGATTACGTCGCAAGGAAGTACGGCTGAATACTTCAACTCAAGCCATAGCAAAGTGAAGATGGACGACCGGAGCCCGAAAAAAGGTCCTGAGCCGGAAGATGTAAAAACCGGTGTTGTCGGCAATAAGGTGCTTGCGTTCGTTGGTCTTGAGCGTATTGGCGGATTTATGACCTATGATGTTACTGATCCGGCCCATGCAAACTTTGTGAACTATACGAATACACGCGTTTTCCTGGACTCCAAGGGAAAAGCGAATCTTGATACGGACACGGGTCCAGAGGGACTCGAATTCATTCCAGCCGAAGACAGCCCGACCGGACAGCCGCTTCTGCTCGTAGCTTATGAGGTTGGCGGGAAGGTTAGCGCCTATCAGTTGAATGTAACCAAAGTGAGCCTGGATCAAACCTCGCTTTCTATTAAGACCGGCGATGCGCCAGTGAAGCTTCAAGCTACTGTTATTCCGGCAAATGGAGCTTCGGAGACGGTAGAGTGGACATCTTCCAATCCGGCTGTTGCCTCGGTAGATGCCGATGGACGTATTACGCCGCTTTCGGCAGGAACAGCTGTAATCCGCGTCGTTAGCGCAGACGGTTATGCCGTTGCCGAAAGCACGGTAACGGTCACAGCAAGCAGCAGTGGCGGTGGCAATAATCCGGGCGGCGGTACTGCGCCTGGTACAGGGACAGGCACTGAGCCGGGTACACCTGTCGTTTCAGGCGATACCGTGCAATATAAGAAAGGCGATTTTGCAGCACTTGCTGCCAAAGGCCCATCCGAACTGACGATTCAAGGTAACAAAGGCACGATTGTGCTGGACAAAAAGGCTGTTCAAACAGTTGGTGCCGCTGCGGGGCAACAGGAAGTAAGCTTCAAAATTGCTCAAAAGGATGCGGCTTCACTGTATAACGGCATCTCAGCAGAGGCTCGCGCTTCCATCGAGGCGGCAATCGGAAGCCGTCCGGTCTATGACATTACAATTGCTGCCGGAGGCAAAGAGGTTTCCGATCTTGCCGGGGGCAAAGCGCGGATCAGCATTCCATACACCCTTCAGCCGGGAGAAAACAGCAATGCTGTCGTTGTCTACTATGTGTCGAAAAGCGGTGAATTGATTCTGGTGCCTAACGGGCGTTACGACGCATCGACTGGAAAGCTTCAATTCACGGTTGGCCACTTCTCTAACTATGGAGCGGGCTACCATGTGCCTGGCTTTACCGATATCGGAAAAAGCTTTGCGCAGTCCGACATCATCTATCTGTCTGCCCGTAATGTGATCGGCGGGATTAGTGCGGATCGCTTTGCGCCTAAATCACAGCTGACTCGCGGGGATTTCACGCTTCTCCTTGCCCGTATGTCCGGTGAACAGCTTGGCGGTTACGCGACGGATCGTTTTACTGACGTCGCCAAATCGGCTTATTATGCGCAATCTGTTGCCTGGGCGGCGGACAAAGGAATTGTTGGCGGCATCAGCGAAGGCAAGTTTGCGCCGGGCGACAGCATCACCCGTGAACAGATGGCGGTTATGCTCGTCCGATTTGCTTCAGTAGCGGGACTGAAGCTGCCGGAGCAGGCTTCATCGGTTACGTTTGCCGATCAGGCGAAAATATCGGCTTTTGCCAGCGATGCAGTCCGCACCATTCAGCAAGCCGGCTTCATGAACGGCAAAGAGCTTGCGGGCGGACGTTATTTTGCACCGCAGGATCATACGACTCGTGAGGAAGCGGCAAAGCTGCTCGCGTCCTTTATGAAATTGCTGGCTTAATCTGCCGGACGGAACATATATTCTCTGACGCCGGGGCGGCTGTCCTGCTATAGTAAGTAGCAAAGACAGCGATAGAAGGGCAGTGGCCGGCCGGATGAAGAATGTACTCGTAACGGGATACCGTGCGCATGAGCTGCAAATTTTCGATCAGAAGCATCGGAACATTGAATATATTAAAAAAGCGATTGAAAGCAAGCTGCTTCCACTGATCGAAGAAGGGCTGGAGTGGATCATTACGCCGGGACAATACGGCACCGACCTATGGGCCTGTGAGGTAGCTATTGAGCTTAGACGCCGTTATCCGCGGTTAAAGGTGTCGATAATTACTGCATTCAGCAACCAGGAAGAGCAGTGGAAGGATGAGCGCAAAGCCTATTATCAGAAAATTGTAGAGGGCGTGGACTATTACGGGGCTGTCAGCAATCAGCCGTATGCCGGTCCTTGGCAATTTCAAGCAAGGGACGAGCTGCTGTTTCGCAAGACGGATGGCATCATTTTGTTCTATGATGAGGAAGCCGCCGAGAGCAGCGCGAAGTTTGTCCGTGACAGGGCGCTTAAAAAGCAGGATGAATCCGGCTACCGCTTTATCGGAATCGGCGCCGATGATATTCAGAATGTCGTGGAAGAAGAAAATAGCCGGCGATACGATGATATGTAGCCGATCACAGCAAAAAGCAGCGTTCTCGCATGAGGACGCTGCTTTTTGCTGCAGATGTGATTTTACATAGCAGATGAATGGGGCAGGAACGTATTATATGGTTGCTGCCGGAAGCTTTACGGTAAAAACAGCGCCTTGTCCATACTGGCTTTGTACGTCAATGCTGCCGTCATGCAGCGATACGATTTTGTGGGCGATGGAGAGTCCAAGGCCGCTGCCGGAAGCTGCCCGTGACTGATCTGCTTTATAGAAACGATCGAATAAATACGGCAAATCGGCTTCGGGAATGCCTTCTCCTGTATCACGGATAATAATATCAATCTGTTCAGAGGCGGGTTTGATTGCAATGCTAAGCGTTCCCATAGCTTTGGAAAACTTAATGCTGTTGGTAATAAGATTGGTCCATACCTGATAGAGAAGCTGGGCGTCGCCGGGCACAACCGTCTCGGGCAAGTCCAGATCAAGCTGGAGCTGTTTCTCCGACCACTGCCACTCCAGCATAATGATAATTTGCCGCAGCTGCTCGTCCAGGCGAAAGGGCGCATACGCCAGCTGTTTGGCTTGATCCAAAAAGGCTAGCGTGAGCAGCTGCTGACTTAGCGAAGACAGCCGGACGGTCTCGGAAGCGATAATGTTCATATATTCCGCGGATTCCTCCCGGGAGACGGACGGGTCGGCAGCAGCTCTCGCCAAACCTTGAATCGAAGTTAGCGGCGTCTGGAATTCATGCGAAACGTTGGCTACAAATTGCTGGCGGCTTTCTTCGGAACGGCGTATGGATGCTGCCATAGAGGCGAAGCGTCTGGCCAGCTCGCCGATCTCATCCTTCCGCTCACTGTCCAATTGAACCTCATAGTCGCCATTTGCGATTTGCCCAGTCGCTTTGGTCAGTTTTTTGACAGGATTGACGATATAGGTGCTGAGCACAACGATCAGAAGCAGGCTGGAGACGAAGGAACCGCCGATAAATGCAGCCATAATGAAACGAACCTCGCCTATTTGCTGCTGCAGATCTGGCCTTACGAATAGCGCAGCACGGCCTTCTGGTGTTTCAACTGGAACGCCGGCTGTATTGCGAAGACTATTGACGAAGAAGGCAAATACCGTCAGTCCATCGTTATCATCATTCATTCCCTGATAATATTCGCCGCCCATTACGAGCTCGTATTGTTCAGTGCTCAATACGCCCTGCTTGAACGGGGAGCCAAATGTACGACCTTCGTGGCGGTCATTAACCAGGTAGAACTGATAGCCAAGTGAAGCAAGTTGTGATAAGTAGTTGGGCAGGTCCATACCGGGAGTGTGCTCATACAGCTCTTTTACCGCAAGGGCTGTTTTCATCGTCCGCTGTTCATTTTGCGAGAGCAGATTCTTCTTATAGTAACTATTTGTGAATAAGAGGCCGCCAATACTGCTGACGGCAGCAATAACAATAAACGTTAAGACGATGCGAACGTATAAGGTTTTCACTCAGCAGCCTCCAATTTGTAGCCTAAACCTCTGACCGTCGTAATGGAGAAGTCGTCTTGGCATTCCGCGAATCTTTCCCGAAGCCGTTTGACGTGGACATCGATGGTGCGGCTGTCTCCGCTATAGTCTGTTCCCCAGAGCAGCTGGATGAGCTGCTCTCTCGTATAGATCCGTCCAGGATTGCTAGCCAACTGGGAGAGCAGCTCGAATTCCCGCAATGGCAGCTCGAAGAAATGATCGCCTTTGCGAATTTCATGGCTGCTTCTATTTATAATGACGGAGCCCAGCTTAATCGTATCTTGGGATACGAGCCGATAACGGCGGAGAAGCGCCTTCATTCGGAACAACAGCTCCTTGGGGTCAAAAGGCTTCACCATATAATCGTCAGTGCCGGATAGAAACCCTTGCTCCTTATCCTCAATCTCTCCTCTAGCTGTCAGCATAATAACGGGAATATCATAATGCTCGCGAATCTCCCGGCACAGCTCATGCCCGTTTTTGGCCGGCATCATAATATCGACTACAGCCAGTTGAACCTGCTCTTGCTCAAGAAGACGCGCAGCAGCTTCCCCGTCGGCAGCCTCTATGATGCCATAGCCCTCTTTAGTAAGAATGAATCGAAGCAAGGTGCGAATAGCCGGATCATCATCCGCTATTAGAACGTTCATGCGCATAACAATCGCGCTCCTTTTATTCTATAGTAAGTAATAAGTTCATCGTTTGATTCGAGTGTAGCATATGGAAAGGCGCATTCCCAATAGAGGCTATTATATGAAGAGGAAAGCCGGTTTTTCGCATTTTAAAAGTTTTTTTGAAAAAAGGGTTGCCAAAACTAATTAGCCTATGGTATATTCTAATTCCGGCCGAGAGAAACGCGGTTGGCGAGGTAAGCGAAGAGAGAGGGACAAGCTGAATGGCTTGAAACTTTCGAAAAAAAAGCTTGCATCGAGAAAACGGATGTGGTAAGATAACTTCCGTTGTCACAAAAGAAATTGTTCTTTGAAAACTGAACAACGAGCAAAACTGCCCTGTTAATTCTAACGGATTAATAGAAAAGCGATAAAACAAAGTAATGAGCAATCAACTCACTCGACTTTCAATTAACCGATTTACTCGGCCAACTGAAAGCTCGTATAATGGAGAGTTTGATCCTGGCTCAGGACGAACGCTGGCGGCGTGCCTAATACATGCAAGTCG
>NZ_JBHVUY010000016.1:0-13692 GCF_042883865.1 Paenibacillus sp. NPDC058174
AGTATGCAGGGCTTGGTTCATGTCTGTTCCTCCCCTTTAACTACGCGAATTGTCTTCACAATTTGAAATGCGATATCTCTCCAATTTGTATATTCCTTGTACATGCAGCAAAAGGTTCCCATTACCGTTTGACCGTCAAATTCGAACAGAAACATGAGATTGTACATAAATCCGTCGAGCGCGGGACTTTTAAATTCCAGGTAGCCGATGTTTTTCTCCCCGACAGCCTCCACCCCATCGGAATAGAATCGCTGAAAGATTCAGTTAAGTTGCGGACGATTTGAAAAATCCCTCATTTTAGTTGCTACTCTTAATAGTGGTGGTAGCTAACAAAAAAACAGGTCAATTATGGTAAGATATGACCATAATTGACCTGTTTTTTTAACGGAACAATGATATTAGGTTATACTTTTTCAAGCATTTGGTGTACGTAAAATCAAATCGAAAAATCTTCATACATGTTGTTGGGTTTGTATGTGGACTTATACAAATTACCTACAACCCTTAAGAAGCATAGGACGTTCTATCTGGAAAAACACCATCATTCTCTCTTAAGATTCTAATTAATTTTGAAGCTGCGCGTAAATAATAGAAATTTGCAGTTGAACCTGGAACCTTTTCAATTTCCTCACATTCCCCATCCGATATACTTAACTTTATCTTACCTAATGAGTTTTCATCAGGACCAAAACTGTACACTACAAAATCCTTTGTCTCTTCTTCTTTAACTAACAGAACATACGTTGCCAAAGTTCTACCTCCTTAATTATTCATATACGCTATCTGACCAATTATAATGCTTTTGTGCTTCTGCATGTGCTTTTTCATAAGTTGCCCCATATTTTTTCATATAATTAGATTCAAATAATTCATGATTAAGTAATAAGATGTCGTTTTTATTATAAATCGCTCCCAGGCCAATGCCTGTTGATAATTCCGGTCAAATTTGTTGAATATCGGATTCCTTCCATCCTGTATTCCTAGCAATATCGCTCGTATCATTTTTCATTTTAAATGCACCATACATATCAAACGCCAGATCCTCCTGCCTCATAACTCAGAGACTGAAGAAGGCTCTTTTACTTTTGGAACATCAACATTATCAATTCTATCTCCATTAGCATTATGTGTAGGACTTGGAGTTCCGTTAGATTCACCCGTCCCCTCAGTAGTAATCATACACTTGGGGAATAAAAAGATGATAGTCGTTTTACCAACTATCACCTGATCTACCAATCTAAATTTTATAAAAACAACTTGAAGTAAAACTTGTTTAGCATACAGATCTACAGATCTATAGTTTACTTTTGACTATTTCCCAAACACCTTCATCAAAAATAGCCTCATTTTGTTGAGCATTTATTCTAGATAAACTCGCATTTTTAAATGATGAGTTACTAAACGATGATCCAATTACTTCCCCATCAGAAAAGTCAACTTCATCAAAGCAAGTTCCTCTGCACATACTTATATTAATCTTGGCTCCTTTTAAAATAGCTTTATAAAGGTTCGCTCCATTTAGAACACAATCTCCCATATCTATCTTCTCTAAGTTACTGTTGCTGAAATCAGTTTGTTCAAAATCACAATCAAGAAAGGAAGCTCTTATTAATTATGATGCTCTAAGATTTACTCTGACCGCCTGAATACAGTCCCCCATTACCTCTGATAAGTCAGTATAAGCTAAATCTATACCGTTCATCTCTAGTCCATAAATAACTTCCTTGTTTATTTTATAACTATTCAATATTTTCAAGACATTACTTCGATCCTGTTGCCCTGTCATTTTAACCACATCCCATCTACACTTTATCTATTGAGATAGTTTTGCCAAGCGTCGCTAGGACTAAACGTTGCGCCCATCCGATTATTGGTAAATTTCGGAACAGCTATTGCGCCAGAAGTTTCTAAATACTTCATTACTTGCAACCACTTGTTAAGCAATTCACTAGAATCAGCTTCCCATGGCTTCTCAATTACATCAATACAAATTCCTCCCCAATCAAACTCAGATACATGACCTGGTGAATTTTTCAAATACTCTCTTCTAAACAGTTCAAGAACATCATTACTAAAATAAGTTCGAGATCCTACTCCCAAAGGACCGTTCTGCAGAAACTCCACTGGTACTGGTTGTGAACATAAATCCATCAATATTTGATTGCGTTCATTCTCAGTATTCCAAGGATATGCTGTTGGCCAAAATATATTGGTAATTCCGTAACGGGGTTTTGCAATATTTGATATTTTGTCGGATATTTCAAAAAACATCGACCAATGTTTTTTAGAAAGGGATTTATGGAAATTAAAATATAAAAAAGATCGATTACTGAGATTTACATGAAAATAACCAGAATATTTAATAGACTTATCTCGATGAAGATGAATTTCTGTTATTCTTCGTTCTGTAACTTTCTCAATAATTTCATTTCGATTATACTCGACCTTAATCCGTTCATCATTTCCCCAGTGGGTAGGAACTAGCTTTTCATCTGACTCAAAAACATCTAAAAGACGACCTAGCACCTCTTCATTACTAAAAGATACTGTTGGATACATTTCAATTAAAAATAAATTTGGTGTCATTTCCTTCCTCCGCTCAAAGAAATCAATCACATGAATCAGGGTTCTACCCAGTAACCTCCACCTTGAATGCTTTCATCCACTTTCCAAATGCGAATAATCTTAGCTCCTCGCACTCAAACACACTCAATTATTCTTTGCCATTTCATAATCATCATTATGAAAATAAGTATCACCTATTGCTTTGTATATCCATGTACTGGTATCCCACTCGTTCTTCGGTAACGGAACCAAATCTAGTGCCGCTAAGTAACTCTCAATTGCCTTATCAGTTTGTCATTTATCAAACAGGTGTCTCCCTGTTTACACAATTGTACAATTTGGTTATGTACTTGTTCATTAATTTCCAATATTCATCCGCCTAAGATTATTTAATTGGTGGCAAGCTGGATTCTGTTAACTTTGCACCTGCGGATCGATTCAAACCCTCAACATTACCGTCCCCTAAGTATTTTAAATTTGGAGTAAAAGAAGAGGCTATCTCTGGGTAGTTAGTCCATAAAAAAAGCCCCATTAATTAAAGAATTTAACCAATTATCAACTAATTCGAATCAATAAAAAACACTATCATTATTTTTCAGGAATATATAAATTATCCACAAATTCAGAGAAACTTTTAGAAATTAGTCGAATGTATTCCACTCTTAACTCGTTATCTTCTTCAAAGTAATCCATATCACAATGATATACACTACCTCTATCTTTCCCATCAATTGATAAACAAATCAAACTCTCCACTGGGTCAATTCCAATTGGAAGTAAATTACTTGGTACCACTTGCGCCAAATTATAACTTCTTAATTTTTCTTCTAGATTTATTTCATTTTCTATTGATAGAGGGAAAAACATTGAAATAGACGATGTTACTACGCCTTTCTTAGTTGCATCATTAGTTTTAAATCTTCGTTGCTCAGTTTTCCCTCCATTTTTAGATACCAAAAATTGTCTATAATCATCAGGGAACAAAATATCATACTTATTTTCAAAATCTTCGATGTCTTGAATATCAATAGGAGTAAAAGAATATTCAAAATCTAAATTTTCCATACAACTAACCCTCTCTCCTGTTTTGTTTCCTCAATCAGAGTATAATCTGTCAATCAATTCAGAAAAAGAATCACATATAAATTTAATTTTATCCATATTCACTGATTCCTGATCATAGAAAACTACTGTCGGAGAACCTTTAGTATCACAGTAATTAAAACAAAATGGGTCTCTCGCAAATGGAATAATACCTTCTGGAAGTGCAGTCAATTCATAAACAACTTCTATATTAGAATCCTTGCTTGTAAAACTTAATAGACAATCAAAAACTGCTCCACCCTCATCATCATTATTATCATAAAAATTAGGCCTAGGATAACAACCGTTTTTTTATACATACAAGATAATCATCTTGGAAATCTCACACTAAAAGATTTCTCACAAGCAATAATTACTTGCTCATCTATTGCACCGTCTTCTCTACCCCACCGATTCTAAGTGAGGTACTTTTCCCCATAAGGCTAGAGCCACCTTTCCGTCAAAGCCGCAGATGAACTTGTACGATAGATAATAATGCCTAACGGCTGATGAAGTTGATTCTTGATCATGGTGGCATGTTGGACGATAGAGTTCATTCTTGCCACCATCTGCATGATTGTCCAGTAAATATCCTCTGAATTGATATCTGGCAGTTCGTCCAGTCTCGCAAATAACACTTTAGCGATGTAGAACGCATCCGAACTGTCGCTGATTTACGAAGTCACATAGCTCATGCGTTCATTGTAGAATTGTGTTGACCCCTTTGACGATTTATTTGTTTGACTTCGTTATCTCCCGACCGCTTAATAGCTGGTGCATGGTGCGTATCATTAGCTCGGTTGGCGGCAGATAAAAAACAGGTTAATTATAGTATATCCGACCATAATTAACCTGTTACCTGCAATTATTATTTTAGAAAAATATAAGCTTTAGTATCTGCATCACAATTATCGAAATTTTATGTCTTCATCATCTGTGTATGACGTTCAAAAGCCTTCTTATCTCGCTTTTCAACTTACCTTCCAGCTTTCTTTATAGGATTAATTCGGTTCTACTAATATAAAAATTCAAGCATTGAATGTGCATACAATCGAATTGATAATTAGCATCTTACATTGAGTTATTATAAGCTGTTGCTTGAAAGATGAGATCATTCGAACTGGGGGGCCCCGTCACAGAAAATCTTGAAAGGCATATAGCCCATCAAGGTTTATCAATTTGCTAGCTCTATAATGAACCTCTCTTACTTCAGGCACGGCACTGGGTTTCCTCATCCAAACACTCAAAGCTAGCATAATTCTAATACGTCTGTAAATAAAACATCTCCTAAAGTTAATCTTCTGTTGAAAGGCTCTATATTAGGTAAATCGCCCCATTCATAAACTGTATCGTAAAAATCATATAGATAACTAATCTCAGTATACCCTTTCGAAGCCATAATCCTATTAATGTGATTAGTTCCTTGTATCATTTCTAAAGATTCTGCTGTTCCCACAATTTCCAGAACACCATCTATCAAGGCATGCCTAATTGAATAACTATAATCTAAAATATAAATTGGTAACAATTTCGAAACTTTTATATTTATTTGTTGATTAAGTAAGAACTCTTCTGCACCTGATAAATCCTGTAGATGTAATAATATCTCTTCAGATGGACTGATCTTACTTATGCTCTCAATTTTCTTCAGATTACCGATCTCAGTTAATTCACTTGGTATCTCTAATCTTTCAGCACATTTCTTTTTATACCACTCGTCTAGTTCTCTTTTAATCAATAAACTTTCAATTAATTTTCTAACCTCAGGAAATTCCTCAACAAATCTCATCCCATGTTCCATCATATCAACCATCCCATCTTCTTGAAGGATCACCATCTTTAGTTTGCTTACCAGTTACAGGATCAAACTCTCCTAAATGCTCAGTTCTTCGTTTATTCCATTTTTCTAATTTACCATGTTGCGAATCCCACTGCCAATTAAACCCATCTTTATCTGACCAAGACTTTCTTTTTAATCTTTCTATAATTTGAATCATTTGCATTTGTTCCATCCACTTTGTTTGTTCTACCAGTCTGTAACCATTGGTATTGTCTCCAACAATTTTTTGCTTATCAGCTATTCGTGAATTGTACTCCTCTGTTCTTTGCTCCTTACGTTTGTAGTAACCCCTTTCATGTGCCGCCCCCTCCCGAATTTTTTCATGAATTTCGGGCTTAATTAGAGGGCAGGTGGCTAGCCTTTAACACATGACCTTCCCGTTTGTTAATGTTCAGTTAAGTCCTGACAATATAGTTGTCGGGCTATCTCAGTAAATCGTTGCGAACCTTCCGACACTGTATCCATCGCACTATATATTCGCAAAGTTGCGTTTATTTTGAAAAACCTGTGAGAAAACGAAGATAACAAAAAACAGGTCAATCATGGTGGTATCTGACCATAATCGACCTGTCCAATGTAACGAAATAACGTTATTTAGGGTATAAAATTCAAGCTTTTATGTGCGTACAAATGAAATGATGAAATCTTTATACGGGTATTACATGGGTTATATGTGTTATTGGTTGAATGACGGGTTTATTCGGCACTGGGTAGCCCCATGAGTCTCTGTAAAGAGATTATACAAAAATCTTTACATACCTTATACAATGGCGTTAAAAGGTACATGACCTGTTTCAGCATTCCTTAATAATGTTGGTTTTCTAAAACGTAAACTAGTTTCCAATTTGAATATGGGGGTATCTCCTTCCATCTCCATAAAAGATACATTAATCCATATGGGGGCTTTCGGAAAAAGCCCTCCTAAAACCCCAACAACATCTTCTAACAATAGTTTTTTACCACCTATATTCTCTTTAGATAACACAAGACGTTTCATCATTTCATCGCTACCATCTAACATTTTCCCATGTTCCTCAACAGGCTCTATAACAAATTTAACTATATCGCTCGAAATGTTCCTAGCCTTTTTTATCTTATCAACTGCTGTAGATAAATTTGTTGAAAAAATTTCTTCATTCATTTGAGTAGTCAAAATATCTCCCCCCTCTATTTCAATTTAGTTGACTGTACTTTCTTTAATTTCCCTAAATCAACATAACCGTTGCTCGTTAGTTCTAATTGATATATTTCTAACCACGCGTTTTCTGTCTTTATTCCAGCATTATTAAATATATTCTCATAGTTTTTGGCTTGCTCAGCTGTTGGAGTATAGTGTCCTGATTCATTTGTTATTCTTCTAACATTTCCATTTGCATCGACTTTTAGTTTTCCAGCAGCTTGAACATCAGCTCCATTAGCTAAATTAGAATGTCCTCGTCCAACCTTTAAGTTACCATTTACATCTATGACGAAGTCAACTTCTTTAATTCCATCTCTAATTTTAACTTGACCATTCTCCAAAACATATTCAAAACTCTTTCCTTGCTGAATCTCATTTGGATATCTGTTTTCAATTATTTGGACAGGTCTAACATTACCCGTCCCCTAAGTAGTAATCTTAAACTAGGGAATAAAGAAGGAAGCGACCGTTTTACCAATCACCACCATTATATCAGCTTGCCTGACGCTCTGTTAGAGTTGCCGCCCGGTATTCTGTCTTGTTCTTCATCATGCTGTAGATGATGTTCACAAGCCTTCTCATGACGCATATCAGTGCTTGTTTCTTTGTCTTGCCTTCCGCTAGCTTTCGTTGGTAATACTCGTAGAAAACGGGATTCCGTTGCTTCTTATTGTCACCTTTAGCCACTTGGATTTGCTGTACAGCTAGGTTATGGAAGATGGCATTCAGCACCCTATTACCTTGTCCGCTAGCTTTGCATGTGCCGCCCCCTCCCGAATTTTTTGATGAATTTCGGGCTTAATTAGAGGGCAGGTGGCTAGCCCTATACGTTCCCTGCCTGTTCTATGTCAACTGGTCGTCACCAGATTGTTCGCTCACGATAATCATCGCGGCATGTATTTCATTTGTTGCGGACAATTTGCAGATAAGTCCTGACAATATTAATTGTCGTGCTATCTACCCTAGAAGATGCAATATACTACCTTCTCATCTTCCCTATCGTAGTGGCGTATTTTACAGTTGCGATTGATTTCAAAAAACTGTGAGAAAGCGAAGATAACAAAAAACAGGTCAATCATGGTGGTATCTGACAATAATCGACCTGTTTGATGTATCGGAATAGCGTTAATTAGGTTATAAAATTAAAGCATTTGATGTGCGTACAATCAAAATGACGAAATCTTTATACGGGTATTACCTGGGTTAAGTCTGCTGTTGATTGAATGATGGGTTCATTCGGCAATGGGTATCCCCATAAAAAAGAAACCTTGAAAGGCATTAAGCCAATCAAGGTTCATACATTTAGTTATTCAAAAAATCGACGGTTAATCGGTCTACCCCTATTTGTACATATTGTTCATGCAGATAACCATAATCCATCAGGAACTCACTATCAATTTCAAAAGTTATACTACCTACTTCTAAAGTCCCTTCATCAATATCTAGTTTTCCTTGTAAGGTGTAAGCGAAACTATTGTTCTGCTGATGAATATTGTACTCTTCCAAGTTCACTTGCTCGATAATAAATTCATCAAGTATGGTCACATCGAGTTCAATCTGATAGACCTCTCCAACAATGAGTTCAAACGGGCATTCATTTGCGAAAGCAATAATTTGAATTCCGTTAATTTCAAGCGTAACCTCTTCTTCAATTATGGGGCTCATGTTAATAACTTTTGCCGTGTACTGAATGGGAATCCCTCCTCTTTTACTCAAACGGGTTAATAGTTTTATCATGCTTGTTGCCATTTAACAGTTTCCATAAATCTTCTCCACGTTTTACATGATAGGTTGTTATATCTCCATTAGTATTTGTACCAACAAATTCAAATTTAGCTTCGCCTTTCTGAGTGTTACCCATAAATTTAACATAACCAGTCCTTGTTTCAACCGTCCCATTCTTTAACTTATATTCGTATTGAACTTTAGTGCCACCGTTCATTACATCATTTGCCCCTTGAAGGTACTCATCAGCATTTTTATACGAACCTTTAAATTCTCCACCATGCTTCTCATAGTGCCCCTCAAGAAGTTCTCTGTTAGCAAAGTTTGATGAAGGTTTACCCGTCCCCTCAGTCTCTTCTTCTCTCCTTCGTCTCTCTTCGTCTTCTCTTCTTCTATCCTCTTCTTCTCTTTCACGTTCTTTTTTATTCTTATCGTTATTCTTTGGCTTACCCGTTCCCTCAGGATCCCTTCCCATCAACATATCAATCTTCTTCTGTTGTTCAGGAGTGTTCACATGAGGCTTATTCGGTGTCGAACCCAGATCCATGCTATTGATTCTAACTCCCGATGGTGTTACTACCTGCGGTGACAATCCTTCATTAATGTATTTCGAAGCCTTAGAAGTCGAATTTTTAATGGAACTTACCATCATTTTCGACGTTTTTGATGCAACTGTCACCGCTTTACCCCAGGCAATCGGTAGCGTTAATAAATCAAATGTTGCTCTTCCCCACGCATTCGGATCCCCTGAGGCAAGTTCTCTCATGTAGGACTTGAAGGCAGTAATCGTGCTCGGGATTAGGTTTCCGTAAAATCCCGAAATTTGTTCCCAGTAACTTTTCAGCGGGTCATCGCTTTTCCATGCCGTAACATGAAGGCCTATACCCATCTTGATTATTTCGATTGGTGACATCAGCGTATCTACCACTCGGCTGCCTATTCCCGAGAAGTAAGATTTCATGGTATCCAACCCTAATGGATCGTTCTCTAAGTTGTATCTTCGCACCGGAAGGGACCCGACCAACGCTATTTTCATCCCCAGCTGCAGCTTCTTCAGCTTGGCTTGTAACGTTAAGTTGCTGCCCAACTTACGTGCTGCAGTGATGACATCGCCTAATATTTTTTGTTGGGCTGCCGCTGTTTTTACGGCAGTAGCAACGCTTTTGCTCGTCTTCATTATATTTTGGGTGAGCTTGAAAGCTTTCATCCCCGCTTTTGCAAGCTTTGCACCCTTGATTACAGCCCCTGCAAACGGAATACAAGCCGCCATCGATAACGCAGCGCCGACGTAATCGCCCCTCGCCACCGATATGCCGGCATTCACGACATTGGCGACGATACCCACTCCCGGAATCATCCCGGCAACATCTAACGCGAGCTGCACGCCGTCCATGATTTTTCCGAACAGCCCTTTCTTCTTTTTCTTCGGCGGGGCTTCCTCTTCGGGCGCACTCTCTTCGGGGGCACTTTGTTCCTGTACTTCATCCGCAAACGGCACTTCCGGCTCAGGTTCCAAGTCTTCTACGAAAACGGGCAGCTTCTGCAATCCCTCTACTTTCAGACTTGTTCCTGAATATCGGTTTCCCCGTCCAGCACCAGACTGCTTGCTCCGCTTAGAAGGTACATTGTCTCTCCGGCTCGCAGCTCTACTCTTTTCTCCGCCGCCAGCTCCATCGTTTTATCCGATGTGAGGCGAATAGACTTCGGACTTTCAATCGTGATGCCTTCTCCGGTATCCAGTTTAATAAACAGCTGATTCTCCTGACCGTTTAATACCAGTTCGCTGCCGCCCAGCTTGAGTTCCTTGCCGAAGCTCGTCCCCCAGTACTTCACGCTTGGATCGGACAGCTTAGGTGAACCTCCTCCTTTGCGCACGGAGGAGATCACAACGGCTTCTTTCTCGCTCGCGCTCGGCATGTAGAGCTGTACGCTATCACCTGTTTGCGGCATGCAATAAAATCCGCTGTTTCCTTCTGCCGTGTAAGCCGACTTATAGGGCAGCCAGCAGGCCTGCTCCTTGCCCTGCTCAGCATCCACATTCAGATGAATGCGGACTTTATCTCCCTTTACGTCTAGAATACGGCCTTCTAGCGCTGCTCCAATAACGGATGAATTCGTGATCAAGATTAACTTCAGATCGCTCTCTTGGTACAGCTTGTAGTGGTAGATCCATTCACTGTCCCGCAGCTCTGCCGTACTTTCCACGACTGTTAGTTCTTTCTTCTGAAAACTGACCTTATCCCCGATCCGATAATATTGATCGCTCTCCACCGTATAGCTAAGACGGCTCTCTCCATCCCATCCGCCTGTGGAAGCGTCGGTTTGCCCTTGCGAGAAGGAGCGTTTCACTTCGTAGGGCACATCGCCTAAGGTATGAAACGAAGATAACAAAAACAGGTCAATCATGGTAGAATCTGACCATAATTGACCTGTTTTTGTTCATATCAAACATAGTTACTATTACTTTTTATTAACGATAGCTAAAACCTCAAGTATATTGGATTTCAACTGATCTTTTTGATTATTAACGTACTGCTGATAGCCACTTATCCCTCTACGAATAATTGAGAACATGACAGGATGATATTCTTCATCTGTTGAATTGATCAACTCCTGAGTAAAGTCCTCTGCCTGATCTTCACTGTATTTAAAAACTGATGTTAAACAACTGATAATAACGGCATGTGTCTGTATTTGATTGAGTTCTTTTATTAAAACAATGGTATTAACCATACCAAAACAAAATGTTGCCAAAACTTGGCGTTCAAGCTCAGTCGTATCTTTAAATCTCTTACCAATTAAAACAAATAACTGATCGGCAATTAAAACAATTTCATTTTTCGCCTCTTCAATCCTCTGTTTATCCACATTAGTTAACTCAAAGAAATTTGACATATACATTCTCCAATCAATAGCTTATTAATATACAATTAATTTACCATCAGGCCAACTACCTTTCCATCCACATGGGAAGTTACCAGATTCGTATACTTTTAGGAGCTCTAGAAAAAAAATCGGCTCTTTTTCAGCCTTGTAGTTATACTCCATAATAGCACTAACAACATCCCATTTCACATTTTCCAAAATTAAGGGAGATAACACTTTATGATTTATATACTCGTTTATCTCAGGAACCACATATACCTCAATCAATTCCTTGCTCTCTCTAACTAATTTGTTCCTTTCTTTGTATCTATCAGGGAATTTAACGGATAAAAATTCAGTTAATTTGTTCCCCGCCTCCTGTGTGATTTCTTCCCAGTATCTGCTTTGAGATTGTTTTGTAGCCTTTTTCCAATTTGCTTCATTAACGACTTCAAAATTAATATTTAATTCGAGTTTATTACCACAATTTGAAAACCAAATAATGTTACTGATTCGCTCAACCAAAGCATTCTCGATAGCCATTGATATCCCTCCCCCCACTTGTTGGTCTTCAGTATTTAATATTTGTTGCATTGCATCTCCCCAAACTTATGTCAATCTAAAGCCGTTGCATAGCTCACGATAACTTTGAATAATCTTTCTTTTTGCAACTCATTATCTCTATTCTATCTGCCTTTTTAAGGAACACATTATTCGCAAAGGTTCAAGGGTGATAGTCACTCGTCATCTTCCTATATTCTCTGTCATACATAATACTTCAAATTTTAATAGAATTATAAAATCCCCATTTCTACTTATTCTGCAAGTTGAAATAGGGATTTTTCTTGTACCATAGTCTAGTTTATTTTCATTTAGTTACTTAAAGTTAAATTATGATGTCACCTACTGTTGTTCCATGCTAAGAAAGGAGGAAGATTTATTTACTACAGCATACTGATAAGTCGGAGATTACTACCTACTGATATTGCAAAATAGTTGAAATCCACCCTTGGTATATTAATTCAAATATGTTTGTTTGACTTATCGCATTCGCGTTAAGCGCAGCACAAACGCTATAGTAATTTGAAAGTTTCCTTAGTATCTTCCAACAGATCTTTAGCTTCACTTCTACGTTCCATCTAAATGTGGAGTAACCGGGTAGCCTGACGGATCAAACATATATTCAACACAAGCTTTTTCATCAGATATAATCAGACTTATCGTGTCACCACCACCAAAAGGCGAAGGTGGTACTTTCATATTAATAATCCATGAGTACCCTTCAACACCTTCAAATTTCTCATAAAAAAATATTGACTCACCACGAATAGAATCGATTACTCCCTCTAAATGATACTCCTCATTATAACTTTGTGCAATTTGGAGCAACTTATCTATGGTTAATTGAGAAAACATTCTCGGTAATACATTTCTGTCAATTCCAAATATAAAAAATGAAATAACTTTTTCGACATCCGAAATAACCAAAAACTTTTCAAAATCCTTAAATTCTATTTCAACCACCCAAGCACCCTCAGTTAATGCAATAAAATTCTCGTAATAATGAACAGATTTATTTATGTCGCTATTAATTGTCCAAGGAGCGTAGTGATTGTTATTTCTGTTCTGTTCGTTACGTTCGTTAATGTACTCTTGTGCAATATTTAAAGCTTGCAATCTAGAAAGTTTTGAATCATTCATCTAAACACCCCTTAAATATATCAGAATTTGAAGGTGGCCAGCCAAATGGTGCCGGTTGTCCGTTGTTCCTCAATTTATATATATATCGTTCTGTTGCAATTATTTCTGCTCTTGTAAATTGTTTTGTATTCTCCATTATTATTTTATACACATGTTCCTCTCTCTCTAAGGTGCTTTGTTTTAAATATTTTTCTTTCCCTAGTTCTAACCACTGCTTTGCATGTATGCTTTCATGAAAAGCTGCAATTTGAGATGGCTTCTCTCTAAAATACATGATCCCAGTTTCAGGATCAAAACCTCCAGCTTTATCTTTTGGCACCTTAACTTTATCAATTACAACTTCAATTCCTTCTTTTTTCATATCTTTTTTGAACTTTTTAAAATCTGATGAACGTATTTTTCTATTACCATATTTATCAATCTTGAAAACATTTCCACTCACTCTTTTTGTATCCCATTCTGCAAGATCTAGATTACTACCGCCTTTAGTTGACCCCTCAGGCCCTTTATTAACCTTAACATCGCCAGGATCAACTTTCTTAGTTCCTGAATACATTCCATCTGCTAGATTTTTCTTTTGCTGTTCTCTCACTGCCTTATCAATCTTCGATACATTTCCATCAGCTATATCATCTAAATGAAATTTACTTGGTATAGGAGGTCCGCCAGCCGGAGCAAATTGTTTGCCCAAAGGAAGAGAGAACATATCCTTAAGTCCCCGCAGCTTGCTTCC
>NZ_JBHVUY010000017.1:0-4225 GCF_042883865.1 Paenibacillus sp. NPDC058174
AGGAGACAGGTGGTGCATGGTTGTCGTCAGCTCGTGTCGTGAGATGTTGGGTTAAGTCCCGCAACGAGCGCAACCCTTGATCTTAGTTGCCAGCATTCAGTTGGGCACTCTAAGGTGACTGCCGGTGACAAACCGGAGGAAGGTGGGGATGACGTCAAATCATCATGCCCCTTATGACCTGGGCTACACACGTGCTACAATGGACAGAACAAAGGGCAGCGAAACCGCGAGGTTAAGCCAATCCCACAAATCTGTTCTCAGTTCGGATCGCAGTCTGCAACTCGACTGCGTGAAGCTGGAATCGCTAGTAATCGCGGATCAGCATGCCGCGGTGAATACGTTCCCGGGCCTTGTACACACCGCCCGTCACACCACGAGAGTTTGTAACACCCGAAGTCGGTGAGGTAACCTTTTAGGAGCCAGCCGCCGAAGGTGGGACAGATGATTGGGGTGAAGTCGTAACAAGGTAGCCGTATCGGAAGGTGCGGCTGGATCACCTCCTTTCTAAGGATTTTAACGGAATATAAGACCTTGGGTCTTATAAACAGAACGTTCCCTGTCTTGTTTAGTTTTGAAGGATCATTTGATTCTTCGAGATGTTGTTCTTTGAAAACTAGATAACAGAAGTAATTCACATTCAATTAGTAATGCAAGATATCACGTAGTGATTCTTTTTAACGGTTAAGTTAGAAAGGGCGCACGGTGGATGCCTTGGCACTAGGAGCCGATGAAGGACGGGACTAACACCGATATGCTTCGGGGAGCTGTAAGTGAGCTTTGATCCGGAGATTTCCGAATGGGGGAACCCACTACTCGTAATGGAGTAGTATCCTTATCTGAATACATAGGATATGAGAAGGCAGACCCAGGGAACTGAAACATCTAAGTACCTGGAGGAAGAGAAAGAAAAATCGATTCCCTGAGTAGCGGCGAGCGAAACGGGACTAGCCCAAACCAAGAGGCTTGCCTCTTGGGGTTGTAGGACACTCTATACGGAGTTACAAAGGAACGAGGTAAATGAAGCGACCTGGAAAGGTCCGTCAAAGAAGGTAACAGCCCTGTAGTCAAAACTTCGTTCTCTCCTGAGTGGATCCTGAGTACGGCGGAACACGTGAAATTC
Source organism: Paenibacillus sp. NPDC058174 (assembly GCF_042883865.1). NCBI lineage: Bacteria > Bacillati > Bacillota > Bacilli > Caryophanales > Paenibacillaceae > Paenibacillus > Paenibacillus sp. NPDC058174. Next base: position 1,121 of record NZ_JBHVUY010000017.1, read on the forward strand.
CGTCGGAATCCGGGAGGACCATCTCCCAAGGCTAAATACTCCCTAGTGACCGATAGTGAACCAGTACCGTGAGGGAAAGGTGAAAAGCACCCCGGAAGGGGAGTGAAAGAGATCCTGAAACCGTGTGCCTACAAGTAGTCAGAGCCCGTTAACGGGTGATGGCGTGCCTTTTGTAGAATGAACCGGCGAGTTACGATCCCGTGCAAGGTTAAGCAGAAGATGCGGAGCCGCAGCGAAAGCGAGTCTGAATAGGGCGAATTGAGTACGTGGTCGTAGACCCGAAACCAGGTGATCTACCCATGTCCAGGGTGAAGTTCAGGTAACACTGAATGGAGGCCCGAACCCACGCACGTTGAAAAGTGCGGGGATGAGGTGTGGGTAGGGGTGAAATGCCAATCGAACCTGGAGATAGCTGGTTCTCTCCGAAATAGCTTTAGGGCTAGCCTCAAGGTAAGAGTCTCGGAGGTAGAGCACTGATTGGACTAGGGGCCCCTACCGGGTTACCGAATTCAGTCAAACTCCGAATGCCGATGACTTATCCTTGGGAGTCAGACTGCGAGTGATAAGATCCGTAGTCGAAAGGGAAACAGCCCAGACCGCCAGCTAAGGTCCCAAAGTATACGTTAAGTGGAAAAGGATGTGGAGTTGCTTAGACAACCAGGATGTTGGCTTAGAAGCAGCCACCATTTAAAGAGTGCGTAATAGCTCACTGGTCGAGTGACTCTGCGCCGAAAATGTACCGGGGCTAAACGTATCACCGAAGCTGCGGACTGTTCTTCGAACAGTGGTAGGAGAGCGTTCTAAGGGCTGTGAAGCAAGACCGGAAGGACTGGTGGAGCGCTTAGAAGTGAGAATGCCGGTATGAGTAGCGAAAGAGGGGTGAGAATCCCCTCCACCGAATGCCTAAGGTTTCCTGAGGAAGGCTCGTCCGCTCAGGGTTAGTCGGGACCTAAGCCGAGGCCGAAAGGCGTAGGCGATGGACAACAGGTTGATATTCCTGTACCACCTCCTCACCATTTGAGCAATGGGGGGACGCAGGAGGATAGGGTAAGCGCGGTATTGGATATCCGCGTCCAAGCAGTTAGGCTGGGAAATAGGCAAATCCGTTTCCCGTGAAGGCTGAGCTGTGATGGCGAGCGAATTATAGTAGCGAAGTTCCTGATTCCACACTGCCAAGAAAAGCCTCTAGCGAGGTGAGAGGTGCCCGTACCGCAAACCGACACAGGTAGGCGAGGAGAGAATCCTAAGGTGATCGAGAGAACTCTCGTTAAGGAACTCGGCAAAATGACCCCGTAACTTCGGGAGAAGGGGTGCTCTGTTAGGGTGCAAGCCCGAGAGAGCCGCAGTGAATAGGCCCAGGCGACTGTTTAGCAAAAACACAGGTCTCTGCGAAGCCGTAAGGCGAAGTATAGGGGCTGACGCCTGCCCGGTGCTGGAAGGTTAAGAGGAGCGCTTAGCGTAAGCGAAGGTGCGAATTGAAGCCCCAGTAAACGGCGGCCGTAACTATAACGGTCCTAAGGTAGCGAAATTCCTTGTCGGGTAAGTTCCGACCCGCACGAAAGGCGTAACGATCTGGGCACTGTCTCAACGAGAGACTCGGTGAAATTATAGTACCTGTGAAGATGCAGGTTACCCGCGACAGGACGGAAAGACCCCGTGGAGCTTTACTGCAGCCTGATATTGAATGTTGGTACAGCTTGTACAGGATAGGTAGGAGCCTTGGAAACCGGAGCGCCAGCTTCGGTGGAGGCATCGGTGGGATACTACCCTGGCTGTATTGACCTTCTAACCCGCTGCCCTTATCGGGCAGGGAGACAGTGTCAGGTGGGCAGTTTGACTGGGGCGGTCGCCTCCTAAAAAGTAACGGAGGCGCCCAAAGGTTCCCTCAGAATGGTTGGAAATCATTCGCAGAGTGTAAAGGCACAAGGGAGCTTGACTGCGAGACCTACAAGTCGAGCAGGGACGAAAGTCGGGCTTAGTGATCCGGTGGTTCCGCATGGAAGGGCCATCGCTCAACGGATAAAAGCTACCCCGGGGATAACAGGCTTATCTCCCCCAAGAGTCCACATCGACGGGGAGGTTTGGCACCTCGATGTCGGCTCATCGCATCCTGGGGCTGTAGTCGGTCCCAAGGGTTGGGCTGTTCGCCCATTAAAGCGGTACGCGAGCTGGGTTCAGAACGTCGTGAGACAGTTCGGTCCCTATCCGTCGCGGGCGCAGGAAATTTGAGAGGAGCTGTCCTTAGTACGAGAGGACCGGGATGGACGCACCGCTGGTGTACCAGTTGTTCTGCCAAGGGCATCGCTGGGTAGCTATGTGCGGACGGGATAAGTGCTGAAAGCATCTAAGCATGAAGCCCCCCTCAAGATGAGATTTCCCATTCCGCAAGGAAGTAAGATCCCTGAAAGATGATCAGGTTGATAGGTCTGAGGTGGAAGTGTGGCGACACATGGAGCTGACAGATACTAATCGATCGAGGACTTAACCAATTTGAATGTATGCTTACTGTTATCTAGTTTTGAGAGAACACTCTCAATGGTTTGGTGGCGATAGCGAAGAGGTCACACCCGTTCCCATGCCGAACACGGAAGTTAAGCTCTTCAGCGCCGATGGTAGTTGGGGGTTTCCCCCTGTGAGAGTAGGACGCCGCCAAGCCATTACACGTAAGTGTAATATATGGAGGATTAGCTCAGCTGGGAGAGCATCTGCCTTACAAGCAGAGGGTCGGCGGTTCGATCCCGTCCCTCCACCACTTGCCGGTGTAGCTCAATTGGTAGAGCAACTGACTTGTAATCAGTAGGTTGGGGGTTCAAGTCCTCTTGCCGGCACCACCTTTATATGTTATACTATATGAGTCTCTTGTAATAAGAGCCATTAGCTCAGTTGGTAGAGCATCTGACTTTTAATCAGAGGGTCGAAGGTTCGAGTCCTTCATGGCTCACCACTTGTCACGCGGGTGTGGCGGAATTGGCAGACGCGCTAGACTTAGGATCTAGTGTCTTACGACGTGGGGGTTCGAGTCCCTTCACCCGCACTTTCTTTTCAAAGTGCTGATCATCATCACTAGCTTATATGCTTAGTGGAAAGACAGCTTCATAGCACGCG
>NZ_JBHVUY010000018.1:0-1688 GCF_042883865.1 Paenibacillus sp. NPDC058174
GACCGGGACACCGCGCGCGCCCTCAACGATGCGGCCGAGCTGCCGTTCATCGAAGTGCACGTGGCGACCTCACTGGCCGAGTGCGAGCGGCGCGATCCCAAGGGGCTCTATGCCCGGGCCCGGGCCGGTGAACTCAAGGGGCTCACCGGCATCGACGCACCCTACGAGCCGCCCGAGAACCCCGACCTGGTCGTCGACACCGCCGGCGCGGTCATCGACGACCTGGTGCAGCAGGTGATCGACCTGCTCAACACCCGCCGCTAACCAGTGATTTGTGGAGTCCTAGCCGCACCCGACACGGTGTGGTGTCTCGGGACATCGCTGACACTTATGTCTCGGGACATCGCTGACAGTCATAGTGCCGGTTTGGGTTCGCGGGTGCGATAGGTGCGCGTGTTTTTGTCGCCGCGTTGATGTCTGCGGGTGGGGTCGGCAGTCAGTGTGCGGACGAGGCGGTTGCCGCTGAAGATCGTGATGTGGTTACCGTCGCGGATGCTGACGCATTCGTGGCTGGCCCATCGGAGTCCGACGTGAACGCGGTAGGGCGGCACATACAGGTTGCCGCTCGCCTCGTCGACGATGTGGCGGGATATGAACACCGGAGCCGGTAGTGGGCGGTCGGCTGGGCGGGCCTTAACGGTGCTGTGGAACGCCTCAGCGGGGGTGGCTCCGCGTAGTGCCCGGTGGGGGCGGTGCTGGTTGTAGAAGCTGCCGAACTGCGCGAGCAGGTCGTTGAGGTCGTCGATCGTGGCGACCGGGTCGCGGGCGGCCAGCCACTTCTTCAGCGTCTGCCAGAATCGCTCGATCTTGCCGCAGGTCTGCGGATGAAAGGGCGCCGAGTTAATGGTGCGCACACCAAGCGCGCGGAGGTTGATCTCGAACGCCGATTCATGCGCGTGGAACCTGCCTGTGTAGACGATCCCGTTGTCCGACAACGACATCGAAGGTATTCCGCACTCGGCGACACCGGTCAGTATCACCGACCAGACCAGTTCACCATCGGCATCGCCGGCAGCCGCGCGTAACCCCACCAAGTAGCGGGAGTGGTCGTCGAGGCTGCCCGCGATGGCCACCGGTGTCCCGTCGGCCAGCGACCATCCAGTCCAATCCGACTGCCAGCACTCGTTGGGCCGATCGAACACGAAACGCTTCGTCGCTGACTTCGGGCGTTTCTGCGGTTGCGCTGTGATCGCTCCGCGGCGGGTCAGAATCTGCCACACCGTCGACGGTGATGGCACTGCCTGCAGACCGTCGCGTTGCAACGACCACACAATCGATTGGGCGCCGTGATCGAGCCCCTGCTCGATCAACTGCTTGCGCCGGCGCACCACGATGTCCTCGACCTGGGCCGGGGTCTGTCCCGGCGAGGTCAGCGGCCGACGGGACCGATCCTGCAGCCCATCGATCCCCTCGTCCCGGAAGCGCCGGCGAAACTTGTAAAACGTCTGCCGGCTGATCTGCTCACAGCGGCAAAACTCCGCCACGTTGTCCACCTGCCCGGTCAACGCCGCAGCCATGCGAATGTCCATCGCCGTCACCTTCTGGGCCATGAACCATGCTGGTCCAAGCCCTACTCAGGTGTCAGCGATGTCCCGAGACATCCATGTGTCAGCGATGTCCCGAAACAGCACACCGTCGCGAGCACGGTTAGAACTCCACAAATCGCAGGGTGGGAACCGATTGACGGC
>NZ_JBHVUY010000019.1:0-1322 GCF_042883865.1 Paenibacillus sp. NPDC058174
TGGACCTCTGTCAAGAAAGTAGACACTGCTTAAGTGTATCAACTTACTTTTTTGTAATAATTCAACTCAAATTGATTGGGTGATAAATAACCCAATGAACTATGAATTCGTTTTCGGTTATAAAACAGTTCGATATACTCGAACATCTCTTGTTGTGCCTGATCTTTTGTCTTGAATTTCGTGCAGTATACGAATTCTTTTTTCAGTACACTGTGGAAGGACTCAATACAAGCGTTATCGTAGCAATTCCCTTTGCGGCTCATACTTGCTTTCATTTTGTACGTCTTTAATCGCTTTCGATAGTCCTCAGAGGCATACTGCGAACCTCGGTCCGAATGGTGAATCAGCTTTTTCTTTGGCTTCTGTGTTTCGTACGCTTGATCTAGGGCTGCCAGGACAAGATCTGTCGTCATTCGGTCGGCAAGCTTCCAACCCACGATCTTGCGTGTGTACAGATCAAGGACACTGGCCAGATACATACGACCTTCACGACAAGGAATATACGTGATATCGGTTACCCAGACTTTGTTCGGTGCTGTTGTCTCGAAGTTCTGGTTGAGCAGGTTTGGTGCGATCGGCTGGTCATGATTGGAGTCTGTCGTATTCACCCGATATTTCTTGGTTACACAAGAACGCAACCCGTTCTCTTTCATGAGTTTGCCTACCAAACGCTCTGAGACCTTCCAGCCTTCTTTGCGAAGCAGAGAAGTGATTTTCGGACTCCCATAGCGATCGATTGAATCATGAAAAAGCCAAGTAATGCGTGCGACCAGCGCCATCCGACGCTTCTGGTAGCTGTTCAGATTGCACTTCTCCGTGAGCCATTTGTAATAACCGCTCCTTGAAACATCGAGTACGCTACACATCTTCTCTAACCGAAACTCGGAGCGATGATCTTCGATGAACTGAAACCTCAGTTCCTTTCTTTCCCGAAGATGTGTAGCGCCTTTTTTAAGATTTCAAGTTCTTCCCGTAAGTCGGCATTCTCGAGATCTTGCTTTTGTTTTGCAGCTTCCATGTCACGCAATTGTTGTTCTAATTGACGGATTTTATCCGGTGAAGCTTGGACCTCTGTTTGGATCTCTGCTTGAATCTCGCTACGATATTTTTGTTTCCAGTTGTGCAATAGACCAGCCGAGATATCTAGTTCTCCAGCGATCTCTGGCATGGTCTTGGATTGTTCTAGAATGTATTTTACCGTTCGCTTCTTAAACTCTTCTGTATACTTGTTACGTGGCTGCTTTTCCATACCGAACACCTCTCCTCGTTAACCTTATTATCTTTCTACACTTAAGAGGTGTCCACTTATTATTCTAATTGCA
>NZ_JBHVUY010000020.1:0-1315 GCF_042883865.1 Paenibacillus sp. NPDC058174
AGCTCATGTTGATCTCTGTACTCCCCAGCCAGAATGGTCAAATCCTCGCTTTTCCTCATCGCCGCATACCCTTCACTCTCAATTAGTGCTGGTACTCTATCGCGAATATATTCAATAGCAAGCAGATGATATTTCATCGCTTCCTGATGGATGATATGCTCAACGTCCATCGGCGTGATCTTCCGTGCGTAATTCACTCTCTGCTTCTCCAGCTCCCGCTGCCGCTCGAACACCGGATTGAATAAGAAGTCAGCCTGCCACAGGCTGCAGCATTCCTCTTTATCCATATACCAGTCAGCATCATAAAGGTCGATTCGGTATTCCGCTCTTTGCTCCATGAAGCTTGTTCGCAAATAGGAAAAATGGATATATTGAATATCCCGTTTACGCCCTTGCAACTGCAGCTGAGCTGCATGTAAGCACGCCTTTTCAAAGGCCGCAGTCAAGTTGCGGTCAATCCGATCTTTATCCGCCATGTACCGCTCGTTAATCGTAACGAAATCCTGCTGCCACTCCCCCGCCAAATGATTCACGAGCAAGTCTTCCAATGCCGCCGTGCGATCCATAACCGAAATCATACGATGTTCACCTTCCCTCCGCTCATCGTGACATCATCCAGAATGCTTAAGGTGGCGCTAGCCTGCTTCAGATCGACCCCTTCTTCACCCTGTATGATGACTTTGGTTCCGCCGTTAATTTCGATGTCATCCTCGGCGTTTAACGCTATTTTCTTATCGCTGTTAATTTCGATACCACCATCGTCGGTCAAGCGCATGAGCAGCTTCCCGCTTCCGATGATTTCAACAGCGCCAGGCTGGAAAACAATCTGTTTACCGTATTTGGTGCTGATACTTTTAACCGATGGATCGCTTCGTTTCTTTGAATCGGATGATGATAAGTTAACAGAGCTCGCGGCAAATGCGTTGCCGTCCTGCTCGTCGGGAAAGTAGACTCGGATTTGGTCGCCGGTTTCCGGCATGCAGTACCAGCCGCTTCCATCGGGTGAGGAATAAATCGTGGAGTAAGGAAACCAGCTTGCAGTTGCATCGTCCTGGTCTTTGTCGATATCGAGGAACACTTTGACGGTGTCATTGGATATGCCAACAACCTTGCCGAACAGCGACGTTCCCGCTAATGCACGATTGTGCATTTTACCGAAGCTGAACCCCTTGGCATCCATGAATTGATAGGTATGAGTCAGAACGCCATTTCTGAATTCGGTAACAGCGTTATAGACATACAGCTGTCTTTTTTTAAATTCAACGGCATCGCACAGCTCGAATACTTCATTCGTCGTCACTTCATAACGGATGAA
>NZ_JBHVUY010000022.1:0-1199 GCF_042883865.1 Paenibacillus sp. NPDC058174
AAGGGTTTGGTATCCTCAGTCCAAACAACAAATCGCAATGGTATCTATACAATTGAAATTGAAGGGATATCCGGAAGCTTTCATCTGGATACGGAGAAGAAAAGCCGTTCTTTTCAAGATAGCGGAATGAGTTATTCCGCATTGCTAGACACAGTAGCGAGCGGTCATTCAAGAGCTAACGTTATCGCGACGGAAGGGAATGACGTTAAGCTGGGCAAGGCAGCCATTCAATATAAAGAGACGGACTGGGCGTTTGTTAAGCGATTATCCAGTGAATTACAAACGATCGTGTGCTGTGATATATTGGATAGTAGTCCCCGCTTTTACTTCGGTCTTCCGGAAGGGAAAAACTACAAGCTGGCGGATGATACGGCTTATACAGCCAAGAAGGATTTGCTGGCGTTCAAAAAGGCCAGAGAGCAAAAGGCTGATGCGCAGAGTACGGATTTTTTCTATTATGAGATTGAGAGTAACGTCCAGTATGCGCTGGGAGACGAAATCCAGTTTCGGAACAAGAAGCTTTGCGTTAGCAGTATGCAAGCTTATTTGGATGGAAGCGGACTAAAATATAAGTACCGTCTATCGCGGCGGGAAGGTATTTTGCAGCAGCCTCGCGAGCATGTCGGTTTGAAAGGATTATCGCTTGAGGGAAAGGTGTTGGCGGTTCAGGGAGAGCAGGTTAAGCTCCATCTAGACATCGACAAAGAGGCAGGTGCCAAGTCGGAATGGTTTCCGTTTGCGCCCCCGACAGGAAACGCGATGTACAGCATGCCTCAGGTAGGGACGCATGCCAGCTTGTATTTTCCCGATGGATCGGCAGCCAACGCTATAGTGGTAGGTGCTGTTCGGAAAAATGGAGGCAGCAGTCCCAAAACTAGCAATCCAAACAACCGGTATTTCGGCACTGAGCACGGCAGCGAGCTGGAGATGACGCCAACGGCGCTCAACCTTACGGGCGGAAGCAAAGAACCGCTGAAACTCAGCTTCGACGATAACTACGGCATTACCTTGACCAGTCACAAGAAGCTGACGCTGAATGCGGCGGATGAGATCTCGCTGTTCACGCCCAAGCGCATCCTTATTAACGCTCAAAGCCAGATTCTGGCACGCAAAGGGCAGCTGCCGAACGGGCTGATTATAGAGAGCGAGTATCATCTGAGTTCAAATAGCATTCGTGCGGAAGGTACTGATCAGACGAG